>NZ_CP113116.1:4802515-6003144 GCF_026625985.1 Mycobacterium sp. Aquia_213
TGACCGCCGATTGGATGGTCAGCAGGTTCGATACGCCGGGCTTGGCCTCGGTGTCAAAGCGGATCTCGCGCTCGCTGTCGGTCACGGCCGAGCGAATCTTCTTGGCGGACAACGCCGGATCGTCGAGCAGGTTGATCAAGCCGGTATCGGTGGCCGCCGATTTGCTCATCTTCGACGTCGGGTCGGCCAGATCGTAGATTTTGGCGGTGGCCTTCGGAATGAACATGTCCGGGACGACGAACGTGCCCGGGAAGCGGCTGTTGAACCGCTCCGCGATGTCGCGGGCCAGCTCGAGGTGCTGGCGCTGGTCCTCACCGACGGGCACCAGATCGGTGTCGTAGGCCAGCACGTCGGCGGCCTGCAGCACCGGATAGGTGAACAGCCCGACGGTGGTCGAGTCGGTGCCCTGGCGCTGCGACTTGTCCTTGAACTGCGTCATCCGCGACGCCTGCCCGAAGCCGGTGAAGCAGCCCAGCACCCACGCCAACTGAGTGTGGGCGGGCACATGGCTTTGCACGAAGACGGTGCTGCGGGCCGGATCGATCCCCAGCGCCAGGTACTGGGCGGCGGTGACCAGGGTCCGGCGTCGCAACGCCTCGGGGTCCTGCGCGACGGTGATCGCGTGCAGATCGACCACGCAGAAGAAGGCGTCGTGGTCGTCCTGCAGCGCAACCCACTGGGTGACCGCGCCCAGGGCGTTGCCGAGGTGAAGCGAATCAGATGTGGGCTGCACGCCGGAGAAAATCCGGCTGGGTCCGGTAGCGGTGCTCATGATGTCCCGATCTTTTCACGCGCGGCTTTACGCGCGCGGCCCGCGGCCCGTGCGCGTTTCGGTACCGGCGGTACTGGGTAAAGTCGAGGGCATGACCTCTCGTGCGCCGATTCAGCTCGGTTCCGGAGAGCCGGTGCTGCTGCTACACGGCTTCCTGATGTCGCAGACGGTGTGGGAGCCGGTGGCGCCACAGCTGGCCGATACCGGCCGCTTCGAGGTGTTCGCCCCGACGATGGCCGGGCACAATGGCGGACCGTACGCCGGCACCTGGCTGCTGAGCTCGTCGGTGCTGGCCGACCACATCGAGCGCCAGCTCGACGAGCTGGGCTGGGACTCCGCCCACATCGTCGGCAACTCGCTGGGCGGCTGGGTGGCCTTCGAGCTCGAGCGTCGGGGCCGGGCCCGCAGCGTCACCGGCATCGGTGCCGCCGGCGGCTGGACCCGCTGGAGCCCGGTCAAATTCGAGGTCATCGGCAAGTTCATCGCCGGCATGCCGATGTTGGCGCTGGCCCGCCTGTTCGGCGCGCGCACGCTGCAGCTGCCGCTGAGCCGCCGGCTGGCCACCCTGCCGCTGACGGCATCGCCGGACGGGATCAGCGAGCGCCAGCTGTCCGTCGTCGTCGATGACGCCGCGCACTGCCCGGCCTACTTCCAGCTGCTCGCCAAATCGCTGACCGATCCCGGTCTGCTGAAGTTGGCCAATACCGCGGTGCCGGTTCAGCTGGTGCTCTGCGAGAAGGATCGCGTGGTGCCCGCGAGCAGGTTCAACCGGCATTTCACCGAATTCCTACCCAGCGGAACGCGGATCACCGAGCTCGAGGGCGTCGGTCACGTGCCGATGTTCGAGGCGCCGGACCGTGTCGCCGAGGTCATCTCCGGATTCATCGACGACTGCACCCGCCCGGCTCGGGTCGTCGAGCCGCCGGCTAGCTAAGCCGCCGAGCTACGCGTCCACCCCGCGCTGTGTGTGAAACCTGGGCGGTCAGTGTGCAACCAGGTTGTCCTGAGTTCCCACTCGACGTTAGCTGACCAGCGCCTTCGCCAGATTTTCGGCGATCGAGCCGAGGAACTCCTCGCTCTGCTGCCACTTCTGATCGGGTCCGATCAAAATGGCGAGGTCCTTGGTCATCTTCCCGCTCTCGACCGTGGCGATGACGACCTCTTCCAGTAGCTGGGCGAAGTCGATGACCGCGGGCGTGTTGTCCAGCTTGCCGCGGTGCTGCAATCCCCGGGTCCAGGCGAAGATCGAGGCGATCGGGTTCGTCGACGTCGGCTTACCGGCCTGGTACTGCCGGTAGTGCCGGGTGACGGTGCCGTGCGCGGCCTCGGCCTCGACGGTCTTGCCGTCGGCCGTCATCAGCACCGAGGTCATCAGTCCCAGTGAGCCGTAACCCTGCGCGACGGTGTCCGACTGGACGTCACCGTCGTAGTTCTTACAGGCCCAGACGTAGCCGCCGTCCCACTTCAGGCAGGCGGCCACCATGTCGTCGATCAGCCGGTGCTCGTAGGTCAGACCCTCGGCAACGAAGCGCTCCTTGAACTCCTCGTCGTAGATGCGCTGGAATTCGTCCTTGAACATGCCGTCGTAGGCCTTGAGGATGGTGTTCTTGGTGGACAGGTACACCGGCCATTTGGCGTTGAGCCCGTAGGCGAACGAGGCCCGCGCGAAATCGCGGATGGAGTCCTTGAAGTTGTACATCCCCATCACCACGCCGCCGTCCTCGGGCATGGACACCATCTCGTGCACGATCGGCTCGCTGCCGTCGTCGGGCGTGAAAGTTATTGCGACAGTGCCGGGCTTCTCGACCTTGAAGTTGGTCGACCGGTACTGGTCGCCGAAGGCGTGCCGGCCGATGACGATCGGTTTGGTCCAGCCCGGAACCAGCCGGGGCACGTTCGAGATCACAATTGGCTCGCGGAAGATGGTGCCGCCCAGGATGTTTCGGATAGTCCCGTTCGGCGAGAGCCACATCTTTTTCAGGTTGAACTCTGCGACGCGTGCCTCGTCGGGGGTGATCGTCGCGCACTTGACGCCCACACCGTGCTTCTTGATGGCATACGCCGCGTCGATCGTCACCTGGTCGTCGGTGCGGTCGCGGTGCTCGATGCCCAGGTCGTAGTAGTCCAGGTTGATGTCGAGGTGCGGCAGGATCAGCAGGTCCTTGATCAGCTTCCAGATGACCCGGGTCATCTCGTCACCGTCGAGTTCGACAACGGGTCCTTTGACTTTGATCTTGGGTTCGTTCGACATCCCAGACCGACCCTCCTCGCGACGTTAGTCCTGCGAAGCCGCCAACGCTTTGTTGAACTTCTTGCTCGGCCGCATCACTGCAGTCGTCTTCTCGCTGTCGGGCTGATAGTAGCCGCCGATGTCGACCGTCTCGCCCTGAACCTGGACCATATCGGCCACGATGACGTCCTCGTTCTTGCTCAACGAATAGGCCAGCGCTGCGAAGTGCTTTTGCAGCTCTTTGTCGTCGGTTTGCGCGGCGAGTTCCTGGGCCCAGTACAGCGCCAGGTAGAACTGGCTGCCGCGGTTGTCGAGTTCACCGGTCTTGCGCGACGGACTCTTGTTGTTGTCCAACAGCTTTCCGATCGCGGCATCCAGCGTCTTGGCCAGGATCTTGGCGCGCTCGTTGTCGGTCTTGATGCCGAGGTCTTCGAAACATGCACCCAGAGCCAGGTATTCACCGAGGGAATCCCAGCGCAGGTGGTTCTCCTCCACCAGCTGGTGGACGTGCTTGGGCGCCGAGCCGCCCGCTCCGGTCTCGTACATTCCCCCGCCGGCCATCAGCGGCACGATGGACAGCATCTTGGCGCTGGTGCCCAGCTCCAGGATCGGGAACAGGTCGGTGAGGTAGTCGCGCAGGATGTTTCCGGTCGCGGCGATGGTGTCCTGACCGCGCATCGCGCGCTCGATCGTGTGCCGCATGGCGCGTTCCTGCGACATGATCGAGATGTCGAGGCCCTCGGTGTCGTGGTCGGCCAGGTAAGTGTTGACCTTCTTGCGCAATTCGTTCTCGTGCGGACGCTCCTGGTCCAGCCAGAACACCACCGGCATGCCCGAGTTTCGCGCCCGGGTGACGGCCAGTTTGACCCAGTCGCGAATCGGTTCGTCCCGAACGATGGGCATGCGCCAGATGTCGCCGGCCTCCACGTCTTGCGTCAGCAGCACGTCGCCGGTGTCGAGGTCGACGATCTTGGCGACGCCGTCCGCGGGGACCTCGAACGTCTTGTCATGCGAGCCGTACTCTTCGGCCTGCTGCGCCATCAGTCCGACGTTGGGGACGGTGCCCATCGTGGTCGGATCGAAGGCCCCGTGGGTCTTACAGAAGTTGATGATCTCTTGGTAGATGCGGGCGAAGGTCGACTCGGGGTTGACGGCCTTGGTGTCCTTCTGCCGCCCGTCGGCGCCGTACATCTTGCCGCCGGCGCGGATCATCGCCGGCATTGACGCATCCACGATCACGTCGCTGGGCGAGTGAAAGTTGCTGATGCCCTTGGCCGAATCGACCATGGCCAGCTCGGGGCGGTGTTCGTGGCAGGCGTGCAGGTCGCGGATGATCTCGTCGTGCTGCGTCGCGGGCAGCGACTCGATCTTGTTGTAGAGGTCCACCAATCCGTTGTTGACGTTCACGCCGAGTTCGTCGAACAGCTCCTGATGCTTGTCGAAGGCGTCCTTGTAGAAGACCTTCACGGCGTGGCCGAAGACGATGGGGTGGGAGACCTTCATCATCGTCGCCTTGACGTGCAGCGAGAACATCACGCCGGTCTTGTAAGCGTCCTCGATCTCCGCTTCGTAGAACTCGCAGAGCGCCTTCTTGCTCATGAACATGCTGTCGATGATGTCGCCGTCGCGCAGCGACACCGTGGGCTTGAGCACGATCTTCTTGCCGCCCTTGGTCTCCAGCTCCATCTTCACGCTGCGCCCGCGATCCAGCGTCATCGACTTCTCGCCGTGGTAGAAGTCGCCGTGCTTCATGGTCGCGACATGGGTGCGCGACGCCTGCGACCACTCCCCCATGCTGTGCGGGTGTTTGCGCGCGTACTCCTTGACCGCGTTGGGGGCGCGACGGTCCGAGTTGCCTTGGCGCAGCACCGGGTTGACCGCGCTACCAAGGCATTTCGAATAGCGGTCGCGAATTTCCTTGTCCTCGTCGGTCTTCGGGCTCTGCGGATAGTCCGGAATCTTGTATCCCTTGCCCTGCAGCTCCTTGATTGCAGCACACAGCTGAGGCACCGAGGCGCTGATGTTCGGCAACTTGATGATGTTGGTGTCGGGCAGCTTCGTCAGCCGACCCAGCTCCGCCAGGTTGTCCGGCACCCGCTGCTCTTCGGTCAGGTGCTCGGGGAATTCGGCGAGGATCCGAGCGGCCAACGAGATGTCGCTGGTCTTGATCTCGATGCCTGCCGGCTCGGCGAAGGCCCGCACGATCGGCAGGAACGCGTAGGTCGCCAGCAGCGGCGCCTCATCGGTCAGCGTGTAAATGACGGTCGGCTTTTCGGCGCTCACGGACGGTCCCTCTCCCGATCAGATTTTGGGGGGCTCAGCGTTGTCATTGCCACGTTATCAAGGGCGTTTGGGCATGTGTCGACCTGCCATTGGCATCCAGTCGGCACAGTAAGATAATCTTTCTATTGGTCATGAGTGCCAGCACTAAGCCCCGGCTTGCTGGCCGGCAACCCTCCAACCGCGGTGGGGTGCTCCGGGTGAGGACCAGGTTGAGTAGCCACAACCGGCTATCCGGCAAGCGCGGGTCCGCCATGACGGGCCCCTGAGCCAGACAGGGGAAGCTTTCTATGAGCGACGACGACACCGATCCAGCTGCGCATTGGTCGTTCGAGACCAAGCAGGTTCACGCGGGCCAGCAGCCCGACCCGGCCACCAACGCACGCGCGCTGCCGATCTACCAGACCACCTCGTACGTCTTCGACGACACCACCCACGCCGCCGCCCTGTTCGGGCTCGAGGTCCCGGGCAACATCTACACCCGGATCGGCAACCCGACCACCGACGTCGTCGAACAGCGGATCGCCGCGCTGGAAGGCGGCGTCGCCGCCCTGTTCCTCAGCTCCGGACAGGCCGCTGAGACATTCGCCATATTGAACCTCGCGGGTGTCGGGGATCACATTGTGTCCAGTCCGCGCCTCTACGGTGGCACGTACAACTTGTTCCACTATTCGCTGGCCAAGCTCGGTATCGAGGTCAGCTTCGTCGAGGATCCCGACGATCTGGACTCGTGGCAGGCCGCCGTGCGGCCCAACACCAAGGCCTTCTTCGGCGAGACGATCTCCAACCCGCAGATCGACATCCTGGACACCCCGGGCGTCGCCGGGGTGGCGCACGCCAACGGCGTACCGCTGATCGTCGACAACACCATTGCCACGCCCTACCTGATCCAGCCGTTCACGCAGGGCGCCGACATCGTGGTGCACTCCGCGACGAAGTACCTGGGCGGGCACGGCTCCGCGATCGCCGGGGTCATCGTCGACGGCGGCACCTTCGACTGGACGCAGGGCCGCTTCCCCGGGTTCACCACGCCCGATCCGAGCTACCACGGCGTGGTGTTCGCCGAGCTGGGACCGCCGGCGTTCGCGCTGAAGGCGCGCGTGCAGCTGCTGCGCGACTTCGGCTCTGCCGCCTCACCGTTCAACGCGTTCCTGGTGGCCCAGGGCCTGGAGACGCTGAGCCTGCGGATCGAGCGGCACGTCGCCAACGCACAACGGGTCGCGGAATTCCTCGAGGGGCACGCCGGCGTGGTGTCGGTCAACTACGCGGGGCTGCCCAGCTCGCCGTGGCACGAGCGGGCAAAGAAGTTGGCCCCCAAGGGAACCGGCGCGGTGCTGGCGTTCGAGCTGGCCGGCGGTATCGAGGCCGGCAAGGCGTTCGTGAACGCGCTGCAACTGCACAGCCACGTCGCCAACATCGGCGACGTGCGATCGCTGGTGATCCACCCGGCGTCGACCACCCACGCCCAGCTGAGCCCGGCCGAGCAGCTGAGCACCGGCGTCACGCCGGGCCTGGTGCGGCTGGCCGTCGGCATCGAGAACATCGACGACATCCTGGCCGACCTCGAGCTCGGGTTCGCCGCCGTCCCCAAAAGCTCAGACCCGCAGGCCGTGGCGGCTTTTTAGGGCTTCTGACATGACGATCTCCGACGTCCCCACGCAAACGTTGCCCGCCGAAGGCGAGGTTGGCCTGGTCGATATCGGCTCGCTGACCACCGAAAGCGGCGCCGTCATCGACAACGTCTGTATTGCCGTGCAGCGCTGGGGCGAGCTGTCCCCCACGCGCGACAACGTCGTGGTGGTGCTGCACGCTCTCACCGGCGATTCCCACATCACCGGCCCGGCCGGGCCGGGGCACCCCACGCCCGGCTGGTGGGACGGAATCGCCGGCCCGGGCGCACCGATAGACACCAACCGCTGGTGCGCGGTGGCCACCAACGTGCTGGGCGGTTGCCGTGGCTCCACCGGGCCGAGTTCGCTTGCCCGCGACGGAAAGCCATGGGGCTCCCGGTTTCCGCTGATCACCGTGCGCGACCAGGTGGAGGCGGACATCGCCGCGCTCGACGCGCTGGGAATAAACCAGGTCGCCGCTGTAGTTGGCGGATCCATGGGCGGCGCACGGGCTTTGGAATGGATGGTCGGCCACCCCGAGCGGGTTCGGGCCGGACTGCTGCTGGCGGTCGGGGCGCGTGCCACCGCCGACCAGATCGGCACTCAGACGACTCAGATCGCGGCGATCAAGGCCGACCCGAATTGGCAGGGCGGCGATTACCACGACACCGGGCGCATGCCGGATGCCGGACTGGCGATCGCCCGGCGCTTCGCCCATCTGACTTACCGCGGCGAGCTCGAGCTCGACAACAGGTTCGGCAACGACAGCCAGAGCGACGAGGATCCGTCGGACGGCGGGCGCTACGCGGTGCAGAGCTACCTGGAACACCAGGGCGACAAGATCCTGGCCCGCTTCGATGCCGGCAGTTACGTGATCCTGACCGAGACGCTGAACAGCCACGACGTCGGCCGCGGCCGCGGCGGGGTCAAGAAAGCGTTGCGCAGGTGCCCGGTACCGGCGGTGGTCGGCGGCATCACCTCCGACCGGCTCTACCCGCTGCGCTTGCAGCAGGAGATGGCCGAGTTGCTGCCCGGCTGCACCGGGCTCGCGGTTGTCGACTCCATCTGCGGACATGACGGCTTTCTGGTGGAAACCGAGGCGGTGGGCGAATTGATCCGCGAGACACTGGATTTGGCCGCGAGCGAAGGCGCGTGTCGCCGGTGACCCGCGCTCGGCACGAACAGTCCCTGTCGTTCGGTTCGGCGGCCGCAGCCTATGAGCGTGGCCGCCCGTCGTATCCACCCGAGGCGATCGACTGGCTGTTGCCCCGGGGCGCGCGCCAGGTGCTCGACCTGGGTGCGGGTACCGGCAAGCTGACCACCCGGCTGGTGGAACGCGGCCTCGACGTCGTGGCTGTGGACCCGATTCCGGACATGCTCGAAGTGCTCAGCGCCTCGCTGCCGGAAACCCGCGCGGTGCTGGGCACCGCCGAAGAGATTCCGTTGGAGGACAACAGCGTTGACGCCGTGCTGGTAGCCCAGGCGTGGCACTGGGTGGACCCGGAACGCGCGATTCCCGAGGTGGCCCGGGTGCTGCGGCCCGGCGGGCGCCTCGGCCTGGTGTGGAACACCCGCGACGAGCGGCTCGGCTGGGTGCGCGAGCTCGGTCAGATCATCGGCAGCGACGGCGACGGCCGCCGTTTCGACGTGACGCTGCCACCGCCCTTCGGCGAGCGTCAACGCCATCAAGTCGAATGGACGAATTACCTTACGCCGCAAGCGTTGATCGATCTGGTGGCCTCGCGCAGCTACTGCATCACCTCGCCGGCCGAGGTCCGCACGCAGACCCTCGACCAGGTGCGCGAACTGCTGGCCACCCATCCGGCGCTGGCGAATTCAACGGGCCTGGCCATGCCGTATGTCACGGTGTGCATCCGCGCGACGCTGGGCGGTTGAACAGCGGGTTCGTCGGGCATTACCGGCCAATTCGCGGCATCTACTGGCGAGCATCCGTCGAAGGAGCGAAAAATCAAGGCATCAGCGGTGGCAATCGGCTTGGGGGCGAGCATCCTTTTATCCGGCGTGGCGGGCACCGGTTGCGCAAGCAACAAGTCGTCAAGCCCATCGTCGACAACGTCGTCATCGACGTCGACCTCCTCCGCGTCGCCATCGTCGGCCCCATCGACATCGAACAGCGGCGCCCAGCCTTCGGATTACAGCAATTTGCTGATCAAGCCCGCCGATATCGTCGTGCCGGGCGAAAACTTTGCACTGGTGTCGACGAGGCCGCTTACCGACCCGACGGGAATTCTCGGCAAGTTTGGCAGCGGCCCGACCACGATTGATGGCTCGGCTCATGAAGTCGACGTCTCGCTGCACATCTACCCCGACGCGGCCGGGGCGACACAGGAGCACGATCAGGTCGCGCCGTACATCGCTAACCCAGACATGGGGTTCACACTTGCCGGCGGAACGGTGACTCCGGCGGACGTGGGAACCGGCGGAGCGATGGCTTTGGGAACCAACGGCTTGGACGCGGCACTCAAGCAAAGAGCGAGGGTGGTCTTCAGCGAGGGCAGGGTCTTCGCTCAAATCGAGTTCTTCAACCCGGGCAATGATCCGCTGAAACCGGACTTCGTTCTGGATGTCGCGCGGAAGCAGGACGCGGCCATCAAGGCCGCATTGCCGGCCGCATAGTCGGTGATGTCAGTCGCCGACGAAGCTAACTTCTTTGTCGGCAACCACTTTCGCGGTCGCGGACTCGAGACCGTCGGGCGCAATTCGGGCAATCCGCGATTCGATGTCGTAGGGCACGATGATGGCGGTCGCACCCCGGATCCGGCTGACCGCGCGGGCCATCTTGTCCGCGGTGCGATCGTGCAGCAGCCGGCCGAGTAGCGGAGCGTAGGTTCGGCGCGGTAACAGCACCGTCACCCTGCTGTCCGGATGGTCGGTGAGCACTCGCCAGACCAGCTCGTGCGCGGCCCGGCCCAAGTGACGATCCGGGCAGTTGATCAACCACAGCGCGGTGTCGTGTTCGAAGCGCTCCCAACGCTCGCGCAGCCGCGTCGCACGATCGACATCGATGACGAAGTGCACCGCGGTGAGTTCGTCGGCATGCAGCCCGTATCCCAGGCGCACGGCCTCGACCTCGGCGAGGTCGATCGTGTCGACGAACACCAGCACCTGCAGTCGCGGATGCCGTTCCAGGTCAGGGATTTCCGTGTGCGACATCTCCAAAACGGCTGCCTCGGCGCGGTATTTCTGGTTGAGCCGAATCAGGCCCCACACCAGCAGCGGGAAGATGACGACGATCAGCCACGCGCCTTCGGTGAACTTGGCCACCGCGAAGATTCCCACCACGATCGTCGACGAGACCCCCGCCGACAGGTTCACGAGCATGCTGCGCTGCCAGCCCGGCCCGCGATGGGTCCGATGGTGTTTGGCCATACCGAAGCCGGCCATCGCGAATCCGGTGAACACACCGATCGCGAAAAACGGAACCAACGCGGTCACTTTCGCTTCGGTGATAATGAGCAGGGTCACGGCCAGCGCGGTGAGGACGATGATGCCGTTGGAGAACACCAGGCGATGACCGCGTTTCGTCAGCGGGCGCGGCAAGAACCGGTCCTCGGCAACGAAACTGGCCAGCGCGGGGAACCCATTGAAGCTGGTGTTGACGGCCTGCAGATGTTCGAGGTGTCCACCCAAACCCGGGTCATCGCGATCACCCGGGAGGATGCCCCGGTTCAGCTGCACCCGCGCCGCGACGCCCGACTCAGCGCCGGTGACACGGTCTATCTCGTCGGCCCATACCGTGAGCTGCTGGCCACCCTGCGGAAGGGACAGCCGTCGCGACCCGACAGCGATACAGCCGATGACCAATGCCCGGACGAGGACTACGAGATGAATCGCCAATCCCCGTCCAGTTCGCTACCGGCCTGCACATGCATTCCGCCGACCATGAAGGATCGGCTTCCGACCGAAAACGTGCCCAGGCGTGACGAGTAATGGAATTCGCGACACTTCCGCCTGAAGTCAATTCCGGCCGCATCTACGCCGGGCCGGGTTCGGGACCGATGCTCGCCGCCGCGGAGGCCTGGGAAATGCTTGCGGCAGAACTGCATTCGACGGCGAACTCCTACGAATCGGTGGTTTCCGGGCTCACCGCGGGTCCGTGGCTGGGACCCTCATCGGCGTCGATGGCAGCCGCCGCATCCTCATATGTGACGTGGCTGAGCCGTACCGCCGCGCAAGCCGAGCAGACCGCCACCCAGGCCACGGCGGCGGCCGCCGCCTACGAGGAAGCCTTCGCCGCGACGGTCCCGCCTCCGGTGGTTGCGGCCAACCGTAGCCTGCTGGCGTCGTTGATTGCCACAAATGTGTTGGGGCAGAACACCCCAGCGATCGCGGCCACCGAAGCCGAGTACGGCGAGATGTGGGCCCAGGATGCCACCGCGATGTGCGGCTACTCGGGCTCCACGGCGGCGGCCACACAGCTCACGCCGTTCACCGCACCACAGCAGAACACCAATCAGGGTGGGGCGGCCGGGATTACGCAGAGCACGGTCTCGAGTGTCTCCGACCCGGCTTCCTCGGTGTCAGACGCGGTGAGCGGCGTGACGAATGCACTCGGTGTGTCGTCGCCGCGTGACGCCCTCGATCTCGGCGCCGACGCCATTGCCTACGGAGTCGACGCCCCGCTGGCTCCGCTGGGCGCGATATCGCTGCCGATCGACCTCGTCGGCGCCCAGACCGGTTTACACACCGATGACATCGTTTCCGGGTGGGACGCCACGGGGGTCCCGTCGGCGGCCGTGTCGGAAACCTCTCCACCGTCGGCGCCGGGGGCCGGCACGAACTTTGTGTCGACGAGGGTGGCCGCGGGGTTAGGCCAGGCGAACACGGTCGGCTCGCTGTCAGTGCCGCCCACCTGGGCCGCGTCGACACCGGCGGTGCGCCCGATCGCCCTGGCCTTACCGGCCGCGCCGGCCGGCAACGCAGCGCAGGCGATGGCGCCCAGTTTGGAAGGTTCGTTCGGGGAGATGGCCCTGGCCGGCACGGCCGGACGTGCAATCCGCGAGGGTTTCGGCGCGAAAGGCCGTGAGCAACGCGGCAAAGACCCGGTCGGGCTGCAGCCGGCCAGCGCCGCGGCGCGCAGGGTCGGGGATGAAGACGCGGTCGCCGACGGCGAGCCGCGCACCGTGGTGACGGGAATTGCGGCCGAAATTCGTGATTTCGCCCGATTGCGCGACGAAGGCCTGTTGACCAATGAGCAATTCAACGAGCAGCGAAACCGCCTGCTCGGCCTGTGATGTGAATGCACCGTCGACCCGCGATATCCAGCAAGGGAATTGAATCTTAACGTTGCGCTAGCGGGGCGAATCGCTCCGTTCTCGCAGCTAAAGATGCTGTCGCGCAGGGTATCTTGGGCTCGTGCCGACGGCCGCAGAGTACGCCTCCGCGGTACAGGAGTATCCGGCCGCGAAAGCTGCGGATCGCCAGCGGTGGAAGCCAATCGTGCTGCTCGCTTTGGTGGTTGGGCTGCAAAGCGCCGACGCCGGCACCGTGGGAGCACTGGTTGTTCCGCTCACGCAGTCATTGCACATCAACAACATTCAGGTTGGGCTACTGGTTACCGTGTCAACCGGCGTGGGTGCTCTCGCCACGCTACTGGCCGGACCACTCGCCGATCGCACCGTACGGGTTCGCCTGCTGTGGATAGCGCTGCTGGTGTGTTCGGCGGCAATGGCGTTGAGCGCGGCCAGCCCGAACTACGGCTGGCTGCTGGCCTGCCGGGTGGCCCTTGGTGCCGGGATCGCGGTCTCCGGTCCCGTGGTGGCGTCGCTGGTCGGTGATTACTTCAGGCCTGCCGAGCGCGGCCGTGTGTACGGGTTCGTCCTCGCCGGCGAAGGTACCTGTACGGCGATCGGGTTGCTGGTCGCGGGCGAACTCGGCGCCGTCAGCTGGCGGCTGGGCTTCGGCTGGCTGGCCGCGGTGGGGTTCATCCTCAGCGTCGCGGTGGTGACGCTGCTTCGTGAACCGCTGCGCGGCGGCCGCCCCTGCGACACGACCGCCGATTCACGGCGCAGCTCGGTCTGGCGGGAACTACGTTGGGTGCTCTCGATCCGTACCAATGTCGTTCTGATTGCGGCATCCTCGTTCGGCTACTTCTTCTCCACCGGGTTGAGCACCTTCGGCGTCGCGCTGCTGTGCGGCCGGTTTCAGATCGGCCAGTCGGTGGCTACCATGCTGATCGCCGTCCTCGGCGTCGGTGCGCTGACCGGTGTGCTCACCACCGGACGCATCGCCGACTGGCTGACGAACCGGGGTCACATCAACGCGCGAATCATGGTGGGCGGAGCGGCTTTTCTCGCCGCGGCGGTGTTCATTCTTCCCACGCTGCTCGCCGACAACCTTTTGCTCGCACTGACATTCGCGTTCCTCGCCGGGACCGCAATGGGCGGGGTAAACGCGCCGCTGAACGCGGCAAGGCTGGACATCGTGCATTCGCGGCTGTGGGGCACGGCCGAGGCAGTCCGCAGCACCCTGGTGTCGATATCAACGGGATTGGCGCCGCTCGCATTCGGCGCGGTGTCCACCGCGATGGGCGGCACGCCAAGCGCGTTGGGCGATACCTTCCTGATCATGCTGGTCATGCTGATCGTCGCCGCGGGCCTGCTGTTGTGCCTGGCCCGCCGCACCTATCCGCGCGATGTCGCGACGGCGATGGCTTCCGAAGTGTTGACGGCTACTCCTCCGCTTCGTCCGAGTCGCACAGCAGTCTCTCTGGGTGGTGGAAGGTGTTGATCCGGGGTTGGCCGCGGTCGAGGTGGGGTGGGGGGATCCATTGGGTGTCGCCGTTGGCGCGTTTTCGGGTGGTCCAGCCGCGGGGTTGGAGCAGTCGGTGGTGGGTGCCGCAGGCCAGGGTGAGGTTGTCGATGTCGGTGCTGTGGCAGTGGGCGTAGTCGGTGATGTGGTGCACTTCGCAGAGGTAGCCGGGCACGGTGCAGCCGGGTGCTGAGCAGCCACGGTCTTTGGCGTACAAGACGATTCGTTGTCCGGGTGAGGCCAGGCGTTTGGTGTGCTGCAGCGCCACGGCCTTGCCGTTGTCGAACACGGCCAGGTAGTGGTGCGCGTGTCCCCCGCAAGCGGGAGGTGCCCCCAGGGCCAGCCGGATCACGTCGCTGATCGGCAACCGGGTGCCCCCGCCGGTAAGGCCGTTCCCGGCGGCGGTCTCGAGTTCGGCCAGGGTGGTGGACACGATGATCGAGGCCGGTAAGCCATTGTGTTGACCCAGTTCACCGGAGGCCAGCAGCGCGCGCAGCGCGGCGTTGAGGCCGTCGTGGTTGCGTTGGGCCGCGCTGCGGGGGTCGTGGTCGATGGCGTCCTGGCTGGGTGTGCCGTCGGTGCAGGGGGTTTGGTCGGACGGGTTGCACATGCCGGGGGCGGCGAGTTTGGCCAGTACGGCCTCGAGGGTGGCGCGGGCTTCGGGGGTGAGCCAGCCGGTCAAGGCGGACATGCCGTCGGCCTGCTGCTTACCCAACGTGACACCGCGGCGATGTGCGCGGTCGTCGTCGCTAAACGAACCGTCGGGGTTGAGGCAATCGGCCAGGTGCTCGGCGAAGCCAGCGAGTTGATCGGGCCGGTACTGGGTGGCCAGCCGCGCCAGGTCGGCCTCGGCGTGCGCGCGGGTATCGACGTCGATCCAGCCCGGTAATTGGTGGTAGACGCGCCGAATCACCGCCACATGCTCTCGGCCCAGCTTCCCCGCCCGCTGCGCCGCGGCGGTCGCCGAAAGCACCGGCGCCAACGGTTCCCCCGTGAGCGCGCGCCGCGCACCCAGATCAGCAGCGTCGCGCACCCGCCGGCCGGCTTCGGCGCGGCTGATCAATGTCGCATCGGCGATCGCATGCGACAGCCTGCCCCCCAGTTCCTGCGGGGTGGCCTCCTGCGCCAGCTGATTGATCAGCGGATGTTCACCAGCGTCCAGGCGCCGCCGCGCCCGCTCGTAGCGCCGCTACAATGCCAGCCGCTCCCGGCTGCACAGCATCGCCGTGTCCAACCCCAGCGCGGCCTCCAGCGCCTCATCCAGGGCATCGAAGACCGCCGTAGCAACCTCACCGTCTGCGATGACACCGGAACTCATACCCCGAAACTAAACCCACCCACCGACAAAAAACCCCGCCTTGTGACTCCTGAAACTGCTGTGGCGCAAGTTATTTCGGCAATCCTAAAACGCACCGATTGTCGCTCAGAGGCGGGCAAAAAGACACCCAAGAGGATCCGAAGCAACTCTCAGAATTTCAGGCCGGAGAACATGATCTGGTTGGGGTCAAACTTTTGCCGCACGGACGTCAGCCGCGACAGATTCGAGCCGAAGTAGCGCGACGCCGAGCTGTTGGGCTCCAGGTAGTTGACATACCCGCCGACCGAAAACTGTTGTACCGCTTGGTGAGCAGCGCTCAGCCATTGAGTTGCGGCGGCAACCTGGTTGGCGGCGGGCTCGACGTACCACTGCAGCACCGCGGACTGCTTGCGCCACGGAAATGCCGAGTCCCCCGGGCCCACGTCGGCGATCGCTCCACCGAGCGGATCCACCAGCAACGAAGCTTGCCCGCCGGAGGCGGGCCATTGCCCGATCGCGGTGGCAATGGCATGGGCCGCAGCGGAATTCAGCGTGGGGATAACATCGGATCCGGCCACGAAGCCCCGCGGTGCCGATGTCGAACTGCCACCGGCCAGATACGTCACCAGGTCCATGCGGTTCATCGTCTTGTTGGTCACCGCGCTGGGCTGCAAACCGACCGCGGCCTTGATCGCGTCGGCCATCCCCGCCGCACCGCCGGCCGGGCAGGTCGCCAGAATATGGCAGTCGGGCTGCGCCGAGCCGACCGCGAGATCGACCATGGCCCAAGCATTCCGGTCAGCCCCGTTCAGCCAGTTCTGCCAGCCGACGAGGACCTGGACGGCCGACGACGGGGCGAATTCGAGCCGGACGATGTCGGTGTCGCCGGTCGGAAAGGTCGCGAAGGTCATCGACGTCGTCACCCCGAAATTGCCGCCACCCCCGCCGCGAAGTGCCCAGAACAGGTCCGGATGATCGCTGGCGGATGCGGTGACCACGTCGCCGCTGGGAAGCACCACCGTGGCTGACTGCAGTGCGTCGCAAGCCAATCCGGCATGCCGGGAATCGGCTCCGATCCCCCCGCCGAGTGTCAGCCCCGCCACACCGACGGTGGGGCAACTTCCCGTCGGGACGCCGCGACCGGCGCCGGCGCAGGCCTGGTGTACCGCCCACAGATTCGTTGCCGGGGTGACCGTGACGTTGCCGCCGTCGAGCGTCGCCCCGCCGGGAAGCCCGCGCAGGTCAAGCACCATCGTGCCGTTGGCGCTCGATGCGCCGATGTAGGAATGCCCACCGCCGCGCGGTGCGATCTTGAGCTTGTTCGCCGTCGCGAATGCGACCGCCTTCTGGACGTCGGCCTGCGAGGAAACCGTGACGACCGCCGCAGGGCTGGAGTTGTTGTAGAACGAGTTGAATACCTGTTTGCTCGAAGCGAATTGGGCGCCGCTGGCCGGCAGCAGGACACTGCCACCGATGGTGGATGCCAAGCCGTTCCAGCCGGCGCCGGCGGCGCCGGGGTCGGCGGCAGCCCGCGTGGTTCCGAGCACCGCGCCCGTCGCGAACATCGAAACGGCACCGCGAAGAAATGTCTGGCGCGAGATGCCATGATCCATAGGCCGGATTCTCAACCATTTCGCATTGGACCGCCCCGCGTCGCGGCACGTGTCGGATCACAGTGTGGCCTCGATTGGCCGGCACTCGATCCCCGCTCGCGCGTAACACTTTCCGCGCGATAACCGATGTCTCGGAAGCATCGCGCTCATGAAACGCATAGTGTGCAAACCTTGATCTTCCCGTGTCGTAAATGTGACTGCCATAGATCAGTCTTCGTAGTGTGATTTGAGCGCCTTCAGAGCGCTCCGCGACAGATGGGGAAGCTGTCAATGAAAGCAGTTGCTGCTGCGCATGGTTGGGTCTGGACGTTTCGCCATCAGCCCCTGCCCATTCGCTTGCTGACCGCGGTGGCCGGGCTGCTCGCCGTCGCCGCGGCCTTTGGGTCACCGCCGGCCGAGGCGGACGCCAACGCCGACGACAACTTCATCGACGCGTTGAACCACGCCGGCATCGACTTCGGCCAGCCGGGAAACGCGATGGCCGTCGGCGAATCGGTCTGCCCGATGCTGGCCCAGCCCGGCGGCAGCTTCGCCGGGGCCGTGACGAGCATCAGACGCCAGGGTATGTCACCGCGGATGGCTCAGATGTTCACCACGATCGCAATTCAGTCGTACTGCCCGCAGGTAATGACGAACCTGGCCAACGGCAACATGCCCAACATGCCCGGCGGCATGCCTGGCATGCCCGGCGGTATGCCGAACATGCCGGGCGCTATGCCTGGCATGCCCGGCGGTTTCCCGAATATGCCGGGCGCGATGCCGAACATGCCCGGCGGCATGCCGAATGTGCAAGGCGCGATGCCCAACCTGCCGCAGATTACCGGCCCGGGGATCTAGCCCGTGCCAAGCGGATCGATGGTCCAGGCGATATAGACCATCGCGGCCCCAACGGTCGCGGTCGTCAAGAAGTCAATACCCTTGCTGCGCACCACCAAAAGGCCGGCGCGATCGTCCGATAGCACCAACCGCAACACCGCGGCGACGCCGACGGCGATACCGATCAGCAGGGCACCACGACGCCAGAAGTTGGCTCCCACCAACGCGAAAGCCGTCACGAAGATCAGCCCGACCAGCAGGATCGGCCACTGGGCTTTGGCTGCGGTCTTCGCCAAACTCATTGCCGCTCGGCCAGCTCGACCACGTTCGTCAGCAGAAATGCCCGGGTCAGTGGGCCGATGCCGCCGGGGTTCGGCGACACATGCCCGGCGACCTCCCACACGTCGGGATGCACGTCGCCGGTGAGCTTGTCGTCCACCCGACTGACGCCGACGTCGAGCACCGCGGCGCCCGGGCGCACCATGTCGGCGGTCAGCAGATGTGGCACGCCGACGGCGGCAACGATGATGTCGGCCTGTTTCGTCAACGCCGGCAGGTCGCGAGTTCCGGTGTGGCACAACGTCACCGTCGCGTTCTCCGACCGGCGCGTCAGCAGCAGACCCAATGGCCGGCCGACCGTGACACCGCGGCCGATGACCACCACGTGCGCACCGGCGATCTCGACGTCGTAGCGGCGCAGCAGGTGCACGATGCCGCGCGGGGTGCACGGCAGCGGGGCCGGGTTGTTGAGCACCAACCGGCCCAGGTTCGTCGGGTGCAGGCCGTCGGCGTCCTTGGCGGGATCGATGCGCTCCAGCGCGGCGTTCTCGTCGAGATGCTTGGGCAGCGGCAACTGCACGATGTAGCCGGTGCACTCGGGGTTGGCGTTCAGCTCGTCGATCGTCTCGTTCAGCTTCGCGGTGGAGATGTCGGCGGGCAGGTCGCGACGGATCGAGGTGATGCCCACCTTCGCGCAGTCGGAGTGCTTGCCGCGCACGTAGGCCTGCGAGCCCGGATCGTCACCGACGAGGATCGTGGCCAGCCCGGGCGTACGCCCCGCCGCGGTCAGTGCCGCAACGCGTTCCTTGAGGTCGACGAAGATCTCGTCACGGGTGGCCTTGCCGTCCAGAGTGATTGCGCCCACGTCTCACAGTCTTCCATGCCGGAGGTTTAGGCTCCTCGCATGGCATCTGACCAGCCCCAGATTCCGGACGTATTCAGCCCAGCAAAGCTCGGACCGATCACGCTGCGCAACCGGACCATCAAGTCCGCGACGTTCGAAGCACGCACGCCCGGCGCTCTGGTGAGCGACGACCTGATCGAGTACCACCGGGCGCCGGCCGCCGGCGGGGTCGGCATGACGACCGTCGCCTATTGCGCCGTCTCGCAAGGCGGACGCACCGAGGGCAACGGACTCTGGATGCGCCCCGAGGCGGTGCCCGGGCTGCGCCGGCTCACCGACGCGATCCACGCCGAAGGCGCGGCGATCAGCGCGCAGATCGGCCACGCCGGTCCGGTCGCGAATGCCAAGTCCAACAAGGCCAAGGCACTGGCACCGGTGCGGTTCTTCAACCCGATCGGAATGCGGTTCGCCCGCAAGGCAACCCGCGACGACATCGACGACGTGATCGCCGCGCACGCCAACGCGGCCCGGTTCGCCATGGAGGCCGGCTTCGACGCCGTCGAAATTCATTTGGGCCACAACTATTTCGCCAGTTCGTTCCTGTCGCCGCTGATCAACCGTCGCGACGACGAGTTCGGTGGATCGCTGGAGAACCGGGCCAAGGTCGCCCGCGGCATGGTGCTGGCCGTGCGACGGGCGGTGGACAAAGAAGGAACGCCGATCGCGGTCACCGCCAAGCTCAATATGGCCGACGGCGTGCGCGGTGCCATCAACACCGAAGAGTCGCTGATCACCGCCAAATGGCTGGAAGAAGACGGCGGCCTGGACGCGATCGAACTCACCGCCGGCAGCTCGCTGGTCAACCCGATGTATCTGTTTCGCGGCGACGCCCCGCTCAAGGAGTTCGCCGGGGCCTTCAAGCCGCCGCTGAGCTGGGGCATGCGCATGACGGGCACGAAGTTCCTGCGCGAATACCCTTACCGCGAGGCCTATCTGCTGCGTGACGCCAAGCTGTTTCGGGCTGAACTGAAGATGCCGCTGATCCTGCTCGGCGGCATCACCAACCGGGAGACGATGGACCTCGCGATGGCCGAGGGATTCGAGTTCGTCGCGATGGCCCGGGCGCTGCTGGCCGAGCCGGATCTGATCAATCGACTTGCGGCCGACGGCGACCAACACAGCGTCCATTCGGCGTGTACGCACTGCAATCGATGCATGCCCACGATCTACACCCGCACCCGCTGCGTGGTCACCGGAGCGCCGGACAACCTGTGATTGCGCGGGCATAACACGCCCGACGTGCCGCGTTGGTGCGGATGGTGAAATAGGCCCACGAGCTAGAGTTGTGGCGATGAATTCACCAGCCCCGCCGACGTTGACCGTTCGGTATGAAGGGTCGGAACGCACCTTTGCGGCAGGTCACGACGTGGTGGTGGGGCGCGATCTCCGGGCCGATATGCGCATCACGCATCCGCTGATTTCGCGCGCCCATCTGTTGCTGCGCTTCGACCAAGGCCGATGGCTGGCGATCGACAACGGTTCGCTCAACGGCACTTTCGCCAACGGCCGCAAAGTGCCGGTCGTCGATATCCATGACGGTCAGAGCGTCAACATCGGAAACCCGGACGGCCCGCTGCTGACCTTCGAGGTCGGCCGCCACCAAGGAATGGCCGGGCGTCCGCCGCGGACCGAGTCGATGGGCATCCCGGCGGGGGCTCAGGCCGCCGGGATGGCGTGGCCTTCGTCACAGGCGTCGGGGCAGCCGGGCCCTCCGCTGGCCGCTCCTCCCGGACCGCCGCCCGGGCGCGCGACCGCTTGGAGCGCGGCGCCCCCACCGCCGCGACCGCAGCCCGGTGCGCCGACCCAGCGTCCGGGGCCGCCGGGGCAACCCGTGTATCCGACGTCGGTGGCTCGACCGCCCGCGTATCCCAACAACGCCCCGCCCAACTATCCGCCGCAGCCGCCGCTGTCCGCGCCGGTCGGACCCATGCAGTCGCCGCGGACACAGATGGCGCCCGTCGCCGAGGTCAAACCGCCCGAGGTGTCGAACCTGGCGACCAAGATGTTCCAGGCGTTGTTGCCGTCCCGGTCGGGCGCGTTGCAAAAGCCGTCCGGCTCGCTCACGATCGGGCGCGCCACCGACAACGACATCGTGATCCAGGACGTCCTGGCCTCGCGCCATCACGCGTTCTTGACCCAGACGCCGCTCGGCACCGAGATCCGCGACGCGCACAGCGTCAACGGGACCTTCGTCAACGGCGTCCGCGTCGGCTCGGCGGTGCTGACCGAGGGCGACGTCGTCACGATCGGAAACGTCGACCTCGTCTTCACCCGCGACACCCTGGTCCGGCGCACCGAGGCGGCGACGCGCACCGGCGGCCTCGAGGTGAACTCGGTCTGCTTCACCGTCGAACAGGGCAAAAAGCAGCTGCTCGACCACATCTCGCTGACCGCGCGCCCCGGCACGCTGACCGCGATCATCGGCGGGTCGGGCGCCGGCAAAACCACGCTGTCGCGGCTGATCGCCGGATACACCAGCCCCACATCAGGCACGGTGACCTTCGAGGGCCACAACATCCACACCGAGTACGCGTCGCTGCGCAGCAGGATCGGGATGGTCCCGCAGGACGACGTCGTGCACCGCCAGCTGACGGTCAACCAGGCGCTGGGATATGCGGCCGAGCTGCGGCTGCCGCCCGACACCAGCAAGGCCGACCGCGAGCAGGTCGTGGCCCAGGTGCTCGAGGAACTCGAGCTGACCAAGCACGCCGACACCCGCGTCGACAAGCTCTCCGGCGGGCAGCGCAAGCGTGCCTCGGTGGCCCTGGAACTGCTGACCGGCCCGTCGCTGCTGCTGCTCGACGAGCCGACCACCGGTCTGGACCCGGCGCTGGACCGTCAGGTGATGATGATGCTGCGCCAGCTGGCCGACGCCGGTCGCGTGGTGCTGGTCGTCACCCACTCGGTGTCCTACCTCGACGTCTGCGATCAGCTGCTGCTGGTTGCCCCCGGCGGCAAGACGGCGTTTCTCGGCCCGCCCAGCCAGATCGGCGCGGCGATGGGCACCACCAACTGGGCCGACATCTTCGCCAAGGTGGGTGCCGACCCCGACGAGGCCAACCGCCGCTTCCGGGAGGAAAACCAGCAGCAGCTGCCGCAGGTACCGGCCGAACACAGCCCGGCCGCCGACTTGGGCGAACCGGTACATGCCGACGTGCTGCGCCAGTTCTCCACGATCGCGCGCCGCCAGATCCGGCTGGTCATCTCCGACCGCGGCTACACGGTGTTCCTGGCGCTGTTGCCATTCCTGATCGGCATCCTGACGCTGACCGTGCGCGGCAACAGCGGGTACGGCATGTCCGATCCGCTCGGCAACAATCCCGCTCAGCCCGACCAGATTCTGGTGATGCTCAACGTCGGCGCGGTGTTCATGGGTACCGCGCTGACGATCCGCGACCTGATCGGCGAACGTCCGATCTTCAAGCGAGAACAGGCGGTCGGCCTGTCGACGGCCGCGTATATGGGCGCGAAAATCGTTGTCTTCTCGACGTTCGCGATCGTTCAGGCCGCGATCGCCACGGCCATCTCCGTGATCGGGTGGGGCCAACCGATCTCCAATGCCGTGATCCTGGGCAACGTCGACTTCGAGCTGTTCGTCACCGTGGCCGCGACGTGCGTGGGTGCGGCGCTGCTCGGCATGGCGCTGTCGGCGCTGGCCCAATCCCAGGACCAGATCATGCCGATGCTGGTGGTGTCGATCATGAGCCAGCTGGTGTTCTCCGGCGGCATGATCTGGGTGACCAACCGGGCCGTGCTGGACCAGCTGTCGTGGGTCACGCCCGCCCGATGGGGCTTCGCGGCGTCGGCGTCCACGATCGACACTCACCGACTGATCCCCGGCCCGACCGACCCGAAAGACCAGCACTGGAATCACACCAAGAGCGCATGGCTGTTCGATATGGCAATGCTCGGAGTGCTGTGCATAAGCTATAGCGCGATCATCTGGTGGAAGATCCGGCTGAAACGACGCTGAACTGATGAATGTCCCTGCGCAATCGGTACTGACTGTTCGGTCCAACCGATCGGAGGTCAGTTTCGCCCCCGGCGGCGACGTCATCGTCGGCAGCGACGTGCGCGCAGACCTGCGCGTGGCGCATCCGCTCGTTACCCGCGCACACCTGTTGCTGCGCTTCGATCACGGCAGATGGGTTGCGGTCGACAACAATTCGCGCAACGGCATCTTCGTCGACGGACGCCGGGTGCCGATGATCGACATCCGCGACGGCCAGGCCGTCAATCTCGGCGCCCCCGATGGCCCGCCGATCGTCTTCGCGGTCGGACATCACCGCGGGAACGTCGGCGTGCTGCCGCCGACGTCGCAGGCGGTCCCGACCGTCCCGCCGCCGCGCGGCTACCAGGACCGGCCCACCGACGCGCTGCACACCACCGCCGTGCCGATCGTCGCGCCGACCGTCACCACCCGGGCCGTCCCGAACGATGCGACTCGGGTGGCGCAACCCGCGGGCACCGACATGTCGCAGTTTCCGACCAGGGTGATGAAGGTCGTCGGACCCGAATCGGCTGCGCAAGGACGGCCCGGGGGCACCGCCTGGATCGGTCGCGAACTCGACAACGACATCGTCATCCACGACGTGTTGGCCTCGCGCCATCATGCGTTCTTGGAGCCGACATCGGCCGGCATCGAGATCCGCGACGCGAACAGCATCAACGGAACGTTCGTCAACGGGGTACGGGTCGGGCAGGCCCTGCTCGCCGAGGGCGACGTGGTCACGATCGGCAACGTCGACCTGGTGTTCACCGCCGGCATGCTGGCCCGCCGCCTGGAAGCGGCGACCAGCACCGGCGGCCTGGAGGTGCGCGAGGTCGGCTTCGCGATCAACGGCAAGGATCTGCTGCAACAGATCTCGATGACGGCCAGGCCCGGCACCCTGACCGCGATCATCGGCGGGTCCGGTGCCGGCAAGTCGACGCTGTCGCGGCTGATCGCCGGATACACCACCCCCACCGCCGGGGCGGTCACCTTCGAGGGCCACAACATCCACACCGCGTACGCCACGCTGCGCAGCAGGATCGGGATGGTCCCCCAGGACGACGTCGTGCACCGCCAGCTGACCGTCAACCAGGCGCTGGGTTATGCGGCCGAACTGCGGCTGCCCCCCGACACCAGCAAGGCCGACCGCGACCAGGTCGTGGCGCAGGTCCTCGACGAGCTGGGACTGACCGCGCATGCCGAGACCCGGGTCGACAAGCTCTCCGGCGGGCAGCGCAAACGCGCGTCGGTGGCCCTGGAGCTGCTCACCGGGCCGTCGCTGCTGATCCTCGACGAGCCGACCTCGGGGCTGGACCCGGCGCTGGACCTGCAGGTCATGACGATGCTGCGCCAGCTCGCCGATGCCGGTCGCGTCGTGCTGGTCGTCACGCACTCGCTGACCTATCTCGACGTCTGCGATCAGGTGCTGCTGATGGCGCCCGGCGGCAAGATCGCGTTCCTGGGCCCGCCCGGCCAGATCGGCGACTCCATGGGCACCACCAACTGGGCCCAGATCTTCGCGAAGGTCGGCGCCGACCCCGACGAGGCCAACCGCCGGTTCCTGGAACGGCAGGAACGTGCGCTACCCACCCGGGCGGAGACACCGGCCGAGCTGGGCGCCCCGGCGCGCACCAGCGTGCTGCGCCAGTTCTCCACGATCGCGCGGCGCCAGATTCGGCTGATCATCTCCGATCGCGCCTACTTCGCCTTCCTGGCGTTGTTGCCGTTCATTCTGGGTGCGCTATCGCTGACGGTTCCGGGCAACACCGGCTTCGGCGTCGCCGACCCGAACAGCGAGACGCCCGACGAAGCCGCCCAGATCCTGACGCTGATGTCGATCGCCGCGGTCTTCATGGGTACCGCGTTGACGATCCGCGATCTGATCGGCGAACGCCCGATCTTCCAGCGCGAGCAGGCGGTGGGCCTGTCCACCGGTGCCTACCTGGGTGCCAAGATCACGGTGTTCTGCGCGTTCGCGATCGTCCAGGCGGCGATCGCGACCGGCATCGTGCTGATCGGTAAGGGAGCGCCCAAACAGCCGGCGCTGCTGCTCGGTAATGCCAGTCTGGAGCTGTTCGTCACCGTCGCCGCGACGTGCGTGGCCTCGGCGATTCTCGGCTTGCTGTTGTCGTCGATCGCCCGTTCCAACGAGCAGATCATGCCGCTGCTGGTGGTGTCGCTGATGCTGCAGCTGGTGCTCGCCGGTGGGCTGATTCCGGTGACCGGCCGGATCTTCCTCGACCAGCTGTCCTGGCTGATGCCGTCGCGCTGGGGCTATGCGGCGTCGGCGGCCACGGTGAATCTGCGGGCGCTGGTGCCGATCGGCCCGAAGGACAGTCACTGGGCGCACACGGACAGCGCGTGGCTGCTCGACATGGGGATGCTCGGCGCGCTGTCGGTGATCTACTCCGCCATCGTCTGGTGGCGCATCCGGCTGCGGCGCTAGTCGGACGCGGCGTCCAGGCGCAGCCCGTGCGCCAGTGCGAACGCCATCGCCTGCGGAACGTCGACCCGCACACCCGTGAGGGTGGCGGTGCGCCACAGCGCCGGATCCACCGTCGCGCCGCGCAGGTCGGCGTCGTCGAGCCGGGTGCCGACGGTCCGCGCCCCGGACAGGTCGGCGCCGCGCAGCACGGCCTTACGCAGATCGGCCTCCACCAGGCTGGTCTCCCGCAGCCGGCAACCGCTCAGGTCGACGCCGCGCAGGTCGTTGCCGCCGAGCACCGCGAGCGTGAAATCCACCTCGTCGAACGTGATCGGCCGCAGCCGGCACTGCACGAAGACCGATCCCAGCATGCTGCACTGCGCAAATGTGCTGTGCCACAACGTTGTTCGCTCGAACTTACAGTTGCGGAAGGCGGATCCGCGGTGCTGCGACTCGGCCAGGTTGACGCCGCTGAAATCACATTCGCTGAACACGACCCGCTCGGTACACAACCGGCCGAGGTCCTCGTCGCGGAAATCGCGGCCGGTGAACTCGCAATCGGCCCACTGCAGCGAGGCGGTCAAGCCGTCAGGCTCTGCAACGCGTACTCGCTGACCGCGATCAGCGCGTCGGTCGCCGACCGGCGATCCCTGGCGTCGACGTTGATCACCGGAATGTGCGGGGACAGGGCCAGCGCTTCGCGTATCGCACCAACGGGATACCTTGGCGCACCGTCGAATTGGTTGACCGCGATCAGGAACGGCAGGTTGCGGTGCTCGAAGAAATCGACCGCGGCGAAGCTGTCCTGCAGCCGGCGGGAGTCGACCAGGACGATCGCCCCGATGGCGCCGCGCACCAGGTCGTCCCACATGAACCAGAACCGCCGCTGGCCCGGTGTGCCGAACAGGTAGAGCACCAGGTCGCGGTCCAGCGTGATCCGGCCGAAGTCCATCGCCACCGTGGTCGTCCGCTTGTTGGGCGTGGCCTCGAGCATGTCGACGCCGGCCGAGGCGTCGGTGACGATCTCCTCGGTGCGCAGCGGCATGATCTCCGAGACCGCCCCGACGAACGTGGTCTTGCCGGCGCCGAACCCACCGGCGACGACGATCTTCGTCGAGGCGGTGGCGCCGGAGTCAGAGTGCTTTAAGGCCACGCAGGGTCCTTCCTATGAGTTCGTGGCGCTCATCACGGGTCGACTGCTCGGTCAACGTTCTATGCACCCGAAGGTAACCGGACAGGACCAGATCGCCGACCAGGACGCGCGTGACACCGATCGGCAGGTTGAGCCGGGCCGAAATCTCGGCGACGGACGGGCTTTTGACGCACAGCCGGACGATCTTGCCTCTCGCATCGTCGGCCGGCCAGCGGTGAGCTCGTCCGGCCTGCAACGTCTGAACCGGCGCTTCCAGCGGGATGTCGACGCCTGCGTTCGTCCGCCCGGCGGTCAGGGTGTACGGGCGGACCAGGCTCGCCTCACGTGCGGGCGGCCCGGGTTCGCGTTTGTCCATCGCGGCTCACGAGCGACTAGCAGAACGGCGGGTGGACTGCACGACGCCGCCCACCCGTTCGACAAGGATCGCCATCTCGTATCCGATCTGGCCGATATCGCAGGACGTCTCGGCCAGCGTCGCCAGGTGCGACCCGTCGCCGACCCGCATCAACAACAGGTAGCCGTTCTGCATCTCGACCACCGACTGCAGCACCTGTCCGCCGTCGAACAGCTGCGCGGCACCGTTCGCGAGGCTGGCCAGCCCCGAGGACACCGCGGCCAGTTGGTCGGCTCGTTCGCGGGGCAACCGCTCGCTGGCGGCGATGGGCAGACCGTCGACGGACACCAGCAGCGCATGCGCCACCCCGGGGACCTCGCGGGCGAACTTCGTCACCAGCCAATCCAGTGAGTTGCCTGCAGACGTCATTGCTCGTCGGGTCCTTGGCTCGAGTGGCGGGCGTGCGACCGTCCGCTGCGCACACCGCCGAAGTGGTTGCTGAACGAGGCGCGAACCGCCTCGGGGTCGCGGGCCGCATGGAGTCCGCCGTTCGATCCTACGAGGGATTCTTCGTCGTCCTGGCTCCGGTGCTGCTGGTCGGCGACACCCACGCCGTTGGCCGCTCCCGGCACCAGCCGGGCTCCTGGCGTGCGGACCGGCAGGCCGTGGGCGGCGGTGCGCTCCTCGATCGGCTTGTCCTCGGCCTCGGCGGCCAGCGACCAGCCGCGGTCCCACACCGACTGCCAATCCAGGTCCGGGCTGTTGACCAGGTCATGCGGGTCGCCCATCATCTCGGTGAGCATCCGCCGATAGATCACGTCTTCCTTCGACGGGCCAACCGCGGGGACCTGGGGCGGGGCAGCCGGGGCGGGGGGCACGGCGCCGGTCCCCCGCGGCCGCGCGGCGAAGAATGCCGAGGTGTCCGACACCGTCGGGGTTGGCCTCGGGGCCGGCTTCGCGGCTGGCGGCGGTGGTGCCGGCGTGGGCCGGGGTTGGTTCTGGTTCTCCCACGACGGAGTGGCCAGCTCACGCCGACGCTTGGGTAGCTGCTGCGCGGCGGGCGCCGCGGGAACGTCGGTGATGCCGCTGGAGCCGGGGCTGCGGCGCGGCAACAACGAGATCGGCGGAGCCTCGGCCGAGCCGTTGACGGCCGCGACGGGGCGTTGCCGCGTCACGCCGTTCACGCCGTCCGGCATCGCACTGGCCAGCTTGGCGCTCGGCGACGAGACCGCGCGGATCCGTTCGCGCGGCTCCACCGGGACTTCGGCGGGGCCGCCGTGGAAGCCCTCCAGCGTCGCCGGCGGCAGGTAGATCTCGGCGGTCGTGCCGGTGCCCGCCTCGTCGGGCGCCGGACCGCGCAGCCCGACCCGGATGCCGTGCCGGGCGGCGATCCGGCCGACCACGAAAAGCCCCATGTGGCGGGCATTGTCGGGGGTGACCTCGCCGCCGGCCTGCAGGCGCATGTTGGCCATCCGCCGATCGGAGTCGTTCATGCCCAACCCGGAGTCGGCGATCCGCAGCACCACACCCCCGTCGCCGCCGCGTGCCCCGGAGATCCGGGCATACGTCGACGGCGGCGAGTAGCGCAGGGCGTTATCGATCAGCTCGGCGAACAGATGAATGGCACCACCGGCGGCCGCGCCGATCAGCATGCAGTCGGGCAGCTGGCCCAACTCGACCCGGCGGTAATCCTCGACCTCGGAGACGGCCGCGCTGATCACGGTCGACAGTCCGACCGGCTCGCGCTGGTCGCGGGCCAGCTGGGCGCCGGCGAGCACCAGCAGGTTGGCGCTGTTGCGGCGCAGCCGGGCGGCCAGGTGATCCAGCCGGAACAGGCTGTCGAGGCGGTCGGGGTCCTCTTCGTTGCGCTCCAGCCGGTCGATCAACGACAACTGCTGGTCGACCAGCGAGCGGCTGCGCCGCGACATGGTCTCGAACATGTCGTTGACCAGCAATCGCAGTCGCGCCTCGTCGCCGGCCAGCAGCAGCGCCTGGGTGTGCAGCTCGTCCACCGCATGCGCGACCTGGCCGATCTCCTCGGTGGTGTACACCGGCAGCGGGGCCGGAATCGGTTCGGCCTCACCGGCTTTGACGCGGGCGATCTCCTCCTCGAGATCGGTGTGGGCGACCTTGAGCGCGCCGTCGCGCAGCACTCGCAGCGGCATTACCAGCGCACGCGCCATCAGCAAGACGATGATCAGTGCGATCACGATGGCGGCCAGCACCGCGACGCCGTCGACGATCGCGGCGTTGCGCCGATCGTTGGCCTGGGTTTGCACCGACTTGGTCACCGAGGTGGTTGCGTCGCTGATGACCTGTTCGGCGATCCCGTCGGTGGTCTGGATCGAGCGCAGCAGGTCCGGGTTGTCGACCAGCACGCTGGCCGGATCCGACATGATCGCCATCCGGGTCACCATTTGCTGCTGCAGCGTCTTGGCGTCGGGCGAGCCCACGCCGAGCACCTGGCTCATCCCGAACAGCGTCGACGGTTCGGTGCCGGCCAGGGTCATCATCGAGGTGCGCAACTGCGGCTCGGGCAGGTCGGCGCCGCGGGTCACCAAGATCTCCTGCATCGTCATCTGGCCGCGTGCCCCGACGGCCCGGCTCAAACCCTGTGCCTGCGCGCGGATCTGCTCGTCGTCCACCCGCACCGACGCGTTGATGACATCCTCGGCGGTCAACAGCAGCGGCGCATACGTGGTGACCCGGTCCCGCAAACCAATGCTGTTGTCGGCCACCTTGTCCAGCAGCGATTGGCCGCCGCCCAGCAGGGTGCTCACCCCCGACCGGACATCGGGTGTGACGTCGGTGTCCGACAACCGCGTCTGCAACTCGCCCTTGCGGGCCTCGTAGTTCTTCTTCGCGCCCTCGACGTCGCGCCCGGTGGAGTTCGCCAACAGTGCGACGTCCAATGCCGACATGTATTTGGTGAGCGCCGGCAGCAAGTCGGCGCGCGCGGCGGCCAACCGCAAGCCGCTGGAACTCGACATAGCGGTGTTGACGCGCAGCCCGCCGAAAATCGCCGCCAGCATCAGCGGGACCAGCACGATCGCCAGCACCTTCCACCCGACCGGCCAGTTACTCGGCGACCAGGCCGGCGGACGTTTCGCCGGGGCCGCCGCGGTCGCGCGGACTTCGGCGAACTCGGTGGGCGCCGCCTCGACCGGGGTAGCCGGGCGGTTGAACATGGTCATGTGGTTGCGGCCGAGTGACCAGCCGCTGCGCCGACACTGCGCATCGAAAGAAACGAGAGGCTCATGAACTTCCTGCTTTTATTCCGCTCCCCCCGCGCCACGACGCGCGAGCGGTAAACGCGTGGCAATTCGACGAGTATGCCAGCCTGCGGCCCGGGTCACCACAATCGTTACTGAGTAGACAGCCACCCCCAAGGTGCTCGCACACACCGGCAGGCACGTCTGGCAAACAGCCCGTGGCGCGAAATGCCTACGCGGGCCGAAGGATAGCGACGAGGAAGTCGGAGTCGTCGGTGAACGGTCGCAGATCCCAGCTGGACAGCAGCAGATCGGGCGCGAATCCGGCCGCCGCCGAGTCGCTCAGAAACTGAGCGAACGCATAGTCGCGGCCGGCGCCGAAGCCGATCACCGCTCGACCGTCGGCGGCGACGTGGGCACGCAGCCGACCCAGCACCTGGCCGCGGGTGCTCGGGGCAAGAAACGCCATCACGTTGCCGGCGGACACGATCACGTCGAACGGTTCGGCGATGCCGCGCGCGGGCAGGTCCAGCTCGGCGAGGTCGCCGACGAGCCACTGCGGCCCGGGGAAGTCCTGCTCGGCCGCCGCGATCAACGCCGGGTCGACGTCGACGCCGACCACCCGGTGACCGACCGTCGCCAGATACCCGCCCACCCGTCCGGGGCCGCAGCCGGCGTCGAGGACGTGGGCGCCGCGCGGCACCATGGCGTCCACCAGGCGCGCCTCGCCGACGAGATCGTCGCCGGCGCGGGCCATGGCCCGGAAACGCTCGATGTACCAGTCGGAATGCCCGGGATCGGCGGCAACCTTCTGCATCCAGATGCTCTGCTCGACCATGTCGACCATCATTCCAGGACGAAGATCGGGATCTGCCTTTCCGTCCGCGACTGCAACTCGGTGTAGACCGGGTAGGCGTCGATCGCCGTCTGCCACCACTCGTCTCGTTCGACACCGTGGACTTCGCGTGCTGTCATCTCGAAGACCTTGTCGCCGTCCTGCACCGTCACATTCGGGTTGGCCTTCACGTTGTGGTACCAGGTCGGGTGCTTTGGGGCTCCTCCGATGGAGCCGACCATCGCGTAGCGTCCGCCCTTTTCCACCCGCATCAGCGGCACGTACCGCTTGAGGCCACTCTTCGCGCCGGTCACCGTGAACAGGACGACGGGCCGGTCCAGGATCTCGACGCCGTCGGTGGTGCCCTGCTGCAGAATCTGCTCGGTCTGCTCGCGCACCCATTCGGTCGTGCTGAGCTGTACTTGATCCGTCATGCCCGGCTCAACAAGAAAGGAGTCTGCCGTGTTCCGGCTGATGTTCGTGTCGCCGCGGATCCCGCCGAATACCGGCAACGCCATCCGGACGGCCGCGGCCACCGGCGCCGAATTGCATCTGGTCGAGCCGATGGGCTTCGACCTGTCCGAACCCAAGGTGCGCCGCGCCGGATTGGACTACCACGACCTGGCCTCGGTCACGGTGCACGCGACGCTGCAAGACGCATGGGATGTGCTGATGCCGGCGCGGGTGTTCGCGTTCACCGCGCATGCGCCGACGCCGTTCGCCGACGTCGCCTATCAACCCGGCGATGTGTTGATGTTCGGGCCGGAACCCGACGGGCTGGACGCGGAAACCCTGGCCGACGGCCACATCACCCGGCAGGTCCGCATCCCGATGCTGGCGGGCCGGCGTTCGCTGAACCTGGCGAACGCCGCGGCGATCGCGATCTACGAGGCCTGGCGCCAGCACGGCTACCCCGGCGCGGTGTAGCGATGAGTCCCGGGCGCTGCGCGAGTCAGCATTGATATGCCCACCTTCATCACGATCGGTTACGGCGACGAGGCTGGTTATCACCGGTTGAGCGACGACCGCAAACGGGTCGCGCACGCCCGCGACGACGAACTCAGCGCGTCCGGCGCCCGTATCGGCCGCGCGGGCGGCCCCGTCCAGGTACGCAATCCGGACGGCGCCGGGGTGCGGGTCGAGCCGGGGCCCTTCCTGCGGGCGACGTTGCCGATCGCTGGGTTCGCGGTGATCGAGGCCGAGAATCTCGACGAGGCGATCGAGCGGGTGAGCCAGACCCCGTGCGCGATGGCACACGGGGTCGTCGAGGTCTGGCCGCTACAGCCCTGACTACCAGGTGTTCCAGTGCGTCAGGGTCTCGGCGGGCAGCCGCTTGGCCGGCTTGAAGTCGGTGCCCTTCGTGTAGGCGATCGGGAACAGCCCGCCCTGGCTGTACTTCTCGTAGGGAATGCCGAGGATGTCGGCCGCCCTGCGTTCGCCGTCACCGAGCAGGTGCAGCGTCGTCCAGCAGGAGCCCAGCCCGCGGGCGCGCAGCGCCAGGCAAAAGCTCCACACCGCGGGGAACAGCGACGCCCAGAACGAGACGCCACCGAGCTGCGACGAGTCTTCGCGGCCGGCGATGCACGGGATCATCAGCACCGGCACCTCGTGCATGTGCTCGGCGAGGTACATCGCCGAGCTGACGACCTTGGGCATCCGCTCGCCGCGGGTGTCGCCGTCGGCGTATGCGGGCTTGGGCGCATTGAGGTAGGGCCTGGCGTGCTCGAGGTAGATGTCGGCGATGGCCTTCTTCTTGTCGGCGTCTTCGACGAACACCCATTGCCAGCCCTGCGCATTGGAACCGGTGGGCGCCTGCAGCGCCAGATCGAGGCATTCCGTGAGCACTTCGCGGCCGACCGGCTTGTCGAAGTCGAGGCGTTTGCGCACCGAGCGGGTGGTGGACAGGACTTCGTCAACGGACAGATTGAGGGTCATGCACCCGAGCCTAGGTCGGTCGATATCGAGAGCGTCCGCCACGCATCGATGTCGGCCTTGAGGTCTTCGATCTTGGCCTCCACCGCGGCGACGCAGTCGGTGCCCAGCAGCAGGTGCACCGGCGGCTCGGCGGCCGCGGCGATGTCGACGATGGCCGCGGCGGCCTTGATCGGGTCGCCGGGCTGGGCGTGGTTGACGTCCGCGGCGTGGGCGCGCATGGCCCCGGCGGTGGCTTCGTAGTCGGCGATGACGGTCGCTTCGGTGTCCAGGCTGGAGGCGTCGAGGAAGTCGGTGCGGAAGTAGCCGGGTTCGACGATGGTGACCCAGATGCCCAGCGGCTTGACCTCTTTGGCCAGTGCTTCGCTGAACCCCTCCAGCGCGAATTTGGTCGAGCAGTAGACGCCCCACCCGGGCGAGCCGAGCAGTCCGCCGACCGAGCTGAGGTTGATGATGTGGCCGGAGCGCTGCCGGCGCATGATCGGCAGCACCGCCCGTTGCATGGTCAGGGTGCCGAACACGTTGACCTCGTAGACGGCCCGGACCGCGGCGTCGGACGCCTCTTCGACGGCGCCGAGCAGACCACGTCCGGCGTTGTTCACCAGCACGTCGATCCGGCCGAACGTATCGACCGCCGACTGGACGGCCCGGGCGGCTTGATCGGCGTTGGTGACATCGAGGTCGATGGGCAGCAACGCGTCGCCGGCGTCGGGGAGGTGGGTGAGAATCTGCTCCGCGCGCCGCGCGGTCGCTACCACCCGGTCGCCCTGAGCCAGGATCTTGCGGGCGATCTCGAGGCCAAACCCACGAGACGCTCCGGTGAGAAACCAAACCTTTTCCGACACGTTCCCTCTTTTCTTCTCGCGAGCGTCAGGTTGGGGGCGGCGGGCCCGGCTGGTCGGGCGGAATCGCCCCGCCGCAGCCACCGGGCGGGGGCGGGCCCGGGAGAGGTTCGTCGCCACCGACGCAGTCGTAGTAGAACTGGGGGCCGACCATCCAGGTTTTCATCCACTGGTGCCAAAACGACCCGTCGGGGTACTTCTCTCCGTCGCATACCGCCAAATTGCCGTAGCCCCATCGACCACCCGGGCAGAAGCCCTTCGTCATGTCCGGCTGGTGTGGGTCAGGCGGATCAGCGCTGGCAACGGCAGGAGAAAGAACAACCGCCGCAGCACAACCCAATATCGCAGCGCCGTGGCGCGGAAGCTTGAATTTCATTTCGACTCCCTAAACACGTTGAGCTGCGACGATGAGACAATAGCTTACGACGCGACATCGTCGGCCGAGCGTGAACTGGTTGCGAAAAATTGGCGGAAATCTCGCCGTGACAACATGTTCGGCGAAGCCGCTAGCGGAAATCGCGGGACTTCGAGCCCACCGAAAGGCTGATGCGGCCCAACCGCTCGGCGACGACCGTGACTGCGCCGCTGGCATTTTGGACCTGACCGCGGATCAGCAGCGCCGATGCGGTGTTCGCCAGTTTGCGGTGTCGCGCCCACACCCCTGGCGTGCAGAGCACGTTGACCATCCCGGTCTCGTCCTCGAGGTTGATGAACGTCACCCCCTGCGCCGTCGCGGGGCGCTGCCGATGGGTCACCGCGCCGGCGATCAGCACGCGATCGCCGTCGGGCACGCCGAGCAGCTCTTCGGCGGGCACCACCCCCATCGCGTTCAGGTCGGCCCGCAGAAACTGGGTCGGGTAGCTGTCCGGGGAGATGCCGGTGGCCCACACGTCGGCGGCGGCCAACTCCAGCTCGCTCATTCCGGGCAGGGCCGGGATGTGCGACGACGACCCCACGCCGGGTAGCCGGTCCGGCCGTTGGGTGGCCGCGGCCCCGGCCGCCCACAGCGCCTCGCGCCGCGACGTCCCGAAGCAGCCCAGCGCCCCGGCCGTCGCCAGCGCTTCGGTCTGCGGCACGGAGAGCTGCAGCCGGGTGGTCAGATCCAGCAGAGACACGAACGCGCCGTTGGCTTTTCGCTCTTCGACCAGTTGCTCGGCGAGGTCGTCGCCGATATGACGGACGGCGCCCAGCCCGAGGCGAACCTCGACTCCGGCGTTCTCGAGAGTGGCGTGCGCCAGGCTGGCGTTGACGTCCGGGCCGTGCACCAGCACGCCATGCCGGCGCGCATCGGCCACCAGCGACTGCGGTGAATAGAAACCCATCGGCTGCGCACGCAGCAGCGCGGCGCAGAACGCGGCCGGGTGATGCAGCTTGAACCACGACGAGTAGAACACCAGCGACGCGAAGGACAGCGCATGGCTTTCCGGAAAACCGAAATTGGCGAAGGCCTCCAGCTTTTCGTAGGTCCGGTCGATCACCTCGTCGGTGGCGCCGTGCAATTCGCGCATGCCGTCGTAGAACCGGCCGCGCAGCCGTTGCATTCGTTCGGTCGAACGCTTGGACCCCATGGCGCGGCGCAACTGGTCGGCCTCGGCGGCGGAAAAGCCGGCGCAGTCGACCGCGAGTTGCATCAGCTGCTCCTGGAAAAGCGGCACTCCCAGCGTCTTTCGCAATGCCGATTCCATGGACGGGTGGTCGTAGACGACCGGGTCGATGCCATTGCGCCGCCGGATGTAGGGGTGCACCGACCCGCCCTGGATGGGCCCGGGCCGGATCAGCGCGACCTCGACCACCAGGTCGTAGAACACCCGCGGCCGCAGCCGCGGCAGCGTGGCCATCTGTGCGCGCGACTCCACCTGGAACACCCCGACGGAATCGGCGCGCTGCAGCATCTCGTACACCGCCGGCTCGGAGAGGTCGAGGCGGGCCAGATCGACCTCGAGGTCTTTGTGTTCGGCCACCAGGTCTTTCGCGTAATGCAGCGCCGAGAGCATACCCAGCCCGAGTAGATCGAACTTCACCAAACCGATGGCCGCACAGTCGTCTTTGTCCCATTGCAGGACGCTGCGATTCTCCATCCGCGCCCACTCCACCGGGCACACGTCGGCGATCGGGCGGTCGCAGATCACCATGCCGCCGGAGTGAATGCCCATATGCCGCGGCAGGTTCCGGATCTGGGTGGCCAGGTCGATCACCTGCTCGGGAATGCCTTCGATGTCGGGCGAGTCGGCAAGCCCGTTCCAGTGGCCGATCTGCTTGCTCCACGCGTCCTGCTGGCCCTGCGAGAAACCTAGGGCGCGGGCCATGTCGCGCACCGCGATTCGGCCGCGGTAGGTGATGACGTTGGCGACCTGGGCGGCGTAGTCGCGGCCGTATTTGTCGTAGACGTACTGGATGACCTTTTCGCGCTGATCCGACTCGATGTCCATGTCGATGTCGGGCGGCCCGTCGCGGGCGGGTGACAAGAAGCGCTCGAACAACAGCTCGTTGACCACCGGATCGACCGCGGTGACGCCCAGGGCGTAACAGACCGCGGAGTTGGCCGCCGATCCCCTGCCCTGGCACAGGATGTTGTTCTCCCGGCAAAACCGGGCGATATCGTGCACAACCAGGAAGTAGCCCGGAAATGTCAGTTGGGCAATGACTTTCAGCTCGTGCTCGATCTGGGCGTACGCGCGCGGCGCGCCGTCGGGAAGTCCGTAGCGGTCGCGCGCGCCGGCCATCACCAACTGCCGCAACCAGCTGTCCTCGGTGTGCCCGTCGGGCACGTCGAACGGCGGCAGCTGCGGCGCGATGAGCGCCAGCCCGAACGCGCACTGCTCGCCGAGTTCGGCAGCGGCGGTCACCACGTCAGGGCCCCCAGAAGGCCCATGCGCGAACAGCCGGGCCATCTCCTCGCCGGACCGCAGGTGCGAGCCGCCCAGCGGGGCCAGCCATCCGGCGGCCGACTCCAGCGACTGCCGGGCCCGGATGGCGCCCATCGCCATGGCCAGCCTGCTGCGCGACGGATGCGCGAAATGCGCTCCGGTGGTGGCGACCACGCCGACCCCGAAGCGTGGCGCCAGGGCGGCCAGCGCAGCGTTGCGTTCGTCATCGAGGGGCTGGCCGTGATGGGTCAACTCGACGCTGACCCTTCCAGCACCGAAGCGGTCCACCAGGTCGGCCAGCGCCCGCGCCGCCGCATCCGGCCCGCCGTCGGAAAGCGCTTGGCGGACATGGCCTTTACGGCATCCGGTCAGGATGTGCCAATGCCCGTCTGCGGCTTCGGTCAGCGTGTCGATGTCGAAGCGCAGCTTGCCTTTCTCACCGCCGGCCAGATGCGCCGCGGCCAGCTGCCGCGACAGCCGCCGGTAGCCCTCCGGGCCGCGGGCCAGCACCAGCAGGTGCGGGCCGGCGGGATCCGGCTGCTCGGTACGGGCCTCCGAAAACAACGAGGCAAACGACGAAGCACCCAACGACAGCTCGGCGCCGAACACGGTGCGCACGTCGAGTTCGGCGGCGGCTTCGGCGAACCGCACCGCGCCGTACAGACCGTTGTGGTCGGTCAGCGCCAGCGCCCGCAGATCCAGCCGGGCGGCCTCCTCGACCAGCTCCTCGGGTGTGCTGGCCCCGTCCAGGAAGCTGTACGCCGAATGCGCGTGCAGCTCGGCATAGGCGACAGAGGAGCGGGCGCCCTTGGCTCCTCGCGGCGGCGTGTACGTCCCGCGCCGGTGCGACAGCGGACCGTCTTCTGCCGGACCGGAGGGGCTGGGCGCGCCGGCATGGCGCGGCTTGCCGTCGAGCACCCGCTCCATTTCCGCCCAACTCGGCGGCCCGTTGAACCAACCCATTCGCTCAGTCTATCGAACAAATGTTCGATTTCGTGCAGAGTTGTTAAAGCGGTTGTTAAACGGGTCTTCAACTTCTAAACACAGTCTTAACGGATTGGGATCTACCGCGACGGGGTCACCGCGACAGATACTGGTACGGGGCAACTAGGGGCGGGAATTGAATATGGTGCAGCTGACGACAGCATTGGATACGGGATTCCACGCCGCGGCGGACTCCGATCGGCAGGCGAGCATGGCGACCGGCGCGGTCGCCATCGTCGATGGTGCCGTGCCCAATCTCGATCAGCTCAAAGCGCTTCTGGCAGAACGGATTCAGTCGATACCGCGGTGCGCCCAGGTGTTGCGGACGCATCCGTTCAGCGGTGCCCAGCACTGGGTCGACGATCCGGGTTTCGACCTCGCCCATCACCTGCGCCGGGTCGCGATTCCCCGCCCGGGCGACGAGGCCGACCTGTCGCGGGCGATCGCCCACGCGTGCGAGCGTCCCCTGGAATTGGACCGGCCGCTGTGGGAGTGCTGGGTCATCGAGGGGCTGAGAGGCAAGTGGGCGATCTTGATGAAGGTCCACCATTACCTGGCCGAAGCCACCCCCGCGGCCCATTTGCTCACCCGGCTCTGCGACGGCGCCGGCAGCGAAATGTTCGCTAATCACGTTGCGCCCAAGATTGATTCGACACAGGACCGCACGCAGGGCTGGGCCAACGCGCTCTGGCAAGCCTCGGCCGTCGCCAGCGCCGTCACCAGCAACCTGGCCGAGACCCTCTGGTCGGCGGCCCGCATGTCGTCGACCGGTCCGGCGATCACCATGCGGCGGTACAGCACGGTGCGCATTCCTCTTGCCGCCGTCGACACGGTGTGCGGCAAGTTCCGGGTAACCACCAACGACGTCGCGCTCGCCGCCATCACCGAAGGCTTCCGGGCCGTGCTGCTGCACCGCGGCGAACAACCCCGCGCGGGTTCGTTGCGCACCCTGGAGAAGACCGACGACATCTCGGACAAGCTGCCGTATCTGCCCGTCGAGCACGACGATCCGGTGCAGCGGCTGCGGATTGTGCACAGCAGCTTGAACCAGCCGACGACGGCCCGGCAGAACGCCGGCCCGAGCATCGTGAACCTGGCTACCAGTTCCATGCCATTTGCATTGTGCGCCAAGGCAGTTCGACTGGTACTGAGCCGACTACCGCAACCGGGCATCGTGACGCTGTCCACCAACGCCCCCGGGCCGCGGCACCGGTTGGAGCTGATGGGCGCAACCGTGGAACGCTTGCTGCCGATCCCGCCGACGGGTTCGCAGCTGTCCAGCGGAGTCGCGGTGCTGAGCTACGGCGACGAGCTGATCTTCGGGATCACCGCCGACTACGACGCCGCACCCGAACTCCAGCAGCTCGCCAACGGCATCGAACGGGAGATGGCGCGACTGACGGCGCTCAGCCAAGACTCCGTCCTGTTGTTCACCAAGGATCGCCGCAAGCGCCGGACCCGCACGGTGCCGGGCGGCGTACCGCCGAGTCACCCGACCGCGCGAGCGCGCCACTGACCCAGCCCGGGCGGCATCGACCACCGTGAGAAGGTTGGTCGTGCCCACATTGGATCCGGCCACCATCGACCCGCGTCGCCACGACGCGGTGTTGTTCGACCCCGCGCTGGACGCTCCGCACGTGCTGATCGCGCAACTGCGGGACGCCGGTGTCAGCACCGGCACATTCGCCTCGGCCGATGACCTCGGCGACCTTCGGGCCGGACGCTGTGTCGTCGTCGCGGCGAGTCCGGCGGTCGCGACAGCTGCGCACGAGGCCGGGTTCGCGCTGGTGATCGGGGCCGAAGACCTGAGTAACGTGACCGTCCGCACCGGGGACCTACGCATGTCGCAGCTTCCCGATGCGTCGCAGCTCCTCGGCGGGGGCCTCGCCGCCCGACGGCCGGCGGTGTTCTTCGACTTCGACGGAACGCTGTCGGACATCGTCGACGATCCGGACTCGGCGCAGCTTGTCACCGGGGCGGCCAACGCGCTGCAGCAGCTGGCCGCGCGCTGCCCGGTCGCGATACTATCCGGCCGCGACCTCGCCGACGTGGCGGCGCGCGTCGGCCTGCCCGGTATCTGGTACGCCGGCAGTCACGGATTCGAGCTGACCGCACCCGATGGAACCCACCACCAGAACGACGCGGCGGCCGCGGCCATACCGGTGCTGGAATCCGCGGCCGCCCAGCTACGCGAGCGACTCGGGTCGATTCCGGGTGTCAGGGTGGAGCACAAGCGGTTTGGCGTTGCCGTGCACTACCGCAACGCGGCGCGAGACCGCGTCGGCGAGGTGTTGGCGGCGGTACGCGCGGCGGGTCAGCGCGAGGCGCTGCGGGTGACCACCGGCCGCGAGGTCATCGAGCTGCGTCCGGATGTCGACTGGGACAAGGGAAAAACCTTGCAGTGGGTGCTCGATCACCTGGACGGCTCGGCAGACCTGACACCGATCTTTCTCGGCGACGACATCACCGACGAGGACGCGTTCGACGCGGTGCGCGCGGACGGGATACCAATCCTGGTGCGGCACAACGACGACGGCGACCGGGCCACCGCCGCACTGTTCGCGCTGGATAGTCCGGCCGCCGCAGCCGACTTCGTCGGCCGGCTGGCCCGTCGCCTCTGACGGTCGCTGCTAGGTGGCGTCCCTGTCCAGCATGAAGTCACTGTTGTTGGTGCCGTTGTCCAAACCGCTGATGGTGTCGCTGTTGAGGACGATGAAGCCGCCACTGCCCGGGTGAAATTGCGTGATCAGCAGCGTCTCGTCGGCCATGCTGATGCCGATCTTGCCGATCCTGCGGACGATGAAATCGCTGGTGAGGGAGAAGAAATTGTGGTCGAGCGTGCTCGGATTCCACGCCCGGTACATGTGGCCGTCGATCCTGACCAGCGCTTTCTGGCTGTACCACTCGCTCGCGTCGGTGGGCAGGCCCCTTGATGCGAAGTCGTCGATCTGTTTGCGTGCCGACGCCGTCAGCTTGCTGATGTGGATGTGCAGCTGGTTCTGGTCACGCCTGAACTGCCCGTTGATGCCCGCCGCCCAATCCGAGTTGATCGGTAGCCACATCTTCTCGTCGTACGCGGCCTTGAAGAAGTGAGGGGTGTTGGGGGACAACAGGTTGTAGCACTCGATCCCGCTGACGCGCACCGTCGGGATGAACAGCAGATCGTAGGGGGCGTTCTTCGTGTAGGACTTGCCGTGGTGCACCACATATCCGCGGGAGCGGTCACCGCCGGGGATCTCGACGTCGAGATTGCCGTGTGCTTTCACGTCTTCGCCGGCTTGGGCGTTCTTCGCCGCGTCCCACAAGATCCCGCCATCGGCGTCCGTGCCGCACGCGGGCGGCACCGGTGGCCATGACGGCTGATCGGCGGACGCAGTCGGCGCGATGCCGGTCGCCCCGAGGACACAAGTCATCAGCGTGGCGATCCCCAACCGCATGAGCGCACCCGTCATCGACAGCCCTTCAAAGGTTTTTGACAGCGAAACTAGAGACCGCGAGATCTTCGCATGGGTATATTTGCTGTCGAACGAAAGGCCGCGGCCCGCTAGCTCGGCGCGTATTCGACCGCGCCGTCGTCGAGCACCACCCGCGCGTCGCTGCCTGCGGCGCCAGAAGCTTCGGTGCGAAAGACTGCCTTGCCCTCCGCGGTACGCCAGATCAGCGTTGTCAACGTCTCGCCGGGAAACACCGGCGAGCTGAAGCGCGAATCGATCGAGGTGATGTTCGCCGCAACCCCGTTGCCGAGCTCGGCGACCAGCGCGCGGCCCGCCACCCCATAGCTGCACAGCCCGTGCAGGATTGGCTTCGGGAAGCCGGCCAACTCCCGGGCGAACCACGGATCGCTGTGCAGCGGGTTGCGGTCACCGGAGAGCCGGTAGATCAGCGCCTGGTCCTCGCGGGTGGGCAGGGCGACCTTGATGTCGGGCTCGCGATCCGGGAACTCCGGGGCGATGGGCCGCTGGCCCGGTTGCCCGCCGAAACCGCCCGCGCCCCGGACGACAAAGGTGGTCGACGTTTCGGCGATCAGCTCCTTAGAATCCGGGTCGGTGCCGCGACCGCGCAGCATCACGACCGCGTTCTTGCCTTCGCCCTTGTCTTGGATGTCGGTGACCTCGGTGACCACCGACAGCTTGCCCGCCGCGGGCAACGGCGCGTGCAGCCGGATGCCTTGCGAGCCGTGTAACAGCATGGCCCAGTTGAACTTTCCGATCTTGCCGGCCGCACCGAACGCGGGACAGCAGATCACCGCGTAGGTGGGCAGCACCTGCTGGGCGATCTCGTGGCTGTTCTCGGTGGTGAACGACAGGTCGTCGAGCCCGGCGCCGACGCCGAGGGCGTACAGCAGCGTGTCCCGGTCGGTCCATTCGAACAACATCGGCTCGGTCACCGCACCGATCGCACTCGGGTCAATCGCCATGCGAGTCTCCTCTCGATCTACAAGATTCACGCTTTTCCGCACTCAACCATTGCAAACCCTTCCCCCTGGGGCTATCGGCAGGGCAGGCTATCGACATGGCCACGCGCAGCATGATCGGAAAGGCGTTCTGGAAAACAGGAGCCGTACTCGCCGCGGCACTCATCGTCGGTGCCTGCGGCGGATCGACGCAAGCACGCGCGATCACGTTGACGTTCATCCGAAACGCGCAGACGCAATCCGACGCCGACGGAATCATCAATACCGATCCGCCCGGCCCCGACCTCACCGCCGAGGGCAAGGGGCAGGCCCAGCAGCTGGCGCACCAGAGCGGTCGCAACGACTTCGACGCCGTCTACGCCTCCGCGATGGCCGGGGCGCAGCAGACCGCCGGGCCGCTGGCCAGCGAACTCGGCAAGCCGGTCGAGGTCCTGTCCGGCGTGCAGGCCCTCAATGCGGGCTGGTACAACGGCAAACCCGAATCGATGGCGGGTGCGACGTACCTGTTGGCGCCGACGGGCTGGATCAACGGCGACATCGCAGACAGCATCCCGGGATCGGTCAGCGGCAAGCAGTTCAACAACGAGTTCACCGCCGCGGTCAACAAGGTCTACAACAGCGGTCACAGCAAGCCGGTCGTGTTCTCCCAGGGCCCGGCGATCATGGCGTGGACGCTGATGAACGCCCGCAACGGCAAGAACAGCCTGCTGACCAGCCATCCCCTCCCGAACGCCGGCCGCGTGGTGATCAGCGGCAACCCGACGGACGGGTGGACGCTGGTCGATTGGGACGGCATCCGCAACTTCAGCTGATCACCGCTACCATGGCTCCATGCGGTATGTCGTTACCGGCGGTACCGGGTTTATTGGTCGCCGCGTCGTAGCTCGCCTGTTGGACACTCGGCCCGACGCCGAAGTGTGGATTCTGGTCCGGCGCCAGTCGCTGGAACGCTTCGAACGCCTCGCCGCGCAGTGGGGTGAACGCGCCAAACCGCTGGTCGGCGAACTGCCGGAGCTGTCGCTGACCGACGAGCGGCTGGCCGAGCTGGGCCGGGTCGACCATCTGGTGCATTGCGCGGCGATCTACGACATCACGGCCGGAGAAGCCGAACAGCGGGCCGCCAATGTCGAGGGCACCCGCGCCGTGATCGAGCTGGCGCGACGCCTGGGCGCGACGCTGCATCACGTGTCGTCGATCGCGGTGGCGGGAGACTTCCCCGGCGAGTACACCGAAGACGACTTCGACGTCGGCCAGCAACTGCCCACCCCGTATCACCAGACGAAGTTCGAAGCCGAATTGCTGGTGCGCTCCACCCCCGGGTTGCGCCATCGCATCTACCGTCCCGCCGTCGTGGTCGGCGACTCACGCACCGGCGAGATGGACAAGATCGACGGCCCGTACTACTTCTTCGGCGTGCTGGCCAAGCTGGCCATCTTGCCGTCGTTGACCCCGATCCTGCTGCCCGACACCGGGCGCACCAACATCGTCCCGGTCGACTACGTCGTCGACGCACTCGTCGCACTGATGCACGCCGACGGCTGCGATGGGCGGACGTTCCACCTGACCTCGCCGAAAACCATTGGGCTGCGCGGTATCTACCGCGGGGTCGCCAAGACGGCCGGACTGCCGCCGCTGCGCGGCTCATTGCCCCGCTCGGTGGCCGCACCGGTACTCAAGGCCACCGGACGCGTCAAACGGGTGCGCAACATGGCGGCCACCCAGCTCGGGATTCCGGCCGAGGTGCTGGACCTGGTCGACCTGATCCCGACTTTCGTCAGCGATACGACGCAAAACGCGTTGCACGGCAACGGAATTGAGGTTCCCGAGTTCGCCAGTTACGCGCCCAAGCTGTGGCGGTACTGGGCCGAGCATCTCGATCCCGATCGGGCCCGCCGCGACGCTCCGCACGGCCCGCTGCAGGGCCGGCACGTGATCATCACCGGCGCATCCAGCGGCATCGGACGGGCGTCGGCGATCGCGGTCGCGGAGCGGGGCGCCACGGTGTTCGCGCTGGCTCGCAACGGCTCCGCGCTCGACGAGCTGGTCGCCGAGATCCGCGCGAACGGCGGTCGGGCCCATGCCTTTACCTGCGATGTCACCGATTCGGTGTCGGTCGAGCACACCATCAAAGACATCCTGGGCCGCTTCGGTCATGTCGACTACCTGGTGAACAACGCCGGCCGTTCGATTCGCCGTTCGGTGGTCAATTCCACCGACCGGCTGCACGACTACGAGCGGGTGATGGCGGTCAACTACTTCGGCGCGGTCCGGATGGTGCTGGCGCTGCTGCCGCATTGGCGGGAGCGCCGCTTCGGTCACGTGGTCAACGTCTCCAGCGCGGGTGTGCTGGCCCGCAATCCCAAGTACAGCTCGTATCTGCCGACCAAGGCCGCGCTGGATGCGTTCTCCGACGTGGTCGCCTCGGAGACGTTGTCCGACCACATCACGTTCACCAATATCCATATGCCGCTGGTCAAGACGCCGATGATCGTGCCGTCGCAGCGGCTCAACCCGGTGTCGCCGATCAGCCCCGAACGGGCGGCGGCGATGGTGGTGCGCGGACTGGTCGAGAAGCCGGCCCGCATCGACACCCCGCTGGGCACCCTGGCCGAGGCCGGCAACTACCTGTTGCCCAGGACCTCGCGGCGAATTCTGCACCAGGTCTATCTGGGTTACCCCGATTCCGCTGCCGCGCTGGGAGTTTCGCCGGTCGACAGCGACACAAAGGGTGACCGCGTCCCGGTGCCTACCCTGGTTCAAAGACGGCCCAAACGCCCGGCGCGTGCCGTTGGCCGCATCGGGGTCCCCCGACCGGTCCGCAAGGCGATCCGCCTGGTGCCCGGGGTTCATTGGTGACCGAATCCTCGCCGGTGTTCGCCGATGTCGACACCGGCGTCGATGACGCGCTGGCCTTGATATACCTGCTGGCCAGCCCGGACGCCGATCTGGTCGGCATCGCCTCGACCGGAGGAAACGTTGGCGTACAACAGGTGTGCGCCAACAATTTGGGCCTGCTCGAGCTGTGCGGAGCCACTGGTGTCCCGGTGTCCAAGGGTGCCGACGAAACGTTGACCGGCCCACTGCGAACCCCCTCGAAAGTCCATGGCCCGCGGGGCCTGGGGTATGCCGACGTGCCGCCGAGCGACGCGGCGCTGACCGAGTACGACTCGGCGACGGCCTGGGTGCGCGCGGCCCGGGCGTTCCCCGGCGAGCTGATCGGCGTGGCCACCGGCCCGCTGACCAATCTGGCGCTGGCGCTGCGCGCCGAGCCCGCATTGCCAACCCTGTTGCGCCGGCTGGTCATCATGGGCGGCTCTTATGACCACATCGGCAACACCACCGCCGTGGCGGAATGGAACATCAGCGTGGACCCGGAGGCGGCCGCCGAGGTGTTCGCGGCTTGGTCCGACGAAAGCCTTGGGCCGCAGCGGCTTCCGATCCTGTGTGGCCTGGATCTGACCCGCAACGTCGCGATCACACCGGAAGTCCTGGCGAGATTGGCGGATGCCGCGGGATCGACGTCGACAATGATGAGCGTGAACGACCAACGAGGCACCCGATCGACCGCGTCCAACCCGGTGATCCGGCTGATCGAAGACGCGATGCGGTTCTACCTCGAGGGCTACTACGACAACGGGCACGGATATCTGGCGCATCTGCACGATCCGTTGGCCGCGGCGGTCGCGCTGGACCCCGAACTCATTGCGACCCGTTCCGGCCGGGTGGATGTCGAGCTCGCCGGCACCCTGACCCGCGGCATGACGGTGACCGACTGGCGCCGAGAACCCAACGCACGCATCGGCGTCGGCGTCGACCCGTCGGCATTCTTCGACCGGTTCATCGAACGCGTGGGGCCGTTCGCGCACCGGCTCGCTCCGTAACGGGGCGTGGGCCGCAACTTTACGTTGACAGAACCCGGCCAGCAAAGATGGAATAGTTGGGTATCTGCGCGGGGTTGCGTTAGTCAACACCGGGAGGACCTTCGCGATGACAGAGCTGGTTACAGGGAAGGCGCTACCAAATGTAGTGGTCACCGGCATCGCCATGACGACCGCATTAGCGACCGACGCCGAGAACACCTGGAAGTTGTTGCTGGACAGCCAGAGCGGCATCCGCACCCTGGAGGACTCGTTTATCGAGCACTACGACCTGCCGGTCCGCATCGGCGGGCACCTGCTGGAGGATTTCGACCACGGCCTGACCCGCGCCGAGCGGCACCGGATGGGCTGGCTACAGAAGATGACCGCGATCTTGAGCCGCCGGGTGTGGGAGAACGCCGGCTCGCCCGAGGTCGACCGCAACCGATTGCTGGTGTCCGTGGGCACCGGCCTGGGCTCGGCCGAGCAGATCGTGTTCAGCTACGACGACATGCGCGCCCGCGGCATCCAGGCAGTTTCTCCGCTGGCGGTGGCGAAGTACATGCCCAACGGCCCCGCCGCGGCGATTGGGCTGGAACGCCACGCCGGGGCCGGGGTGCTCACGCCGGTGTCGGCGTGCGCGTCCGGTTCCGAGGGCATCGCGCAGGCCTGGCGCAATATCGTCCTCGGCGAGGCGGACATCGCCATTTGCGGCGGCGTCGAGGTCAAGATCGAAGCGGTGGCGATCGCGGCGTTTGCCCAGATGCGCATCGTGATGTCGACCCGCAACGATGACCCGCCCGGGGCGTGCCGCCCGTTCGACCGGGACCGGACCGGCTTTGTGTTCGGCGAGGCCGGTGGGCTGATGGTCATCGAGACCGAGGAGCACGCCAAGGCCCGGGGCGCCAACATCCTGGCCCGGATCATGGGCGCCAGCATCACTTCGGACGGCTTCCACATGGTGGCACCGGACCCCAACGGCGCACGGGCCGGACATGCGATGACCCGCGCGATTCAGCTGGCGGGGCTCACGCCGGGCGACATCGACCACGTCAATGCGCACGCCACCGGCACCCAGGTCGGTGACCTCGCCGAGGGCAAGGCCATCAACAACGCACTGGGCAGCAATAACCCGGCCGTGTACGCGCCGAAGGCCGCGCTGGGCCACTCGGTGGGTGCGGTCGGTGCGGTGGAGTCGATCCTGACCGTGCTGGCGCTGCGGGATCAGGTGATCCCGCCGACCCTGAACCTGGAAAACCTCGATCCCGAGATCGACTTGGACGTGGTGTCGGGCGAGCCGCGGCCCGGCGACTACCGGTACGCGATCAACAACTCGTTCGGATTCGGCGGCCACAACGTCGCCGTGGCTTTCGGCCGCTACTGACACCCCCTTACTCGTAGCTCCCTTCGAGGTACCACCGCCGCTGGCGATAGCACAGCAGAAACGCACGCTCGCTTTCCAGCAACACCTGGGCGCGGGCGGTGCGGCCCGCCGATCGGTCCGGATCCCACCACCGCTCGTCAACCGGCCACGGTCCGGCCCACCAGCGCAACGGGTCGTCCTGGCCGCGGGCGACCAGGCGCGCCGGGTCGGCGGAGAACATTCCCCGACTGGTCACTCGTATCGAATTACCTTGGGCATCAAGCAATTCCACCGGGTCGTCAAGCAATACCGCCGGCGACGGATCCGGCAACCGGCCGGGCCACGGCAACCCCGGGTCGGCGTGCGGCACCGGCTCGTCGCCCAGCGGTGTCAGCGTGATGCGTTCGGCCGGTCCGCGACCTCCGGACAGCACCGGCACCCGCACCGCCTCCGGGCCGAGCAGGCCCTGCACCCGCACCAGCGCCCGCCTCGCCCGCAGCCTGTCCTCTTCACCGAGGCCGCCCCATAACGGCAGCTGCAGCGCCTCGGCGGACACCACCTCGACCGCCTGCAGCCGCAGCAATGTCACCGGCGCCGTCGGGCGGGGGTTGCGGGCGGTCCGGTTGCTCAACCACCCGTCCAGTTGCCAGCGCACCCGATCGGCGGTGGCGTCCTCGGTCAACGGCTCAGCGCACCGCCATACCCGGTTCAGTTCTTCGCCGTTGGCGGTGACGGCGTGAATGGAAAGCCGAGTGCATCCCACTCCGGCGGACATCAGCATCTGGTGCAGCGTGCCGGCCAGCGAGCGGCCGGCGAATGCCGCGGCGTCGACCCGGTCGATCGGCGGATCGCAGTCCAGCACGGCCTCGAGTTCGCCCGGCGGTTCCCGCCCGGACGGTCCCCGCTCGGGTTCGCCGCGGGCGAACCGGTGCGCGCTGCGCCCGTCGGCGCCGAACCTGGAAGCCACGTCGGTCGCCGATAGCGCGGCGAACTGGCCGATGGTGCGAATCCCCAACCGCCACAACAGATCCGTGAGTTCCTCTCGTCCCGGACCGGACAGGCTCGGCTCGGTGGCCAGCTGCCGGATCGACAGCACCGCCAGAAATTTCGCATCGCCCCCGGGCTCGACGACACGACCCGCACGGGCGGCGAAGACCGCGGTGGACAGCTGGTCGGCGATCCCGACCTGACACTCGGCGCCGGCCGCGGCCACCGCGTCGATCAGCCGTTCGGCGGCGTGGGCTTCAGACCCGAAATAGCGGGCCGCTCCGCGCACGGGCAACACCAGGAGGCCGGGCCGCAGCACCTCGGCGCGGGGAACGAGATCGTCGACCGCCGCAATCACCCCTTCGAAAAAGCGGGCGTCGCGGTCGGCGTCGGCGGTGGCGACGTGCAGTTGCGGGCAACGGGCCGCCGCCTCCCGGCGTCGCAACCCTCGCCGCACTCCGGCCGCACGCGCGGCCGACGAGCAGGCGATCACCCGGTTGGCCAGAGTGACCGCGATCGGGGTCGTCATGGATCGGTCGGCCGCTGCCGCCGCCGCGACCGCGGGCCAGTCCATGCACCAAATGGCCAGCACCCGGGAAGACATCCGAACTCACCCGGTGCGCGTTCGGCCGATCACCCGTCTCCCCGCACACACCCCGCTGACCTGCAGCCGCACTCCGCTGATTCGCCCGAATCCGCAGACCGGGGTGTCCCGATTACCCGCCGTGATCTCGTAGCCGCAGACCCGGGCCGCAAGCCGCGTCGGCGCCCCCTGCCAGTCGCCGTCGGTGACCAGCAGGGTGCAGCCTTTGAGGCGGGCGCGAGCCACCACCGCCCGCGCCCGGGTCAGCGGCACCCGGCGCCCGCCCAGACCGAGCACCACCAGATCCATCCCGTCGATGAGCACCGCGGCCACTTCCACCGGATCGGTCCCGGGATCCGGTATCACCGCGAGCCGGCTCAGATCCGCCCCCATCTCCACCGCGGCCAGCAGGCCGATATCCGGTTGACCGACGATGGCCACGTTTCCCCCGGCCGCCGTCACCGCGGCGACCATGCTCAGCAGCAGTGACCGCGCTCCGGACAGCACCGCCACCGATCCCCGGGGCAACTGTGCGGGCAGCGCCTCGGCCAGCCACTGCGGGACCGGCAGTTGGGATTCCGATTCCGGCAGTAGGTCGTCGGGGCGGGCGGCTGGCCTCCCGGGCGATTTCCCGGACAACACCGCCATCTGCCGGCGTAGCGATTCGAGCTGTTCCGCACGATCCTGGTCGGAGGCGACAGCCGCCGTCATATAGCCTCCTACCAGCAGTTCCGCATTGGTTTTCGAAAGTATGTTCGAAGTAAACACCCATCCTCCGACAACCGTCAAGAAACGGGAGAGGCTGCTTATGCAATCGGTGCTGCTGTGGCTCCTGGTGCTGTTTTGTGGCGCCATCGTGACGCCCGCACCGGCTCGAAGCGAGGTCGGCAACTGCCAACCGGCCGAGTTCTTCCTCGCCGACAACGCCGATCCCCTGTTCGAGCCGCAGGCCGACGTGACGATCGCGCTCAACGGCGCAATGGTCACGGGATCGACGCCACTCGACGGGGTGTACTGGTCCGACGCGCAGCAGCGGATCACCGTTGAGCGGTCGCGCGAATTCCATCTGTGCGGCGCCGACGAGCCCACCCTGCACGTTGCCGCCGAGGCACTGCGCCGTCAGTTCGACCAGGAATCGGTGCTGTTCTTCGACTACCTACCGCAGCACGCGGCGCAGCAGAACGCGATCATCATCACCGTGCCGGATGTCGACGTCGAGCGCCTCGGCACCGCGCTGGCGGCCGATGTTGCGGCCCGCACCCGGCTGCGCGGCGGGTCGGTCACCGCGACCGACCGCACCCTGATCCTGGTCGCCGGAAACGACGATCGCGATGTGGCCCGCCGGCTCGTCACCGAGGCCGGCGGCAACTGGCAAGCGGCCGGAATTGCTTACGGCAGAAGCGAATTCGTGGAGTAGCCGAAGCTATTCCCACTCGATGGTGCCGGGCGGCTTGCTGGTGATGTCCAGCACCACGCGGTTGACCTCGCGGACCTCGTTGGTGATCCGGGTCGAGATGCGTTCCAGCACCTCGTAGGGCACCCGGGTCCAGTCGGCGGTCATGGCGTCCTCGCTGGACACCGGTCGCAGCACGATCGGGTGCCCGTAGGTGCGGCCGTCACCCTGCACGCCGACCGAACGCACGTCGCCCAGCAACACCACCGGGCACTGCCAGATCAGGTTGTCGAGGCCCGCGGAGGTCAGCTCCTCGCGGGCGATCGAGTCGGCACGCCGCAGCGTGTCCAGCCGCTTGGCGGTGACCTCACCGACGATCCGGATGCCCAGCCCCGGGCCCGGAAATGGCTGGCGCGCAACGATATCCTCCGGCAGCCCCAGTTCCCGCCCGACAGCGCGCACCTCGTCCTTGAACAGCAATCGCAGCGGCTCGACGAGCTTGAACTTCAGGTCGTCGGGCAGACCGCCGACGTTGTGGTGACTCTTGATGTTGGCGGTCCCGCTGCCGCCGCCGGACTCCACCACGTCCGGATACAGCGTGCCCTGCACCAGAAAGTCGACGCCGGATCCGTCCTCGCCCACGATATCTCGCACCGCGCCCTCGAAGGCCCGGATGAACTGACGGCCGATGATCTTGCGCTTGCCCTCGGGGTTGGTCACGCCCGCCAGCGCCTCGAGGAAGGTATCGGCCGCGTCGACCGTGACCAGGTTGGCGCCGGTGGCGGCGACGAAATCGCGCTGCACCTGCGCGCGCTCACCGGCGCGCAACAGCCCATGGTCGACGAAGACACAGGTCAGCCGGTCTCCGATGGCACGCTGCACCAGCGCCGCGGCCACCGCGGAATCCACCCCGCCGGACAGCCCGCAGATCGCATGGCCGTCGCCGATCTGGGCCCGCACCTGTTCGGTCAGCGCCTCGGCGATGTTGGCGGGCGTCCATTCCGCGCCGAGGCCGGCGAAGTCGTGCAGAAACCGGCTGAGCACCTGCTGGCCGTGCGGGCTGTGCATCACCTCGGGGTGGTACTGCACGCCGGCCAGGCGCCGGGCCCGGTTCTCGAAGCCGGCCACCGCCGCACCCGCGCTGCTGGCCACCACGTCGAACCCCTCGGGCGCCGCCGTGACCGCGTCTCCATGACTCATCCAGACCGGCTGCGCCGCGGGCAGGCCCGAATGCAATTCGCCGCCAAGGACTTTCAGCTCGGTGCGACCGTACTCGCTGGTGCCGGTATGGGCGACGGTCCCGCCCAGTGCCTGCGCCATCGCCTGAAACCCGTAGCAGATACCGAACACCGGCACGCCGAGGTCGAACACCGCCGGGTCCAGTTGCGGGGCGCCTTCGGTGTACACGCTGGCCGGCCCGCCGGAGAGCACCAGCGCCACCGGATCCTTGGCTTTGATCTCGTCGATCGAGGCGGTGTGCGGGATGACCTCCGAAAAGACCCGCGCTTCCCGGACGCGACGGGCGATCAACTGCGCATACTGTGCGCCGAAATCGACCACCAGGACCGGTCGGGTCGCGGGTCCAACTTCGCCGGGATCGGGGTCGAGGTCAGCAGGTTCAGCCACGGCCATGAGTCTAGTGGGGGCCGGCGACCGTCCTCATTCGTTGGATCAGTGCTCGGTCGCGGCGTGGATCACCGCGTCGACCACGCGCCGGATCCGGACCGCGGCGTGATCGGGATCGGGTTGGCCGGCGTCGAGCCAAGCGATCACGGCGTCGATCGTCATGGTCGGCAGTAATCGCGCCGCCCAACTCCGCCATCGGTCGTCGGCCACCTCGGCAAGGTGGCGGCGGGTGATCTCGGTCGAGCTCTCGCTGATCGAATCGATCATGTCGCGAAACTCCGGCTCGCGAACGGCATAACGGAACAGCAGCCGAAAGGCGTCCGGATCGGCCGCAGCCGCGCGGATCAGCGCGGGGATGCTGGCGTCGTCGAAGTCGTCGGTGCCGGTGGCTTCGCGCAGGCGGGTGTGACCGCTCTCGATGACGGCCCGGTAGAGCTCGGCCTTCGAAGCGAAATGCCGGTACAGAATCACCGGCGTGACACCGGCTTCGGTGGCGATGGCATCGAGCCCCGTGTCGGCAAAGCCGCCGCGGGCGAACGCACGAGTGGCGGCATCGACGATCTGTTCGCGCCGCTGGGCGCGGGGCATTCGCGGAGTCGACTCGGATCGCACGGCCGTCATCTCTACCCCTCTTGTATAGGCATGAGTGTACAAGTACAGTTGTATAAGTTATTCTATACATGAGGCGGCGCCGATGCATCGAGTGCGCACACCCGTAGGCCACGAGGCCTGGCTGGTCACCGACTACGCGCAGGTGCGACACCTGCTCGACGACGATCGCCTCGGTCGTTCCCATCGCGAACCCGACAAGGCGGCGCGAACCGGGGAATCGGCACTGTTCGGAGGTCCGCTGGGCAACTTCGACACCGAAGACGCCGACCACGCCCGGACGCGAAAACTACTGCAGCCGCATTTCTCACCCAAGCACCTTCGGGCGCTCAAACCACGGGTGGAATCCCTCACCGCCGAGCTGGTGAACGAGCTCGCAGCACAGGGCCCCCCGGCCGATTTGCACGCACAATTGGCGTTGCCGTTGCCGATCCTGGTGATCTGCGAGCTTCTCGGCGTGCCCTATTCCGACCGAGCCCAATTCCGCGCCTGGGCAGACGATGCCGGCAACGTGCGCGACCACGCCCGCTCCGAGCGCGGGCTGGCCAACCTGTTCGAATACGGCCGCGAATTGGTCGCGCGCAAGCGCGCCCATCCCGGCGACGACGTGATATCACGGCTGTCCGCGACCGACGGCGTCTCCGACGAGGAGGCCGCCACGATGTCCATGTTCCTGTTGTTCGCCGGACACGAGACCACCGTGGTCCACATCGGCCTCGGGGCATTGCTGCTGTTGACGCATCACGGTCAATGGCAAGCACTTCTGGAAAACCCGGCGCTGATCCCCAACGCCGTCGAGGAGCTGTTGCGGGCGGCGACATCGGGGGGTGGCGCGGGTGGCATTCCTCGCTATGCGCGCACCGACTTCGTCATCGACGACGCCACCATTCACACCGGAGACTTGGTCCTGCTGGACATTGCGGCGGCCAACCACGACCCCGTGGCGTTCACTCGTCCAGAGGCTGTCGACATCGCCCGCAACGAAGCCACCCATGTTGCGTTCGGATATGGCGGACGCTATTGCATCGGAGCCCCACTGGCCCGCGTCGAACTGAATTCCGTTTTTGCTCAACTAATTCCACGATTCCCGTCCATGCGCCTGACGGTCGATCCCGCAACATTGCCCACCCGCCGCGACGTGCTGGCCGGCGGGCTCGTCACGCTGCCGGTGTCGTGGTGAGGCCTGGCCTTCGCCCGCGTCAGATCAGGTAGGCCGGTTGCGCAATGCCGAATCGGTTGCCGGCGTAACCCTTCAGGGCCGCCGGGCTGAAGTAGGCGTGCTGGCTGACGGTGTGCAGATCCCGGAAGCAGCGTTGCAGGGGGTGACTGGCGTGCACCGCGCCCGCACCGGTCAAGTCGAACGTCGTATCGACCACTTGCCGTGCCACGCGCATCGCCTGTTGAGCGGCAAGCCGGAAGCCGGCGCGCTGCTCCAGCGATGGTGGGTCACCGGCGCGGGCGGTTTCCCACAGCGCACCGGCCTGATCGAGCACGAAGGCCCGCGCAGACCTCAAACCGGCTTCGGCACTCGCGAACTCGACCTGGGCAACAGGATCCTTTGCGAGCGGCTCGGACGCCATGGCACGCACCGTCGTCGTCGCGAGGTCGGTGAATTCGTCGAGTGCGCGTCGCGCGATCCCGAGCGGGACACCGACCATGCCGATCCCGGCGAGCGTGAAGAACGGAATTCTCCACAACGGCCCGTCTTGCCGGGCCGAATGGAAGAACGGGCTGATGGTGTGTTCTTCGGGAACTTTGAGACCCCGGGCGGCCACGTCGTTGCTGCCGGTGCCGCGCAGCCCCAGGACGTCCCAATTGTCGACGATCTCGGTGTTGGCGCGCGGGAAGAACGCGAGACGCTGGTCGGGTCCCTGATTGGGGATCATGCGCGGCTGATCGCCATCGAAGACGAACATCCCGCCCAGTATCCACTCGGCATGGCGGCAACCGCTGGCGAACGGCCACCTCCCGTCGACGTCGAAGCGGCCGGCACCATCCGGGACCGCACGCCCGGTGGGCGCGAATATCGTGGCCGATAAAAAGTCGGCGTCCGCACCGAACAGTGCTGTGGCGACGGCGGGTTCGAGCCAGGCGGCAAACGCCGGTGCGCCGCCGCCGATGGCCGCGACCCAGCCGGTGGAACCGTCGGCACGCGCCAGCTCCTCGATCATCTGGATGTTCTCGGCCGGGGCCATTTCGAATCCGCCGAGCGAGCGCGGTTGTGACGCGCGGAAGATGCCGGCCGTGCGCAGGCGCTCGACCAGATCGAAGGGCAGCGTCCCGAGCGCCTCGGCCTCATCGGCGCGCCGCGTGAGCTCGGGCGCCAGGGCGCGCGCTACCGCGATGGAATCGTCACCGTTCGACAAGCTGACGGCGGGGCATGTTGCACTTGTCATGTCACTTTCCTACTTTTGATGCAGTAACCAGTATTCAATACAGGAGAATGTACCTAATTATGGGATCTGTCAATAGTCCGCCTCCGCGCCGCTACGACTCGACCCGTCGGCGCGAGCAGGCTCAGCGCAACCGGGACGCGGTGCTCGCAGCCGCCCGGCAGCGATTCCTGTCCCAGGGTTATGCGGCGACGACGATCGCCGACATCGCGGGGGACGCCGCCGTGTCGGTCGAAACGGTGTACAAGGCGTTCGCGACCAAGGCGGGCGTGCTCAAAGCGCTCTTCGATGTGTCCGTCGCCGGCGACGACGAGCCGATCCCGATGGTCCAAAGAGACGTGATCCAACGAGTGGCCGACGAAGCCGACGCGACTCGCAAGCTGGAAATGTATGCCGAGCACCTGGCCGCCATGATGCCGCGCAGCGCGCCGGTCCAGCTACTCGCGCGCGACGCCGCCGCGTCGTCACCGGACGCGGGTGCGGTCTGGAAGCAGACCCGGCAGGAAACGCTGGCCGGCATGACAATGTTCGCGTCCAGTCTGGCCCGGACGGGACAGCTACGCGTCAGCGCCAAAGAAGCGCGCGATGTCCTGTGGACATATCACGCACCCGAGCTCTACGAGCTTCTTGTCCTCGAACGCGGCTGGTCGGCCGCCCGCTACGGCAAGTTCCTCGCCCACGCGCTCGTCGACGCCCTACTCAAAGCCCCGGATTGACGCCTACAGCGAAAAGGCCGCACGCACCGCGTCGACGGCCGCCGGGTCGCCCGTCACGGCGACGCGCCGCAGCGCCGCCTTCCGCTTGGCATCGCTGCGGTTCAGGCGGGCGTTCACCAGATCCGCCGCGGCGGCGGTGATCGTCACGACGGGGTCGGCGTGAGCACCGGCCAGGCGCCCCTGCGTGACCACGAAATCGAAACGCCGGCCGTCGATCTCGGCCCGGCACGTCGCCTCTAATCCCGCCGCCTTGCCCGAGTCGAAACCCAGCAGGATGCCGGCCAGGAAGCCGTTGAGCGGCGTTACCGGGCCATCGTCGATCGGATCCAGCAGGTCCACGCCGAACCACGCGATGCCCTGGATGACCGGCAGCACCCGCTGCCAGCCCAGGTCGCTGAGCGTGTAGACCGTGCGCCCGATCGGAGCCGGCAGGTCGGTCCGGTCGACCAGCCCGGCGTCTTGCAGCTCCTTGAGCCGCTCGGCAAGCAGATTGGTTGCGATGCCGGGCAGTTCGGCGCGCAAGTCGCCGTAGCGGCGCGCCCCGCCGACCAACTCGCGCAGGATCAGCAACGTCCAGCGCTCACCCAAGATGTCGAGCCCGCGCGCAATCGGGCAGTTCTGGTTGTAGTTGCGTGTCCGCACCACCCCACCCTACCAGCGGTGGACATCTTTTTCCATCTATCGCTTGATTTATTTGTCTATTCAATTTACTGTCTTGTCCATGCGGAAGAAGCTGGCGCTCGGCGTCATCTGCCTCGGTGTCTTCGTCATCAGCGTCGACGCCACCATCGTCAACGTCGCCCTGCCCACGCTGTCGCGCGAACTCGATGCCGACACCGCGCAGCTGCAATGGATCGTCGACGCGTACACCCTGGTCATGTCCGGGCTGCTGCTGTCGGCCGGCAGCTTCAGCGACCGCTACGGCAGACGAGGCTGGCTCAACGCCGGTCTCGTACTGTTTGCGATCACGTCGGGCCTTGCAGCACAGGCGAATTCCGCGGACCAGCTGATCGCGGCGCGCGCCGCGATGGGCGTGGGCGCGGCGGTGATCTTCCCGACCACGCTGGGCCTGATCACGAACATCTTCACCGACCCGGTCCCGCGCGCCAAGGCGATCGGGCTGTGGGCGGCGATGGTCGGTGTCGGGGTGGCCGTGGGGCCGATCAGTGGTGGCTGGCTGCTGGAGCATTTCTGGTGGGGCGCCATCTTCATGGTGAACATTCCGATCGCGGTGGTGGCCATCGTCGGCGGCGTCTTGTTCGTACCGACCTCCCGCGACCCCGCGGCACCGCGCGTCGACGTCCCGGGTCTGCTCCTGTCGGCGGCCGGTATCACCGCGCTGGTCTATACCGTCATCGAGGCGCCGTCGTGGGGCTGGACGAGTAACCGGGCCGTGCTCGGCTTTGCCGCAGCCGCCGTTCTTCTCGTCGCGTTCGCACTCTGGGAGCGACGCAGCACCCACCCGATGCTCGACGTCACGGTGTTCGCCAACCGCCGGTTCTCGGGCGGCAGCCTGGCGGTGACGGCCGGCTTCCTGACCTTGTTCGGCTTCATCTTCGTGATCACCCAGTACTTCCAATTCATCAAGGAGTACAGCGCTTTCCAATCCGGCGTGCGGCTGCTGCCGGTGGCCATATCGATCGCGGTGGCCAGCATCCTGGGACCGCGACTGGTGGAGTGGATCGGCACCACCGCAGTCGTCGCCGGCGGGCTGACCGTGTTCGCGGCCGGCCTGGCGTGGGCATCGACCGCCGATGCCGCGACGAGCTACCTCGAGATCGCACTGCAAATGTTGTTGCTCGGCGGCGGCCTGGGACTGACGTTTTCGCCGGCCACCGAATCGATCATGGGATCGCTGTCCGCCGACAAGGCCGGGATCGGCTCCGCAGTCAACGACACCACGCGCGAACTCGGCGGCACCCTGGGTGTGGCGATCGTGGGCAGCGTCTTCGCCTCGGTCTACTCCGCCGACCTCGGCTCCGCGCCCGCGCTCGCCGGGCTGCCGGCCGAGGTCACTTCGGCGATGCGGAGCTCAATGGCAGTGGCGCACAAGGTGATCGAACAGCTTCCCGCGGAGCGCGCCGGTCAGGTGCGCGACGCCGTCAACCACGCGTTCCTGGACGGCCTGCAAGTGGGTTCGCTGGTATGCGCGGGAATCGCACTGGCAGCGGCGATCGTGGTGGCGGGGCTGCTGCCGGCACGTCAATTGGAAACGGCACGTCACTTGGAAAGGGAAAGGGCATGAGTACTCGCGTATTGGTCACCGGAGCGACGGGCAAGATCGGCGGTGCGGTCGCCGCCCAACTGCTGGAAAGGGGTGTCCCAACCCGCGCCATGGTGCATCGCGACGATGCACGCAGCGACCGGTTGCGGCAATTGGGCGCCGAGGTTGTCGTCGCCGACATGTTCGACATTCAGCAGGTTGCCTCCGCAATGCAAGGGGTCAACAGGCTCTACTTCAACCCTCCCTATCACCCACACGCGCTGGACAGTGCCGTCACTTTTGCGGTGGCCGCGCGGCGCAGTGGAGTGGAAGCCGTTGTGGCGCTGGGTCAGTGGCTGGCCAGTCCGGAGCATCCGTCGCTGATGACGCGACATGCCTGGTTGACCGACAAGCTCTTCGGGCTGCTGCCCGAAACCGCCCATGTGGCAGTCGATCCCGGCTACTTCGCCGACAACTACCTCAACCTGGTACCGATGGCCGCCCAGCTGGGAGTGATGCCGACGCCGACCGGGACAGGCCGAAATGCGCCTCCCTCCAACGAAGACATCGCCCGGGTGGCGGTCGGCGCCCTGCTCGACCCGCACCGTCATGACGGTCGCGCCTACCGTCCGACCGGACCGATGCTGCTCTCCGGACCCGAGATCGCCGACGCGATCGGTGCGGCCCTGGGCCGGCGGGTCCGCCACATCGACATACCTCAGTGGATGTTTATGCGCGCCGTACGCGTGAACGCCAAACGCCTCGGCGCCGATATGTTCTTCGAGTCCAGCCTGCGCCACTACCTGCCCGAGTATCCGCTGGGAACCTTTGCGGTAGGCGGCCCGACCACGCACGTCCGTGACGTCGCGGGTGTCGAACCGGAAGACTTCCTGACCATCGCGCGCCGCTATGTCACCGGGCCCGAATCCCGGCGCACCGCAGGCAATTTCATCCGGCAGATCGTCAACTTCACGTTGACGGGGCTGGTACCGATGCACCGGCTGGATCGGTTCGACCGGCTACAACAGCATCCCCAGCCCGCACATCCCCAACTGTCGGGCCAATCGGCACTCTGGCAGACCGAACACTCCGAAAGGATCTACGCATGAACAGCACCGTCGGCACCCAGTATTCGACCGGCCTGTCGCAGCACAACATCGAGCAGGCGTTGATCGCCGCCGGAAAAGACCTCGAGCATCTGGTCCCCGCCGACCTGGGCCTGCTAGAGGACTTCCACACCATGGGCCGCTTCGCGACCGCTGCGCTGACAGACCTCGCCGGGATCACCAGTGAGACTGCGGTGCTCGACGCGGGCAGCGGGGTCGGCGGCACCGCGCGCTACGTCGCCGACCGCTTCGGCTGCACCGTCACCGCCGTCGACCTCACCGACGAATACTGCGAAACACACCGCTGGCTCAATCGACTGGTCGGGCTGGACAGCCGGATATCGGTCCGCCAGGGCGACGTCACCCGGCTCCCCTTCGCCGATGCCAGTTTCGACGTCGCCATCAGCCAGCATGTTCAGATGAACGTGGCCGACAAGGCGCGCCTGTACTCCGAAGCTCGCCGGGTGCTGGTAGAAGGGGGACGCCTTGCCTTGTGGGACATCACCATTGGCGACGGCCGCGAACTCTCCTATCCCCTGCCGTGGGCCGATCAACCCGCACACAGCCATCTGGTCAGCCCCGACGACTTGCACACGGTGATCGAGTCTTCCGGATTCGTCGTCGACCGGTGGAACGATCTCACCGACCAGGCGGGCGCAATCATGCAAGCCCTGCTGGCCCAGCCCGCGAGCCCGCTGGGCCTGCACGCCTTCGTGGCCGACTTCGCCCGCAAAGCGGAGAACCTCACCGGCGCGTTGTCGGACGGACGGCTGCGGGTCATCCAAGCAGTCGCGCGAGCGGTCAGCACAAGCTAAATGCCATGGAAATCAACGAGGTTCCGGATCAGGTTTACACGACGACGTGGACCGGCGGACGCGGCGAAGTCAAGTTCCTGGCCCGCTCCGATGGGTCGCGGTTGCGGTACTTCACCGCCGGAACCGGGCCACCGCTGGTCTTGCTTCACACGGTCCGCACGCAACTGGACTACTTCCAGCGGGTCATTCCCGGGTTGTGGGACGACTTCACCGTCTATGCGCTGGATTTGCCCGGAATGGGTTGGTCCGACATCGTTGCGGGTGCGCACTACGGTGAGCCCGAATTACGCAGCGCCGTAGTCGAATTCGTGAGGCTGCTCGGCCTGCGCGACGTCACGCTGGCCGGCGAATCGATGGGCGCGGCCCTGTCGCTGTTGGCCTCCATCGACCTGGCGGACGACGTCAGCGCGGTGATCGCGTTCAACGCCTATGACTACCCGAGCGGGCTCGAACGCGGCAACTGGTTTGCCCGGCTGATCGGAACATCCGTCCGCGCCCCCGGTATTGGACCGATCTTCGCCCGACTGGAGAATCAGCTCATCCTGGGCGGCGTGCTGCGGGGCGGGTTCGCCGAGCCTGGCGCGCTGCCGAATGAATTTCTGAGCGAGCTACGGCGCAGCGGCCGCCGGCGCGGCTATCCGACGGTTAACCGCGCCATCATGCGCAGCCTCAGCGGCTTCATCGAGGCACGAAGCCACTATCCGCGCGTGAGTGTTCCCGTCACGCTGGTGTACTCCGAGCGCGACTGGTCGCGACCGGCGGAACGGGAGCACGTTGCTCGCCAACTCCAGGTCGAGACCGTCACGCTGCCCGGCGTCGGCCACTTCTCCGCGCTGGAACGCCCCGGCGAGATGGTTCGCATCGTCGGTGCGCGTAGCAAGAATGGGAGATAGCTAGCGACCTGCGGGCAAGCATGGTGGAGTGGTATCGCCCGACTACTCCTACAGTGAGGATCCTCTGTGCTGGGTCTGCCAGAGAAGGTGCGTGCCTGCCTGTTCGACCTCGACGGCGTGCTCACCGATACCGCGAGCGTGCATACCAAGGCCTGGAAGGCCATGTTCGACGCTTATCTGTCCCAGCGGGCCGAGCGCACCGGGGAGAAGTTCGTTCCCTTCGATGCCGCCGCGGACTACCGGACATATGTCGACGGCAAGAAGCGCGAAGACGGAGTCCGGTCGTTCCTGCAGAGCCGGGGCATCGAGCTGCCCGACGGCGACCACGACGACTCCGGCGACGCGGAGACCGTTTACGGCCTGGGCAACCGCAAGAACGAGATGTTCCAAAAGGTGCTCGACCGCGACGGCGTCGAGGTGTTCGAGGGCTCGCGGCGCTACCTGGAGGCGGCCTCGGCCGCGGGCCTGGGCATCGCCGTCGTGTCGTCGAGCGCGAACACCCGCGAGGTGCTCGAGATCACCGGGCTGGAGCGGTTCGTCCAGCAGCGCGTGGACGGAGTGACGCTGCGCGAGGAACACATCAAAGGCAAACCCGCGCCCGATTCCTATCTGCGGGGCGCGCAGTTGCTCGACGTCGCCCCGGACGCGGCGGCGGTGTTCGAGGACGCCCTGTCGGGTGTGGCGGCCGGCCGTGCCGGTAACTTCGGCTACGTGGTGGGTGTTGACCGAGTGGGCCAGGCCGAGGATCTCCGTCGCAGCGGTGCCGACATTGTGGTGACCGACCTCGCAGAATTGCTGCCGGCATGATCACCCAGGAAGCCTTCCCGGTCGAACCGTGGGTGATCCGCGAGACGCGGCTCGACCTGAACCTGATCGCCCAGTCGGAATCGCTATTCGCGTTGTCCAACGGGCACATCGGGTTGCGCGGCAACCTCGACGAGGGCGAACCGTACGGCCTGCCGGGCACGTATTTGAACTCCTTCTACGAGATCCGGCCGCTGCCCTACGCCGAGGCCGGCTATGGCTACCCGGAAGCCGGCCAGACGGTCGTCGACGTGACCAACGGCAAGATCATCCGGCTGTTCGTCGAGGACGAGCCCTTCGACGTCCGGTACGGCGAACTCCTCTCGCACGAGCGCGTCCTCGACATGAAAGCCGGGACGCTGACCCGCAACGCGCAGTGGCGTTCGCCGGTGGGCAAGGAAGTCAAGGTCACCTCGACCCGGCTGGTGTCGCTGGCCCATCGCAGCGTGGCCGCCATCGAGTACTGCGTCGAGGCGGTCAATGAATTCGTCCGCGTCACCGTGCAGTCGGAGCTGGTCACCAACGAGGACCAGCCGACGACATCGGCCGACCCCCGGGTGGCGGCCATCCTGGAAAATCCGCTGGAGGCCGTCGAACACGACGAGACCGACTGCGGCGCACTGCTGATGCACCGCACGCGGGCCAGTCAGCTGATGATGGCCGCGGGCATGGATCACATCGTCGAGGTGCCCGGGCGGGTCGAGGTCACCAACGACTCTGGTCCCGACCTGGCGCGGACCACCGTGATCTGCGGGCTGCGCCCCGGGCAGAAACTGCGGATCGTCAAATATCTCGCGTACGGCTGGTCCAGCCAGCGCTCCCGGCCCGCGCTGCGCGACCAGGTCGCCGCCGCGCTGCACAGCGCCCGCTACAGCGGGTGGGACGGGCTGGTCAAGGCTCAGCGGGAGTTCCTCGACGACTTCTGGGACAACGCGGACGTGGAGGTCGAAGGCGACTCCGAATCCCAGCAAGCCGTGCGGTTCGGGCTCTTTCACCTGGTCCAGGCCAGCGCCCGGGCCGAACGCCGCGCCATCCCCAGCAAGGGGCTGACCGGAACGGGCTACGACGGCCACGCCTTCTGGGACACCGAGGGTTTCGTGCTCCCGGTGCTGACCTACACGCTGCCGCACGCGGTCGCCGACTCGCTGCGGTGGCGGGCGTCGACGATGGACATGGCCCGGGATCGGGCGACGGAACTCGGCCTCGAGGGCGTGAGCTTTCCGTGGCGGACCATCCGCGGCCAGGAGTGTTCCGGCTACTGGCCGGCCGGCACCGCGGCCTTCCACATCAACGCCGATATCGCGATGGCGTTCGAGCGCTACCGCGTCGTCACCGGCGACCAGTCGCTGGAGGCCGATTGCGGCCTGAAGGTGCTCGTCGAGACGGCCCGGCTGTGGATATCGCTGGGGCATCACGACCGCCACGGTGTCTGGCATCTCGAGGGCGTCACCGGCCCCGACGAGTACACGGCGATCGTGCGCGACAACGTCTTCACGAATCTGATGGCCGCGCACAACCTGGTGGTCGCCGCCGATGCCTGCAATCGCCACCCGGAGGCCGCCGAGGCGATGGGCGTCACCCACGAGGAAACCGCCTCCTGGCGCGACGCGGCCGATGCCGTCAGCATTCCGTACGACGAGGAGCTGGGCGTCCACCAGCAGTGCGAAGGCTTCACCAAGTTCGCGGAATGGGATTTCGAGAACCGGCACAAATATCCGCTGCTGCTGCACGAGCCGTACGTGCGGCTCTACCCGGCGCAGGTGATCAAGCAGGCCGACCTGGTGCTGGCGATGCAATGGCAGAGCCACGCGTTCACGGCCGAACAGAAGGCCCGCAACGTCGACTACTACGAGCGGCGCACGGTGCGCGACTCGTCGCTGTCGGCATGCTGTCAGGCCGTGATGTGTGCCGAGGTCGGACATTTGGAGCTCGCGCATGACTACGCCTACGAGGCCGCGCTGATCGACCTGCGCGACCTGCACTCCAACACCCGCGACGGGTTGCACATGGCCTCGCTGGCCGGCGCCTGGATGGCGATCGTCGCGGGCTTCGGCGGCCTGCGTGACGACGACGGCATCCTGGAAATCGATCCCGCCCTGCCCGACGGCATCACCCGGCTGCGGTTCCGGGTCCGGTGGCGCGACTTCCGGCTGATGGTCGACGCCAACCACAGCGACGTCACCTACACGCTGAGCGACGGCGACACCGGTGAGTTGGCCATCCGGCACGCCGGCGAGGAGGTCGTGCTCAAGACGGACTCGCCGACGACCATCGCGGTGCGGCAGCGCAAGGCACTGCTGCCGCCGCCGCCGCAGCCGCCCGGGTGCGAACCCACGCACCGGCGGACGATGGCCCACCAGCTCGGCGGCAAGTAACCCGGGCGAGCAACGGCTACACCACTGGTGCGCCGTCTTCTGTTGCAGCAGAAGCTATCTCACTGTCCAGTAGCTCGACGATCCGCGCCGTGACGGCGGCCGCGGTGGGGTGTTCCCACAGCAGTGTGGGTGGCAGCGCCAGCCCGGTCTGCTTCTCGAGCTGACGCCGCAGCGCGACTGTCATGATCGAGTCCACGCCGATCTCGACCAGCGGCATCCGGGCGTCGACGCTGTCGGCGGACAGGCCGAGTTCGGCGGCCACCGCCGTGAGGACCTGCTGTGTCACCCATTCCTCGGTGTCCATGTCGCCCGGGCCGACTTGTTCGAAGTCGTTGGGCAGCAACGAATCCGCGACGACCGCGGCCGCGATGTCGGCAAGTATCGGCACCGACTTGGCATCCGGGAGCACCGGCAACACCACCGGGTTGGCCTCCTGCGACCGCATCGCGACGTCCAGGGCACGCAGTGCGTCGTCCGCGCCGATGGTGTCCATCCCCAGCGCATCCAGTTGCGCGGCAATGTATCCGGAGTCCGAGCCCATACCGAGACCGCGCCACGCCGTCCAGCCCACGCTCGTCGTGACGTCGCCCAGCCCGCGCCGGTGCCGGGCCAGCGCGTCCAGGAAGGCGTTGCCGCAGGCGTAGGCGCCCTGCCCGGGAAAGCCGGCCAGGTAGCCGCACGAGGAGTACAGCACCATCCAGTCCAGTTCCCCGGGCGCAAACATCTCGTGCAGGGCGAGCGCTCCGTCGACCTTGGGATGCATGGTCATCGCGATCTCGTCGATCGTCGTATTCGCCAGGAACACACCGGCTTCCACGCCCGCGGCATGAACCACGCCGCGCACCGGCGGCAATTCGGCCAGCACCGAGCGCAGTTGGCCGGCCGCGCCGGGCGCGGCGATGTCCAAGGCGACCGACTGTACCCACACGCCGCGCTCCTCGAGCGCGGACACCGCGCGGATCTGGCCTTGATTGTCCGCGGTGGCCCACTGGAAGCGTGCCGGCAGACCGGACCGGGACAGCAGCACCAACCGGCGCGCCCCCAGATCCGCCAACCGTTCGGCGATCCGCAGGCCCAGCACGCCGGTCCCACCGGTGACCAGGTAGGTGCCGGCCGGGGTGCATTCCATCGCCGGTCCGGTGGCGCCGACGATGTTGGCCAGCCGGGCGGTCTGTGCGACGCCGTCGCGAACCACCACGACGGCGTGGCCGCTGAGCGTGGCCAGCACACCCAGCGGCAGCCGGTCCTCGGCGACGTCGAGCACGCCACCCCACAGCGTGGGGTGTTCGGCGGCGGCCACCCTCGACAACCCCCACAGCGGTGACCGGCTGACGTCGGCGCCCTCGTGCACGCCCTGGGTCAGGGTCCACAGCCGCGGCGAGATGCCGTTGCGCAGAAGCGCTTTGAGGGTCTTCAGGACACTGTCCACCGCTTCGACCGGGCTGTCACCGGCGCGGGGCAACACCAGCACCACGGCCTCGGAGTCCAGCTGGGCCGGAAGGTCGGCGGGTGTGGCGCACACCCGGTGCGCCACACCGGCGGCCTTCAGGTCACGTTCGCACCAGGCGCGGACGGCGGCATCGCCGCCGACCAGCACCACTTCGCCGGGCACCGCATCGGCGTCAAAAGATGTTGAATGCCAGTCGATTCGGTGTACCACCCGCGACACGTCACCGCCGGTGTTCTCGAGTTCCTCGAACGTCATTCCGGCGATCGCCACCAGCGGTCTGCCGGTGAGGGAGGCGACGGTGACGTCGGCGCTGGTGCCCTGATCGCGCCTTCGGACGTGTAGTAGCACCGAATCAGAAGGCGTGCCAAGGACTCTCACCCGCTCGATGCGAGCGGGCATGCGCAGCCGGGGCGCGCCGTCGAACACCGTGGACGCCACCGAAGTGGCCGCATCGATCAGCCCGGCCCACGTCGAGGGGTGCGACCCGTCCGGTTCGGCGCGTACCTGCGCCAGGAATTCGCCGTCACCCGCCCAGAGATCGACCACCTCCCAGCCGAAGCCCATCTCGGCGACTCCGAGCTTGGCCAGCGTCTCCACCACGCTGTTCGGCGACAACTGCTCGGTGCAGCGGACCCGGATCGCGGTCTCGTCGAGCCGGGGCACCTCGCGATCGTCGGTGGCGGCGGCGATCGCGGTGCAGTGCGTCAGCCACCCGCCGACCTCGGGGCCCTCGTCGTCGACCAGTCGGGTGGCGATCGCCAGCGCCTGATCCTGCAGCACCACCTGCACGTCGCGGGTGCGGCCCGGCGCGACGGGGGTGCGCAGGTGCACCTCCGTCACATCGGTCCCCGCGGCCGTCAGGAACGTGTTGAGCAGCACCGCGGCCGGCACGATCTCGGTGCCCTGGACGGGATGGTTGCCGGGGTAGGGCCGGGTCGCCATGTCCACCCGGGTCTCCCAGACCCGCGCCGGCGCTGTGCCGGTGACCTCGAGCCGGCCACCGAGCAGGGTGTGACTGTCGGCGTCGTGGACACCGCGGCCCGCGGGCGGCGCGCTCGGTATGCGCCAGAAATCGCGGTGCTGCCACTGCGTGCCCGGCAGGTCGCCGGCCCACGGTGTGGCGGTGGTGACGCCGTCGCCGACGGGCGCGCCGTAGCAGTGCAGGGCGGCGACCGCCGCGGCGACCGAACGCCGTGTCGGTTGGTCGCGACGCAGCACGCCGACGGTGGCGTGCTCGTCAATATCCAAGTACAGCAACGTTTCCGCGATGGAGTGTGACACCACCGGGTGGGCCGAGACCTCGAGGAAGAGCCGGTGCCCGTCGTCGGCCGCCGCGGAAACCGCCTCGGCGAACCGGACCCGGTCGCGCAGATTGGCGACCCAGTAGTCCGGGCCACGCGAGGCCGATGACCGCGGGTCGGCCAGCGCGGTGGTGTAGAGCGGAATGCCGGCTTGCCGGGGCGGCGGCAGCGCACCGGTGAGCCGCGCCAGGTCGGCGGTGAGCGCGTCCATCGCCGGGCTGTGGAACGCGACGTCGGTTTTGACGCGGCGGACCATCAGCCCTTCGTCGCCCCACCGGCCGGCCACCTCGTCGACGGCCGCGGCGCTACCCGACACCACCGTCGAGGTCAACGACGCGCTGATCGCCGCCACCACGTCCGTGCGGGCGCCGAGCCGTTGCTGCGCGTCGGCGAAGGGCAGCGGCACCAACGCCATCGCACCTTCGCCCATCACCTTGCGGAACCCCCGGGCGCGGTAGCACGCCACGGCCGCCCCCTGCGCCAGGTCGAACACGCCCGCGGTCACGCACGCGGCGACCTCGCCCACGGAGTGACCGATCACCGCGGCGGGGCGCACGCCTCGCTCGCGCAGCACGGCGGCCAGGCCGACCTGCATGGCGAAGGTCAGCGCTTGCACCTGGTCGGTGCCGCCCAGTTCGCCCGAGCTCAATGCCTGGCGCGCCGAGAAGCCCAGTTCGGCGCCGAAGATCGGATCGATCGCGTCGATCACCGCGGCGAACGCCGGTTCACCGGCCAGCAACTCCTGGCCCATCTGCGGCCAGTGCGAGCCGTGACCGGAGAACACCCACACGGCGCCCTCGCCCGAACCGGGCAGCACGCTGCCGCGCACCAGCGCGGCGTCGCGCCCGTCGGCGGCCAGCGTGCTCAACGCGTCGAGCAGTTCCCCGGAACCTTCGGCGACCACCGCCGCGCGCACCGGTTCGTGGCTGCGGTGCGCCCACAGGGTCGCGGCGACTTCCTCGAGGGGAATCTCGCGGCCGCCGAGATGCTCGGCCAGCGCGGCGGCCTGCGCGGTCAGCCTGCTCTGAGACCGGCCGGACAGCGGAATCACCAGCGGCGAGATCGGCTGCGCGGGTGGCGATGTGGCGATTGACGCGGGTGGCGCCTCCTCGAGCAGCACGTGCGCGATCGTGCCGCCGTAGCCATAGCTGCACACCGCCGCCCGGCGGGGATGGCCGGGCCGGCGCGACCAGGCCAGCACCTCGGTCGGCACCCGCAGGCCGCTGGTGTCCCAGTCGACGGCGGGGGTGAGGGTGCGCACGCCCGCGGTGGGCGGAATGGTCTGGTGGTGCAGGGCCAGTACGGCCTTGATCAGGCCGACGGCGCCGGCGCCGCCCTCGAGATGACCGGTGTTCGGTTTGACCGAGCCGACCAGCGCGGGATCGTCGTCGGGCCGGGCGGCTCCGTACACCTCGGCCAGCGCCCCCACCTCGACGGGATCGCCTGTGGGAGTGCCGGTTCCGTGGGCTTCGATGAAGTCGACGGTGGCCGGGTCGATGTCGGCGGACCGGCAGGCCAGCCGGAACAGATCGGCCTGGGCGGCGCCGTTGGGCGACATGATGCCGACCGTGCGGCCGTCCTGTGCGACCGCTCCCCCGCGGACGACGGCCAGCACCCGGTCACCGTCGCGCCGGGCGTCGGCGAGCCGCTTGAGCACCACCACGGCCGCGCCCTCACCGCGGCCGTAGCCGTCGGCGGACGCGTCGAAGGTCTTGCAGCGACCGTCGGGAGCCGTCGCACCCGCCTGATCCAGCACGCGGGTCAACCCGGGCCCGATCAGCGCGCTGACGCCGCCGGCCAGCGCCAGTGCCGTCTCGCCGGAGCGCAGCAGTTGGCAGGCCTGATGCACCGCCACCAACGAGGCCGCGCACGCGGCGTCCAGCGCGACGCTGGGCCCGCGCAGATCGAGCAGGTGGGACACTCGGTTGGCGATCCCGCACAGCGACGTGCCGATCCCCGTCCAGGCCTCGATGCCGGTCAGGTCCTCCATCAGCAACTTGCCGTAGTCGTCGGAGTTGACGCCCATCAGCACGGCGGTGTCACTGCCGGCCAGCGACCGGGGCGGCACCCCGGCGTGCTCGAGCGCCTCCCAGCTGACTTCGAGGGCCAGTCGCTGCTGCGGGTCCATCAGTTCGGCCTCGCGGGGAGAGACACCGAAGAACTCGGCGTCGAAACCCGCAAGGTTGTCGATGAAAGTGCCCCAGGTTGTGGTGTCCTTGAGCACCGCGGCATTGCGCGGGTCACGCCACAGGTAAGGCTCCCACCGCTCGGCGGGTACCTCACGCACCGCGCTGCCGCCCTGCAGCAGGAAATCCCAGAAGGCCTGCGCGGTGGTGACATCACCGGCCAGGCGGCAACCGAGGCCGATGATGGCGATCGGTTCCGGCATCGCGTTTGTCGTCACGCTCGGTGCCGAAAGTTGGTCATCGGGGCCACCATTCATTGTCATGTCAGTTAAATCCCAAGTGCGCCAGAGCGTTCATATCTGCGTCAGGCTGACGACGATTTGTTTTTTGTCCACCTTGCCCACCGCCGTCTTGGGCAGCGACCGCATGGCTTGCAGCACGTCCGGCTTGGCGTGGACCGAAACCCCGCGGCCGTCCAAAAATCCGTTCAGCTCGGCCAGGCTGACCGGGGTGCCCTTGAAAACAACTGCCGCGCAGATTTTTTCGCCGAGGTACTGATCCGGTAGGGCGACGGCCGCCGCGTCGGCCACGGCGGGGTGGGCGTGCAAGTGTTCCTCGAGGTCGGACGCCGAGACGGTCTCGCCGCCCCGGTGGATGACGTCCTTGATCCGCCCGGTGACTTCGACGTATCCGGCCCGCGGGCCATCGGCGAAGATGCGCACCCGGTCGCCGCTGCGGTAGAAGCCGTCGGGGCTGAAGGAGCGGGCGTTGGCCTCGTCGGCGCGGTAGTACCCGTTGATCGTGTACGGCCCGCGCACCAGCAGCTCGCCCTCTTCGCCGGGGGCCACCTCGTCGCCGTTTTCGTCGACCACCTTCATCTCGTCGTCGGGCGACATGGGCCGGCCCTGCAGGTTGTCCACCACGTCGATCGGATCGCCGGGCCGGGTGAAGTTCAGCATCCCCTCGGCCATGCCGAAGATTTGCTGCATACCCGACGTCAGGTTCTCCCGGATGAATCGCGCCTCGTCGGGCAGCAGCCGTGAGCCGCCGACCTGCACCACGCGCAGCGAGGTCGGCAGCACCGGTTCCCAGTCACACGCCTGCGCCCACAGCTTGGCGAGCGCGTTGACCAGACCCGTGACGGTGACCCGGTGCCGGTCGATCAGCGCGAAGGAGGCTTCGGGACTGGGATCGTCGGTGAAAACCGTAGGGGCACCAACGGTCATCGCGCCCAGCAGACCCGGGCAGGCCAACGGGAAATTGTGTCCGGCCGGCAGGACCACGAGGTAGGCGTCGTCTGCGGTCATCCCGTAGGCCGCCGCGCAGGCCGAAGCGTTGTAGCGGTAGTCGTCGTGGGTCCGCGCGATCAGTTTGGGCAGCCCCGTGGTGCCGCCCGAGACCAGCAGCAGCGCGGGCAGGCCCGGGTCGGGCGCCGGGTTTGCCCGGACCTCCGGGCCCGCGTGGTTATGCACCTCGGACCAGGCCTGGAAGTCGCCGGGTTCGCCGTCGACCAGCACCTTCGTCAACTGCGGCCGCTCGCGCACCAGCGCGGTGGCCATCTCGCGATAGTCGAAGCCGCCCGCCTTGTCGGTGATCACCATCCCGACCGCGCCGCTGACGTCGGCGAAGTGGCTCAGTTCGGCGGTGCGATGGCCGGGCAGGCACATCACCGGCACCACACCTGCCCGCAGCAATCCGAACAGCGCCAACGCGAACCGGCAGGAGTTGGGCAACTGCAGCAGGACCCGGTCGCCGGCGACAAACCCGAGGCTGGTCAGACCGCTGCCGATCCGGTCGGCGAGTGCGTCGAATTCGGCGAAGGTGTAGCTGGTGTGGGCATCCGCGATGCCGCGGCGGTCCGGCCAGCGTTGCGCGGCCTCGCGCAAAATTGAGTCCAACGGCAGCCCCGCCCAATAGCCGGCCCGCCGATAGGCATCGGCCCGGTCGCGGGGGAACGGAACGAATCCCGCTGCGAGGTCAACACTTTCGCAGTGTCCGGCCTCGGCATCGGGATGGAATCCGGTGCTCATCGCGGTCAGGGCCCTTCCAGGGTGTTTTAAGTTCGAAACCAAATATAGGATAGCCTCCTCAAAGTTAGGACAGCCTTCACTAATTGCTGAGAGGTTACACACAATGGGTCGCGGCGGGACGAGTTCACTGAGCGTCCGAGAACAGGTCGCCGAACTGCTCGGCGTCACCCCCGACGCGCTGGACCCCGACGCCGACCTTATCGCCTCCGGACTCGACTCGATCCGGATGATGTCGCTGTCCGGGCGGTGGCGACGGCAGGGCATCGACATCGGTTTCGCGTCGCTGGCCGAGAACCCCACCGTGTCCGCGTGGACGCGGCTGGTCTCGGCGCTCAGCGAAAGCACGACCAGCGACGACGAACCGGAAGCCGCGGCGCACGACGATGACGGCGGCGAGACATTTCCCCTGGCGCCCATCCAGCACGCACTGTGGTTGGGCCGCAACGAAGAACAGGCGCTCGGCGGCGTGGCCCCGCACCTCTACGTGGAGTTCGACGGCGCGGGCGTCGACCCGGAACGGCTGCGCGACGCGGCGGCCGCGCTTGCCCGCCGCCATCCGATGCTGCGGGTGGAGATCCTGCCTGACGGCACCCAGCGGATCACCGACCGCACGCTGCCGGTCGCGGTGATCGACCTGCGTGACCTCGACGCCGCCGCGGAACAGCAGCGGCTGGACGAGATCCGGGACGCGAAATCTCATCAGATCCTGCACGGCGTGGTCCTCGAAATCGCGCTGACGCTAATGTCCGACGGGCGCACCCGCCTGCATGTCGACATGGACATGTCGGCCGCCGACGCCGTCAGTTACCGCAACTTCATGGCCGACCTGGCCGTGTTCTACCGCGGCGGCGACCTGCCCGAGCTGGGCTACACCTATCGGCAGTACCGGGCCACGCTGACGGCCGCCACCCCGGTATCCGAGGACGACCGTCGGTGGTGGGCCGAACGCGTGCCGGACCTGCCCGAACCGCCGTCACCCCCGCTGGTGCCCCCGTCCGAGCAGGCCAATCCGCGCCGCAATATCCGGCTCTGGCACTACTTCGACGCCGACATCCGCGAGGCGCTGCTGGCCGCGGCGCACAAGCGTGGCATCACCCCGGCGATGGCGATCGCCGCGTCCTACGCCGGGACGCTGGCCCGCTGGTCCACCAATTCGCGCTTCCTGCTGAACCTGCCGATGTTCGGCCGCGAGCCGTTCCACCCCGACGTCGACAAACTCGTCGGCGATTTCACCACGTCGCTGCTGCTCGACGTCGACCTCACCGAGGCGCCGACGGCGGCGGCCCGGGCCCGCGCCTTGCAGGAGTCGCTGCACGCCAGCGCCCTGCACTCCAGCTACTCGGGGCTGTCGATCCTGCGCGACCTGACCCGGCACCGCGGCATGCCCACGCTGGCGCCGTTCGTGTTCACCAGTGGACTCGGGCTCGGCGACCTGTTCGACGGCGAAGTCACCGAGCAGTTCGGGAAGTGCGTCTGGCACATCTCGCAGGGGCCGCAGGTGTTGCTGGACTCCCAGGCCACCCCGTTCGACGGCGGCCTACTGGTCAACTGGGACGTCCGCGCCGACGCGTTCCGGCCGGGTGTGGCCGACGCGATGTTCGCCTATCACGTCGCCGAGCTGATCCGGCTGGCCAACGACGACGACGCCTGGGAGGCGCTCGACCCACCCGCACTCCCGGCCGAACAGCGCGCCGTGCGCGCCGACCTCAACGGCGCGACCACCGTGCCGAGTGGAGAAGCGTTGCACGACGGCTTCTTTCGGTCCGCCGCCGCGCACCCCGACGCGCCCGCGGTGTACAGCAGCCTGGGCGACCTCAGCTACGCGCAGTTGCGCGAGCAAGTCCTTGCCGTGTGCGCGACGTTGCGGGCGCGCGGGGTGGGACGCGGTGATGCGGTCGCGGTGCTGGGCCCCAAGACCGCCGAGCAGATCCCGGCGCTGCTGGGCATTCACGCCGCCGGCGGTGTGTACCTGCCGATCGGCGTCGACCAACCGGCCGACCGGGCCGCCCGCATCCTGGGCGGCGCGGGTGTCCACTCGGCACTGGTGTGTGGCCCCCGCACGCCCGGGCTCGACGAACTGCCGGTGCCCGCGCTGACCGTATCGGAAGCCGTCGCGCAGGGCCTGCCCGGCTCCGCCGCCACCGCGCCGGCCGCCATCGATCCCGCCGACGTGGCGTACGTGCTGTTCACCTCGGGCTCCACCGGCGAACCCAAGGGTGTGGAAGTCAGCCACGACGCCGCGATGAACACCGTCGAGTTCATCAACTCCCACTTCGACATCGGTGCCGACGATCGATGCCTGGCGCTGTCCACCCTGGAATGCGACATCTCGGTGCTGGACATTTTCGGAATGCTGCGCGCGGGCGGCTCGATCGTGGTGGTGGACGAGGAGCAGCGGCGCGATCCCGACGCCTGGGCGCGGATGATCGAACAACACCGGGTCACCGTGCTGCACTGGTTGCCCGGCTGGCTCGAAATGCTGGTCGCGGTGAACTCGGGACGGATCTCGTCGGTGCGCGTGGTGCCCACCGGCGGCGACTGGGTGCGTACCGAGATGGTGCGGGCGCTGCGCGCCCAGGCGCCGCGGGTCCGCGTCGCCGGACTGGGCGGCGCCACCGAGACGGCCATTCACAACACCATCTGCGAGCCCGGCGAGTTGCCGCCGCATTGGGCCGCCGTGCCGTTCGGCCACCCGTTGCCGAACAACGGTTGCCGCGTGGTGGCGGCGGACGGGTCCGACTGTCCGGACTGGGTTCCCGGCGAATTCTGGGTCGGCGGTCGCGGCATCGCCCGCGGCTACCGCGGCCGGCCGGACCTGACGGACGGCAAGTTCGTCGAGCACGACGGTAAGAACTGGTATCGCACCGGCGATTTGGCGCGGTATCTGCCCGACGGAACGCTGGAGTTCGTCGGCCGCGCCGACCACCGGGTCAAGATCAGCGGCTACCGGGTCGAACTCGGTGAGGTCGAGGGAGCGCTGAACCGGCTGGAGTCGGTGGACGGCGCCGTGGCCGCGGTGGTCCCGGTCGCCGGGGACACCAAACGCGAGCAGTTGGCGGCGCTGGTTCGGGTCACCGATCCCGCGTTGACGCCGGCGCATCTCACGGCCGCGGTTTCCGGATTCGTGCCCCCGCACATGGTTCCCGACGTCATCGTGCTGGTCCCCGAGATCCCGTACACCGTCGGCGGGAAGATCGACCGGAAGCTGGCGGGTGAGCTGCTCTCGCGCGCCGTGCAGGAGCGCGCCGCCGATACCGTGACGGGCCAACGGGCGGCGTCGACGCCGCTGGAACGGGCGCTGGCCGACATCACCGCCAGTCTGCTGAGGGTCCAGGCGGTAAGCGCCGACGACGATTTCTTCGGCCTCGGCGGAGATTCGGTGCTGGCCACACAGTTGGTCGCCCGGGTGCGGGCCTGGCTGGACACCCCCACCGTGATGGTTGCCGACATCTTCGCCGCACGCAGTGTGTCGGCGCTGGCCGCGCTGCTGGAGGGCCGCGAACCGGGCAGCGATCGACTGCCCCAGGTGGCCGAGGTCTACCTCGAAGTGGCGGAGATGGAACAAAACGAGGTGGCCTCCGCCCTCGACTCAACGGCCTCCTGACTACCCGCAATCTCCTTATTCCGGCCTGACCTGCCGCTTTACGGTGGGAATTCGCCGTGCCCCCAACCACTTGCCGAAACTGTAGCCATCCGACTACACTCTGGGTTAGTCAACTGACTACACCCAAGGATTCAAGCAAGGATGACAGCCATGACAGACCAGATAACCGTCACCAAGCTGGGCAGCCGGATCGGCGCTCGGGTCGACGGGGTGCACCTCGGCGGCGACCTCGACCCGGCCGCCGTCGAGGAGATCCGCCGGGCGTTGCTGACCCACAAAGTCATCTTCTTCCGCGGCCAGCACCACCTCGATGACCAGCAGCAGCTGGCATTCGGTGGGTTGCTGGGCACACCCGTCGGCCATCCGGCGGCCGGTGCGCTCGCGGCTAAGGGCGCGCCGGTCATCACGCCGATCAACTCGGAATACGGCAAGGCCAACCGCTGGCACACCGACGTCACCTTCGCCGCGAACTACCCGGCGGCCTCGATCCTGCGGGCGGTCACCCTGCCCCGCTACGGCGGCTCAACGCTGTGGGCCTCGACGGCCGCCGCCTACGAGGACCTGCCCGAGTCACTCAAGTGCCTCGTCGAAAACCTGTGGGCACTGCACAGCAACCGCTACGACTACATCACCGCCGAAGCCGTTCTGTCGATGAGCGACGCGCAGCGGGCGTTCCGGCAGGCGTTCGAGAAGCAGGACTTCCAGACCAAACACCCGGTCGTGCGGGTGCATCCGGAGACCGGTGAGCGCACCCTGATCGCGGGCAATTTCGTGCGCAACTTCATCGGCCTGGACAGCCAAGAGTCAATCGCGCTACTGCAGCTGCTGCAACGTCGAATCACTAAGCCCGAGAACACTATTCGCTGGCACTGGGAGTCGGGCGATGTCGCCATCTGGGACAACCGGGCCACCCAGCACCGGGCGATCGACGACTACGACGACCAGCCGCGGCTGATGCACCGGGTCACGCTGATGGGCGATGTGCCGGTCAACGTGCACGGCGAGCGCAGCTGCGTGGTCAAGGGCGCACCACTCGCGGTGATCGCGAGCTAGCCGGCGTCGGCGGTCGAGGTGACCGGATCAATCGGCAGCCAGCGCAGCGCGCCGGGCGCGTCGGCCGGCACCACGGGGTGCTTCGGCGCGATCGGGTCCAGCCGGCGGTAGGTATCGCCCTGCAGCGGCCGCAGATCGTTCTCGCCCTTGTTCGGCCACAGCGAGGCGGCGCGCTCGGCTTGCGCGGTGATCGACAGCGACGGGTTGACGCCCAGATTCGCCGAGATCGCGGCACCGTCCACCACCAGCAGCGACGGATAGCCGTAGACGCGGTGATAGGGATCGATGACTCCCCGATCGGGGCCGTCGCCGATCACCGCGCCGCCGAGGAAGTGTGCGGTCAGCGGAATGTTGAACAGCTCACCCCAGGTCCCGCCGGCGACGCCGTCGATCTTGGCCGCGATGCGGCGGGTGACCTCGTTGCCCACCGGGATCCACGACGGATTCGGCTCGCCGTGCCCCTGCTTGCTGGAATACCAGCGGATGCCCAGCTTTCCGCGCTTGGTGAACGTGGTAATCGAGTTGTCCAGGTGCTGCATCACGAGCGCGATCACCGTGCGTTCGCTCCAGCGGCTGGGATTGAGCAGCCGCAACATCTTGCGCGGATCCTCGCCGGCGTTGTCGAACAGCTGCCTCCAGCGCGGCACGTCCGTGCCTTGCGGGCCGGGGCCGTCGGTCATCAAGGTCTGCAGCAACCCCATCGCGTTGGAGCCCTTGCCGTAACGGACGGGTTCGATGTGGGTGTCGGAAGTCGGGTGAATCGACGACGTGATCGCCACGCCGTGCGTCAGGTCCAGATCCGGGGACACGTTCAGCCGTCCCGCACCCACGATCGATTCCGAGTTGGTCCGGGTCAGGAAGCCCAAACGCGTTGAGAGACGGGGCAATCGGCCCTTGTCGCGCATGTTGAACAGCAGATGCTGCGTCCCCCAGGTGCCTGCGGCCAGGATCAGGTGGCTCGCGGTGTACGTGCGCCGGTCGCGGCGCAGCCAGCTTCCGGTGCGAACGGTGCGAACCTCCCACAGCCCGTCGGAGCGCTGCTCGAAATTCTTCACCGTCGTCATCGGAATGACTTGTGCCCCAGCCGATTCCGCGAGGCCGAGGTAGTTCTTCAGCAGCGTGTTCTTGGCGCCGTAGCGGCAGCCCGTCATGCAGCAGCCGCATTCCAGGCAGCCGGTGCGGTCGGGGCCTGCGCCGCCGAAGAACGGGTCCGGCACCGTCTGTCCGGGCGTTTTGGTGCCGTCGGGCCCGAAGAACACCCCGACCGGGGTGGGCACGAAGGTGTCTCCGCAGCCCATCTCGTCGGCGACTTCTTTGACGATGCGGTCGGCGTCGGTGAACGTCGGGTTCTCGACCACGCCCAGCATCCGCTGCGCCTGCCGGTAGTGCGGCATCAGCTCGCTACGCCAGTCGGTGATGTGCTTCCACTGCTGATCGTTGAAGAACGGATCCGGCGGCACGTACAGCGTGTTGGCGTAGTTCAACGACCCGCCGCCCACCCCGGCGCCGGCCAGAATCATCACGTTTTTCAGCGGGTGAATCCGCTGAATGCCGTAGCAACCGAGCCTGGGCGCCCACAGGAACTTGCGCAGATCCCACGACGTCTTGGCGAACTCGTCGTCGGAGTAGCGCCGGCCGGCCTCCAAAACGCCTACCCGGTAACCCTTTTCGGTTAACCGCAGCGCGCTGACACTGCCGCCGAACCCCGAACCAATGATCAGGACGTCATAATCTGGCTTCATCCCCACCAGTATGAACTTACCGGCCGGTAACGAGCCAGCCCCTAAATGCCGACGGTGAGGCCGACCTTCTGGAATTCCTTGAGGTCGCAGTAGCCGGCCTTGGCCATCGATCGGCGCAGGCCACCGACCAGGTTGAGGCTGCCGAACGGGTCGTCGGACGGCCCGTTGAGCACCTGCTCGAGCGGCGGGCGCTCACCGACCGCGATCTGCAGCAGCGCCCCGCGCGGCAACGACGGGTGCGCCGCCGCGGCCGGCCAGAACCACCCGCCACCGAGCGCCTCGTCGCTTACGGCCAGCGGAGTGCCCAGCACCACCGCGTCGGCACCGCAGGCGATGGCCTTGGCCAGCTCGCCGGACGTGTGGATGTCGCCGTCGGCCAGCACGTGCACGTAGCGGCCGCCGGTCTCGTCGAGGTATTCGCGGCGCGCGGCCGCGGCGTCGGCGATCGCGGTGGCCATCGGAACGCTGATGCCCAGCACCTCGTCGCTGGTGGTCACGCCCCTAGTGGAGCCGTAGCCGACGATGACGCCGGCGGCGCCGGTGCGCATCAGGTGCAGTGCGGTGCGGTGATCGAGCACACCGCCCACGACCACCGGCACATCGAGTTCGGAGATGAAGGTCTTCAGGTTGAGCGGTTCGCCGTTGGAGGCGACACGCTCGGCCGAGATGATGGTGCCCTGGATGACCAGCAAGTCAATGCCGGCCTGCAGCAACACGGGGGTGAGCGACTGCGCGTTCTGCGGGCTGATGCGCACCGCGGTGGTCACGCCGGCCTCACGGATGCTGGCCACCGCGGCGCCCAGCAGGTCCGGGTTCAGCGGCGCCGCGTGCAGCTCCTGCAGCAGCCGGATCGACGCCGAAGGCTCGGGCTCCTTTTCGGCGGCCTCGACCAGCTGCGCGATCTTGGCCTTGACGTCGGCGTGCCGGCCGATCAGGCCCTCGCCGTTGAGCACGCCCAGCCCGCCGAGCCGGCCCAGTTCGATCGCGAACTCCGGCGACACCAACGCGTCGGTCGGGTGTGCCACCACGGGGATCTCGAACCGGTAGGCGTCCAGCTGCCAGGTGGTCGACACGTCCTGCGACGAGCGGGTGCGCCGGGACGGGACGATGCTGACTTCGCTGAGCTCGTAGGTGCGACGGGCGACTCTGCCCATGCCGATCTCGACCATGTTCAGTTCGCTGCTCACCGCGCGTAGTAGTTCGGCGCTTCGACGGTCATCGTGACGTCGTGTGGGTGGCTTTCCTTGAGCCCGGCCGACGTGATCCGGACGAATTGCGCCTGCTGCAGCACCTCGATGGTGGGCGAGCCGGTGTACCCCATCGCGGCGCGCAGGCCGCCGGTCAGCTGGTGAATCACCGACGACAGCGGGCCACGGAACGGCACCCGGCCCTCGATCCCCTCGGGCACCAGCTTGTCCTCGGAGAGCGCGTCGTCGGCGAAGTAGCGGTCCTTGGAGTAGGACTTCGCGCCGCTGCGGCCCGCCATCGCGCCCAGCGACCCCATGCCGCGGTAGCTCTTGAACTGCTTGCCGTTGACGAAGATCAGCTCGCCGGGCGCCTCGGCGGTGCCGGCCAGCAACGAGCCCAGCATGGCCGTCGATGCGCCGGCGGCCAGTGCCTTGGCGATGTCGCCGGAATACTGCAGTCCGCCGTCGGCGATGACCGGCACGCCGTGCGGTCCGCAGGCCGCGACGGCTTCCAGGATCGCCGTGATTTGAGGCGCACCGACGCCGGCGACCACCCGGGTGGTGCAGATCGAGCCCGGCCCCACACCGACCTTCACCGCGTCGGCGCCGGCCTCGACCAGCGCCAGGGCGGCCGAGCGGGTCGCGACGTTGCCGCCGATGATCTCGACCTTCTCGCCGACTTCGGCCTTGAGTTTGCCCACCATCTCCAGAACGGTGCGGTTGTGCGCGTGCGCGGTGTCCACGATCAGCACGTCGGCCCCGGCGTCGACCAGCATCATCGCGCGGACCCAGGCGTCACCGCCGACGCCGACGGCGGCGCCCACCAGCAGCCGGCCGTCGCTGTCCTTGGTGGCCAGCGGGTGTTGTTCGGTCTTGACGAAGTCCTTGACGGTGATCAGCCCGGTCAACCGGCCGTGGCCGTCGACGATGGGGAGCTTCTCGATCTTGTTGCGGCGCAACAGGCCCAGCGCCGCGTCCGCGCTGACGCCCTCGCGCGCGGTGATCAGCGGCGCCTTGGTCATCACCTCGGAGACCGGCCGGGTCTGGTCGACCTCGAACCGCATGTCGCGGTTGGTGATGATCCCGACGAGCGCGCCGGAGTCGTCGACGACTGGCAGGCCGGAGATCCGGAACCGGGCGCACAGCGCGTCGACCTGGGCCAGCGTGTTGTCCGGCCGGCAGGTGACCGGGTCGGTGACCATGCCGGCCTCCGAGCGCTTCACCATCTCGACCTGCCCGGCCTGTTCGGCGACCGGCAGGTTGCGGTGCAGCACGCCCATGCCGCCGGCCCGGGCCATCGCGATGGCCATCCGGGATTCGGTGACGGTGTCCATCGCCGAGCTGACCAGCGGCACCCGAAGCCGGATCTTCTTAGTTAGCTGGCTAGAGGTGTCGGCGCTGGCGGGAACCACATCGGAAGCCGCGGGCAGCAGCAGCACGTCGTCGTAGGTCAGGCCCAGCATCGCCACCTTGTGTGGGTTGTCTCCCCCGGTCGGCACGGCTTCGTCGGCCAGACCGCCGACGCGCAGGTAGGGACTTGCAACCAGGTCGGAGCTGTCTTCGAGATGGGACGTGCCACGGGACATCGGTGAAACCCTCCATACACGCGCGGAGCGAGAATCCCATCCTATCGGTCGCGGCCGTCGGGGAGTGCCACCTGTTGGCGCGCCGCCCGACCCAATCGGCGCGCGTCCGCCTGCTGGCGTTACCACGGCCTGGCTGCGTAGGCTATGGGCGTGCGTGACCAACTCCCCCCGGGTTTGCCACCCGACCCTTTCGCGGACGACCCATGTGACCCGTCGGCGGCGTTGGACGCTGTCGAGCCCGGACAACCGCTGGATCAACAAGAGCGGATGGCGGTAGAGGCGGACCTGGCCGATCTGGCCGTGTACGAAGCACTGTTGGCGCACAAGGGAATTCGCGGACTTGTGGTCTGTTGCGACGAGTGTCAGCAAGACCACTATCACGACTGGGACATGTTGCGGGCCAACCTGCTGCAACTGCTGATCGACGGCACCGTCCGCCCGCACGAGCCCGCTTACGACCCGGAGCCGGACGCCTACGTCACCTGGGATTACTGCCGCGGATATGCCGACGCCTCGCTCAACGAAGCGACGTCAGACGCCGACGGATTTCACCGTCGCCACTGAGCGATTGAGCTGGCTGTTTTCTTAGGGCGTATTGCTGGGCGCGACCGTGACTAGTGCCGGTGGTGACCCGGAGCAGGACTCGGGGCTTGGCTGGGCGCAGGCAGGGTTGCGCTCGGGGTGATTGCCTTCGGAATCGATGAAATCTGGGACTGCGGAGCCGGAAACACCGCGGAGTTCGGCGCGGGCGCGGCCGGCGGCAGCGTCGCATTCGGATCGCGCGAATCGACTTTGGCGTTCAGCAGGTCGATCTCGTCCAGCAAGTCTTTTCGGCCGGCGCTGTCGTTCAACGACTGCACGGTGCTGCTGACTTCTGCCAGCTGATTCTCGGCCTGGGTCCACTGCCCCTTGTCGATCAGTTGCTGCACCTTCGCCAGATCTGCCTTGGCGGACAACATGGTCTGGTTCTGGTTGACCAGAGGCTCGTCGAAGAACATCGAGTGCAGGCCGTACAACGTCCCACCGGGACGCGCCTCGACCACCATGGCACCGAAACCGCTGAGGGCCAACAACGTCGCCGCCACCGAGCCGACAGTCGCCAGGCCGCGCCGGCTACGCCGCTGCTCCAACATCCCGGCACGCAGCGCCCCGACGGCCTCCTCCGGCGAAACCAGGGCGCTGGCCGGCGGCCACCGCAAGTCGTCGCGCCAGTCCCCGAGCAGGGTGGCCAGCGCGTCGTCGTTGGGATCGTCGACGTCGATCCGCTGCCGTTCGGCGAGCGCGTCGAGCAGCAGATCGCTCCGGCTCAGCTCGTCGAGCCCCGGTCGGTCTGTGAAACCAGAGTCAGGCATAGTCCCCCGCCGCAACCATTTCGGATTTGAGCCGCGTCAAAGCTCGGTGCTGAGCTACCCGGACGGCTCCTGGCGTCGCACCGACGGCGGCGGCGGTCTCTTCCGCAGACAGGCCGACGACGACGCGAAGAATCAGAATCTCGCGCTGCTTGGGGGGCAGGATGTCCAGCAATTCGTTCATGCGGCTGACCGAATCGGCTTCGAGGGCCCGCTGCTCAGGGCCCTTCTCGGACGACCAGCGCTCGGGAACGGATTCGGACGGGTAGGCAAGATCGCGGCCGGCGGCACGATGGGCGTCGGCCACCTTGTGCGCCGCAATGCCGTACAGAAAGGCCAGGAAGGGGCGTCCTCGATCGCGGTAGCGCGGCAGGGCTGTCAGAGTCGCCAAGCACACCTCCTGAGCCACATCGTCGGCTGTCAGGCCACCCCGCTCGACTGTGCCGACTCGCGCCCGGCAATATCGCACCACAATCGGACGGATGGTTTCCAGCACCTCCCGTAGGGCGTTTCCGTCTCCCGCTACGGCTTCGGCAACCACAGCGTCGAGACGTTCACCTTGAATTGTCATCGACGGCGGTATCTCCAACGTTACAAACCGGACACATCGCGGGCTAACTCTCTCGATGACAATAACGGCCGAAAGCCGTTTCACCCGGAAGGCCAGGTTCCACCGGCGCGCCGCATCTGGCCTGCGCAGATATCCCGAATTTCAGCCAGTTTGGGCGCAGAAATCGTGACGCTGCCGATATCAAACAGCAAGCAGGCCGATGCCCATCGAAGCGGTATCAGCCCGAATCGGCCGGTGGCGTCCAACGCGGCCTCGGCGACGGTGCGGGCGCGGTCGATCGCGCCGGCGCTGCACAGCGCGGCGGCGAGCACCACGTCGCTCTTGACCCGGTGCCGCTCCGAGGCTTCCATGGTCTGCGCGAACTCGACAGCTTCCTCGGCATGGCGGACCGCGATCGTGCCGTCGCCGCGGGCCATCGCCAGCTCGGCGGCGACCCATCGCCGGCGCACCGGCAGCCGGTCCGGCACCCCCGCCGTCAATTCCGAATCCGCGCGTGCCAACAGTGTCGCCGCGGCAGCGAAACGGCCGACGCCCAATGCGTCGGCCGCCAATCCGATCAGAGCATCGGCCCGGGCTTCGGGATCGGCGCCGGCCAGTACGAGGGCCCGGCCGTCCCAGCCCCGGGCCCGCGCGTGCCAACCCAGTTGACGCAGAAACGATCCCTGCGTGCTGTGCGCCAGCGAGACCAATCGGCCGGCCGGAATGCTGCGGCGTAACACCGCCAGGTCGCGGTAGGCGCTGCCGTAGCGGCCCTGCCCACCGGCCGCGACGGCACGCAGCCAAAGTTCGCTCGGCGAGGTCGCCGTCGGCAGCGGCCAGCGGGCCGGCTGGTCGCCGAACGCGGCCGCGGCCAGCGTCGGCTCAATCATCGAAGTGTGATGAGTTTCAATCACGGTGATAGTAGTAAACAGTTCGTGCTGCTGGTGTTACTGAAATGTTAATCACGATCAGCTGTGTAATAAATGGCACTTGCCAGCCCTTGTGCCCTGAGCTGGGAAATCTCGGTTTGGTCAAGTGCCTGGTAGCACCGTTCTCCTACGCGAAATGCGTGGCGGATGAACGCAGAGTTAATTCTGCTCCAACCTCTATATATTTTGTCACACTAAGCGCCTATTGACGGAAATTCATCGGCACACCTAAGTTCTAGCAATGACGGGTAGTCATCGGTGACGCCACCCTTAAATCAGTTGCACACTCACTTTGCGAACCCAACCCCCCCGTGGGTGCGCCGTGCAGAAGGGAACTAGCCATGCCACAGCCGGAGCAGCTACCTGGGCCCAACGCAGACATTTGGAGCTGGCAGCTGCAAGGACTGTGCCGCGGCGTGGACTCCTCGATGTTCTTTCACCCCGACGGCGAGCGTGGCCGTGCCCGCATGCAGCGTGAGCAGCGCGCCAAGGAGATGTGCCGGCAGTGCCCGGTGATCCAGCAGTGCCGGTCCCACGCGCTCGATGTCGGTGAGCCGTACGGGGTTTGGGGCGGCCTGTCCGAATCCGAGCGCGACATGCTGCTGAAGGGCGACATCGGCCGCAACCGCGGTATCCGCCGCTCGGCCTAAACAACGTCTTCGACGCGGCCCCCACCCTCAGCGGTGGGGGCCGTTTCGACTCCAGTTGAAGTCGTCCGTTGTCAGGGTGCGTGACCATGGAGGTCGTCGGCCATCGGCAGTCGGGCCCGCCGATCACCGAGTCGTCCTCACTAGAGTCCGAATATGGACATCTCGTGTGCGTTCGCGACGTCGTCGAACACCCCGGCCCACGCGGAGCTCGCCGAAAATCTGGGCTACCAGCGGGCCTGGCTCTACGACTCTCCGGCCCTCTACCCGGATGTATGGATGATTCTCAGCCGTTGCGCGGAGCGCACGTCGCGCATCGGCCTCGGACCCGGTGTGCTGGTTCCCTCCTTGCGGCATCCGATGGTGAACGCGGCCGCGATCGCCGAGCTGGAAAGCCAGGCGCCGGGGCGCGTCGCGGTGGCCGTCGGTTCGGGTTTCACCGGCCGGATGTCGTTGGGCCAGCGAGCCATGCCGTGGCGGCAGGTCGCCGAATACGTGCGGTGCTTGCGAGCTCTCCTCGCGGGCGAAGCCGCCGAGTGGGAGGGGACGAAGATCCGGATGCTGCAGCTGCCCGGTTTCGGGGCGAAGCGACCGATCACTGTGCCGATACTGATCGGCGCCGACGGCCCCAAGGGACTGGCCGTTGCGGCGGAGCTCGGCGACGGCGTCTTCTCGGCGGCGGTACCACAGGCCGACGCCGCCAAGATCTCGGACTGGCGAGCGCTGCTGTGCTTCGGGACGGTGCTCGACGAGGGCGAGGGGCTGACGTCGCCGCGCGCCATCGATGCGGCGGGGCCCGCAGCGGTGGTGGTCTATCACGCGATGTACGAGCGTGGCGGCGCCGCCGCGGTCGATGCACTGCCGGGCGGACAAGGCTGGCGCGAGGCGATCGAGGCCTATCCCGAAGACGAGCGACATTTCGCGATCCATGAAGGACATCTGGTCAAGGCCAATCCGAGCGATGAACCTCATGTGGCCGACGTGATCCCGTTTGCCAGTTCGATGGCGTTGACCGGCACTGCCCAGCAATTGCCGGAGAAGATCGCCGGGCTCGCCGCGTCGGGGGTCACCGAAATCGTTTACCAGCCAGCCGGATCCGACATCGAGCGCGAGCTCACGGCATTCGCGTCCGCCGTCGGCTGCTCTTAGGCCGTCGACTTCTCCAGAATGTGCACGCCGCATGCCGAACCGAGTCCGATCACGTGAGCCAGGCCCACCTTGGCGTCCTTGATCTGGCGCTCTCCGGCCTCGCCGCGCAGGTGGTGACAGATCTCCCATACGTTGGCGATGCCGGTGGCCGCGATCGGATGGCCCTTGGACTCCAGCCCGCCTGACACGTTCACCGGTGTCGAACCGTCACGCCAGGTCGCACCCGAGTTGAAGAAATCCGCCGCGCCGCCCTCTTCGCACAGCATCAAATTGTCGTAGTGCACCAGTTCGGCGGTGGCGAAGCAATCGTGCAATTCGACGAGATCGAGGTCGGCCGGGCCGACGCCCGCCTGCTCGTAAGCGACCGTCGCCGCCTTTCGGGTCAGCGTGTTGACGTTCGGCAACACCTGACAGCCTTCTTCGTAGGGGTCGGTCGTCAGGACCGACGCCGACACCTTCACCGCACGCCGACGCTGCTCGAGCGACAGCGACTTCAGCGTCTCGCCGCTGCAAACCACGGCGGCCGCGGCGCCATCGCAGTTCGCCGAGCACATCGGGCGCGTATTCGGGTACGCGATCATCACGTCGTTCATGATCTGCTCGAGGGTGAACCGCTTTTGGTACGACGCAAGGGGATTCAGCGTTGAGTGGGCATGGTTCTTCTCGCTGATCTTGGCGAACAACTCGAAGCTGGTGCCGCCGTACTTGTGGCCGTACTCGACCCCGATCTGGGCGAAGACGCCCGGCATCGTCTCCGTGCCGATCCTGCCGTCGATTCCGGCCACCGCACCGTAGCGGCCCGCCGGCGTCCAGGTGTCGGCGTCCTTCTTCTTGGCCCCGCCCGCCAGCAGACCGGCACCCGCGAGCTTCTCGACCCCGACCGCCAGGCCGTAGTCCACCTCCCCGGCCTTGACGGCCATGATCGCGGTGCGCAGCGCGGTGGCACCGGTCGCGCAAGCGTTGGCGACGTTGTACACGGGGATACCCGTCTGGCCGATCTGTTTCTGAAGCTGTTGCCCCACACTGGCATTCGCGTTCATCAGGTTGCCCGCAGCGAGCATGCCAATCTCGGCCATGGTGACACCCGCGTCCGAAAGCGCGCCCATGGCGGCCTCGGCCGCCAGGTCGACGGTGTCGAGTTCCGGGTGCTTGCCGAACTTGGTCATCTGGATGCCGAGGATCCAGACTTCATCGCTTGCGCTCATCACTGCTCCTTGGTTGCAGAAAGAGGTTCGAAGCCGAACCCGACCGCCTCCGTGCCCTCGGAGTCGGTGCCGATCGATTGGGTGGCGAGACGCACTTTCATGCCGTCGAAAACGTGCTCGGGGTCGGGCTCGACGTTGATGAGGTTGGCGCGCACCTGGGTGCCGCCGCAATCGACCACAGCAGCGACGAACGGGGTCGGAATGCCCGGTGCCGCGAACGCGACGATGGTGAACGCGCGCACCGTGCCTTCGGTCTCGATCGGGACCGTCGTGAATTCGGTGGCAAAGCACTTGGCGCAGGCGTTTCGCCGGTCGAAGTATCTGGCACCGCAGTTGACGCATTCCTGCGCGACCAGATGGGGTTGGTGGTCGTCCAGCACCAGGTAGTCGACCAGTGGGATCTGCCCGGCCATGCGCACCTCCATCGTTGGTGTCTTCGACGGTATCGCTTGGCAACCAACGCTCGATAGCCTGGGCTGCATGACAACCAATGACGGGACGTCGTCGGAGGGCACGGTAACCGTAGCCGAGACCGGCACGGGAACGTATACGCAAGAGATCACCGCCGGGCAGCACCGGCTCGTCGCCGACGAGCCAGCGCCAGTCGGCGACGACGCCGGGCCAAACCCGTACGACCTGCTACTGGCCGCATTGGGCTCGTGTACCTCGATGACGGTGCGGATGTACGCCAACCGCAAGGGCTGGCCACTCGAGCGTGTTCGAGTGACGTTGCGGCACTCGCGCATTCACGCGCAGGACTGCGCCGACTGCGAAACCAAGATCGGCTGGATCGATCACATTGATCGGGAGATCGAGTTGACGGGCGACCTCGACGAGACGCAACGGGATCGGTTGTTGCTCATGGCCGAACGCTGCCCCGTCCATCAGACCCTGACCTCGGAGGTCCGGGTCGCTACGTCTTTGCGGTGACGGGCAGCGATCCCGCCGCGACATATCCGAGTGAGAGAACCAGCACGGCGAACTTGATCAGGGCGGCGGTGCGCGCGCGCCGCGCATTCTCGGCGACACGGGTGCCGCTGAGCACCTTCAGCAGCGAGACACCCTCGATCGCGTCGCCGGCGACGGCGACACCCACCACGGCGGGCAGGGCGGCCGGGTGGCCATGCCGCCGACGGGTGCGGTCCACGAGCAGGGCCGCGAAGACGCCATAGGTTGTCATGTAGCCGAAATCCAGCCACGTGGATATCCGTGCGGCACGCTGACCGTCACTGCCCCAGCGGGCCATGATGGCCTCGGCCCGAGAAGCGTTGCCGGCCAGTTCAAACGGGATGATGCCCGGACCGCCGGTCCGACGCATGCGCCGTTCCAGGACGGACATCCCCGCGGAGTAGGCAACGAAGGCTAGCGCCGATGCGCCGAGCCGGTGATTCCTCACCTTGCTCACCTTCCGATCTGCTGCATCACGGCGCTCATATCGGCGAGGTCCCACACCTCGGCGAACTTGCCGTCTTCGACGCGATAGAGAGTGAACTCCGAAATGCTCACCCGGCGACCGGTCGCCGCCACTCCTTGGAAGGCGCCGCGATGGGTGCCGGTGACGGTGAAGTGCACCGCGATGTAGTCGTCATCGACGACGAGGTGCCGCATGTCCCAATGCCAATCCGGAAATGCCGAGACTATCGGCGCGAATTGCGCCGCCACCGCGGCGGGATCCATCGGAGCATCGTTGACCTTGATGGTCGGGGTATAGAACGACGCCATGCCATCGAAATCGTGCTCGTTACAGCACTTCAGATAGGCCAAGTACAGGGATCGGTATTCGTCGAGCCGACTCACCACGTGTCCTCACCCTCCGGCATCGGCGCGGGCGCGCAACACGGCCCGCCGACGCTCGCCGTCGTCGCCGACGATATGGACGTCAACGTCTGCGAACCCCGCAGATCGGAGGGCGTCGACAATCGGGGCGGGATCGCCGACTCCGCTGAACGGCAACGCCGCCGCAATGTCGTCGGAGTAGTGATGCGCTGCCACTTGCGTGTTCAGGGAGCAGTCGGCGACCAGCGTCCCGCTTGGTTCCTTCTGGTCATACCGTGCGCCCTCTTCTTCCCAGAAGGCGCGGATCGCGCTGTGCGCGGTTTCCAGGGAAGCTTTCGGCGACATGGCAATTCAGCCTAGTCCCTGAGACGACTACGCGTCGACGAGCGGCCTGAGCGCCTCACCGACCTTCGTGACGACCCCGGGTGTGTAGCCGTGGGTCGGAAGATTGACGATCACCCCGTCGACGCCTATGTCGAGCACTCGGCGTTTGATCTCGTCGGCGACCTGATCGGGCGTACCGATGACCGCCCGGCCGCCGCGCGCCTCGCCAATGTCGGCGGGTGCGTCGTCGAGCACGACCGTCAGCAGGGTACTGGTCTCCAAAGTTGCCGGGTCGCGGTTGATTTCGGCACAGCGCTGCCGGAGGACTTCCAGCTTGTGCGGCAGCACATCGATGTCGGCGATCAGGTTGAGGTGGTCGGCGTAGCGGGCCGCCAACCGGAACGTCTTCTTTTCACCGCTGCCGCCGAGCATGATCGGGATGTGGTCGCGATAGCGGGGCTCGTTGATCGCGCTCTCGGTGTGATACCACTTCCCGTCGAAGGTGGGCCGCTGCCCGTGCAGCATGGGGATGATGATCTGCAGCGCCTCCTCGAGCTTTTCGAACCGTTCGGTGAACGTGTCGAAGTCGAAGCCCAGTTGCCGGTGCTCCAGCTCGAACCAGCCGGCTCCAATACCAAGGATGGCCCGCCCCGCACTGACGACGTCCAGCGTCGTGATCGCCTTGGCAAGCAAGGTCGGGTTGCGATAGGTGTTGCCGGTCACCAGCGTCGAGAGCTGCACCCGCTCGGTAGCCGTGGCCAGCGCGCCCAGCGCGGTGTAGGCCTCCAGCATGGGTTCGTCGGGTTCACCCAATCCCGGCAATTGATAGAAGTGGTCCATCACCAGGACGGTGTCGAATCCGGCCGCCTCGGCTTCCGCGGCCTGCGCCTTGACGGCGGGGAACAGTTCGGCGACGGACGTGCCATAGGAAAAGTTCGGGATCTGCAATCCGAGTCTGATAGTCACGCCCTCCTACAACTGCACGGGCGGTAATCGCATTCCGATCTGGAGAGATCAATCCAAAGCGAAAACTGCCGGAGGCCCCATAGTGTTTCGCCATGCAGACCGTGTTGTTCACGCTCGGACTGGTCCTGTTCCTGCTCGGCCTGCTGACCGGGTTTGCCATCCCGGCGTTGAAGAACCCGCGCATGGCGCTGGCGAGCCACCTCGAGGCGGTCCTCAACGGCATGTTCCTCGTGGTGCTCGGCCTGTTGTGGCCACACATCCACTTGCCCGAGGCGCTGGGCGTCACCGCGGTCGCGCTGATCGTGTACGCCGCCTACGCGAACTGGGTGGCGTCGCTGCTCGCGGCGGCATGGGGAGCCGGCCGCAAACTCGCGCCGATCGCGACCGGCGACCATCAGGCCTCGGCCGTCAAGGAGTTGATCGTCAGCTTCTTGTTGGTGTCGCTGTCGGTCGCGATCGTCGCCGGCATCGGAATCGTGATCGCGGGGCTTTGATCTTGTTCCGCTCTCCCTAGCCGCTAATCAGTCACCTGTGCGCGAATTCAGCCAGCTTGGCATCGACCGCCGCATGATCTGGCTCCGCGTATACCTTCCGATCGCGCTTGTTGACCCATATCAGGAACGGGCAACTGGCCGCGGGACCGTCCACTGCTCCGAGTTGTTCGATGTGCTTGCCGGTCCTCGCCTCGCGAAGTTCGATGTCGTACTGCACGGCGTAGTAGTCGACCGTCACGTGATCGCCGTCGTCGGTCTTGAAGTCGCAGGTGCGTGACTTCACCTCGGTTCCGGCCTTATGGGTAAGGCAGGCAACAACATTCACCGACTGAAAGTCACCGGGACTCACCCGGTAGTCGGCACGGGAGTCGAGCGTCAGTTCGCTCCAGTGGTCCTTCGACACTTGGCTCATCGGGCTCGGCCGGTCGTCCGGAGTGAACGCGGCGATCTGGTACGGCTTCGCGTACGCGGCGGCGTTACTGATTGATCCGCGATCGCACACCACATCGAATTCCGAGAGAGAGCTGGCTTTCCTGGTTCCACCGCGCCCGTCGAGACCGTCGCGGGCGATGTCGCGGATCACGAAAAACCCGACTATCGCCGCGGGTATGAGAGCGACGGTCGCCGCGAGCGCGAGCACGATTATCAGCACGCGATTAGTTTTCCGCGGCGCCGGCGGCGGGTACGGTCCCGGCGGCGGGTAGGGCGGCGGGGGCCATTGCTGCGGGTACTGCGGTGGTTGCGGCGGCGGCCACTGCTGCGGATAGCTCATGCTCGTGCCCCCCCACGTCATGGTGCGGCCAGCTTAGCAATGGGCGGCCCCGCAACGCCCGCAGACGAAAACACCCCCGGCCGCGTGACCGGGGGTGTTTCGTACTGCTCGGTTAGTGGTGGTGATGACCGTGGCCGTGATCGTCCGCCTCTTCGGCAGGCTTCTCGACGATCGCCGTCTCGGTGGTCAGCACCATGCGGGCAACGGACGCCGCATTCAGCACAGCCGACCGAGTGACCTTGACCGGGTCGATGACACCGTCGGCAACCAGGTCGCCGTACTTCAGTGTGGCGGCGTTCAATCCGTGCCCTGCAGGCAGCTCACGGACCTTGTTGATCGCGACCGCACCGTCGAGCCCGGCGTTGGAGGCGATCCAGTACAGCGGAGCGCTGAGAGCATCGGCGAACACATCGACGCCCGTAACCTCGTCGCCTTTCAGCGACTTACGCAGCTTGTCCAACACCTTGCCGGCCTGGATGAGCGCCGATCCGCCGCCCGTGACGATGCCCTCCTCGACAGCCGCCTTGGCCGCCGAGACCGCGTCCTCGACGCTTTCCTTGCGCTCCTTGAGCGCGGTCTCGGTGGCAGCTCCGACCTTGATCACGGCCACGCCGCCGGCCAGCTTGGCCACCCGTTCCTGGAGTTTTTCGCGATCCCATTCGGAATCGCTGTTCTCGATCTCGGCCCGCAGCTGCTTGACGCGCTTTTCCACCGCGTCTTTGGCGCCGCCGCCCTCGACGATGATGGTGTCGTCCTTGCTGACCACCACGCGCCGGGCCGAGCCCAGCACATCGATACCCACCTCACGCAACACCAGACCGGCGTCGGGATTGACCACCTGGCCACCCGTCACGATCGCCAGGTCCTCGAGGAAGGCCTTGCGCCGGTCGCCGAAGAACGGCGACTTGACCGCAACCGCCTTGAGCGTCTTACGAATCGAGTTCACCACCAGCGTCGCCAGTGCCTCGCCCTCGATGTCCTCGGCGATGATCAGCAGCGGCTTGCTCGACTCGGCGACCTTCTCCAGCACCGGCAGCAGGTCGGGCAGCGAGCTGATCTTCTCCTGGTGCAGCAGGATCAGCGGGTCATCGAGCACCGCCTCCTGCGAGTCGAAGTCGGTTACGAAGTACGCCGACAAGAAACCCTTGTCGAAGCCGACGCCCTCGGTGAACTCGAGCTCGGTGTTCAGCGTCGACGATTCTTCGACACTGACGACGCCGTCGGTGCCGACCTTGCTCATCGCCTCGCCGACCAACTCACCGATCACCTCGTCGCGCGAGGAGACGGTCGCCACCTGGGCGATGCCCTTCTTGCCCTTCACCGGGATGGCCGCCGCCAGCAGCGCCTCGGACACCGCGTCGGCGGCCTGGCTGATGCCGACGCCCAGCGAGATCGGGTTGGCGCCCGCGGCCACCTGCCGCAGGCCAGCCTTGATCAGCGCTTGGGCCAGGACGGTCGCCGTGGTGGTGCCGTCTCCGGCTACGTCGTTGGTCTTGGTGGCCACCGACTTCACCAGCTGGGCACCCAGGTTCTCGAACGGGTCTTCCAGGTCAATCTCACGCGCGACGGTGACGCCGTCGTTGGTGACGGTCGGCCCGCCGAACGCCTTGGCCAACACCACGTGCCGGCCGCGCGGTCCCAGCGTTACGCGCACCGCGTCGGCGAGCTTGTTCACGCCTGCCTCGATGCCGCGGCGCGCGGTTTCGTCGTACTCAATTAACTTGCTCATCAGGCTCCTTTAAACGCATGCCGCCCCGGAAATCGCCCGCGTTTGCACACGGGGATCGCCGGGGCGGAACACGGTTCTGTATTTACTTGGATACGACGGCCAGCACATCGCGTGCCGACAGGATTAGGTATTCCTCGCCGTTGTACTTGATCTCGGTGCCGCCGTACTTGCTGTAGATGACGGTGTCACCCTCCGACACGTCGAGCGGGATCCGCTTGTCGCCATCCTCGTCCCAGCGGCCGGGGCCGACTGCGACGACGGTGCCTTCTTGCGGCTTCTCCTTGGCGGTGTCAGGAATAACCAGACCGGACGCGGTCGTGGTCTCGGCCTCGTTGGCCTGCACGAGAATCTTGTCCTCGAGTGGCTTGATCTTCACCTTCGCCACGATTGGAGCCTCCACTATTTGGATCGGGTCCGGGACGTGCGCCCGGACTGCAGTTGGCGGTCGATCCGGGGCTTGCCCGAACCGTCCATTTACCAGATGTTTCGGCATTCGGCCGTGCCCTTGGGCCGTCGTCGCGGGAGCCGACTCAGGGGATCGTCCGATTGCCACCTAGCACTCTATACACGAGAGTGCTAGCACTCAAGACCGCCCCGCTGCTTCTCGCGGATTTATGCTCTGAGCTCAGCCGACCTGGCCTTTTACCACCGGCAGCCCCGGGTCGCTGGGCACGTCCAGCGGGGAGGGCGCCGCACCGGCGGCCACCAGGTGCGCGGCGAACGACGCGATCATCGCGCCATTGTCGGTGCAGAGCCGTGGCCTAGGGATACGCAGCGTCAGGCCCGCCTCGGCGCAGCGCTGGGTGGCCAGCTCCCGAAGCCGGGAGTTGGCGGCCACTCCCCCGGCGATCAGCAGCGTCTGTACGCCGAGCCCGGTGGCCGCGCGCACCGCCTTGCGCGTCAGCACGTCGGCCACGGCTTCCTGGAATCCGGCGGCGACGTCAGCCGTAGCAGCGTCGGGATTGCTCTCCACGTAGCGCGCGACGGCGGTCTTGAGGCCGGAGAAACTGAACGTGTGCGGGTCGTCTCGCGGGCCGGTCATGCCGCGCGGGAACGCTGGGATCTCCGCGGCCTCCCGGCCGCAGGTGCGGGCCAGCTCGTCGAGCACCCGGCCACCCGGATAGCCCAGACCCAGCAGCCGCGCCACCTTGTCGTAAGCCTCGCCCGCGGCGTCATCGACGGTGCTGCCCAGCTCGAGGATCGGCTCGCCGAGCGAGCGGACATGCAGCAGATGCGTGTGCCCGCCCGACACCAGCAACGCCACACACTCGGGCAGCGGCCCATGCTCGTAGACGTCGGCGGCCAGGTGGCCGCCCAGATGGTTCACCGCGTAGAACGGCACGCCCCACGCTGCCGAATACGCTTTGGCCGCAGCCACTCCCACCAACAACGCGCCGGCCAGCCCGGGCCCGATCGTGGCGGCGACGATGTCCGGCTTGTCCAATTCGGCGACGTCCAGCGCACGGCGCATGGCCGGACCGAGCGCCTCCAGGTGCGCGCGGGACGCGATTTCGGGGACCACACCGCCGAACCGGACATGCTCGTCGACGCTGGACGCCACCTCGTCGGCCAGCAGTGTGACGGTGCCGTCGGCGTCGAGCCGCGCGATGCCGACTCCTGTTTCGTCGCAAGAGGTTTCGATGGCCAAAATGTTTGTCATAGCGCTTCCCGCCGCATCGTATACGCGTCCGCGCCGCTGACTCGGTAGTAGCGCTTGCGCAGGCCGATCTGCTCGAAACCCACGCTGGCGTAGAGCGCGATGGCCGCCTCGTTGTCGGTGCGGACCTCCAGGTAGACGACACCGCCGTCGGCGAACTCCAGCAGCTCGCCGAGCAACCGGCGACCGATGCCCCGGCCCTGATATGCGGGGTCGACGCCGATGGTGTGCACCTCGTATTCGAACGGCGGTGTGCGGCCCAACCTGGAGATGCCCGCGTATCCGACAAGGATGTTTGCGGTGCGCGCGCCCACGTAATGGTTGTGGGCACTGGCCAATTCGCGGTTGAAGGCCGCCGCGGGCCAGGGGTCGTCGCCGTCGAACAACTGGGCTTCGAGTTGCTCGCAGCGCTGCACGTCGGCGCGGGTCAGGGCGCCGATCGTGACGGGCTCGCTGCAGGCGGTCATGGGCGGGCCGCCAAGGGCTTGGCGTCGGGCCGACGCAGATACAACGCCACCAACGGCGCGGGACTACCGGACCAGTCGGCCACGGCGGCCACCAGGCCGGCCGGTGTCGGGTGGACGGGCCCGCAGACCGGCAGGCCGAACAGCGCCGCGTGTTCGGGCGAGCCGGCGACCGCTTGGGCCGCGCCGGGGTCGACGTCGGCCGGGGCGTTGACCGCCGGACCGTCGGTACGGGCCCCGTCCCGATAGCGGGCCCAGTAGACCTCGCGGCGGCGGGCGTCGGTGACCACCAGGGTGTCGCCGGTGGTCAGCGCCCCGATGGCGTCCAAGCTGCACACGCCGTGCACCGGGATGCCCAGCGCATGGCCATAGGCGGCGGCCGTGGCCATCCCGGCGCGCAGACCCGTGAATGGGCCCGGGCCGCAGCCGACCACGACGGCATCCAGGTCGGCCATCGTCAGCCCGGCATCGGCCAGCGCGGCGAGCACGTTCGGGGTGAGCCGTTCGGCGTGGGCGCGGGCGCCGACGGTGACCTGCTGAGCAAGCACCGTGCACTCGGCACCGTCGCGGCGGACCACGCCGGCCGTTACGGCCGGGGTGGCGGTGTCCAGGGCGAGAATCAGGTCCACGAGCGGCCCCATGCCCAGGTCGCGATCCGCACGTCGGAGTGGCTGACCCGCTCCAGCCGGATGTCGAGGTGACGTTCGGAGAGCCGTTCGGCAAGGCCCTCGCCCCACTCCACCACGACGACCGCGTCCTCGAGATCGGTGTCGAGGTCCAGTGAATCGAGTTCGCCGAGCAGGTCGGCACCCTGGTGGTCGAGCAGCCGGTAGACGTCGACGTGAATCATCGCCGGTGCATCCGCTCGTCGCGGCGGGTGCACCCGGGCCAACACGTACGTCGGTGAGGTGACGGGGCCGTCGACGTCCATTGCCCCGGCAATTCCCTTGGCCAACACGGTCTTTCCTGCCCCGAGCGGGCCGGAGAGCACCACGACGTCGCCGGCGCGCAGCTGCTGGCCCAACTGCGACCCGAGCGCAATCGTGTCCTCGACGCGCTCACAGGTCGCCGTGCCTGATCCGGATCTCAGCTCAGCCACGGCGCCGCAACCGTGCTCGGTTTCGCCGGTACCACAGGGTCATTCTGCCCGGAACCGCCCGATTGACCAGCCGAACCAGCCCGTCGTTGATGGCCTCGGGCTTGTCCAGGAGGGCCAGGTGACTGGCCCCGCTGACGATGACGAGCTCCGATCGCGGCAGCGAGGCCGCCATCTTCCGGGAGTACTCGTCGGGCGTGATCAGATCGTGGTCCCCGCAGGCGATCAGGGTGGGGATTCTCAGTAGCGTCCACAGGCCGGCGGTTTCGTCGTGGGTTTCCAGCGCGCGCAGGAACCCCACCAACGTGGGTATCGGGGTGCCGTTCATCATCCGCTGGGAGAACGCGTCGAGGCTGCGGCTGACATGCAGATCGCTGTAGGACGCGGCCCGCAGAATCGGCCCGATCAGCGAGCGGGACACATTGCGGCCGCGGTGCATGAGCTTGGGCGCCGAGCGTGCGGTGAACCGAAGTGCTTCCACCGCAGGGTTTTTCAGGATCTCACCCAGCGGCGAGCGGGTAACCCCTTCGGCGGCAGAGGAAATCAGTGCCGCACCGACGATGCGGGCGCCGTACTGGTCCGGGTACTGACGGGCGTGCGACAACACGGTCATGCCGCCCATCGAGTGGCCGACCAACACGATCACCCCGCGCGGTGCGACCGCGGTCAGGACGCTTTGCAGGTCCTGCCCCAGCTGGGTCAGCGTGTAGGTCTCGGGCGAGGCTTCGCCGGAGCGGCCGTGCCCGCGCTGGTCGTAGAAGACCATGCGCACTCGCGGTCCCCACTTCTCGGCGAGCCGCTCGCGCTGAAAGTGGAAGGAGCCCATCCGCAGACAGAATCCATGCACGAAGACCATCGTCAGTGGGGCGTCCAGCGGGCCGACTTCACGGACCGCCAATACCACGCCGTCGGGTGTGGTCACCACGTAGTTGCGGTCGCTGTTCAGCCGCTCGAAATCCTCGTCGGCGTACGGGTCGTCGGTGAGCGTCACGCGTTGCGTCACCGACCGGCGGACCGAAGCGCCGACTATGGTGGCGACCGCAGTCAGCCCCGCCCCTCCCGCAAGCCAAGCCCTTCCCCGCTGGCGCCTGCGAGTTTCCTCATCGCTCAACGGTTTCGGCCTCGCGATAGGTCCTGGCGATGCGCCCCCGCGGACTGGTGACCACCTCGTAGTGGATGGTGCCCAGCAGATCGGCCCAATCCTGTGCGGTGGGTTCGCCGCTGGCGCCGGGACCGAACAGGATCGCCTCGTCGCCTTCGGCCACGTCGAGGGGCCCGGGGCCGAGGTCGACAAGAAACTGGTCCATGCAGATCCGCCCGACGCCCGGGCGCCGTCTGCCGTTGATCAGCACGTCGAGTCGCCCGCCCAGCGATCGGAAGACACCGTCGGCGTAGCCGATCGGCATCAGCGCCACGGTGGTGTCCTGCTTCGCGACCCAGGTGTGCGCGTAAGACACACCCTCGCCGGCGCGGACCGACTTCACCAGCGCCACAGCACATTTCACCGTCATGGCCGGTATCAGCCCCATGTCGCCGAGCTCGGGAACGGGGCTCAGGCCGTAGACCGCGATGCCGGGCCGCACCATGTCGAAGGCGAGGTCGGGACGAGACATCGTGGCCGACGAATTCGACAGGTGGGCGATCTCGAACCGCACTCCCTGGTTGCGCGCCTCGGCCAGCATCTCGTTGAATCTGCTGCCCTGAACATCATTGATGGCGTTGTTCGGCTGGTCGGCGAAAACCATGTGTGACATCAGCCCGCGCAACCGGATGGCATCGTCGGCGACGGCCTGGCGCAACGCGGTCAGCATCGACGCATATTGGCCCGGGGGCACACCGTTGCGGTTCAGCCCGGTGTCGACCTTGACGCTGACGGTCGCAGTCCGGCCGGTTCGCCGCACCGCATCGAGCAGCTCGTCGAGTTGACGCACCGAGGAGACGGCGATCTCCACATTGCCCTGCAGGGCCGGTCCGAAGTCCATGCCCGGCGGGTGCAGCCAGGCCAGCACCGGCGCGACGATGCCGTCGGCGCGCAGCGCCAACGCCTCGTCGACGGTCGCCACACCCAGCTCGGCCGCGCCGGCGGCTAACGCGGCGTGGGCGACGCGGTTGGCGCCGTGGCCGTAGCCGTCGGCCTTGACGACGGCCATCACCTGCGCGGAGCCGGCGTGCTCACGCAGCACCCGCACGTTGTGCGCGATTGCACCCAGGTCCACCACGGCCTCGGCCAGGACGCCCGGCGTCAGGGATATCGGGGTGACTGCCACGGCAGCCATTGTCCCAGAACCGTGGAAAGTGCCGCCGCGACGACCTCAGTGCGCGAAGTGCTCGGCGGTGTAGTGCCCGCCCGGCTTGAGCTTGTCCAGCGAGGCCAGCGCGCTGCGGGCGTCGTCGTGCAGCGCGCGGGCCAGGTCCGCGGAAAGTCCCTCGCGCACCACGATGCGCAACACGGATACGTTCGTGGCGTTGTCGGGCATGGTGTAGGCCGGCACCTGCCAGCCGTAACCCCGCAGCTCGTGCGAGACATCGAACTCGGTGTAGCCGCGGTTCTTGGCGAGCCGGAAGGCGACCACCGGGATTGCCGAACCGTCGGAGATCAGCTGGCAGTGGTCGCCGACCCGCAGCTGCTCGCCGAGCCACCGCGCCGTCTGCGACAGCGACTGCATCACCTGGGTGTAGCCCTCGCGGCCCAGCCGCAGGAAGTTGTAGTACTGACCGATCACCTGGTTGCCGGCGCGGGAGAAGTTCAGCGTGAACGTCGGCATGTCGCCACCCAGGTAGTTGACCCGAAAGACCAGGTCTTCGGGCAGATACTCCTTGCTGCGCCACACCACGAACCCGATGCCGGGATAGGTCAGCCCGTACTTGTGACCGCTGACATTGATCGACACCACCCGCGGCAACCGGAAGTCCCACTTCAGCTCCGGGTGCAGGAACGGCACCACGAAGCCCCCGCTGGCCGCGTCGACATGCACCGGAACGTCCACACCTCCGCCGGCTGCCAGTTTGTCCAGCGCCGCGCAGATCTCAGCGACGGGCTCGAGTTCGCCGGTGTAGGTGGTGCCCACGATCGCCACCACGCCGATGGTGTCCTCGTCGACGGCGTCGATGACCTGCTCGGGCGTGATGACGTAGCGTCCCTCCTCCATCGGCAGGTAGCGGGGTTCGACGTCGAAGTAGCGGCAGAACTTCTCCCAGACCACCTGGACGTTGGAGCCCATCACCAGGTTCGGAGTGCGCTTCTGCCAGTCCTTGCCAACCTTTGCCCGCCAGCGCCATTTCAGGGCCAGGCCGCCCAGCATCACCGCCTCGCTGGAGCCGATGGTGGACGCCCCGATGGCGCTGGACGGGTCGTCATCACGCAGGTGATCGGCGTGAAAGAGGTCGGCCACCATACAGACGCAGCGCTGCTCGATGGCCGCGGTGATCGGGTATTCGTCCTTGTCGATCATGTTCTTGTCGAACGTCTCGGCCATCAGCCGCTCGGCCTCGGGATCCATCCAGGTGGTGACGAAGGTGGCCAGGTTAAGCCGGGAGCTGCCGTCGAGCATCAGCTCGTCGTGGATGAACCGGTAGGCGGCCTCCGGATCCATCGACTCCTCGGGCAGCCGCAGCGCGGGCACCGGGGTGGTGAACATCCGGCCGGTGTAGGCGGGAGCGATGGAGTGCGTGGGCACGGACGGGTGACTGCCGGTCATGGCGGCTCCTTTGTTGGCAGGGTCTATTACAGGGCGGCGAGCGCGGCGCGAATGTGCGGAACGATCCGCGACGCCGAGGTGGGCGCCTCGCCGGGGCCCGGGTCGGCGGCCGAGAGCGCCGCGGCGTGCGCGTGCACGTAGGCGCCGGCGGCGGCCGCCTCGGCCGGCGGCAAGCCCGCGGCCAGCAGCGCGCCGATCATCCCGGACAGCACGTCGCCGGAACCGGCGGTGGCAGCCCAGGACTGCCCGGCCGGATTGAGGTAGACCGGGCCACCGGGGTCGGCGATGACGGTGACGTTTCCCTTGAGCAGAACGGTGGCGCCGAACGTGTCGGCCAGCCTGCGGGTGGCGCCTACCCGATCATCCCCGGGCGGGTGGCCGGCCAAACGGGCGAATTCACCGGCGTGCGGTGTCAGCAGCGTCGGTGCGCGGCGGTTGGCCACCAGATCGGGATGCGCCGCCAGAATGGTCAGCCCGTCGGCGTCCACCAACACCGGCAGGTCGGTGTCCAGCGCGAACCACAATGCGGCGGCGCCGGCGTTGTCGGTGCCCAGACCCGGTCCGACCACCCACGCCTGCACTCGCCCGGCCGCCGCGGGGGTGGGTGTCGCGATGACCTCGGGCCACACCGCGAGTACTTGACTGTGCCCGCTGCCCGCATAGCGGACCATGCCCGAGGTGGCCGCGACCGCGGCGCCCGTGCACAGCACGGCCGCACCCGGATACGTCGACGAGCCGGCCAGTATGCCGGTCACCCCCTGCGTGTACTTGTCGTCATGCGGGCCCGGCACCGGCCAGCGGGCGGCGACGTCGGCGGCCTCGAAGCCCAGCACATCGGTGGCCGGCAGATCCAGCCCGATGTCGACCAGCGTGATGTCGCCGCAGTCGGCGAGCGCGTGCACGGGCTTGAGGCCGCCGAAGGTGACGGTCAGCGCGGCGTGTACCGCGGGGCCGGTGATCGCACCGGTCGCCGCGTCGATGCCGCTGGGGAGGTCGACGGCGACCACCGGGATGCCCTCGGCATCAACGGCGGCGAACAGTTCGGCGGCGGCCGGCCGCAGCGGACCCGAGCCGGAAATGCCGACCACGCCGTCGATGACAAGATCGGTTGTCGCCGAGACACTCTCAACGATCCGACCGCCGGCCTTCCGGAAGGCGGCCAGCCCCTTGCGGTGGGTGCGGTCCGGGCTGAGCAACACCGCATCCGCGGCCGCACCGCGACGAAGCAGAAAGGTCGCCGCCCAGAGCGCGTCCCCGCCGTTGTCACCCGAGCCGACGACCGCACACACCCGCCGGCCGGCCACACCGCCGGTGCGGGCCGTTAGCTCGCCAATAATCTCGGTGGCCAGCCCGAAGGCGGCGCGCTTCATCAGGGCGCCATCGGGCAGGCTGGCCAGCAGCGGTGCTTCGGCGTCGCGGATCGCATCTACGGAGTAGTAATGCCGCATCGAATTCAGCATTCCATGCTCGTCTGTGTTTGCGCACAGCACTCGTTCAGGAGCCGTCCGTACATTCGGTGGTGGCGACGAATTGGAGGGGCGATGGCGCGCACGGATGACGACACCTGGGATCTGGGAAATGGCGTGGGAGCCACCGCAACCGGCGTAGCGGTGGGCCGCGCGCTGGCCACCCGCGCGCCACAGCCACTGATCAACGACCCGTTCGCCGAGCCGCTGGTGCGCGCGGTCGGCGTGGAGTTCTTCACCCGCCTGGCCAGCGGCGAGCTGGATCCGGCCGGGGTCGACGACAACGGCGACTTCGGGATGCTCGGCATGGCCGACATGATGGGCATCCGCACCCGGTTCTTCGACGACTTCTTCGTGACCGCGGCCGCCGCGGGGGTCCGCCAGGTGGTGATCTTGGCCTCGGGGCTGGACGCCCGCGCTTACCGACTGCCCTGGCCGGACGGAACGACGGTGTTCGAGATCGACCAGTCGCAGGTGATCGAGTTCAAAACCGCGACCCTGGCCGAACTGGGCGCCACCCCGACCGCCGATCGGCGCGCGGTGCCCGTCGACTTACGCCACGACTGGCCCGCGGCGCTGCGCGCCGCGGGGCTGGACCCCGGCAAGCCGACCGCGTGGAGCGCCGAGGGTCTGCTGCCGTTCTTGCCGCCCGAGGCCCAGGATCGGCTGCTGGACAACATCACTGAGCTCAGCGCGCCGGGAAGTCAGCTGGCCACCGAAAACGTGCAGGGCGCGGGCGACGCCGTAGAGACGATGGCCGACCGCATGCGTGAGGTCACCGAGCAGTGGCGTGAACACGGCTTCGACATCGAGATGACCGACCTCTGGTATGCGGGTGACCGCAACGACGTCGTCGAGTACCTGCGTTCGCACGACTGGCAGACAGCCGCCAGCGGGGTGGCGGATTTGGCTGCGAACTATGGCATTTCGCTGCCGCCGAGGCCCGCCGCACCCGACAAGGAGGGCACGCTGTCGGCGCTGCAGTACGTCACCGCCACCCGGCGCTAAGCCTCGAAGGACCTGATCATCCACTCGGTCATCGCGGCGGCCAGCGCGGCGCGGTTCTCGCGCTTGATGATGCCGTGTCCGTCGTTGTCGAAGAGCAGGTAGCGCACGTCGCGGCCGAGCTGCCGCAACGCGTCGACGATCTGTTCGGATTCGCTGACCGGCACGTTGGTGTCGTGGGCGCCGTGCACCACCAACAACGGCGCCGTCAACTTGTCGGCTCGCAGCAGGGGTGACAGCTGGTCGAGTAGTTCGCGGTCACCGATCGGATGGCCATATTCGGGGTACGCGGAGTCGGCGATCCACGGCTCGGTGTTGCGATAGAACGTGCTCAGGTCGCTCATTCCGCAGATGCTGATTCCCGCCGCGAACAGGTCGGGGTGAAACGTCAGCGCGGCCTGCGTGAGGTAGCCGCCGTACGACCAGCCCGCGCAGGCAATGCGGCGGGATTCGACGAAGCCGTTGTCGATCAGGAAGCTCGCGCAGTCGGCGACGTCATCGATGGCCGCGAAGCGCTTTTCCTTGTCGTCGGCGTGCACGAATGACTTCCCAAAACCCCCGGAGCCGCGGACATTCGGCGCCAGCACGACGAATCCATCGTTGACCAATCGCGAGAAGATGTCGTAGTAGCCGGGCCGGGCCTGGCCTTCGGGACCTCCGTGCAGAAAGATGACCGCACCGGCCGCAGCTTCGGCGTTCATCGGCCGGTACAGCCAGGCGTTCAGGCGCAGCCCGTCGCGCGCGGTGATCGTCTGCGGCTCGGCGAAGGTGGTGGGGATCACCACGGGCTGCTTGCCCTCGGTGTCGATGCGTTCCCATTCGCGTGACCGCGGGTCGACCAATTCGACGGTTCGCGGCAGGTCGGGCCCCTCGACGGTCATCGCGACCATCGAGCCGCCCGCGCTGATGGACAGCTCGCTCGCGACCGGCCCGGGCAGCGGAATCGGCTCGGCCAGTGTGTAATCGGTGTATTCGAGAATCTGTAATTCGCTGCGGCCCTGCAGGTTCCACAGAAGGGCGACGGTGGACAGGTCGTCGCTGACGGCGAACTCGGCGAGGTCGCAGTCCGACCGTTCGGCCACCACGATGTAGCTGACGCCGTCCAGCGTGACGGTCACTTCCAGCAATCGGGCATGCTCACAGCCATTGTCGCTGCGGATCAGCGCGCGCACGTATCCGTCGGCGCCGGTGCCGGGGTTGTACAGCTTCGTCTGCTCGCCGGAGAGTCCGTGCCGCAGCCGACGCGGTTGGTGGTCGTCGAGGATGATCCCCTCGGCGGTCGTCGAGCCGGGATCGGAAGGGAGCAGGCCGATTTCGGTCTGACCAAACAACATGATCATCTCGTGGTAGCCGCGCGGGCCGACCCGAACCAGTGACGCCCCGGCCCAGGCATCGACCAGCCGACCGCCGGATCGACGGTCCAGCACGGTGTGACGACCGTCGGTCGGATCGATCAGGCAAGACCGCCCGACCCCGTCCTCACCGGTCAGGATCGCCGCCACCAGGGTGCCGTCCCACGCGATCAGCTCGGCGGTCCCGGCTTCTTCGTCGTCGATGCGCCAGGCCAACCGATCATCGGGATCGGTGGTGACAACCCAGATTTGGCTACGAGATCCGCTCCCGTCGAGCGTTACCTGACACGCCAGCCACTGGCCGTCCGCGGAGTGGATGACGCGAGAGACCGGACCCTCGACCGGGAGCTCCACGTCTCGCGACGAGCTCGCCCGCCAACCGCGCAAAAAACGTTGCACCGCGCGGGGATAGCCGCCTTCGTCGACGATGTGGGCGAACGCGGTTGCGTCCGGGGACAGTGACGCGCCGTAGACCTCGCGCACCTGCTGCCCCATCGATTTCCTCCTCCAGGTTTCGTGCCGCCGTCGTCGTGCGTGCGGCTCGACGTGACGAGGGTATCGGCCTGGGGCGGCCGCCGTCACACTGGCTTTTCGCGGGAACCGAATCGCCGGAACGCGGCTCTGACCCGCGCCGGACTCCATGGCTTGTCCTGTTTCGCCCGGGCCATCGGATAGAAGCAGAGCCCGATGAGGAGCGACGTGAAGTGGCCTATCGCGGTGAAGTGCAGCCCGTGTCGGGTCATCGTGATCAGTGGAAAGCCGAAGATGACCAGCAGCACGCCGAGATAGAGCCATCGCCATGGCCGCACGATGCGATAACTCAGCACGGCCACGATGCCGACCAGGAAATAGCTGACCCCGATATCGCGGGACAGCACCAGCCGTTCCGACGCGTCATGTTCCTCAATCGCGTAGTACAGAATTCCTTCGCTGATGTAGGTCGAAAGGATGTGGCTGGTCAATCCCACGGTGAGCCAGTTCAAGTGGCCCAGCCAGTGTTCGGCCGGGGCGAGAAACAAGGTGAACAGCAGCAGATAGGGTTCCAGGCTCTTGCCGTCGATCCACAGCAGGCTGGAAAACAGCACCGCGAGCGGATCGGTGCCCAACTCGTGAATGTTGGTGGAGCGGTGCAGCAACACCGAATGCAATTGCCGACCGGAGAGCTGGTTTTGAATGATCGTCGTGATCATCAGGACGAAGAGCCAGCCATAGGTCAACGGCGCGCCGGCGACGAAATGCCAGACCCCGACGGCCAAGCTTTTTAGTCGCGCCCCCACCGATGCATCCGCCACGGCGTCCACCTTTGCACGCCCGGCGGCTTCGGCAAACCGCTATACCGGGTTTTCAGGTTCGGGTCGTAGATGCCGCCACCAGCAATAGACGTACAGCACCATTGACATCACCAATGTGACGATGACCCAGAGCGTGATCGTGACGTCAACCCAGGATCCGATCGGGGGCGCGTCGGGCAGCGCATTTCGCAGCGGTATCACCGCGAAGAGCATTGCCGCATACCACGTTGTCATCGGCGGCTGGAATTTTCGACGGTCGCGGGCCGTCTGAATGGCGACGAAGGCGCCGACTCCGGCCAGCGCGAGCATCACCACGACGATGACGGCAGCGAACATCGCAATGCTGGGAGAGCGGCGCATTTCCACTCGGTACGGCGACTGCGGACTACCCTCGCCAGCAACGGAAAGCTGCCAGCCGGAAACCCGGTCGACGAATTTCACCGGCAGCTGTTCGGGTCGCTCGGTGCCGTAGATGAGGTCGACCGTGATCGGCCCCGATTGAAACTTATCCATGGGCCATACCGAGGGATCGCCGCTAATCGTCAGCGGGACAGGATATTGGCCCGGAAGCATTCCCTTCGTCCAGGCGCGCTTGCTGGGCGTGGCCGCGGAGTGCACCACGACGGCGAAGTCTTGGTTGAGGCCGCGGGTTACCGGATCCACCACCCCGGGCCCCGGGGTAACGGTGACGTTGGCGTTGACCGCGCCCTTCATCGACTGGAGCTCGAGGAAGTCGATCGTCACCGTGGTCCCGTCGGCCGCGGGCCTGCCCTGGGTCAGTTGCAGGGGGCAGCCGCAACCGGACCTGGCGTAGAGCGCGACCGTGGTGACGTACGCGCCAATGAACAAAATGACCAGACCGACGATCGTAAACTTCATGAACCGAGTGCTTCTGGCGAAACCGTTCGATGCCAAGGTGCCTCCCCGCTGACTGGCTGTCTGAGATGCGTCGCTCGGCCCAAAATAGTAAACCGGCGCCGCGCCGCTGTCAGACGTCAGGTCGCGAGGCGCATACCTCGCCTACACGCGGCCACTCGAGAAGGAGGCCAGCTCGTCGGGTTCAGGCCGCAAATGCCGCCACCAGCAAGAGATATAGAGCCCCATCGAGATCACCAAGATGACGGTCACCCAGAGCACGATGGTGACGTCGATGAGGACTCCGATCGGCGGCGAGTCGGGCAGCGCATTTCGCAGCGGCACCACCGCGAACAGCATTGCCGCATACCACGTTGTCATCGGCGGCTGGAACTTTCGTTTGTCGCGCACCGTCTGGACCGCGACAAAGAAGGCAAAGACTGCAAGGGCGATCAGCACGCCGAGGATGACGACCGCGAACGCCACGGTGCTCGTCGACCGGACTAGGTCCACTTGGTAGGGGCCGACCAGATCGTCCTCGTTGATGCGATCCGTAATGACATCCCAGCCCAGCAGGCGGTCGACCATCGTGACTACCGCCGGCACGCGGGCGGGGCTGGAGCCGGATACGAGTTGGGCGACGACGGGCCCCGAATGGTATTCGTCGAAGGGCCATGCGGCGACCTCACCGTCGAGGGCCAGCGAAATGCGAAACACGTCGGGCAGTGTGCCTTTCGGCCAGGTGCGCTTGCTGGCGCTCACCGCGGAGGAGACCGCAATGGTGAGATCGTCCTTGAGATTGTGAGTCTGCGGGTCCAGCAGCCCGGGTCCCGGGTAAACGTTGATGCTGGAAACAACCAGACTGTTGGCCGACTGAACTTCTTGTATGTCGATGGTCACCCGGGTCGCGTCGGGCACCGGCTCGCCCCGAACGACGACGTTGGGATGGCCCATGCCACCGTCGACGTACAGCCACACCGAGATGGCGTAGGCGGCGACGAACAAAACGACACCGACGATGCCGAATATCGCGCGCCGGCTACTCAACGGTGACGGACTTTGCCAGGTTTCGCGGCTTGTCGACGTCGTAACCGCGCGCCTGCGCCACCGACGCGGCAAACACCTGCAGCGGAATGGTCGACAGCAGCGGTTGCAAAAGCGTTGACACCGAAGGGATTTCGATCAGATGATCGGCGTAGGGACGCACCGTGTCGTCACCTTCCTCGGCGATGACAATGGTCACCGCGCCACGGGTCTGAATCTCGCGGATATTGGACATCAGCTTTGCGTGCAGCGTAGCCGAACCCTTGGGTGACGGCATCACGACGATGACCGGCAGGCCGTCTTCGATCAACGCGATCGGGCCGTGCTTGAGCTCGCCCGCGGCGAAGCCCTCGGCGTGCATGTAAGCCAGCTCTTTGAGTTTTAGCGCGCCTTCCAGCGCCACCGGGTAGCCGACATGGCGCCCCAGGAACAGCACGGTCGAGGATTGGGCGAACCGATAAGCCAGGGCGACAACCGGTTCGATCGTCGCGAGCACCCGCGACACGACTTCCGGCATCGCTTCCAGCTCACGGTATTCGCGTTCGACCTCGTCGGGGTACTTGGTGCCGCGGGCCTGCGCCAGCGCCAGGCCGACCAGGTAGTTGGCGGTGATCTGGGCCAGGAAGGTCTTCGTCGAGGCCACACCGATTTCCGGCCCGGCGCGGGTGTAGAGCACCGCATCGCACTCGCGCGGAATCTGCGAGCCGTTGGTGTTGCAGATCGCGAGCACCTTGGCCTTCTGCGCCTTGGCGTGCCGGACCGCTTCCAGGGTGTCCGCGGTTTCACCGGACTGCGAGATGGCCACCACCAGTGTGCTGCGGTCCAAAACCGGGTCCCGGTACCGGAATTCGCTGGCGAGCTCGACTTCCACCGGCAGTCGCGTCCAGTGCTCGATCGCATACTTCGCCAGCAGCCCGGAGTGATACGCGGTGCCGCACGCGACGACGAACACCTTGTCGATCTCGCGCAGTTCCTGGTCGGACAGCCGTTGCTCGTCGAGCACGATGCGGCCGTCCACGAAATGGCCGAGCAGAGTGTCGGCCACCGCGGTGGGTTGCTCGGCGATCTCCTTGAGCATGAAGTACTCGTAGCCACCCTTTTCCGCGGCGGCCAGGTCCCAATCAATATGGAACTCGCGATATTCGACGTCTTCGTTGCCGTCGAAGTCGGTGATGCGGTAGCCGTCGGCGGTGAGCACCACGCATTGGTCCTGGCCGAGTTCGACGGCGTTGCGGGTGTGTGGAATGAACGCGGCCACGTCGGAGCCGACGAACATCTCGCCGTCGCCGACACCGACCACCAGCGGTGTGGACCGGCGGGCGGCCACGATGGTGCCGGGCTCGTCGGCGTTGGCGAACACGAGTGTGAAGTGGCCCTCTAGTCGGCGCAACACCGCCAGTACCGAAGCGGCGAAGTCGCCGGCGGTGTCGCCGTGGTGGTAGGCCTGCGCCACCAGGTGCACGGCGACCTCGGTGTCGGTGTCGCTGGCGAACTCGACGCCGGCCGACTCCAGCTCCTGGCGCAGGGTCGCGAAGTTCTCGATGATGCCGTTGTGGACAACGGCGATCTTGCCGGCGGCGTCGCGGTGCGGGTGCGCGTTGCGGTCGGTCGGACGACCGTGGGTGGCCCAGCGGGTGTGGCCCAGGCCGGTGGTGGCGCCCAGGTCCTCCGGCGGCATTTCGGCCACCGCCTTGTCCAGGTTTTCCAGCCGGCCGGCCCGGCGGCGCACGGTGAGTCTGCCGGCGCCGTCGACGAGCGCGATGCCCGACGAGTCATAGCCGCGGTACTCCATGCGACGAAGTGCGTCCATGACGACTTGGCAGGCAGGAGCCTGCCCCACGTAGCCGACGATTCCGCACATTCTGACCAGAATAATGCAGCTGCGCTGCCGGGCTGGCCCGTCGCGTGGCCGGCGGAGTGCTCGAACGGCATCAACCTGCTAAAACCCACGTCGAGTGTGCGCTGGGGTCGTCCTGGGCACACAGTCGACACCCTGGTGCAACACTCGACGCCGCGAGTGACGCCGACGGGTGCGGCCCGGCACTATCGTTGGGCCGCCCACCTGGCGAAAGGCTTGTTTTGACCGATCCGTACCGCCGCTTCTCCGTCAGGCTCCACGAACACACCGGCGTGTTCGTCCTGTGGGTCCAGCGCAGCCTCACCTTCACCGGCACGCTCGAACAGTGCGAGAAGGCATATCGCGACGCACAACTGCATTGTCTGGTCACCGGCTGGTGGGGCCTCGTGTCGCTTTTCCTGTTGAACCCGATAGCGCTGGTCCGCAACTACCTTGCAATTCGCCGGGTGCGTGCGCTGGCGAAGGAGGCCCCGGTGCCGCAGGCAGAGAATCCTTATGCCCCCGCCGGCCCGATTGCCCCGCCACCTGCGGCCGTCGTGCCTCGACCGTTTGCCACGCCACCCGCGGCCGTCCCGCCCCGTCCGCTGCGACCGCCGCCGGGGTGGTACCCCAACCCGGGCGGGCCGGGGCAGCGGTACTGGGACGGTGTCACGTGGACTCATTGGACCCATCCCCGCTAACGTCAACGGGTGGCCCGCATCCGCAAGCTCGTCACCGCCCTCAGCCGCCGTGGCCCACACAAAGTTTTGTGTGGTGACCTTGCTTTTGCCGGTTTGCCGGGAGTGGTCTACACCCCCGAGTCCGGTCTGAACCTCCCCGGCATCGCCTTCGGTCACGACTGGCTGACCGGCACCGCCCGCTATGCGGGTCTGCTCGAGCATCTCGCGTCGTGGGGCATCGTGGCCGGCGCCCCCGACACCGAGCGAGGTTTGGCGCCTTCGGTCCTCAATTTGGCCTCTGATCTCGGCACCGCGCTCGACATCGTCGCGGGTGTGCGGCTGGGGCCGGGCAACATCAGCGTGCATCCCGCAAAGCTCGGGGTGGTGGGCCACGGTTTTGGCGCCTCGGCCGCCGTGTTCACCGCGGCCGGAATGCCGAACACACTGGCAGCGACGGTCGCGGTCTTCCCGACCGTCACGTCTCCCCCGGCCGAGCAGCCGGCCGCGTCGTTGAAGGTGCCGGGCTTGATCCTGACCGCACCGGGAGATCCAAAGGCGTTGAACTCCAACGCACTGGCGCTTTCCGGCGCGTGGCATTCGGCCACGCTGCGCATCGTCAGCAAAGCCGAGCCCGGCGGGTTGAGCGAGGGCCGGCGACTGGCGTCGGTGTTCGGGCTACCCGGCTCCAACCGCCGCACCCAGCGATCGGTTCGAGCCCTGCTGACCGGATATCTGCTCGCTACGCTCGCCGGCGACAAAACCTACCGCGAGTTCGCCGATCCAGATGTGGTGCTGCCCAAGACAACTCCGGTCGACCCGGAGGCAGAACCGGTCGCTCTGGAAGAGAAGATCGTCGCGCTGTTGAAGTGATCGGCCGCGTTATGCGGGCCAGCGCGACGTCAACTCGCGGGGTGTCCACGCCGGCCACGTGGGTGTCCCGTCCGGCTGGCCGAAACTCATTTGGGCGACGATGCGCGGGCCTTTGAGCGCACTGTTGTCGTACACGGTGGCGGAGTCGCAGCGTGCGACGGCGGTGACAACCAGTGGCCAAAGCCGTTGGTAGCGTTGACGAATCTTGGCTTCGGGGACATCGTGCCCGCCGGCGGCGACCCGATGCTTGACCCGCTCCACGGCCAGCTTCTCGGGAATGAGCAACACGTGCAGGACGACGGTGTAGGACGCCGCGTGCGCGCTGTCGATCAGCTCGAGTTTGGACGGGTGAGAAAACACCGTTTCGGCGATGAACGATCGGCGCAGTTCGATCAGCCTCGCCCTGGTACCGGCCGCAATCCGCGCGGCCTCGTAGGAATGGGCAGCAGCGTCGGCAGGCCAGCGCTGTCTGGCGATCTCGTCGGCGTTGACGAAGACGCTTGTCGGCAGCAGCGGCGCGAGCGTGAATTCGACGAAGGTTGATTTACCGGCTCCGTTGGGCCCGACGACAAGGTCGAGCCGGTTCATCGGGCCCCGGCGTTCACCTTCTTGCGCCGTGCGGGTCGCGAGTTCGCCGTCAACACGGTCGAACTGCCATCGGGCCGGTGTTCGACGATCTCGCCGGCCTCGTTAAGGGCAACGGTGGTGACGCCACGCTTGGCCAGCAGCTTGCCGTAGTTGGCCTGGTTGAGGTTTTCCTGGATCGCCGCGGCGATTTCGGCGTTGAAGACGACACCTTCTTCGACACTCAATTCGCCCAGTTCCAAATCCCCGGCCAGCGCCGCCTCCACCCGGCGACGTGCAGCGGAGTGCTGGCTCGACACCGCGCGCCCCACCCGCGCCCAGTGATCCAGTTGCTGCTTGGCCGATCGGCTCTGCCGCGCGCCCTCGGCCTTCGCACTGTCGACGAGGTCCGCGGCGAACCGGGTAACTCGATCCGCGCTGTCAGCCATTTCTCCTCAATTCTGTAGCATTCTGTAACCAGTGTAGCAATCAGCTACACGCGCTGCGAACTCATCAAGAGCACCGCGCCGCGACCCGCCCTGCCCGGCGTGATTAAGTGTCGTTCATGCGAATCGGAATCGCTCTGGACTATTCGGGCGGCTTCCACGAAGCCGTCGACCGCATCGTCGAACTTGAAAAGGCCGGCATCGACATCGCCGTAGTGGCCGAGGCTTATTCGTACGACGCGATCAGCCAGCTCGGTTACCTGGCCGCCAAGACCAACACCGTCGAATTGGCCACTGGCGTGGTTCCCATCTACATCCGCACGCCGTCGCTGCTGGCGATGACCGCCGCGGGTATGGATTTCGTGTCCGGGGGCCGATTCCGGCTCGGTATCGGGACGTCGGGCCCTCAGGTCATCGAGGGGTTTCACGGCGTCGCGTTCGACGCCCCGATCGGCCGCACCCGCGAGGTCGTGGAGATCTGCCGGAAGGTGTGGCGCCGGGAGCGGGTCCAATACGACGGCAAGTACTACCAGCTGCCGCTGCCCGCGGACCGCGGAACGGGTTTGGGTAAGCCGCTTCAGCTTATCAATCACCCTGTGCGCGAACGTATTCCGATTACGATCGCGGCGCTGGGCCCGAAGAATGTCGAGCTCACCGCCGAGATCGCCGAGGGCTGGCAGCCCGTCTTCTACCTTCCGGAGAAGGCCGACACCGTCTGGGGCGAGGCGCTGGCCGCCGGCACCGCCAAGCGGGATCCGGCCCTCGGACCGCTGGACATCATGGTGCACGCGTCGACGGCCATCGGCGACAACGTCGAGGAGCGGCTGGCCTGGGTCAAGCCGCAGCTGGCCCTCTACATCGGTGGCATGGGCGCCAAGGGCCGCAATTTCTATCACAGCTTGGCCACGCGTTACGGCTACGGCGAGATCGCGGACAAAATCCAGGAGCTGTACCTGTCCGGCCGCAAGAAAGAGGCCATCGATCTGGTGCCCGACGATCTGGTGCGGGGGATGTCGCTGATCGGCCCACGCGGTTTCATCGCCGAACGCATCGCCGCCTTCGCCGAGGCCGGTGTGACGACGCTGTTGATAAGCCCGGCGGCGGCCGACCCCAAAGAGGCTGTGCGCTTCGTCGAAGAAGTGCTGGAACTGCGCGGCGCCTGAGGCGTCACTGCCCCGCCTGCGGAACCTGGTCCGCGGCAATCTCACACGGCGTTGACCCTTCGGTCGGCGGCGCCGGGGCGGCGGCAGGAGCAGGCGTTGCCGCCGGGGCAGGGGCGCTCGCGGGTGGTTGCTCGCCCACCGGTAGTGGCGGCGTCTCGGCGGGCGGCGATGCATCCACCGGTTGAGCCTCGTCGGCTTCCTTTGGCCCATCGACCTTTTCAGCGTCGGCCTCATCGGGCTTATTGTCAGCGTCGTCATGCTCGTCGTCGGGGTGGAATGGATCCTCATCCGAGGTGTCGTCGTCGAACGGGTCTTTCCCCAGCGGATCGTCGAGCCCCGACGAATCACCAAGCCCGTCTGTCGCCGAACCCAGCAGACCACTCATCGCGTCGACAATCCGCCCGGCCAGCCCGCTGAGCCCGCCCAGACCGCCGGCTCCCCCACCCAGTCCGCCGGCACCCGTCGGCAAGGCGGAAACATCACCGAGCCCGGAGCCCAAGTCCGATAGTGGTGACACAGGGTCCGATAGCGGTGGCGCAGGGGGCAGCGGAGCCGCCGCGGGGGCGAAAGCCGTTGGGGCGGAGGCCGGATCCGCCGCAACGCCGGGAAGCACGGCTGCGGGCGCGGTCACCGCCGCAGCCGGCACCGGCGGAGGAGGTGGCGGCTGGGGAGGTGGCGGCGGGGACGGCTGAAACCCGGGCCCGAGGTCGCCGGGCGCGTCGAAGTACACCGCGGGCGCGGAACGCATTCGGTCGGTCACCATGTCGTAGGCAGTTCCGAACGCGGAGAGCGAAGCCCGCATGGCCGTCAACCAGTCGTTGCGAATGTCGTTGTCCACGTAGGGCGTTATCTGCCCGTGGACCACCTGCTCGGCCGTCGACCGCTCCCCCGCCCCGGCCGTCACCACTGCGGCGGCGGTCAACCACGCCGACCGCTGTGCCTGGCTGCGATCGTCGATGGCGATGGCGGTTTCGACCTTGGAGTCGAGCAGATACCACAAGTTGTCGCGCAGGGATTCACACCGCTGCGCGGCCGCCCGCACCTCGGTGGCAACCATGTTGGCGGCATCGCAATGGCGTTGCAGGAACGCGACCGCGGCGTCGCTTCCCGCCCCCGTCCATGCCGCCGAGAGCTCGGCAACCTGATCGTGCTGAATACGCAGGCCTTCGACGGCCGCCGCGCCAGCAGCTCGCAGCTGTGCACAGTCGCGGTCGAGGACACGAAGATCGAGGCCGTCTTCGCTGTCGAACCAATCCCGGACCTGAGACGGGTGCGACGTCAGGTCCGGATGCCGGTATCCCGTTGTCTGGCAAGCCCGTACGTATGCCTGGGTGTGTTCGACGGCGACCCGGCCTTCGGCGAGGCGCTCGGCGACGTCTAACCGATCGGCCACGGTCAGGCGATTCGCGCCGCGGCATACAGCTCGGCGTCGGCATAGCGCTGCGCGCCGGACCGCAGCGCGACGGCGATCGCGACCGACGCCCGCGACCACTGCGACAACTGCGCCGTCAAGCGCTCCAGCTCGGCCCGCAATGCATCGCCGCGCGCGGTGTAGGTCCGGCCGGCCGTCGCGCCGCTGAAAGCCAACGCCGCCAAGTGATCACAAACAGCGCTGTCGACCAGTTCGGCGGCGGCCCGCAATTGATCGGCAACCCGATGAACCGCCGCGACGTCGATACCGGTGCGGTCAAAAGTGGTGTGTCGTATTCCCATGCCTAATCCGACGCCGCGGTCCCCGTCGGGGTTCCCGCGCGGGCGAACTAGCTTGCAGCGCTGACCGCGTCAGCGACGCGAGTGGCCACCCGCTGCGCAACGTGCTCTTCGGGTGCTTCCACCATGACGCGGATCATCGGCTCGGTTCCCGAGGGGCGCAACAGGATTCGACCGGTGTCCCCGAGTTCGGCCTCGGCCTCGGCGACCGCACTGCGCACCGACGGCGCGGCGGCCGCGGTGGCCTTGTCGGCAACGTCGACGTTGATCAGGACCTGCGGGAACGATTGCATCGGCGCGGCCAGCTCGGCCAGCGACGAACCGGTCTGCACCATCCGGGTCATCAGGCGCAACCCGGTGACGATGCCGTCGCCGGTGGAGCCCAGCGCGGGCATCACGATATGCCCGGATTGCTCGCCGCCCAGGCTGAATTCGCCGGACCGCAGTTCCTCCAAGACGTAGCGGTCACCGACACCGGTGGTGCGGACCGTGACACCCGCCGAGCGCATGGCCTGGTGCAGCCCGAGGTTGCTCATCACGGTGGTGACCAACGTGTTGGACGCGAGTTCGCCGGCTTCTTGCATCGCCAGCGCGAGCACCACCATGATGGCGTCGCCGTCGATGAGCTCGCCCTTGGCGTCCAGGGCCAGGCACCGGTCGGCGTCGCCATCGTGCGCCAGCCCCAGGTCGGCGCCGTGGGCCAGCACGGCGGAGCGCAGCGAATGCAGGTGCGTCGATCCGCAGCGATCGTTGATGTTGAGCCCGTTGGGCTCGGCGTTGATCGCAATGACCCGGGCACCGGCGGCGTGGTAGGCGCGCGGTGCGGCCGAGGATGCCGCGCCGTGGGCGCAGTCGACGACCACGGTCAGGCCGTCCAGCGGCTGCGTGTTGGCCTTGCCAACGTGGCGCAGGTAGCGGTCGGCGGCGTCCTCGGCGTCGTTGACGCGGCCGAGCCCGGCGCCGACGGGGCGCACTCCCGGACCTGCCGCGACCAGTTGTTCGATCTGGTCCTCGGTGTCGTCGTCCAGTTTGCGGCCGCCGGGGCCGAAGATCTTGATGCCGTTGTCGGGCATCGGGTTGTGCGACGCCGAGATCATCACGCCGAAGTCGGCGTCGTAGGCGCCGGTCAGGTACGCCACCGCGGGGGTGGGCAGGATTCCGACGCGTAGCGCGTCCACACCCTGGCTGGTCAGGCCGGCGATCACCGCGGCTTCGAGCATCTCGCCGCTGGCCCGGGGATCGCGCCCGATCACGGCGATGTGGCGGCCCGGTTTTCCGGCACCCGCAAGGCGGCGCGCGGCCGCGGAGCCCAGCGATAATGCCAGCTCAGGCGTCAGTTCGTGATTGGCGACTCCGCGTACACCGTCGGTGCCGAATAGTCGACCCATCGAACAAACCTCTCACAGTGATGTCATGCGCACAAAGTGCACTTACTTTTGTGACCGCAACCGCGCATGTTTGTGCGACGACACGCCGAAGACGGCGGACAAAAGACGCACAAGATGCGCGGTCGCGGCCAGAAAGTGATCGCTGATCAGCGCTTGCTGTACTGAGGAGCCTTACGGGCCTTCTTCAGGCCGTACTTCTTGCGCTCGGTGGCGCGGGGGTCACGGGTGAGGAAGCCGGCCTTCTTCAGCGGGGGCCGGTCCTCGGGCTGGACCAGGATCAGTGCCCGGGCGATGCCCAGACGCAGCGCGCCGGCCTGCCCCGACGGACCACCGCCGTGCAGCAGGGCGTAGACGTCGAAAGTCTCCACCCGATCGACGGTGACCAGCGGGGCCTTGATCAGCTGCTGGTGCACCTTGTTCGGGAAGTAGGCCTCCAGGCTGCGGCCGTTGAGGTCGAACTTGCCGGTGCCGGGTACCAGGCGCACCCGCACCACGGCCTCCTTGCGGCGGCCGACGGTCTGGATGGGCCGCTCGAGCACGATCGGCTTGCTGGGCTGGGCCGCGGGAGCCTCGGCGGAAGTTTCCGCGGGGGTCTCGGCCGGGGCCTCTTCAGTGGTCACCTCGACGACCACCTCGACGGTCTCCTCGGGTGCTGCCTCGTTGGTCTCGGTCACTGGGCCACCTGCTTGATCTCGAACGGAACCGGCTGCTGCGCCGCGTGGGGGTGCTGCGGGCCGGCGTAGATGTGAAGCTTCTTCTGGATCTGACGGCTGAGCTTGTTGTGCGGAAGCATGCCGACGATCGCGTTCTCAACGACGCGGGTGGGGTGCTTTTCCAGCAGCTCGCCGATCGTGCGTGAGCGCAGACCGCCGGGATACCCCGAGTGGCTGTAGGCCAGCTTGCTCTGCAGTTTGTCGCCACTGAGGGCGACCTTGTCGGCGTTGATGACGATGACGTAATCGCCGCCATCGACATTGGGGGCGAACGTCGGCTTGTGCTTACCGCGCAACAGGGTGGCTGCCGCGACGGCAAGGCGTCCAAGCACTACGTCCGTGGCGTCGATGACGTACCACGACCTCGTGGTGTCACCCGCCTTTGGCGCGTAGGTGGGCACAGCGCTTACCTTCTTTCTCTCGGGTGGATCCCGGTTCGAGCCGGGTGCCGGTCAGGCGTCCGCGGTTGGGGTTTGGTCTCGGCGACCGACAGTGACCCGAGTCCCCGGCGTACCGCACGCCAACGGAGCAGCTTACCGACCTACATCCCCGCAGGTCAAAACGACTACGAGCCGCTAGCAGCCAGGCGGCTGATGTGCGCCAGTTCGTCGCTCTTTTCGATGCGAACCAGGTCGGCGTCGTAGCGTGCCTGCAGGTTGATCCAGAACATGTCGCTCAGCCCCAATGCCCGGGACAGCCGCAGTCCGGTGTCGGCGCTAATCCGGCGCTTGCCGGCGAGGATCTCCCCCACACGCGTCTGCGACACCCCGATCGCCTTGGCGAGGCGGTAAGGGGTGATCCCCATCGGTGCGAGGAACTCCTCGCCGAGGATTCCGCCGGGGTTGCCCGGGCCGGGATCGACGGCGCGGAAGTGCTCGGAATGATGACCGAGTCCGCTCGACCGCGCGACCAACGGATTATGAGACGGCCTGACCTGAGCAAACGGGATTTGGCGGTGTACCAGGGGACATGGCGACGACTGTCGGAATTTGTTCCCTAGTATGCGGCTTTACCTGCCGGGCTTTGCCGGCGTCCAGCGGGTCGGACGAGCCTCGTGCGGATTGGCCCGCTATCCGTCGGGCGGTTGTTGGTCGCACCTCCGGCAAGGGCACTTTGTGCCGCGCTGTCCAGGCACAGCGAGGCCTCACTCACCCTTGCTCCACCCCTTGGCATCACAGCGCAACAAGTGGCACCTGGTTGGCGGCGATTCTGCCGACGCGCATCGACTGTCGTGCGACGATGCCCGCATGCTGGAAGTTAACAGTGCGGCATGCGGTTCCGTCGCCATCGTGGACCCAGCTGCGATTCGCAGCAATAGTCGTCCGAGGAGCGGAAGTCTGGGTAGGTATCTATGCTGCTGAAATTAGTTCGACCCTATTTCTCAATTACCGGCTCCAACCTTTCAGAACCATTAGCAGATTTTGTAGTGCTCTCAGGGGCCAACGGGTCAGGCAAAACGCAACTCCTTTCTGGAATAGAGACCGGCAATATTGTGATCGAGGGACTCGAATTTTCTGACGGAGAGAGAGGGCGAAATATTCGCTGGTTTCCCCTCGGGGCTCTATCGATTTCGGGAGGTGGAGTTCGTCAAATTGATCAGGTGCAGGAGCCATGGGTCAATATTCACAACGTGCTGACCAATATCCGCAGAGAAATCGACCGGGGTCAACTCCAACCCACCGGAAGTGACAGAAACCAATGGATACGCGAAACACTCGTTGAAAGGGGAGCAATTCGGCTCGACGCCGCGACTGAATTGGAGCATCGAAGCGGTAAGCCAATCGCCGAATTTTCAGAGATAGACTTTAGGATATTCTCACCATTTCTCATGGGCTATGATCCATTCACAATAGGGATCAGCGACTTATTTATGTTTTATCATACTCGATCTGCACGGAACCAACTATCGGAACTTGAGAAGTTACATGGTGGCGATCCCAAGGAACGGCCATTGTCACGCGATGAATTCGAAAAGAAGAACGGCCCGCCCCCCTGGAACTTGCTTAACGATATTTTGGGCTCGATCGGAATCGACTACAAGTTCAATCATCCAACCGGCTTCGAAGCCGCGGCCCTCTTTGACCCGCTATTGACGCGCCCTAGCGGCGAGCAAATTGAAGTCAATTCGCTTTCTTCAGGTGAAAAGGTTTTGCTGGCGGTCGCTATGAGTTTGTACACCGGATCGAACCACAAAGAGTCTATGCTTCAAATGCCCAAGGTGCTCTTGCTCGACGAACCAGATGCCAGCCTGCATCCATCGATGGCGAAGAGCCTGCTTAGGGTACTTGCCGAGACGTTCGTCATAGACCACAAAGTGAAGGTCATTATGACCACTCACTCGCCGACGACGGTTGCGCTCGCCCCTGAAGAATCCCTCTTCGTAATGAGCCCCTACGGCACGCCCAGGATCAAAAAATTCTCACGCGATAAAGCACTAACCGGCCTGTTAGTCGGGGTTCCAACGCTGAGCGTTTCCAACGACCATAGAAGACAGGTCTTCGTTGAAGCCGAGGATGATCAGCAGTGCTACCAAGCGCTGTTCACAAAACTCAAATCCGAGATGCAAACGCCAATGTCGCTTGTGTTCATTCCGTCAGGTACCATCGCAGATAGTAATCGCTACAAAGTTGCTGAAATGGTCGAAAGATTGCGCAGCAACGGTGTCAAGATATTCGGTATCGTTGATCGCGATGCAGGCGGGAGCGAGCAAGACCTGCCCGAGGGCGTAGTATTCGCGCCCCATCGATATGCACTGGAAAATATTATTCTCGATCCGGTTGCGGTCGGACTCCTTCTTGTACGCGAACAAATCGCCTCCGCCTCCGAAATATTCGGTTCAGATATTCCATATTTCAAATCTGATCCAGCACATGCCCAGCGTGCATGCGATTATGTATCGCAAAAAGCTTACGAACAGATCCCGTACATACGACAGAAACTATTGGATCCGACTGCCAGCAGAACTGTTACCTATGAGGGTGGGGCTTCGGTGGCCGTGCCTTGTTTTGTTCTCGATCAAAAGGGACATGACTGGGAGGAATGGTTGTTGACTGCATTTCCGGGTCTGCGAAGGTTCAAGACAAAGTTGAAGCACGCCGTAATTGATCATATCTACGTGGATATGCCCGAATGGATACCTAGCGACGTGAGGTCACTTTTCGCCCGCCTGTTGACGTAACTCTTGAACCCAGCGGGGCAGGAAGCTCCAGCCCGCAGAATGGCACCGTGAACTGCGCTTCACCGTGATCCGCACGACGGACTGTCTGCGGGCTGGTACGAAACACTGCCGACGCGACGGCAGAGATATGCCGATCGCAATACGATCTTGAGGACGGGCGGGGCTCGAACCCGCGATCAACGGATTGTGAGCTCCTAGGTCTGGCCCTGTAGCAAACTCTGCTAGGCCAGAAAATTGACCTACAGCGGGCTGTCCAATCCCCTTGTTTTCCAGCGCTTCTGCTTCAAACCGGGGCTAGCAGCGGCTGCTACCGCATCGCAGCTAACCAAAGGGTTGCCGGAAGTGTGACGACAACCACCGACAAGGCGCATGTTCTTGCGCTGCCAGATTGCAGGGCTCCTCGTAAACCCTCATCGGCAGCCCCGCGACGGGCGCAAGCCCTTCCTCCACGCCAGCCGAGTGTGCGACCGTGGTTGGTCGTAAGAGTGCCGGGCAGCGCGAGCAGGAGATCTAATGTGACTGAGCCGAAAGAGGCGACCTCAAGAAGCGTTCGCGATCCGAAGCCAACAGCTGATCGAATACATCAACTTGCCGGACGCGTCTTGTCCCGCGAAGACGATTGGCGCGTCATCGCGGCGGTTCACGGATTTCATGCCGAATAGACTCTTGGCGCTCTTGAGGGTGTCGGTGAGCCCAATCTCCTGTTCAGCAGTCCTTGGCGCTGCGAACGTCGATGTTAGGGGCGCCAGCCGGCGCAGTTGTGAAGACGAGGTCGCAGCCTTCACAGTCGGCAATCTCCTGGCCCGAAGCCCCGCATACGCGGCGAATAACCAGATCAATCGTCCGGATACCTATCCGTCGTCTATTGCCCTAGACTTCGGGCGTTTTAGGGTTGCGGTGCCGGAGCAACAGCCGCGGGCGCAATGCAAACGTTTTTCCACTGATCGGCAAGGTGCGCGGTGTTCTCATTTTCGGGGGCACCCTGGCCATAGAGACGTCTGGCAAAACCAAGAAGAGCGCGAGAATCTCTCCAGCCCTTACCCTCCAAATGATCCTCCCAGTCGAGTTCGTCTAACCGATCGACAGTTATCTGGTAGCCAAGGTTGTGAACCGGATAGACAGCGAAGTCAGTGAAATACCAGCCATCTACACGCTCGATTATGTGCACCAAAAGGCCTCGATACCCCCGCAGCTCTTGAGAACGAAGTTTCGTGACTTCGATTAGCATTTCGGAGAGATCTTCGATCGATTGGGTCGGATCATTAAGCCCCGTACCCAAATCAGCTCCAGCCGACCGTACGGCATCTACCAGGCTCTGCAGGAAGTCGTCAATCGACATGTCCTGGTCCCACGGATGTTTCGAAATTACAGCAGCGCTGTCGAATTCAAGGCGTACCTCAAGTTCATGATCTGGGCTGTCAACCACAAACCGGAAATGGAGAGCGGTTTCCCACACTGGCGTACGAACGCCAACCGGACTGGTGATTTCATTACGCGCTGCGTGTCTAAGCGCGCGCAGGAGTGCATCGCGTGAGAAGCCTCCGACAAGGCTGCGATACACATTGAGTTCACTCTCAAGTTCCGCACGTTGTCGGCTGATGAGTGCTTCGCGCGCGTCCTGCAGGGACCCTAAGTTTTCGGCCTTATGACGCTCTCCGCGGGCGTCGGCAGTATGTGTCGTCTGAGCTGACAACCACAGCCGGCGCCACATTTCTTGATCTGTTCGCGCCTTGTCGATTTCGATCCCGTTGTCGGCTGCGGCCTCGGCGCAGACTAAGACGAACTCGATGACCGTCTCCAGGGAAGGAATTCGCCCCTTGTTAAGGACGTCCGCGGCTGTGCTCTTTGGCAGAACGGATCTTTCGGCTCTCTTCGCAAGCCTCGCCATCTCCCTGAACGATGGCTTGCCGCAATCCAACCGTAACGTGCTCAACTCCTTGGCTAAGACTTGTGGTGTCACTCGGCTAGACCCCTTGGTTATCGTTCCGTCACAACACACGATACCCACGGGGCGCACGTCACGATTCCGGCAATCGCAGTGAGGCACACGCAAAGCCTCACGGTGTTGCCCCAGTTGGCAATCGCCAACCGCAATGTACGACCTACCTCACACCACGCGGAGCCGCAGAGCTCAATCGAGATCTTCACGCCTCAATCCGATCAAACCGGGACGGAGGAATCACTAGGTGCGGACCATGCCGGACGAATCCGGACAGCTCCCCCGCGATTTGCCAGTGTGCGGACGCCGTGTCCGGCGCCTTGGCCATCGCAACATGGCTACGACGCCGGGTCAGCCCAAAGGCCGGCGGGCTATTCAATATCCCAACGTAAGAGTCCGACGAGCGGTTGGTCGCCAACTCTACGGCAGATTTCGATTCCCACGATCCGAGGCAGCCAGCCTAACCAGGGCCCGGGTTCTGAGCGGGTCAGTGCTGAGCGCGATGAGAGATCCGAATGAGACAGCGTCACTGTTCACACAGATAGTTTCTGAGTACGCTGCCGTCCGTTGCTCCTAGGTGCCAAGGAGGTCATTATGGCGGTACTACGACTACTTGGCGGGGTCACCCTAATTCTCGCCCTCGGAGGAGTTTTTGGTGGACTGGTGCACTGGTCGCGTACATCGTTGGCAGTTGGTTGCGTTCTTCTGGTAGTCGGGACAGCACTCATAACGCTCGGTTTTGGGACGTCCAGTCCGAACTCAATCAAAGAAACCGACGCGCTTACCGACCGAATCCAACAAGAACCCTCGCCCCGGCTCGCCAGCGTATCCGCTGGCCTCCAAGCTTGGTATCGCTATTCGCTCGCGGCAACGCTCGTCGGCGTCGGATTTCTGGCGACGCTTGTAGTGGCAGCCCTCCATTGGAACTGGGTTTCGGGGCGGATCGGGGGTGTACTCGCACCATTGGGCGCGGTCGTGGTCGCCACAAGCGCATCCGCGGGAGCTGCGCGCACGGTGATAGAGCAAAGCCGAGTCAGCGAGTGGAACCGCCTAGAAGACGCGGAAGGATTGCTGTGGAAGCGATTTGATGAAGCCGCGAAGCAGTTTAGTGACGAGCACTTCGCCACCAGAGTAGCCGGCGTTTATTCATTCGTCGGATTAGCCGACGACTGGATTAGACATCACCAACAGTTTGAGGCGATCGGAGCAAGTGACAAAGGTACGACCGCGGAATGCGAAATCATTCTTCACGCCCTCTGCGCGCAGCTCCGGCGTAACACGCATCTCGACGAGGGCCTTACGCCAAACCAGGTCAGTGATGAAGCGCTGGTCAATGAAGCAATAATGGGTCAGATTGGATGGCATTTATACGTCGACGGTGACGATTCCGCGGATAACGGATTATGGTCTGAAAGAAGGCTTTTGGTCGACTTACGGGACACCGATCTGAGTGATGTAAGATGGCTCCGGGTCGACGTACAAGGTGCAGTTTTCAAAGGCGCCGATCTATACAACATGGACTTGATTGAGGCGAATTTAGCTGATGTTGACTTTCGTTTTGCAGATCTTCGCAAGGCGAACCTTACCGGAGCTGAAATATCATCCGGCACGCAATTTGACAACGTGATATTTGACTCTGAAACGAAATGGCCGCCGGAAGTCGAGATTCTTCGATCGGACGGAGCAAGCGACCGGGCGCAGGTTAGGCTGACGCACCACGGCGTCGAATGCGCTGCTCGGGAGGTTGGCGACAGTGCATTGCCGCATCGCCCGAGCTCGTATCGGCGGGCCGGAGACTGCACGGCAAGCGGCGCTCCTATCCCTCCGCATCCTGTCGAAAGTACGACGACAAACCACTGCTAGAACGCGGTAATTCAGGGGCCTTCCGCGCCCTAATCGCCGATCAAGAATGCGTCTACCGGGCGATATCGAGTGTGGCGGGCGGGGCTCGAACCCGCGACCAACGGACTATCAGTCCTCAGAATCACGGCACCGCTGGTCACGCTAGATCACCAGTCGCCGCTGCCGCCGGTTATCCACAGCTGGACAGGTTTGGCTGGGTCTCAATTTGGGTAAAATTGCCCGGTGATTTCACTCCGCATACTTTCCCGTCGGGCGGGCAGCGTGCGGTTAGCTGGCCGCGTGGTCGGCCTGGCCGCTGCCGCCCTGGTCACCGCCGCGGGCCTGCTCGCCACGCCGAGTGCCCCCGTCGCGCATGCCTTCGACTGCCCCGACGTCGAGGTCATCTTTGCCCGTGGCACCAACGAGCCGCCCGGACTGGGCAAGGTCGGGGATGCCTTCGTCGACTCGCTGCGCCAGCAGACCGGATTGAACATCCTGCCCTACGGGGTGAACTACGCCGCCAGCAAGCTGCAGCTGCACGGTGGTGACGGCGCCAACGACACCATCGACCGCGTCAAGAAGAGCGTGGAAACCTGCCCGAACACCAAGATCGTGCTCGGCGGCTACTCGCAGGGCGCGTCGGTGATGGACATCGTGGCCGGCGTCCCGATCGGCGGCATCAGCTGGGGTAGCTCGCTACCGCCGCAGTACGCCAACAACATCTACGCTGTGGCCACCTTCGGTGACGTGGCCGACCGCGCCGGCGGCACGCTGCCCAGCCAGAGCGCGATGCTGGGCTCCAAGGCCATCGACCTGTGCAACCCCAACGACCCGATCTGCCACGCCGGACCCGGCAACGAGTGGAGCGGGCACACCGAGGGTTACGTCCCCGTCTACACCACCCAGGCGGCGGCGTTCGTCGCATCCAAGCTGACGGGCGGCACCGGCCAGTCGGTGCCCGGCTACGGCCCGTCGACTCCTGGTGCCGGCCCGCAAACCCCCGGCTACGGCCCGCAGACTCCCGGGCAAGCACCCGGCCCGGTGCCGCAGAGCCCGCAGGCGCCCGGCCCGCTGACACCGAGCTACGCCCCGCAGACACCCACCCCGCCGGTGCCCGCATCGCCCACGCCACAAACCGACGTGGTTGCCGCGGTCCACTAACACACAGTCAATAATCTGTACCATCGCGGCATGACCTTTGCCGCGAAAAGGCCACGCGCACACCGTTATGCAAGCGTTACCGCCGCCGCATTCCTCGCCGCGACCACAATGCTGTTGGGGTTTCCGCTGATCCCGCGCGCCTTAGCTGCGTGCCCGGCCGTCGAGGTGGTGTTCGCCCGGGGAACCGACGAGCCGCCCGGCGTCGGGAAAGTCGGCGGGGCGTTCATCAGCTCGCTGCGCCAGCAGACCCAGCGAAATGTCGGCGCCTACGGAGTCAACTACCCCGCTAACGACGACTTCCTGGCCGCCACCGACGGCGCGAACGACGCCAGCGCGCACATCCAGCACATGGCCGACAACTGCCCCAACACCAAGCTGGTGCTCGGCGGCTACTCGCAGGGCGCCGCCGTCATCGACATCGTCACCGCCGCGCCGCTGCCCGCGCTCGGCTTTCGCGACCCGCTACCGGCCGACGCCGCCGATCACGTCGCCGCCGTCGCCCTGTTCGGGAACCCGTCGGGCCGGGCCGGCAATCTGATGACCGCCCTGAGCCCGGATTTCGGCAGCAAGATCATCAACCTGTGCCACACGGGCGACCCGATCTGCTCCGACGGCAACTCGTGGCAAGCCCACCTCAGCTACGTGCCCGGATTGACGAATAAGGCCGCGCATTTCGTCGCCGCCAAGATCTAGCGGCACAAAGATCCGGTAACACCCAGGTCGCGGAGTGATCACAGCCGTTCACTAACACCGGGCGAAAATGCGTACCATCGGCTCATGGGGGTTAGACGGATTCGCAACGCATTGCTGGCAACGTTCATGGTCGTCGGTTCCGCGGTGGCTTTGGCTCCGGTGGCCTCGGCGGCACCACCGTGTCCGGGTGCCGAAGTGGTGTTCGCCCGCGGCCGTGAGGAACCGCCCGGCGCCGGTCTGGTCGGCGACGCGTTCGCCAATTCACTACGCGCCAAGACCCAGCTGCCGGTCGGCGTCTACGGGGTCAACTACCCCGCCGACGTCGACCCCGCCAAGGGCGCCAACGACATGAGCACCCATGTCCAGTGGATGGCCAAGCACTGCCCCGACACCCGCGAGGTGCTCGGCGGCTACTCGCTCGGCGCCGTGTCGGCCGACCTGGTGATCGCGGTGACCCAGCCGTCGTTCGGGTTCAAGAACCCGCTGCCGCCGGGCATCGATCAACACGTCGCGGCGGTCGCGCTGTTCGGCAACGGCACCCAGCGCGTGCTGGGCCCGGTGCCCGGCTTCAGCCCCGCCTTCGCCGGTAAGACGATCGAGGAGTGCGCGCCCGGCGACCCGATCTGCAATGGCAACGGCAAGGCGGTCTGGGCGTCGCATCTGCAGCCCTCCTACATCGACTCCGGATTGGTGGATCAGGCCGCCGCGTTCGCCGCTGGCAAGCTGTAGCCGGAAACCCCAGGCGCCCAGACAATTCCCAGGCGCCTCAAGTGGCGGTTGCCATCGCGCCACCGGACAATGCTGAGGTGACGACCACCGCCGCGACCGACCGTGACACCTCGCCGGCCACCCGGGAGACGCTCGAGGACTACACGCTGCGCTTCGCCCCGCGCAGTTACCGCCGATGGTCCACCGCGGTGGTGGGGATCTCCGCGCTCGGCGGCATCGCGTATCTGGCCGACTTCGCGATCGGCGCGAACCTCGGCATCACCTACGGCACCGCAAATGCGTTGTGCGGGATCGGGATTTTCGCGGTGGTGATCATCGCGACCGGATTTCCGTTGGCCTACTACGCGGCGCGCTACAACATCGATCTGGATCTGATCACTCGCGGCAGCGGTTTCGGCTACTACGGCTCCGTGGTGACCAACGTGATCTTTGCGACGTTCACGTTCATCTTCTTCGCGCTCGAAGGCTCGATCATGGCGCAAGGCCTCAAGCTGGGCCTGCACATTCCGCTGTGGATCGGCTACGCCTGCTCCACCCTGATCATCTTCCCGCTGGTGATCTACGGCATGAAAGTCCTTTCCCAGCTTCAACTTTGGACCACGCCGCTGTGGCTGATCCTGATGGTCGCCCCGTTCATCTATCTGGTGACCAGCCATCCCGAGTCGGTCGGCGAGTTCTTCTCCTACACCGGCAAAGAAGGGCACGGCGGGGTCGACGCCGGCTCGGCGTTGCTGGCCGCGGGCGTATGCCTGGCGCTGATCGCCCAGATCGCCGAGCAGATCGACTATTTGCGGTTCATGCCGCCGCGCACCCCACAGAACTCCCGCAGCTGGTGGACCTGGGTGCTGTTGGCCGGTCCGGGTTGGGTGTTGTTCGGCGCGATCAAGCAGATCGTCGGGCTCTTCCTGGCCGTCTATCTGATCTTCCACCTGGCGGGGTCGCTGTCGATCGCCAATCAGCCCGTGCACCAATTCGACGAGATCTACGCAAACTTCATGCCGGACTGGCTGGCGCTGACGCTGGCCGTAATCCTGGTGGTTCTCAGCCAGGTCAAAATCAATGTGACGAACGCGTATTCGGGCTCGCTGGCCTGGACCAACTCGTTCACCCGCGTCACCAAGCACTACCCCGGCCGCGTCGTCTTTCTCGCCGTGAACCTGACGATCGCGCTGATCCTGATGGAAGCCAACATGTTTGACTTCCTGAACACGATCCTGGGCTTCTACGCCAACTGCGGCATGGCGTGGATCGTGGCGGTGGCCTCCGACATAGTCTTCAACAAGTACCTGCTGGGCCTCTCACCCAAGGCCCCCGAATTCCGGCGCGGCATGTTGTATCCCGTCAACCCGGTCGGCTTCGGCTCGATGCTGCTGGCCGCGGGGCTGTCGATCGCCGCGTTCTTCGGCGGCCTCGGCGAAACGCTACGGCCGTATTCGCCGTTGGTGGCCATCGTTGTCGCGCTGCTGATGCCGCCCATCCTGGCGATCGCGACGCGGGGCAAGTACTACCTGCGGCGCACGCACGACGGCATCGAGCTGCCGATGTACGACGAGCACGGCAACCCCGCTGCCGACCAATTGACCTGCCATGCCTGCAATCACGACTTCGAACGCCCTGACATGCTGGCCTGCGTGGCCCATGCCGCGCACATCTGTTCGCTCTGCGTGTCCACCGACAAGCGGGCCGAACACGTGCTGTACGCCCAGCGCTAGCGGGTGCGCAGATCCCGGGTGATCAGGATGCGCGACGCCAGCTCGTCGTCGGGCGGATAGTCCACCTGCACCAACGTCAGGCCCTGCGCCGGTGCTGCCGCAAAATCACTGGATCGTGCTGTCGCGCTGAGCAATTCACGACACCATTCTCGGCTGCGCCGATGTTCGCCGACGGCCAGCAGCGCCCCGACCAGTGAGCGCACCATCTGCCAGCAGAACGCATCGGCGCTCACGTGCGCGGTGATCAGGTCGCTGTCGCGCGACCAGTCCAGGCGCTGCAGGTCGCGAATCGTGGTGGCGCCGGTTCGATAACGGCAGAAGGCCGCAAAGTCGTTCAGCCCCAGCAGATCTTGTGACGCGGCGCTCATCGCGTCCACGTCCAGCTCGCGCGGCCAGGCGGTGATGTAGCGCGCCTGCTGCGGCTTGACGCCGTAGGCCGCCGTCGACAACCGGTACTCGTAGTGCCGCCGCAACGCCGAGAACCGCGCGTCGAAACCCGCTGGGGCGCGGGTAATCCCGATCACCCGAACGTCGGTCGGCAAGAATCGGCTCAGGCGGCGCAGCAGCGGCAGGAATTCCGGATCGCCGGCGCGCGGCGAACGTGGGTAGGCATTCGGCAGGGCGGCGGCAGGCACATCGACATGGGCCACCTGTCCGGTGGCGTGTACTCCCGTGTCGGTGCGCCCGGCCGCCCACAGCCGTACCGGCGTGCGGAAAACCGTCGTCAGCGCGTCGTCGATAACACCGGCGACAGTGCGCTGCCCGGCCTGAGTTGCCCAGCCCGCGAAATCGGTGCCGTCATAGGCGATATCGAGCCTAAGACGGACGTCTTCGCTACTTGTCGGTGGACTCGTCACCCTCGCCGGCGGCCTCAGCCTCGGGCTCCTCGGCCGCTTCGGCCTCGGCAGCAGGCTCAGCCGCTTCGGTCGTCGCCTCTTCCGAGACGGCTTCCTCGGCCGCAACCTCTTCGGCCTCGGCCTCTTCGGCCGGTGCCGCCGCGGCGGCGGGTGCTTCTGCCTTTTCGGGAGCCTTCTTCGAAGCCTTCACCCGACGCGCACGGTCGGCCTCCGACGTCACGGTCTTTTCCTGCACCAGCTCGATCACGGCCATCGGGGCGTTGTCGCCCTTACGTGCCTCGACCTTGATGATGCGGGTGTATCCGCCTTCGCGGTCGGCGAAGAACGGCCCGATCTCCTCGAACAGCTTGTGCACGACGTCCTTGTCGCGGATCTTCTTCAGAACCTCTCGACGGTTGTGCAGCGTGCCCTTTTTCGCGTGCGTGATCAGCTTCTCCGCGTACGGCCGCAGCGCACGTGCTTTCGGCTCGGTCGTCTTGATCCGGTCGTGCTCGAACAGCGATGTGGCCAGGTTGGCCAGCAGAGCCTTCTGGTGCGAAGACGACCCGCCGAGGCGAGGGCCCTTGGTGGGCTTGGGCATTGCGCTATCTCCTAATTGGGGCCGGCCCCCGTATCAGGTAGGGCCGGGACGGAATTCTTTTAGAGCTGTTCGGTCTCGGCGTAGTCCGCGTCGTCGTAAGCACCCTCGGTGGACCAGGTGCCGGTGGCGACGTCGTAGCCCGCAACCTCGGACGGGTCGAAGCTCGGCGGGCTGTCCTTGAGCGACAGGCCCAGCTGGTGCAGCTTGACCTTGACCTCGTCGATGGACTTCTGGCCGAAGTTGCGGATGTCGAGCAGGTCGGATTCGGTGCGACTCACCAGCTCGCCGACGGTGTGCACACCCTCGCGCTTGAGGCAGTTGTAGGACCGCACGGTCAGATCCAGGTCGTCGATCGGCAGCGCGAACGAGGCGATGTGGTCGGCCTCGGCCGGCGACGGCCCGATCTCGATACCCTCGGCCTCGACGTTGAGTTCGCGTGCCAGGCCGAACAATTCGACCAGGGTCTTACCCGCCGATGCCAGCGCGTCGCGCGGGGTGATCGAACTCTTGGTCTCGACGTCCAGGATCAGCTTGTCGAAGTCGGTACGCTGCTCGACACGAGTGGCGTCCACCTTGTAGGTGACCTTGAGCACCGGCGAGTAGATGGAATCGACTGGGATACGGCCGATTTCGGCACCGGAAGCGCGGTTCTGCACGGCCGGCACGTAACCACGACCACGCTCGACGACGAGCTCGACCTCGAGCTTGCCCTTGTCGTTCAGCGTCGCGATGTGCATACCGGGGTTGTGCACGGTGACGCCGGCGGGTGGCACGATGTCACCCGCGGTGACCTCACCCGGGCCCTGCTTGCGCAGGTACATGGTGACGGGCTCGTCCTCCTCGGAGGACACGACCAGACCCTTGAGGTTCAGAATGATGTCGGTGACATCCTCTTTGACGCCGGGCACGGTGGTGAACTCGTGCAGGACGCCGTCGATGCGAATGCTGGTGACGGCCGCGCCGGGAATCGACGACAGCAGCGTGCGCCGCAGCGAATTGCCAAGGGTGTAACCGAAACCCGGCTCCAGCGGCTCGATGACGAACTGGGACCGGCTGTCGGTGAGGATTTCCTCGGACAGTGTGGGTCGCTGAGAAATCAGCATGGTGTTTTCTTTTCTCCTTCTCGGCACCCGCTATTTGATGCCGTTAGGGTTTTCGAGCCGGCCGGCTCGAAAGTCCGTTACTTCGAGTAGTACTCGACGATGAGCTGCTCGGTGAGTGGCACGTCGATCTGTGCGCGCTCGGGCAGCTGGTGGATCAGGATGCGCTGACGCTCCCCCACCACCTGCAGCCAGCTCGGGATCGGACGGTCGCCCGACGTCTCCCGCGCGATCTGGAACGGCACGGTGTTCAGCGACCCGTCCCGCACGTCGATGATGTCGTACTGCGACACCCGGTAGCTGGGCACGTTGACGTGCACGCCGTTGACGCTGAAGTGCCCGTGGCTGACGAGCTGGCGGGCCATCCGGCGGGTGCGCGCCAGCCCGGCGCGGTACACGACGTTGTCCAGCCGGCTCTCGAGGATCTGCAGCAGGTTCTCACCGGTCTTGCCGGCGTGCCGGGTGGCCTCTTCGTAGTAGCGGCGGAACTGCTTTTCCATCACGCCGTAGGTGAAGCGGGCCTTCTGCTTCTCCTGCATCTGCAGCAGGTATTCGCTTTCCTTGATCCGCGCGCGGCCGTGCTGGCCGGGCGGGTAGGGACGCTTCTCGAAGGCCTGGTCGCCACCGACGAGGTCGGTGCGCAGCCGACGCGACTTGCGCGTCATGGGTCCGGTGTAACGAGCCATTTCTTTTTACCTAGACCCTTCTGCGCTTGGGCGGACGGCAGCCGTTGTGCGGCTGGGGGGTGACGTCGGAGATCGCGCCGACCTCCAGGCCGGCGGCCTGCAGCGAACGGATCGCGGTCTCCCGGCCCGAGCCCGGGCCCTTCACGAACACGTCGACCTTGCGCACCCCGTGCTCCTGGGCCTTGCGTGCGGCGTTCTCGGCGGCCAGCTGAGCGGCGAACGGCGTTGATTTCCGCGAACCCTTGAAGCCGACGTGACCCGACGACGCCCAGGCGATGACGTTGCCCTGCGGGTCGGTGATGCTCACGATCGTGTTGTTGAACGTGCTCTTGATGTGCGCGGCACCGTGCGGAATGTTCTTCTTTTCGCGCTTGCGGGTCTTCTGCCCCTTCTTGGGGGCGGCCGCTGCTGCCTTCTTGGCGGGTGGCATGGGTTACCTGGCCTTCTTCTTGCCGGCGATGGTGCGCTTGGGACCCTTGCGGGTACGCGCGTTGGTCTTGGTGCGCTGGCCGCGGACCGGCAGCCCGCGGCGGTGCCGCAGACCCTGGTAGCAGCCGATCTCGATCTTGCGGCGGATGTCTGCCTGCACCTCGCGGCGCAGGTCACCCTCGACCTTGAGGTTGGCCTCGATGTAATCGCGCAAGTGGGTCAGCTGGTCGTCGGTGAGGTCCTTGGTGCGCAAGTTCCGGTCGATACCGGTCGCTTCCAAGATCTCGTTGGAGCGGGTTCGGCCCACGCCGAAGATGTACGTCAGCGCGATCTCCATCCGCTTGTCACGCGGCAGATCGACGCCTACTAGTCGAGCCATAGGTGGCGTTTCCTCTTTTTCTAAGCGAAGGTCTGATCCCAGCCCGTTCCCGATCTGATCGGGGTCCGGCCTCCGTCCGGACGTGGATGAGCTGGCCCATCTCTATAGATGCCAGCCGCTCATTGGTGCTGGGAGGTCTGCATTCAGTTGTGGGTGGTACTTGGCCCGGGGATTCAGTGCACTGCGGCGACCCGCTGCCCCCGGCTACGCCGCGCTTGCGATCGCCGCTAGCCCTGGCGCTGCTTGTGGCGTGGATCGGAGCAGATCACCATGACCCGCCCATGCCGACGGATCACCCTGCACTTGTCGCAAATCGGCTTCACGCTGGGGTTGACCTTCACGGCTTTTCGATCCTGTTCTCGTCTAGTGGTTGGTTACTTGTACCGGTACACAATGCGGCCCCGGGACAGGTCGTAGGGAGACAGCTCCACCACCACCCGGTCCTCGGGGAGGATGCGGATGTAGTGCTGCCGCATCTTGCCGCTGATGTGGGCAAGCACCTTGTGACCGTTCTCCAGCTCAATGCGAAACATCGCATTGGGCAGGGGCTCGACCACCCGGCCCTCGACCTCGATGGCGCCGTCCTTCTTGGCCATAACTTCTCGTCAAATCCTCGTCGTTTAGTTTCGTTTCATCTGCGCCAATAAAGGCACAGCATTCACACCGACTTTGAAACGTGAGCCGGTGACAGGAAATTCCTAGGGAACGGACACACAAGAAAGCCGGCGCGCAATGTCGCACCGTCGGTCCATGGTACCCGCTTGGGCGGCGTGGCCAAAATCCGCGATCACAGCGCTCGCGGGCGCCACCTCGCCCCACCACACCAGGCCTGACAAGCGCATACTTGACTCCGATGACACGTCCCATTGATAGCGCCGAGCAGTCACGCAAGCCGGTGATATTGACCGTCGACGACGATCCCTCGGTATCCCGCGCTGTGGCCCGGGACCTCCGGCGCAAATACGGCGAGGCTCACCGCATCGTGCGCGCGGAATCGGGACCCGAGGCGCTGGACACCCTCAAGCAGCTCAAGCTGCGCGGCGAAACGGTCGCGGCGATCGTCGCCGACTACCGGATGCCGCAGATGACGGGCATCGAGTTCCTCGAGCAGGCGATGGATCTGTACCCGGCGGCGCGACGAATTCTGTTGACCGCCTACGCCGACACCCACGCCGCGATCGACGCGATCAACGTCGTCGACCTCGACCACTACCTGCTCAAGCCGTGGGATCCGCCGGAGGAAAAGCTCTACCCCGTCATCGACGCGCTGCTGGAAGCCTGGCGCGCGGTGCCGGAGCACGCCATTCCGCACACCAAGGTGATCGGCCACCGCTGGTCGGCACGGTCCTGGGAGGTGCGCGACTTCCTGGCCCGCAACGGGCTGCACTACAACTGGTTCATGGCCGACGAACCCGTCGGCGAACAGCTGCTCAAGGCCGCCGGCGAAGACGGACTGCGACTGCCGGTCGTCATCACCGAACATGGCGACCCGCTGGTCGAACCCACCGACGCCGAGCTGGCCGACACGCTGGGCCTCTCGACCCAGCTGTCGCAGGAGTTCTACGACTTGATCGTGATCGGCGGCGGACCGGCGGGGCTGGCCGCCGCCGTCTACGGCGCCTCCGAGGGGCTGCGCACGGTGCTGATCGAAAGCACCGCGACCGGCGGCCAGGCCGGCCAGAGCTCGCGCATCGAGAACTACCTGGGCTTCCCGGACGGAGTGTCGGGCGGTCAGCTGGCCCAGCGCGCGCGCCTGCAAGCCGAGAAATTCGGCGCAGAACTCATCACCGCCCGAACTGCCACCGCCCTGGAGATCAACGGGCCCAAGCGGACCGTGCGGTTCGCCGACGGCGGTTTCGTCGACGCGCACGCGGTCATCCTGGCCACCGGTGTCTCCTACCGGCAGCTGGACGCGACCGGGTGCACGGAGCTGACCGGTCGCGGCGTCTACTACGGCGCTACGACGTTCGCCTCCGACTGCGCAGACGAAGAGATCTACGTGATCGGCGGGGCCAACTCGGCCGGCCAGGCCGCGATGTTCCTGTCCCGCGAGGCCAAATCGGTGACCATCCTGGTGCGCGCCCCGTCGCTGGAGGCGTCGATGTCGTACTACCTGATCCAGCAGATCGAGGCGAACCCCAAGATCACCGTCCGCACCTGCACGGAAGTCGAGTGCGCCACCGGAACCGACCACCTCGAAAAGCTGACCCTGCTCAACAACCGGACCGGCGTCAGCGAGGACGTCACCTGTGCCCGGATGTTCATCTTCATCGGGGCCGCCCCGCGGACCGACTGGCTGGACGGGGTGCTGGCCCGCGACGACCACGGCTTCATCCTCACCGGCCCGGACCTGCGCAACGTGTGCGGCTGGACCCTGGACCGCCCGCCGCATCACCTGGAAACCAGCGTGCCGGGCGTGTTCGCCACCGGCGACGTCCGCTCCACGTCCGCCAAACGGGTCGCGGCCGCAGTCGGTGAGGGGTCGATGGCCGTGATGCTGGTCCACCGCTACCTGGCCGAGTCATAGAAGGGTCGCACGTCATGACCGCCAATACGCCGTGTGAACCCGACGAGCTGCGCAGCCTGTTCCTGTTCGAGGCCCTGACCGACGAACAACTCGCGGTGCTGTGCACCAACGGGTGCATCGAGAACTACCAGCCGGGGCCGATCTGCGTCGAGGGCGAACCGGCGACCTGCTTCTACGTGCTGATCGAGGGCGAGCTGATGATGTCCAAGCTCTCCGGCGGTCAGGACATCGAAACCGTCCGCACCTCGCAACGCGGCGTCTATGCCGGGGCGTGGCGGGCGTTCACCGGCGGGAAGCAGAAGAGCTACGACGCCTCGGTCCACGTGACCAAGCCGTCGCGCTTCTTCGTGATGGACGCGCCCGTCTTCGCCCAGTTCATGCGCGACCAGTTCCCGATGGCGGTCCACCTGCTCGACGGGATCGCGGTGGGCACCGACCGGACCCGCCGGATCATCGACAACCGGGAGAAGCTGCTGGCGCTGGGGCGGCTGTCGGCCGGGCTGACCCATCAGCTCAACAATCCGGCCGCCGCGATCTCGCGGGCCGCGTCGGATCTGCGCGAACGAGTGGCCAACATGCGGCACAAGCTGGCGATGCTCGCCGACGGCACCGTCACGCCCGAGGCGTTGAGCGCGTTGGTGCGGTTGCAGGAGCGGGTCGCCGAGCAAGTCGCGAAGTCGGCGTCGCAGCACCTGAGCGCACTCGAGACCGCCGACCGCGAGGACGCCGTCTGCGACTGGCTGGAAGACCACGGCATCGACGGCGGGTGGGACATCGCGCCGACGTTCATCGAGGGCGGCATCGACACCGATTGGCTCGACCGAATCTCCGCGGCCGCCGACGAGCTGGAGACGGCCTCGTTGGAGCAGGCGATCCGATGGCTCAACTACACCATCGAAAGCGAACTGCTGATGAACCAGATTCTGGAAGCCAGCAAACGGATCTCGGCACTGGTCGCCGATGCCAAGCAGTATTCGCAAATGGATCGGGCCCCGTTCCAGGTGGCCAACGTGCACGACCTGCTGTACAGCACGCTGGTGATGTTCGCCGACCGATTGACGAAGGACGGCAGCAAGGACGCCAAAGCGATCACCGTGGTCAAGGACTTCGACAAATCGCTTCCCGAAATCCCTTGCTATCCAGCCGATCTCAACCAGGTGTGGACCAACATCATCGACAACGCGCTCGCCGCGATGCGCGATACGGGCGGCACGCTGACCGTGCGCACCTGCCGCTTCGGCGACAACATGGCCCGCGTCGAGATCTGTGACACCGGGCCGGGAGTCCCCGCCGACATCCGCGAGCACATCTTCGAGCCGTTCTTCACCACCAAACCGTTCGGCGAAGGCACCGGCCTCGGGCTGGACCTCGCGTTCAACATCGTCGTCAAGAAACATCGCGGGGATCTGCGGGTGGAATCGGTGCCCGGCGATACCCGGTTCATCGTGTTGCTGCCGCTTCAGATGCAGCCCGTCGCCGACGTCGCCGTCATCGATGACGACGACGTGGATGACGACGACTCGCAATAGCGCGGAATAGCGTCACCGCGGGCCGGGTTTAAAGACGGCATGACCGACGCAGCTGCAAGCAAACCCAATCTTGGCCGGTTCGGAGTGTTCGGACGGGGCGTAACGCCCCAACAAGCCCAAGAAATCGAGTCCCTGGGCTACGGGGCCGTCTGGGTGGGTGGTTCCCCACCCGCCGAGCTGGAGTGGGTGGAGCCCATCCTGGAAGCGACGACCACGTTGCAGGTGGCCACCGGAATCGTGAACATTTGGACCGCGCCCGCCAACGAGGTGGCCGAGTCGTTCCACCGGATCGACAAGGCCTACCCGAGTCGCTTCCTGCTCGGGATCGGCGTCGGCCACCGCGAGATGATCAGCGATTACCGCAAGCCCTACGACGCGTTGGTCGAGTACCTCGACTCGCTCGACGAGTACGGCGTGCCCGCCGATCGCCGGGTGGTGGCGGCACTGGGCCCGCGGGTCCTGGGACTCTCGGCGCAACGCAGCGCCGGCGCGCACCCGTACCTGAGCACCCCGGAGCACACCGCGCACGCACGCGAGTTGATCGGCCCGTCGGCGTTCTTGGCGCCCGAGCACAAGGTGGTGTTGACCACCGACGCCGACCAGGCTCGGGCGGTCGGACGCCAGGCGCTGGACATGTACTTCAACCTGGTCAACTACCGCAACAACTGGAAGCGGTCGGGCTTTGCCGACGACGAGGTCGTCCGGCCGGGTAGCGACCGTCTGGTCGACGCGGTGGTGGCCTATGGCACTGTGGACCAGATCGCCGCTCGGCTGAACGAGCACCTCGCCGCGGGGGCCGACCACGTGCCCGTGCAGGTCCTCACCCCAGATGAAAACCTGGTCTCGGCGCTGGCTGAACTGGCGGGGCCGCTCGGACTGAACCGCTCGTAACCAACCCCGGAGGGAAACCTCGATGACCGACGCAGTATCGCTGAAGCCCGAGCTCGGCCGTTACGGCGCCTGGCTGCCCACCCGTTCCATCACACCGGAACTGGCCGCCAAGATCGAGGCCCTGGGGTATCCGGCCGCCTGGATCGGCGGATCACCGGACGCCGATCTGGCCTGGGTGGAACCGGCTTTGGCGCAGACCAGCTCGCTGCAGCTGGCCACCGGGATCGTCAACATCTGGACGGCGGCGGCCACACCCGTCGCCGAGTCCTTCAAGCGCATCGAAAGTGCTTACCCTGGAAGGTTTTTGCTCGGTATCGGAGTGGGCCACCCCGAGCACACCCAGGAGTACGTCAAGCCCTACGCCGCACTGGTCGGCTACCTGGACGCCCTCGACGAGGCGCTGGTGCCAACCAGCCGGCGGGTGCTCGCGGCGCTCGGTCCCAAGGTGTTGGCGCTGTCCGCGGAACGCAGCGCCGGCGCGCACCCGTACCTGACCACACCGGAGCACACGGCCAAGGCGCGCGAACAGCTCGGCAATTCGGTGTTCTTGGCCCCGGAGCACAAGGTGGTGCTGACCACCGATCGCGAGAAAGCGCGCGACGCCGGCCGTCAGCTCGTCCAGCACTACCTGGGGCTGAGCAACTATGTGAACAACTGGCTGCGGCTGGGGTTCACCGAGGACGACGTGCGCGCACCCGGCAGCGACCGGCTGATCGACGCGGTGGTGGCTTACGGGACCCCGGAGGCCATCGTGAAGCGCCTCAACGAGCACCTGGACGCGGGCGCCGACCACGTGGGCATCCAGGTGCTGGGCGGCTATAACGAAGAGACGCTGCTGCCCTCGCTGAGCGAACTGGCCGAGCCGCTTGGGCTAACCCCCGCAAGCTGACCGCGACCCTCGGTTAGGGTTTTAGCATGCGGCTGCTGGTCACCGGTGGCGCCGGTTTCATCGGCGCGAATTTCGTGCACAGTACGGTGCGCGAGCGTCCCGACGTTTCAGTGACGGTGCTCGACGCCCTGACGTACGCCGGGCGGCGTGAGTCGCTGGCCGACGTCGAGGACGCCGTGAAGCTGGTCGAGGGTGACATCTGTGATGCCGCGCTGGTTTCCCAGCTGACCGCCGAGGCCGACGCGGTGGTGCACTTCGCCGCCGAAAGCCACGTCGATAACGCTCTGGACAACCCCGAGCCGTTTCTGCACACCAACGTGGTTGGGACGTACACGATCCTGGAAGCGGTACGGCGCCACGGGATAAGGCTGCACCACATCTCGACCGACGAGGTCTACGGCGATCTGGAACTCGACGACCCGCAGCGGTTCACCGAGTCGACGCCCTACAACCCGTCGAGCCCCTACTCGGCGACCAAGGCCGCCGCCGACATGCTGGTCCGGGCCTGGGTGCGCTCGTACGGGGTGCGCGCGACGCTGTCCAACTGCTCCAACAACTACGGGCCTTACCAGCACATCGAGAAATTCATCCCGCGCCAGATCACCAATGTGCTGACCGGCCGAAGGTGCAAGCTGTACGGCGCCGGGGCCAACGTCCGCGACTGGATCCACGTCGACGACCACAACAGCGCGGTCTGGCAAATTCTGGACAAGGGCCAGATCGGGGCGACCTACCTGATCTCCGCCGAGGGTGAGCGCGACAACCTGACCGTGCTGCGCACGTTGCTTTCAATGATGGGTGTCGAGCCCGACGACTTCGACCACGTCACCGACCGCGTCGGCCACGACCTGCGCTACGCCATCGATCCGTCCCTGCTGTATGACGAATTGCACTGGGCGCCAAAGCATACCGACTTCGAAGAGGGATTGCGCGAAACCATTGACTGGTATCGGGCCAACGAATCCTGGTGGCGTCCGCTCAAAGACGCATCGGAAGCCCGCTACAAAGAACGGGGTCAGTGAGATGGAAGTTCGCGAACTCAAAGTCCCCGGCGCCTGGGAGATCACTCCGAAAATTCACGGCGATTCCCGCGGCATGTTCTTCGAATGGCTCACCGACCACGGCTTCCGGGATTTCGCCGGCCATGGGTTGGATGTGCAGCAGGCCAATTGCTCGGTGTCGGCGGCCGGCGTGCTGCGGGGGCTGCACTTCGCCCAGCTCCCGCCCAGCCAGGCCAAATACGTGACCTGCGTGCGCGGCGCGGTGTTCGACGTCGTGGTCGACATTCGGATCGGCTCACCGACGTTTGGCCAGTGGGACTCGGTGCTGCTCGACGACAAGGATCGCCGGACGATCTACATCTCCGAAGGCCTCGGGCACGGTTTCCTTGCGCTGCAAGATAATTCAACGGTGATGTACTTGTGCTCGGCGGAATACAGCCCGCAGCGCGAGCACACCATCTGCGCCACCGACCCGGCCCTGGGTATCGACTGGCCGTTGGTCGATGGCGTCGCCCCGAGTTTGTCCGACCGTGACGCCGTCGCCCCCAGCTTCGACGAAGCGCGCGCGGCCGGCCTGCTGCCCACCTGGGATGAGGCGCAGAAGTTCGCCGCGGATCTGCGCAGTGAGGCGTGACTGCGTCCTCGCTACCTGCCCGGGCTACGTCGGGTTGGCATTAAACCGAGGTTTGTCGGAGGTTCATCGACTACCTTGGGCATTCCGCGCGCAAACTCTGGCCGGCCGCGCGGAGTCGACGACAGATACGGATTTGGACGCATGAAGTTAGCGGAGGTGTTCGACCCTCGATGTAACGCATTGAACCTGTTTCGGCTGGGCCTGGCCGCCGAGGTCATGCTGTTTCACTCCTGGCCGATCACGGGCCACATGCCGCCCCACGCGCTGCTGCAGCTCCTTTTTTCGGTCGGTGTCGACGGGTTCTTTGCGATCTCGGGATTCCTGATCACCGCGAGTTGGCTCCGCGACCCTAAAGTCCGCGACTACCTCACCGCCCGAGCGCTGCGCATCCTGCCCGGGCTGTACGTCTGCCTGATCATCACCGCGTTCGTGTTCGCCCCGGTCAGCGTGGCGGTGCAGGGTGGTTCGGCCGCGAAACTGTTGCAGTCCAGCGCGCCGTACGAATACGTCTTCAAAAACGCGACGCTGATATCGGTGCTTCAGTTCGACGTCGGCGGCACACCGCGCGGGGTTCCATCCCCTGGCACCTGGAACGCTTCACTATGGTCCCTGATCTGGGAAGTGCTGTGTTACATCACCATTGCTGTCATCGGCGTAGTCGGCCTCGCCAATCGCCGATGGATTTCGCCGGCAATCCTGGTGGTCGCAGTGATCGGGGCGGCACTGTTGCCGCCGCTGACCTTCCCGGGGGCATGGACGATCCCCCAGCTCGCCGTGCGCTCTGCCATCATGTTTTCGGCCGGCGCCATCATGTATCAGTGGCGCGACGTGATTCCCGCTCGGTGGTCGCTCGTCGCGCTGAGCGTCGTCATCGTTGTCGCAGCCGCCGCCGTGCTGCCCGACTACCGGGTGGCCGCGGCGCTTCCGCTGGCCTATGCCGTGATCGTGTCGGGTTCCCTAATCCGGCACCAGCGCACGACATTGCGTACGGATCTGTCCTACGGCGTCTACATCTACGCATTCCCGACCCAGCAGATGCTGGCCGTCTTGGGGGTGACCAACCTACATCCGGTGCTGTTCTTTGTCATTGCTTTCACCGCGACCCTGCCGCTGGCGGCGATGAGTTGGTTCTGGATAGAAAAGCCTGCGATGGCGCTGAAGTCTCGCCTCAAACGGAAGTGGGCTGCGCGCGCCGAAGCCGACGGCACGCCCGGGGCCACGGCGGCCGGCGCGATTCCCGAGCAGCCGGCTTCAGATGTTCAGGGCGCGGTGTAGGCACCCTTCCGCTGGCCTATGCCGTCGTCGTTTCGGCAATCAAAATTCATAGCTAACGGCGTCTACATTTATCCATTCCCGACTCAGCAGCTGCTGGCAAGTTGCGGGCTCGCGACGCTGAATCCCGTAGCGTTTGCCGGACTTTCGACGGCGGCCGCCGGCCGCGCAGAGCTGGTTGCTGATCGAAAAGCCCGCGCACTCGGTCAAATCTCGGCTCAAGCGGAAGTGGTCTGGCTCCGAACTCTGCGAAGCCGGCCAATCCCGACACTACCGCGTTGCAATCGGTGTTGCCAGAACCAGTTTCGCTATGCGAAGAGGGGGCGAATGCGCTTAGATGCAAAGACGGGATAACCCCGGGAGCGGGGGCCACTGGTAACAGCGTATGAAACTCGGGCAGGTATTTGATCCGCGAAGTAATGCACTGAATGCGTTGCGGCTGGCCATGGCAGCCGAAGTGATTCTCTGGCACTCCTTCGCCGTCACGGGTGGGGTGTTGCCTTCCGCGCCAGTACGACAATTGCTGTTCGGGGTGGGCGTCGACGGGTTCTTTGCGATCTCGGGCTTCCTCATCACCGCGAGCTGGCTCAACAACCCAAGAGTCCGTGGCTATCTCGTTGCTCGAGCCCTTCGCATTCTCCCCGGACTCTATGTCTGCCTGGCGGTGACCGCGTTTGTCATCGCGCCGATCGGCGTGGCGATTCAGGGTGGAGCGGCCGCAAAGCTACTCCTATCCAGCGCGCCATTCGAGTACGTGCTGGAAAACAGCGCAGTAGCGGTGCTCAAATTCGATGTCGGAGGAACGCCGACCGGGATCCCAATTACGGGCATGTGGAACGGATCTCTGTGGACCCTTATCTACGAGGTGCTCTGCTACGCGGGTGTTGCGGTCCTCGGATTGGCAGGACTGGCACATCGTCGATGGACGTCTGTGGTGGTGCTGGTACTGGCGGTGTGCTTGGCCGCGTACTTACCGCCCATGACATTCCCCGGCATTTGGAGCAACGCGCAGTGCATTGCGCGGTTTGCCATCGTGTTTGCCGCCGGCGCCCTGGTGTATCAGTGGAAAGACGCGATTCCCGCTCGATGGTCGCTCGTCGCGGTGAGCGTGGTCATCGTGCTCGTGTCCGCCCTACTGCCTGACTACCGTCTTGTTGGCGCCATCCCCCTGGCATACGCCGTCATCGTTTCCGGCGTGCTCATCCACAACAGGTTCTTGAGGTTGCCGACGGATCTGTCCTACGGCGTCTACATCTACGCTTTCCCGATCCAGCAGCTGCTGGTTATCTGCGGGCTGGTCACCCTGAATCCCTTGGTGTTCGCGATCATTGCGACGATTGCGACTCTGCCGCTGGCGGCGCTGAGCTGGTTCCTGATCGAAAAGCCCGCACTGTCGCTCAAATCGCGACTCAAGAGGAAGCGGTCTGACGCCGAACTCTCCGAAGCCGGCCGAACCTGAGGCCATCGGGGTAATCGGAAAGCATCCACAGCAGCACGGTCAGCGCTTCGGCGCCCACGCTGATCGCCGCGTATGGCGACGGATCCCAACCGTGCTCGGTAAAGCCGAAAAGCCCAGCGGTTCGCGACAACGCGAAGGCGACCAGCGATCCGCCGGCGATCGCGGCCGCGGCCCAGCGCAGCCACCAGGGACCGCCGAGAAGGATCAGCACGCCGACAGCGAACGAGACGCTGGCCTGAACCAGGAAGCTGGTGCCGATCATCGGAATGTGCTGGTAACCATGGACATAGAGGTAGGCGTGGCTGGCGGCGCTGCTGAGCAACGACGCGGCGAAACCGATCCGGACCAGGATATTCATTGCAGCCTCTGCTCTTTCAAAGCCAGGGCGGTCTCGCCCTTGGTGTAGCTGACCTCGCGGATACCCAGCGCGTCGTGCAGCTGTCCGGCCGGCAGGGTGATCGGCTTGGGCGCCGGCCCATCGCCGGGATGGGGTAGCGGGTAGGCGGTCGTCGTCCCGCTGTAGAACGACACGTTGCCCTCCATCTTGGAAAACAATTGGTGCACATGCCCGTTGATACACGTCACCGAAGCAAACCGGCGCAGGTAACTGAGCGCCTGGGTGGCGTCGTCGGTGCCCCAGCCCCAATCCGGGTACATCGCGAACAACGGGATATGGCTGAACACGATGATCGGAGTATCACTGGAGAGCCCCGCTACATCCTTCTCGACGAACTCCAGCTGATCGACACCCAGGTGCCCGAGTTTGCGCAGGTTCAGCGTGTTGACCAGTGCGATCACGTGAACGCCGGCGATGTCGAAGCTGTACCACCCGTCACCTACCGATCCGGCGCCGAAGGCCTTGCGGTACTTCTGCCCCGCGTCGTCGACCGAATCGTGCTCCCCCGGCACGGTGAACACGTGCGGTGTCCTCAGCCCGCTCATCAGCTGCTTCACCTGGTCGAACTGCTCGGGACTGGACAAGTGGGTGAGGTCGCCGGTGTGGATGACGAAATCCGGTGTGTAGCCGAGGTTATTGATCTGATCGATCGCGTGGCCGAACGAGCCGGACACGTCGGGATTGGGCGCACCGGTGAAGCCGATGTGACTGTCGCTGACCTGAGCGAAGCGCAGGGCGGGCCGGATACGCGTACGCTCGGCCGCGGCGGCCCCGGCGACATGGGAGATCACCTCGCCGCCGGCCACGGCGAACCCGACCGCCGCCCCGAACCAGGCCCCGTGGCGGATCAGCTGGCGGCGGCTCATCGCGTTCGGATCGCGAGTCATTGCGTCACCACCACGGTGCCGTGCATCATCGGATGAATCGAGCAGACGTAGTCGAAAGTCCCTGCGGTGGAGAAGGTATGGGTGAAGCTGGCCCCTGTCCCCATGCCGGGTGAATGAAAAGAACCGTCGCTCGCGGCCACCGTGTGGGGTTCTTCGTCGCGATTGATCCAGGTGACGGTGGTGCCCGCACGGACCGTCAGCGTCGCGGGCGCGAACGCGAAGCCGTCGATGGCGACCTGGTTACCGCTCGCCGGCGGTGCGGTGATCGACGGTGTCGCACCGGAATCCGGCCTGATCGTGACCGGTGCCTGCGCATCGGGCCGCGAAGCCGAGCAGCCGGCCAGCAAGAGCACTCCCGCCGCAAGCAAGACCCGGTGTTTTCGAAACGTGGCAATAGGCATTACGACCCTCCCAGGGCTGTGGAACTGTCGCCAACAGATAGGAGGGGTGGTTACACCGCTTAGGCCTGGCGTTCGGGGTACGGCGGGGCGAGCACCTCGACGACCCCGTTGACCTCGCGAACCATCAATGTAGGCAATGGCTTTGGGGCGATCGGCAGTTGATGGGTGAGCACTTCCCCGGCGGGAGAGAACGAGGTCGAGTGGCAGGGGCAACGCAATCTGTCGTCGGGCGCGTCGAACCACAACTTGCACCCCTGATGCGTGCACACCCCGGATACAGCCTCGAGTTTGCCGTCGACGCGGCGAACGAATCCGCTGACCGATCCGAGGTCGAACGCGTGCATGCGGCCGTCCGGCACATCCGAACTCGCCGCGACACGCTGCCAACTCCCGTCATTGGGCGTGAGTTGTCCTGCGACGGCTGGGCCTTCGGTGATGCCACCGGTCACGGCTCGATCGATGGAAACCGCGGTGACGGCGGCGGCTGCCGCGGCGGAGGTGCCGACGATCACCTGGCGGCGCGTGGTGTTTTGCTTGGGCGCCGGTTGCACGGATGGTGCGCCGGCCATTTGTTCGGCGAGACGGCGGTGCAGATCGGTGAGGAATTCCTGGCGTGGGGCGGCGTCACCCGGGCCGGCAGCGCGCAGCTCGATCGCGGTACGGATCTGAGCCGCCTCAAAGTCGTCGGGCGCAAACGGTTTTGGCCGCCGGCCCCGCAGCAGATCATCGACGTAGCGACGCAACCCTCGCGCGTTCATGACTGGCCCCCATCGTTGACCTGAGCCGCCAGCCGCAGCGCACGATGTTGGAGCACCTTGGCGTTGGCAACGCTGATTCCAAGTTCCGCGGCTGACTCCTTGATCGAATTGCCTTGTAGGAAACGTAATTCCAGGATCTGGCGATAGCGGTCGGGCAGGTTCTCCAGAACCCGGGCGACGCGCGCCGGTGCGGTGCTGATCGCTTCCTCGCTATCGGGTGGTTGCTCGATGTCCTCCTCGATCGAGGTTATCTCCCGACCCAGGGTCTCGCGCCAGTGCGCGGCCAGCACCGTTCGCGCCGTGGCGCGCAGGTATGCGCGCACCTCGCCGACGCTCGCGGTCAGTCGCAGCGGCCGCAGCGCGGCGAGGAAGACCTCGGCGGTGAGGTCCTCGGCGTCCGCCCGGTTGCCGACCCGGGCGAACAGCGTTCGGTACACCCAGTCCGCGTTGTCCTGGTACACGGCTTCCCAGTCGGTGTAGCCGTCGTTGGGCACCGCGCGCAGGGGGCGCGGGCCCGCGGGTTCGTGGTGTGGGGTCACGTGCCTCCTCACCCGATCAATATCCTCTGGGGTTACACCCGGGGTCGGGATCTGGCAAGCGAAACGTCGTCGACATCCTTCTATGCATCGGGTAGCAAAAGCGTCTTACTGCTGCGCGAAGCCGCCGTCCGGCCTATCGTGCATGGTCAACAGCACGACGCCGGGAGGCCTACGTGAGCATGTCCCCCACGGCAGCCCGCAGACTGGTGTTCGGCGTGACGATGGCCAGGCTGCCGTTCGCGCTGGCATTTTTTCTGTGCTCGTATGTGCCGGACGACCGCGCCCGATGGGCGATGGTCGCGCTCTGTCTGCTGGTGGAGGCCAGCGACCTGCTTGACGGCTACCTGGCTCGCCGGTTGGGCGTGACGACGCCCTTCGGGGCGATGATGGACAGCACCGTCGACCATGTGGTGCGGACGACCGAGGCGGTGGCCCTGCTCGCGGTCGACGTACTTCCCGCGCCCTTGCTGGTGGTGATGATCGGCCGCGACGCCGCGGTCTCCGCGATCCGGCAACTCTCGCTGCGCCGGTCGGGCCACGACGAAGGAACGCGGCGCAGTGGCAAGCTGAAGGGGATCGCTCAGGGTGTTTGCCTGGTGACCCTGACTACGACGTACGCCATCGCTGCACAGCCGACCATGGTCTGGCGCACGCTGAATTCTGTCGTGGTTGCCGTGGCGCTGCTCGTGACCGTCGTTTCACTCCTCGACTATTCGGTCGCATATTGGCGATCGACAAGACCTCTGCCCGCGCCCACAGCCGACGCCGGCCTGGATTCGCGGCGGCACCGGCCGAGCCCGGAAAATGACGAAACCCCGTCAATCCGTTTGGGTTACACGCGGTAAGGGCGCGGCGACCATCAACTCGTCGAGCTTGTCGGCGGTGGCCGAGAGCACCGTCTTGGCCACGCCCAGGATCCGCTCGCGCACCCGGGGCTTGGCCGACTCCGGGGGTAGCAACTGGCCCACCAGATGACCGAACAGATCCAGCCGGACCGCGGACAGCCAGGCGGTCAGGTCGGGGTCGTCGAACCAGCGCAGTTGATTGCTGTAGTCGGCCAGCGCAAGGCGGAGCCAGTCGAGGTCGGTGTCGGGGTGCGGCAACGGCACGCACAACTCGTTTTTTGCGTTGTCGTCCGGATAGGCCGCCTCCACATGGGCGATCAGCGCGGCACTGAAAATTTGTTGGCACCCGCGAATGCTTTGCAGCGTGATGCGTCCGGCATCGAAAATCGGTGTGGCAGGCCGCTTTTCGGCTCCGTCGGCGGTGCAATCGATGTAGAGCGCGCGCCCGTCCATCGCCACCTCACCGCCGTCGAGGACCATCTTGTCGCTCTCGACGGCCAGCAGGTGGCCCCGGCGAACGACATCGCCGATGCGGCGCAGCTGGTCCAGTTCGGCCAGGGTCACCGTCGCGCAGCGGTACATCGTGGGTCGCACCGCGGGGTCGAGCCGCAGCAAGGTGCCGGCGTCCTCGAGGCGGGCAAACAGATCGTCGGGCGAGGTGGCGTCCCTGATCGCGCGCAGCTGCGCGATGAAGCCGGCTTTGATCCGGTCGGCGAACATCGCCCCGGGCTGCATCGTCGCGCGATCCAGCAGCCAGGAGTCGCGGGGCATGATCCAGGTCAGCCGTTCCGGCGCGATGCCGTGGCTCAGCAGCCACAGGCAGGTGTCGATGCCGGTCTTGCCGGCCCCGACAACGACGTAACGCTCATGGGCGGGGCGACCGGGCAGCTCGTTGGGCGAGACGCAGGCGATACCCGGTGCGACCGGGTACGGCGGTGGGCGCATCGCGGGCACCGTCACCCGCATGTAGGTGGCATCGACGACCCGGCACGCCACGTCAACGGTGTACTCGTCGCCGGCCAGGGTGACGAGGCGGCCCGCGCCAAGGTATTCACTCATCGGGAAATAGCGGACCCGCCCGGTCGCCACCAGCTGCTGGCGCATCACGTGGTCGTAGTAGGCGCAGACTTCTCCGGCGGTCGCCAGCTCGTAAAGCCCCTCGTTCCAACCGGCCTGGTCGATCGTGTCGCGACCGAGCCGAAGCGAGTTGACGCCGTAGAACACCGAAGGCTGATGCAACCGGACGAACGGGTAGGCGACCGTCCAATGCCCACCCGGCGCGTCGTTGCGGTCGACCACCACGACGCGGGCCTCGGTCTCAGAGACCAGCGTGTCGACGAACGCCATGCCCATGGCGCCCGCGCCGATGACGAGGTAATCGGCCTCGATCGTGTGCATACCGGCGCTCCCGTCGTCATCCGTTTCGTTAGGCGATCGCCTAGTTTTCCGTAATTGGGTTGCCAGCGGCCGCAGCCTCGGCGGCGCGCGGATGCGGGGATTCGTAGCGCTGCAAGTACTCGTCGATCAGCCCCAGCGTCTTGTGGTGCCCGGTGGTGATGCCCAATCGATTCTCGATACTGATGGTTCGGCCGACGCTGGCGATGAAAACCGCCAGCACCTCGGGCGGCAGCGCGTCACCCAACGCATGTTCGCGCAGGATGAAGGTCAGCGCGGCGATCTGGGCCTCGCGAGATCGTTCGGCGCCGATTGCGAGTTCTGCGCGGATTGCTTTGCGATGATTTCCCAGCGCCATGAATTCCATCGTCAGGCGCGACCCGCGTGGATCAATCGTCATGTCCCACAACGCATGCAGTGGGTTTCCGGAAGCCAGTGCGCGGCGTTGCACGTCCAGGTTCATCTCGGTCCCCCGACGCAACACCGCTAGGTACAGGTCGTCCATCGTCGGGAAGTAGTAATAGACCACGGCGCGTTGGACGCCGACCTTCTCGGCGACCCGTCGCGACGTCGCCGCGGCGTAACCCTCTTCGAGCATGATCTCTGCCGTCGCGTCGAGGATCTTCTCGCGGGTACCAGTGTCGCGATTGCCGACTCGGTTCGGTGTAGCCAAGTGCGCCGTCCTGTTCTGCTCGGCCCGGTTTCGGCCCTGGCCGACGTCTATTGACCCTCGCCGCGCCAGGATGCTAAGCATATGCCCAAGCACGTTGCTAGGCGACCGCCTGATGAAGTGGGAGTCTCGATGCCTGGTCTGCGCATAGGCGTTATGCACAACACCATCAATTCCAAATACGGGCCCAAGCCGTTGATCCAGGCCGACTACCTCACGGGGCTGGCCGCGGGAGCCGACTCGTTCTGGGTGGCCGACCATCTGAACTCGGTGCTGCCGTCGTCGATGTGGCAACCCAAGTACGTCGGCGCCGCGAAGATCATCCCCAAGATGGACGCGCACGTCGAGCCGTGGACGATGCTCGGGTACCTGGCCGGGCACAACAAGCTGGGCCGGATGACCCTGGGCGTGGCGGTAACCGACACCGGTCGCCGGAATCCCGCCGTCACCGCGCAGGCCGCGGTCACGTTGCAACACCTCACTCGTGGACGGGCCATCCTCGGCATCGGCACCGGCGAACGCGAGGGCAACGAACCTTACGGAGTCGAGTGGTCGAAGCCCGTGGCGCGCTTCGAGGAGGCGATGGCCACCATCCGAGCGCTGTGGGACTCGGGCGGCGAACTGGTCAGCCGCGAATCGCCGTATTTTCCCCTGCACAACGCGACCTTCGCGCTCACCCCGTACAAGGGCAAGTGGCCCGAGATCTGGATTGCCGCCCACGGGCCGCGGATGATCCGGGCCGCCGGCCGCTACGCCGACGGCTGGTTTCCCGGCACCACCCGGGCCAGCGAATACGGCCAACAACTCAACGATTTGCGCACCGCGGCCTCGAACGCGGGCCGCGATCCGATGGCGATCACTCCCGCGGGAATCCGCTTCATCCTCACCGGAGGCTCCCAGGATGAGATCGACGAAATCGTCGACTCAGAACTGGTCCGACTGTTCACGCTGAACTCCCCGGCCACGGACTGGGCGCGGCACGGCGCCGAACATCCGATGGGCGCGGATTTCAAAGGCGTGCAAGACCTTGTCCCACAGCTGATCGACGAGCAGACCGCGCTGTCCTTTGTGTCGAAAGTTCCCCGGGAGCTGGTCAAGGAACTGTTCGTCGTCGGCATGCCCGACGACATCGTCGACCAACTGGCGCAATTCCGCGACAACGGCCTGCGCTGCCTGGTCGTCGGCAACATGGGCGCGCTGCACCCCAAGCTTTCGAAGAGCGTGGCCGCCACGACGCCCTACGTCAAGGTTCTGCGCCGGCTGAAGAAGCTCTGACATGAGCGGCCCGGTGCGGTAAGCCCAAGCAGTCCAACAGGTTCGCCCGACGAAAGGACAGTGGCGATGTTCACCGGCCCAATCGAGGATCGGCTCAAGATCCGCGAGCGATTCGACAGCTACAGCGACGCGGTCTGCAGGATCGCACTCGACGACTACGTGCGGTGCTGGACCGACGACCCGATACGACTCGGGACGGGCGGCGAGTTCCGCGGCCTCGACCAGCTGCGCGCGCACTGGGACGGCATCTGGCGCGCGGTGGACACGATGGCGTTCGTCACCCAGATCGGCTCCATCGAGGTCAGCGGCCAGGATGCGCACGCTCGCTCGTATTGCCAAGAAATGCTGCGATTTCGAAACGGCCAGACACAGCAGCTCGTCGGCGCCTACACCGACGAGCTGAAGTGCATCGACGGCGACTGGCTGTTCAGCAAAAGGGCTTACCGCATCCACATCGCCGCGAATCCGCCGACCCCGCACTGACCGGCGCGCGCCGTACAGCGCGCACAGCCACCCACCTTGCCAACGCCAGAACCCGGTTACTAGGATATGCAAGTATCCGCTTATCTACGCGAACGACACCCAAGGGCACCCCATGACCACACATATTCCGCACTTCATCGACGGGAAGCGCGTTGCCGGCCAGTCGACCCGCACGGCCGACGTCTTCAACCCCAGCACCGGTGAGGTGCAGGCACAAGTCCCGATGGCGTCGGCGGCCGACATCGACGCCGCGGTCGCCTCGGCGGTTGAGGCCCAAAAGGGCTGGGCCGCAACGAATCCACAGCGTCGCGCTCGGGTGATGATGAAGTTCATCGAGCTGGTCAACAAGAACATGGACGAGCTGGCCGAGCTGCTTTCCCTCGAGCACGGCAAGACCGTTCCCGACGCGCAGGGTGACATTCAGCGCGGCATCGAGGTGATCGAGTTCGCCATCGGCATCCCGCACCTGCTCAAGGGCGAATACAGCGAGGGCGCCGGCCCGGGTATCGACGTCTACTCGCTACGTCAGCCCCTCGGCGTGGTCGCGGGCATCACCCCGTTCAACTTCCCGGCGATGATTCCGCTGTGGAAGGCCGGCCCCGCCCTGGCGTGCGGAAACGCATTCGTGCTCAAGCCAAGTGAGCGCGACCCGTCGGTGCCGGTGCGGCTGGCCGAACTGTTCCTCGAAGCCGGCCTGCCGCCCGGGGTGTTCCAGGTCGTGCACGGCGACAAGGAAGCCGTCGACGCGATCCTGCACCACCGGAACATCAAGGCGGTCGGCTTCGTCGGCAGCTCCGACATCGCCCACTACATCTACTCGACGGCCGCAGCCAACGACAAGCGGTCGCAGTGCTTCGGCGGCGCCAAGAACCACATGATCGTGATGCCCGACGCCGACCTCGACCAGGCCGTCGACGCGCTGATCGGCGCCGGATACGGCAGCGCCGGTGAGCGTTGCATGGCGATCAGCGTTGCGGTGCCCGTCGGCGAGCAGACCGCGGATCGGTTGCGCGCCCGGCTGGTTGAGCGGATCAACCAGCTGCGCGTGGGACACAGCCTGGACCCCAAGGCCGACTACGGCCCGTTGGTCACCGAGGCCGCGCTGGCCCGGGTGCGCGACTACATCGATCAGGGTGTGGCTGCCGGAGCCGAAATCGTGATCGACGGCCGCGACCGGCGCAGCGACGACCTGACCTTCGGTGACGCCAACCTCGAAGGCGGCTTCTTCATCGGGCCAACCCTGTTCGACCACGTCACCACCGACATGTCGATCTACACCGACGAGATCTTCGGGCCGGTGTTGTGCATCGTGCGGGCCCACGACTACGAAGAGGCGTTGCGACTACCGTCCGAGCACGAATACGGCAACGGTGTCGCGGTCTTCACCCGCGACGGCGACGCCGCCCGCGATTTCGTGTCACGGGTGGAGGTCGGCATGGTCGGTGTCAACGTGCCGATCCCGGTCCCGGTGGCCTACCACACCTTCGGCGGCTGGAAGCGCTCCGGCTTCGGCGACCTCAACCAGCACGGGCCGGCGTCGATCCAGTTCTACACCAAGACCAAGACCGTGACGTCACGGTGGCCGTCCGGCATCAAGGACGGCGCCGAATTCGTCATCCCGACAATGGATTAGGGCCATGTTCGCCCTGAACGAAGACGAACGGGTCATCACCGAAACGGCGGCAGCGTTCGCCGCGAAACGCATTGCCCCGTTCGCCCTGGAATGGGAAGCGGCCCACCACTTCCCGACCGACGTGTTGCGCGAGGCCGCCGAACTCGGCATGGCGGCGATCTATTGCCGCGATGACGTCGGCGGCAGCGGGCTGCGCCGCCTCGACGGGGTGCGGATCTTCGAGCAGTTGGCCATCGCCGATCCGACCACCGCCGCGTTCCTATCCATCCACAACATGTGCGCGTGGATGATCGACAGCTTCGGCACCGACGAGCAGCGCAAGGAATGGATACCGCGGCTGGCGCCGATGGATGTCATCGCCAGCTACTGCCTGACCGAGCCCGGCGCCGGATCCGACGCCAGCGCATTGAGCACCCGTGCGGTCAAGCAGGGCGGCGACTATGTGCTCGACGGCGTCAAGCAGTTCATCTCCGGCGCGGGCGCTTCCGATGTCTACGTGGTGATGGCCCGCACCGGCGGCGAGGGACCCCGCGGGATTTCGGCCTTCATCATCGAAAAGGACACTCCGGGACTGAGTTTCGGCGCGCTCGAAGAGAAGATGGGCTGGCACGCTCAACCGACCGCACAGGTGATCCTGGAGGGAGTCCGGATCCCCGCCGATGCGATGCTGGGCGGTGCCGACGGCGAGGGCGCCGGTTTCGGCATCGCGATGAACGGCCTCAACGGCGGCCGGCTCAACATTGCGGCGTGCTCGCTCGGCGGCGCGCAGTCGGCGTTCGACAAGGCGGGGGCCTATGTGCGCGAGCGCCACGCGTTCGGCTCCGCACTGCTCGACGAGCCCACCATCCGCTTCACCCTGGCCGACATGGCGACCGGGCTGGAGACCTCGCGAATGATGTTGTGGCGGGCCGCAAGTGCGCTGGACAGCGGCGACCCCGACAAGGTCGAGCTGTGTGCGATGGCCAAACGCTATGTCACCGACACCTGCTTCGACGTCGCGGACAAGGCGCTGCAACTCCATGGGGGCTACGGCTATCTGCGCGAGTATGGTCTGGAAAAGATCGTCCGCGATCTTCGGGTGCACCGAATCCTCGAGGGGACCAACGAAATCATGCGGGTGGTCATCGGCCGCGCGGAGGCGGGCCGATTTCGCGCTACCGCGTAGAAAGGCAGCAATGACCTCGATCGCGTTTCTCGGGCTGGGGAACATGGGCGGGCCGATGTCGGCGAACCTGCGGAGCGCGGGCCACACCGTGCGCGGGTTCGACCCGGTGCCCACGGCGGCCGCAGCCGCGGCCGAAGGCGGCGTCGAGGTCTTCGACACCGCTGCCAACGCGGTGGCCGAGGCCGACGTGGTGATCACGATGCTGCCCAACGGAGACATCGTCAAAGGCTGCTACGCGGAGGTGCTGCCGGTCGCGCGCGCCGGTGCGCTGTTCATCGACAGCTCCACGATCTCGGTCACCGACGCCCGCGAGGTGCACTCGCAGGCCCAGGCGCACGGAATTTCACAGCTGGACGCGCCGGTCTCGGGTGGGGTGAAGGGCGCCGTCGCCGGGACGCTGGCATTCATGGTCGGGGGCGACGAGTCCGCGGTGCAACGAGCACGGCCGGTGCTGGAACCCATGGCGGGCAAGATCATTCACTGTGGCGCCGCCGGGGCCGGCCAGGCCGCCAAGGTGTGCAACAACATGGTGCTGGCGGTGCAACAGATCGCGGTCGGCGAGGCGTTCGTACTGGCCGAGAAGCTCGGGCTGTCGGCGCAGTCGCTGTTCGACGTGATCACCGGTGCGACCGGCAACTGCTGGGCGGTGCACACCAATTGCCCGGTGCCGGGCCCGGTTCCGACCTCACCGGCCAACAACGACTTCAAGCCCGGCTTCGCGACCGCGCTGATGAACAAGGACCTGGGACTGGCGATGGATGCGGTGTCGTCAACCGGCTCGGCCGCGCCGCTGGGCCGCCACGCCGCCGAGATCTACGCGAAGTTCGCCGCCGACCATGCCGACAAGGATTTCAGCGCGGTGATTGAGATGCTGCGCTAAGCCGTGCTTTCGCAATGCGGTTGTCTCCGAAGGAGCATTCGATGATCGAAGTGCTGGACGACATGCCGGCGGGCGTGACCGGCGTCCGGGTATCGGGTCGGTTGAACGCTGAAGATCTGCGCAACTTCAAGCCCGCCATGGAAGAACTCGTGAAGGGCGACGAGATCAGGATCGTGGAGGTCATCGCCTCCGACTACGAGGGCTTCGGGCCCGGTGGCTTGGTCGAGGACCTGAAGCTGGGCCTGGGCGCCGTGTTCAAGCATCATTCGGCGTTCAAGCGAATCGCGGTCGTGTCCGACAAGGAGTGGGTCGGCCATACTCTGCACGCGCTGGCGTGGATGGTTCCGGGCGAGCTCGCCGTATTCGGGCTCGACGAACTCGAGCGCGCCAAACAGTGGGCCGCCGGCTAGAAGTCACCGGCGTTGCGGCGCAGCGTTTCAATCGATTCGACCAGCGCCTGCGATTCGGCGGTTTCCATGCCGATATCGGCGAACACCTGCTCGTTGAGCGTGACGGTGGCGTCCTCGACCGTGGACCGGCCGAGTTCGGTGATCTGCACCAGCGTCGTGCGTCCATCGGTGGGGTGCGCGACCCGCTGAACCAGCCCGTCGGCCTCCAGCCGGCGGATCGCGTGGGTGACGCTGGTGACGTGAACCTGTAGCCGGTCGGACGCCTTGGTAATGGGCAATGCCCCGGTCCGGCTGAAGGCGAGCAGCCGCAGCAACTCGTAGCGGGAGAAACTCAAATCGTAGGGCCGCAGCGCCGTCTCCACCCGAGCCAGCAGGATCTGATGCGCACGCATCACCGAGGTCACCGCGACCATGCCCTGCGAGACATCCCCCCAGCCCGCACGCTCCCAGTTGCTGCGTGCCGCGGCGATCGGGTCGCGCTTCTTATCCGGGGCCACGCCTTTTCTTACCGCACTTGCGGCAAAAGCGGGTCAACTGGCGCGATTCAGCGTGTGCTCACTTGCCGACCGCGGACAGCACCGCGAGAGTGGATGCGCGGCTGCCCACGGTAATCCGCGCGCCGCCGTCCGGATAGCAGCGCACCCGAAGCTCGCTGTCGGCGAACACCTCACTCCACTGCCGGCCCGGCGCACTCTTGGCCGGCAGGTACATGAAGTTCGCGTGCGCGTCGGTCGTATATATCCCCAGCGCGGACAGGCGCATCCGGAGATACCGCCGCTCGGCGGTGATCATCCGGATCCGTTGCAGCAGTTCGTCTTCGGCATTGTAGGATGCCGTGACCGCGGGCAGGCTGGTCATCGCGATGCCGAACGGCAACTGGTGCGACCACATCGTCGCCGCCAGCTCGGGTGCCGCCACCCCATAGCCGATCCGCAGCCCGGCCAGCCCGTACGCCTTGGAAAACGTCCGCACCACCACCACATTGGGGAATCGCCGCGCCAGCGCCGAAACCTCGACCCGGTGTTCAGGTGCGGCGAATTCGATGTACGCCTCGTCGAGCAGCACGATGGTTTCGCGGCGCACGCGGCGCAGGAACCGGAACAGGTGCGACGTCGGCTCCAGCGTGCCGGTGGGGTTGTGCGGCCGGCACACCACCACGACGCGGGCACTCGCGGCCGCGGCCGCCAGCCGGTCGAGGTCGTTATGGCCGCCCTTGTCCAGCGGCACCGTCACCAAGTTCAGCCGAGCCATCTGCGCGATGATCGGGTAGCCGTCGAAGGTGGGTGTCGACGTGACCATCGTGTCGCCCGGAGCGGTCAGTGCCTGCAGGGTCTGCAGCACCACGCCCGTAGCGCCGGCGCCCAGCACCACCTGCTCCGAACCGACCCCGATGCGACTCGCGATCACGTTGCGCAACCGCTCGGGCAGGAACTCCGGATACCGGTTGGCCGCATCGATGGACTTGACCAACACCGACCGCACCGCGGGCAGCGGAGGAAACGGATTCTCGTTGAGCGACAAGGCCAGTGGATCGATCCCGGGCGGGACCGAGTCATCGACCTCCGCGGTGGCGGAACTTGCGAGGGGTTGCATCAGTCTCGCCCGCCCCAGCGCACCGCCGCCGCTCCGGCGAAGTCGCCGGCGTGCGCGAAACCCGCCATCAGCACCACGTCGCCGGACTTGAGCTGACCGTCGGATATCGCGCGATCCAGATTGATCGGGATCCCGGCGCCGAACAGGTTGCCGCACTCCTCAAAGGTGTCCCGGTGGCGTTCCGGGGGCAGCTCGAGCGCCTCACGCCAGTTGCGCAGAAAAGCCCTATTCGGCTGGTTGGTGACCATCAGGTCGATGTCCTTGGTGGACAAGCCGATTCGATCGCAGACCGCGTACGCGACCTCGGGAACCTGTCGGTTGCCGCGGGCCAGCACCTTGGTGATCTTGCTTTCGGTGAAGCCGATGCTGCCCTCTCCGGGCCCTGCCCCCCACCACTTGCGCGGCGGGTCGAAGGAAAGCGTCATCTCCCCGGCGTATTCACCGAAGGTACGGCATTCGACATCCAGAATGGGCGACCGGTCGCTCACCGTGACCAGCCCGACCGCGGCGCCGTCACCGGGCACGGCAGACTGCGCCTTGCGGCGAATCGTCGGCTGGTCGAAGAATTGGCCGGCCGCGTTCTGCGCAATCGCGATCAGCGCGGTGTGCCCTTCCCCCGACGACAGCAGTTTGCGGGCCACGTTGAGCGCCAACACAAATGCCGCACAACCGCCGTTGTTCAGGTCCAGCACCCACGACGGTCGCAGACCCAGCCGGTGCGCGATGCCGCCGCCTTGCCCGTAGAACGCCATGTCGGGCACCTGCGTGTGGGTGATCAACACGTCGGCACCCTCGACGACGTCGTGGCCGTGCCGCTCGATCAGTCCCTGCACCGCGCGTTCGATCATGTCGATCGAACTCTCGTCCGGCGCAACGTGATGGCGAAACTTCGGGGCCCGAAACATCACGTTCTCACGGAGCTCGTCGGATTCGGCGAACTGTGCGTAGTACTCGGCGGGGATCGGTTCGCCGGGCAGATAGGTGGAGATGTCGATCAGGCTGACGTTTGGTTTACCCATGGTTGGCTCATCTCATCCAGTCGGGGGTCACCGGCAGGCCATTGTGGTGCCGGTACTCGGCGATTGCCTTGAGGTTCTTCATTTCCAGCAGGTGGCCTGCGCCGAACATGTCCCAGAAGTCGCCGACCCATACCGGGCGCTGCGCCGGCGCGGTCTCCGGATACGGGTTGTGGTCGTAGAACGGGTGATGGCAATTGGTCCACAGCACAACCGAACCGGGCTTGTCGAGGACCACCTGCGCGTCGATGACGCGCATCAGATAGATCATCCACAGGTGCTTGCCCTGATCCCACGCGCAGTGGTAGTCGACCGTTCGGGCCTGCTCGTTGGCGACGGTGCGCGTGTAGATCTCGGTCTCCGAGCCGAGCCGGTCGTAGGCCAGCCACAGGCCGGGCTCGTCGGTCGGGGTGAAGCCGCGCAGACTGTAGGTCCACTCTTCGAGGCTGCGAGTGTCGGACAGGTACTCGTAGAGCTCGTCGGGCGGGCAGTCGACGTAATCGTTGACGGTGCAGTATTCCCCGAAGACCTGGTCGTGCGGGTACACCGACCGCATCATGTCCATGATGATCGGAGTGGCCTGCTCCCTAGGGCTGGTTTCGATGCGAGTGACACCATCGATGAGGTCGGGGATATCTTCAAGCGCTGGCAGCGACATTGGTGCATTTCTCCTTAACAGTCGGAATCTCGTCAATGGCAATGGTTTCGGTCTTTGCCGCGGTGAGGAATGGGGCGAAGGGCGGGATCTCGTCGGCGGCACATTCGACGCTGACCACCGCCGGGCCGTCGATGTCGAGCGCCGTGCCCATCGCGGCGGCAAGTCCTCTTGCGTCGCCGACGTCGATCGACGTCAGGCTCGGGAACATGGCTGCCAGCCCGGCACCGAGCCGGCTGGGCTGAAATCGGTTGTAGCTGTATAAGTTGTCGTAGAACAGTTGCTCGCGGGTCACACACATGGCATGCGCGTTGTTGTTGAACAATACGAACGTCACCGGCAACCGGTATTGCACCGCGGTGTGAACTTCCATGCCGTGCATGAAAAACGCTCCGTCGCCGGCGATCACCACGGTGCGCCCATTCGGCCGTCCGCTGTTGGCCCGCCCGAAAGCCATCCCGATGCCGGCCCCGAAGCTGTAGCCCATGCCACCCATGCCAAGTGCGACGGTGAATCTGCCACCGCGCCGGGCCGGCAGGTAATGCACCGCGGACGCACCGGTATTGCCCGCGTCGACCACGATGTCGGCTCCGTCGGGCAGGACGCGGTCGAGCACCGCCATCGCGTCGCGGTAGCGCAGGCCCTCGCCAACCCACGACGGGGGCGTCAGTTCGGAGCGCGACACGACATCGGGCACCCGCACGCCCGTCGGACGCCCGCTGCCGGACAGGGCTTGGGTCAGCATGCGCAGGGAGGTGCGCAGGTCGTCGGTGTGGACATGCGTGCACGGAACATAAGGCCGCGCAGAGCCGATCGAGACGGTACGCGCCATCGCCAGGGCGTCGTCGAGCCCGGTGCGGGCCGTGACCGACAGGCGGGTACCGACCACGAGGCACACGGCGCTGGCGGCCACCGCGTCGGCGACACCCGGGTGACCCATCACGCCGGTTACCCCCAGCGCAGACGACGAGCCGAATCCCGGTGTGCCGGAAGCATCTTTGGCGTCGGGCACGGTGGCCACCCGGGCCCGCAACAATGCGCGCAGCTCCTCGAGCTCGGCGCGGGCGTTGTCGCGGGCGACCTGCTCGCCGGCAATAATCGTGATCGGTCCGTCGACGTTGCGCAGCACCGGAATGATCGGCTGCGGGTTTCCGATCGGCCGCGGGTCAGTACCGATGCCGCCCGTTCGGTCGGCGTAGACGAATGCCTGCTGAATATCCTTGGGCAGCAACAATACTGCCGGTCCGCCGGTGCGCGCCGCGGCGACGGCCCGCGACATTGCCGCACCGATGTCGGCCGGCCGCAGCACCCGCTCGCAGGACACCGACACCGCGGCGAAAACGGCCTCGGCGTTCAGCGATCCGTTGTTGCCGCTGGTGTCCTGAAAGCTGCCGCGCCCATCCATCGTCGTCGGGGCCTGACCGACCAGCGCCAGCACCGGAACCCGGCTCGTCAGCGACTCCCCAAGGCCCGCTACCAGATTCAGCGCACCGCCGCCCGAAGTCGCGGCCACCACACCCAATCCGGCACCGCTACGGCTGTATCCGTCGGCCATCGTGGCGGCGGAGAACTCGTGCTTGGCCAGGACGGCGGTGATGTCGGAGTGGAAATGTGCGGCGTCGTAAAGGTCTTCGATGTTGGCGCCGTCCACGCCGAAGATGTGGTCGACGCCGATTGACCTAAGGCATTCGACGACGTGGTCGACAACACGGTGCTTCCGAGGCATCTGCTCACCTAAGTTCGATTGAGACGATGCCTAAGGCACGAGTCAGGTGAGCCGCCGGTTCACCTGACGGGTTTTACAGCGAACGCTGCAACAAAACCTGGCCGCTATCGGCGGCGACCACTTGCACGGCGGCGATCTGCTCGATCGGCGTCGAGATGCTCGCGGCGGGCGTCGCGGTGTGACCGGGTTCGGCGACCCACGTCGCCAGCCGAGTTTGGCTGCCGTCACGACCGACCACAACCATCGCCAACGTGTCATGGTGCGCATACGGCGGCGCCAGGCAGACGCACTTCAAGTTGATGGACGTCCCCCAGTGCTGGCTGGAAATCTGCACCGTCGACGCCAGCAGGTTGGTACCCACCTGCGCCATCTCCGACGACGCGGCCACCGGCTGGGTAGGTGTCGCCGACGGGGTATGCCCCTGAATGCCGACGAACACGCCGACCGCCAAAACCGCGGCCGCGGCGGACGAGGCCACCCAGGTGATCGCCCGGGTGCGGCGCCGGCGCCAGGCGACCTTCGCCAGCAACGACGGCAACAGCTCGGGCGAGGGCTCCGGGGTCACCGGTGGGATATCGCCGGACTCCGCGATCGCAGCGACTTCTTCACGATCGAGTTGCGATAGCAGGGCCGGCACGCCACTGAGCTCAGCAACGGCCTCCCGGCACGCCGCGCAGTGGACCATGTGCCCTTCGAATTCGCGGCGGTCGACAGACGACAGCGAACCGAGCACGTATGCGGCATCCCACATCGCGTAGCGGTGATTGTCACCCATGATCAGACCAAAGACCTCGTTGTCGCCAGGCGGGCCTACACCTCGTGTCGGCGTCTTCATTTCATCCATCTCCTGTCACCCTTCAAGCATTCGGAGCCGATGACCACACGGATTGGTGGCTGGGCTGTCATCGAGTAACTCCGAGTTCCTGCAGAGTGAGCCGCAAAGCCCGCACGGCATAGTGTAGTCGCGACTTCACGGTTCCTTCGGCAATGTCAAGGTCTCCAGCAATCTGCGCGGTGGTCCATCCGCGGTAGTAAGACCGCTCGATGACGGCCCGGTGCTCCGCGGACAGTTGCGTCATCGCATCGGCGATCAGCAGCCGGTCCAGTGCCGCGTTGACCTCGTCTGGGGTGGCCTGCTCCGGCGCTCCCTCTTCGTCGAGCGAGCCGACCACGTTGCGATAGCGAGCGCTGCGCCGATCGTCGATGATCATGTTCCGGGCAACGGTGAACAGCCAGGCCCGCGCCGAGCGCTCGGTGTCGCCGACGACCTCCGGGTGCTGCCATGCCCGGAGCAGCGTTTCCTGAACGACGTCCTCGGCGTGAGCGGCGTCACCGGTCAACCGCAGCGCATAGCGCCACAGGACGGCGGCGTGCTCGTCGTAGAGCGCCTTCATCAACGCAGCTTCTGCCGCCGCAGTACCAGCGCCACGAGCCACTCGATCACCTCCTGCCCATTGAAACGAGTGCAACAGGCGTTTAGTTCGAGATTCAGCTCAGAGTGAGAATTCGGGGCCCGTCGTCGGTGACCGCCACGGTGTGCTCCCAGTGCGCCGCACGTGATCCGTCGGTGGTGGTGACCGTCCAGTCGTCGGCGAGTACCAGCGTTTTGCCTGTTCCGAGAGTCAGCATCGGCTCGATGGCCAGCACCGAACCGGGGGCCAGCAGCGGTCCGCGGCCCGGAGACCCTTCGTTGGGCAGGAACGGGTCCATGTGCATCTGTCGGCCGATGCCGTGTCCGCCGTAGCCCTCGACGATCCCGAACGCGCGGCGGTGGCGCGCCTCGGCGGCACGCGTACCCATTTCGATGGCATGCGCGACGTCGGTCAACCGGTTGCCGGGGATCATTGCCGCGATTCCGGCTTCCAGCGACTCCCGCGTCGCCGCGGAGAGTGCTTCGTCGTTGGGATCGAGCGCCCCGACCCCGAACGTGATCGCGGCGTCGCCGTGCCACCCGTGCAACACCGCGCCACAGTCGATGGACACCAGGTCACCCGGGGCGAGGATTTCCGCCGCGGAGGGGATGCCGTGCACCACCCGGTCGTTGACCGACGCGCAGATCGACGCCGGATAGCCGTGATAGCCCAGGAACGACGGGATTGCGCCGGCCTCCCGGATCACCGACTCGGCGATTTCGTCCAGACTCAGGGTGGACACCCCGGCGACCGCGGCGGCGTGCACCGCCTGCAGCGCGGTGGCAACCACGGCACCGGCCGCGGCCATCGCGTCGAGTTCGCCGGCGCTGCGCTGCGGCACTACCTTGCGACTGCGCAACCGCGCCAGCGGGCGCATCGTTACTTGCCCAGCGCTCGCAGCGCGCGGGCGAATACCTCGTCCAACGATCCGATGGCGTCGATCGTCTTCAGTTCGTCGCGGTAGTACTCCAGCAGCGGCGCGGTCTCGTCGTTGTAGACCTTGAACCGGTTGATGATGACGTCCTCGGTGTCATCGGCGCGGCCGCGGCCCTTGAGCCGCTGCAACAGCTCGTCCTCCGACACCCGGAATTCCAGCACCGCGTCGATATCGGTACCGCGGCGTCCGAGCATTTCGTGCAGCGCTTCGGCCTGCTCAATCGAGCGGGGATACCCGTCCAGGATGAAGCCGTCGGCCGCGTCCGGGTCGTCCAACCGGTCGTCGACGAGCTGGTTGGTCAGCTCGGAGGGCACCAGGTCGCCGGCATCCAGGTACCGCTTGGCCTCCAGCCCCAGCTTGGTGCCTTCACCGATATTGCTGCGGAACAGATCCCCGGTGGAGATCTGCGGAATCCCGAGCTTCTCGCTGAGTTTTTCCGACTGTGTTCCCTTACCCGCCCCCGGTGGCCCCAACAAAACGATTCTCACTTGAGGAACCCTTCGTAGTTGCGCTGCATCAGCTGACTCTCGATCTGTTTGACGGTATCCAACCCGACGCCAATCATGATCAGAACCGCAGTACCACCGAATGGCAGATTCTGCACCGCCCCGGCATTGCCGATCTGCAGGAACAAGTTGGGCAGCACCGCGATCGCACCGAGGTAGATCGAGCCCGGGAGCGTGATCCTGCTCAGCACGAAACGCAGATAGTCGGCGGTGGGCTTGCCCGGCCGGATGCCGGGGATGAAGCCGCCGAACTTCTTCATTTCGTCAGCGCGCTCGTCAGGGTTGAAGGTGATCGACACGTAGAAGTACGTGAAGAAGATGATGAGCCCGAAGTAGATGCCGATATAGACCGGATCGCTCGGATCGGACAGGTAAGTGCCGACGAACTTGTCCCACCAGCCGTTGCCCACGCCTCCGCTGCCGCTGCGGATCAACTGGGTGATCAGGTGCGGAATGTAGATCAGCGACGACGCGAAGATGACCGGGATAACACCGGCCTGGTTGACCTTCAGCGGCAGATACGTCGAGGTTCCGCCGTACATGCGCCGGCCCACCATGCGCTTGGCGTACTGCACCGGGATCCGGCGCTGGCCCTGCTCGACGAAGACCACGCCGACGATGATGGCCAGCGCGGCCACACAGACAGCGGCGAAGATCATCCCGCCGCGGCTGTCCAGGATCGTCTTGCCTTCGGACGGAATGCGCGCGGCGATACCGCAGAAAATCAGCAGCGACATGCCGTTGCCGATGCCGCGTTCGGTGATCAGCTCACCCATCCACATCACCAGTGCCGCGCCGCTCGTCATGACCAGCACGATGACGACCAGGGTGAAGATGCTCTGGTCGGCGATGATGTCCAGGGAGCAGCCCTGCAAGAGGCCGCCGTTGGCCGCCAGCGCCACGATGCTGGTGGCCTGCAGAACGGCCAGCGCGATCGCCAGATATCGCGTGTACTGCGTCATCTTGGCCTGGCCGGACTGGCCTTCCTTACGCAACTCCTCGAACCGTGGAATGACCACGGTGAGCAGCTGCACGATGATGCTGGCGGTGATGTAGGGCATCACGCCCACCGCGAACACCGTGAGCTTGAGCAGCGCACCGCCGGAGAACAGGTTGATCAGCGAATAGATCTGGCCGGCCTCGCCGCCGCTGGCCTCTTTTATGCACTGCTGCACGTTCGGGAAGTTGACGCCGGGCGACGGCAACGCTGCGCCCACGCGATACAGCACGACAATGCCGAGCGTGAAGAGGATCTTCCGTCTCAAGTCGACTGTTCGCAGCGACGAGATGAAAGCCGAAAGCACTCTATCCTCCTGCGCGGCCGGGGGTCATCCTGCGTTTACGCGCGCTCAACACCCGCAGGCCAGGACGTACGGCGTCACGCGTCAAATCGTGTACGAGACTAACAGCTGGTGGGACTAGATCCTTAAAAGGGCGTCAAGGAGCCGTTCGAAAAGGCCTGAAAAAATTCAGGAAGCAGACAGCCACGGGGCGTAGAGTTTTGTCAGCTCGTTGCATTTGCTAAGTATCAAAGCTGGGTGTCGAGGGCAGCATGGTGACGGCCGACGGCCAGCGCAGAACACCGAAGAGGAGCACCATGACACGCACTGACCAAGACAGTTGGGACTTGGCCTCCAGCGTCGGCGCCACGGCCACGATGGTCGCCGCGGCCCGCGCGGTGGCCAGCAATGAGGACAACCCGATCATCAACGACCCATTCGCGGGGCCCCTGGTTCGGGCGGTCGGGTTGGATTTTTTTCGCCGGGTGGTCGACGGCGAGCTCACCGCGGCCGAAACACCCGAAGGCGGCCTGGGGGACCTGCAGGTCGAGACCGACTCGATCGCGGTGCGCACTCGCTTCTTCGACGATTTCTTCCTTAATGCCGCGCGCGACGGGATCCGCCAAGCGGTGATTCTGGCCGCCGGGCTCGACGCGCGCGCCTACCGGCTGTCCTGGCCGAACGGCAGCGTGGTTTACGAAGTCGATCAGCCCCAGGTCATCGAGTTCAAGACCGCCACGATGTCGAGCCTGGGCGCCGCACCGTCCACCGAGCGGCGCACCGTCAGCATCGATCTTCGGGAAGACTGGCCGGCGGCCTTGCGCAGCAGCGGGTTTGACGTGACCCAGCCGACGTCGTGGAGCGCCGAGGGCCTGCTGATGTATCTGCCCCCCGAAGCCCAGGACCGCCTGTTCGACAACATCACCTCGCTGTCCGCGCCTTCAAGCATGCTGGCCACCGAGTTTCATCCGCCTTCGGAAACGACGATGTCCGAGCGTGCCCAGGAGTTCAACCAGCGGTGGCTCAAACTGGGCTGCGACATCGACCTGTCGGGATTGTTCTTCGACGGCGAGCGCAGCGATGTCGTCGAGTATCTGAGCGGCCAGGGCTGGGAGGTGAGCTCGCGGCCACGGCGCGAGCTGTTCGGCGATTACGGGCGCGAGTTCCACGACAGCGAGGCGCTGTCCCAACTGCGCAACATCATCGCCGTTACCGCGACTCTTAGTTAGGACCCCGGCATGACGAACACCGACAGCAGCGATTCCAAGCGTTTTGATGGCGACAGCTGGGATTTGGCATCCAGCGTGGGAGCCACCGCCACCGCGGTGGCGGCCCGCCGGGCCATGGCGTCCAAGGGCCCCAACCCGCTGATCGACGATCCGTTCGCCGAGCCGCTGGTCAACGCCGTCGGCGTCGACGCCTTCATCCGGATGATGAACGGCCAGGTCGAGGTCTCCGAGGACGATCCCGCCTTCACCCCGCAGCGGCTCAGTGAGGGCATGGCCGTGCGCACCCGCTACTTCGACAGCTTCTTTCTCGAGGCCGCCGAAGCCGGTGTGCGTCAGGCGGTCATTCTCGCGTCCGGGCTGGACACCCGCGCTTACCGGTTGTCGTGGCCGGCCGACACCGTGCTCTTCGAGATCGATCAGCCGCAGGTGATCGAGTTCAAGACCCGCACCCTGGCCGATCTTGGGGCGGCCCCGACCGTCGATCGCCGGACAGTCGCGATCGACTTGCGGGACGATTGGGTAGGTGCGTTGCGCGGCAACGGATTCGACGCGGCGCGGCCGACGGCCTGGATCGCCGAAGGACTGCTCGGGTACCTGCCGCCGGATGCCCAGGATCGCCTGTTCGACAACATCACCGCGCTGTCGGCTCCCGGCAGCCGCATCGGCACCGGGTACGTCCCCGATATGCGCGACCGCGTCGAAAGGCGGGGTCGCGAGATGAGCGAACGCTGGCGCCGGATGGGCCTGAATCTCAACTGGTCCGAACTGGTCTACACCGGTGAGCGCAACGACGTGGCGGCCTACCTCACCGAACGAGGCTGGCAGACCACCGTGCGTAGCACACCGGAGATGTACGCGCACAATGGTTTTGAGTTCCCCACCGAACCATCCATGGTCGCCTTCGGCGACATCAAATATCTGTCCGCGACGCTAGGAGGCTGAGCATGACCCGTACCGACCAAGACACCTGGGACCTGGCCTCGAGCGTGGGGGCGACCGCGACCTGGGTCGCCGCCTGCCGGGCCCTTGCCGGCAAGCAAGCAGGCGCCCTGATCGACGATCCATTCGCCGACCCGCTGGTTCGTGCGGTGGGTGCGGATTTCTTCATCAAAGTGCTCGACGGCGAAATCACCGATGAGACCGGCGGTCTCGACCCCGACGCGGACCCCGACGAGGAGTTCAACCTGCAGCGGATGGTCAACATGATGGCCGTGCGCACCCGGTATTTCGACGACTTCTTCGCCGACGCGACTGCCGCCGGCATCCGCCAGGTCGTCATCCTGGCCTCCGGCCTGGACTCGCGCCCCTACCGGCTGGCCTGGCCCGAGGGCACCGTCGTGTACGAAATCGACCAACCGGCGGTCATCGAGTTCAAAACCAGCGCGTTATCGAACTTGGGCGCCGAGCCCACTGCCGAGCGCCGGACCGTTGCGGTTGACCTGCGTGACGATTGGCTAAACGCATTGCGCCAAGCCGGTTTTGACGAGACAGAGCCCACGGCGTGGAGCGCTGAGGGCCTGCTGATGTACCTGCCCCCGGAGGCGCAGGATCGGTTGTTCGACGCCATCACCACGCTGAGCGCACCGGGCAGCCGGCTGGCCACCGAATACCACCGCGACGGCCTGCCCCTGCTCGAGAAACGCGCCAAGGCGATGGCCAAGCGCTGGGGGCAATTCGGTTTCGACACCGACGTGTCCAGTCTCGTCTATCACGGTGAACGCACCCCGGCCGCGGATTACCTGAGCGCGGCCGGCTGGCAGATTACGGCGCGCACCCGCGCCGACCAGTTCGCCAAAGCCGGGCTGCCCGTGCCGCCGGGCGAGGGCCTCAAGGCGCTGGAGAACCACATTTCGGTGGTCGCCGTCTTGCAGTAGCGGCTCAGGCCGGTTTGGCCGCCGGCGTGCGAACCACCAACGGCACGGCGGGGAAACACCACGCCAGCTCCGAGCGCGACTTGCGCAGCGCGGCGGTGCCGTAACCCCGCTTGCGGTGGTCGGGGTGGATCCAGACGCGCACCTGCACCTCGCCGTGGTCCAGCTCGCCGAACACCATCCCGACCTTCTCGCCGGAGTCGATGGCCACGAACCACGCGGCCTCCTCGTCGTCGACCCGTCCCAGCGCCGAGCGGATCTCGTCGTCGAGGTTGCCCGCCGGCCCCCCGGACCCGTCGCCGGCCGCTCCCATGTCCTCGGTGCGCACGGCGAAGATGTCGCGATCCGCGTCGGCGGAAAACGCCCGCAGCTCCAGGCTGTCGCCCGAGCTCGCCGGCCGCTCCCCGAGCGTGAAGCTCAGCTGCTTGTTCAGGTCCTCGAGCTCGGCCTGGATGATCTTGCGCGAAGCCTTGGTCAGCTGGCCGAACGACAGACCGAACACCGCTTCGGCGCCCGTGTGCGACGTGCCGAGCAAACCGGCGATCGCCTCGACCGCGGCCGCGTTGTTGTCGGCATCCACAATGAGGTCGAGGACCTCGTGGCGGCGTTCAAGAGCTTTCAACAGGGCATCCGCGATCTCTCTGCGGGCGGCTTTGCGGTCGTGGTCAGTCATTGCACAAGCCTAGATCGCCGCCGGAAGTATCGCGCTAGATGATCGACTTCCCAGCTCCAGGAAACGTTGGTAGCGGTCCTGCACCGCGGCCGCCCAGGCGCGATCGGGGTCGACGATGCGCTCGGTGCTGACCCAGCGCGCGGCATCGGCGATCGATGTCTCCAGCCCGGCCGCCATGCGGCCCAGGAACGCCGCCCCCAGCGCCGCGCCCTCGGCCACCCCGGACACCTCCACCGGCCGGCCGGTGGCGTCGGCGATGGCCTGCATCCATGGCTGAAGCCGGGTCCCGCCGCCGGTGGCCACGATGCGCGACACCGGGGCTCCGCTGAGCTCGATCAGCTGACGCACGACGAAGCCCGATGCCTCGTAGGCGGCTCTGCGCAGTGCGGCCGGGCCGTGGGTGAGATCGACGCCGTCGAGCACGGCCCGGCGGTCCGGGTCGTGGAACGGCGTGCGTTCCCCGCGAATGTAGGGCGACCACACCGGGACCCGGCGTGGATCGACCGATGCGGGGTCGCCGGGTCCGATCACGCGATCCACCCAGCCGAGAAACAGCCCGCCCGCGTTGCTGGCACCACCGATCAGACTCTTGGGCGCCTTGGTGTGCGGAATGGTCCACAGCCCTGGCACCTGGCGGGCCTCGGGGACGGTGACCCACACGATCAGCGTGGTGCCACACATCACCAGCACCTCGCCATCGCGATCGGCGCCGGCCACCATCTGCTCACACAGCGCGTCAACGGCGCCTGTAGCGAGCACGGCTCGGCTCCCGTGTACCTGACCGGCGGCGGCGCCGATCGTCTCCACCCGGGGCAGCTGTGCGGCAGTGGCGCCGCGCTCAGCGCAGGCCTCCGCATTCCAGCCGCTGCCGTCGAACAGGGGGTACGAGGTGGCCGCGGTGGCGAAGTCGATCACCGCCTCGCCCGCCAGCGCGTGGTTGGCCACCGCCGGCGCCGGCCAGTAACCGGCCGCCTCGGGAGCTTCGGCGGTCATCCAGCGCAGGAACTCGGCGGCTTCGCCCAACGCCGGAAGCGGCTGATCGCCGTCGACCCGGCCGCGCTCGTCGCCGTACAGCAATCCCGGCATGAAGGGCCGGCCCGCGGTATCGACGGCGGTCAGCGAGGGCACCATCGCCGAAACGGCCACCGCGCGCGCCTCGGGCCCGGGAGCCAGCTGCCGCACCTGCTCGAGGGCCGCCAACGGGCCGCGCCGCCATGCCTCGTCGGCGTCATGCTCGAGCCGGTTGGGTGTCGGCACTCGAACCTGATGCGGAATGCGCACGCGCGCCGTCACGCGGCCATCGGCGTCGGCGGCGACCGCTTTGACCGCCGTAGTCCCGATGTCGATACCGATCGTGACGCCACTACGTGACACGGGCGTCACCGTACGCCAGCATTGGCATTCGTGACATCAAGACCGCGTGCCCTGGTGACGGCCCCGCTGCGTGGCCCGGGGTTCGCCAAACTCCGGCAGCTCGCCGATGTGGTGTACGACCCGTGGATCGAGGCGACCCCGCTGCGGATCTACAGCCCCGAGCAGTTGGCCGAACGGATCAGCGCCGAAGCCGCCGACGTCGTTGTGGTGGAGAGCGACTCGGTGCGCGGCCCGGTGTTCGACCTGGGTTTGCGTGCGATCGCCTCCACCCGCGGCGACCCCAACAACGTCGACATCGCCGGAGCCACCGCGGCGGGCATCCCGGTGCTGAACACACCGGCCCGCAACGCCGATGCGGTCGCCGAGATGGCGGTGGCCCTGCTGCTGGCCGCCACCCGCCACCTGCTGACCGCCGACGCGGATGTGCGCAGCGGCAACATGTTTCGCGACGGCAGCATTCCCTACCAGCGCTTCCGGGGGTGGGAGATCGCGGGGCGCACCGCGGGGCTGGTGGGGCTGGGCGCCGTCGGCCGGGCCTTGCGATGGCGGCTTGCGGGGCTGGGCATGCGGGTGATCGCCCACGACCCCTATCACCACGAAGCCCAGCACAGCCTCGACGAACTGCTGAGCGAGGCCGACGTCGTCTCGCTGCACGCACCGGTCACTGACGACACCACGGGGATGATCGGCGCGCGTGAATTCGCTGCCATGCGCGACGGCGTGGTTTTCCTCAACACCGCTCGCGCGCAACTGCACGACACCGACGCGCTCGTCGACGCCTTGCGCAGCGGCAAGGTGGGCGCGGCGGGGTTGGACCATTTCGTTGGCGAGTTTCTGGCCACCGATCATCCGTTGGTGGGCATGCCCAATGTCGTGCTGACCCCGCACATCGGCGGGGCGACCTGGGACACTGAGGCACGGCAGGCGCAGATGGTCGCCGACGATCTGGAAGCGTTGCTATCCGGCAACGCGCCCGCTCATATCGTCAACCCGGAGGTGCTGGGGTTATGAAGTTCGTGGACAACCCGGAAACCGCGGTGCTGGCCGCGGCCAAAGACATGCTGCGCCGCGGGCTGGTCGAGGGAACCGCCGGCAACATCTCGGCGCGACGGTCCGACGGCAACATCGTGATCACCCCGTCCTCTGTCGACTATGGCGACATGGAGCTCGACGACCTGGTGCTGATCGACCCCGACGGCGCTGTGCAGCACGCCAAGGACGGCCGAGCGCCGTCGTCGGAAATGCAGCTGCACCTGGCGGCCTATCAGGCGTTCGACGACATCGGCAGCGTCATTCACAGTCATCCCGTGTGGGCGACCATGTTCGCGATCGCGCACCAGCCGATTCCGGCCTGCATCGACGAATTCGCGGTCTACGTCGGCGGCGACGTTCGGTGCGCCGACTACGCCGCATCGGGCACCCCCGATGTCGGGGCCAACGCGGTCAAGGCGCTGGAAGGCCGCGGCGCCGCCCTGATCGCCAACCACGGCCTGGTCGCGGTGGGACCCCGCCCGGACAAGGTCCTGCATATCACCGCACTCGTCGAACGCACCGCACAAATCGTTTGGGGTGCAAGGGCTCTCGGTGGGCCGGTGCCAATCCCCGAAGACGTGAACCGCAACTTCGCCAGCGTCTACGGCTACCTGCGCACCAACCCTCTGTGAGCCGGGTCCAGCTGGGTCGCGCCTGTGTGACCCGCATCGTGGAATTTCAGTTCGAGTTGGGGACAAAGTCTTTCGCCCACACTCCACCGTCCGGATGGCACGACAACGCCGACCTGCTGGTGCCGGACTTCTTCGATCCCGACGCCGAGAAATGGCGCATCGCGGTGCAAAGCTGGGTCGTCGAGGTCGACGGGCTGACCGTCGTGGTGGACACCGGCGTCGGCAACGACCGGCAGCGCCCGCACATGCCGCCGCTGGATGGGCTGAAAACCGGGTTTCTCACCGGGTGGGAGTCGGCCGGCATCGACCGCAGCGCCGTGGACGTGGTGATCAACACCCACATCCATTCCGACCACGTCGGATGGAACACGATGCTCGAGGACGACACCTGGGTGCCGACGTTCCCCAATGCCCGATACCTCGCGCCCGCAGCCGATTACCGTTACTTCGCGCCGGATGGGCCGGTGGCGCGCCGATCGCCACGCACCGAGCAGGAGGCCATCGCGCAGCACGGCGATCAGCTGGTGTTCGCCGACAGCGTGTCGCCCGTCGACGAGGCGGGGCAACTCGTCCAATGGTCCGACGACTACTTGATCAGCCCGTCACTGCGGCTGCGGCCCGCCGCGGGACACACGCCCGGCTCGTCGGTGCTGTGGCTGGACGCGGGTGTGCCCGCCGTCTTCGTCGGCGACATCACGCACAGCCCGCTGCAACTGCGTCGTCCCGCCGACCCCTGTGCCTTCGACGTGGATGCCACCGCTGCCGCGGCCACCCGGCACCGGATCTTCACCGAGGCCGCCCAGGCGCACGCCACCGTGATCCCGGCGCACTACCCCGGCCACGGCGGCGCGTCGATCCGCCCCGTCGCCGACCAATTCGAAGTCGACGAGTGGCTCGACATCGAACCGCTTCCCCGCACCTGACCGGATGGCCGACTCGTAGTCAGACGGCGCGCGTGCGCCATTTGCGGGGCGAGATGCCGTGTATCCGGCTGAATTGCCGACTGAAGTAACCGGGATCGAAAACCCCTACCCGCCGGGCGATCTCGGCGACCGCGAGATCCGTCTCCTCCAGCAAGGTGCGCGCTTCGGCCATGCGGCGTTCGATGATCCACTCACCCACGGTGCGTCCGGTGCGGCGGCGCACCACCGTGGTGAGATGGCCCGGCGTCATGCCGAGTTCGCCCGCCACGTCGCGCAGCGACAGCGCCTCGGCGTGCCGGCGGTCGATCACCGCGAACACATCGGCCAGCAGCGGCTCACCGCTGCGCTTCAGATCGGCCACCACATCGCGCGCCAGCCGCGCGAGCTCGATCAGCAGTAGCGTCAGGTGCGCCAGCGCCGCCTGTCGATGGCCCTCCTGCCGGGCGGTGAGTTCGGTTTCGATCGCTTGAATTGTGTTGTCCCACATAGACCGTCGGTCCTCGGGTATCTCCAGCCGCAGCACCCCACCGGAATATCCGTGCAGGAACGGGAAGAGCAGCGGGTGGCCCCGCCATGCCGGCCATGGCGAGCGCCCGTCCTCACCGAGTGCGCCGGGATCGAAGAACACCGCGACGCCGGCATCGAGGTCTTCCAGCCGCCCCGGGTCGAGCACCTCGCCGGCGGCGGCCACATACACCAGGTCCGCCGCGGGGACGTACCACAGGGCCGGGAAATCGTGAATGTGACGACCCCGCTCACCGAGATCGCCCATGTGACGGTGCACCGAAACCGGAGGTGTGTCCGGGTCGGCCCGATATTGGTAGATCGGCACCCCGCCGCGGTGGCCGATCAACCGAGCTGCCTGCGTCATGATTGCGAAAGATAGTCCTATTTTTAGCGATGATCACCCAATTCTACAGCGAGCCAGTGGTCCACTATGGACTCTGTGACAAAATATCCTCCACATGACTACCTTCCCGCTACCGGTCACGCCGCTTTTCTGCCCGCATACGATCTGATCGCACGCCTGATGGGCTTCAGTAGCGTCTATCAACGGCTGGTCAGCCAGGCCGGTATCGCCGGCGGTCACCGAGTTCTGGAAATAGGCTGCGGCACCGGCAATCTCACGCTCCGAGCCAAGCGAAGTCAGCCCTCAGCCGACGTGACCGGTTGCGATCCGGACCCGCGCATCTTGGGGGTGGCACAACGGAAGGCCAACGGATTGACCGGTATTCGCTTCGAGCAGGGTTACGCCGAACGGCTTCCCTACGCCGACGGCGAATTCGACCGGGTGCTGTCGTCGATGATGCTGCATCACATCAAAGACGAAGCGAAACCGGAGGCGGCAGCGGAGATATTTCGGGTACTGCGTCCCGGCGGAAGGCTGCACCTGGTCGACATCAGCGGCGACACGACCAGCGGCGGCTTGCTGCCACGGCTCATCCGGCACAACCATCACGCGGCCGGCAACCTCGGGGGCGCAGTGCCCAGACTGCTCCGCTCGGCGGGATTCGACTGCACCGAACTCGCCACCAAGCGGCAACGGATCGTCGGCCAACTCACCTTTTACCAGGCCGTCCGACCCGCTTAGGCGCAAGATTGACCGATGATCGAGATCGGATACGAGATTCGGGACAGAATCGCCTACGTCACGCTGAACCGGCCACACGCGAAGAACGCCGTCACCCCGGACATGCACGAAGAGCTTTGCCGCGTGTGGGCCGACTTCGACCGCAACGACGACGCCGACGTCGCGATATTGACCGGCTTCGGAGACGCCTTCTGCGCGGGCGCGGACCTGGCGACCTATGTGCCGATCAACTACGTGGACGCGACACCGAGCCGGGTTCGCGACATCGTCGATATGGGGTTCGGAGGCCTCACCCGGGGACTGCATCGGATCCTCAAGCCGACGATCGCCGCCGTCAACGGGTGGGCGCTGGCCGGCGGCCTCGAACTCGCGCTGGCCTGCGACATCCGCGTCGCCTCCGAACGCGCGATGTTCGGATCCTTCGAGGCGCGGCGCGGATTCCATCATGGCGACGGCGGAATCACGCGGCTGGTCAACACATGTGGCGTCGGCGTCGCAATGCAGATGGTGCTTACCGCGGAACCGATCGACGCGGGCCGAGCGCTGCAATGCAACATGATCACCAAAGTTGTCCCACACGAACAGCTGATGCACGAGGCCGAAATATTGGCCCGGCACATCCTGCGCAACTCCCAGCGAGCGGTGCGGTCGGCGAAGGAGACAATCCTGGAGATCATCGGCAAGCCACTCGATGACCAGCTGCGCACGGAGGGGTGGAACTCCTACACCTGTCTCGACCAGGAGGAGGCCCGCGAATTGCTGGGTCGATTCTTCGATCGATCGGATCCCGGGCGAACGCCCGACTAGCGCTGGACTACCGCTGGTCAAAGGCGACCTTGATGGCGCCGCTGTCGGCCTGGTTGGCAATCGCCAAAAAGGCGTCGCGCCAACGGTCCAGCGCGAAGGTGTGGGTCAGCATCGGCCGCAGGTCCACCCGGCCGTCGGCGGCGAGGTCGAGGTAGTGCGCGATCGCGTGCTTGCGCTGGCCGTCGACCTCTTCGAACCCGAAGGCATTGGACCCGACGAGGTTGATCTCCTTGAAGTACAGCGGGCTCCACTCCCAGCGGCCCGGCGCGTGGACTCCGGCCTTCACCAGCGTCCCCCGCGAGCGCAGCACCCGCACCCCGACCTCGAACGTCTCGGGCTTTCCGACGGTGTCGTAGACGACGTCGACCGCTCCCGGGTGGGCCATCGGCAGCCCCAGCAGCGGTTGGCGCAGCCGACCACCGCCCCAGGCGGCCAGCTCTTCGATCAGGGCCAGACGTGGTTCGTGCGCAAGGACTTTGGCGGCTCCGAACTTTCGTGCGACCTCTCCCTGGGCGTCGAAGCGCGCCACCACGGCCACCGCCACGTCGGGATAGAGCGCTTGCAGGATCGCGACCGCACACAACCCGAGCGAGCCGGCCCCGTAGACCAAGACCCGGCCCGAGCGGGGTGGCGGATGGCGGGTGATCGCGTGCAGCGACACCGAAAACGGATCGGCGAACACGGCCATCTCGTCGGGTATCGATTCGGGAACGGCGAACAGCATGCTGTCGTGGGCGGGCATCAGTTCGGCGTATCCACCGGTCACGTCGGCCGACACCCCGGTGTGGATGCCCGGCTTGATATCGCCGTCGGTGAAGCTCCAGCACAGGCTGTAGTCGCCACTTTCGCAGGCGGGGCACTTCGGCTCGATACCGCGCGGCCCGCACGACAACCACGGGTTGAGCACGACCCGTTGCCCCACCTCGAGTCCGCGGGCGCCTGCCCCCAGCGCCACCACGTCGGCGACCACCTCGTGGCCCATCACCTGCGGAAAGGAACAGAAGCCGCCCATCGCGTTGTCGGCGTCGTCCTCACCGAAATCCATCAGGATCTGCTTGGAGTCCGACCCGCAGATACCGGTCAATCGCGGCCGGGTGACCACCCAATCCTCGTGTGGCAGTTGCGGATCCGGCACCCGTCGCAGGGCGGTCGGGGTATGGGCCAAGTTGGCCGTCAGCGTGTTGGCGTCCCCGGGGACCTCGAACGGCTCCGGTGCCACGCCGTACACCAGCGCCTTCATCGGGGCGCCATCCCGGCCACCCCGGCAATGAAGGCGTCGAGGTCGGCATTCTTGGCGTCGACGACCGCCTTCATGTCGGGCACATAGTGCTCGAATTGGTCGCTGCCCAGGGCGTCGATGATGCCGTCGGCCACCTCTTCGGCGGCGACCTTGGGCCCCTGGTAGAGCGGTTCCTCGCTGCCCGGCTGATCCCAAATCTCGGTGTCGACCGGACCCGGCTCGATCAGCTTCACCGTGACGCCGGTGCCGTGCAGGTCCACGGCCATCGCCTCACTCCACCCGCACAGCGCGAACTTACTTGCGCAATAAGCGGTTTCGTGGATGATCCCGAGCCGGCCGCCGACGCTCGACACGTTCACGATCAGGCCCGAGCCGCGCTCCAGCATCCGCGGCAGCACGGCCAGCGTCATGCGCATCGGGGCGAAGAAGTTCACCCGCATGACGTCCTCTACCTCGTCGGGATCGAGCTCGGTGACACGCCGGCGCTTCGGGATCGCGGCATTGTTGATCAGCACGTCGATGCCGCCGAGACCATCCCAGGCTTGCCCCGCAAGCTCCCCGAGGCCCGCGGTGTCGCCCAGATCGGCCACCCACATCGCCGAGGCCGGCGAGGTTCGCCGGCAATCCGCGAGCACCTCGCCGAGGCGGTCGCGGCGCCGGGCGATCAGTCCCACTACCGCGCTCTGGGCGGCCAGCCGCCTGGCCAGGGCCGCACCCAGGCCCGAGGAAGCACCCGTGATCAGCACCCGTTTCCCGGCCATCGTGAAGGGCGTTGCGTACGCCATCCGTCAAGGTTGCCCCGAATCGCGGGAAGCGTACAGTAGTGGAAGCTTGTTATATTGGCTAAGTATTAACGAAGGTAAACTAAATACATCCGATTGAGGGGGAACTTAGATGACTTCCACCAGCTCCACCAGATACGACGGCGACACCTGGGACCTGGCGTCCAGCGTCGGGGTGACCGCGACGATGGTCGCCGCCGCCCGCGCGATCGCGACCCGGGCCGATCGCCCGCTGATCAACGACCCGTTCGCCGAACCGCTGGTCAAGGCCGTCGGCGTGGACCTGCTCTCCCGTTTGGCCAGTGGCGAATTGGACCCCGCCGAGCTGAACGATGTTCACGACGGTGCGACGGGATCCGCCGGGGCGATGTCGCGCATGGCCGACAACATGGCAGTGCGCACCAAGTTCTTCGACGAGTTCTTCACCGACGCCACGACGGCGGGTATCAAGCAGGTTGTGATCCTGGCGTCCGGGCTCGATTCCCGCGCCTACCGGTTGGCGTGGCCCGCCGGCACGGTGGTCTACGAGGTCGACCAGCCGCAGGTCATCGAATTCAAGACCCAAGCACTGGCCAACCTGGGCGCCGCGCCAACCGCCGACCGCCGAGTGGTGGCCATCGATCTGCGTGACGACTGGCCCACCGCGCTGCGCACCGCCGGCTTCGACCCGGCCCAGCCCGCGGCATGGAGCGCCGAGGGTCTGCTCGGCTACTTGCCGCCGGACGCCCAAGACCGTCTGCTGGACACCATCACCGCGCTCAGCGCGCCGGGCAGCCGGCTGGCCACCGAGAGTGCGCCCAACCCCGAGCCCGGTGAACAGGACAAGCTGCGCGAGCGCATGCAGACCATCGCCGAACGTTGGCGTGCACACGGTTTCGATCTCGACATGGCAGGTCTGGTCTACCTTGGCGACCGCAACGAGGCGGTTCCCTACCTTGCCGACCGCGGATGGACCCTGGCCAGCAAGAGCATCCAGGAGTTGTTCGCGGACAACGACTTTGCCCCACTCGAGGAAGACGACGTGCGGATGGGCGAGATGCTCTACACCAGCGGCACCCTGGACAAGAAAGCGAAATAGATGAGCGCGGAAACAGGACGTACCGAAGGCGACAGCTGGGACCTGGCCAACAGCGTGGGAGCGACGGCCACCATGGTCGCCGCCTCCCGCGCGGTGGCGTCGCAGGGACCCAATCCGCTACTCGACGATCCACTGGCCGATCCGCTGGTGCGGGCCGTGGGGCTGGACGTCTTCGTCCGCGTGATCGACGGCGAGATCGATTTCGAGGACGACGCCCTGCTGAACCGCCAAGCGCGGATCCATCAGATGACGGTGCGGACCAGGTTCTTTGACGACTTCTTCACCGGCGCAACCAAAGACGGTGTGCGGCAGGCGGTGATTCTGGCATCCGGCCTGGACACCAGGGCCTACCGACTGGCGTGGCCGGCGGGCACCGTGGTCTACGAAATCGATCAGCCGCAGGTCATCGCGTTCAAGACGAACACGCTGGCCGGCATCGGCGCCACTCCGACCGCGGACCGTCGAACCATCAGCATCGACCTGCGCGACGACTGGCCCGCGGCGCTGCGCCAGGCCGGCTTCGACGTCTCGCAGCCGACCGCCTGGAGCGCGGAGGGCCTGCTGCCCTACTTACCGCCCGAGGCCCAGGACCGGCTGTTCGACCACATCACCGCGCTGTCCGCTCCGGGCAGCCGCGTCGCCACCGAACATGTGCCCGACCCCAATGCGTTCACCGACGAGCGCTTACGGCAGATCACCGACCGGTGGCGCAGCTTCGGCTTCGACTTGAACGCGGCCGACCTGTTCTACCCGGGCGAGCGCAGCGTCGTCGTGGACTACCTGAACACCCATGGCTGGCAGGTCGAGGCGCACAACGCCAAGGAGCTGTATGCCCGCAATGGATTTGAGTTCCCCAGTGACGAGATGACGGCCGCCTTCGGCGATATGAGCTATGTCGCCGCAACGCTGAAGTAGGGCGCGGCTCAGGTCGATTGCCCGACTCGCCCCCTAGCCGGGTCCCGGCCGGGGGTGCCCCCACCTTCGCGCCTTTCGGCGCGCATCGTCGTCGGGCTAGAGTCCTCCCCATGCCTCGTGCACACGACGATAATTGGGATCTGGCGTCCAGCGTGGGCGCGACCGCAACCATGGTCGCGACGGGGCGTGCCATGGCGACGAAGGATCCCCGCGGCCTGATCAACGATCCGTTCGCCGAACCGCTCGTGCGCGCGGTGGGCGTGGATTTCTTCACCAAGATGATGGACGGCGAGCTCGACCTCTCGGCCATCGAGAACGCCACGCCGGTCCGCATGAAGTCGATGGTCGACGGAATGGCGGTGCGCACCAGGTATTTCGACGACTACTTCTTGGGCGCCACCGCCGCCGGCGTGCGCCAGGTGGTGATCCTCGCGTCCGGCTTGGACTCGCGCGCCTACCGGTTGCCGTGGCCCGCCGATACGGTGGTCTACGAAATCGACCAACCGCAGGTAATCGAGTTCAAGACAACCACTTTGGCCGGTATCGGGGCCGAGCCCACCGCGGCCCGGCGCACCATTCCGATCGACCTGCGCCAGGACTGGCCAGCGGCCCTACAAGCCGCCGGGTTCGACATCACCACACCGACCGCGTGGTTGGCCGAGGGTCTGCTGATCTACCTGCCGCCCGAGGCCCAGGACCGGTTGTTCGACAACATCACCGCACTCTCCGTGCCGGGCAGCACGATCGCCACCGAATTCGTGCCGGGCATAGTCGATTTCGATGCCGACCGGGTACGTGAGATGTCGGGCTCCTTCCGGGAGCACGGCGTCGACATCGACATGGCGTCGCTGGTGTACGCGGGGCAACGCAACCATGTCGTCGATTATTTGGGCACCAAGGGCTGGAACGTCGAGGGCGTGACGCGAACGGAACTGTTCGGGCTGCACGGCATGGATGTCCCCCCGCCGGAAAACGACGACCCGCTCGGCGAGATCATCTTCATCAGCGGCCGGCTCGCCGGCTAGAAGCGCGACTCCCCCAGCCACAGCACGCTCGCACCGCTGACCGCCTGCTCGAGGTTCTCAACGATCGCGGCAACCGTGCGCCCCAGCAGTGCACCCAGCGCGTCCGGCAGCGACGCGGCGGCCGGTTGCGAGGACGCCCGGGGCCGCACCAGCTGAAGCAGCGAGGATCCCGGGAAGCTGGCCACCCGGACTTCGGCGTCCTCGTCCAGGCCGGCCAGGACCTTGGCGCGCCGCACCGCGGTGCGCAGGCCCCCGAGTTCGTCGACCAGGCCACGCTCGAGGGCGTCGGCTCCGGTCCACACCCGTCCCTGGGCAACGGCGTTCACAGCCTCGGTGCTGAGGTTGCGGCCTTCGGCGACGCGCTGCACGAAGTCGGCGTAGATCAAGTCCGCCTCGGCCTCGCGATCGGCACGCTGCTGCGCCGTGAAGGGCACATCGGTCGACCACGCGTCGGCATTGGCGTTGGTGCGCACCGCATCTGACACGACGCCGAAGCGCTCCTTGAGATCGCGGAACACCAGCTTCCCGGTGATCACACCGATCGAACCGGTGATCGTGGCGGGGTTGGCCACGATCACGTCGGCGGCCATCGCGGCGTAGTAACCGCCGGACGCGGCCACCGAGCCCATCGATGCCACCACCGGTTTGCCGCGTTCGCGGGCCCGCGCCACCTCGCGCCAGATGGTCTCCGACGCCGTGACCGAGCCGCCGGGGCTGTCGATGCGCAGCACGATCGCCGACACCGAATCGTCGCCTGCCGCCTCCCGCAGGGCGGCCGCGATCGTGTCACCACCGACGCTCGAGTTGCCGAACGGCAGGAATTGGGGCCCGCCGCGCCCGTTGACGATCGGACCCTGCAGGGTGATCACGGCGAAGGTGGGCTTGGGCCGGCGGCCGGGGATCGGCGGCGCCGGTGGCACCAGCCGCGACCGGGACGCGGCGGCGTAGCGCGCCAGGTTGAGCCGCGGCGCCAGCTTTTCGGGGTCGGTCTCGGGGTCGTTTACCTCGCCCGAAACACCTTCCACACCAATCAATTCCGCGATCCGCGCGTGGGCCTGATCGCGGAATCCGATGTGGTCGACCAGGCCGGATGACACCGCGTCGTCGCGCAGCAGCGGGGCCCGGTCGGCCGGCGCGTCGAGCGCGGCGGAATCGATCTTGCGAGACTCGGCGATCGCGTGCCACACCTGGTCCTGCAGGCTTTTCAGCATCCGGGTGACCGCTTCGCGATGGGCCTCGGTGAAACCCTCTTCGGTGAAAACGTTTGCCGCCGACTTGTATTCGCCTCTGGCGACGAACTCCGCGTCGATTCCCGCCTTGTCCAGCGCGGCCCGCAGGAAGGTCGCTTCGCTCGCGAAGCCGATCAGGCCGACGCTTCCCGAGGGCTGCATCCAGACCTCGCTGAACGCCGAAGCCAGGTAGTAGGACAACGTGCCCGGGTAGGTCTCGGCCCAGGCCAGCGAGGGCTTGACCGCGCTGAACGTCGCGATCGCCTCGCGCAGCTCCTGGACCGCCGCCGGCGGCGAGGCCGCGAGCTGCACCCGGGCGATCAGTCCGGCCACCCGGGGATCCTCGGCGGCGCGGTGGATCGCGGCGACCGCCTCGCGCAGCGCCATCGGTCGCTGCGCCCCGGTGACGAGCGCCATCGGGTCGAAGCCCGACGTTTCGGGCGGCACCGACCGCAGGTTGAATTCGAGCACGCAGCCATTGGGCACACCGTGGTGGCGAACCGTATCGACGCGGCCGGCCAGGGCACGCACGTCGTCGACACCGGGCAGAGAAGGCAGAAAGGCGAACATGCTCTGCAGCGTACCGATGAACGCCCGTAGGGTGAGTTCGTGAGGTTCTCGATTGCCGTCCCGCAGTTCGACTACGACGTCTTCGATGCGGCCGGGCTGCGCTCCTACGTGGAGCGCGCCGAGGAACTCGGGTTCGAAGGCATCTGGACGCTCGAGCAGACCATCGGCCGCGCGCCGCTGCTCGCACCGCTGGAGTTGCTGTCGTATTGTGCGGCGTTCACGGAGCGATTGCGGCTGGGGGTGGCCGTGCTGGTGACGTCGCAGCACGAGCCGCTGCAGTTAGCTTCCGCGGTGACGACGGTCGACCGGATCAGCCACGGCCGGCTGGATATCGGTGTCGCACCGGGCCGCGGCGGCCCCACCCTCGCCGCCTTCGGTGTGGACAAGGACACCTTCGTCTCGTATTTCACCGAGGGCCTGCAACTGATGAAGGCGGCCTGGTCCGACGAGCCCACGATCGACTTCCACGGCCGGTTCCGCGAGGTCGCTAACGTCCCCTTCCAACCCAAGCCGGTGCAGCGCCCGCACCCGCCGATCTGGTTCGGCGGGATGGCCCCCAAGGCCTTGGCCCGGGCGGTGCGCCATGGTGACGCGTACATGGGCGCGGGCGCGTCGGGCACCGAGGCCTTTGCCGCAGCCGTCCCGGTCGTGCGCCGCGAGCTCGAGGAGCAGCAGAAGGACCCGGCGCACTTCCCGATCAGCAAGCGCGTGTACCTGATGGTCGACGACGATGCGGCGCGCGCCCGCGAGCGGGTGCTCGACGGCCTCAACCGCGTCTACAACGGCCTGATACCCGGTATCGAGGAGGTTCCGGTATCGGGCACGCCCGCCGACGTCGTTCGCGGCCTGCAAGAGGTGATTGACGCCGGAGCGCAGACGCTGCTGCTCAATCCGGTCGGCGCCGACGTCCCACAAAATCGCGAACAGATGGAACGCCTTGCCGCAGAGATCATTCCGCAGCTCGGCTAGTCAGCTTCCCAGTTTTTTGCGCAGCCAGTCGCCGATCTCGGCGATCGCTTCGTCGACCTCGGGCACCCAGCCCGCGCCGATGATGAAGGAGTGCTGGCCCCCCTCGACCTCGCGCACCAAGACGTCGTTTCCGGCCGCTTCCAGGCGGCGGGCGAACTCGGCGTCCTCACCGGCGAGCAGTTCGTCGCTGCCCCACGACACCGCGATCGGCGGCAGCCCGGACAGGTCGGCGAACAGCAGGCTCACCCGCGGATCTTCGGGGCTCACGCCGGTTCCGTCCAGCCAGGACGACCGGAAGAACTGCGCCAGCGGAAGCGAGAGCAGCCGGTCGGAATCCGCATTGCTGGTGTAGGTCTCGTTCGTCAGCGTCAGGTCGACCCACGGCGAAATCGACACGATCGCACCCGGCAGCGCGGACCCTTCGTCCCGCAGCGCGATCGCCAGGCCGACCGCGAAGTTCCCGCCGACCGAATGCCCTACGCTGGCAATGTTTTCCGGCCGGTAACCCTGCTGCAGCAGCCAGTTGTAGGCGTTGCGCACATCCTCGAGCTGGGCGGGGAATTTGTTTTCCGGCGAGCGCCGGAAGTTGAGCACCAGGGACCGCGCGCCCGCCGCCTTCGCGATGTGCGCCGCGGCCTTGCGGTCAGAATGCATGGACGCGACGACGGTGCCGCCCAGGTGGTTGTGCAGCAGCACGCGGTCCGGGTCGGCATCGACGGGAATGCACCACAGCGCCTGCACGCCGCCGGCGTCCACTTCGGCGTAGGTGACACCCTCGGGTTCCTTGGTGGCGACGTGCATGGTCTCGATGACGTCCCGGATCGTTTCCAGGTCGAAATTGGGGTTGGCGGACCGCGCGCTCAGAGCGCCGAAGAATTCGGCGAACTCTTTCGCCTGCGTGCTGACCATCGGGATGCCTTTCGCCGGATTATTGAATAACGATCGTTATCGTAACGGACGTTATCCTATGATGGTGTGAGCGTCAAGTAGAAGGGCGGGACCAGTGCGATACCCACCAGGCCAGAAGGCACGCGCGCGCGACGCACTCGTGCGCGCCGGCACCCGCTCGCTCAAGACGAGCGGGTTCAACGGCATCGGCGTGGACGGGCTGGCCGCCGCCGCGGGCGTCACGTCGGGCGCTTTCTATTCGAACTTCCCGAACAAGACGGCGATTCTCGAGGCCGTCATCGAGGCGGGGCTGGGCGAACCCTTCGTCACGGACACGGACGCAATGACCCGTACCGAGGCGCGGGCGCACATGATCGCGTTTCTCCACGAATACATGAACACCGATCACAGCCTCGATGTGGCGGGTGGGTGCGTGATGCCCGCGCTGAGCGCAGACGTGTCCCGTGCCGAACCGCCGGTCAAAGAGGCTTACCAGCGCAAAATGATCGCACTGATCGACCGAATCACCGAACTGCTCGACGGAGAGGAATCCGACCGCCGGCAACGGGCATGGAGCATCGTCGCCTTGATGGTCGGATCGGTCCTGATCTCGCGCGGTATGCCCGAAGACAGCGAAAACCGAAGCGCGCCACTAGATTCCGCGCTCAGTACGGCGTCCGCACTAATGGACGCCGAACCGCAGGGCTAGGAGAGCTCGGTGGCCGAGCCGCCCGCGGCGGTGATCTTCTCGCGGGCGCTGCCGCTGAACTTGTGCGCCGACACGTCGACCTTGACGGCCAGGTCGCCGTCGCCGAGGACCTTCACCAACGAGTTCTTGCGAACCGCACCCTTGGCAACCAGCTCGGCGACGCCGATGGCACCGCCCTCGGGGAACAGCCGACTGATGTCACCGACGTTGACGATCTCGTATTCGGTGCGGAACCGGTTCTTGAACCCCTTGAGCTTGGGCAGCCGCATGTGGATCGGCATCTGACCACCCTCGAAGGTCACCGGCACGTTCTTGCGCGCCTTGGTTCCCTTGGTACCGCGACCGGCGGTCTTACCTTTGGAGCCCTCACCGCGACCGACGCGAGTGCGCGCCTTCTTCGACCCGGGGGCCGGCTTCAGGTCGTGCAATTTGATGGTCATTTGGTCTCCTCCACCTCAACCAGGTGGCTCACCACCGCGATCAGCCCGCGGGTCTGGGGGTTGTCCTCGCGAACCACCGACTGGCGAATCTTTCGCAACCCCAGGGTGCGCAGGGACTCGCGCTGTTTCCAGCGCGCCCCAATGATGCCGCGCACCTGGGTGATCTTCAGCTGGCTCATTGCTGTGCCGTTCCTTCTCGCGCGGCACTGGCGGCCAGCGCTTCGCTTTCCCGTCGCGCCCTCAGCATCCCGGCCGGGGCGACATCCTCGATCGGCAGACCGCGGCGAGCGGCCACCTCCTCCGGGCGCTGCAGCAGCTTGAGCGCGGCCACCGTGGCGTGCACCACGTTGATCGCGTTGTCACTGCCCAGCGACTTGGCCAGGATGTCGTGCACCCCGGCGCATTCCAGCACGGCGCGCGCCGCACCACCGGCGATCACACCGGTACCCGGACTGGCCGGGCGCAACAGCACCACACCCGCGGCCGCCTCACCCTGCACCGGGTGCGTGATGGTGCCGCCGATCAGCGGGACCCGGAAGAAGCCCTTGCGTGCTTCCTCGACACCCTTGGCGATCGCGGCCGGAACTTCCTTGGCCTTGCCGTAGCCGACACCGACCATGCCCGCGCCGTCACCCACGATGACCAGAGCGGTGAAGCTGAATCGCCGACCACCCTTGACCACCTTGGAAACACGGTTGATCGCGACGACCCGTTCCAGGTAGTTGCTCTTGTCTCCGTCGCGGTCACGGTCGCGCCCGCGGCCACCGCCGCCGTCGCGCCGACCCCGGCCGTCACGGGAATCGCGGGAATCGCGGCCGTCACGGCTGTCCGGGGCGCCTTGCCCCCCAGCGGACTGCTCCGCCATTATGCGGTCCTTCCAGTTGTCATCAGAATTTCAATCCGTTCTCGCGGGCAGCGTCAGCCAGCGCCGCGATCCGTCCGCCATAGGTGTATCCGCCACGGTCGAACACCACGCTGTCGATGCCGGCCGCCTTGGCGCGCTCGGCGATCAATTGACCGACCCGCACGCTGTGGGCTTTCTTGTCGCCGTCGACGCCGCGAACGTCCGCCTCGATGGACGACGCGGCGGCCACCGTGGTGCCGGTGAGGTCGTTGACCAGTTGCACGTGGATGTGCCGGGCCGACCGGTTCACCACCAGGCGCGGACGCTCCGAGGTGCCGGCGATCTTCTTGCGCAGCCGCGCGTGCCTGCGCAGCCGCGCGACCCGTCGAGTGGCGGAGATGTTCTTACCCGCCGGCTTTTGGGCATCAGCCTGTGTTTTCGCCATGACTACTTACCTGTCTTTCCGACCTTGCGGCGGACCTGCTCACCCTCGTAGCGCACGCCCTTGCCCTTGTACGGGTCGGGACGGCGCAGCCGGCGGATGTTCGCCGAAATCTGGCCGACTTTCTGCTTGTCGATCCCGGTGACGCTGAACTTCGTCGGCGTCTCCACCGCGAACGTGATGCCCTCGGGCGCCTCGATCAACACCGGGTGGCTGTATCCGAGCGCGAACTCGAGGTTGGAGCCTTTGAGCTGCACCCGGTAGCCGACGCCGAAGATCTCCATCTTGGTCGTGTAGCCCTGCGTGACGCCGGTGACCAGGTTGGACACCAGCGTGCGCGACAGCCCGTGCAGCGAACGGTTTTCCCGCTCGTCGTCCGGGCGGTTGACCACGATCGCACCGTCTTCGCTGCGTACCACCGTGATCGGCTCGGCGACGGTCAGGTCGAGGGTGCCCTTGGGACCCTTGACCGAGACCTTTTGGCCGTCGATCGTTACGTCGACTCCGGCGGGAACCGGAATCGGCTTCTTACCAATGCGCGACATGGTTACCCCCTCACCACACGTACGCGAGGACTTCGCCGCCCACGCCCTGTCGAGCAGCCTGGCGGTCGGTTAGCAGCCCCGAAGATGTCGAGATGATCGCCACGCCCAGGCCGCCGAGCACGCGCGGCAGGCCAGTGGATTTCGCGTACACCCGAAGACCGGGCTTGGAGACCCGGCGCAGGCCGGCAATGCTGCGTTCCCGGCTGGGCCCGTACTTGAGCTGAACCACCAGCGACTTGCCGACCCGAGCATCTTCGGTCCGGAAATCGCTGATGTATCCCTCGCTCTTGAGGATCTGGGCGATGTTGGCCTTGATCTTGGAGTGCGGCAACGTCACTTCGTCGTGATACGCCGAATTGGCGTTGCGCAGACGTGTTAAGAAGTCTGCGATCGGGTCCGTCATTGTCATGACAGCGTCTGTAACCTTCCTCGCGATGGTTCCCGTTAGGGGCCTGTCGCGGACCTGTTCTGGGTTGGTCTCTCGTCCTGTGCCTGTTACCAGCTGCTCTTCTGCACGCCGGGCAGTTCGCCCGCGTGCGCCATTTCGCGCAGGCAGATCCTGCACAGCCCGAACTTGCGGTAAACCGCACGCGGACGTCCGCACTTGTTGCAGCGTGTGTAGCCACGCACCGCGAAGCGCGGCTTGGCGTTGGCCTTGTTAACGAGTGCCTTCTTAGCCATCTACTCAGTTCTCCTTGAACGGAAAGCCGAGGGCCCGCAACAGCGCTCGTCCTTCGTCGTCGTTCGTCGCCGTAGTGACGACGTTGATGTCCATGCCGCGGACCCGGTCGATCTTGTCCACATCGATCTCGTGGAACACCGACTGCTCGGCCAGTCCGAAGGTGTAGTTGCCGACGCCATCGAACTGCTTGGGCGATAGCCCGCGGAAGTCACGAATACGCGGCAGCGCAATGGAGGTGAGCCGGTCGAGGAACTCCCACATCCGGTCTCCCCGCAGGGTGACCCGCGCGCCGATCGGCATGCCCTCGCGCAGCTTGAACTGGGCGATGGACTTGCGAGCCTTGCGGATTTCGGGCCGCTGCCCGGTGATCAGGGCCAGGTCGCTGACCGCGCCGTTGATCAACTTGGCGTCCCGGGCGGCGTCGCCGACGCCCATGTTGACGACGACCTTGGTCACGGTCGGGATCTGCATGACGTTGCCGTAGCCGAACTCCTTGTGCAACGCATCGCGAATCTCGTTGCGGTAGCGCTCTTTCAGGCGCGGCTGCACTTTCTCTGCAGTGGTCATCAGATGTCCTTGCCGTTGCGCTTGGAAATACGGACGCGCTTACCGGTCTCCTCGTCGACCCGGTAGCCGACGCGGGTCGGCTTACCGTCGGAGTCGACCACCATCACGTTGGAGATGTGAATCGGCGCTTCCTGGGTGACAATTCCGCCCGAGCGGGCGCCGCGCTGGTTGGTCGAAACCGCGGTGTGCTTCTTGATCGCGTTGACACCCTCGACCAGCACGCGGTTGCGGTCCGGGTAAACCTTCAGCACTTTGCCTTTGGCGCCCTTGTCCTTGCCCGCGATCACCAGGACGGTGTCGTCCTTCTTGACCTTCATCTACAAAACCTCCGGAGCCAGCGAGATGATCTTCATGAATCGCTTCTCGCGCAGTTCGCGCCCGACCGGCCCGAAGATGCGGGTACCGCGCGGGTCGTTGTCGGGCTTGATGATTACCGCGGCGTTCTCGTCGAACTTGATGTAGCTGCCGTCGGAACGCCTGCGCTCCTTGACGGTGCGCACCACGACGGCCTTGACGACGTCACCGCGCTTGACGTTGCCACCCGGGATGGCGTCCTTGACGGTGGCGACGATGACGTCACCGATGCCGGCGTAGCGTCGCGACGAGCCACCGAGCACCCGGATGCACAAGATCTCCTTGGCGCCGGTGTTGTCGGCGACCTTCAGTCGCGATTCCTGCTGAATCACTCGATCTCCTGACTGAGTTCACGTGTGCACGGCAGGAGAACACCTCGGTAAACCTTCACAAAGCAAGGCCCACCACAAACCTGACGTGCGCGGTCTTTGTTACCGAAGGGCACGCGGGGCCTGTGACGCTTGCACGCACCGGCCGAGGTCTGCCCAAGGCAACCCCTAGAGTCTAGGTGAAGACCTGCTCAGCGCCAAATTCCGGCTGCGGCGAATCCCGCCGGGTGCCCAACCTGCCGGCGCCGCACCGCCGCACCCCTATCTAGCAGCGGCGATACCGGCCGTCACGGGGCTTTAGTCCCCTTGCCGGACCCAGGCGAGAATGTACAAGGTCATCGCCACCACCAACGCGATCAGCACCCACTGCACGATGGCCTGGTCGATCCAGGAGCCCGGCGGTGGTGAACCGGGCAGGATATTTCGCAGCGGGACGATCGCGAACAGCATCGCGGCGTACCACGTTCCGAAGGGCGGCACGAACTTTCTGCGGCCCATCACCATCGGAATCGCCACCGACAAGCCCACGATCGGCAGGGTGATGAGGACGATGCAGATGAAGAGGTCGAAGACCAGCGGCCCCTTCGCCCGCTTGAGCGTGATGACCAGCTGCGCGTCGTCGAGACCCCGCGAGTTGACGTTGCTGGTTTCGTCGACGCGGCTGACGTCGACATCCCAGCCATCCAAACTTCCGGTCACTTCGACCCGGGCGGGCAGTTTCTTGCGCTCGTCGCCGGAGCCGATCAAGGTATCGGCCGAGATTTTCTCGGTTCTGTACGTGTCGAGCGGCCAGTTGGCCGGGTCGCCGTGCGTCTCGATGGTCGTTTCGACCTGCGCGGGCGCCTTGCCCTTCGGGAATTGCAGATCGCCGAGGTCACTCGTGGGGTACAGACGCACCGCGACGTCGGTGCTCAGGACGTCGAATCGCTTGTCGTACAACGAATCCGGCGGGTAGACGAGCACGTCGACCTTGAGGCGATTAGCGGTGGTTTTGAAGTCGTCGAGGCGCAACTGCACGATGGTGTCGTTGCCGCCGCCCTGGCTCAGGTCCAGCGGTGGCAGTGGTCCCGCCGATCGCTGCAGGTAGTGCACGCCGAACAGGGAGAAGGCGTAGACGCCGATCACACACGCCAGGATGAACGCGCCGAGGGACAGGCGCGGCCGGTGCCTGCTGAGAAAGCCGCCGGCGCCCGAATTCGGCGGCTTGTCCGGCTCTGGGGGCGCGACTGTCGGCGGTGTTTCGGTGGTCATCGGTCCCGGCCAGCAACTCGCTGGCGAAATCCAGCTTGAAGGGGCGCCACGGGCAGATGGTAGCGAACATCCGCACCGCCCGCGCAACTAAATTCGGTGCCCCGGGGAGTTCTGTCACCTGCCCGAAAGCCGTCGTTAACGCGCGGCGGCGGATCCGGGGTCGGCCACGCAGCGAAACCCGATGTGGGTGGTGGCGGTGTCTTGGGACTGCGGTGACCGGGCGGCCGGGCGGTAGCGGTGGCAGTACTCCGGCGCGCACAGGTGCGAACCACCCTTCAAGGCCTGGCTGACGGTCGGGTCTGCGGGTCCCGACGGTGCACAACACGACTTCGGGGGCGCATCGAGGCGATGGTGCGCGGCGAATTCGGTGGCGGTCCACTCCCAGACGTTGCCGATCATGTCGTGCAGTCCGAACCCGTTCGGCGGAAACTCCCCCACCGGCGAGGTCCCCACCCAGCCGAGCGCACCGTCGTTGCGGTACGGAAAGTTGCCCTGCCACGTGTTGGCCATCAGTTGCCCGCCGGGATCGGGCTCGTCGCCCCAGGCATAGGTGCTCGCGCGTCCGCCGCGGGCGGCGTACTCCCACTCCGCCTCCGTCGGCAGCCGCCGCCCGGCCCAGCGCGCGTAGGCGGCGGCATCCGGATATGCGACCTGAACGACCGGATGATCGGCCCGGTCCTCGACACCGCTGGCCGGTCCGAACGGATGGCACCAACTCGCGCCCGGCACCCAGTCCCACCACTGCCGCCAGTCGCGCAGGTCGACCGGACCCGGCGTGGGACGGAAAACCATTGCGCCCGCGCTCAGCTCACCGGGATCCATCCCCGGGTACAGCGCCGGGTCGATCGGCTGCTCGGCGACCGTGACATAGCCTGTGGCAGAGACGAATTCGGCAAATTGCGCGTTGGTCACCGGGTGCCGCTCCACCGCGAAGGGCCCCACGGTCACGGTGTGGATCGGCGCCTCTTCGGGGTAGAAGGCCGTCGATCCCATGCGGAAGGTGCCGCCGGGGAGATCGACCAGCTCGGTGAGCACCGTTTCAGGGTAGGCCGACCGCGGCGCGCGCTAATCCGATCGCTTGTACCAGGTGAACATGTAGGCCATCATCGCCGCGACGAGTGCGATCAGCACCCAGATCACGAGTGCTTGGTCGATCCAGGCACCCGGCGGTGGCGCCCCCGGCAGGAAGTTGCGGATGGGGATGACCGCGAACAGCAACGCGGCGAACCACCCGCCGAACGGAGGCACCAGCTTCCGCTTGCCGAGCGCCATCGGAACGACGACCGCCAACGCCATGGTCGCCAGCGCGAAGAGGACCAGGCAGATGCCCAGATCGAAGATCAGCGGGGCCTTGGACCTCTCCAGGGTGATGATCACGCTGTCGCCGCCTTCGCCGACCCGTTGAAGCCTGACGTCCCAGCCTTCCAATTTTCCGGCCACCTCAACACGGGCCGGTTTGTACTTGCGATCGTCGCCGGACCCGCCCATCACCTCGGCCGAGAGCGTGTCGGTCTCGTAGGAATCGAAGGGCCAGATCTCGGGGTCGCCGTGCGCCTCCACCGTGGTGGCCACCATCGCCGGTGACTTGCCCGCCGGGTAGGCGAGGTCACCCGCGTCGTTGGGAGGATCCATGCGCACCGCGGTGTCCGTCTTGAGCACCTCCAGCTTCGGGTCCCACATGTTTTCCTGGGGGTACACCAGCACCTTCACCCCGAGGCGATTGGCGACGGTCTTGAGCTCCTCGATGCGCACCAGTACGACGGTGTCGTCGGCCGCGTTGAGATCCGGGGCCTTCAGCGGTGCCGCCGATTCGCCCAGCAGATGAAAGCCGAACAACGACAAGGCGTAGACCAAGAAGAATGCGAACAGGATGAGCAGCCCGAGCAGCAAGCGGCTCTTCTGCTTGGGGGGCGGGGCGGCGTGGGATGGCGGGGCTTGGGTGGTCATCGGTCACCTCCAGGGCGGCTAATTTGGGGTGGACTCACATTCGCTGAGCGATTCCAGCTAACCGGAGACGACACGAACTCAGATGGTAATCATCCCGCGCCAATCGCGCTGGAAATGCGAGTTTTCGCAAACTGCTGTATTTGTCCCGTCACCGGCGGTCGGTGTTGCAAACTTTCAATTCACCTGATGTTTGTTTGCGCGTCGCTTCGATAACTGCAAATCTCGACGTGTGTCGAAAGCGGGGTGGGCATGCACCCCGAAACCGGGCTCGCCGCCGATGCCGGGCGCCGTCTTCGTCGTCCAGGCTACGTGTACCAACCTGCCCGAGATCTATGCAGCCGGAGACTGAGTGCACCCCTGCCAGCCCTCAATCCAGTTGATGCGCTTACCCCAGGTCACCGCTGCCATGAACAACGCCGCATCGCTAGACTTCGGTCACAGCCCAAGGCCGTCTCACCAGCTGCCGTTACCAAGGAGGCAATCAACGTGAAGCACAACAGACCGGCTGCCGCCCTAAGCGTGCTGACCGCAGCCGCACTGGTGCTCTCGGGATGCGGAAAACCCCACACCTCGCTGTCGTACGCCAACGGAGCGCGAGTGGATTGCGGTGGTAAACAAGAAATCTCCGCCAGCGGTTCGACCGCGCAGGCAAATGCGATGAAGCGATTCATCGATGCGTACACGAAGGCCTGCAAGGGACAAAGTCTCAGCTACACCGCAAACGCATCCGGCCCGGGTGTCGCCGACTTCCTCGCGGGCAAGACCGACTTCGCCGGATCCGACCTACCGCTATCGGGCGACCAGTACGCAGCCGCCAAACAGCGCTGCGGCGGCGCCGATGCCTGGAACCTGCCCGTGGTGTTCGGCCCGATCGCTATTACCTACAACCTCAACGCGATTGACTCGCTGGTGCTCGACGCGCCCACGCTGGCCAAGATTTTCAACGGCACCATCACGCGCTGGGACGACCCGGCCATCACCGCGATGAACGCGTCGATGCCGCCGGAGAACATCCACGTCGTCTACCGCGCCGACCCCTCCGGCACCACCGCCCACTTCCAGTCCTACCTGCAGGCGGCTTCCGGCGGGGCCTGGGACAAGGGCACCGGCAAGACCTTCAACGGCGGCGTGGGCACCAGCGCCCACGGCAATGTCGGCACCTCGGCGGCGGTGAAGAACACCGAGGGCGCGATCTCCTACAACGAGTTGTCGTTCGCCATGGACCAGGGATTGTTCGCCGCCCAGATCAAGACGCCGGCGAGCCGGAAATCGTTGCGGCCGGTGCGCATTGGGACCGACACCGTCGGCAAGACCATCGCCAGTGCCAAGATCATCGGCAAGGGCAACGACCTCGTGCTGGATACCGCGCCCTTCTACAACCCCACCCAGCCCGACGTGTACCCGATCGTGATGGTCACCTACGAGATCGTCTGCTCGAAATACCCCGACCCGGCCGTCGGCCAGGCGGTCAAGGCGTTCCTGCAAGCGGCCGTCGGCCCGGGCCAGGCCGACCTCGACAAGAACGGCTACATCCCGTTGCCGCCCGACTTCCAATCACGGGTATTCACCGCTATCGACGCCATCACCTCGGCGTCGATAGAGAATGTGCGCTAAGGCTTTTCGAGTCCTAGCTCTTTTTCGGCGTTTTTCGATCTCGGTGCCGCCACCAGGCGGACACGAATATCGTCATCGCGGCGACCAGGCCTATCAATACCCATAGGACTACGGCTTGGTCGATCCAGGAACCGTACGGTGGATTGCCGGGCAGGATGTTGCGCAGCGGGACGATGGCGAACAGCATCGCGCCGTACCAGGTGATGAACGGCGGGATGAACGAGGTCCTGCCCAACGCCATCGGAATGGCCACCCACAACGCCAGAATCGGCAGGGTGATGAGCACCAGGCACACACCGACGTCGAAGATCAGCGGACCCTTGGCCCGGTGCAGCGTGATGACCACATCGTCCATCACATTGGGATCGGCATCGTCGGAGTCGTGAACGCGGGTGACGGTGGCGTCCCAGCCGTCCAGCCTTCCGGTCACTTCGATACGGGCCGGCAATTTTTCGCGGCTCTGGCCGGTTCCGGTGAACACGTCGGCCGCGATGACACCCGTTGTGTACGAGTCGAATGGCCAGTTGCCGGGATCGCCTTGAGCCTGGATGGTGGTGGCGACCTGCGCGGGCGCTTTTCCGACCGGGTACTGCAGATCGCCGAGGTCGTTGTCGGGATACAGTCGCACGGCGGCGTCGGTGGTCAGCACACCGAAGTTCTTGTCGTACAACGAATCCTTCGGGTAGACAAGCACATTCACGGTCAGCCGATTCGCCACCGTTTTCAGCTCGCTCAGGTTGACCTGCACGACGCTGTCCTCGGCCTCGACCTTGCTGAAGTCCACCGCGGGTAGCGGCGGTGCCGATTTGGCCATCAGGTGCATAGCGATCAGGGAGAGAATGTAGACACTAATGAGGGCTACGAGAATCCCGAAGGCTATTGCGATCTGCCGTCCGCGCGATTCTGGTTGCGACGGCGGCAGCGGCGGAGCTTCAGCGGTCATCGGACATCACCACCACTAATAGAACGGATAGTTCGACGCCTTTCCCGGCAGGCACGGGGTCAGATGCTAGCAGTCGGGCGCCCCGTTTCAGGGGATAACGACCGCGAATTGCTGCATTACCGTGGACTTCGCCGCGCTGAACCCGGGCGCGCTCGCGGGGCCCTCCAGATGGACGACGACCAGAAAGGCCTTGGTGTTCGTCCAGATGTGGGTGATGCGGTCGGCGAAGGCGACCCCACCGGCTGCTCCGATGTTGCCGCTGAGCAACTGGCTGCTGTAGCCACAGAACTGAGCCGCTTCCACGCTGACTTGGACGCCGGGATTGGCGGTGTGCAGGTCGGCGCCGTAGCGCAAGAACGCCCCGCCGGCTTCGAGGTCGGTCGGGGTGATGGTCACCTTCGCCGACAACCCGTCGGGCCCGGTCGCGGTCAAGGCCAAGTCACCGGCGCCCGGCGCCGAGTTCCAGCCGTCGGGTAGCGGCACGGTGAGCCTGGGCGCCACCGGATCCGAGACCGAAGCCGCGGCCATCCGGCCGTTGCCGGTGGCCGCCGGCAGGCAGGCCAGGGCGTTGGGGGGAATGTGATCGGGCGGTGTGGCCTCGACGCCGGGCACCGGCTCGGCCGGATCGTATCGGCGCGTCGTCGTCGAGGTCGGCGTCGACGACGCCGTCGTGCTGGCCCGAACGGCGTTGCCGTCGGTGGTTTTTCCGCATCCCGCGACCACCCACACCAGCACACAGATCATCCCCGCCATGGCAAGCGGGACATACCTGGTTCGTCGCGCGCGTTCAGTCGCGCGAAAATGCAAGCGCAAGTTCGGATTCCACGTCTTGGTAGGGCCGGCCGGACAAGTCGATAGTGACCGCGGCGATGGTGCCGCCGGTGAAGATGAACGGCGCCTTGTACTGGCTGGACACTCCGGACCCGCCGTTGCGGCCGACGGTGATGCCGGCACCCGCCAAACCGAAGGTTCCGGGGTGGGTGGTCACATCCGCGAGCGTGCCGACCACCTCGTCGTCAATGAACAGGGTGACGTCGCCCAGCGGCGTATGACTGTTCGGCACGGTTCCGGTCCGCGCATAGTTGGCGCCGAAAAGGTGTCTGCCCAACGGCACCGCACCCGACGAGGACACCAGCTGCTGGCGCTCGCCGAGGAAGTTGTAGACGTAGTGCAGGCGTCCGTCCTGGATGAACAGCACATGCCCGCCATGCGCACCGCCCTGCTTGAACAGCACGCCTTCGGCGCCGGTGGTATCCACGGTCACGTCGGCCAGCAGCGCGAACGAGCGGCCGCGGATTTCGGCCGCGGCACCGATTCCGACATCGGCGCAGTCCGGGTAGTAGATGTAGCTGGTCCGCTCCCCTACCAAGTGGGGCCGGAAACGGGTCAGCGTCTCCATCAGGTTGAGATCGGCCAGCGGCAGGCCGTTGTACTTTGCGGCTTCGGAAAACCACAGCGCCTTAAGCTCTTCCAGTTTCTCGGGTTGTTCGGCGGCCAGGTCGTGGCACTGGCTGCGGTCGGCCTCGATGTGGAACAGCTCCCAGCGATCGGCGTCGAAGTGCGACCAGCCGGCCGGCGTGGCGGCGTGCACGGTGTTGGCGAACCAGCCTTCGTGCCAGATGCCGCGGGTGCCCAGCATCGTGTAGAACTGCGTCTTCTTACCGGTGTCAGCGGCCGGATCCGCAAGGGCCACTTTGAAACTCACGCCTTCCAGTGGCTTCTGCGTAATGCCTTTGACCGTCTCCGGTGCGGTGATGTCCAGCAGGTCATAGATCGTCGGAGTGATGTCGGAGACGTTGACGTAGTTGTCGCGAACCTCGCCGTGCGCCGCAATTCCGTTGGGCCACGAGATGATTGCCGAGTCGGCAATGCCGCCCTCATGCGAGGCATAGCGCTTGTAGAGCTTGTAAGGAGTGTTGAAAGCCATCGCCCAGCCGATCGGGTAATGGTTGTAGGTCTCCGGTCCACCCAGGTGATCGAAGAGCTTCATGCTCTCCTCGACGGTGTCGATGTACCCGTTGAAGAATTTGCCCTCGTTCACCGATCCGTTCGGACCGCCCTCGCCGCTGGCGCCGTTGTCGGAGATCACCACGATGATGGTGTTGTCCAGCTGGCCGGACTCCTCGAGATAGTCCAGGATTCGGCCGATCTGGGCATCGGTGTAGCTCAGGAAGCCGGCGAACACCTCGGCCATCCGCGAAAACAGCTTGCGCTCTTCGTCGTTCAGCGAGTCCCAAGGGCGAACCGTATCCTGCAGCGGCCACGCCTCACCGTTGGGCCCCTTGACATCCAGGTACGGATTGATCGGGGACAGTTCGGTGTCCGGCGGCACGAGCCCCATCGACTTCTGCTTTTCCAGCACGACCTCGCGGTAGCGTTCGTAGCCCATGTCGAACTTGCCGGCGTACTTGTCGGCCCATTCCTTGAAGACGTGATGCGGCGCGTGTCCGGCGCCGGGGCACACGTAGCTGAACCAGGGCTTCTCGGGCGCAATCACCTTGGCATCGCGGATGAATTCGATTGTCTTGTCGGCGATGTCCTTGGACAGGTGGTAGCCGTCCTCGGGGGTGCCGGGCGCGTTCACCGGGTGGTTGTCGTAGACCAGGTCGGGGTACCACTGGTCGGTCTCGCCGCCCATGAATCCGTAAAATCGCTCGAAGCCGCGCGAGGTGGGCCAGTGCCGTTTCGTCGAGGCCATGCTGCACTCTTCGAGCGGCGTGAGGTGCCACTTGCCGACACAGTAAGTGTTGTAACCACGTTCGGCGAGCACCTCGGAGACCAGCGCGGTATCGGTCGGGATCCGGCCGTTGCAGTTCGGGAAACCGTCGGTGAATTCTTCGATGGTGGCCATACCCACGGTGGTGGCGTTGCGACCGGTCAGCAGCGATGCCCGGGTCGGTGAGCACAGCGCGGTGGTGTGAAACTGCGACAGCCGGATGCCGCGCTCGGCAATCCGCGTCATCGCGGGCATCTCGACCAGGCCGCCGAAGCAGTCCCAGGTCGCGATGCCGGTGTCATCCCAGACCAGATACAGGATGTTCGGCGAATTCTCCGGGGCGGTCGGCGCCGCGTACGGACCCCAGTCCGGCTCCGAATCGCGAATGTCCAGTTCGATCTTGCCGTTAAAGTCAGGGGAGTCAGGAGACATGGGCCGAGCGTAACGCCATGGCGAAAATTCCGACCTTGTTTCGCCGTGGCGTTACCCCCGCAAGCGGGCGTTGCCCACGATTCACACCGAACGACAAACGCCCGAAACCGTGAGGTCTCGGGCGTTGCTTGTCGCTCGGGAGTTACTTGGCCTTTTCCAGCACCTCGACGAGACGCCACCGCTTGGTGGCCGACGTCGGGCGCGTCTCCATCAGCGAGACACGGTCGCCGACGCCGGCGACGCTGTCCTCGTCGTGCGCCTTGACCTTCTTGGTCGTCCGGATGATCTTGCCGTACAGCGCGTGACGCATACGGTCTTCCAGCTCGACCACGATGGTCTTCTGCATCTTGTCGCTCACCACGTAGCCGATGCGCGTCTTGCGCCGGCCACGCGTCTTCGGGTTCGCCGGGGTGTGCTGGGGGCCCTTCTCCTTCGAAGCGCCATCCTTCGCAGCGGCCTGCTTGGGGGCGGCCTTAGCTTCTGCCATCACGATTCCTTATTTCCGTCGGATCCGTCAGGACCACTTGCCAGGCCCAGCTCTCGTTCACGCAGCACCGTGTAGACACGGGCGATTTCCGAACGCACCGTGCGCAGCCGGCGGTTGTTGTTGAGCTGTCCGGTCGCCATTTGGAAGCGGAGGTTGAACAGCTCCTCCTTGGATTCACGCAGGCGTTCGGTCAGCTCCTCGTCGGTGAGCTCGCGCAGTTCGCCAGGCGAAATACCCACTGCCATCAGAACTGATCCTCTCGGGTGATGATGCGTGCCTTGATCGGCAGCTTGTGAATTGCTCGGGTGAGCGCCTCGCGGGCGGTCTGCTCGTTGGGGTAGCTGAGCTCGAACAGCACCCGGCCCGGCTTGACGTTGACGACCCACCACTCCGGCGAGCCTTTACCCGAACCCATGCGGGTTTCCGCGGGCTTCTTGGTCAGCGGACGGTCGGGGAAGACGTTGATCCACACCTTGCCGCCACGCTTGATGTGCCGGTTGATCGCGATACGAGCCGACTCGATCTGCCGGTTGGTGACGTAGGCGTGCTCGAGGGCCTGGATACCGAAGTCGCCGAAGTTCACCTCCGTGCCACCGCTGGCGATGCCGCGCTGGCGGGGATGGTGTTGCTTGCGGTGCTTAACTCTGCGGGGAATCAACATGATTCAGCTCTCCGTGCTCTGCGGTTCGGGTGCAGGCGCAGCGTCGGCCGGGGTGGCGTTCTCCTCGGCGCCCGCGGCCCGTCCAGCCTCAGTGCTGGTGGCCGTGGTACCCGACGCGCCGCTGCGGCGTGGGCGGGTGCCCGTCGGCCGTTCGCGGCGCGGACGGTCGGCGCCCGCCGGTGCGGCGGCGGGCGATTCGCGCTTGCCGCCGACGATGTCGCCCTTGTAGATCCACACCTTCACACCGATCCGGCCGAAGGTGGTCTTGGCCTCGTACAGGCCGTAGTCGATGTCGGCGCGCAGCGTGTGCAGCGGAACCCGGCCCTCGCGGTAGAACTCCGAGCGGCTCATCTCGGCGCCACCGAGGCGGCCCGAGCACTGCACCCGGATGCCCTTGACGTTGGGCTGACGCATCGCCGACTGGATGGCCTTACGCATCGCGCGACGGAACGCCACGCGGTTGCTCAGCTGCTCGGCAACACCCTGGGCCACCAATTGTGCTTGCGACTCCGGGTTTTTGACCTCGAGGATGTTCAGCTGGACCTGCTTGCCGGTCAGCTTCTCCAGGTCCGCGCGGATCCGGTCAGCCTCGGTGCCGCGGCGGCCGATGACGATTCCGGGACGCGCGGTGTGGATGTCGACCCGGACGCGATCGCGGGTGCGCTCGATCTCCACGTCGGCGATGCCGGCGCGTTCCAGACCGGTGGACAGCAGCCGGCGGATCGCCACGTCTTCCTTGACGTAGTCGGCGTACTGCTTGTCGGCGTACCAGCGGGACTTCCAGTCGGTGGTGATCCCCAGCCGGAAGCCGTGCGGATTGATCTTCTGGCCCACTAGTCTGAGCCTCCCTTCGCGTCAGAAGTCTCAGACGTCTTGGCTTCAGATTGGGGCGCAGCCTTTTTCGCGGGCGCCTTCTTGGCGGCCGGCGCCTTCTTCGCGGGCGCGTTGGCCGGCGCCTTCGCGGCGGCCTTGCTGCCCTCGGCGCGGCGAGTCCGCGACGACTTCGACGACTGCTGGTCCTTGCTCGGGCGGCTTTCCACCACCACGGTGATGTGGCTGGTGCGCCGGCGGATCCGGAACGCACGACCCTGGGCGCGCGGACGGATTCGCTTGGCGGTCGGGCCCTCGTCGGCGTAGACCGAGGCGACCACCAGGGTCGCCGGGTCCAGGCCGTCGTTGTTCTGCGCGTTGGCCGCGGCGCTGGCGATCACCTTGGCGACCGGCTCACTGGCGGCCTGCGGCGCCCAGCGCAAGATGTCGAGCGCGTCGGCCACCGACTTGCCGCGCACCAGGTCGATGACCCGGCGCGCCTTTGTCGGCGAAACCCGCACGAACCGTGCTTTGGCGACGGCCGACGGATATTCCGTCGTCGTGGTGCTCATCGGCGCTTGGCCTTTCGGTCGTCCTTGATGTGGCCCTTGAAGGTGCGCGTCGGTGCGAATTCACCGAGCTTGTGGCCGACCATCGCCTCGGTGACGAACACCGGGACGTGCTTGCGGCCGTCGTGCACCGCAAACGTGTGGCCAATGAAGTCGGGAATGATCGTCGAACGGCGCGACCAGGTCTTGATGACCTGCTTGCTGTTCTTCTCGTTCTGCACGTCCACCTTCTTGAGCAGGTGGTCGTCCACGAACGGTCCCTTTTTCAGGCTGCGTGGCATCTGTTACTCCTCGACTTCCTAGCGACCGTGCTTCTTGCCGGTGCGCCGGCGTCGGACAATGAGCTTGTTACTGGCCTTGTTCGGCTGACGGGTACGGCCCTCGGGCTTACCCCACGGGCTGACCGGGTGACGACCACCGGAGGTCTTGCCCTCACCACCACCGTGCGGGTGGTCCACCGGGTTCATCACGACACCTCGGACGGTCGGACGCTTGCCCTTCCAGCGCATACGACCGGCCTTGCCCCAGTTGATGTTCGCCTGCTCGGCGTTGCCCACCTCGCCGACGGTGGCGCGGCAGCGCACGTCGACGCGGCGGATCTCACCGCTGGGCATACGCAGCGACGCGTAGGTGCCCTCTTTACCGAGCAACTGGATGCTGGATCCGGCCGACCGCGCCATCTTGGCGCCCCCGCCCGGGCGCAGCTCCACGGCGTGGATCAACGTACCGGCCGGGATGTTGCGCAACGGCAGGTTGTTACCCGGCTTGATGTCGGCGTTGGCGCCCGACTCCACCACATCGCCCTGCGAGAGGCCCTGTGGGGCAATGATGTAGCGCTTCTCCCCATCCAGGAAGTGCAGCAGCGCGATGTTCGCGGTGCGGTTCGGGTCGTACTCGATGTGCGCGACCTTGGCGTTGACACCGTCTTTGTCGTTGCGCCGGAAGTCGATCACCCGGTAGGCACGCTTGTGACCCCCACCCTTGTGACGAGTGGTGATGCGGCCGTGGGCATTACGCCCACCGTGCCCGTGCAGCGGGCGCACCAGCGACTTCTCCGGCTCCGAACGAGTGACCTCGGCGAAGTCGGACACGCTCGCGCCGCGACGACCCGGGGTCGTCGGCTTGTATTTGCGAATTGCCATGTCTTATCAGGTCTTTCTCTCGGGCGCGGCTAGGCCGGTGCTCCGAACAGGTCAATCGGCTTGCTGCCCGGGGCCAGGGTGACAATCGCGCGCTTGGTGCCTTTGCGCTTGCCAAACCCGGTCCGGGTGCGCTTCCGCTTGCCCTGCCGGTTCGCGGTGTTCACCGATGCGACCTTGACGGAGAAGATCTTCTCGATAGCGATCTTGATCTGCGTCTTGTTCGAATCGGGATGCACCACGAAGGTGTACACGTTGTCGTCGAGCAGGCTGTACGACTTCTCCGAGATGACCGGAGCCAGGATGATGTCGCGTGGGTCAGTGACGGTCGCCATCAGGCCGAAACCTCCACATCATTGTTGTCAGCGTTGCCCGTTGCCGCGGCGATGTAGGCGTTGAGCGCCTCGACGCTGAACACCACATCATCGGAGCGCAGCACGTCGTAGGTGTTGAGCTGACCGGGCGCCAGGATGTGCACACCCGGTATGTTGCGCACGCTCTTGGCACCGGCCTCGTCGGTGCTGCCGATGACGACCAGCACCTGCTTGCGATCGGTCAGCGTGTTCAGAAACGCCTTGGCGCTCTTGGTCGACGGAGTCTGACCCGACACCAGCTCGGTGATCGCATGGATGCGGCCGTTGCGGGCCCGGTCGGACAGCGCCCCGCGCAGTGCCGCCGCGATCATCTTCTTCGGCGTGCGCTGGCTGTAGTCGCGCGGCTTGGGACCGTGCACGACACCACCACCGGCGAACTGCGGGGCGCGCGTCGAACCCTGCCGCGCGCGTCCGGTGCCCTTCTGCCGGTAAGGCTTACGGCCACCACCGCTGACCTCGCCGCGCGTCTTGGTCGAGTGCGTGCCCTGGCGGGCTGCCGCGCGCTGCGCGGTGACCACCTGGTGCATCAACGCGATATTGGCTGGGGCGTCGAACAATTCGGCGGGCAGCTCGATGGAGCCGTCGACCTTGCCGTCCGGCGTCTTTACGTCAATCTTTACCGCTGCCATTACTTCTCACCTCGTTTGATCGCGGTGCGAACCACAACGAGTCCGCCGGTGCGGCCGGGGACCGCACCCTTGATCAGCAGCACGCCGTTCTCGGCATCGACCTTGTGCACCACCAGGTTCTGCACGGTCACCCGGTCGTTACCCATCCGGCCCGCCATCCGCGTGCCCTTGAAGACGCGCGCGGGAGTGGCGCAGCCGCCGATGGAACCCGGACGACGGTGCACCGCCTGGGCACCGTGGCTGGCGCCCTGGCCACGGAAGCCGTGGCGCTTCATGGTGCCGGCGAAGCCCTTGCCCTTGGAGGTACCGGTCACGTCGACATAGGCGCCGTCGGCGAAGATCTCCGCCGTCAGCTCCTGGCCGACCTCGTATTCAGCGGCCGCCTCCGGGTTGTCCAGACGCAGCTCCGCCAAGTGACGGCGCGGGTTCACGCCCGCGGCGGTGTACTGGCCCGTGACGGGCTTGTTGACTTTCCGTGGGCTGATCTCGCCGTAGGCCAACTGCACGGCGCTGTAGCCGTCGAGTTCCGGGGTGCGGATCCGCGTGACCACGTTGGGTCCCGCTTTGACCACCGTCACCGGCACGACCCGGTTGTTCTCGTCGAACACCTGCGTCATGCCCAGCTTGGTACCCAGAATGCCTTTTCTTGCCATGAGTTCTGGATCTCCTACTGGATGTTGACGTCGACACTGGCCGGAAGATCGATGCGCATCAGCGCGTCAACGGTCTTCGGCGTCGGATCAAGAATGTCGATCAACCGCTTGTGGGTGCGCATCTCGAAGTGCTCCCGCGAGTCCTTGTACTTATGCGGGGAGCGGATGACGCAATACACATTCTTCTCGGTCGGCAGCGGCACCGGCCCTACGACGCTGGCACCCGTGCGGACGACGGTCTCGACGATCTTGCGCGCCGAGGCGTCAATAGCCTCATGGTCGTAGGCCTTAAGCCTGATGCGGATCTTCTGTCCCGCCACGCTTCTCCTACCCTCACTCCTCTGGAGGCCCGGGTGTCCGGGCCTGGTGCCCCCGGCGCGCTTCGACTCGGCCGTCTGCGGCCGATCGAGCGTCGCGCCGGTTAATGCGCCGCTGTTTACCTGTCGTGGTCCACCGGCCCCCGCGCTCGGGTGTGTCACCCGCACGCAGCCTCAATCGCGGCCAAATTCGTCGCCAATAAGGGTGGGACCGGACGCGCCCGTTTGGGCGCTGGTCGTATGCCCGGCCAGGCGCGAACCCGGCTCAAGGCAACCCGAACAGTATGCCCTAGATCATGGCCCAAACAAAATCCCGCCCAAATCCCGGGCAGAATCTCGCGACCAGGTCAGATAGGCAATTTCGAATAGTAGCGAGGACAGCGGTCCTTCGCCGATGGTCACCCCGCACTTAGCGTCGGATTAGGAGGCAAATCCGCGCAAAAGGGGGGCCATGAGCACGCCGATTGTGGATGAAGCCGCGAAGGTGCTGATCGACCCCATCGCCTACACCGACGAGGCTCGCTTTCATGCGGCGCTGACCCACTTACGCGCACACGCGCCGGTGTCCCTGGTCGACCAGGCGCCCTACCGGCCGTTCTGGGCCATCACCAAGCATGCCGACATCATCGAGATCGAGCGCGCCGATCACTTGTTCATCAACGAAGCCAGGACGGTGCTGGCTACCGCCGCTGTCGACGCCGTCGAGCGCGCCCGGCTCGACGCCGGGGTGGGCCTGCGCACCCTGGTCCACATGGACGACCCCGACCACCGGGTGTTTCGCGCCATCGGTGCGGACTGGTTTCGGCCCAGGGCGATGCGAGCGCTGCAGGCTCGCATCGCCGAGCTGGCCACGATCTATGTCGACAAAATGGCGGCCGCCGGCGACAAATGTGACTTCGTGAAAGAGATCGCGGTGAACTACCCGCTCTATGTGATCTTGTCGCTGCTCGGTCTGCCGGAATCGGACTTTGGTCGCATCCTCGCGCTGACCCAGGAGCTCTTCGGCCGCAACGACGCCGAACGTCGCCGGGGCAGCACACCCGAGCAGCAGGTCGAGGTGGTGCAGGATTTGTTCGCCTATTTCACCGCACTCACCGCTTCGCGGCGCGCACAACCAACCGACGACCTGGCCTCGGCGATCGCCAACGCCAAGATCGACGGCGAGCCGCTGTCCGACATGGACGCCGCGTCCTACTACGTCATCGTCGCCACCGCCGGCCACGACACCACCAGCTCGACGATCGCCGGCGGTCTGCAGGCGTTGATCGAAAACCCGGATCAGCGCGAGCGATTGACCGACAACCCGGGCCTGATGCCACACGCCGCCGAAGAGATGATCCGCTGGGTCACTCCGGTCAAGGAATTCATGCGCACCGCCGTCGATGACACCGCCATCCGCGGAGTGCCGATCGCCAAGGGGGAATCGCTGTATCTGTCCTACGTGTCGGCCAACCGCGACGAGGACGTGTTCGACGATCCGTTCCGATTCGACATCGGCCGAAACCCGAACAAGCACTTGGCATTCGGCTACGGCGCGCATTTCTGCCTGGGCGCGACGCTGGCCCGCATGGAGGTGAAAAGCTTCTTCGCCGAACTGCTGCCGCGGCTGAAATCCATTGAGCTCGATGGAGAACCGGAACTGATCGCCACGACGTTCGTCGGTGGGCTCAAGCACCTGCCGATTCGATGCTCGCTGCGCTAGCCCTGCCCTGCGCGCGCTGCACGTGCAGGAAACCGTCGACCGCCGCGAGCGCGCATTCCCGATAGTCGAAATCCGGCAGCGTGGACAGACGCCCCAGCACCAGCGGACCGATCAGCAGGGCGATGGCCCGGGATCGGTCCACCTCACCCAGTTCTGCGGCCTCCGGGCTGTCGAATAAGGCGTCGAACGGCGCCGCGTACTGCGCGGCGATGCGTTCGCGAAGCGTGGTGATCGCCGGGCTGTCGGTGGAGGTGGCGTGGTGGGGTTCGGGCAAACCGTCCAGATCGCGGCCCAGGGCCAACCAGGACATGGCCGTCATGACCGCGGGCGCTTGGGCCACCGATTCGGCTTGGGCAAGCACCAGGGCGACAAGGCGATCCCGCAGCGAGCCCTCGTCGGGCGGTGTCGGCGACGGCGGTATCAGGCTGTTGAACGCCGCGGCCAGCAAATCATTTCCACTCGGGAAGTGCCGATAGAGGGTGGCGCGCGCGACGTTGGCGGTACGGGTGACCGCTTCCACGGTCACCGCACTGGGGCCCCCGGAGTTCAGCAGCGCCGCGGCGGCTTCGAGCAAACGAGCCCGCGACCGCGCGGGCCGGGGATCCGTACTTCCCTCGGTGATTGTGACCCACCTCCCTGTTTGAAAACAAGACTATCGGTCTACCTACGAGACTATTGGTCTCGAAACCTCGTACGCCCCCGAAGGGAGGCGCATCTCATGGTCGATGTCCTGATCCGGCCTGACCAGCGTACTGATCCAGTGAGCATTGGCGGTAGCCCTCGGGCGCGTGCCTGGACACTGGCGGTCGCCTGCATGGGGGTCGCGCTGGTGGTCGCGTCGATGACGGCGCTGAACACCGCGCTGGGCGACCTGGCGGTGGCCACCTCGGCGACGCAGTCGCAGCTGAACTGGATCGTCGACGGCTACACCGTGGCGCTGGCCTGCCTGCTGCTGCCGGCCGGGGCGATCGGTGATCGCTACGGCAGGCGGGGCGCCCTGCTGACCGGTTTGGTGGTGTTCGCGCTGGGCTCGGTGGCACCGGCGATCTTGCACACTCCCCTGCAGATCATGGCGGGGCGTGCGGTGGCCGGTGTGGGCGCGGCCTTCGTCATGCCCGCGACGCTGTCGCTGCTGACCGTGGCCTACCCGAAAGACGATCGGATGAAGGCCGTCGGCATCTGGGCCGGCACGGCCGGATCCGGTGGGGTGTTCGGCTTGATCGGTTCCGGCCTGCTGCTTCGCTTTTGGGACTGGCACGCGATCTTCTGGTCACTGGGCATCGCCGGGCTGGTCATCTTCGCCCTGGCGTGCACCATCTCACCGTCGCGCGACAGCGCCGCTCCCCGCATCGATGCGCTGGGCGCGGTCCTGATCGGAGCCGCGGTCGCGATCGCGGTGGCCGCCATCCTGGAAGCCCCCAATCGGGGCTGGGAGGATCCCGTGGTGTGGGGCGGCATAGGCGGCGGGGCGATCATTGCGGCGCTGTTCGGTGTCGTCGAATTCAGGCGACAGCACCCACTTTTGGACGTGCGGCTGTTCGCCGACCCCAACTTCGCCACCGGGGTGGCAGCGATCGTCGTACTGTTCGGCGCGACGTTCGGGTTCTTCTACATCGGCATGCAGTACGTCCAGCAGATCATGGGCTATTCACCGCTGGCGACGGCAATTGCCTTCGGCCCCTTTATGATTCCGTTGGGCATCTTCTCGGCGTTGTCCTTTTGGTATGTGCCGAAGCTCGGTCTGCGACTGGTGCTGTTCATCGGCACGCTGCTGATGGCGGTCGGTTTCGCGTGCATGTACAGACTGGACCTGCACTCGAGCTACACCGAATTCGCCTGGCCGACGCTGATCCTGGCCACGGGTATCGGGATATGCACGGCACCAACGACTTCGGCGATCATGGGCGCGGTTCCCGACGAAAAGCAGGGGGTGGCTTCCGCGGTGAACGACACCTCACGCGAGATGGGTGGGGCGTTGGGCATCGCCGTGGCGGGCTCGATCCTGGCCGGACGCTATTCCCACGAGCTCGCGCCACAATTGGCGAGCTTCCCGCCGGCGGTGCGGGGCCCGGCCACCGACTCACTCGCCAAGGCCGTCGAGGTGGCCGGCCAGCTCGGGCCGCAAGGGGCCAAACTCGCCGAGCTCAGCAAGACCGCCTTCCTGACGGCCATGCATGCGTCGACGATCGCGATGGCCGTGATCGTCGCCGCGATTTCGATCCTGATCGGGCTGTGGGCTCCCGGGCGGGACGGAAAGCAGCTGCGGGTGGTGCGGCGGATTCTCGCCGGCCGCAGGTAGCAGCGGCCTGAATTCGAAACATGCCGTGGCATAACGGCATCCAACGGCACCCGACCCCAGAGGCTGTCGCGGTGTCCCCCGATTGAGTGACACCGTGTCGTCCGGCAACAGGACCGATCGGAGGAGTGCCGCACCGAGAAATGTGACTAGCTTCACACCTATGAGCGCACCCGGAATCATCCTTCCCAGCTACGAGATGCCCATGGACCGGCCGGTGATCATCACCGTGGCGCCGACCGGTCACCTGACCCTGCGAGAGCACGGAGTGCCCGTCCCCTACACACCGGAGGAGATCGCCGAGGAGGCCGAGCGTTCGTTTTGCGCGGGTGCCGCGGTCTTGCATCTGCACGTCCGGGAGGACGACGGATCCGAATGCCTGCGGGCCGCGCGCTACATCGAGACGATCGAGGCGGTCAAGGCGCGCGTCCCCGAGATGCTCATCGAGGTCTCCACCCGGGGCACGGCAATCAACGGCGGGGTCGACAAGGGCGCCAGCATCCCGCTGACGCCCGCCCTCTGGGGCGGCCGGGCCGAACTCAAACCGGAGATGTGCGCCGTGAATCCGTGCTCGTTCAATTACCCGGGGCATGCCTTCATCAACGATCCGAATGCGGTGAACGAGCAGTGCACCCGCATCTACGACGCCGGCTTGGTTCCCGAATTGGACGTCTTCGACCTAGGGCATCTTCAGCACGTGATCAGGATGGTCAACGCCGGCGTGCTGCGCCTGCCCCTGTCCGTGCTGATCGTCGTCGGCAGCAGTGGTGGCATGGCGGCCGATCCGGCCACCATCGTCCACGTCGCCAACCAGATCCCCGCCGGTTTGAACTGGACGATTCTCGGCGCCGGGCGGTTCAACTTTCACGCCGCCACGCTCGCCATGAGCCTCGGTGGCCACGTCCGCACCGGAATGGAGGACACGACGTATCTGGCGCCGGGGCGTAAGGCGCGATCGAACGCCGAACTGGTCGAGAAGGTGGCGCGCATCGCCCGCGAATACGGCCGGCCCATCGCCACCCCGTCGCAGGCGCGCGATCTGATCCTGCCGGCTGACAATCACCGCACTCACCCCGCTATCCGCGGTGTTCGGGCCGCCACCGAATTTCAACTCGTCTCATAGCGAACTTCTGCTGAAAGCCCACTCAGGCAACGAATTCCGCCGCGCGGTGCCCGAGCATCACGATGGTCGCGTGCGGCCCACGGCTGGTGATGGCGGGCAGGATGGAGCCGTCGATCACCCAGAGGTTGTCCATCCCGCGCACGCGGCACCGAGGGTCGACGACCGCGTGCGGGTCACCGTCGGAACCCATCGGGGCGCTGGCGCACAGGTGCTGCGACGTCGCCCATGCCGGCGGCCCGACATATGTTGCCGCACTGGCGAGTTCACGTGCGAGCTCGCTGCCGCGGCGCAACGCGGCGACATCCTCGGGCTCGCTGTCGTAGCGGTGCTCGATTTGCGGGGGCACCGCCGGATCCGCCGACACCAGCCAGACGCGTCCGCGGGCCCGCGGCTGCATCAGCGCGACCCCGAGATGCGGCCAGTCGGGATGCCCCGCGGTGCCGTCACCGGTCATCGCGACGAACCCGCCGGTGTACGGTCTGATCTCGATGTCGTCGGCGGCGTTGAGCACCACCTCCAGCACGGGCCGGCCGGTGGCCACCGCCCAGTCGGTGGGCAGCACCCATTCGGGGTGATCGCTGCAGGACATCCCCACCGGAAGTGGTGCCACCACCGGCACACCAACTGCCCGCAACATTGCCTCATCGCCGATTCCGGACACCATCAGCAGATGTGCTGATTGAATAGCGCCGGCGCACAAGACGATTCGGTCGGCGGTCAGCGTCGTCGGGCCTTGCGGGCCCGCCGCGTCGACGCCCGCGGCGGCGGTGCCGTCAAACCGCAATCGCACGGCCCGCGTCTGCGACAGCAGGGTCAGGTTGGATCGCCCCAGCGCCGGCAGCAGATATCCGGCGCCCGACCCGATGCGCACGCCGTCGACGATGTTGAGCGGCACCGCACCGATACCCGGGACCAACTGGGGCCCACAATCATTGAGGTCGGCGATCCAGGAAAACCCGGCAGCCTGCGCCGCTGCGATGAAACGTTCAGTGGCACCAGTCATTTCGTGCGTCCGGCGCACCAGAATCGGTCCGCTGTCGCCGTGCGCGGGACCGGTGAAATCCAGGTCGGTCTCGATGGCCCGGAAATGGTCGACAACGTCGGACCACGCCCAGCCCGGTATCGCGGCCCGATCGAAATCGCGTGGCAAGCCGCGACAGAAATATCCGCCATTGACCGCCCCCGAACCGCCGACCGTCGCCCCCCGCACGATCGGCAGCTCGCGTACGGGGTGATCGGTGATTCGACTCGCATAGCGCTGCACCAGCGGGCTGCCCGCCCCGATCGGCAGCTGCAGCCCGTTGGTGGTTCGGGCCAGCAGCGCCGGGTCGGCCAGCGCGGGCCCGGCCTCGAGGACGGTCACGGTGCGGCCGGGATCGGCGGAAAGACGTTCGGCAACAACCGATCCAGCACTTCCGGCGCCGACGATCAGCACATCGCTGTGCGTGGTGGTCAAGGCGGCGGCTAGGTCCGGATCTGCGGTTTGAGCGCTCGCAGGTTGCGTTCGCGGACCACGCCCCACCACAGCCCGAGGCCGTAAGCCAGGTCGTCGACCCGCTTGAGCAACAGATAGGTCAGCAGTCCGATCGGCTCGGCCTCGTCGCCGGTGGCGTCCCGGCGGCGCAGCCAGTCGACGACTCCGTCCATCACGGCGGCGACCACCACGACGTGTCGGCAATGGCGCGACATGACGGCCGCGAGCAATGCCACGGGCCAGTAGTGCCGACAGATGGCCGAGGCCAGCTGCAGCGCCGCCGACCACAGACCGCGCGCCGCGATCACCACGACGTCGGTCAGCGAGGTCTCGGCGCTGCGCATGGCTTTGGCGATGCGCCGGCCGGTCACGATCGCGATCACGATCGAGGCCACTTGGGACAGGCTGGTGCCGAGGGCCATCAGTATCCACGCCATCAGCGCCCACCCGGAGATCACCACCGGGGCGGTCTTGTCGGGGTGACGCACCGACAGCGGGGCCGCGGAACCGCCATAGAATGCCTTGCGCGCGAGCCAATCCCGCAATTGCGTGCGGTGATCGTGCGCGACCAGCGCGATCGGCTCGTAGCGCAGCCGGGCGCCCGCCTCGATCAGCCGCCAGCACAGGTCGACGTCCTCGCCGGACTGCATGGTCTCGTCGAACCCGCCGACCTCGCTGATGGCCGAGCGGCGGCAGATGATCGCCGCGCTGGGCACGTAGGACACCGTGCTGTGCGGCAACACCGGCGCTTCACGCTGCCCGAGGTCCAGTGAGGAGTGCACCGCCTCGTACCGGGCCACCACGTTCTCGCTGTGCGCCAGGCCCACGATGCGCGGCGCCACCAGCGCCACGGTCGGGTCGCAGAAGTGACCGAGGAGAGCTTCCAGCCAGCCTCGGCGCGGCGTGACGTCGGAGTCCATGAACGCGACGAAGTCGGTGGTGCACGCGGCCAGGCCGGTGTTGCGCGCTGCCGCCGGACCCTTGCTTCGCGGGTGGTGCAACACCTCGATATCGCAGTGGGTACCGGCGAAGTCTTCCTGCCCGATCGGCGACAACGAACCGTCGTCCACGACGATCACGCGCAGACCGCGCAGCGAATTCAACAGGTGCCTAACACCAGAAACGTTGTCCCGCACCGGGATTACCACGGTGACGTCGCGGTGCGACGGGCCGCCGGCCGGGCGCGGATGGGCAACGGTGGCGTCCAGCAGGGTGCGGGCCAGCTGGGCGCTGAGGTCGTCGCGGACCTTCAGCCGGCCATCCGAGAGCATGCCCTGGGCGGCGGGAGCCAGCTTGAGTAGCCGGGTCGGTGAGCCGCCCAGCAAGGCCGAGCCGTCGCCGAGCACCCGCACGCGGCGATCGACCTGAACGGCGAACCCGTCCGGCAGTCGAGGTTGACTCATGTCAACATTCCGTCGGGGCCGGGCGACCAACGCACGATGCGGCGCACACAACCGTCGACCATCTCCGAAAAGATGCGCTTGCCCTCCGCCGCGGTGGCGGTGGTCGGGTCCCCCAGCACCCCGACCGGGCTGACCGCCGCGACACCGCCGGCGCGCATCGTGGGGAGCAACTCGGGCAGCGGCGCCCGGTTCCCGGCCAGCCACCGGTCGGTCAGCACATCCGACGGCGAGATATGCAGCAACACCGATGTTTCGGTATGGCCGGCATGGGCGTCGGCGCCGGCGATCGCGCAGGGGGACCAGGCGACGTCGCGACCTTCGGTGCGAAGTGTGGTCACCGCGCGGTGCAACGCCTCCGCGTTACCGCCGTGGCCGTTGACGAAGACCAGGCGCTGCGCCCAGCAGGCGGCCGACCTGCCGTACTCGACCAGCAGCATCGTCAGGGCGTCGGTGCCGATGGAGATCGTTCCGGCGAAACTCTGGTGCTCGCCGCTGGCGCCGTAGGCGATGGCCGGCGCCACCAACCACGCCTGCTCGAGGCTCGCCGTGGCCCCCCTGGCGACCGCCATCGCTATCCGGGTGTCGGTGTCCAGCGGCAGGTGCGGACCATGTTGCTCGGTGGATCCCAGCGGGATCATTATCGACGGCGAGGTGCTTAATAGCTCGTTCGACGTCGCAGCTCCTAATTCGCCGAGTACGGGCACTCGGTGATGGTAGGCCGAATTCACCTGGCGTGCACCAATTGTTGAGCGGTCAAAGTTATTTTTTTTCTGGGCTGTTCATCGAAGCGCCGAAATTCGGCTCGTCCGTCACGGTTGCCACGCGCGTATCACAATTTTCGCACATGTTCATTTTCGCTGGCAATCGCAGATCCGTGCGATTTCGGCGGCAGTGCGCCGAGGTCCCGCCCGGGACCCGGTCCCGAAATTGGGCAAAGCCGCCCAACGTGCCCAGAATTCACCCGGGCACCGCCGGGATCGACTAAGCCCGTCCGCCCCCAGGCACGCCCAGTGCCCGGGTGAAGCCGTCCGGCACCAGGATGTCGTCCGGGCGCAAGTCATGGACCGAGGCGTGCCCCAGCCCCATGAGCGCCGAGTCGATACCCCCGCGCAGGACGTCGAGCACGTTCTCGACGCCGGCCTGACCATTCGCGGCGAGACCCCACAGATAGGCACGGCCGATCATCACCGCCCGCGCTCCCAACGCCACGGCCTTCACCACGTCACTCCCGCGCCGGATGCCGCCGTCCAGCAACACCTCGACCTGGTCGCCGACCGCCGCCACCACCGGGGGTAGCGCGCGGATCGACGCGGGCGTCCCGTCCAGGTTGTTGCCGCCGTGGTTCGACACCGAAATCGCCGAAACACCGGCATCCACAGCTCTTTTCGCATCGTCGACGCGCATGATGCCCTTGAGCATGAATGGCCCGCCCCACAGTTCGCGCAGCCAGGCGATGTCTTCCCAGGTCGGCGGGGGCGTGCCCATCCACTCTCCGTAGGCCTGGAAGAAAGGCGGACCGGCCTCGCCGCGCGCCGCCTGGTTCGGCACCGACAACGCCGGTGGACGCATGGTCTTCGCCCACTTCAGGAACCACCGGGGCTTGAAGGCCGCCTCCGGGGACAGCCGCAGGATGGTCCGCAGGTTCATCTCTTCGGGGATCTTGGGGCTGCCCCAGTCACGCCCGTGCGAGAAGGACCAGTCGGTGGTGACGATCAAACCGACCGCACCGGCCGCGCGCGCCCGCTCGACCCGCTCGGCGATCGCGTCGCGCCCGCCCAGCCAGTACACCTGGAAGAACAGCTTGGAGTTTGCGGCGATCACTTCCTCGATCGGCTTGCTGGCGAACGACGACAGACCCATCGCCGTTCCCCGTGCCGCAGCGGCCCGGGCGACGGCGACCTCACCGTCCGGGTCGACCGCCTGAACGCCGGTCGGTGAAATCACCACCGGCATGGAAATATCTTGTCCCATAACGGTTGTCGATAAGTCGCGCTTTTCCTGCACGCCTACGACGTGTGGTGCAAAACCGAGTTCACCGAAAGCTTCGACGTTGTCGGCGACCGTAATTCCTTTTTCGCTGGCCGCAACCAGCGCTGCATAAACGGATTTCGGAAGCCGGCGCTTTGCGCGCTGCTGAGCGATGGCAACGGTTTCAAACCACTCGTCGGCCACGACTACACGGGGCTTTCGTTACACAGCCGCGCCGGCGGTTGCTGGGGCGGCCGCACCGACAGGGTCAGCGGCACCGGCTGGCGCACCCGCTGGCCACGCGAGTGGTCGGCACGCGGGCGCGGGGTCTCCCGGTCGCGAGCCAGGGCCGACGCGCTGTGCCCCTGGACGCATTCGGGATCCGGCCCGTCCATCGGCAGGCCGGTAAAGAACTTGGCCGCCATGCAGCCGCCACGGCAGCTGTCGTAGTGCCCGCAACTGCCGCAGGCGCCCGCCGATTGCGGCTCGCGCAGTTCGCGGAAAAGCGGAGCGTTCTTCCAGACGTTGTCAAAACCGCCCTCGGACAACACGTTTCCCGCGAGGAAGCGGTCGTGGATGGCAAACGGGCAGGCGTACACGTCGCCCACCGGGTCGATCAGGCACACCACCCGGCCGGCTCCACACATGTTCAGGCCGGACAGCGCACCGGAGGAGCCGAGTGGGGCCAGGTGGAAGAAGGAGTCGCCGGTGAGCACCCGCTCCCCCTTGGCGACCAGCCAGTCATACAGCTGAACCTGCTGGGCCGCGGTCGGGTGCAGGTCTTCCCACACATCCGCGCCGCGCCCCGATGGCCGCAATCGGGTGATCCGCAGTGTCGCACCGTAACGGCTTGCCAGGGCGGCGAATTCGTCGAGCTGGTCGACGTTGTGCCGGGTGACCACGACGGAGATCTTGGCGTCGGAAAATCCGGCCGCGGCCAGGTTCTCCAGCGCACGCACCGCCATCGCGAACGACCCGGGCCCGCGGACCGCGTCGTTGACCTCGGCGGTGGCGCCGTCCAGTGAGATCTGGACATCCACGTAATCGCTGGCCGCCAGTCGCGCGGCGACCTCCGGCGTGATGCGGACGCCGTTGGTCGAGAACTTCACCCCGACATGGTGCGCGGTCGCGTAGTCGACCAGCTCCCAAAAGTCCGGGCGCACAGTGGGTTCCCCGCCACCGATGTTGACGTAGAACACCTGCATGCGTTCCAGCTCGTCGATGATGTCCATGCACTGGCGGGTGGACAGCTCGCGGGGGTCGCGCTTACCCGAGGAGGATAGGCAGTGCACGCAGGCCAGGTTGCAGGCGTAGGTGAGCTCCCACGTCAGGCAGATGGGCGCATCCAGCCCGTGCTCGAATTGCTCGATGAGCCGGGGTACGGCCGCTGTTGTCATTGATGGTCCTCCTGGGGCACCAGCATGTGGGAATCGACCAGCACACCCAACGCGTGCAGGTACGGCCCCTGCTCGGAGTCGTCGACCCCCTCGGCCCGCAAGGCCGACCGGACGTCGGGATGGTCGGCCAGCGACCGCACCACCGCAAGGATGGTGCGGTTCTTCAGAAAGGAAAGCTTGCGGGTGCCGAAGTGATAGAGCAGTGCGCCAAACGGTTCCGGTCGAACCGCGACCTGCGGGTGCAATCGCCAACCGCGATCAGGGTCGAATCGGCTTCCTGTCTGTCCAGCCCTCGCGGGCGCGGACACGGTCAGTAAACCCCGCACATTCCGTCGATGGACACTTCTTCAACCAAAGTCTCGGTGACGAGCTCGGTGTCGGTTTCGATCTCGCGATCCATCTGAATTACCTCTCCTACGGTCTCGACAACGATGGTCGATCTTGTCACAATCGTCGTCAGAATATGGCATCGAGTGCCGAAACGGAAGGGCGGGTCTGATGCTTCCGCAGTCGCGAGTCGGCCGGCGCCGCTCGACGACACCGGACCACATCACCGACGTCGCGATCGAGCTGTTCACCGAGCGGGGCTTTGCCGAGGTGAGCGTCGATGATGTCGCGCAGGCCGCCGGGATCTCGCGCCGCACGTTGTTCCGCTACTACGCCTCCAAAAACGCCATCCTCTGGGGCGAGTTCGACAGCCACCTCGCGCGTCTTCGCGAGCTGCTCGACAAGGTCGGCCCGCGGGTCCCGCTGGGTGCGGCGCTGCGATCAGCGCTGTTGGCGTTCAACACCTTTGACGACTCGGAGACCGTCCAGCACCGGCAGCGGATGCGGGTCATTCTGCAGACCGCCGAACTGCAGGCATATTCGATGACGATGTACGCCGGATGGCGTGAGGTGATCGCGGAATTCGTCGCCCGGCGCTCGGGTGCCAAGACAACCGACCTGCTGCCCCAGACCGTCGCATGGACGCTGCTCGGGGTCGCGCTCTCGGCCTACGAGCATTGGCTGCGCGACGAGTCCGTCACGTTGCCGACCGCACTCGGCAACGCCTTCGACGTCGCCGGCGCCGGGCTGAACAGGCTGAAACCATGACCGTCGACACCGAGCACCTGCTGCACACACTGCGGTCGCAAGGACGGTTCTGCGGCGCGTCGGGCTCCCGGATGTACGACGAGCTGTTCGAGCTGGTGGCCTCCGACGTCGAAGCCGGCGGCATCTTCGCGACGATCCTGTCCGGCCACGAGGACGATCCGTCGCGCGAGGCGGTGCCGCTGCGGCTGCTGGGCGGCTTGCACCGGTTGGTGCTCGACGGCCGGGCAGCGGTGTTGCGCCGCTGGTATCCCAGCACCGGCGGCAGCTGGGATGCCGGCAGCGCGTGGCCCGAGATCAAGCTCGTCGCGGCCGGCCATGCCGAGTCGCTGCGCGCGGCGCTGGGACAGCCGCCGCAAACCAACGAGGTCGGCCGATCCGCCGCGCTGATCGGCGCGCTGCTGCGTATCAACCACGAAATCGATTTCCCGATACGGCTTTTCGAGATCGGATCGAGCGCCGGACTAAACCTGCGTGCCGACCACTACCACTACCGCTACGGCGGCGGGCAGTGGGGACCGATCGACTCACCGGTGATCATCGACGACGCGTGGCAGGGTCGAGTGCCGCCGACCGGTTCGGTGCGGATCGCCGAGCGGCGGGGGTTCGACATCGCGCCGTTAGACGTCACCGGCGTCACCGGTACCGACGGCGAGATGACCGCGCTGAGCTATGTCTGGCCGGACCAGGCCGCCCGGCTGCAGCGGCTGCGCGGCGCGATCGCGGTGGCCCGCAAGTTACCGGCGCAGCTGGTGCGCCAGAGCGCCGGCGCCGCGGTCGCCGGCCTGGCACTGGCCGACGGCGCCTTGACCGTGCTGTGGCATTCGATCACGTGGCAGTACCTGTCGCAGGACGAGCGTGGCGCCGTGCGCGCTCACGTCAACGCGCTGGGCGAACGCGCCGATGCCGCCGCACCGTTCGCACACCTGACGATGGAACCCGCACGCGACGGCCCGGACAGTGCGCTCAAGTTCCTGGTGCGCGCCCGGCGCTGGCCCGGCGGCGACCTCGTGGTTCTGGGTGAATGCCATCCGCACGGCCCACCCGTGAACTGGCAATAGACGCAATCGGCAAAAATTTTCGCGCACAACCCGTCGGAGTTCGCGTTGCCGCGGCGACGATAAGAGTGTGAGCGCCGAATCGGATCACCAATCCGACGCTCGACGCGCGCTTTTGGCGCTCTACGACGAGGCGTTGCCGGTGGTTTACGGGTACTTCGTGCGACGCTGCGGCGATCGCGGCGCGTCGGAGGACCTGACGTCGGAGACCTTCCTCGCGGCGATGGACGCCGCGCGCAAGGTCGAGCCGCCGCCGGTCACGATCGCGTGGTTGCTCGGCGTGGCACGACACAAACTGGCCGACCACTATCGGCGCGGTCAGGACCGGCTCAGCGTGCCGGTGGCCGAGCCGCCGGAACCCGTCGACACGGCCGACGACTGGGACGCCGAGCTGGATCGCCTGGTCGCCGAAGCCGTGCTGGCCCGGCTGGCCGAGCCGCACCGCACGGTGCTGGTGCTGCGCTACATGGACGACTGCAGCGTCGGCGAATGCGCCGCGCTGATCGGGCGTACGGTGCACGCCACCGAAGCGCTCCTGGTCCGGGCGCGCCGCGCATTCAAGAAGCACTATCCGGAGGGAGGCATGTCATGAACCGGCGCAACCACAGCGATCCACTCGGCGTGCTGCGCACCGATGACCTTCCGGTTCAACCTGATCCGGCTTTCGCCGCGCGGCTGCGCCGGCAACTAGAAGCCGGACTTTCCCTACCAGAAGGAGTTGTCATGAGCGGCACCACAACTGCCCTTGCCGACCTGGCCGAACCCGATGCGCCGCGGGCGCCGCGACCGGCGGCACTGCCCTATCTGAGTGTGGCGAACGCACGCGCGGCCATCACGTGGTACACCGAGGCGTTCGGCGCCGTCGTGGTCGGTGATCCAATCATCATGGACGACGGGCGAATTGGGCATGCCGAGATCGCGATCGACGGTGGTGTGCTGTACCTGGCCGACGAGTATCCGGAGCTTGGCTTGAAAGCACCTGCACCGAAAGCTGTTTCGGTCAGCCTGATGTTGCACGTGGCCGACACCGATGCGGCCCTGCACCAAGCCCGCGAACACGGTGCGACCGTCGAGCGGGAGGTCTACCAGAACTACGGAACGCGCAACGCCACCATCATCGACCCCTTCGGGCACCGCTGGATGTTGTCCGGGCCCACGGCTGCGCCCGTCACCACCATCGCGCACGGCGACATCGGCTACATCTCGGTGTGGACTCCGGACGCCGACCGCGCGGCGGCCTTCTACGGGCATGTCCTGGGCTGGACATTCGACCCCGCGTCACACCAGGTGACCAACACCGACCTGCCGACCGGAATTTTCGCCACCGCAGCACCCGCCACCTTGTTCTGCTGCTACGCCGTCGACGACGTCGAGGCCGCCCGCATCGCGATCGCCGAGGCGGGTGGTGTCCCGGGCGAAATCCGGGACACCGAGTACGGCGTCCTGCTCGACGCCACCGACCCGCTGGGCACGGCGTTCGCGGTTCACCAACCCACCGCCGGCCGAAAGCGCCCAGAACTCAACGGTTCCGGGCCCGGTGAACTGTCCTACGTCACTTACGAAGTGGCGGATTCGGCCGGGTTCCGCGAGTTCTACGGCCGACTGTTGCGGTGGAGCTTCGAGCCGGGCCGCGTGACCGATGGCTGGCAGGTGGTGGGATCGCATCCGATGGCCGGGGCCGCCGGGGGCAGCGCGCGCCCGACCACCGTGCCGATGTGGACAGTCGCCGATATCGACGCGGCGGTCGCACGGGTCCGCGAAGCCGGCGGCACCGTACTTGCCGAGCCGGCCCGCCAGCCCTACGGCATCAGCGCCGAGTGCACCGACGACCAGGGCGCGCGGTTCTACCTGGGGCAGCTCTAGGTCAGTGCCTCGGGGTTGGCGATCCGGACCGGCGCGCCGTCCAGCCAGGCCACCACGGCTTCGATGCTGTCCGAATAGAAAGCGCCCAGCATCTCGCGGGTGACGTACCCCAGGTGGGGAGACAGCGTCACATTCGGCAGCCGGCGCAATGGATGGTCGGGCGCGGGAGGTTCGACGTCGAAGACGTCGAGCCCGGCGCCGGCGATGCGCCCGGCCTGCAGCGCCGAGATCAGCGCCGCCTCGTCGACGATCGGGCCCCGCGACGTGTTGATCAAGTAGGCGTGCGGGTTCATCAGGGCCAGCTCGGGTCCGCCGACCAAGCCTCGCGTCCGCTCGGAGAGCACCAGGTGGATGGAGACCACATCGGCGGAGTCGAACAACGCCGCTTTCTCCACCCGGCGCGCACCGGCAGCCGTCGCGGCCTCCTCGGTGAGATTCTGGCTCCACGCAATGACTTCCATGCCAAACACGCCTCCGTACTCGGCCATCCGCTTACCGGTCCGGCCCAGGCCCAGCAGCCCGAGAGTCTTGCCGGCAAGCGTTACGCCGGCGCTGCTCTGCCATCCACCATCGCGCATCCGCCGATGCTCTTCGGCCAAGTTGCGCACCGTCGCGATCAGCAGGCCCCAGGCGAGTTCGGGCGTGGCGTCGTGGACCGCCCGGAATCGGGGGTTGGCGAAATCCGAATGGGCGACCAGGACGCCGGATTCGCTGGCCGCGGCCATGTCCAGGTTCGGCAGGCTCATGCCGACGATCGTGATCAGCTTCAGGTTTCCCAGCCGCTCGATCAGCGTGCGCGGCAACGCCATCCGTTCGCGCACGGTACAGATCACGTCGAACGGCTGCAGTACTTCTGCCGCTTCCGCTTCGGAGAGATGCCGGTCGAAGACGGTGATCTCGGATCGGCTCTGCACCGGCGACCAGTCGGCGAGCTCGAGTGCCATACCGGCGTAGTCATCGAGTATCGCCACCCGGGGCATGGGCGTCAGCCCAGCATTTCCGAAATGGGTGTTGCGGCAGCGATTTTGCCGCGGGCCTTCATGACTTTGCCCGGCAACCCGCCGCCGACCACGCCGACCACAACTCCGTCGCGCTCGTAGTAGGCCAGGAACTTTCGCCCGTCGTCCTCGACCAGGTGCACGATGTCGGTGGCCTCCGGCTCCCCCAGGCACTGGATCTTGACGTCGTACTGGTCGCTCCAGAAGTACGGCACCACCGTGACCGACGGCACCTCCTGGCCAAGCATCGCGGGCACCACCACCCGGGCCTGGTCGGCAACGTTGCTCCAATGTTCTACGCGTGCTTGATGTCCCGTCGCATCGCGCCACGACGCGACGTCGCCAAGGGCCCACACATTGGGCGCACTGGTGCGGCCGGCCTCGTCGCAGATGACACCGTTGTCGACGTCGACGCCGCTGCCCTCCAGCCATTCGGCGGCCGGCCGCGACCCGATACCGACGACCACCAGGTCGGCCGCCAGCTCGGTGCCATCGGACAGCACCACCGTCTCGACACGGCCGTCACCGCGCACCTCGGCCACACCGATGCCGGTACGCACGTCGACGCCTTCGCCGCGATGCAGCCGCGACACCAGCTCGCCGATCTGTTCGCCGAGCACCGAGGCCAACGGCGTGGGCTGCGGCTCCACCAGCACCACGTCGACCCCCAGGCTGCGCAGGCTGGCCGCGACCTCGCAACCGATGAAGCCGGCGCCGACCACCACGGCGTGCCGCGCCTGGGAAGCGTGCTCGCGCAGCGCCATGCTCTCGTCGAACGAGCGCAGCACGCGAATTCCCTCGAGATCCGGGAACGCCGGGATGCGCCGCGGGACCAAACCCGTCGCGATCACCAGCTCGTCGTAACCAAGCGATGTTCCGTCGGAAAGGGTCAGGGTCTGAGCGGCGGTGTCCAGGCCGGTGGCCGCCGCCCCGAGCCGCAGCGTGATGTCGTTCTCGTCGTAGAACTCACGCGGCTTGAGGGCGACGTCGTCAACCTCTTTGCGCAGCACTTCCTTGGACAGCGGCGGCCGATCGTAGGGCAAATGGACCTCGTCGCTGACGATCGTGACTGGCCCGGTGTATTCCGACCGACGCAATTGCTCGGCCGTGCGCGCAGCCGCGAGCCCGCCCCCGACGATCACGATTCCTTTATTGCTCACGTGGAGTTCATAGCACGCGGGGCGGTCAGTACTTTAGGGCACCCTTATCGACGGGGATCTGCATGCCGGTCACCGTGCCCGCGCCGTCGCCGGCCAACCAGGCGACGACATCGGAGACCTCTTCGGCCGCCATGAATCCCTTGTACTGCATCGGCATTGGCGGGAAGCTGTGCACGAAGCGGGGATGCTTGGCGAAGATCTCCATCATTGCTTCCGGTTCGATCATCGGGGTGTCGATCGAGTAGGGATGGATGGAGTTGACCCGGATGCCGTATTCGCCGAGCTCGATCGCCAGGGTGTTGGTCAGCGCGGTCAGCCCGAACTTGCTGGCCGAGTAGTGGCCGTTGCCGGGCGTGGCCTTCAGTCCGGCCGACGAGCTGACGACGACGATCGATCCGCCGTTGCCGGCCTCGATCATCGCGGGAATCGCGGCACGCAGGGTGCGCCAGGTGCCGGTCAGGTTGACCCCGATGACGGTGTCCCACTGCTCGTCGGTGAGTTCCCAGACCCGGCCCCAGCCCAGCACACCGGCGTTGGCCACCACGATGTCGAGCCGGCCGAACTGCTCCACGCCGTCGGCCACCAGTTGGCGCACGGTGGGGTCGTCGCGAATGTCGCCGGCGCGCGCCAGGATCTTGCGGCCCTCGGCCTCCACCAGACGGACGGTCTCGCTGAGATCTTCGGGGGTGGCCGGCGTGTACGTCACGGTGTCCGACGCCGATGCGCAGATGTCGAGCGCGATGATGTCGGCGCCCTCGTGAGCCAGCCGCACCGCGTGCGCACGCCCTTGCGCGCGGGCGGCGCCGGTCACGAATGCCACTCGTCCTTGCAGTGATCCTTCACGTCCCGACACGGCACGCCCCTTTCGCCGAATCACAGGCTAGCAGCGAAACTGAAACGTGTTCTAACTCGGTTCGAAGAGTCGACGAGCTCAGATCTCCGAGATGATCTGGGTCCGCCGCGCGTTGTACTCCTCGTCGGTCAAGGCGCCACTGGCGCGCAGTGTCTCGAGCTGTTGGAGTCGCTCGCCGATCGATGCCGGTGGGGGTGAGCCGACCGGTCCCGCGCCGGCCGGGGCCCCTTGCGCCGCGGGCGCCTGCTCGGCAGCGCGGCGCACCACCGCTTGGATCTGCTGACGTAGCCCCGGGTTTGACCGAATGTCGACCATCCGGTTGAGCGGAACATTGTTGTCCTTGAGGATCTGCAGGATCTCCATCAGCGGCCCGGCTTGCCCGCTGAGGTCATAGGTCCTGTTGTCCTCGGCCACGGTAAACTGCGCTGGCACCAGCCCGTTAACCAAAGCGCTTCGCTCCCAGTCGATTTGGTATTCTTGGGTGGTGGGGTCGAGCAGTACCACGAGTTTGCGCGCGGTGAGATTGCCCAACCTGGTGACGTTGGCGATGACCCGGTCTTGACTGTCGAACGGCGTGAAACCCGGTCCGGCGATGTGCAAGTCGACCTTCACCAGCGGCTGGTCGTTGATCCGGGTCCCCGTCTCGGCGAGCCCGGTGATTTGGGCGAGCGCCAGCACCCCGTGTTGCTCCAGCAGCGCCGATTTGGCCGCCGACTTCGCGCCGTAGTTGGTCAATGCGAGCGCGATCAGCACGTCGGCCACCGTGATGAGTAGGCCGACATAGAACATCCACTGCAGCACGCTGCCCAGGCCGAGAGTGAAGTAGACGACCAGAAAGATCGGCCCGACCAAACCGCCGCACAGCAGAACCACTAACTGCGTCTTGAGATAGCGCGCCAACACGTGTGTCTCCTCGCCTAGCCGGGAAGTTCGTGTCAGATTAGCGCTGTCGCGTGCGCGTTATCCATAACCGGCGTCCGGGCATCGGCCCAGGCCATTCAACGCGAGGGTGTCGGCGGACGGCCTTTGGGAGCGGCGGGCGGGGGCGGCGTGGCTGGCCCAATCGACGCCGCCGGGATCGCCGCGGGCAGCATCGTGGCCGACGTGAGTTCCGCGGCCGCGACGTCCGCCGGGGCCGTCGAGGCGGTCGCCGGGCCGGTCACATCCGCCGACGGGGCCGCCGGAGCCGGCGTAGAGACTGGTGTTTCCGCGCTCGGCGCCGCGGCCGCGGGGGCCGAAGCCGCCGATCCCGCCGGCGCGGCCGCTGCCGCGGTGGTCGCCGCCATCGGTGTGGCCGTCGCCGCCACCGGTGCGGCCGTCGGCGCTGCCACCGCGGCCGGCGCTGCGACACCCGGCTGCACAGCCGCTGCCACCGGCACCCCGGACGCCACGGAACCTGCCTGTGCCGCAGCGCCGAAGATCGACTGCTGGGCGCTCAGTGCCTGGCCGGATGAACTGGCCGCGCCGAGCACAGGCTGTGCCGCCGCCTGCAGCGGCGCGGCGTTGACGACCTCGGTGTCCGCGTACTGCGTCGCGCCACCGCTCATGAGCTCGACAAATTGCTGATGGAACATCGCTGCCTGAGCGCTGATGGCCTGATAGGCCGCGGCGTGGACGCCGAACAGGTGCGAAATGCTTGCGGACACCGCATCGGCGCCAGCGGCCTCGACCGCCGAGGTCGCGCCCGACGCCGCCGAGTTGGCGTAGTTGATGGCGGACCCGATTTTGGCCAGGTCGGATGCCGCGGCCGCCACATACTCCGGCGTCGCATTTACGAACGACATCCGAACCTCCCGGCCAGGCCTCGACGGTCAACTTCCCCAACCGTTAATTTCAGACTGACATCGACAGATCTTACCGGAAATTAGCAAATCAGTTGTGCAGCTTCTGCGGGGCCGAAATGCGCAAAGCCCGGACCGCCGAAAATCGGCTAGTCCGGGCTTTGTGCTGTAGAGCTAGGTGATGATCTTCACGACCCGGCCGGCGCCGACGGTACGGCCACCCTCGCGGATAGCGAACCGCAGACCGTCATCCATGGCGACGGGCTGGATCAGCTTCACCGAGATGTTGGTGTTGTCACCGGGCATCACCATTTCGGTGCCCTCCGGCAGCGTCACCACGCCGGTCACGTCCGTGGTACGGAAGTAGAACTGCGGACGGTAGTTGTTGAAGAACGGCGTGTGCCGGCCGCCCTCGTCCTTGGACAGGATGTAGACGCTGCCCTCGAACTCGGTGTGCGGCGTGGTGGTGCCGGGCTTGACCACAACCTGGCCGCGCTCGACGTCCTCACGCTTGATACCACGCAGCAGCAGCCCGACGTTGTCGCCGGCCTGGCCCTGGTCCAGCAGCTTGCGGAACATCTCCACACCGGTGACCGTGGTCTTGGTGCTGGTCGGCTTGATGCCGACGATCTCGACTTCCTCGTTCACGTTGATCACGCCGCGCTCGACACGACCGGTGACCACGGTGCCACGACCGGTGATCGTGAAGACGTCCTCGACGGGCATCAGGAACGGCTTGTCGGTCTCGCGAACCGGGTCCGGAATCGACTCGTCGACGGCGTCCATCAGCTCCTCGACGGACTTAACCCAGTCCGCGTCGCCCTCGAGCGCCTTGAGCGCCGAGACCCGGATCACCGGAGCCTCCTCGTCGAACTCCTGGGCGGCCAGCAGCTCGCGTACCTCGAGCTCGACGAGCTCGAGCAGCTCCTCGTCGTCGACCATGTCGGCCTTGTTCAGGGCGACCAGGATGTAGGGCACCCCGACCTGACGGGCCAGCAGCACGTGCTCACGGGTCTGCGGCATCGGTCCGTCGGTGGCGGCAACCACCAGGATCGCGCCGTCCATCTGGGCCGCACCGGTGATCATGTTCTTGATGTAGTCGGCGTGACCCGGGGCGTCCACGTGGGCGTAGTGACGCTTCTCGGTCTGGTACTCCACGTGGGAGATGTTGATCGTGATACCGCGCTGACGCTCCTCGGGCGCGTTGTCGATCTGGTCGAAGGCGCGCGACTCGTTGAGGTTCGGGTACTTGTCATGCAGAACTTTGGTGATCGCCGCGGTCAGCGTGGTCTTGCCGTGGTCAACGTGACCAATGGTCCCGATGTTGACGTGCGGCTTCGTCCGCTCGAACTTCGCCTTCGCCACTTCTGTGTCCTCCTGGACTAATTGGTGCTTTTGAAAAGCAGTGTTGATGTTGTTGTAAGTGCCGCGGTGGTAACCGGGCCAGGTTACTCCGAGCTGATGTTCACTCGCCCGTCGCCTTGGCGATGATCTCCTTCGAGACGTTCGCCGGGACTTCGGCATACGAGTCGAACACCATGGAGTAGTTCGCCCGGCCTTGAGTCTTAGACCGCAGGTCGCCGACATAGCCGAACATCTCCGACAGCGGCACGTGCGCCCGAACGACGCGCGCACCAGCCCGCTCCTCCATGGCCTGGATCTGGCCACGGCGGGAGTTCAGGTCGCCGATCACGTCACCCATGTAGTCCTCGGGTGTGGTCACTTCGACCGCCATGATCGGCTCGAGGATCACCGGCTGGGCTTGCTGCGCAGCCTTTTTCAGCACCTGTGACCCTGCGATCTTGAACGCCATTTCCGAGGAGTCAACCTCGTGGTAGGCACCGTCAAGCAAGGTGACCTTCAGGTTCACCAGCGGGTAGCCGGCCAGCACGCCGTACTGCATCGCGTCCTGGGCACCTGCATCCACCGACGGGATGTACTCCCGCGGGATGCGACCACCGGTGACCTTGTTCTCGAACTCGTAGGTCGCGCCGTCCTCGCCGGTGAACGGCTCGAGGTTGATGAGCACCTTCGCGAACTGGCCCGAGCCACCCGTCTGCTTCTTGTGGGTGAATTCGACCTTTTCCGCGATCCGCTTGATGGTCTCCTTGTAGGCGACCTGCGGCTTGCCGACGTTGGCCTCGACCTTGAATTCGCGGCGCATCCGGTCCACCAGGATGTCCAGGTGCAGCTCGCCCATCCCGCCGATCACGGTCTGGCCGGTCTCGTTGTCCTGGTGCACCTTGAAGGTCGGGTCCTCCTCGGCGAGCTTCTGGATCGACAGCGACAGCTTCTCCTGGTCGCTCTTCGTCTTGGGCTCGATGGCCACCTCGATGACCGGGTCGGGGAAGGTCATCGACTCGAGCACGATCTGCTGGTTCGGGTCGCTCAGGGTGTCACCGGTGGTGGTGTCCTTGAGCCCGATCACCGCGTAGATGTGCCCCGCCGAGGCCGTCTCCACCGGGTTCTCCTTGTTGGAGTGCATCTGGAACAGCTTGCCCAGCCGCTCCTTCTTGCCCTTGGTGGCGTTGATGACCTGGCTGCCGGAGTCGACCTTGCCCGAGTACACCCGGACGTAGGTCAGCTTGCCGAAGAACGGGTGCGTGGCGACCTTGAACGCCAGCGCCGAGAAGGGCTCGTCGGTCGACGGCTTGCGGACGATCTCCTCGTCCTCCTTGCCCGGCGGGTGGCCGACGGCCGGTAGCACGTCCAGCGGCGAGGGCAGGTAGTCGATGACCGCGTCCAGCATCGGCTGCACGCCCTTGTTCTTGAACGCGCTGCCGCACAGCACCGGGTACGCCTCGGAGCTGATGGTCAGCTTGCGGATGGCGCCCTTGATCTCCGCGACGGTGAGCTCTTCGCCACCGAAGTACTTCTCCAGCAGTGCCTCGTCGGTCTCGGCGACGGCCTCGAGCAGCTTGGTGCGGTACTCGTCGGCCTTCTCCTGCAGTTCGGCGGGGATGTCGATGGTCTCGTAGGTCTCGCCGAGCTTGGTCTCGCCCCGCCACACCTTGGCCTTCATCTCGACCAGGTCGACGATGCCCTCGAAGTCGCCCTCGGAGCCGACGGGCAGCTGGATCGGGATGACATTGGCGCCGAGGCGCTCTTCCATCGTGCGGACCGAGAAGTAGAAGTCGGCACCGATCTTGTCCATCTTGTTGACGAAACAGATCCGCGGGACGTCGTACTTGTCGGCCTGCCGCCACACCTGCTCGGACTGCGGCTCGACGCCCTCCTTGCCGTCGAACACGGCAACGGCACCGTCGAGAACACGCAGGCTGCGCTCCACCTCGACAGTGAAGTCGACGTGCCCGGGTGTGTCGATGATGTTGATCTGGTTGTCATTCCAGAAGCAGGTGGTGGCGGCGGAGGTGATGGTGATTCCGCGCTCCTGCTCCTGCTCCATCCAGTCCATGGTGGCGGCGCCGTCGTGGACCTCACCGATCTTGTAGCTGATACCGGTGTAGTAGAGGATGCGCTCCGTCGTCGTGGTCTTGCCGGCGTCGATGTGCGCCATGATGCCGATGTTGCGGACCTTGGTCAGGTCGGTCAGCACGTCCTTCTGTGCCACAGAAGTCTTCCCACTCTTTCGATTGCGTAGTTAGTTCGCTGTCGGTTTACGCCCGGCGACTCTGCCGATCTACCTGCCTGGCGGCTATCTACCAGCGATAGTGCGCAAAGGCGCGGTTGGCCTCGGCCATCTTGTGGGTGTCCTCACGCCGCTTGACGGAAGCCCCGAGGCCGTTGCTGGCGTCCATGATCTCGTTCGCCAGCCGCTCGATCATCGTCTTCTCCCGGCGCTGCCGCGAGAAGCTGACAAGCCAACGCAGCGCCAGCGTGGTGGACCGGTCCGGACGCACCTCGACGGGCACCTGGTAGGTCGCACCACCGACACGGCGGCTGCGCACCTCCAAGGCAGGCTTGACGTTGTCGAGAGCGCGCTTGAGCGTGATGACCGGATCGGTGCCGGTCTTGTCGCGAGCCTGCTCGAGCGCACCATAAACAATGCGCTCAGCGACCGATTTCTTCCCTTGCAGCAGAACTTTGTTCACCAGCTGGGTCACCAGCTGCGACCCGTAAACCGGGTCGTTGACCAGCGGACGCTTCGGCGCGGGCCCCTTGCGCGGCATTAGCTCTTCTCCTTCTTGGCGCCGTAACGGCTGCGAGCCTGCTTGCGGTTCTTGACACCCTGGGTGTCCAACGAACCGCGGATGATCTTGTACCGCACACCGGGCAGGTCCTTCACACGACCACCGCGCACCAGCACCATCGAGTGCTCCTGCAGGTTGTGGCCCTCACCCGGGATGTAGGCGGTGACCTCGACCTGACTCGTCAGCTTCACACGCGCGACCTTCCGAAGCGCCGAGTTCGGCTTCTTCGGGGTGGTGGTGTACACGCGGGTGCATACGCCACGGCGCTGCGGGCTGCCCTTCAGGGCCGCGGTCTTGACCTTGGCGATCTTGTCGCGGCGACCCTTGCGGACCAGCTGCTGAATGGTTGGCATCTACCGGCTTTCTGTGTTCGAAGTCTTCGTGCTGCTCTTAAGTCTCTGTACTGCTGTTATGCCCCGCCGCACTACCCCGCGGCCGGGTGTGTCGCACCCGCTCGGCATCAGAATCATCCGATGCGTGGTGGACATGCGAATTCGCCCGGCATCCACTTCCTTACGTCAGGCGCCGTAAGCCGCCAGGCACGAGCCACCACAATACCCGCCGCTGGTCTGGCAGGTCAAAGCGGCCGCTGGGCGCAACCGCTCACCTCGCCGCACGCGTCCGGTGGCCCGCTATTTCGACGCAGCGCCGTCCGGTGCGGTGCGCCTGTCCAGACCGGTTGCCAGCCGCAACACCATCTCGGTGAACAGCGCATCGGTGTCGATGTCATCCATGACACCGGTCATTTCCAGCAGGACGAATCCGTGCAGTGCCGACCAGAACTCGAGCGCGGCGAAAAAGGCCTCCTCGCCGTCGAGCCCGTAGGAGGTCAGCACCGAGATCACCGGACCGGCCGCGTCCCTGGTCGCCGCGGTGTATTCGGGGTCATCGCCGCCCAGCGGCATCCGGGTGAACGCCGAGTACCGCCCGGGGTGGTGATGGGCGTAGCTGCGGTAGGCACCGGCCATGACCAGCACCGCGTCATCGCGGAAGCGCCCCTCCCCGACCCGGTTCAGCATCGTGATGATGTCGTCGATGACCCGGATCCGAACGGCGCGACGCAGATCCTCCAGGCTGTCCACGTGGTTGTAGAGCGACGGCCCCTTGGTGCCCAGCTGCATCGCCAGCGCGTTGATGGTCAGCGAGTCCCAGCCCTCTCGGTCCAGGAACGTCAGTGCGCCATCGACGATGCCGTCGCGGCTCAGCTTTCCCGGCCGGGATCCGGACCTGCCGCCACGTTGGCGCCCTCCCGCCGACGGCTGTTCAGGATGAACTGCCATGGCGATCGCCCTTCGATTGCGGTGAATTGGTGAAGGTCAACTAATGACTCTAGTTGACAGAGTCGCCAATCTACTCGGACGGAACCGGCGCGGGTCGCGGTTGGCCGCGAACGAAAAACATTTGCCATCGAGCAGGCAAATGCACGTAGGCTCAGTCGAGCAGATACCCGCTGACGCGAAGGGGGCCGCGGTGCACTGGAGAACCGTCGCCGGGTCGCTTGCAACCTGTGTCATCACGATTGCGGCCACGCCCGCCGCGCCGCCGCCGGCCGCGCACGCCAAGAACGGCGACACCCACATCACCGGGGAAAACACCACGCAGACCCTGGACTGCGGTGACGGGACCCTGATCGTCAACGGCACCGGGAACTACATCAACGCAATGGGCAACTGCTATGCGGTGACGGTGATGGGCTCGGGCAACACGATCATCGCGGACACGGTCACGCACGACATCACGGTGTACGGCTACGACCAGACCGTCTTCTTTCACAACGGCGCGCCGATCCTCTGGGACCGCGGCCGGGAACTGGGAATGGTCAATCGACTGCAACAGGTGCCTGCCTGAGGCACTGCCACCGCAGTTGCCGTACCGAAAAGGGGAACATGCGCGTCCACATCACTGACCATCCGTCCAAGCTCGCCGTACTCGCCCTCGCGGCCGTAGTGCTGTCCGGTTGCAGTTCGACCGCCAATCCTCCCGGGGGCCCCAGCACGACGACGAAGAGCAGCGCACCCACCACGACGAGCGCCGCGGCGGCCCCGACGACTTCGAGTGGCGAAAGCACCACGGCTTCCGTCGAAATCGGGAACACGCTGAACTACGGATCGGTGGGGACGACGGCCACGCTCGACTGCGCCACCGGCAAATCGCTGAATGTCGCCGGCTCCAACAACACCCTGACCGTCACCGGCAGCTGTGTGACGGTGAACATCGGCGGCGCCAGCAACAAGATCACCATCGACAAGGTCGAGACTCGCATCACGGTGCTGGGTCTCGACAACACCATCATTTACAAGGATGGTGAGCCGAAGGTGGACAACCTCGGCTCGGGCAACACCATCAACAAGGGCAGCTGATCGGCTTGCCGGCCCTTCTAGCTGGCGGACGCGCCGTGCCGGCCGGCGCCGGCCGCGAACCGCCCCGCGCCTTCATTGGCCTCGGCCGCAACTTTCCAGATGCTGGCGAATTCCTGGTCGATTGCCGCTGATTCGGGCAACCCCCACTGTTGTAGCGCCGAAAGCCGGTCCGCTCGCAGGCATTGCTGGGGCAGGGCGGCCAATTCGGCGGCCAACGCCTCGGCGGCCTGTCGCGCTTCCCCTTTGGGGACAACGCGATTGGCCAGTCCCATCGCGAGCGCTTCGTCGGCCTTGACGCCGCGGCCGGTGAGGATCATGTCCATCGCCCGGCTGTGCCCGATCAGGCGCGGCAGCCGCACGGTGCCGCCGTCGATCAGCGGCACTCCCCAACGGCGGCAGAACACACCGAACTCGGCATCCTCCTCGGCCACCCGCAGATCGCACCACAGGGCCAGCTCCAGACCCCCCGCGACGGCGTAGCCGCTCACCGCGGCAATCACGGGTTTGGACAACACCATTCGCGACGGGCCCATCGGGCCCGGGCCGGTCGTGTGGATCGAGTTGGCCTCCGATGTGCCGAAGGCCTTCAAATCGGCTCCCGCACAGAAGGTTCCGCCGTCGCCCCACAACACGGCCACCGAAGCGGAATCGTCGCGGTCGAATTCGTCGAACGCCGCATACAGCGCGGCGGCCGTTGGGCCGTTCACGGCGTTACGCGCGCCCGGCCGGTTGAGGATCACCGTAGTCACCGGACCCTTACGCTCCACTCGCACCGGATCAGTCATCTCGCCTCCAGAAGTTGAGTTGCATCGCGCCGCTGCAGCAATTCGGTCGCGAAGTCGTGGTAAGCGCCGCGCAGCCGCGCGCCCGGCCAATCGTCGGGCAGCAGTTCGGCGGGCAGCATCGGGTCGGTGAGCAAGTGCCGCACGATCGCGGCGGCCACCACAAACCGGCCGGGAATGTCGCAGGCTTCGGCCATCTCGTCCAGCAACCGGCGACCGGCGTTCACCCACTCGGGCAGGTCCCACAGCTCGGCGACCAGCTGCTCGGGTGCGTCGTCGCGCGCCTTGAGCACCCGCACCCGGTCGGCAACGTCGGGCTCCAAGTCGAGGTCGAGATTGTCGGGACGCATCCAGACACCCTCGCGCAGTTCACCGAAACGCTTGCGGTACATACTGGCTCGCTGCGCGGCCCGGGTACGGGCATCGGTGCCCACACTGGTGACGACCACGACGTGCCAGTCACCGCGCCAGGCCCGGGTCGGTGGCCGCATCGCCTCGTCCTGGCGGTCCTGGCGGGCCAGCAGCCGATCCGAGAGCCGGTACCCGTCGGCGGACCGGATCAGGTCCCCGGCGCCCACCATGCGGGTCAGCGCGACCCGCAGCGTCGTCTCCTTGATCCCGAAATCTGCTGTCAGCCTGATCAAGTCGCTCGCGGTCGCCCAGGCGGGGTGAGCGCCGAGCAGCACGCTCAGCACCACGGACCGGGCCGTCATGTTCGGCATGGCTACACCTCGGAGGTGCGGCGACCGTAGTCGCCGAACGGCTCGTCGCGATGGCGGACCGCTTCGCGGAAGCCGTGCTCGACGGAGTCGGCGACGAAGTCGTGCCCCTCCTGGGTGTGCCGGGCGACACCGTCGAACACCGTGCTGACCATCCGGCTGGTGGCCACACCCTGTTGCAGCAGAGCGGAATTCAGCGCGAGCTTGACCATGATCAGCTGATTGACCGGAACCGCGGCGATGCGCTGCACCAGGCGCTCGGTGCGCTCGTCGAGGTCTTTCGGGTCCGGCGCCTCGACAGCCAGTCCCCACTCCGCGGCCTGCGCGCCGGTGATCGAATCACCGGTGAACAGAAGACGTTTGGCGCGCTGGTCACCGAGCCGGTGCGCCCACAGGCCCGCCGCCGGGACACCCCACACCCGGGTGGGCGGGTAGCCGATCTTGGCGTCGGCGGCGGCGATCACCTGGTCGGCGTGCAACGCGATGTCGGTGCCGCCGGCCACGCAGTAGCCGTGGATCTTGACCACCGTCGGTTTGTCGGCGTGCATCAGGCTGGAAAACCCACGCACGAATCGGCTCATCATCTGGTAGTCGATCATCGGGTCCCACGGTCGGTCCGGCATGTGGTTGATGCCCTGGGTTTTACCGTCCAGCACGGTGCCCGCGTACGCGCCGGTGCCGCCGGCCGAGGAGGTGCGGTCGGCGTAGGCGGACAAATCGAAGCCCGCGCAAAAGCCTTCGCCGCGACCGGCCACCAGAATGACGTGCACGTTCGGATCGAGATCGGCCCGCTCCACCAACGCCGAGAGCTCCAGCGGGGTGTCCGCGACGATCGCGTTGCCCTTCTCCGGCCGATTGAAGGTGATCCGGGCAACCCGGTCGGTGACCTCGTAGGTCATCGTCTTCAAATTGTCGAAATCGACCGGCCTGATCGCATGAGTCATGTTGTGACTCAGCCCTTTACCAGGGCTCGCTCCAGGATGGGCGCCAGATCCAACCCGGTCGGCATGGTGCCGAACGCGCCGCCCCACTGACCGCCCAGCCTGGTCGCCAGGAATGCCTCGGCGACGGCGGGGTGGCCGTGCCGCACCAGCAGCGAGCCCTGCAGAGCCAGGCAGATGTCTTCGGCGACCTTGCGGGCGCGGTACTGGATGGTCTCGAAGTCGCTCAGGTCTTGACGCAGCCGCTCGACGTGGCTGCCAAGCCGTGGATCCTGGCGGGTGCTCTCGTCCAACTCGGCGAAGAGCACCTCGACGCATTCCGGACGAGTCGCCATGGCGCGCAAGGTGTCCAGCGCGCTGACGTTCCCGGAACCTTCCCAGATACCCATCAGCGGGGCCTCGCGGTACAGGCGCGGCATCCCCGACTCCTCGACATAGCCGTTGCCGCCCAGGCATTCCAGCGCTTCGGCGGCGTGCGGGGTGGCACGCTTGCACACCCAGTACTTACTTGCCGCCAGGCCGATCCGGCGCAGCAGGGTTTCTTTCTCGTCGCCGCGCAGCGCGCTGTCGGTGGCTCCGGCCATCCGCATCGCGACGATCGTGGCGGCCTCGGCCTCGACGGCCAGGTCGGCCAGCACGTTTCGCATCAGCGGCTGGTCAATCAGGTACGCGCCGAACGCTTTCCGATGTTGGGCGTGGTGGATGGCCCGAGTCAGGCCGGTGCGCATGCTGGTGGCCGAGCCAAGGGTGCAGTCCAGCCGGGTGAGGTTGACCATCTCGATGATGGTCGGCACGCCGCGGCCCTCCTCGCCCACCAGCCAGGCGACGGCGCCGTCGTATTCGACCTCACTCGAGGCGTTGGCGTGATTACCGAGCTTGTCCTTGAGGCGCTGCAGGAACATCCGGTTGCGACTGCCGTCGGGCAGGATGCGCGGCAGCATGAAGCACGACAGCCCACCCGGCGCCTGCGCGAGGACCAGGAAGATGTCGCACATCGGCGCGGAGGTGAACCATTTGTGTCCGGTCAGGCTGTAGGTGCCGTCCCCGTTGGGGGTCGCCTGGGTGGTGCCGGCGCGCACGTCGGAGCCGCCCTGTTTCTCGGTCATCGACATGCCCGCGGTGATGCCGGCCTTAGTGGTGGCCAGCTTGAGCTCCGGGTCGTACTCGCGACTGGTCAGCAGCGGCTCGTAAACGGCTGCCAACTCCGGGTTGTAGCGCAGCGCCGGGACGACCGCGTAGGTCATCGAGATCGGGCAGACGTGGCCCGGTTCCACGTTCCACGCCGAGGTCTTGGCGGCCCGCACCACATGCGCACCCGGGCGTTCGTCGGCCCACGGCGCCGCGTGCATGCCGTGCGCGATCGCTGCACGCATCAACTCGTGGTAAGCCGGGTCGTACTCGACCTCGTCGACGCGGTGCCCGGTGCGGTCGTGGGTGTGCAGGATGGGCTGATTGCGGTCGGCTAGCTCACCCCAGCGCTGCGCTTCACGACTGGCCGACAACGCCCCGACCGCATGCACCTCGTCCAGACCCCACTGCCCGCCCTCGCGGATCAGGGCCTCGACAAGCATCGGCGACGTTGCGGGGTTGTAGTCCTCCAGCGGTGGAACCTGGTTGGTGACGACATGCGTGTCTGACATGCCACTCATATTACAGTTTTCCAACAACCGCACAAGAGGTGTAATACCGACGGGCTTCTGGTGCACGGCCCCTAAAGTGGCTCGGGTGAGGATCAAGCAGGTAATCGCTGGTTCATTGCTCGCGGGCGCTCTTGGGATCGCCGCGTCGGGCTTCGGTGTCACGGTGGCCAGTGCAGACCCTCCGCCCCCACCGGACCCAGCAGTGCCGGGTCCACCCGTCCCCGGACCGGGCGACCCGGTTCAGCCACAACCGATCAGGCCGTCAATACCGCCCAGACAGTTCATCCCTCCGCCGCCGCGCTGACCCTGGGCTCGGCGTCGTCAGCCAGCGGCCTTGTCCCGCAAGAAGGCGATGTCGTCTTTGCGGCCTTCGTCGGAGGTTTCACAGATCACCGGCGCATCCGCGGCCTTGACCGCCGCGACCAGCAAGTCGGGATCGATCTGGCCGGTGCCTAAATTGGCGTGCCGGTCCCGGCCCGAGCCCGCCTCGTCCTTGGAGTCGTTGCAGTGCACCAGATCGATCCGGCCGGTGATGGCCTTGATCCGGTCGACGGCGTCGACCAGCGCCTCACCGGCTGCCCAGGTGTGGCAGGTGTCCAGGCAGAAGCCAATTCCGCTGTCACCGATGACATCCCACAGCCTGCCGATGGTGTCGAAGTGGCGGGCCATCGCGTGGTCGCCGCCCGCGGTGTTTTCCAGGTACACCGGCACGGTCGATTCCAGCTGATCGAGCGCCTTACGCCAGCGCTGAAAACCCTCGTCGAGGTCGTTGTCGTCGGCGACGTGGCCACCGTGCACGATGACCGCGGCAGCGCCGATGTCGGCGGCCGCATCGCAGGTCTGCTGCAGGATTTTGCGCGACGGGATCCGTACCCGGTTGTTCGCCGACGCGACATTGATCAGGTACGGCGCGTGCACGTAGATCGGCAGCGCCGCGGCCTTCAGCACGGCGGCATCCTCGCGCGGCTTGGGCGCCTTCCAACTCTGCGGGTTGCCGAGGAATATCTGTACTACGTCAGCGCCCTCGGCCTCCGCTGCGGCCAGCGGGTCTTGCGGACTGACGTGCGAACCAATAAGCACGACACCCAGTCTAGTTTCGAGGGCTGACGGACGAGTACACCGCTGGACCCCGCGGCCGGAACGTGAGATGGTCTGAGCAAACACGGATGCTCGACCGATTCGGCGGCGGTGGATTCGATTGCCAAGCACTCAACAGCTCGACGAATCCGAACTCATCCTGAATCCGGACGGCTCCGTCTACCACCTTCAGCTGCGGCCCCAGGATCTGGCCGGCAAGGTGATCTTGGTCGGTGATCCCGAGCGCGTCCCGATCGTCTCGCAACGCTTCGACTCCGTCGAGCTGACCGCCCGCAACCGGGAGTTCTCGACCCATACCGGCTACGTCGGCACCACTCGAATTTCGGTCGTGTCCACCGGCATTGGCGCCGGGAGCATCGACATCGTGCTCAATGAGCTCGACGCGCTGGTCAACCTCGACCTGCAAGCACGCCGGCCGAAGCCCGATCACACCGCACTCGAGATCGTTCGCGTCGGGACCGCCGGAACGCTGCAGCCGGACGTGGCCCTGGACTCCTTCGTCGCCTCCTCCTACGCCGTGGGCCTGGACGGGCTGCTGCTGTTCTACGACCTGCCGTCTCCCCCCGACGCGGGCCTCGAGGAGGCCCTGCTGCGGCACCTCGAACTCCTGGAGATTCCGCTGCGCCCCTACGTGGTGAGCGGCGACCCCGGGCTGCACCGCACCTTCGTCGAGTCGGCCCGAGGCGTCTGCCATAGCGGGATCACCGTGACCTGCCCGGGTTTTCACGCACCACAGGATCGGTTCCTGCGAGCGCCGGCCCGACGCTCGGGTTGGCTGCCGCGCCTGTCCGAGTTCCGGCACGGCCCCCATCGGATCACGAATTTCGAGATGGAGACCGCGGACATCTACGGACTGGCGGGGATATTGGGGCATCGTGCCTGCTCGCTGAGCGCGATCGTCGCCGATCGGGTCGGCCGTAAGTTCAGTTCCCGTCCGGCAGAAACGATTTCGGAGCTGATCGATCTGGCCATCGCACAATTGGCGGAGGCGGTATGACGCCGACGGACGCCGACGCCACGCTGGATCTACTGCTTCCGGTCCGCATTCGCGAACTCATCGAGCGCAACTACTACTCGAAGGTGAACGCGAGCCTGACCCTCGAGGAGGTGGCCAAGGATCCGGCCTTCCTGGAGGATCCGATCAGCCACCTCGCGCTGTTCACCGATCACGGCGTGATGCACATGCGCGACGTCGCCCATCGCATCGTCGACATGATCGCGAACGTGTCGGGAGTCAAGATCGCCGAGCGGCCCCGGCTTCGCCTGGACGTCATGACGAGCTACGGCTGCCTGCTCGCCTACGTCCACGACATCGGGATGTCTGACCTGAATCCCTTTGGGCGAGTGGTCCATGCGGAGTTCGGCGGGCACGAGGCTTTCGGCGGGGCCTTCGACGAGATCGTCGACATTCTGTGGGAGGAGAACATCGGGAACCTGGCCTGGAGGGTGCTGCGCCTGACCAACGCCGGCGTGTTCGAAGGCCCCCCGCAACGGATCCTGCGCGAACTCGCCTCGCTGGGCTATGCCCACAGCAAGAGCTCCGTGCCCGCCGCGATGCTCAACGACACCACGGCGCTGCGCGAAAGGATGCTGCATATCCTGAGCCATCCGCTGGAGGCGCTGTACCACGCGAAGCGACTGAAGAAGAGCCGGACCGACGACCAGCGCGCGCATCACCAGGCCGCACTGCAACGCGCCGCGAGCCCGGCGGCATTGGAAGAGCACCGCGGCCAGCTGCTTGCCCGCCACTACGACGACTTCGAGAGTACGGCCTTCGCCTGGCTGGAAGTCGTTGCACCGCAAGCTCAAGAGTTCGTCGCCGACGTCGTGGACACCATCCGCTGCCTGCGCTGCGCGGATGCGCTGCGACAGCGCGGCACCCACCTGAGGACCTCGGGCAACTACCAGATTTTCATCGATCAGCGGACCGCGAACGCGGTCTATGCCTTGCATGACCGAGAGGGGCGGACATACCTTCTCGAGGGCGACAACCCGATCAATGCCGGCGAGGCCAACCTCGAGGTGTCGGAAGTCACCCACGAAGGCGACCTGCGCTTCGCGTTCTTCCGCGGCAGCTTTGGATCGGAGGAGGCGGTGCACCGCGCGGCGCACAACGCCTCGGTCATTGTCGACGACATTCAGGCCGACGTCGTCGACAGCTTCATCGGCGGCGCGGACGACAATGGCGGCCGGCGCACCTGCGTGCTCCTCGAACACACCGAAGACAATCCCGAATTCGCGGCGCTGGTAGCCGATTTGGTGGTCGCTCGCGCGCCGTCGCTCAAGGATCGCGTCGTCTGCGTACCGGCCTTGCGCAACGCTCCCGAGCCGGAACGGCGGCGTTTCCTGGCAGCCAGCGCGATCGACTGGGACCACGAGAAACGCATGACCTTTCTGCGTAACGTCGCGGGCCGCGGCTACCGCACCGATCACATCGATCCCGACCTCGGCTTCAAAAGCACACGCCTGAGCCATCTTTCGCCGGGCGAATGCCTCACCGAAGTCGGTGCCCGGGCAAGCTTTGTCTATGTCCCACTGACGTCCGGGCTGCGCGGCCGACCGTCGGGCGGTTACGACTACTTTCGGGTTCACCCGTGGGAGCCGTTGGGCGTCACCGGCGTAATCCGGGGCGATTTCCGGAACTCCACGGTCGTCGCGGAGGACGAGGTGGACGTGCTGATCCTGCCGAAGGACGTCTACCTTCGGCACTGGCACCGCAATTACACGCCGGCGGAATTCTCCGATCTCATCCGCAACCTGCCGATGTGATCAGGCGCGAACGTGAAGCTGGCCGCACGTTCGGTGTCGAGTGTGAAGCCAACTTCACGTTCGGCGGCAAGGCGGCCACGGCAACGAAAAAGCCCCGGGCGTGAACCCGGGGCTTTTTCGATTGTTGACTAGCGGTAGTCGCTGTAGCCGTAGTCGTCCAGCGGAACCGCAGCACCGGTGGCCTGACCGAAATCCGGGCTGTAGTACTGATCCTCGTAGGACGGGATCGTGTACGCCGCGGCGCGGGCCTCCTCGGTCGGCTGAACCTGGATGTTGCGGTACCGGTTGATTCCGGTACCTGCCGGGATCAGCTTTCCGATGATCACGTTCTCCTTCAGACCGTTGAGCCTGTCGCTGCGGCAGTTGATCGCCGCATCGGTCAGAACTCGCGTGGTCTCCTGGAACGACGCCGCGCTCAGCCACGAGTCGGTGGCCAGCGACGCCTTCGTGATACCCATCAGCACCGGACGACCGGCGGCGGGCTCGCCGCCCTCGGCCACCACCCGGCGGTTCTCCGACTCGAACCCGGCACGCTCGATCAGCGAACCCGGCAGGAACTCGGTCGCGCCGGAATCGATGATGGTGACGCGGCGCAGCATCTGGCGAACGATCACCTCGATGTGCTTGTCGTGGATCGACACACCCTGAGCGCGGTAGACCTCTTGGGTCTCCCGGACCAGGTGGATCTGCACCTGACGGGGACCTTGCACCCGCAGCACCTCGTGCGGGTCGGCCGAGCCTTCCATCAGCTGCTGGCCCACCTCGACGTGGTCGCCGTCGGACAGCACCTTCTCGGAACCGTCTTCGTGCTTGAACACCCGCAGCCGCTGCCGCTTGGAGAGCTTGTCGTAGACGACTTCCTCGCCACCATCGTCGGGAACGATGGTGATCTTGTAGAAGCGCTCACCGTCCTCGAGCTGAATCCGCCCGGTGACGTCGGCGATCGGCGCCTTGCCTCGCGGCACCCGGGCCTCGAACAGCTCCTGCACACGCGGCAGACCGCCGGTGATGTCCTCACCGACACCACCCTGGTGGAAGGTACGCATGGTCAGCTGTGTACCGGGCTCACCAATGGACTGCGCGGCGACGATACCGACGGCCTCGCCGATGTCGACCAGCTTGCCGGTGGCCATCGAACGCCCGTAGCAAGTCGCGCAGACGCCGGTGCCCGTGGTGCACGTCAGCACCGAACGCACCTTGATCTGCGTGATACCCGCGGCCAGCAGGGCCTCGATCGACGGGTCACCCAGGTCCTCACCACGCGCGACGACGACGTTGCCGGCCTCGTCGACCGCGTCGGCGCCCAAAGTCCGTGCGTACGCCGAGGTTTCGATGTACGGGTCGCGGATCAGGGTGCCGTCGGGCTGACGCTCGGCAAGCTCGACGGTGATGCCGCGCTCGGTCTCGCAGTCGTGCTCGCGGACGATGACGTCCTGCGACACGTCCACCAGACGACGGGTCAGGTAACCCGAGTCGGCGGTACGCAACGCGGTGTCGGCCAAGCCCTTTCGAGCGCCGTGCGTGTTGATGAAGTACTCCAGCACGGTCAGGCCCTCGCGGAACGAAGACTTGATCGGACGCGGGATGAACTCACCCTTCGGGTTGGTCACCAGGCCCTTCATGCCGGCCAGCGTCCGGGTCTGGGTGAAGTTACCCGTGGCACCGGACTCGACGATTGTGATGATCGGGTTGTCGGGCGGGTAGTGCTCCCGCAGCGCCTGACCGACCTCGTCGGTGGCTTCCTTCCAGATCTCCACCAGCGCCTCGTTGCGCTCGTCGTGGTTCAAAGCACCACGCTGGAACTGCTTTTCGACCTTCTCCGCCCGATCCTCGTAGTGGTCGAGGATCTCCTTCTTGCGCGGCGGAACCAACACGTCGGCCATCGAGACCGTGACACCGCTTCGGGTCGCCCAGTAGAAACCGGCGTCCTTGAGCTTGTCGACGGTCTGCGCGACCACGATCATCGGGTAGCGCTCGGCCAGGTCGTTGATGATCGCAGCCTGCACCTTCTTGTGCATCTGCTTATTCACGAACGCATAGCCCAGCGGCAGCAGCTCGTTGAACAGCACCCGGCCCAGGGTCGTGTCCGCTGTCCACGAATCACCGGGCCGCCAACCATTGAGGCCGAACAGCTCGGCCTCGATGTCGGCCGGCGGGCGCAGCTGGGTCAGCCGCACCTTGATCTTGGCCCGCACCGAGAGCAAACCGCGGTCGGACGCCATGATTGCCTCGGCCGGCGAGGAATACACGCCCACCTCGGGTTGATCCTTGGCGGCCGGCTGGTATTCGCCGTCGGAGCCGGGCACCTCGGTGGTGAGGTAGAACAGCCCGGTCACCATGTCGAGTCGCGGCATGGCCAACGGGCGGCCGGACGCGGGCGACAGGATGTTGTTCGACGACAGCATCAGGATGCGAGCCTCGGCCTGCGCCTCGGCACTCAGCGGCAGGTGCACCGCCATCTGGTCACCGTCGAAGTCGGCGTTGAACGCCTCACACACCAACGGGTGCAGCTGAATGGCCTTGCCCTCCACCAGCATTGGCTCGAAAGCCTGGATGCCGAGTCGGTGCAGGGTGGGTGCGCGGTTCAGCAGAACCGGGTGCTCGGCGATGACCTCTTCGAGCACGTCCCACACCTGGGGACGCTGGCGCTCGACCATGCGCTTGGCGCTCTTGATGTTCTGCGCGTGGTTGAGGTCGACCAGCCGCTTCATCACGAACGGCTTGAACAGCTCCAGCGCCATCAGCTTGGGCAGACCGCACTGGTGCAGCTTGAGCTGCGGGCCGACCACGATGACCGAACGGCCCGAGTAGTCGACACGCTTACCGAGCAGGTTCTGACGGAACCGGCCCTGCTTACCCTTGAGCAGATCCGACAGCGACTTCAGCGGACGGTTACCCGGCCCGGTGACCGGGCGGCCCCGACGGCCGTTGTCGAACAGCGCGTCGACGGACTCCTGCAGCATCCGCTTCTCGTTGTTGACGATGATCTCGGGCGCACCGAGGTCGATCAGCCTCTTGAGACGGTTGTTGCGGTTGATCACGCGGCGGTACAGGTCGTTCAGGTCGGACGTGGCGAACCGGCCACCGTCGAGCTGCACCATCGGGCGCAGCTCCGGCGGGATCACCGGCACCGCGTCGAGCACCATGCCCATCGGCGAGTTGCCCGACTGCTGGAATGCCGCGACGACCTTCAGACGCTTCAGCGCACGAAGCTTCTTCTGGCCCTTGCCGTTTCGGATGACGTCCCGCAGGATGTCGGCCTCGGCGTCGATGTCGAAGTTCTCGATCAGCTTCTGAATCGACTCCGCACCCATTGCCCCGGTGAAGTATTCGCCGTAGCGGTCGATGAGCTCGCGGTAGAGGTTCTCGTCGACGATCAGCTGCTTGGGAGCCAGCTTGGTGAACGTCGTCCAGATGTCCTCGAGCCGGTCCAGCTCACGCTGGGCCCGGTCACGGAGCTGGCGCATCTCACGCTCGCCACCATCCCGAACCTTGCGCCGCGCATCGGCTTTCGCGCCCTCGGCCTCCAGCTCGGCCAGGTCGGCCTCCAGCTTCTGCGCGCGGGCCTCCAGGTCGGCATCGCGCTGGTCCTCAACACCCTTGCGCTCCACCACCATTTCGGCCTCGAGCGTCGAGAGCTCGTTGTGCCGCATCTCGTCGTCGACCGCGGTGATCACGTAGGCGGCGAAGTAAATGATCTTCTCGAGATCCTTCGGCGCCAGGTCGAGCAGGTACCCGAGGCGCGAAGGCACGCCCTTGAAATACCAGATGTGCGTGACCGGTGCGGCCAGCTCGATGTGGCCCATCCGCTCACGACGCACCTTGGCGCGAGTTACCTCGACGCCACAGCGCTCACAGATGATGCCCTTGAAGCGCACGCGCTTGTACTTGCCGCAGTAGCACTCCCAGTCGCGAGTCGGTCCGAAGATCTTCTCGCAGAACAGGCCGTCCTTCTCGGGCTTGAGCGTGCGGTAGTTGATTGTCTCCGGCTTCTTGACCTCGCCGTAAGACCATTGCCTGATGTCTTCCGCGGTGGCCAGACCGATACGGAGTTCATCGAAGAAGTTGACGTCGAGCACGTAACTCCCTTTCCCCTTGCGGGTTTAGTAACTATTAAGCGAGATCCTCAACGGACGCAGATTCATTGCGGGACAGGTTGATTCCCAGGTTCGCAGCGGCGCGCTCCAGGTCTTCGTCCTCGCCCTCGCGCAGTTCGATCGCCGCACCATCCGACGACAAAACCTCAACGTTGAGGCACAGCGACTGCAGTTCCTTGAGCAACACCTTGAACGACTCGGGAATACCCGGCTCGGGGATGTTCTCGCCCTTGACGATCGCCTCGTACACCTTGACCCGGCCGACAGTGTCGTCGGACTTGATGGTCAACAGCTCCTGCAGCGTGTAAGCGGCACCGTAGGCCTGCATGGCCCAGCACTCCATCTCACCGAATCGCTGTCCACCGAACTGCGCCTTACCACCCAACGGCTGCTGGGTGATCATCGAGTACGGACCGGTGGAACGGGCGTGGATCTTGTCGTCCACCAGGTGGTGCAGCTTCATGATGTACATGTAGCCAACGGTCACCGGGTACGGGAACGGCTCGCCACTGCGGCCATCGAACAGCCTCGCCTTGCCGTCCGCGTTCACCATGACGTCGCCGTCGCGGTTGGGCAGCGTGCAGGACAACAGACCCTGCAGCTCCTCCTCCTTGGCACCGTCGAACACCGGAGTCGACACCGTCTGGTCCGGCGCAGCGTGCCGCAGACCCTCCGGCAGGTTCGCCGCCCACTCGGGCGCACCCTCGATGTTCCAGCCGGCCTTGGCCACCCACCCGAGGTGGGTTTCCAGGATCTGGCCGATGTTCATCCGTCGGGGCACACCGTGGGTGTTCAGGATGATGTCCACCGGGGTGCCGTCCGGCATGAACGGCATGTCTTCGACCGGCAGGATCTTGCCGATGACGCCCTTGTTGCCGTGGCGTCCGGCGAGCTTGTCACCGTCGGAGATCTTGCGCTTCTGGGCCACGTAGACGCGGACCAGCTCGTTGACACCGGCGGGCAGTTCGTCGTCGTCCTCGCGTGAGAACACCCGAATACCGATCACCTTGCCGGACTCGCCGTGCGGCACCTTCAGCGAGGTGTCGCGGACCTCACGGGCCTTCTCACCGAAGATCGCCCGCAGCAGCCGCTCTTCCGGCGTCAGCTCGGTCTCACCCTTCGGGGTGACCTTGCCGACCAGGATGTCGCCGTCACGAACCTCGGCACCGATCCGCACGATGCCGCGCTCATCCAAGTCGGCGAGCACCTCGTCGGAGACGTTCGGGATATCCCGGGTGATCTCCTCGGCGCCCAGCTTGGTGTCGCGGGCATCGATCTCGTGCTCCTCGATGTGGATCGAGGTGAGCACGTCCTCCTCAACCAGGCGGTTGGAGAGGATGATCGCGTCCTCGTAGTTGTGGCCTTCCCACGGCATGATCGCCACGAGCAGGTTCTTGCCGAGTGCCATCTCACCGTTTTCGGTGCAGGGACCGTCGGCGATCACCTGTCCGGCCTCGACCCGGTCTCCCGCGTCGACGATCGGCGACTGGTTGGCGCAGGTGCCGTGGTTCGACCGGGCGAACTTGCGCATCCGGTAGGTGTGCCGGGTGCCGTCGTCGGCCATCACGGTGATGTAGTCGGCGGACACCTCCTCGATCACGCCGGCCTTGTCGGCCACCACCACATCGCCGGCGTCGATCGCGGCGCGCAGCTCCATACCGGTACCGACCAGCGGCGCCTCGCTGCGCACCAGCGGAACCGCCTGGCGCTGCATGTTGGCACCCATCAGGGCACGGTTGGCGTCGTCGTGCTCGAGGAACGGAATCATGGCCGTGGCCACCGACACCATCTGGCGCGGCGACACGTCCATGTAGTCGACCTCGGACGACGGCACGTACTCGACCTCGCCCGCCTTCCGGCGAACCAGAACGCGCGACTCTTCGAACCGGCCGCTCTCGTCGATCGGCGAGTTGGCCTGCGCCACGACGTGGCGGTCCTCCTCGTCGGCGGTCAGGTACTGGATCTCGTCGCTGACCACACCGTCGACCACCTTGCGGTACGGCGTCTCGATGAACCCGAACGGGTTGACCCGCGCGTACACCGACAGCGAACCGATCAGACCGATGTTCGGACCCTCAGGGGTCTCGATCGGACACATCCGGCCGTAGTGCGACGGGTGCACGTCGCGGACCTCAAGGCCCGCACGCTCACGCGACAGACCGCCCGGCCCCAGCGCCGACAGGCGGCGCTTGTGGGTGAGCCCGGACAGCGGGTTGTTCTGGTCCATGAACTGCGACAGCTGGCTGGTGCCGAAGAACTCCTTGATCGCGGCAACGACCGGCCGGATGTTGATCAGGGTCTGCGGCGTGATGGCCTCGACGTCCTGCGTGGTCATCCGCTCGCGGACGACCCGCTCCATCCGGGACATGCCGACCCGGATCTGGTTCTGGATCAGCTCACCGACGGTGCGCAGACGGCGGTTGCCGAAGTGGTCGATGTCGTCGGTCTCCACCGGAACCTCGGCACCGCCGGGAACCGTCATGGTCGGCTGGCCCTCGTGCAGGCGCACCAGGTACTCGATGGTGGCGACGACGTCCTCTTCGGTCAGCGTCGACGACGTGATCGGCTTGCCGACGTTCAGCCCGAGCTTCTTGTTGACCTTGTAGCGGCCGACGCGGGCCAGGTCGTAGCGCTTCTCCTTGAAGAACAGGTTCTCCAGCAGGGTCTGCGCGGACTCCTTGGTCGGCGGCTCGCCCGGACGCAGCTTCCGGTAAATGTCCAGCAGCGCCTCGTCGGTGCCGGCGGTGTTGTCCTTCTCCAGCGTCGACATCATGATCTCGGAGAAGCCGAACCGCTCGTGAATCTGCTCGTTGGTCCAGCCCAGCGCCTTGAGCAGCACGGTGACCGGCTGACGACGCTTGCGGTCGATGCGCACACCGACGGTGTCGCGCTTGTCGACGTCGAACTCCAGCCACGCACCGCGGCTCGGAATCACCTTGACGCTGTGCAGCAGCTTCTCGGTCGACTTGTCGATCGACTCGTCGAAGTACACACCGGGCGACCGGACCAGCTGGCTGACCACGACGCGCTCGGTTCCGTTGATGATGAACGTGCCTTTTTCGGTCATCATCGGGAAGTCACCCATGAAGACCGTCTGGCTCTTGATCTCACCGGTGTTGTTGTTGATGAACTCGGCCGTGACGAACAGCGGTGCCGCGTACGTCATGTCCTTGTCTTTGCACTCGTCCACCGGCGCCTTGACTTCGTCGAAGCGGGGGTCGGAGAACGAAAGCGACATCGAGCCCGAGAAGTCCTCAATCGGCGACAACTCGTAGAGCACCTCTTCGAGGCCACCGACCGGGTTGACGTCCCCGCGACCGGAGGCAATCTCGCGCCAACGCGGCGAGCCGATCAACCACTCAAAGGAGTCGGTCTGCACGTCGAGAAGCCCCGGAACCTCGAGCGGTTCGCGAAGCTTGGCGAAAGATACTCGGTCAGGTGCTCCCGGCACGGAGTTGTTAAAGCTTGAGGAGTCCGTCTTGCTCTGGCGAGAATCTGCCAAGATGCATCCTTCCAGCACCTCGTGCGACTGACGAGTACCGGGGCCACCGGACCGTTCGCCGCGATTATTTCGGTTAAAGCCGGCGAACGAACTGCTCGAGCCTCACGCGCGCAACTAAATAGCTGAGCCGCAGAGGGGGCTCAGACTAAGACCACGGTGTCTGGTGGCGGGTGAGGTGGGCAGGAAGTAGCCAGCGCAACGTCCAACAATAGCGCAGGCGCGCGCATTCCTCAACTACCCATCCAGGGGGGTCGACGCTGGCTGGCATCTCGAATTTCCCGTGGGTACATTCTGCCCAACAGATTGACCCGTACACGCCTTTTCGTCAAGAGGAAGCCGCGGCAAGTTGTCGCCGAATTCCTCCGGGTGCAGGTTCGGGCGCGCACAACTGGACCCGAACACCACGGCACGCCGTGGCGATGGGGTCCAGGGATCAGAGATTGCGACTAGTCGCCGAACTCGTGCGCTTGGTACTTGTGCGTGCCCTCGAGGTCGTCGAGGATCGCGGTCTGCGCCTTCTTGGGCAGGGTGTGCAACATCTCGCGCACCCGGGCCTGGCGCCGGGCCACCGCTTTGCGCTCCGGCATCCCCGGTGTCGCCAAGATCTGAGGCGGCACGCCCTCGATCTCCTCGGTGCCGCCGGAGTGGTGACCGGCATCGACCATGGCTTGCTCTTCGGCCATGGTCGCCTCGTCCTTCTCCTCGGACATACCGATCGGCCCGATGCGGCGGCCGTTGAGGAACTGGCGCACCACCGGCTCATCGCTGGTCAGCAGCACCTCGCGCGGGCCGAACATGACCAGGTGTTTGCGGAACAGCATGCCGATGTTGTCCGGCACCGTGCGGGCAACGCTGATGTTGTGCGTCACGATCAGGATGGTCGCGTCGATCTGCGCGTTGATGTCCAGGATCAGCTGGCTGAGGTAGGCGGTACGGACCGGGTCCAGACCGGAGTCGGGCTCGTCGCAGAGAATGATCTGCGGGTCCAAGACCAGGGCGCGGGCCAGGCCGGCACGCTTGCGCATACCACCGGAGATCTCGCCGGGGAACTTCCTCTCGTCACCGCCGAGGCCCACCAATTCGAGCTTCTCCATGACGATGTCACGGATCTCGCCTTCCTTCTTCTTGGTGTGCTCACGCAGCGGGAAAGCGGTGTTGTCATAGAGATTCATCGAGCCGAACAGCGCGCCGTCCTGGAACAGCACCCCGAACAACGTGCGGATCTCGTACAGCTCCTTGGCCGAGCATTCGATGATGTCGGTGCCGTCGATGACAATCGAGCCACGTTCCGGACGAAGGAGGCCGATCAAGGACTTCAAGAACACGGACTTGCCGGTACCCGACGGGCCCAGCAAAACGCTGACCTCCCCAGAAGGGATATCGAGGGTCACGTCTTCCCAAATCCTCGAGGATCCGAAGGACTTGGTCAGACCGCTGACCTCAATAGCGACGCCCATAGGGAATCCTTCCGTCGACGCATGCTGCCACCTGCCCCTTTGTGTGGCATGAGTCACTGTAGCGCACGCCCGGGACCACACAGCATGGTTGCACAGCACCGCCGCGAAAAATTCGCCGACCTGAGACCCACCCCTGCAGGAAGGGTAATCGCCCTGGCAGCGGCGGTAAAGCGGTCAGACGGCCGGCGCCCAGTTACCGTGGAAGCCCATCGGTACGCGCTGCGGCAAGTGCACGGTCGCAACCGACTCGAGGGTCTGGGCGTCCAGCATCAGCAATTGCCCCTCGTCACGGCCGCGGTGATAGGCGTAGCCCATCAGGACGCCGTCGTCCTCGGCACGCTGCCCGGAGCCGTTCGTCGGGTTGGGCACAAAACACATCTCGCCGAGCAAAAGGTCGGGTTCCAGCCCCGCGACGGTGCTTGATCCCGTGGCGTAGTCGTGCTTGTACAGCGCCGAGGTCATCTCGGTTGCGCCGCCGGAGAGGTAGCCCCCGTCCATCCCGACGGCGTAGCCGAACCGGTGTCGATCGCCCAGTAGCGCCTCGTCGATCCGGGGAAACTCCTGCGGACGATCGTCGCGGCGTTCGGTGGCAACCGCACCCGTGCTCAGGTTGATCGTCCAGCGATCCAGCGTCGGCCGGCTGTCGCCGGGACCGCGCAGGTCGCGGTCGAACATCCGCGCGTAGCGCACCACGTCGAGCACCAGGACCTCGGCCCCGTCGCGCATCTCCGAGTAGGCGTTGAGCGGGTGGAAGACGTAGCAGGGCTCGATGTCGAACCAACGCACGTCAGCGTTGCCGCCTTCGCGGGGCATGACCCCGATGCGCGCCGGGTAGTTGTTCTTCCAGCTGTACGGCATCTGGTTCGAGGGCTGCCGATTACGGTTGATCGCCATCATCATCGGGCTGGGAATGCGGACCCGGCCGAGCACCGACTGCACCACCAGCCGGGCCGGCGAACTCAGCCAGCGCGGCACGTTGGCCGGCGCGACCTGCATCGGGTCGAACGTCACCGGCAGGTCGTAGATCACCACGTACTTATCGGTCAGGGAGAAGTCGTGCATCATCGGCGATCCGGTCACGTCGATGTCGACGGTGCGCCGCGCCCGCCCGGCGGTGTCGATCACCGAGTACTGCACGGAACGCCCGCGCCCGAAGCAGTAGGACACCGCGTGCAGTTCACCGGTGTGCGGATCGCGGTGCGGGTGGGCGGTGTAGCCACCGAACAGTGTCCCGTCGAAGTCACAGGGACCGACGGTGTCCAGGTCGTCGGTGAGTTCGTAGTTGGCACCACCACCCTCGACCAGCGCCAGCGTCCGCCCGGCGTGGGTCAGCACGTTGGTGTTGGGTTTGACCGACAGCATCCCGGCACGCGGATCAAGCACCGCGGGCTCGGGTTCGCCCAGTGCGGCGCAGGTCGGCGCGCTGCGGACCCAGCGGTTGCGATACCAGCTCGCCTTGCCGTCGCGCAGCGCCAGGCCATGCACCATCGCGTCGCCGGTGAACCAGTGATAGGTGGCCGCGTCGACCTCGGCGGCCGGGTTGGGCCCATTGCGCAGGTAGCGCCCGTCCAGGTGTTCGGGGATGTGGCCGGTGACGGCTAGGTCGGTCGCGGTCACTTCGGTGTGCACCGGCGCCAGGAAGCCCTCCAGGTACGGGTTTCCGATTGTGGGGGTCTGTGTGGAAGTCATGGGCTGAACTCCTATAACATCGTTATTTCAGCGTTATTGTGACGGTACGCCGGTGATGAGAAGATGGCAAGGCCTCGACGGAGATGGTTGGAGAGATGACTTCGGAAGTTCAGCGCAGTGTGCGCGAGGAAATGCTGCACGCCGCGGTCGACCTGCTTGATAGCGACGGCCCGGATGCCTTGCAGACCCGCAAAGTGGCCAGCGCCGCGGGGACCTCGACGATGTCGGTGTACACCCACTTCGGCGGGATGCAGGCGCTGATCGCCGCCGTCGCCGAGGAGGGGTTGCGACAGTTCGACGAGGCCCAAACGGTGCCGCAGACCGCCGACCCGGTCGCCGATCTGTTCGTCACCGGCGCCGCCTACCGCCGCTACGCCATCGAGCGCCCACACATGTATCGCCTGATGTTCGGCAGCACCAGTGCGCACGGCATCAACGCGCCGGCCGGCAACGTCCTGACGCTCACGGTCGCCGAGATCGAGCAGCACCACCCCAGCTTCGCGCACGTGGTGCGGGTGGTGCGCCGGTGCATGCTGGCCGGCCGGATCACCACGGGCGCCGCCGACGACGACGCGTGCGTCGTGGCCACCGCGGCCCAGTTCTGGGCGTTGATCCACGGGTTCGTGATGCTCGAGCTGGCCGGGTACTACGGGGACGACGGCTCGGCCGTCGCGCCGGTGCTCAACGCGATGACCTCGAATCTGCTTGTCGCCCTGGGAGATACAGCCGAACGGGTGGCACAGTCGGTGGGGTCGGCGTACTCCGGCTGAACACACGAAACCCCCGGGACCAGGGTCCCGGGGGTTTGCGCGAGTTGAACTACTTGACGGTGACGGTCGCGCCGGCGGCCTCGAGCTTGCCCTTGGCTTCCTCGGCGGCTTCCTTGGCGACCTTCTCCAGCAGCGGCTTGGGTGCGCCGTCGACCAAGTCCTTGGCCTCTTTCAGGCCCAGGCCGGAGACGATCTCACGGACGACCTTGATGACGCCGATCTTCTTGTCACCGGCGGCCTCGAGGATGACGTCGAACTCGGACTGCTCCTCGGCGGCCTCAGCGGGCGCACCACCGGCGGCGGCACCACCGGCAGCGGCAACGGCGACCGGGGCGGCCGCGGTGACCTCGAAGGTCTCCTCGAACTTCTTCACGAAGTCCGACAGCTCGAGCAGGGTCATTTCCTTGAAGACGTCGAGCAGGTCATCGGTAGAGATTTTTGCCATGGTGTGGGTCCTTCCTTGTTTTTGGTTTGTGGGTTATTCGGCGTCAGCCGGCGTCTCGGCGGGTGCTTCTGCCTCGGCGGGTGCCTCCGAAGCGGCTGCTTCGGGAGCGGGTTCTGCGGCCGGGGCCGCTGCGGCAGCCGGTTCGGCCGCCTTCTTCTCCTGCAGGGCGGCCGCGAGGCGGGCGAACTGCGAGACCGGCGCGTTGAACAGGCCGGCGGCCTTGGCGAGGTTGCCCTTCATGGCACCGGCCAGCTTGGCCAGCAGCACCTCGCGGGATTCCAGGTCGGCGATGCGCTCGACCTCGGCCACCGTCAACGCGTGGCCGTCCATGTAGCCACCCTTGATGACCAGCGCCTTGTTCTCCTTGGCGAAGGTCTTGATGGCCTTGGCGGCGTCGACGGGTTCGCCGCTGACGAACGCGATGGCCGTGGGGCCCGCGAACAACTCGTCGAGACCCTCGATCCCCGCTTCCGAAGCGGCGCGCTTGATCAGCGTGTTCTTGGCCACGGTGTAGGTAGCCGAACCCGCGAGCGAGCGGCGCAGCTCGGCCAGGTTGGCGACGGTCAGACCGCGGTATTCGGTGATTACGGTCGCCGTCGAGGCGCTGAACTGCTCGACAATGTCCGCAACGGCGGTGGCCTTGTCGGCTTTGGCCATGCATACCTCCTCAATGAAACTCAGTGAAAGACGTGCGTCGGTGATCACCCGAGGAACGACGAACGCCCCGGCGCAGGAAGCGGCACGGGGCGTTGGGATACACCGGCGCGAGCGCCGGCGGTAATGCCTCGTCCTCCTGCGTGGGCCGCCGGGATGTTCCCGGACCTTCGACCGATTGCTCGGTGACCGACGGTCTTCGGTGGATCGGCACCAAGGATAGCGTGATACCACGCGGTCAGCCAAAACGGCGGATCTCAGGTGACGGCCACGCTCGGCAGAGCCAAGAGCGATTGGGGCCGAAAGCATATGCAGCGCAGCGCGGTTGGCTACAATCCCGCAAGACGGGCCGCGCCGACCAGGCCGGCCTCGCCGCCCAGCTCTGCGGGCACCACACGCAGGCCAGACAGAAAATCAAGCCCGGCATAATCGGCCAGCACCGCGCGCAGCGGGTCGAAGAGCAGCCCACCGGATTTGGCGACTCCACCCCCGATGATCACCAGGTCCAGATCGCACACCGCCGCCACCGAGGCGATCATGGCCGCGAGCCCGGTGGCCCCCCGGTGGAACGCGCGCAGCGCGATCGCATCCCCGGCCGCCGCCGCGGCGGCCAGCTCCCGCGCGCCGGCACCCGGCGGTGCGGACCAGCCGTTGGCCCGCGCCCAGCGCACCAGCCACGGCCCGGCCGCAACCGTCTCGACGCAGCCGCGACCTCCACACGCACACCGCTCGCCGCCCTCTTCGACCACCACATGACCGACATGTCCGGCATTGCCACTGCGCCCGGTGTAGGGCACGCCATTGAGCACCAATCCGCCGCCCACGCCGGTGGACACCACCATGGCCAGCAGAAAGCCCGCACCCCGTCCCGCGCCGTGCCAATGCTCCCCCAGTGCCATGCATACGCCGTCGCCGCCCAGCCGCACTGGCACGCCCGGTACGGCGGCCACCACCCGATCCCGCAGCGGAAACCCTTGCCAGCCTTTGATATTGATCGGGCTGACGGTTCCGCTGAGCAGGTCGATGGGCCCGGCCGAAGCGATGCCCACCGCACGGACAGCACCGCCGGCCACGCCCAACGCTTCGGCGATCATCGCGGCGACCACGTCCCACACCTGTTCGGCCGTAGCGCCCGCCGGGGTGGGCCGGATCGCGGTGTGCACCAGCGTGCCCTCCGAATCGGCAAGGCCCGCAGCGATTTTCGTGCCACCGATGTCCAGGCAGAGGGTAAGCATGGCCGATCAGTGCCGATGGGTGTTGTCGGGTTGACGGGGGTCGCCGGGATGCTCGTAGCCCGCCGCGAGCTCGACCAATGCGGCCCGCCGAGCGTCAAGCCACAGCCGGAAGGCGCGACGTCGCGCGGCGGCGTGCAGGTGCTCGGTGACCGCGGGCCGCACCTGCGCCAGCGGCGGCCCGGCGCACGACGGCGCCCGCCAGCCGTGGCGGTCGGGGCGCAGCGGGGCGAACCGCAGCGGATTGCGGGCGTGATAATCGGCGACCTCGTGATCGCTGACCCGGACCGTCGCGGTCACGTCGACGAACAGCGCGCGCGCCCGCGGGTCCGCCAGTGCCGCCGCGGCCACGCTGCCGATCTCCAGCCGGGCCGTCACGTCGGGCAGCAGCTGCGCCTCGGTCGGGGCGTCGCGCACGGTCAATCCGCGAGCGGCCACCTCGGCGGCGACGACGCGTTCGGTCACCAGGAGTTGGGTGAGCCAGCGTCGCAGTTGGCGGCCCTCGCTGGTGCCGCGCGCAGGCAACGCGGCCGCGCGGGGGCCGCTGCGCAGTCGGGCCTCGGCGGCGTCTACCTCCTCGACCGCGACGGGTGTGCCCGCGACGCTGGCAACCGAGTGCATGCTCATGTCACGGTCACCTTCACCACCGGCGAGTAGACCAGCCGTCCCGCGCAGCCGACCCGAATCAGGGCCCACCACTGGCCGGGTTCCAGCCACGCGGGAGGGCTGACGTCGAAGCCGAGCTCGACGGTGCCGCGGGCCGGCAGCACCGCGCCGAGCGAGGCCGGCCCGATCCACTCCCAGGTGCCCCAGGGGCTGATCAGATGGGCCTCGGCCGACAGGTCCGCCGCGGCATTGCTGCCGATCGTCACGGCGACCCGGGCCGTCTCTCCGGCGCGCAGCGCGATCCCGTCGGGCCCGTCGACGAGGTAGATCAGTTCGGCATCCGGGTCCGCTCCGACGTCGACGATGCTCACGTCCTCGACCGTCTGCCGCCAGGCGGCCGGGACCTGATCGCCGGTGATGCGCAACTGCGCCCGAATCGGGTAATGGCCGGGCTCGGCATCGGCCGGGATCCCCAGCACCACGTCGGCCTCCCGGTGCTCGCCGGTGCCGAGCGTGAACGGCAGCTCGGCGGGGCTCGCCGACCAGCCGTCCGGACACGACAGCACGACGACGCCCTGCAGCTCGGCGTCGGTGCAGTCGCTGACCGCGGTGAGCCGCAGCGTCAGCTCGCCGCCCGGCTCGGTCACTCGCTGCGGGTGCAGGTGTGCGACGGCCGGCAGCCCGCCCAGTGGCGCGGGGCCGCGATTGTGCAGCCAGTACCGCGCGTACAGCGGCTGGGCGATCTCGGCTTCCGGGCCCAGCGCGGTGGGCTCGTCGAATGCCTTGGGGATCTTGAGCCGGGCCAGCACGGTAGCGATCTGGTAGCCGTGCAGCTCGATCGATCGCTTGCGCGCCTGCGGCGTTTCCAGCAGATCGGCGAGCTGCAGCGCGCCGAGCTTGCCGAGCGTCGAGCCGATCTTCACCCGAGCGCCGGCACCGGTCGATTCGACCAGCCGCAGCGCCACGGCGCCCGGGTCGACGGGCTCGGCGCGACCGGCCGCCAGCGGGTTGCCGGCCGCCTTGAACGCCCCGAGGTGCACGGTGTCGGCGGGCTCGACGTGCAGCAGCGACCCGGTGGGCGCCAGGTTGCCTCGCCGCCGATCCGGGAAGACGGCGTGCAGTGGATGGGAGAACTGCGCGCTGCGGGCCGGGATCTCGGCGTGCCGCCAGTCGCCGTCGCCGCAGGCGAGCGCGTAGTCGAAATGGTGTGTCCAGTGCTGGAGTTGGAAGTTCGAGCCGTCGGGCGCGGTGCGGCGTGGTTCGTCGATCCAGGTGCCGGACGGCCAGCCGGTGCAGGACCGCAACAGCGCGGTGTGCAGCGTGCCCTCGCTGTCGACGGCGAAGCTCGGCACGCCGCGGTTGAGCAACGCCACCGTGCGGGATTCGAAGTGTTCGGCGCCCGCCGCGGCCTGCTGGGAGACGGCGATCTCGGCATCGTCGAGATCGGCTGCCACCGAAGCGATTTCGGCGTCCAGGCGCTTCTCGTCGGTGCCGTCGATCACCAGCACGGGCAGCGCGCGCGCCGCGCGCAGGTCGGCGCCGGGCACCCAGGCCGCCGCCAACGGCGTGGCCGCGGGCACCCACACCCGGGCCCGGCCCCGCTTCGCCAGCTGGCGTTCCAGTTCTTTCGCGTACTCCGGATCGGCCTCGGCCAGCACCGCCTTGGTGAAGGCGTTGCGGTCGGGGCCGCCCAGCGCGATGCGGACATCGGGCAGGTTGGAGTCGACGTCGAGGTTGCCGTAGCGCGGTTTGTCGGCGCCGCTGCAGGTGGCCGTGACACCGGCGCGGACCAGCGCGACCATCAGTTCGCGCGCCAGCGGACCGGACAACGCTTCCGACGGCGACACCACCTCGGCCACGGTTATCGCGCGAATATCCTCGTCTCCCAATCGAATACGTGCCGCAGACGATAGTCCGAACCAGCTGTAGGCCGGGTTGTCCAGTGTCCACGGCAGGTGCTCGGTGTTCACGGAGCCGGCCCCGTCGTGCAACAACGCGAACCCGCGGCCGACGACGGCGTCGCCCACCTCGCTGACCGGCATGGCGCCCGGTACCGGACACGGCCAGCGCAGCCGCAACAGGCGGTCCTCTCCGGTGAAGTCGTCGATCGTGGTGCGGCAGTCCACCCGCCCCACGCCGTTCCACAGCGTCAGGGTCTGGGTGTAGCGCAGCAATTCGCCGATTCGCCCCTGCACGACGAGCCGCTGACCGAGCGGTCCGCGGTAGGCCCGCACCTGCGCCGCCGGCGATTCCGACGAGCCCACCACCGGTCCCTTGGGCAGCAGATGCCAAGGACCCTCCCCCTGCGTCGGGTGGGCCGGGTATTCGTCGTAGACGGCGAGCTCGTTGCCCACCCGTCCGGCCGCGATCAGCTGGCGGCCGTCATGGACCAGCGACGCCACCGCCCCGCCCCGGGCTGGGTCGACCGCCAGCCGGTAGTGCTCATTTTCGATCTCGAGTCCGGGCAGCGGGTCCCAGCCGGTCGCCTCGTCCGCGGGGACCAGCCGATAGGCCCGCCAGCCCAGCGATCCGACATCGCGGGCCAGCCAGCTGACCGAGCGCCCGTCGTGCTCGACCAGCGCGGGCAGCTCGGCACCGTCGGCATCCAGCACCCGCACCCCCGCGGGCAGCGGCGGATCGATCCGGGCCGTGACGATGTCGGTGCGCGGGTGGGTCAATGCGTTCCACACCACGACGGAGTCACCTGGGCTATCGATGGCGCCGGACAGCAGCGCCAGGGAGTTGTCGCGGGCGGCGCGACCCAGCTCCCACGCGTCACGCCAGCCGGTCAGCAGATCGAGGTAGACCTGGTCGGACTCGGAGCCGGTGATCGCGTCGTGGTGCGCGCCGTAGGCCAGCTGCACCCATGCCTTGGCCAACGCGGCGTGCGGGTAGTCGGCGCCGGTCATCAGCGCGGCGAACACCGCGTAGCGTTCGGCGTCCAGCACCGCGTTTTCGGCGGCGCGGTTGGCTTGTTTGGTGTCGATGTAGGAGACGTCCTTGCCGGTGTAGATCGGGTTCATGTCGCGCGTCTGCGGCGACGGCACCGACCCCCGCTCGTCCAGCTCGGCACGCACCGCGGCGAAGAACTCCCGCGGCAGCGCACAGACGAATCGCGGCCAGGTGTAGCGGGCGGCCCAGTCGCGGTGGATTTCGGTGACCCACTTGTTCGGCGGGGTGTAGTCGGTGCCCACCGGCAACAGCACGTTGCGAGTCAACGCGACCCGCTTGAGCTGGTCGAACACCGCATACGTGGCGTCCTGCGCCTCGCCCAGCGACGCCGACGAGTCCATCCCCCAGCCCGCCCCGTAGTGCGCCGGCATGTAGTGGGTGAGCAGGCCGCGCCCGGATGGCGAAATCCATTCGAACTCGCTGCAGAACTGCATGCCCTCGACGCCGCCGGAGTGGGTCGGCCCCCATTGGTGGTGCGGTCCGCGGGCCCACGAGCTCGACGTCAGCCCGGCATCGGCGGCCATCCCGGGAAACTGCGGGTCGTGGCCGAACACGTCGAGCTGCCATGCCGTCGCCGGATCGGCACCCAACACGTCGCGCTGAAAACCAATGCCGTGCACCAGGTTTCGGATCGTCGTCTCCGGGCTGGTGAGGTTGGTGTTGGGTTCGTTGTAGGTGCCGCCCATGATTTCGACCCGGCCGTCGGCGATGAAGCGGCGCAGGTCGGCGCGGTCCTCGGGGCGGGTGTCCCAGTACGGCTTGAGGTAATCCACCTCGGCCAGCACGAATTTGTACTCGGGCTCGCGGCGGGCCATTTCCAGATGCGCGTGCACCAATTCGAAACCGTTGGTCTGCCGGCCGCTCGACGGCGGGTCTTCGCGCCACTCGCTGGTGTAGGCGCCCTGGGTGTTCCACCACACCGGGTCGTAGTGGAAATGGCTGACCATGAACATCGTCCAGCCGGGCTCGGCCACGGTGAACTCGAACGAGGCGCTGGTGTCGCCGGCGTGTACCCGGGCGGCGCGGCGCTCACCGACGACCGGCTTGCGCACGGTCACCGGGATCTCGACGGTCTCCGCGCCGATCTCGGCGAGCGCCTCACCGCGCAGGCCGTCTCCGTCGACGCGTACCGGCGTCGGCTCGGTGACCCCGCCCACGGCGATCCGGGCCAGCTGTAGCGGCGTGTCCTGCGGCCCAACGAACAGTTCGGTCGACTGCGCCGAAATCAGCTGCATGCCCGCACCTTACGTTGCTCGACTACAGACTTGTCACCCGTTGCTGCAAAGCTGGATGGGGTGACGGACCTGACCACACAACTCGCCGAGCAGCTGGATTGGCATTGGCGCGAGCAGCTACGCCCGCCGACTACCAGAGTTGGGATTATGCGACCGACGCGGCCACCGCCCTGCGCCAACTCGACCTGACCTACAGCGGGTGGATCACCGGGGTGCGCTCGCTGTCGGCCGCCGATCTGACCCGGCGCTGCGGCCCGGCCGAGGGGCCGTACGCCGACTACCCACTCGGCGAGCTGGTCTTGCACATCAATCGCGAAGCGATCCACCATGGTGCCGAGATTGCTTGCCTCCGAGACCTTTACGCACATCGCCAATCCATCAACCAGGAGGAGTGACCATGCCAGCCCTCGCCCCGCCGGTGGCCGACGAGCGCAGCGCCCTGCGCGAGTATCTGGCCTTCCATCAGAGCGCCTACTTCGCGGTGTCCTACGGCCTCACCGATGAGCAGGCGCGGTCGTCGCCGTCGGCGAGTGCGCTGTCGGTCGGCGGGCTGGTCAAGCACGTGACACGGATGCAACGCAGCTGGATGACACGAGTCGCGGCAGCGCCGGACCCACCGGCGAAGGACGTTCGGCCGGTGGGCGAGGAATTCCAGGACCAGCACGTGATGCGGCCCGACGAGACCCTGGACGGGCTGCTTCAAGCATTCGCAGAGCAGAACACGATTTCGCTCCGGCTGGTCGAGTCCGCTGACCTCGACGCGGCGGTGCCCGTGCCGCGCGACGTTCCGTGGTTTCCCAAAGACGTGGAGGCCTGGTCGGTGCGATGGGTGATCCTGCACGTCATCAACGAGTTGGCCCGGCACGCCGGGCACGCCGACATCATCCGGGAAACCATCGACGGAGCCACGATGTACGACCTGATCGCCGGGCTGGAAGGCTGGGCGATCGAGGGCTGGGTGACACCCTGGAACACGGGGGCGGGCCGGTAAAAGGCCTGCTCATCGGAGGGTGAATTGGGCCTTGGCACCCCTGGTTTGGCAGACTGCTGAGATGAGTTCTACCAAACACCGAGACGTGGCCAAGCTTGACCGGGTGCCGTTGCCGGTCGAAGCGGCCCGGGTCGCGGTCACTGGTTGGCAGGTCACCCGCTCCGCCGCTCGCTTCGTCAGCACGCTGACGGGCAAGGGGCCATGGCAGCAGAAGGTGATCAAGCAGCTCCCCCAGACCTTCGCCGATCTGGGTCCGACGTACGTGAAGTTCGGCCAGATCATCGCGTCGAGCCCCGGCGCATTCGGCGAGTCGCTGTCCCGTGAATTCCGGGGCCTGCTCGACCGAGTGCCACCGGCCGACTCCGACGCGGTGCACAAGCTGTTCGTCGACGAACTCGGCGCCGACCCGGCCGACCTGTTCGCCAAGTGGGACGAGACGCCGTTCGCGTCGGCGTCCATCGCGCAGGTGCACTACGCCACGCTGCACAGCGGCGAGGAGGTCGTCGTCAAGATCCAGCGGCCGGGCATCCGCCGCCGGGTCGCCGCCGACCTGCAGATCCTGAAGCGCTTCGCTCAGGCCGTCGAACTGGCCAAGCTGGGCCGCCGGCTCTCGGCACAAGACGTGGTCGCCGACTTCTCCGCCAACCTGGCCGAGGAGCTGAATTTCCGCCTCGAGGCGCAATCGATGGAGGCGTGGGTCTCACACCTGCACGTGTCGCCGCTGGGCAAGAACATCCGGGTGCCGAACGTGTACTGGGACTTCACCAGCGACCGGGTGCTGACGATGGAGCGGGTGCAGGGCATCCGCATCGACGACGTCGCCGCCATCCGCAAGGCCGGGTTCGACGGCACCGAGCTGGTGAAGGCGCTGCTGTTCTCGCTTTTCGAAGGCGGGCTGCGGCACGGGCTGTTCCACGGCGACCTGCACGCGGGCAACCTGTACGTCGACGACCAGGGCCGCATCGTGTTCTTCGATTTCGGGATCATGGGCCGCATCGACCCGCGTACCCGTTGGTTGCTGCGCGAGTTGGTGTACGCGTTGCTGGTCACCAAGGATCACGCCGCGGCCGGCAAGATCGTCGTGCTGATGGGCGCCGTCGGCACGGTGAAGCCCGAAGCCGAGGCCGCCAAGGACCTGGAAAAATTCGCCACCCCACTGACCATGTCCACGCTGGGCGACATGTCCTACGCCGACATCGGCAAGCAGCTGTCGACGCTGGCCGACGCCTACGACGTCAAGCTGCCGCGCGAGTTGGTGTTGATCGGAAAGCAGTTCCTCTACGTCGAGCGGTACATGAAGCTGCTCGCGCCGAAGTGGCAGATGATGTCCGATCCGCAGCTGACGGGATACTTCGCCAACTTCATGGTCGAGGTCAGCCGCGAGCATCAGTCCGACGTCGAGGTCTAGGAGGCGTTCCAGTGGAGGTCCGCACCGGTTATGCGAGTGCCGGTCCCGCGTCGAGCGATCTGAAGCTCTACTACGAGGACATGGGCGATATCGACGACCCGCCCGTGCTACTGATCATGGGGCTGGGCGCCCAGCTGCTGCTGTGGCGGACCGAGTTCTGCGAGCGGCTGGTCAGCCAAGGCCTGCGCGTGATCCGCTACGACAACCGGGATGTCGGCCTGTCCAGCAAGACCGAGCGGCGCAGTGCGGGCCAGCCCATGGTCACCCGATTGCTCCGCTCCTTTGCGGGTCTGGAGAGCAAGGCCGCCTACACCCTCGAGGACATGGCCGACGACGCCGCAGCCGTGCTGGACCATCTGGGCATCAAGGCGGCCCACGTCGTCGGAGCATCGATGGGCGGAATGATCGCCCAGGTCTTCGCCGCGCAATTCGCCCATCGGACAACGACTCTCGGGGTCCTCTTCTCGAGCAACAACTCGGCGTTCCTGCCACCGCCGGCTCCCCGCGCATTGCTGGCGCTCGTCAAGGGCCCGCCGCCGGACTCGCCCCGCGACGTGATCCTCGACAACGCGGTCCGGGTCAGCCGGATCATCGGCAGCCCGCGTTACCGCATTCCCGATGAGCAGGTTCGCTCCGAGGCCGCCGAGGGATACGACCGCAATTACTACCCGCAGGGCGTTGCCGGGCAGTTCAGTGCCATCCTGGGCAGCGGGAGCCTGCTGCACCACGACCGGCGGATCAAGGCGCCGACCGTTGTCATCCACGGTCGGTCCGACAAACTCATGCGGCCTTTCGGCGGACGTGCAATCGCGCGCGCAATAAGCGGTGCCCGATTGGTGTTATTCGACGGAATGGGACATGATCTGCCACAGCAGCTATGGGATCCGGTGATCGGTGTTTTGACGGGCAATTTCGCCGAGGCAAGCTGAGCCAGAGTCGAGCAGGCGGCTTAGGCGATTCAAGTTTGTCGTGACTTTCGCACGGGGTCTCACAGCGTTGTAGCGTTGACACTTGGGAGGACGTGATGGTTGCGAATATGAAGCCGTATTACGAAGAGTCGCAGGCTACTTACGACATTTCGGACGACTTCTTCGCGTTGTTCTTGGACCCCAACATGGTCTACACCTGCGCATATTTCAAGAACGACGAGATGACGCTGGAAGAGGCGCAGCTCGCCAAGCTGGATCTGGGACTCGACAAGCTCAAACTCGAGCCGGGCATGACGCTGCTCGACGTCGGCTGCGGTTGGGGCGGAGCGCTGGTTCGCGCGGTTGAGAAGTACGACGTCAACGTCATCGGCATCACGCTCAGCCGAAACCACTACGAGCGCAGCAAATCTCGGGTTGCCGCGATCCCGACAAAGCGACATGTCGAGGCCCGTCTGCAGGGCTGGGAAGAGTTCGACGAGCACGCCGACCGGATCATCAGCTTCGAGGCGTTCGACGCGTTCAAAAAAGAACGATGGCCCGCGTTCTGGGATTGGGCCTACAAGGTTCTGCCCAGTGACAGCCGGATGCTGATGCACAGCATATTCACCTATCCGCAGACACACTGGAAAGAGCACGGCATCCCGATCACGATGAATGATCTGCGGTTCCTGCACTTCCTCGGGAAGGAGATCTTCCCCGGCGGCCAAATGTGCGGCGAAGCAGACATCGTCGACCTCTCCCGCGACAGCGGATTCTCGCTCGAGGAGACCCAGTATCTGCAGCCGCATTACGCGCGGACGCTGGACACGTGGGCGGCCAATCTGGAGGCCAATCGCGAACGCGCAATCGCCATCCAGTCCGAAGAGGTCTACGACCGCTTCATGCGCTACCTCACCGGCTGCGCGGGCCTCTTCCGCAAGGGCATCTCCAACGTCGGACAGTTCACCCTCACCAAGTAGGGCGCCGCTGGGCGCGACACGCCCGACCTGACATCCGCGTTGAACTGCGAGGTTTCGCGATTCGTCAAACCGGGCAGATGCTCAGTAATAAAATTTGCCTCACTCGGGGCTCGGGGGATGTTCAGTGCGTTTCGCGGGGAGGGCGCAGCACTCATGACTCAAAAACTGGAACCACACTTCGAAGACGTGCAGGCACACTACGACCTGTCCGACGACTTCTACCGGCTGTTCCTGGATCCCAGCCAGACCTACAGCTGCGCGTACTTCGAGCGCGACGACATGACGCTGGAAGAAGCGCAGCTGGCCAAGATCGATTTATCGCTGGGCAAATTGGGTCTGCGACCCGGCATGACGCTGCTCGACGTCGGCTGCGGGTGGGGTGCCACCATGCGACGCGCGATCGAGAAGTACGACGTGAACGTGATCGGGTTGACGCTGTCCAAGAATCAGGCCGCCCACGTGCAGAAGTCGTTCGACGAGATGGACAACCCACGCAGCAAGCGCGTGCTGCTGGCCGGCTGGGAAGAGTTCGACGAGCCCGTCGACCGCATCGTGTCGGTCGGCGCATTCGAGCATTTCGGCCACGATCGCTACGCGGACTTCTTCAAAATGGCCTACCACGTGTTGCCCGGCGACGGCGTCATGCTGCTGCACACGATCACCGATTTCACGAAGCAGGAAATCATCGACCTGGGCCTGCCCATCTCCATCGACTTGCTCCGCTTCGTCATCTTCATCCAGCGGGAGATCTTCCCGGGCGGTCGGCTGCCGAAAATCCCTATGGTGGAAGAACATTCGGACCAAGCCGGTTTCACGCTGACTCGCCGCCAGTCGCTGCAGCCGCACTACGCCAAGACCCTCGACCTGTGGGCCGACGCGTTGCAGGCGCGCCGGGACGAGGCCATCGAGATCCAGTCCGAAGAGGTCTACGAGCGCTACATGAAGTACCTGACCGGCTGCGCCGACAAATTCCGGCAAGGCTACGTCGACGTCAACCAGTTCACGCTGGCGAAATAGCCCGGCAGCCTCGACCTGTGGGATCGGATAACCGGTCCATCGGCGTGCGCGGGGTATCTTTAGTGCGTTTTCGTCAGGAAGGCAAACAGTCATGGCTCGGAAACTGACACCGCACTTCGCCGACGTGCAGGCGCACTACGACCTGTCCGACGACTTCTTCCGGTTGTTCCTGGATCCCACCCAGACCTACAGCTGCGCGTACTTCGAACGCGACGACATGACGCTGGAAGAAGCGCAGCTGGCCAAGATCGATTTGGCGCTGGGCAAGCTCGGCCTGCAGCCCGGCATGACGCTGCTCGACGTCGGCTGCGGCTGGGGTGCCACCATGCGGCGCGCGGTGGAGAAGTACGACGTGAACGTCGTCGGCCTGACGCTGTCCAAGAACCAAGCCGCCCACGTGCAGGAGTCGTTCGACGAAATGGACAGCCCCCGCAGCAAGCAAGTGCTGCTGGCCGGCTGGGAGCAGTTCGACGAGCCCGTCGACCGCATCGTGTCGATCGGCGCATTCGAGCATTTCGGCCACGATCGCTACGACGACTTCTTCACGATGGCCCACAGCGTGCTGCCGGATGACGGCGTCATGCTGCTGCACACGATCACCGGCCTGAAGCCGGAGCAGTGCACCGAACGCGGCATACCGCTGACGTTCGACATGGCCCGCTTCATCAAGTTCATCGTCACCGAGATCTTCCCGGGCGGGCGGCTGCCGTCCATCGAGAAGGTGGAGGATCACTCGTCGAAGCACGGTTTCCGGTTGAGTCGCCGCCAGTCGCTGCAGCTGCACTACGCCAGGACCCTCGATCTGTGGGCAGCGGCCCTGGAAGCGCACCAGGACGAGGCCATCGAGATCCAGTCCGAAGAGGTCTACGAGCGCTACATGAAGTACCTGACCGGCTGCGCCAACGCGTTCCGGGTCGGCTATATCGACGTGAACCAGTTCACGCTGGAGAAGTAGCGATTTACGCTGGAGAAATAGCTATCCAGACCCCACACTGATCTGTAACGGGATCTGCCATTGGGAACACAGTGGCGTCACGCCTCAAATACCAGAGATGCGTCCCACGGCGTGTAGGGTCCCCGGGATATGGCCTCCCGCAGGGGCGCCTGTCCGTTCCGGGGGATGCATGCCAAATCGTTCAACTGCCGCCACGCAGACGCGGTCCAACGCCGATGATGTTCGAGCGCACTACGACCTTTCCAACGAATTCTTCGCGCTGTTCCAGGATCCGACCCGCACCTACAGCTGCGCGTACTTTCCCCGTGAGGGCATGTCGCTGCAGGAGGCGCAGGTCGCCAAGCTGGATCTGACGCTGGACAAGCTGGGGCTGGAGCCGGGGATGACCCTGCTCGACATCGGTTGCGGCTGGGGTTCGGTGATGAAGCGCGCCGTCGAGAAGTACGACGTCAACGTCGTCGGGTTGACCCTGTCCAAAAATCAGCACTCCTACTGCCAGGGGGTTCTCGACACGATCGACTCGGACCGCTCGCACCGGGCGCTCCTGAGCGACTGGGCGGAGTTCACCGAACCGGTCGACCGCATCGTCATCATCGAAGCGCTGGAGCACTTCGGCTTCGAGCGATACGACGATTTCTTCAAGTTCGCGCACCAGGTCATGCCGTCGGACGGCGTGATGCTGCTGCACGCGATCACCGCGTTGCATCCCAAGCAGATGACCGAGCGCGGCATCCCGATGACCATCGACATGGCGAAGTTCATCCGGTTCATCCTGACCGACATCTTCCCGGGTGGCCGGCTGCCGTCCATCGAAAAGGTGGAAGAGCACTGCGCGAAGGTGGGTTTCAGCGTCACTCGCCGCCAATCGTTGCAGTCCGACTTCGCGACCACCCTCGACCTGTGGGCCCAGGCTCTGGAGGACCACAAAGCTCAGGCCGTCGAGATCCAATCCGAAGAGGTCTACGAGCGGTACATCAAGTTCCTGACCGGCTGCGCCAATGCGTTCCGGAAGGGCTATATCGACTGCAACCAGTTCACACTGGAAAAGTAGAATCATGCGTCGGGCATTGGGGGGCCCGGCGCGAAGCGCCGCCGGCGGTTAAGCAACCCGATTAAGCGTGGGTATCGTTGCTGGTCAATCGTGCAACGATGGGTATTGGGTTTGAAGCAGTGAATTCAGGAGAACTTAACGACAATGGCTGAGCAACCGACTAGTGCGACGAAGATCCGAACACGTTCGGAAGACATCCAGGCGCACTACGACGTATCCGACGACTTCTTCGCCCTGTTTCAGGATCCGACCCGGACCTACAGCTGCGCGTACTTCGAGCCGCCGGAGCTCACCCTGGAAGAAGCTCAGTACGCCAAGATCGACCTCAACCTGGACAAGCTTGACCTCAAGCCCGGCATGACCCTGCTCGACATCGGCTGCGGGTGGGGCACCACCATGCGGCGCGCCGTGGAGAAGTACGACGTGAACGTGATCGGTCTGACGCTGTCGAAGAATCAGCACGCCCGCGCCGAGCAGGTGCTGGGCGCGATCGACACCGACCGGTCTCGTGAGGTGCGGCTGCAGAACTGGGAGGACTTCGCCGAGCCGGTCGACCGAATCGTGTCGATCGAAGCGTTCGAGCACTTCGGACACGAGAACTACGACGACTTCTTCAAGCGGACTTTCAACATCATGCCCGACGACGGCCGGATGACCGTGCAGAGCAGCGTCAGCTACCACCCCTACAACATGAACGCCCGCGGCAAGAAACTGACCTTCGAGACGGTGCGCTTCATCAAGTTCATCATCACCGAGATATTCCCCGGCGGCCGCCTGCCGACCACCGAGATGATGGTCGAACACGGAGAGAAGGCGGGATTTGTTGTTCCCGAACCACTTTCACTACAGCCGCACTACGTCAAGACGCTACGAATCTGGGGCGACGCGCTGGAGTCCAACAAGGACAAGGCCATCGAGATCACTTCCCAAGAGGTGTACGACCGCTACATGAAGTACCTGCGCGGTTGTGAGCACTACTTCGATTACGAGATTCTCGACTGCAGCCTGGTGACCTACCTCAAACCGGGCGCCGCGGCCTAGTCGCGCCGGATTTTCCGCGGCTGTCGGATTAGGGCTGCGTCGTTCGTCGGATAGGTAGAGAGTGGAGCACGAGGCTTCGCTCGCTATCGGAGGTGTCGAACGTGCAATATTTCGCGCTGTTGATCAGCAAAGAGCAAGACCGCCCAGCCGATGATCCGGCCGCCTCGATGGCAGCCTGGCAGAACTTCCACGCCAAAGCCGGCCCGGCGATCAAATCCGGAGACGCGCTGGCCCCGGCTGCCGCTGCGGCGGTCATCACCGGCGGCCCGGACGCGCCAATGGTCACCGACGGCCCCTTCGCCGAGTCCGCCGAGGTGGCCTGCGGCTACTACGTGTTCGAAGCGGAGAACCTGGACGAGGCGCTGGCCCTGGCGCGCGATATCCCGCTCGCCACGTATGGGGCCGTGGAGGTGTGGCCCGCAGTCCACACACTGGAGCCGTCCCGCGCGCTCACCGGCAACGACTGGCTCGCGCTGCTGCTGGAACCGGCCGCTACCGCACACACCCCGGGCACGCCGGAATGGGATGCCGTGGCGGCAAAGCACGCAGATCTCCACGCGGCCGCGGGCGATCACCTACTCGGTGGCGCCGCACTGCACGATCGGTCCACCGCGACGACGGTGCGGGTGCGCGACGGCGAGGTCCTGACCACCGACGGGCCTTATGTGGAAGGCGCCGAAATCGCCACCGGGATCTACCTGCTCGGCGCGGCGGATCGCGACGAGGCCATCAAGATCGCGTCAATGATCCCCGCTTCGACAGTGCAGCTGCGGCAACTGGCTGGAATCTCGGCACTCTAATCGCCCCGCAATGACCAACCTGGACGGCGTCTTTCGTCGGGAATGGGGTCCCGCCGTCGCCGCGCTGGCGCGATGGTCCGGCGACCTCACCGTCGCCGAGGACGCCGTCCAGGAGGCCTGCGCCGAGGCGCTACGCAGCTGGCCCCGCGACGGGGTGCCAGACAGCCCCGGCGGATGGCTGGTCACCGTTGCCCGCAACCGTGCCCGGGATCGGCTGCGCCGCGAATCCGTCCGTCCCGGAAAGGAATTGGCGGCCTTCGTGGACGACATCAGGGCACGTACCGACCACACCGACCCATATCCGGTTCGCGACGACGAGCTGCGGATGATGTTTACCTGTGCGCATCCGGCGCTGGACCGGCAGTCGCAATTGGCACTGACGCTGCGGTTGGTGTCCGGTTTGACCGTCGCCGAGATCGCGCGGGCTCTGTTGCAGACGGACACCGCAGTCGGTCAGCGAATCACGCGCGCCAAGAACAAGATTCGCCACGCCAATATCCCGCTGCGGGTGCCGCCGGCGCAGCTGCTGCCCGAGCGCACACCACACGTGCTCGGTTGCATCTACTCGGTGTTCACCGAGGGGTATTGGTCGACCGCGGGTCCGTCGGCGATTCGTGACGAACTGTGCGACGAAGGCGTTCGGCTGGCCGGCGAGCTGTGCGCGCTGATGCCGGACGAACGGGAAGCCCACGCCCTGGCCGCTCTGACTCTGCTGCACGACTCGCGGCGAGCAACGCGGATCGACGGCGCCGGGATGCTGGTGCCACTCGAAGACCAGGACCGCCGCCAGTGGGACCGCGGCCGCATCGCGCGCGGGCTGGATCGGTTACGGCTGGCCGAAGGGTCGACGGGCCCCTATCTTCCTCAGGCGGTGATCGCCGCGCTGCACGCGACGGCGCCATCGTGGGAGCAGACCGACTGGATCACCATTTGCACGGCCTATGACCGTCTCCTGGAGTTGACGGCTTCGCCGGTGGCCGGCGCCAACCGCGCGCTGGCGGTGGGCTTGCGTGACGGCCCCGACGCCGGGCTTGTCGCGCTGGACGAAGTGGCCCGCGATCCCCGGCTGACCCGGTCGAACCTGGTCGCGACGGTCAGGGCCGATCTGCTGCGGCGCGCGGGACGGCCCACCGAAGCGGTGACCTGGTATCGAACGGCGTTGGAGGCAGGCGGTTCTGAGTCGGGACGCGACTTCTTGCGGCGACGCATCGCCGAATGTGGCGGGTAGGCGAGGCGGCCGAGGTCACGTCTGACCCAGACGTCGCCGAGCGGCAGGGAAATGCATTTTGCCCGCCTCCGAGCGACAATCGTTGTCGCTGTGAGGCGGGCAAAACGTCACGTGCTTCTCGCCCCTCGCGGGGCGGGCCGCCTACGCCTCGGTGAAGTTGCGGGTGACCGCCGGGTCGACCGGAATGCCCGGGCCGGTGGTCGTCGACACCGTGATCTTCTTCAGGTAGCGCCCCTTGGACGACGACGGCTTGAGCCGCAGCACCTCGTCGATCGCGGCTCCGTAGTTCTCCGCGAGGTTCTTCTCGTCGAACGATGCCTTGCCGATCACGAAGTGCAGGTTGGCCTGCTTGTCGATGCGGAAGTTGATCTTTCCGCCCTTGATGTCGTTGACGGCCTTGGCGATGTCGGGGGTCACGGTGCCGGTCTTGGGGTTCGGCATCAGGCCACGCGGGCCGAGGATGCGCGCGATGCGGCCGACCTTGGCCATCTGGTCCGGCGTGGCGATCGCGGCGTCGAAGTCGAGGAAACCGCCCTGGATCTTCTCGATCAGGTCGTCGCTGCCCACCACGTCGGCGCCCGCGGCGGTGGCCTCTTCGGCCTTGTCACCGACGGCGAACACCGCGACCCGGGCGGTCTTACCGGTCCCGTGCGGCAGATTGACCGTGCCGCGGACCATCTGGTCCGCCTTGCGCGGGTCGACGCCGAGCCGGATCGCCACCTCAACGGTGGAGTCCTGCTTGGTCGAGGCCGTCTCCTTGGCGAGCTTGGCCGCCTCCAGCGGGGAGTACAGGTTGTCCCGGTCGATCTTCTCGGAGGCGGCGCGGTATGCCTTGCTGTTCTTGCTCATTGATCTATCCAATCTGGTGTTGGGGTCGTGGTTAATTCGGGCCGAAGCCAGCCCTCCCACGGGGTGGAGCTTGGTGCTATTCGACGGTGATCCCCATCGACCGGGCGGTACCGGCGATGATCTTGGCGGCAGCGTCGATGTCGTTGGCGTTGAGATCGGTCTTCTTGGTCTCGGCGATCTCGCGGACCTGATCCCAGGTGACCTTGGCGACCTTGGTCTTGTGCGGCTCGGCCGAGCCCTTGCCCACACCGGCGGCCTTGAGCAGCAGCTTGGCGGCGGGCGGCGTCTTGAGCGCGAACGTGAAGCTGCGGTCCTCGTAGACCGTGATCTCCACCGGGATGACATTGCCGCGCTGGCTTTCCGTCGCCGCGTTGTAAGCCTTGCAGAACTCCATGATGTTCACACCGTGCTGGCCGAGCGCGGGTCCCACCGGCGGCGCAGGGTTTGCCTGTCCCGCGGTGATCTGGAGCTTGATCAGCCCGACGACCTTCTTCTTCGGGGCCATGAGATTTGTGCGTTCCTTCCTGGTTTATGCATCCAGCCGTTCCCGCGAACGGGATGGCTGACTAGATCTTGGAGACTTGGGTAAAGGTGAGTTCCACGGGTGTTTCGCGGCCGAAGATCGACACCAACACCTTGAGCTTCTGCTGTTCGGCGTTGATCTCGTTGATCGTGGCCGGCAGCGTCGCAAACGGCCCGTCCATGACCGTCACCGATTCGCCCACCTCGTACTCGACGTCAATAACCGGACGTTCCAGCCCACCCGTCTCGGCGGCGGCAGCGGTGGCGGCGGCACCCTTCGCGGCCTTCTTCGTCGCTGCGGGCGGCAGCAGGAACTTCACCACGTCGTCGAGCTTGAGCGCCGACGGACGAGACGTCGCGCCGACGAATCCGGTCACACCGGGGGTGTTGCGCACCGCGGCCCACGAGTCGTCGGTCAAGTCCATGCGCACCAGGATGTAGCCCGGTAGGACCTTGCGATTGACCTGCTTGCGCTGGCCGTTCTTGATCTCGGTGACCTCTTCGGTGGGTACCTCCACCTGGAAGATGTAGTCGCCGACGTCCAGGTTCTGCACACGGGTTTCGAGGTTGGCTTTCACCTTGTTCTCGTATCCCGCGTAAGAGTGGATGACGTACCAGTCGCCGGGCTTGCTGCGCAGGTCCGCCTTGAGTGCGGCGGCAGGGTCGGCCTCGTCGGCCGCCTCGGCCGACTCCGCGGGTGCGGGGGCTTCCGGGGCCTCTGCGGCCTCCGTGGTCTCAGCGGCCTCGACGACCTCGTCCACGTCGACCGCCTCACCGGCGGACGTGTCACCGTCGAAGGTAGTCACGGTTTTCAGACCTCTCTATCTCTCTCGAAATCTCTCTCGAAGCTCAGCCGAACACCAGCAGCACGAGCTTGGTCAGGCCCAAATCAGTAAGGCCGACCAGCGCCACCATGAAGGCGAGGAACACCAGCACCACGGACGTGTAAGTGAGCATCTGCTTGCGGCTCGGCCAGATCACCTTCCGCATCTCTGCAACGACCTGCTTGAGGTAGTTGTAGATGAAAACGAACGGGTTGGCCGTAGGGTCTCCGGGCTTCTTCGGCTTCTTGGCCTTCTTGTCGGCTCCGGCCTTCTTGGCGGCCGGGGTCTTCTTGGACTCCTTGGAGTCCGCGACCTCGTCCGAGGACTCGACGTCGTCGTCGGCATCCGCCACCCGCTGGCGGGACCGCTTACCGGTCGGACGTTGCGGACGCGTCGCAGGCTTGGTCACCACGGCCGTCCGGCCACCGCTCGTGCTGTCGTCGGTGTCACCGCCGTCGCGTGCGGCGTCGTTGGCAGCGTCGCCTTCGTCGCTCACCGCATGCTCCTTCGTTCGCTAGCTATTCTCACGATTCGTCCCACGCGGACTGGTTAGTGTCCAGCATGGCACGTCTTCGCCTTTTGCAGGGGCGACAGGACTTGAACCTGCAACCTGCGGTTTTGGAGACCGCTGCTCTGCCAGTTGAGCTACGCCCCTTCGCGGTTGGCAGGCCAACCTGCGCTTACCTACGGGGCCTACATGACACGCGCGCTCTCCGTTCGGTGATCGCCGAACCTACGGACAGCGCGCTGTAATGGGAAAACCCCGAGGTCCGAGTGTACATCGGCACGGGAGTCAGATACTAATTACGCGGTTCTGACGACCTGCCCGGATTCGGGGTCCCATCTGAGCTGGATGCCACCGTCGTCCGACTGCTCCCGATACTGCCCCATCAACGTGGTGTGGGCCTCCATTATGACCTCACCGTTGTCGTCGGTGCAGATGTTCTTGGTGAGGACGATGTCGGCGCCGAAACGCTCGTTGACCGACACGACGTCCATCCGTCCCCACAGCTTGTCGCCCGCCAGGATGGGTCTGTTGAAGACGAACCGCTGTTCGACCTGGACGATCACCAAGTCCTCCATGCCCAGGTCGACGTGGCGGAAGAAATCCAGCTGCACGTACTTGGCGAAGATCGTGACGATGGTCAGCGGCGCGACGATTGCGTCGTAGCCGAGTTCTGCCGCCGCGGCCTCCTCGTAGTAGGCCGGGTGCTCGTTCTTGATGGACCGGGCGAACTCGCGAAGCTGCTCGCGGCCCACCACGAAGCAATCCGGATACCGCCAGACCATGCCGCGGATATCGGTTTTGAGCGCCATGGGTTACGCCAACTTGGCCGACGCGACGGCCCGTCCGAAGATCTTTTTACCGCCGGTAGTGGCGCTGATTGCGATGACCACCGACTTGCTCTCCGGATCGACCGACTTGACCCGACCGGTGAAGACCAGCTCGGCACCCTTACCGTCGTTGGGCACCGGCACCACGGCCGTGAATCGCACGTTGTACTCGGTGACCGCGCCGGGATCCCCGACCCACGCGGTGACGTAACCGCCGCCGATTCCCATGGTCAGCATGCCGTGCGCGATCGCGGTGTCCAGTCCGACGACCTTGGCGATCTCGTCGTCCCAGTGGATCGGGTTCAAGTCACCCGAAACCCCGGCATAGCTCACCAGATCCTGGCGCGTGAGCGGGTAGGTCTTCTCCGGAAGCTGGTCGCCCACCTTCACCGAACTGAACTCACGCAGTGGCATCAGTAAATCCCTCTTCTCCATCCTCGCCCGCACGGCCTGCCAGGGTCGTGTAAGTCTCCTGGATAGTCTCCCCGTCTTCATTGGTGATGATGTTCTTGGTCACGATGATCTGGGTGCCGTGCGAAATGCGCATCGAGTCGACGTACACATCACAGTAGAGCCGGTCGCCTGCCACCAGCGGCTTGAAGTACTTGAGCACCTGGTCTACCTGCACGATCTGCGCGTCGGTGACCGCGACGTTGGCATGCTTGAAGAACGCCGTCTGAGCCTGGTAGCCGAACACACAGCAAAACGTCAGCGGGGCCACTAGGCCCTTATATCCGAGCTCGGCGGCGGCGTCCTCTTCGAAGAACCACGCGTCGCCGTTCTGCACAGCCGACGCGTACTCGCGGATCTTCTCCCGCTCCACCTGGTAGTAGTCGGGATAGCGGTAATGCATCCCGACGATATTTGCGGTCAATGGCACGGCTCTAAAACCTACCTGGTCAATCTCGTTAAACGGCCAGAGACAATTAGCGCGTCTCGCGATGCGCCTGGTGCTTGCCGCAGTTCGGGCAGAACTTCTTCAGTTCCAGCCGATCCGGGTCGTTGCGGCGGTTTTTCTTGGTGATGTAGTTGCGGTGCTTGCACACCTCGCAGGCCAAAGTGATCTTCGGCCGCACATCCGTACTGGAAGCCATTTCAGTTCTCTTTCACAAATCACATTGTTGTGTTGTAGCGATGGCCGGACTCGAACCGGCGACCTAACGATTATGAGTCGTTCGCTCTAACCGACTGAGCTACACCGCCTCTGGTACCCGCCGTCCGCCTGTTCGGCGTCCGCCGAGCCCCCTAACGGAATCGAACCGTTGACCTTTTCCTTACCATGGAAACGCTCTACCGACTGAGCTAAGGGGGCCGCAAACCCGTAGCGGTCAGTCTTGCCTCGGGCCTAAAAGAGGGTACAGCGCGACGCGCGACGGCACCAAACCGCAGGCAGACGCTCAGCCCCCGTCGCGGTCACGATGTGGTTGCCACGCGCTGAGGTCGCTGAACTCGTCGTAAATGTCTTCTTGCGCGCCGTGTGCGTCTGCGTCGAGCAGCGTTCGCAGCGCGAGGTGCACGGCCTCGCGCGCGTCGGCCAGGTGATAGCGACGTATTGCCTCTTGGACCAGATCGTCGTCAACCTCGATCTCGACCTTCTTCAACATGGACCAACAATACCCATGCCACACCGAGCGAACAGTTCGGCAAAAGCGCGGTTGACGGGCCGTGATGCGCCCGAAATGCCAGGTCGGTTGGCCGGGTCATAGTCTGATGCGGTGACAGATTCGTCAGCGGACCGACTGTATTTCCGGCAACTGCTCTCCGGTCGCGATTTCGCCGCCGGCGACATGATGGCGACCCAAATGCGCAATTTCTCGTACCTGATCGGCGACCGGCAGACCGGCGACTGCGTCGTGGTCGACCCGGCGTATGCATCCGGCGAGCTGGTAGATGCGGCCGAAGCCGACGGCATGCAGCTGTCCGGGGTGCTGGTCACCCACCATCACCCGGACCATGTGGGCGGCTCGATGATGGGCTTCGAGCTCAACGGCCTCGCCGAGCTACTGGAGCGGACCAGTGTGCCGGTGCATGTGAATACCCACGAGGCGCTTTGGGTTTCGCGGGTAACCGGGATTGGCATCGACGACCTGACCGCCCACGAGCATGGCGACAAGATCAGCATCGGAGACATCGAGATCGAGCTGCTGCACACCCCTGGCCACACGCCGGGCAGCCAGTGCTTCCTGCTCGATGGTCGGCTGGTCGCCGGTGACACGCTCTTCCTGGACGGCTGCGGGCGTACCGACTTTCCCGGCGGGGACTCCGACGAGATGTACCGCAGCCTGCAGCAGCTGGCCGCGCTGCCCGGCGACCCGACCGTCTTTCCCGGGCACTGGTATTCCACCGACCCGAGCGCGTCGCTGGCCGAGGTCAAGCGTTCCAACTATGTGTATCGAGCCACCAACCTTGATCAGTGGCGAATGTTGATGGGCGGCTGATGAATTGAGGGGGGCATTCTCTCGTTCGATATTTGCGCGAACGTGAGTAATCACCCCGATCATTGCGATTCCGCGGCCGGGCCAGCAGAATTTCGGGTGCACATCGCTGTGATATAAGCGGAGGGATGGATTCAATGGGGTGGATCCAGGGCAGCTGGCACGGGGTCACCGATGTTGAGTCCAGCACCTGGTTGGCATGGGCGGCGTGGGCGGCTATTGCGCTCGGCGTGATCGCGCTGGTCTTCACCAATCACCAGATCGGCCGCAACCGCCGGGCGGCCTCCGAGCAGACGCGGCCCCATGTGGGCATGCTGATGGAACCGCATGCCGCCGACTGGCACGTGATCGAGCTGGTTGTCCGTAATTTCGGCCGGACCGCCGCCTACGACATTCGGTTTTCCTTTCCGAGTCCACCGACAGTGGCCGAATACGAAAATTCCACCGACGGCTATGCCGAGGTGGTGGAACTCAAGCTCCCCGGCGAATTGCCGGTACTCGCGCCCGGCCAGGAGTGGCGGATGGTCTGGGACTCGGCGCTCGACCGCGGCGAAATCGGCGGTGGCATCGAATCTCGGTTCACCGGGAAGGTGGTCTACTACGACCGACCCGACAAGCCGCGCGGATGGCGGTTCTGGGAACGCGAGCGCCGGCCGCTGGAGACCAACGTGGTGCTGGACTGGGATGCCCTGCCACCCGTTCAGCGCATCGAGTTGATGACGACGCACGACCTGGCCAAGCGGGAAAAGCAGAAGCTGGAACTGCTACGCGGCCTGCTGACCTACTTCCACTACGCGAGCAAGGAAACGCGTGCCGACGTGTTCCGCTCCGAGATCGAACGAATCAACAACGCGGTGGCCGAAACTCAGGACCGCTGGCGCGCCCGGCAGCTCGACGCACCCACCGACGTCGGCCTGCGCTGGGGTAACTCCCAAAATGATCTCGGTAAACACCGCGACGAGGTCGTCTGAGGAGTCGCACTATGTCCGGCCCCGCGGGGTCGCGCGACGTCGATCTGATTCAATCGATTTGCCTGCAGCGAAGGAGTTCTCATGAGCGGTCCGGTTACTTACAGCCTCAAGGACACCATCGCGGTCATCCGGATGGACGACGGCAAGGTCAACGCGTTGGGCCCGACCATGCAGGCGGCGATCAACGAGGCGATCGACCAGGCCGACAGCGACAACGTCGGCGCGCTGGTGCTCACCGGCAACGAGCGGGTTTTCAGCGGCGGATTCGACCTGAAGATCCTGACCTCCGGCGAGGCGCAACCGGCGATCGACATGCTCAGGGGCGGCTTCGAGTTGTCGTATCGGCTCTTGTCCTACCCGAAGCCGGTGGTGATCGCCTGCACGGGACACGCCATCGCGATGGGATCGTTCCTGTTGGCCTCCGGTGACCACCGGATCGCAGCGCACGCCTACAACATCCAGGCCAACGAGGTCAAGATCGGCATGACGATCCCGTATGCGGCCCTGGAGATCATGAAGCTGCGGCTGACCCGTTCGGCGTATCAGCAAGCCACCGGGCTGGCGAAGACCTTCTTCGGTGAAACCGCCCTCGCCGCAGGCTTTGTCGACGAAATAGTGTTGCCCGAGATGGTCGTCAGCCGCGCCGAGGAAGCCGCACAGGAATTCGCCGGCCTGCACCAGCACGCGCACGCCGCAACGAAATTGCGCGCCCGTGCCGACACTCTCAAGGCGCTGCGCGCCGGAATCGACGGCATAGAAGCAGAATTCGGCCTGTAAGGAGGAGGCGACGCGGTTGCCCGGGCAACCGCCTCACCCCCCGTCGCCTCCTCCACTACGGAGTCTGGCACGACGACGAGCGGCCGTCACTTCACCTTTGGACGACGGCGTCAGACGGCCCAGCGGAAGCGTTTGAGGTACGCCGCCCAGTCCCAGGTCAACAAGAACTCCTGCGCCGCCCCATAGCCCTTCTGATACAGCGCCTCAAGGCGATCCGCGGCGACATCGAAGTCGAGGACGCCCACATCGGTCGATTCGACCGCGATGGCGCGGGCCGCTACCCATGGCTGGTTGAGGTGGGTTTGGTCGTGGCCCGCCAGCATCGTGGTGAGCAGGCTTTCCAGCAACGCCGTCTGTTCGAAAAAGCGCAACGGTTTCAGCGCCGGCATCACCGCGCTGAAACCCTCGTTCAGCCTCGGTAAGACCGTGACCCCAAATGTGGGCCAGCGCGGTACTTTTCCGTCGAACCGGTCGAAGGTGTCGATCGGAAAATTCGACAGCACACCGCCATCGACGAGGGTGGACATCGCCCCGCTCAGACTGCGCAGCTTGACCGGGCGGTAAAAGAACGGGATCGCCATCGACGCCCGCACGGCGTCGGCGACCGGCTGCTCATCAGGGTCCAGTCCGTAGAGCCGCCGGTAGTCCCAGGGCAGTCTCACCAACTGTGCCGCGCTCAAGTCGGCGACGGTGACCACCAGCTTGTCGCGCCGCCCCTCGGGCAGTGCGTCCTCGTCGAGGAGCAGATCTCCGAAGTAGGTGACGCCCAGGTTCTTCAGCTCGCCGCGAATCCAATCGTGGGCGGCGTCACCCCGGAACATGCTGGTGTCGCGGACCAGTCCCCATGCGGCACCGAGAATCGGGACGGGTCCCGAGTCGCGCCATTTGCTCAGCGGCGCCGACAGCGCGAGGTCCTTGACCTCTTGGCTCGTGAGTTGATCACCCTTGGACGCGGCCGCCAAGATCGCGCCGACCACCGATCCGGCCGAGACGCCCGACACCCGCGGGAACTTATAGCCCGCATCCATCAGGGCGACGATGGCGCCCACCAGGCCGATGAACTTGACGCCCCCACCGGAGAGAACGAGGTCCGCGGATTTCAGCTGCCGGCTTGCCATCACTCGCCCTGCGCCGAAACCCAGTCGTAGGCAAGGTATTTGCCGTCGAAAGTCACGACGATGCGGTCGCCCCCGGGATGCGGCTTCTTCTGCAGATCGACGCTGAAGTTAATCGCGCTCATGATGCCGTCGCCGAACTGCTCGTGGATGACCTCCTTGATGGCGCCGCCGTACACCTGTAGCGCTTCGTAGAAGCGGTAGATGGTGGGGTCGGTCGGCACCGCCGGCAGTGCGCCACGGATCGGCGGCGCCGCCAGTACCGGCACCGCCGACTGCTCGAGACCCAGCATCTTGGCCAGTACCTTGCCCAGCTCCGGCGGAATCGGATGCTGGCCGAGCAACGCCGACGTGGTCCACAGCACCGGCCGATCGATCGCGTCGGCCAGCTCCTGCCACGTCAGCCCGCGCGTCAGACGGGCAACGACGATCTGTTCGGTGATCTCGTTTCTGTTCATGACCCCAGCATGCACTAGCAGTCCTGCCGCCACGACTGCGACGAAGACCGCATAGCGCAGCGATAAGCCGTCGGCCCTCGCGAAAGAGTTTCGCAAACACCGTGATTGGCGCGACATCGAGATGTACGCTGCCAGGCGTCGGATCTTCAGCCCCGGGGATCGAGGTCGCCGTGCGAATCGTTGTCGACCTGAACCGCTGCCTGGGATATGCACACTGCGTGCCGCTGGCGCCCGAGGTGCTCAAGCTCACCGGCGAAGAGGCCCTCAGCTACGACCCCAACCCCGATGACTCTCAGCGTCTGCGGGTGCTGCGGGCGGCGGCTGCCTGCCCAGTGCAGGCCATCATCGTCGACAAGCTCGACGGCGAGTAGCGGGCCGGGCGTGAACGGCAACGGCTTCAAAGACAAGGGGCGCATCGTCATCGTCGGCGCCTCGCTGGCCGGACTGCGGGCCGCCGAAGCGCTGCGCGAAGAGGGTTTTCGGGGCGAGCTGACCATCATCGGCGACGAGCCGGACGAGCCGTATGACCGGCCGCCGCTGTCCAAGCAGGTCCTCAAAGGCTGGGTGGCAGCCGATCACACCAAACTGCCGCGGCTGCGCGCGGTGGATGCGCAGTGGCGGCTCGGGGTTCCCGCGACCGCCCTGGACCGGGCTAACCAGGTCGTGCGCCTTGCCGACGGGAGCGAGGTGGTCGGTGACAGCCTGCTGATCGCCACGGGCGTGCGGTCGCGGCGATGGCCCAACCCGGAGGAGGCCGCGCTGCGGGGCGTGTACACGTTGCGCACCAGCGCCGACGCCGCGCAGCTGCAGGCCGCGTTGGCGGCCCGTCCGCGCCGGGTGCTGATCATCGGTTCGGGGTTCATCGGGTCGGAGGCCGCCTCGGTCTGCCGCGAACTCGGGCTCGAGGTCACGGTCACCGAGCGGGGCCCGGGCCCGCTTTCGGGCGCACTGGGCGCGGTGATCGGCGCGATCGCCGCCGACATGCAGCGCGCGGCCGGGGTGGATCTGCGGTCCGGCGTGTCGGTGCTGGCGCTCGACGGTGACGCCGACGGTCACGTGCGTCGCGCGCGGCTCTCCGATGGCAGCACCCTCGACGTGGACGTCGTGGTGACCTCGTTGGGGTCGATCCGCAACGTCGAGTGGCTCGAGGGCGCCGGGCTGGCCGCCGGGTTCTGGGGGGTGGGGTGCGACGCCGGATGCCGAGCGTTCGACATCAACGGGGTGGTCACCACCCACATTTTCGTGGCCGGCGACGTCGCCCGGTCCCCGCATGTGCTCTACGACTACGAGTTCCTGGCGATGGAACACTGGGACAACGCCGTGCTGGGTGCCCGGATCGCGGCACACAACATGGTCTGCGACGAGATCGACCGCTGGGCACATCTGTTGATCCCGCAATTCTGGTCGGCCCAGTTCGGTGTCAACATCAAATCCGTTGGCGTGCCGTCGTTTGGCGACGAGATCGTGTTCACGCAGGGATCCGTGAAGCAGCGCAGGTTCGCCGCGGCTTACGGACGCCACGGCCGCATCGTCGGTGCGGTCACCTTCAACCACGCCAAGTGGATCGACTACTACCGCGAGCAGATCGCGCGGTCCGGGCCGTTCCCGCCGCATCCGCCGGGATTCGATTTCCCGGAAAACATGCGCGTGATGCCCGCCGACTTCCCGGCGCGCGGTGTGCCCACCGAGACCCCGGATGTGGTGTTGACGGGGCACGACCCCAGCGAGTGGCACGCCGAATTCCGTCCTCGACGCCGGCAGCCCGTGACGGTGTCGCGATGACGCCCGAGGAAGCATTTGACGCCGCGATGCGGTACCAAAACCGGGCGAATCCCTATCCGTTCTTCGACGAGCTGCGCAAGACACCGGTCGCGCGAGTGTCCGACGGCATCTATGCCGTCACCGGGTACGAAGAGCTGATGGCGCTGGCCCACGACCCCAGGGTGAGTTCCGACCTGCGCAAGGGGCGTCCGACGACTACCCGCGGCCGCCGGATCGCCGACGAGTCGGTGGTCGAAATGGCGCCCGAAATCGCCGGGGGTTACGGCCAGGAGCCGAGCTTCATCGCGCAGGACCCGCCCGACCACGACCGGGCCCGCCGGCAGTGCATGCGATTTTTCGGCCCACCGGACGCGCCGGATCTGATTCCCGGCCAGGAGCCGCTGTGCCAGCAGATCGTCAACGAGTTGCTCGACAAGGCGGTGGGCAAGACTCGCATCGACGTGGTCGACGAGTTCGCCTACCCGCTGCCGGTCAACGTGATCTGCCGAATCATGGGCATACCCATCGAAGACGAACCCCAATTTCACGCGTGGATCGCGGACGTGGTCAGCGGCATCTTCGATCTCGGACCCGACATCCAGACCGAGGAGGGCCGGGCCCGTCGCGCCAAGGGCGAAGCCGCTGACGTCGAGCTCAACGAGTACATCGTCGGGCTGGTCGAGAAAGCAGCGAAATCACCTGGGCCCGGGATGATTTCGCAGTTGGTTCACGACGACGGCCCCGACGGGCGGATGTCGACGAGTGCGATCGTCAACAACACCATCCTGCTGTTCGTCGCCGGTCACGACTCGACGGTCAACCTGATCTCGCACTGCGTGCTGACCGTGCTGCGCAACCCTTGGTCGATCGAATTGCTAAGCGATAGACCGGAATTGATCCCCGGCGCGATCGAGGAAGTGCTGCGTCTGCAGTCGTCGGTGCAATTCTTCCCGACCCGATCGGCGCTGGCCGACATCGACATCGCCGGCACCACCATTCCCAGGGGCGCGCCCATCTACCTCATGTACGGTGCGGCCAACCGGGACCCGCGGCGCTTTACCGACCCGGACACGTTCGACCCCCAGCGCGCCGACAACGAGCACGTGGGCTGGGGTCGCGGCATTCACGTCTGCTTCGGCGGCCCGCTGGCCCGCTTGGAAGTCAACACCGCGTTCGAGGCGTTCCTGCGCCGGGTGAAAAACCCTCGGCTGGTTGAAGATCCACCGCCGTACCGCATCAGCCAGGTGTTCCGCGGCCCACGGCATGTGCTGGTCGACTACGACGAGATCCGGCCCTGAGCCGTTGGGAAATCAGCCCGGTTTGGTCGCGGTGACCAGACGCGTCGCGAACCAGGGACCGCCGTACCACATGCGCCAGCCGAGGTTGCGCCGCCGCACGCGCTGCCAACCCAGTTGACGCAAATAGGCGGCGTGGAGGTTCGTTTCCCGGAGGTCGGCGATCGCGAGTCGGGCACCCGGTCGCAGCACTCGAACCGCTTCGTCCAGCGCCTTTCGCCGGCCCTCGCGGGTCGGGATGTTGTGGATGGCCAAACTGCTGACGATGGCGTCCACGCTCTCGTCGGCCAACGGCAACGCGGTCATGTCGGCGGTGTGCACCTCGATGAGCTCGGAGACGCTTTCCAGGTCCGCGTTGGACAGCATTGCCTGCTGCGAATTTTCGGTCTGGTCGGCGCGCCATAGATCGACGCCTATCGCGCGGCCCCGCGGCACCCGCTTTGCCGCGGCGAGCAACACCGCGCCGCGCCCGCATCCGAGATCGAGCACGGTTTCGTCGCCGTGTAGCCCCAGCTCGTCGAGGATCCGGTCCCACACCACGAACTTGCCCCGCCGGGTCGCATAGATATAGGAGGCGGCCGTCGCGAGGACCTGAACGGCCGAGGCCGCGCCGAGCGCCGCCGCCAACCGATTACCACGGGCCAAGGCGACACCGGCGGCCGCGAACAGGACGGCAGAGACACCGGCCACGCCCGCCACCTGCGCCCCGGGCGAAACCCTGTGGAAAGAACCGTCGTATCCGTATTCGCCTTGGTGCTCGCGCGTCCGTCCCGTGTCTGTCACCGTGCCCACCTACCAGCGTCCCCGGTGGACGACTTCGTCGAACGGGCGCCGGTCCGGCTTGCGGATCGGGGTAAGCGGTCGATCGGCCGGATACCCGACACCGAGCATGAAGGCCACCAGATAGTCGTCCGGGACGCCCAGGATCTCGCGCGCCTTCTCCTGATCCCCCACCGACGAATGGCCGGTGCCGATGCCCAGGTCGGTGGCCGCGATCATCATCGCCATCGTCGCCTGGCCGACGTCGTAGTTGTCGGTCACCAGCCGGCGCTCGTCCGGCGGAACCGGTACCACCAACACGATCGCGGCCGGGGCCGAGGCGATATGACCGGCACCGCGCCAGACCGTGGACAGCTCCTGCAGCTGAGCCGGGTCGGTGACGATGACAAAGTCCCACGGCTGGCGGTTTTTCGCCGACGGTGCCCGCCAGCCGGCCTCGACGATTCGGTCCAGGTCGTCATCCGGCACCGGTTGGGGCTGGTACTGCCGAACATTGCGCCGAGCGCGGATCGCGTCCCAGGTTTCCATCTCGTTCCTCTCGTCTGCGCGCGCTCACGCCGCGAATACTGGTGTGCTCTACCCTTTCTCAGGCTAGCCACACCGGATTCGTCAAGGCGACCATCGCGCCGAGCCGGCCCCGCCGCCCGTCGCGTACCTCGAGTCGGGCAAAGCGCGCGGACGCGGCGTCGAGCTCCCATTGCAGCCTGCTCCCTGCCGAGGCTACCGGCGCGCGTCCCGCGCAGCCCGCCGCGGTGATCAGAGCGGCGGTGGTGCCGGGAGCTCCGCTGATCATCGCGGTGACCGTCACCGTGTCAGCAGGCGGCACCCGCAGCTGCTGGCCGGGCCCGGCCACGTCGCCGCCGCTCGGGCAGGACGCGGTCAGCTCACAGGCGACATCGCGTGATCCGACGATGTACGAGCGGCCGCGGCGCAGCCCGTCGACGATCGCGGGTACCGACAGCTCGGTCGCGTGCACGGCCGTCTGCGGCGCGCCGACCAGCTGACGCCTGGCGTGCGAGTCGCTGCCGCCGACCGCGACAATGCGCCGGCCCTGCCGCAACAACCGCTGCCAAATACGAAGGGAAACTTCATCATCGACGTTCCACTTGCCATTCCATACCTCGAGCGAATCCACCTCGGCGAAACCGAATTCCCACGCCGAGCCCGGCAGTGGCGCCGCCGGATGGGCAGCGACCACCAAGCCCCCGGCGTGGCGGACCTCGGCGGCGAAGCGCGGAAAGACCCTGTCGCTCGGCCCGTAGCGCCAGTCGACCCAGCCGCCCGGGGGCAACCCGACCGCGAGCCAGTGTCCATGCCGGGTGGTGACCTCCACACCGGGAATCACCAACAGCGATCCAGTGCGGCAGCTGGGCCATACCCGGTTGGCGGAGTTGGTGTTGTGCTCGGTGGAGACGATGAAGTCGAGCCCGCCGGCGTGCGCGGCTGACACCAGTTCACTGGGATCGCGCTCGCCGTCGGAGTGCTCGGTATGCAGATGCAGATCGCCGCGGTACCAGCGCGCACCACCGACCGAGGCGGGTGTGAACGCCACCGATGAGTCCTGCGTCACCGGCGACCCGGCGGGCGGCTCGTAGTCCAGCGTGACCCGCACCTGCCAGGACATCCCCCACGGGCTGAGGACCACCGGACCCAGCGCCACCGCCCATACGCCCGGCTCGATGGGGCCGGCCAGATAGCCGGGCGTGGCATCGGTGGCGGAGATCATGAAGCCGTCGCGGGCCCCGCCGGACCAGCCCCGGAATCCGGCGGCATTGCCCAAATCGTGGCCGGCCGCGCCAAACATCCCTAGATCCAACACATTTCGCGCCAGGCCGCCCATACCGGAGTCATGGGAGGTGGCCACCCGAATTTGCTGCACACCCGGCGGTACCTCGAACGGCAGGTAGGCCCACCGGTAGATACCAAAACCAAACCGTCCGGAAAACGCTATTTCGATTGCCTTGCCGTCGCGTTGCCCGGTGACGGCACCGGGCGCGACCCTGGCAATGCTCATGGCTTCTCTCCTGTCGGCGTGTTGCCACTCCGACGACGGCGTCGGATACGCCCACAGCATTCGCCATGAAGGTCTAACCAGCCGTTACATCGACACGAACACCCGCTGTAGGGCTGATGAGATCGCTACGTCAACGAATCACGTCGCCGAGCGCTGTGCGGCCACGAACAGATTGCCGGGAACGTCGTTCTCGACCTCTTTCGCGGGCCTGCGGCCATAGCCGGCCATCAGTTCCAGCGACGGCGTCACCGTCACGTCCCAGCCGTGGCGCCCGAACCAGGCGCCCACGTCTTCGCGCTCTTCGAAGTACCACAATTCGTCGGTGCTGGGGACCTCACGCTGCGGGTCGGATTTGGCGAACGCCGCGCGGACGCGATCCATCCGTGCCCGCCGCCGCGTCCGGGCCTCGGGGTCCAGGAACTGCGGCCCCAACGCCTCCACGCCGATCCGGCTGCCGGGGACTGTGAGCCCCTGCACCCGCTCGAACAGCAACTCCTGCGCCGCGGCCGGCAGATAGGGCATCAGTCCCTCGGCCGACCAGACGCTCGGTGCTGAGGCGTCAAAACCGGCCTCCCGCAACGCCGTCGGCCAATCGTGGCGCAGGTCCACCGGGACGGCGACCCGATTGCAGGCGGGTTCGGCCCCGTGTTCGGCCAGCGTCGACGCCTTGAAATCCAGCACCCTGGGCTGGTCGAGTTCGTAGACCGTGGTGCCGTCCGGCCAAGGCAACCGCCAGGACCGCGAGTCCAGCCCCGACGCCAAGATCACCGCCTGCTGAATCCCCGCCGTCGTCGCGTCGATGAAGAACGCGTCGAAAAAGGCGGTCCGGGAGGCCATGTAGCCGACCATTCCCTTCATCTGCTGCGCGAGATCGGGTTCGGATTCCAGCAGCTCGTCGGGCAGCTGTCCCGCGGAATACCAGTTCCACACTCCGTCGCCGGCCGCGTCGAGGAAAACCCGCGCGAACGGGTCGCGGATCAGTGGATTGTCACTCTCGGTCTCCGCCGCACGGGATGCCGCGACGCCCAGCGCCGTCGCCCCCACGCTCTCGGTGATCTCCCAGCTGTCGTTATCGGTTCTGGCCACGCTCACGTCCTCCCGGTTGGCACCCGCTTTGGGCGACCCTACGTGAGCAAGCTGTCCGCAGGCTGTGGCTATCTTCGGCGCCCGCTAGCGTTTACCCGCAGGTGAACAAGCTGTCCGTCAGGTTCATGCACGCTTGCCCGGAGGTATCCGGTTAAGTTGTCGGCGGGCCGCTAACAGCGCGACCCCGGTCCGAAGGATCCTGACATGCGAGTTGACGGACGCGACATCAGCGTCTCTGGCAGCTTGCTGCAACCGGTGAACCGGCGGACCAACGACATTCTGCGCCTGATCCTGGCCACCGCTTTTCTCGCATCGGTGATCACCGGGTCGCTGGTCACCCGCAGCCGCTGGATTCGGCTGGAGAAATCCGTCTCGCGGATTGTCGGGGTGTTGTCGCCCACCCAAGCCGATGTGGTTTATCTGGTGTACGGATTCGCGATTCTGGCGCTGCCGTTCATGATCCTGATCGGCCTGATCGTCGCCCGGCAATGGAAACTGTTGGGCGCCTACGCCGCCGCCGCGATTCTCGCCGCACTGCCGCTTTCGATCAGCAGCAACCGCCTCGCCGCACCGCGCTGGCATTTCGACGTCTCGGACCGGCTGAGCACGCTGCCCGCGCAGTTTCTCGACGACCCGCGCTGGATCGCGATGCTGGCCGCGGTGCTGACGGTTTCGGGACCCTGGTTACCCGCGCGCTGGCGGCGCTGGTGGTGGACACTGCTGCTCGCGTTCGTGCCGATTCACCTGGTCATCAGCGCCATCGTGCCGGCCCGCTCCTTGCTGGGGTTGGCGGTGGGATGGTTCGTCGGCGCTCTGGTGGTGCTGGCCGTCGGTACGCCCGCGCTGGAGGTGCCGCTGGCGGCGGCCGTGCGTGCGATGGCCAAGCGCGGATTCGTCGTGTCGCGGCTGATGGTGGTCCGCCCCGCCGGACCTGGTCCGCTGGTGTTGTCGACCGATTCCGGGGACCCCGATTCGACGGCAGCGATCGAGTTGTACGGTCCGCACCAACGCAGCGGTGGTGCACTGCGCGAACTATGGCGCAAGCTGCGGCTGCGCGACGCGGAGACCGCACCCTTCCAGGCCTCGATGAGCCGTGCCGTCGAGCATCGCGCGTTGATGGCCATCGCCATCGGTGAGGCGGGCGTGGCGAACACGTCGACGATCGCCTTCGCTGCGCTGGACCGGGGTTGGACGCTGTACGCGCACAGGCCCGTTCGCGGCATCGCGCTCGACGAATGCACCAAGACCACTCCGGTGGCACGGGTGTGGGAGTCGCTGCGAAAGTTGCACGACTATCAGATCTCGCACGGCGACCTGCGCTGCAACGAGATCACCGTCGACGACGGCACGGTGCTCTTCGGCGGATTCGGCAACGCCGAATACGGCGCCACCGACACCCAACTTCAGTCAGACCTGGCCCAGCTCCTGGTGACGACGACGGCGCTGTACGATGCGAAGTCGGCGGTGCGCGCGGCGATCGACACCTTCGGCAAGGACAGCATCCTGACCGCGTCCCGTCGGCTCACCAAATCCGCTGTGCCCAAACGGGTCCGCAGGTCGGTGGGCGATGCGGCCGACGTCATCTCCGCCGCCCGGGCCGAAGTCAAGTCGCAAACGGGTGCGGATCAGATCGAGAAGGAAACCATCACCCGGTTCACCCGCAGCCAGGTCGTCCAGCTGGTCCTGCTCGGCGCGCTGGTCTATGTCGCGTACCCCTTCATCAGCACCGTGCCGACGTTCTTTTCCGAACTCAGAACGGCGAACTGGTGGTGGGCGGTGCTGGGCCTGTTCATCTCGGCCTCGACGTACGTGGGCGCGGCGGCCGCGTTGTGGGCGTGCACCGACGGAACGGTGAACTTCTGGAAGCTTTCAATAGCCCAGGTAGCCAACACCTTTGCCGCGACCACCACCCCGGCCGGGGTGGGCGGCCTGGCGATGAGCACCCGGATATTGCAGAAGGGTGGTTTGTCCGTCATGCGGGCCACCGCCGCGGTGGCCTTGCAGCAATCGGTGCAGGTGATCATGCACCTGGTCTTGCTGATTTTGTTCAGCACCGTGGCGGGCGCGTCGATGGACCTTTCGCATTTCGTCCCGGATGCCACCGTGCTCTATCTGCTCGCGGGTGTGGCGCTGGGCATCATCGGCACGTTTCTGTTCGTGCCCAAGCTCCGGGGCTGGCTGGCGACGGCGGTGCGCCCGCGGATACAAGAGGTGGCCAAGGACCTCCTCGAGCTTGTCCGCGAACCAAAGCGACTCTCGCTGATCGTACTCGGTTGTGCCGGAACAACTCTCGGTGCGGCGCTGGCGCTGTGGTCCAGCGTCCAAGCCTTCGGCGGCGGCGCTACATTCGTCACCTGCACCGTCGTGACGATGGTCGGCGGCACCCTGGCTTCGGCCGCGCCGACACCTGGCGGTGTGGGTGCCGTCGAGGCGGCGTTGATCGGTGGACTGGCCGCCTTCGGTGTGCCCGCCGCCGTCGGCGTGCCGTCGGTGCTGCTGTATCGGGTGCTCACCTGCTGGCTGCCGGTGTTCATCGGCTGGCCGGTGATGCGCTGGCTCGCCGACAACGACATGGTCTAGCGAGACGCTCAGGGGTCGTCGGTCTGGGCTTGCGCGTTGACCAGTACGGTTGCCGTCCGGACACTCTCGCCGACTACGGCGGTGAGATAAACGAGGTGATAGCCCTCGGAAACCGACCGCGCCACCGTGATCGGGACCGTAACGGTGGACGACCCGTCCGAGGCGAACTGACCCGACACCGGCGCAGCCGTAATCCCAGTGTCGGGTGACACGCCAGTGAGGCTGTAGTTACCGGCACCGTCGGCCATCCGTTGAGCGTCGACTTTGACGCTGCCCGTGCTTCCGGGCGCGATCGTGACGACGGGGGTGGACACATTAAGAGTCATCGCCGCACCGCCGGCTCCAAACGACGGTGGCGCCGAGGATTTACTCGCCCCCCAGCCCCTGTCCGGGTAGGCGGCGAGCGAGAACGTGAGCTCGCCGCCGGTATGGATGATCGACTCGGGGAGAAAGACGTGGTCGGTGGGCTTGCCGTCGACGGTCAGGCCGCTGATGTACGTCAAATGGCTCGGTCCCGATGCCCCCGGCGCGGAAATCCGGATGGAATTACCTGCCGGAAGCCTGATTACGGTGCGGTCGAACAGCGGCGTGTTGAGTGTGAGGATCGGCGTACCGGGAGTGGCGGGATACAGGCCGAGCGCAGCCCAGACATACCAGCTGGAGAGCGCGCCGAGGTCGTCGTTGCCCGGCGCGCCATCCGGCGTAGGGCCGAATAGGCCGCGGACCCGGTCGACCGTGCGCTGAGTCTTCCACGGCTGGCCGATGTAGTTGTAGAGCCACGGCACCCCGAAGCCCGGCTCATTACCGGCCCAGAGGTAAGGCTCGTTGGGGCCCTCGTTTAGTTTCTCGGTGAAGCGGTCGAGTCGGCTGGCCACTGCCTGGCGACCGCCGAGCGCCGTCACCAGGCCGGCTACATTGTGCGGTACCCACCAGACGTATTGCTCCGCGTTGCCCTCGTCGTATCCGACTTGGCCGAAAGTCGAAGGGGAGTAAACGAATCCGGGGCCGGTGTGGAAGAACCCCGTCAGGCTCCGGGGCGACACGTAGCGGGTCGTCGGATTGAACAGGTTCTGCCAGTACTGCGATCGATTCTGGAATTGGGCTGCGGTCGCAGTGTCACCGAGCGAGTCGGCAAGTCGGGAGATAGCGAAGTCGTCGACCGACCATTCGAGCGTGATCGACGCGTCGGCGATCCAACCATCGGTTCCGAACTCGTACGTAAACGGCGCGTAGCCGAACTCCAAGTACGTCGCGATGCCCGGCCGCTCCACATACCCGTTCAGCCCGACCCCGCCTCTCATCGCGGCATTCACCATGTACCGCAACGCTGTTCGAACGTCGAAGTCTTTCGCTCCGTACATGTAGAGGTTGACGATGAGCGGTACTACATTGTCGCCGCTCATCTCGCCGGTTGGTGCATTCGCAAAAGACCAGCGCGGAAGTGAACCGCTTTGCTCAGCGTCGTTGACGAGCGATTGCGCCATGTCGCCGGCTTGCTTGGGAAACAGCAGTCCCTGCAGAGGCGCCAGGCTGCGATAGGTGTCCCAGTCGGAGAAGTTGGCGTACTGCGTGTGCCCCTGGGCCACCTGATGGATGACGCCATCGAATCCGATGTAGCGTCCGTCCGCATCATTGAAGGTGTTGGGGTGCAGCAGAGATCGGTAGAGGGAGGTATAAAACGTGTCGATATTGGCAGCATTCCTACCCGCTACCGCGACACATGACAAGGTCGCGTTCCACTCGGAGACTGCGGCTGCCCGCACCTCGTTGAAGCTTGCTGCGCCCTCGGCAGCCAAGTTTGCTTGCGCCCCTTCGACACCGACGTAGGAGATCGCGGTGCGGACCTCGACAGCAGCCCCGGCCGGAAACTCGAGGTAACCCCCGCCATAGGGCGCAACTGCGCTGCGGGCACCGGGGTAAACCGAATAGCCGTCCCAGGTGCCGTAAGAGGTGAACGGCTGGCTGAACTTCATGGCGAAATACACTGTGTACGTGTTGTTCTTGCCGCAGAATCCGCCGCTGGTCGCCCATCCGGTGATCGTCGCGTTGTCTTCGCCGATATGGATGGCCGTGCGCGAGTTGCCGGCCAGCGAAGCACCGGAACGTACATAGAACTGAGCGGGCCGGGCGTTGTGCGGGTAGCTGAACCGGCCGACGCCGGTGCGGGTGGTGGCGGTGAGTTCTGCGGTCACTCCGGTATCTGGGAACCGCACTGTGTAGTAGCCCGGCTCACCCTGTTCCGTGTCATCGTGGGCGATCCGTTCCCAGGCATTCCACGGTTGCGCGTCGCCCGGATCGGTAGTCGGCAACATCGAGACATCGCCGAATGCAGCGCAGCCCACCGACGCGTGCGTCATGCTGAACCCGGTCGAGCGTGAATTGTGGTGGTTATAGCCGGCGTAGTTGCCGACGGTGTCCGGTGAGTACTGCACCATGCCGAATGGCACGGAGGCGCCGGGGAAGTCGTTGATCTCGCCCACCGTCTCGCCGCCCGTGCCCGTGCCGATGAGTGTGTCGACATGCTCGACCGGATTCGCGACGAAAGCCGGTTCGCCGTCGTAGGCGATGGGCGGGGCGGCAGCCACAAACGCCATGAAGACAGCCATCACCGCAACTAGTGCGATGAGGACCCTTAGAGACTTCATGGCTTGTCTTGTCTTACTGCATAACCATGCCTTGGCGTGCGCGTTTTGCAAATGGATTTCGAGTTTCAGGCCTGGCAGGGGTTGGCACCTACCCAGACGCGCGGCGCGCGGTCAGCGAGCCTCTAAGGTGAGGCGATGCCACGTTACTGGCTCGCCATCGCGTTGGCCGCGGCCCTGATCGCGTGCGGCTGCCAGGGCCCGAACCACGGTGCGAGCAGTCCCGCTGCCAGCACGACCCCGATTCCCAACCGCCTTTGCAACGACGTGCATGGGGTGTGGGACGGGAAAATCGGACAGTGCAAGGTGAGCAGGGACGTCAACGGTGCGCACCTCGAAGTGACCGCCGCCTACCCCGTCGACCTCGTCGACAATCCGCCGGCCGGGCCGGTCCTGACGCCATTCATCCGGAAATTCTTCACCGATTACGGCGAAACGGATAGCAACGGGAACGGTAACGCCAACCTGAGCTCGCAGGTTCTCACCCACGCTGGGATCACGAAAACGGTTGTTTTCCAGTCCGATTGGTACTTCAGCAGCATGCCTCACCCCAGTGCCGCGATCACCACGTTCACCTTCGACTCGAAACGCCAACTGCAACTGGCCGATCTGCTCTGCCCCGGTGTGGACCCACTGACGGCGATCCCGCCGATCGCGCATCCCTATGTGCGGCGGGCGCTGGACGGGTCGCCATTCCAGGTTGAGCAGTTCGAACCCGACCACCCCGAGGGCACCCTGGTCGACGGCTACCAGGCCTGGTCATTGGACGGGGAGGACCTCGTCCTGTACATGCCGGCCGAGCGCGGCCCGGGCGGGATTTCGCCCGGCGCCGTCGCGCCCCACGTCCCGCTGACAAAGCTCGCACCGATCCTGCGCGGAAAAGGCTGCTCAACCTAGCGATTGGCCTTACGGTGTGTGCATGGCAGAAGAGTCGTACGCGATCGACGCCGGACACCCGCCCTCGTTCCTGCTCAAACTCGTCAACCCGATGCTGGGTTTCCTGCTGCGCACCCCGCTGGCCGGCCCGGCCCGCAAGCAGCTGATGGTGCTGAGTTTCACCGGCCGAAAGACGGGACGCCCGTTCACACTTCCGGTGAGCGCCCATGTGATTGACAACGATCTATATGCGCTGACCGGTGCTGCGTGGAAGCAGAACTTCCGCGGTGGCGCACCGGCCCAGGTCGTCTACGACGGAAAGTCGACCGCGATGAGCGGCGAGCTGATCCGGGACCGCGCGATCGTTTCCGATCTCTACAAGCGATGCGCCGACGCGTATGGCCTGCGGCGTGCGCAAACGATGATCGGGCTGAAATTCCGAGACCAGCGCATCCCCACGCTCGAGGAGTTCGGCGAGGCGGTCGACCGGATGCACCTCGGTGCAGTCAAGCTGACGCCGGTTAGCTAGCCCCCGCGCCCGCGGCCGCCCGGGTTCGAGTGATTACCGGCAGCTCGAACCCGGCGTCGGACACCGCGCGTCGCACCGCCTGGCCGACCGCGGCTGCCTGGTCGGTTGGCACCAAGGCGATCACACAACCCCCGAAGCCGCCGCCGGTCATCCGGGCGCCGAGGGCACCCGCACGTACCGCGGTGTCGGCGATCAGATCGATGTGCTCGGTGGTGATTTCGAAATCGTCGCGCATGGACGCGTGCGAGGCGGTCATGATCCGGCCCGCCGCGGTGAAGTCCGAATCACGCAGCGCGGCCACGAGATCGAGAACGCGCCGGTTCTCGGTCAGCACATGGCGGGCCCGACGGACGTCGACCGGATCGGTGACCGGTACCAAAACCGATGGCCCACGGTCTTGAACCTCACGCAGTGACGACACCGCAAGCTCGGCGGCCGCTCGCTCGCACGAAGCGCGCCGGGCCGCGTACTCGCCGCCGACGTGCCGATGCCGCGCCCGGGAGTCGACCAGCAGCAGCGTGACGCCGCGCGCGTCGGGGTCGAAGGCCACCGGCTCGACGGTGACATCGCGAAAGTCGATCAGCAACGCGGTCGACGGCTCGCCGAACAGTGCGGACAGTTGGTCAAGCAAACCCGTTGGGGCGCCGACATATTCATTCTCGGCGCGCTGGGCCAGCCGCGCTTGTTCTTTTCTGTCGATGCCGACACCGGCGACCGACGTGATCGCGCCCAGCACCGCGCATTCCAACGCCGCCGACGACGACAGGCCCGACCCCATCGCCACGTCGCTGGTGACCGACATCGCCCCACCAGGCACCGGGTGGCCGGCCTGACGCAGCGCCCACATCACCCCGGCCACGTAACTCGCCCAGCCGTCCAGGTCGCCGGGAAGGGTGCCGAGCGGAATGCGTACCGTGCCGTCCGCGCGATCGCTGTTGACGGTGATGGCATCGCCGCCGTCGGGGGTAAAGGTTACGACGGTGCGCTCTGGGAGCGCGATCGGCAGCGCGAAGCCGAGGTTGTAGTCGGTGTGCTCCCCGATCAGGTTGATCCGGCCCGGTGCCGCGTAGCGGACCGTCATGCCAGTTCACGCAATCGCTGGGCCACGTGTTCGGGCATGACGTCGCCGATGAACGCGCCCATCGCCGATTCGGAAGCCGCCAAGTACTTGAGCTTGGTGGCGCTGCGCCGGATCGACATCAATTCGACGTGGAAGTAGCCGTCGGCCTGGGCGTCGGTGTCCGCGTACTGGTGCAGCGCCGAAATATAAGGCAGCGGAGCCGAATACATCCTGTCGAACCGCCCCAGCACGTCGAGGTAGACCCGGGCGAACGCGTCGAGTTCGTCGTCGGTCAATTCGACAAGGTTGCGCACGAACCTGTTCGGGTAGATGTGCACCTCGACCGGCCAGCGCGCCGCGAACGGCACGAACGCCGTGAACAGCTCGCTGCGCGCGACGACGCGGCTGCCGTCGGCGACCTCGTGCGCCAGCAGGCTGGCAAAGAGGTTGTCGCCGTGCTGCTTTCGATGTTCGCGAGCCTGTTCCAGCATTGCGGCGGTTCGCGGCGTCAGATACGGGTAGCCGTAGATCTGACCATGCGGATGGCTCAGCGTGACGCCGATTTCCTCCCCGCGATTTTCGAAGCAGAAGACCTGCTCGACACCCGGTGCGGCCAGCAGGTCGGCGGTGCGGTGCCGCCACGCGTCGACCACCAGCCGCGCATGCGCCGGCGGCAATTCCGAGAACGAACCGGTGTGGTCGCTGGAGAAACAGATCACCTCGGTGCGGCCATGCCCCGGCGCGGAGATGAAGCCGTCGCCGGCCGGCGCCGCCATCGGCCGGCCGGTGCCGGACAGGCTCGGGAACCGGTTTTCGAATACGACGACGTCGTAGTCCGGCGCGGGCACCTCGCTGGTCAATCCGGTGGGGCCCGGACACAGCGGGCACTGGTCGGCGGGCGGCTTGTAGGTGCGGTCTTGTCGCAGCGTGGCGATGATCACCCACTGCCCGGTCGACCGGTCGTACCGCAATTGCGACGGGTCCGGGTTGCGCTCCGGCAAGGGTCTGCGATCGGCGACCGGCTCCGCAGAGTGCCCGGGCAATGCGAAGAACAACAGGTCACGGCCGTCGGCCAGTTTCGCCCGCGTCGGCGCTGTCACGAGTTCGAAGACTAGCCTGGTCGGCAGCAGTCAGGCAGTGGCGCTGCCCAAAGGGTGAGCAGACGAGAGGCGGTAACGGGGTGTCGGGTGGGCGCGAGGTGCACGAGCGCGGCCTCGGCGATACCCCGAATCTCGACGCCGCCGGCGGTCTGCGCGAATCCACGACGGTGCTCTACGAGCGGGCGCGAAATTGGTGGATCGGCTCCGATCCCGGGTTGTTGCGACTGCGGATGGCCACTCGGACGACGGCCGCGCTGGCCTGTTCGCTGGCGATGCTTTTCGTGCTGACCCGGGCAACCGGACAGCCGCTGACCGTCGCGTTGCTGGGCGTCGTGATCACGATGATCGCGGCCCGATCCGTCAACGAGCCGGACCCGCGCCAACAGCGCATCACAATGGCGCTGCTGCCCGTGCCCGCCGCGCTGTCCATCACCGCCGCCGCGCTGCTCGCACCACACCCGGTGGCCGCCGACGCCGTGTTCGTGGTGGTGGTGTTCGCCGCGGTCTACGTCCGCCGCTTCGGACCCCGGGGCAGGGCACTCGGCATGGTCGCGTTCATGGCGTATTTCTTCACTTTGTATCTGCGAGCAGCCATTTCGGAATTGCCGTGGATGATCGGCGCTGTCGTGGTGGGCACCGTGTGCACGTACGTGATGAGCAGCTACGTCATGCCCGATCGGCCAGAACGCGTGCTGCGCGCCACGATTCGTGCGCTGCGCGCCCGGATGGCCATCCTGGTCGGCACCACGACCGAGGCGGTTCGTACCGGCCGGCTCGACGAACGGCGCCGACGCCACATGCGGGCCCGCACCATTCGGCTCAACGAGACCGCCCTGATGGTGCAGAGCCAGATCGAGGACAAGGCCGACCCCGCCGTCCTGTGGCCGGGAGTGACCAGCCAGCAACTGGCTCCGTGGTTGTTCGACGCCGAACTAGCCATCGAATGGGTCGCCAACGCCGGGCGGACCGTGGCAGCACTCGTCGCGGAAGATCCCACCGCCATTGCGGTCGGCACCCGCATCGAATTGGTCGGGGCGCTCGACGAACTCGCGCGAGCGATCCGGGTTCCGGCGCCCGGCGGTCTGCAGCTGGCGGCGGATCACGCGCAGCGGGTTCTCGACCAGCAGCCCGGGCCCACCGCCCACGACGACCCCGGTCAAGCCGCGGTACGCCGCCTTGCGCTGGCAATCATCAACGCCGCCAACGCAACTGCCGAAATCCGTGCGATCGTCGAGCACGCCACCACCGGCGCGGTGGCAGGCCCCGGCGCCACCGAGCCACCCGAGCCCGCAGACGACCCACCAGACGAAGCCGCCGCTGCCGAGAAGGCCGACACCGGCCTATCGCAGACCACCCGGCAGGCCATTCAGGTGACGATCGCCGCGTCGTTGGCCATCGTCACCGGCGAGCTGGTGTCGCCGGCCCGCTGGTTCTGGGCGGTGATCGCGACGTTCGTGATCTTCGCCGGCACCAACTCCTGGGGTGAAACCCTGACCAAGGGCTGGCAGCGGCTGTTCGGCACCATCCTCGGCGTGCCCTGCGGCATCCTGGCGGCCACGTTGGTCGCCGGCGACAAGACGACCTCGCTGGTCGCGATCTTCGTCTGCCTGTTCTGCGCCTTCTATTTCATGACGGTCACCTACAGCCTGATGACGTTCTGGATCACCACCATGCTGGCGCTGCTTTACGGCCTGATGGGCGAATTCTCGTTCGGCGTATTCCTGTTGCGGATCGAAGAGACCGCGATCGGTGCTGTGATCGGTGTGACCGTGGCGATCTTGGTGTTGCCGACGAACACCAGAACCGCGATCCGCGACGACACGCACGCCTTCTTGACGGCGTTGACCGCGCTGATCGAGATCTCCACGGCCACGATGTTCGGCAGGGACGAAGCCGCCAGCCCGACCGAGCAAGCGCGTCAACTCGACCGAGACCTGCAGCAGTTCCGGATTACCGCCAAGCCGCTGCTGGCGGGAGTGGCCGGCCTTGCCGGGCGCCGCAGCATCCGGCGTGGCCTGCGCATCTTCACCGCTTGCGACCGGTACGGACGAAGCCTGGCGCGCAGCAGCGAGCGCTACCAGGACCACTTCGGATCGCCACAGCTCGCGGATGCCTTCACCGCCGCCGCCGAACAGACCCGGAACAACATCGACGCACTGGCCGCCCTCGTCGACGGGGCAACCGGGGTGTGCGTCAACTCCAACACCGATGCACTCGACGCCGCCGAGGCGCTGGCCCGCCATCACGACGGCGAGCACGGGCCGCATCCCGGCACCCGGCGATTCCTCACCGCCGTGCATGCGCTTCGCCAGATCGAACGCGCCATCATCACCGCGGCGACCAACCTCGGCGCGCACGACACCCCGAAGGTGTCCAGCTCGACAAGCTGAGCAACGGGCTGCGCAGTGCCCGCCGAATTGGCAAGCTCTAGCTACACCAGAAAGGCGGGCGCGCATGAATATCTCCGGCAACACCATCTTCATTCCGGGCTCGACCAGCGGGATCGGTTTGGCACTGGCACTACGGCTGCAGGCCAAGGGCAACACCGTCATCGTCGGAGGCCGCCGGACCGAGTTGCTCGAGCAGATCGCCGCCGAACATGCCGGTCTCGACACGGTGCAGATCGATACCGCCGACGCAGCGAGCGTGCGCGCGGCCGCCCAAGAGGTGCTGGCGCGTCATCCGACCTCAACGTCATCATCACGATGGCCGGCATCATGAAGATCGAGGATTGGCATCACCCCGACACGTTCCTCGAGACGGCCGAAGCGACGATCACCACCAACGTGCTCGGGCCCATTCGCCTCATCGCGGCGTTCGTCGAGCATCTACAAAAGCAGCCGGCAGCAACCATCATCACGGTCTCGTCGGGCTTGGCCTTCGCGCCGCTGCGGGTCACTCCCAGCTACAACGCGTCCAAGGCCGCCATTCACCTGCTCAGCGAGTCACTGCGTCTGCAACTGGCCGACTCAAGCGTCGAAGTCAAAGAACTGGTACCGCCGTCCGTGCAAACCGAACTGATGCCCGGACAAAGCAAAAACGACGCCGCGATGCCACTCGACGAATTTCTCGACGAGGTCATGCGGCTGCTGGAAAACGAACCCGACGGCAAAGAGATTCAGGTCGAGCGCGTCAAATTCCTGCGCCACGGCGAGGCCCGCGGCGACCAGGACAAGGTGATCGCGGCGCTCAATGCCAGCGACCCGCACGGCAAATAGCCGACATTTGCCCCTAATGTGTATGCCCAACCGCGGCTAAGCGCTAGCATCTCCTCACAGCCGCAATCCCCGAGGAGCACATCCATCGCTACTCCGAACCTCCCGCCGGGGTTCGACTTCACCGATCCCGACATCTACGCCCACCGGTTACCGGTGCAGGAGTTGGCGGAACTGCGCCGGGCGGCGCCGATCTGGTGGAATGAGCAGCCGCTCGATCAGGGCGGGTTCGCCGATGGCGGCTACTGGATGGTGACCAAGCACCGCGATATCCGCGAGGTGTCGCTGCGCAGCGACGTCTTCTCGTCGGCGACGAAGTCCATCGTGCCGCGCTACCGAGAAGACCAGGCGCAGGGCCAAATCGAAGCCGGCCGGGCATCGATGATCATGATGGACGACCCCGAACACAGCCGACTGCGCAAGATCGTCGCCCGCGGCTTCACCCCGCGCGCCGTCGAGCAACTGCGCGCCGACCTCAATGAGCGCGCCCGGCAGATCGCGCAACAGGCCGCGAAAGAAGGCTCGGGCGACTTCGTCCTGCAGGTGGCCTGCGAGTTGCCGCTGCAGGCCATCGCCGGCCTGCTCGGGGTGCCGGCGGAGGACCGCGGCAAGCTGTTCGACTGGTCCAACAAGATGATCGGAAGCGACGACCCGGAGTTCGCCGACTACGACGCACTCACCTCGGCGGGCGAATTAATGTGGTACGCAATGCAATTGGCGGCCCGTAAAGCCGAGGATCCGGGTGACGACATCGTCACGACGCTGGTGGCGGCCGGCGCCGACGGTGACGGGCTTTCCGAGGCGGAGTTCGGGATGTTCGTGGTCACGCTGGGGATCGCCGGCAACGAGACGACCCGCAACTCGATCACGCAGGGGATGATGGCCTTCACCGATCACCCCGACCAGTGGGAGCTGTTCAAACAGCAGCGACCCAAGACCGCGGCCGACGAGATCATCCGATGGGCCACACCGATCACGGCGTTTCAGCGCGCGGCGCTGACCGACACCGAGCTCGGCGGCGTCACGATCAAGAAGGGTCAGCGGGTGGTGATGTTCTACCGTTCCGCCAATTTCGACGAAGAGGTCTTCGAAGACCCGTACGCGTTCAACGTCTTACGCAGTCCGAACCCACACCTGGGATTCGGTGGCACCGGCGCCCACTACTGCATCGGCGCCAACCTGGCGCGCATGACGATCGACATCATGTTCAACGCGATCGCCGACTACCTGCCCGACCTGGCTTCCGCGGGAGATCCCCAACGGCTGCGGTCACCTTTCATCAACGGCATCAAACACTGGCCGGTCGACTACCAGAGTCACGCCTCTAGGGAGTAGGCCTCGATCGGCCGGTCGTATCCGCGCAGGTTCAACCGCCGCCGCGGTGACGTTCCCATCATGTCGTCGGCGACTCCGGATGCCACGAGCAATTCTCCGCCGGCGGCGTGTTGTTGCATCCGGGCGGACAGGTTGACCGGATCGCCCAGCGCGGTGAAATCGACTACCGCTGCCCCGACATTGCCGACGTAGGCGACTCCCGCGTTGACCGCCACACCCAGCGGCAGCCACGGCCGCTCGTCGCCGCCATACCCGACGGCTCGGAGCAGCTCCATCCCCGCCAGAACCGCGCGACGCCGGTAGTCCGGCCCGCTGATGCCCGGCACAAAGAACGCCATGACCTCGTCGCCGATCAGCTTGTCAATCACCGCATCATGTCGCAGCAGCGTCTGTGTCGCGGCAGCGTAGAACCGGTTGAGCAGCGCGGCGAAGTCCGCGGCGATGCCGCGCTGGCCCAGCGCCGTGGAGCCGCGGATGTCGGCGAACAGCACCGCGACATCCACCTCGGCGCCGCCCGGGGGCAGCGCGTCACAACAGCGACTGCACAGATTCGGGTTCTTTCGCGACGGGCTGAAACCGGCCGCGGCGAAAACTCGTCCGCCCGGTCCCCCGAACGGGTTGTTGCACACCTTGCAACGCGGTGCCGACGGCAGGTAGCGGAACACCCGCCGTGCCCGCACCAGCGGCGCATGACCTTCCGTTAACAGCCTGTGCCACGGCTGGTTTGGCGCGACCGCAGCGGTCCTGGGCTCGAAATTGCTGACAACCATGCCGCAATGGTCGGCCCTGCACCGCATCGGCGCATGAGGCATCCGCCCCAAAAACTCCCGATTTCGCCGCCGGATTTCGCTGCTCCGCAACGCGCCCCGTTGACACTCGGACAACATGGCCATACATTATTCGAAAGTTGTCCGCGAGCTCCGCGCCCCGGCGCATCCGCGCTAAGGAGACCGTCATGACCGTAGGCACAGCTCCCGCAAGCATTTTCGATGCCGACCTTCCCGTGCTCGCGTACGACGCCGAGGAGACACCGGCCGAGGTCTATCCCCGTCTTCGAGCCGCCCAACAGCAGGCCCCGATCGCGTTGGGACCGTATGGGCCCGAAGTCCTCTCCTACCATCTGGTCCGATCGATATTGCGGGATAGCCGGTTTCAGATTCCGCCCGGCTTGAACTTGCTTGTGCAGGGCATCACGTCGGGACCGCTGTGGGACAAGGTGGTCAACAGCCTGCTGTGCCTCGAAGGGGACCCGCATCATCGGCTGCGCAGTCTGACGTCCAAGGCCTTCACGCCGCGCGCGACCCTGCGGCTGCACGACACGATGGCCAACGTGATGAACGAGCTGGTCGACCGGGTGGCCGACGCCGGCCGGTGTGATGTCGTCTCCGACATCGCGCGCCCCTACCCCGTCCCGATCATCTGCGCGCTGCTTGGCGCTCCCCGCGAAGACTGGAAGCAATTCTCCGTGTGGGCCGACGAGGTGTTCAAAGCGTTCAGCTTCACCGTCGACGTCAGCGAAATCGAGCCGGACGTGATGCGTGCCTGGGGTGAGCTCGACGACTATGTCGACCACATGGTGGCCCGGCGCCGGCATAGCCTCACCGAGGATCTACTCTCCGACCTGATCCGCGCCGAGGACGACGGCGATCGCCTCGACGCCGCCGAGCTGCGCATGCTCGCCGGAGGCCTGCTGCTGGCGGGGACGGACACCACCCGGAACCAGGTGGCCGCCGCGGTGCAGGTGCTCTGCGAACACCCGGATCAGTGGCAGTTGCTCAGCGAGCGGCCGGAGCTGGCCATGCCCGCCGTCGAGGAGACGATGCGCCATTCGCCGATCGTGTGCGGAACTCTTCGCATGGTGACCGAAGACGCCGAAATCGATGGGTACCTCTTTCCCGCCGGCACCGCGGTTCTGATGAATACCCTTGCCGCCAACCGTGATCCATCCGTCTATGACGACCCCGACCGCGTCGACATCACCCGCGAGGGCGCGCCGGCAATCTTGACGTTCGGCGGTGGCGTCCATTACTGCCTGGGCGCCAACCTGGCCAGGCGCGAGATTGCCGAGGCACTCACCGTGCTCACCCAACGGCTGCGGAACCCGCGCACCACCGGACCGGTGCCCTGGAAGCCCATGGTGACCCTGAGCGGCCCGAAAACATTGCCCATCGAGTTCGAAGCTGCACCATAGCCCCATCCGTGTATTACCAACTGTCAGGATGGAACTCGTGTCACTGCGAGATGCCGTCCTTGGTGCGTGGGAGTTGGTGTCCTTCGTCGCCCGCGACGAGACCACCGGCGAGGACCGTCAGCCACTCGGCGCGACGCCGCGCGGTCTGATTCTCTATACCGCCGACGGTCACATGTCGGCCCAACTTGCCGAGTCTGACATGAGTGGCTACGTCGCCTACGGCGGGCGATTCTCGGTCGACGAGGAAACGTCGACGCTGCACCACGACGTCAGCGTCTCGATGATGCCGGAATTGTTGGCGCAACCACAGTTTCGGCATGCCAGCGTCGACGGCGACCGGTTAACCCTGTCGGCGACCAGAACCGACGAAGCGGGCGGGACGACGCGCAGCACATTGGTGTGGCGGCGGCCGCCGGCCGGTCAAGATGCCCAACCGGTTTCGCGCCGGCGACCACCCGCGTAGGGTCCGAACAGTGACAGACCGCAAGACATCCGACGGCGCGGTGCTGGTCTCACCGGACAACTTCGTCCGGGCCGAAACCGACCTGTATTTCGGCAACGCGGCCGCCGATGGCGGGTTCGGCAAGTTCCTCCACCTCCGCGAGTTGATGCCGCTGGACAGGCAGCTGGTGGTGCGATCAAACCGCGACACGCTGTATTCCACCGGCGTCTTCGACCTCGACGCCGGGCCGGTCACGATAGCGCTGCCCGACACCGGCGGCCGATTCATGTCGATGCAGGTGATCAGCGAGGACCACTACGTGCCGGCGGTGTTCTACGGGCAGGGCGAACACACTCTCGACCGCGACGGCATCGAGACCCGGTATGTGATGGCGGCCCTGCGCATCCTGGTCGATCCCAATGACGAGGCCGACCTCGGTGCGGTCCATGCGCTCCAAGACGCCGTGGCAGTGCATCAGACCGATGCGGGCAGCTTCGATGTCCCGAAGTGGGACCCGGTCAGCCAGAAGGCGGTCCGCGACGCGCTTGTTCAGCTGGGCGCCACAGTTCCGGACTCCAGGGCGATGTTCGGCCCGAAGGATGCCGTCGACCCGGTGCGCCACCTGATCGGCTCCGCGGTGGCATGGGGCGGCAATCCCGAAAAGGATGCCTTCTACTTCACCTTCCACACACCGGAAGATGACGGCGCCACCTACTACCAGCTCACCGTGGGCGAGGTACCGGTGGACGGGTTCTGGTCGGTCACCGTCTACAACAAAGACGGCTACTTCACCCCGAACTCGCTTCACTCCTATTCGCTGAACAACATCACCGCGCACCGCGACTCCGACGGCACAATCACCATTCAATTCGGCGGCTGCGATGCCGCGATATCGAACTGCCTGCCGATCACGCCGGGGTGGAACTATTTGGTCCGGCTCTACCGGCCGCACGAAAAGATCCTCAATGGCGAGTGGACATTCCCAGAGGCCCAACCGCTTTCGTGATTGCGCGATTGTGAGAAAGACCCCACGAGTCGCGGCCCCAGCGAGCCCGCCCTACGCTGCTTGGTTACACGAAGTTAACGGGGGTTTTCTGATGCGTGGGTTCCAGGGCCGAAGTGTGCCCAGATACCGGCTTGCCCTGCTCGGGCCGGCAATCTGTCTGGTCCTTGCCTCCTGCTCGGAGACGGCATCTCCGCCGGCGGCAGCGCCGACAACCTCGACTTCGGAGCCGACGACCACCACCAGTTCGGCTCCACCGCCGCCGCCGATAACCGGCCCACTGGAGAAAGACTGGAAAAGCTACGGCGGAACGGCTTACTTCGGTTGCCCCGAGGAATTCTCCGTCCGCAAATCCGCACTCGAAGACATTCGCCCCAAAATATTCGACACCAAAACCGGACAATATGTAGCGCCGCCCCTCCCGACGATTCCCGCCGGCGAGAACGTCACCGGAGCGATGTGCGCGCTGTCGGGCTCGGCGGACGACATGAAAGTCGTCTATGTGGTGACGACCGTCGAACCGGCGCAGGCGCCCGCACCCGAGGTCACCAAGACCACCGGCTACGCCTTCGACTTCAGGACGGGGAAGTCCGCGGCGACGAAAGAACTGCAACCACCGACTCCTGACTTGAAATTCACCGACCCGAAGCAATGGCGGCTTGGCGCAACGACTTCCGGCACCCCATGGCTCAACGCCTTCACCGACGGACATGCGACCGCGTCACCGCCACGAACCGTGATACTTTCCGGCACAGACCTGTCCATGGCGTGGAACGACCCACAACCCGGTCGAGTCTGGCCGGATGTCTTGTCGTTTCAGCGAAACACCCAACCCGGCAAGACCTCTGGCGCCGAGCTGCGCCGCCCGTCCGGTGAGGCGATCTATCAGGACAACGACGTAGTGAGCGTCGACGCCGAATTATCCGACGGGCCAGATAAATTGGTGAAGATCACCCGACGAGACTCTCCCACCGTCGTGTCGACCATGTTCCTCGACCTGAACTCCAAGGCCATCATCAAGGTCGGCGACTCCGACCGGATCTCCGGCGGCGGGCTGGCCGCCACGTTGTCGGACGGAAGCCTGTTCGTCGATGGTCGCGACTCGGCCGACTCGCAGTTCGGCTTCGGAGTGTGGAACCTGCGCACCCAGCACTGGGACCTGCTGAAGAACCGCGAAGACGCCAAGAAAATGCCGATCGCCAAAATGGCATTCTTCGGCGGCCACCTCTACATCACGAACATCGGCGGAACGTACTCGGTGCTCGCCTTGCCCGCTCCCGATCCGGTCGCAACGAACTGGGCCATCCGGCCCTTCGAGCGGATATCGGGATGGACGCTGGTCTGTCGGGGTGAGACCACCGCGGGCGGAGAGTGCAAGGAAATCGTCATGGTGCAAGACCAGGAAGGCCACTACCCCGGCCCCTGGTTCTAGCTCTGCGGCCGGGCGCCGTCGGCCTGCGTCCGATAAACGCGGTGGAAATGCCATTACCAAAAAAGTGATAGTGCTTCTCCGATCGCGAGAGTACGTTATCGATGTATGAAAACCGTGCGCAGTTTCTGCCGCATCTGCACGTCTGTGTGCGGCATTCTCGTGGACGTCGAAGGGGACGAGGTCCTCCGCGTGCGCGGCGACCAGGACCACCCGTTTTCCCACGGTTACTGCTGCCCGAAGGGCCGGGCACTGCCGCAGTTGCACCACCATCCGGACCGGCTCGAACGGCCGCGGATTCGGATCGACGGCCGGTTGCAAGACACCACCTGGGACACCTGTCTCGACGATCTGGGCACCCGGCTGAAGGACATCATCGACCGGCATGGGCCCGAATCGGTCGGCTTCTACTTCAGCACCATGGAAAGCGCCGGCTTCCGAATGGCCGAAGCCTTGCACGCCGCGATCGGCACGCCGGCGAAGTTCAGCCCGCTGACCATCGACGGCACCGCCAAGCCGCTGGTCTCCGACCTGGTCGGCGGATTCATGGGCCTGTCCGGCCGAACGGATTTGGACAGCTGCGATTTTCTGTTGCTCGTCGGCGTCAACCCGGTGGTCTCACATGGCCACGCCATCTCGATGCCCAACCCGACCGGCACGGTGCGCGACATCGCCAAGCGCGGGCAGGTGTGGGTGATCGACCCGCGACGCACCGAGACCGCGCGACTGGCCTCCGGCCACCTGGCCGCGCGCCCGAGTACCGACCACGCGGTGCTCGCCTACTTGGTGCGCGAAATTCTGCGCGACGGCATGAAAACCGATGTGCCGGTTCAAGGTATCGACGAGCTGACTGCCGCGGTTGAGCCGTTCACCCTCGAACACGCCGCGACGCTCGCCGACGTCCCGGCGACGGAGCTGACGCGGCTTTGCGCGGCGGTGCGCGCCGCCAAGTGCGTCGCGGTCGAAACCGGCACCGGGGTCACGATGACCGCCGAGCGCGCCAATGTCACCCAGTGGCTGGCCTGGGTGCTGATGATTCTCACCGGCGCGATGAACCGGCCGGGCGGTACCTGGTTCCATCCCGGATTCGCTTACCAGCTCGAAACTTTCGGTGATCTCCTGCCGATCACTCCGATCGAGGGATCCTTCGGTCCCGGCCCCCGCAGCCGGCCGGAGGCGCAGGCGTTCATCAACGAATGGCCGTGCGCGGTGCTGCCCGACGAAATCGCGGCGGGACACATCCGGGCCCTGATCAACGTCGGCGGCAGCCTGGTCACCTCGTTTCCCGAAACCGGCAAGCTGATCCCCGCGCTGCAAAACCTCGAGGTCTTCGCCACCACCGAGATCATCAACAACGAGACCACCGAGTTGGCCACCCACGTGCTGCCGACCAAGGATCCCCTGGAACGCCCCGACATCACCATTCACGACATCCTGAGCTCGCAAGTCTCCGTGCAATACAGTTCCGCGGTCGTCGAGCCGGTCGGTGAGCGGCGATCGATGTGGTGGGTGTTCGCCGAAATCGGCAAGCGGCTCGGCCACGACCTCAGCAGTCTCGGAGACCCGGACAGCAGCACCGACGACGACGTGATCTCCGTGCTGCTGGCCGGCGCCCGCGCCAAATACGACGAAGTGGCCGCAACGGGTTGGGCGGAGGTGCCCCGCGAGCTGCCGGCGGCGTGGGTCGAGGACCACATCGGGCGCATGGGCGGCTGGCGGCTGGCCCCGCCGCTGCTCGTCGATCAACTCGCCGCTCTCGAGCCACCCCCGCCGTTGGTGATGGTGCCGCGCCGTCAGCGCCGAAAGCTGAACGGGCAGCTCGACTTTCTCGGCGAGGGGCCGGAGATCCTGATCAACCCCGAGGACGGCGCCGCCGCGGGCGTCGTCAGCGGCGGGCGTGTGACGGTACGCAGCGCCAGCGGAGAGCTGACCGGCATCGCGAAGGTCGACGACGCGATGCGGCGCGGGGCGGTGTCGATTCCGCATGGCCACCACGAGGCCAACGTCAATCGCCTGACCAACAAGGACGACATCGACGTGGTGACCGGCATGGTCCGCTACTCCGGCATCGCCGTCAGCCTGCATCCGGCCTGACCGCAATCAGCCGGCCGCCAAAATGTCCAGATAGCGTTGCTGGATCCCTGGCTCGACCGCTAGCCGGTATTCCAGCAGCAGCGCGCAGCGCAATGCCAGGTCGAACGATCGATAGCAGTAGTGCGCGATCAGGGCCAGCTGCTTGAGTTGCTCGGTGCTCATCGAGTCCGGGTGGGTGAAGTCGCGCACATAGACAAGGTCGGCCTCCAGAACCTGGTTGGTGGGCTGGCGCGGATCCACGAACGGCGAAATCGGCCAGAGCTTGACCTCGGGGAAGCAGTGCGGAAGGAATCCCTGGCTGCGCAGCTCAGAGTCGATGTCGCCCAGCGTCGGCTGATCCTTGTACAGCGTCACGAACGAAACCTCGGTCTGAATTGCGGCCGCTTTGGCGAGTCTGGCTGTGCCGCCTTGAAATACCGCGAGTTCGCCTCCTTGAACGTCGATCTTCAGTAAGTCGACGTGTTCAATCTCGGCGATGTCATCGAGCCTGCGGGATTGCACGGGTATGCGTTCGACCACTTCCCCGGGCAGCTTGATGTATTCGAAAACATCCAGCGCCGCCGGGTCCAGTTCGAACAGGCTGGTGAACCCGGATCCGCGACACACGTTGAGCGTGTGCGCACCGCCATCGCCCACCACATACGGCAGATAGCGCTCGTGTAGGCCTTGGTTTTGTTGCAGCGTCTGCAGCGCCTCGAGCTGAGGCTCGAACCCCGTCACACGACATAGCCCCGCGGCAAGCATGGACGTGTAAGGCGGCTCGGTATCGATCGGATTGGCACCGACGTCAACAACCTCGGTGAGTCGTTGCGGGGCGATAAGGTTCCAGAACGCCGCGATCTTGCTCGTGCCATCGGGAAGGTCCGCCGCAACCACAGGGTCAAAGTATCAGCCTTCGGCGTTATTCCGTCTCGACGAAACAGCACTCAGTGCTCCACAACAGCCAATACCACTGGGCCACAATATGATTAAGCCGCCATGACGTTGTGGAGGCCGCAATGCGGGCGGAGGACGCGGCCCCCCGGCAATCGACGGAGCTTGACTGTGCGCAACGCATTTCGACGAGTTATGTATCAATTATGTTGCAGCTGAGCTGCAACGATGTCGCCTAGCGTTTACAGTTGAAAAACTCTCGGCGCGGGAAAGCGACACAGCAATAACGCTGATGTAATTTAAATTCAAGTCGCCCAGCGTTGAACGATTCCCCTCGCTCCTCAAGATGGAGGACGCCAATGTACAAACGTGAAACCGACAAATGCCGTAAATGCCAGGGCCTGGCGGACGCCCTGGTCTGGTACCAGTACTCCTCTCGGGGAGACACGGTCGGACGGATCATCCATCGAATCCGGTGCCGCAGCGGCTGCTCGGGTTTGGTGGTGGACGGCCCCGGCGCACGCTGCTAAGCCCCTAACCGTCCGTGAATAGGTGACCGGTCGGCTAATATCGATAGCATGCCACGGCCGCCGAACCCCGACGTGCGCCGGCGCCTGCTCGCGGCGGGACTCGAACTCATACATGCGCGCGGCTTCGCCGCCAGTGGCGTCAAAGACATCACCGACGCAGCCGGTGTGCCGAAAGGTTCGTTCTACGCCTACTTTTCGAGCAAAGAGGCATTCGCCGCGGCGATCCTCGGCCACTACTGGTCCGACATCGAAGCACGGCTGCTGCCCATCCTTGACGCGGACGAACTGGCACAGCGGCGAATCACACGCTTCTTCCATGCGCTCGCCGACGAACACGAGTCGGGCGAGTTTCTGCTCGGCTGCCTGGTCGGCAACCTGTCGCTCGAGCTGGCCGGTTCCAGCGAACCGGTACGCGCCGAGCTTGCCCGCATTCTTCAGCGCTGGGACACGGCCTTGACGGCGTGCGTGCGTTCCGGCCAGGACGGCTCCGGCGACATCCGAAAGGACGTCGATGCCGCCGAACTCGCGTCCCTGCTGATCGAATCGTGGGAGGGCGCGGCCCTGCGCGGGAAGGTGACCCGCAGCCGTGACCCGTATGAACGGTTCGAAACGATCACCGTGCCGGCACTTCTGGGGTGATTTTGTGACGATCAGAACACCCGCGCCGATACCTCTTGATTTATAGACGACTGGTCATCTATTGTGGTGTTACTACGAGCGTAAGGGATGACCGCGATGACCGATCTGTCCAGGTATGCCGAACCGCAAAACCCCGGGCTGCCGAGCTCCACCTTCGAGCTCGATCATCAGCACGCCGCGCTCGTCGTCACCGATCCACAGATCGATTTCCTTAGCCCCGAAGGGGTTTCGTGGTCGGTGTTCGGTGACAGTGTCCGCGACAACAACACCGTCGCGCACATCGGGGAACTGTTCGACGCCGCGAAGCGCGCGGGCATCACCGTCGCGATATCACCGCACCACTTCTATCCGACCGACAGCCAGTGGCACTTCAGTGATCCGCTCGAACAGTTCATGAGTACCGTCGGCATGTTTGACCGCCGGGGCCCCTACACGACGGACGGATTCGCCGGCTCCGGTGCCGATTTCCTGCCGGAATACCAGCACCACATCCACGACGGACGAACCGTGATCGCCTCTCCGCACAAAATCGTCGGCCCGGAGTCGAACGACCTCGTGCTCCAGTTGCGCAAGCGCGGCATCAACCAGGTGGTCCTGGCGGGAATGGCCGCCAACCTCTGCGTCGAAGGCCACCTGCGCGAACTCATCGAGCAGGGCTTCGAGGTCGCCGTCGTCAAAGATGCCACCGCCGGCCCACGCTTACCCGAAGGCGACGGCTATCTGGCCGCGCTGGTGAACTTCCGATTCCTCGCCAGCGCCGTCTGGACCACGGCCGAGGCAGTCGATCAGCTCAAGAAAGCCATTGGCGCCGAACAACTTTCGCGTCAACTCTAAAGGAGGCCGAACAACATGGAAACAATCGAGAAGCTGTATCAGCACAAATTCGCGTTGAACAATGGTCGCGAGATCCCTGCACTCGGGTTTGGGACGTCGCTTTCCGATAACCGCAAGACGCGCGAGGCCGTCAAAGCCGCGGTCGAGGTGGGTTTCCGTCACCTCGATGCCGCCGAACGGTATCGCAACGAAGCCGAAGTCGGCGCCGCGCTCAAGGAGTTGTTCGCCGCCGGCACGGTCCGCCGTGAGGACCTGTTTGTCACGACCAAGCTATGGAACAACAACCACCGACCCGAACGGGTCCGGCCCGCGCTGCAGGCCGGCCTGCACAGATTGGGACTCGACGCCGTCGATCTCTATCTGGTGCACACACCGTTCGCCTTCGCGCCCGGCGAGGACCAAGACCCCCGCGACGCGCACGGAGCCGTCATCTACGACGACGGCGTCACGCTAGCGCAGACTTGGGCCGCGATGGAGGCGCTTGTCGACGAGGGACTTACCCGCGCGATCGGCCTGTCCGACATCGACGTAGACGGCACCCGACAGATCCTCGACGCCGCCCGAATCAAGCCGGCCGTCGTCGAAGTGGAGTCGCATCCGTATCACCCGCAATGGGAATTGCGTGAGCTGTGCAAGACCGACGGCATCATCCTGTTGGCCTTCGCGTCGCTGGGGCATGCGCTGGAGCCGCGACTGCTCGACGATCCGCTGATCGTCGATATCGCTCGGCGTTACGGCAAGACTCCCGCGCAAGTGTTGCTGGCCTGGGGGATTCAGCGCGGCAGCGCGGTGCTGACGGGATCTGTTACCCCGTCACGCATACGCGAGAACTTCGATGTCACCGCGCTACCCCAGAGCGCGATCGACGAGATCAACGAGCGGCTCGACACTCGCATTCGATTCAATTCCGTTGCGGACGCCGGCGTGCCGGGTTTTGCGGAGGTGCCAACGGGACGTTGAGCGGCCGCACTCGCGATGCCCGGACGGCGCTCGAGGCCCTCTCAGGGCAGCCCGGAGACAGTCGATACTGAGCGACATGGGCGGTCACGGCCGACCCTTCCCAGCCGCGAAATTACGGTGTGATCATTATGTGATTTACAAGCGCCGGCGGTCTGCGGCTAAGGAGAGAACGTGAAAGCTTGGCAGGTCCACGGAAGCGGTGAGCCGACCGATGTCTTACGCCAAGTAGACCGGGAGGTACCGGTCCCGGGCCCCGAGCAAGTAAGAATCCACGTCGCGGCGGCCGGCCTCGGACTACCCGACGTACTGATGTGTCGTGGCACCTACCCACTGACACCCCCGTTGCCCTTTACCCCCGGGCAGGAGTTGGTCGGCATCGTTACCGCGGTAGGGGCGGGCGTCGATATCGCACTCGGCACCCGTGTGCTGGGTGTCAGTGACTTCGTCAGCGGCAACGGATCCTTCGCCGCCGAGGCTCTTGCACACGCGAGCAACGTTTTCCGGGTTCCCGCGGGCATGGACGACACCGTCGCGGCGGGATTCTGGATCCCCAACATGACGGCATGGATCGGCCTGGTCGATCGCGGCGGACTCAAGGCGGGACAACGCCTGGCCGTGCTCGGCGCCGCGGGCGGCAGCGGAATCGCGGCGGTCCAACTGGGCAAGGCCCGGGGCGCGGAGGTGCTTGCCGTCGTCAGCGACGAGAAGAGGGCCGAATTCTGCCGGTCGCTGGGCGCGGACCGCGTCGTCGTTGCCGACGGCGAAACCACCTCTGACGGAACAGCACTCGCGCATGCGCTGCGCGAAGCGACCGACTGGGCCGGTCTCGACGTGATCTTCGATCCGGTCGGCGGTGCGCAGGGCACCGCAGCCATGGGCGCCCTGGCTCGCGACGGCCGGCATCTGGCGGTCGGTTTCGCCAGTGGTGCGTGGCCGACCCCCGACGTCCCCATGATGGTCATGACCAATACGACGCTGGTCGGTGTGCTTGCGGCGGGCTACAGCCGTGCGCATCTAGAAGGGATCCTGCACGGCCTCGGCGAATTGATCGACGCCGGCGCCATCGCGCACACGGTCGGTGAAACGGTGTCGTTCAACGACATCCCCGAAGCGCTGACGCGACTGGGCGGACGAAAAGTCCTGGGCAAGATCATCGCCGAAATCGACTGAGCCGGCTAGGCCAGGACGACGTCAAGGCGCACTGGGTTGCTCAAGGTGTGGCCCACTGGCGAGCTGGCCACCACTCTGGTGTGCAAATCTTCGAGCTGTTCGGGGGAGCCGTCGGTGTCGATTCGGACAGTGGCGGTTATCGACTCGAATCCTGCGTGGCCTTCCTTGACGCCCAGAAACACGGACAGATCGATGTCACCCCTCACGTCGATCTGCAAGTTCTTGATCTGGATACCAGCGACCGTGGCGTTCGCCGCATAGCCGACCGCCAGGCAGTTGCCCAACGCGGCGAGGAGCTGCTCGACCGGATTTGGGGCGCTGTCGCCTCCGCCCAGCACAGCGGGTTCATCCGAGGGCACGGCAGCGAATTGGCGCACGCGCGACGACGACGTAAACCCACCGTTCCACGTCACGTGCGCTGCCCAGGTCGTGCGTGCCTTGCCCGGGTCGGCTCGGACGCCCTCGACCAGATCGCCGACGGCTCTGATGTCGACCGCGTTGAGCGGCAAGTCTGTGTCGGCAGTCATGAGTTCTCCATTTCTCCGCACGACCACGGAGTGGGCCAATCGCTAAATATCCCCGGCCCGCCGCTGAGGGCCAACAGTATTGAGCGCAGTGATTTGTGAACTCGACAGAACCGGCGGATCTCAAACCCCTTGCCAGCGACCAAAAATAGCCTCTGACCTGTGGTGGCAGGTACTGGATTCGAACCAGTGTAGGCGTTAGCCGACGGATTTACAGTCCGCTCCCATTGGCCGCTCGGGCAACCTGCCGCCTAGCAGGGTACAACGAGCGGGTAGACAATTCACAAACGGCTAGGAGCAACGAGGAAGGGCGTTCGCATGGCGGACTCATCGTTCGACATCGTCAGCAAGTTCGATCGGCAAGAGGTCGACAACGCGCTTAACCAGGCCGCCAAGGAGTTGGCCACCCGCTTCGACTTCCGCGGCACCGACACCACGATCGCGTGGAAGGGCGACGAGGGCGTCGAGCTGACGTCCTCCACCGAGGAGCGCATCAAGGCCGCCGTCGACGTGTTCAAGGAGAAGCTGATCCGGCGCGACATCTCAATGAAGGCCTTCGACGCCGGCGAGCCGCAGGCCTCCGGCAAGACCTTCAAAGTCAACGGCACCCTCAAGCAGGGCATCGACAGCGAGAACGCGAAGAAGATCACCAAGCTCATCCGCGACGAGGGACCCAAGGGCGTGAAGTCCCAGATCCAGGGCGACGAAATTCGGGTCAGTAGCAAAAAGCGCGACGACCTGCAGGCCGTCCAGGCGCTGCTGCGCGGCGCCGACCTGGATGTGGCAGTGCAGTTCGTCAACTACCGCTAGCTCGCGCCTCCCGGCACACCGCGATGACGGATGAGTGTGCGCAGTGCGGTTTCGTCTACGACCTCGGCCAGGCTCCGACCGCGGGCATGGCCATCAACGAGCGGGTCGGTGCGGCTGCGCGCATCTTGGGTAGCCGTGACGCGGATCTGCGATCCAGGCGCCAACCGACGGTGTGGTCTCCGCTGGAGTACCGCTGCCATCTGCGCGACATGCTGCTTGTCCAGCGTGAGCGCGTGCTCGCGGCGCTTCGCGTGGATCGGCCCGACTGCACGGCGATGGGACGCGACGAGCGGGTCGTCCACGACGGTTATGCCGATCAGGAGCCTGCCGACGTGGCCCGCCAACTCGCCGATGCCGCAATGATGTTCGGCAACGTCCTGAGCCGCTTGTCCGCCGACGACTGGAACCGCACCGTCGTCTACCACTTCCCGGAAACCACCGAGAGGTCGTTGCGGTGGTTAGCGGTGCATACCCTGCACGAGGCGCAGCATCACCTGGGCGACATCACGCGCCAGGTGCAGTAGGCGGATTTGTCCGACCTGCTAGCCCCACCAACCGGTCGGTGCCTAATGTAGTGACGAGTCCCACACCGCAAGCGAGGTTCACGATGACCGTGACTCCCCAGGAAGCCACTGGCCAGCCACCGGCCAAGGCCGGCTACTTCGACGTCGTCATCGTCGGTGCCGGGATCTCCGGCATCGGCGCGGCCTATCGGATCGCCGAACGCAATCCCCATCTGACGTACGCAGTCCTGGAGCGGCGCGAGCAGATTGGCGGCACCTGGGACCTGTTCCGCTATCCCGGCGTGCGCTCGGACAGCAGCATCTTCACGCTGTCCTTTCCCTTCGAGCCCTGGACCCGCAAGGAAGGCGTCGCCGACGGCGAGCACATCCGCGAGTACCTGGCGGCCACCGCGCACAAGTACGGCATCGATCGCCACATCCAGTTCAACAGCTATGTCCGTTCCGCGGACTGGGATTCGTCCACCGATACCTGGACGATCACCGTCGATCAAGGCGGCTCCAGCACGGTTTACCGCAGCCGGTTCGTGTTTTTCGCCTCCGGCTACTACAACTACGACGAGGGCTACACCCCGGAGTTTCCCGGCATCGAAGGGTTCGGCGGCACCGTCGTGCATCCCCAGCACTGGCCCGAAGACCTCGACTACACCGGCAAGAAGATCGTGGTGATCGGCAGTGGTGCCACCGCGGTCACCCTGCTCCCGTCGCTGTCGGACCAGGCCGCGAAAGTGACGATGCTGCAGCGCTCGCCGACCTATCTGGTCTCGGCGTCGAAGTACCGAAAGCTCGACGATGCCATTCGTGCCCTGTTGCCCCGCAAGGCTTCTCATTTGGCCATCCGGGCGTACACCGCCTTGACCGAGGCCGTGTTCTTCTTCTTGTCCCGCAAGTTGCCCGGCTTGATCAAGTCGCTGCTGCGGCGCAAGGCGATCGACAGCCTGCCCGACGGGTACGAGGTCGACGTCCACTTCAAACCGCGATACAACCCGTGGGACCAGCGGATGTGCATGATCCCCGACGCTGACCTATACAACTCGATCACCGCGGGCCGCGCCGACGTCGTCACCGATCAGATCGACCATTTCGACGCCACCGGTATCGCGCTGAAGTCCGGCGCGCACCTCGACGCCGACATCATCGTCACTGCCACCGGCCTGCAGCTGCAGGCACTGGGCGGGGCCTCGATCAGCCTGGACGGCGAAAAGGTCGATCACCGTGAGCGTTTCGTCTACAAGGCGCACATGCTCGAAGACGTGCCGAACCTGTTCTGGTGCGTGGGCTACACCAACGCGTCATGGACACTGCGGGCAGACATCACGGCACGCGCCACCGCAAAACTCATGGCGCACATGGCTTCTCACGGCTATACCCACGCCTACCCGCACCTGGGCGACGAGCCGATGGCCGAGAAGCCGTCCTGGGACATCAACGCCGGATACGTGAAGCGCTCGGCGCACCAACTGCCCAAGTCGGGCACCAAGCGGCCGTGGAACGTGCGACAGAACTACCTCGCCGACGCCCTCGATTACCGATTCGACCGCATCGAGGAGGCAATGGAGTTCGGCCGGGTTGCCGACCGGGCCCCGGTGGCGGGCTAGGCCGAATCCTCGTTCAAGGGTTTGAGCGTCACGATATTTTGACCCGATTCCCGCGCAGGTTCTCGAAGAGCAATGTGCTTGCCACAGTTGGGACAGAACTTTTCCGCGGGGTGGTGTTCCGCTCCGCAACTGGCACAATAATGAGGCTCGATCGCCGGGAAAGCACGCTCGCCGGCAAAGCCGCTGACGGGTTCCGGCCCGCCGGAAACCTCCGGCAAACCGGCGGTTTCGGCTTCGCCGAGACGCTGCCGACGACTCTTGAGCACCATGAACGCCACCCAGCCGCCGATGATGATAAGCACCATTAGGCTCCCGCTTACGATGTACCACAACAGGTTTGAGTCATGGAACACCGAGACATCACCGTACCGCTGCCGCAGATTGGCGGCACTCGTCTTCAACTCGGCTAGTCCGGGATAGTCCGGCGACAGCGCCGCGGCCTGGTCGAAGTTCTTGATCGCATCGCTGTAGTGGCCGGAGTAGTAGCTACTGAGGCCCTTGCGGTAGTACAAGTCGGCGGGACCGAGCATCGGCTTCACGGCCTTGCCGGCCAGTATCACCGCGAGACGATCCGCCGGTGTGATGAAGTTGAACGGTTGCGGTTCGCCGACGGGGCCGAAGCTGTTAACGCCGATCACATTGCCGTCCAAAGCAATCGTCGGGCCCCCGCTCATGCCTTCCGAGACCGCGGCGTCGATTTCATACTCCGGCATGGTCCGGATGGTCGACTTCTTGTTCACCTTGCCGCTCTTATTCGTTGGATCCAACGACGGACCGGTAACCCGCTGGGTGGTTTCCGGGAAACCCACCGCGAGAACCGGCGTGCCGATGCTGACATCACCGTCGCCAGCCAGCACGGATGACGGCATGTTGTGCTGTTCCACCTTCAGCAGCGCGACGTCCCCCTTGCTGAGGGGCCGGAAATCCACCACATTGGCAGGCAGCTTGCCGGCGAGCTTTGTACCCGTGCCGTAGAACAGCGTGACGCCGACCTCGGGACCCCGGTCGGGGCTGTTGCCCTCGAACCGTGCGTTCTTCCGAAGATAATCTGCCGTCGCGACGGGGTCCTGGCCGGTGGACGCTTCCGGAAACTGATCGATATAGGCGCTCGCGGCGCTCTTGGCGATGGCATCTTTCGCGGTCTCCGGATCAACACAGTGCCCCGCGGTCGCCACCCAACCGTCGGGGTTGACCACGAAACCGGTGCACGACCAGGTGGCCTCGAAGGGAAGATCCAAGCCCGGTCCAAATTCAGACAGCAGCTGCCCGTCGGGCAGCCGCACGCGACCTGAAGTTTGGGCGGCCAGATAGACCACGGCGGGCCGTATCAGGGCTGCCGCCCTTTCCTCCGGGTTGGCTTGGGGCCGGCCGCCATCGGCGACCGCGGCGCCCGGCGCGCCAACCAACACCGCCACACCGGCCGTCAACACCAACGCGAACGCTCGGCCGCTGCGAGGGACTGACCGATTTCTCGCCCGGCTCGCTCGTCGGGACATGATTCCTCCTCGATGAAGCGCTGACCTTGACGATCCGGCGCCAAGGGTGCGATCGGGTAGGGGCCGAAGTCCCATCCTCGGAGGTCGTTGGTTTGGACTTCATCCGGCGGCGGCCAGGCCCACTCCGAGTGAACTGCTACTAAATGTGAGGTTTCGGCAATACGCTGAGCTTCATGGCAGGCGAGAAGCGCGAACCCAAAGTCGTTGTCCTTGGCGGTGGTTCCTGGGGAACCACGGTGGCCTCCATCTGCGCACGCCGAGGACCGACGCTGCAGTGGGTGCGCTCCGAAGAGACCGCAAAGGACATCAACGAGAATCACCGCAACTCGCGCTACCTGGGCGATGACGTCGAACTGAGCGACACGCTGCGCGCCACCAATGATTTCGCGGAGGCCGCCAACTGCGCCGACGTCGTCATCATGGGTGTGCCCTCGCACGGTTTCCGCGGTGTGCTCACCGAACTCGGTAAGGAATTGCGACCCTGGGTGCCGGTGGTGTCGCTGGTCAAGGGGCTCGAGCAGGGCACCAATATGCGGATGTCGCAGATCATCGAGGAGGTACTGCCCGGTCATCCGGCGGGCATCCTGGCGGGACCGAACATTGCCCGCGAGGTGGGCGAGGGCTATGCCGCCGCGGCCGTGCTGGCGATGCCCGACCAGCATCTGGCCACCCGGCTGGCGGCGTTGTTCCGCACCCGGCGCTTCCGGGTGTACACCAGCGACGACGTCGTCGGTGTCGAGATGGCGGGCGCGCTCAAGAACGTCTACGCGATTGCCGTCGGGATGGGTTACTCGCTGGGCATCGGCGAGAACACCCGTGCGCTGGTCATCGCCCGGGCGCTACGCGAGATGACGAAGCTGGGCGTGGCGCTGGGCGGAGACCCGGAAACCTTTCCCGGACTGGCCGGCCTGGGCGACCTGATCGTCACGTGTACCAGCCAGCGCAGCCGCAACCGCCACGTTGGTGAACAACTCGGCTCGGGCAAGTCGATCGACGAGATCATCGCGTCGATGAATCAGGTGGCCGAGGGCGTGAAGGCCGCCAGCGTGATCATGGAGTTCGCCAACGAATGCGGGCTGAGCATGCCGATCGCGCGCGAAGTCGACGGCGTGATCAACCACGGCTCGTCGGTCGAGCAGGCTTACAGCGGCCTGATCGCCGAGGTCCCCGGACACGAGGTACACGGTTCCGGCTTCTAGCCGAGCCCGAATAGCCCTAAGCCGCTGCGCAATTCGCGGCCGCTGAGCTAGGTAGGTCGGAAGCGCAGCGCCACGCCGTTCATGCAGTAGCGCAGTCCGGTCGGTTGGGGGCCATCGTCGAAGACGTGGCCGAGGTGCCCGCCGCAACGGCTGCAGAGCACCTCGGTGCGTGTCATGCCCCCGGCGCTGTCCCGCCGCTCGATTACGGCGTTGCTCAGGGCTTTCCAAAAACTCGGCCAGCCCGTGCCGCTGTCGAACTTGGTGGAAGACGAGAACAAGTCCTGTCCACAGCCCGCACATCCGAAAATCCCGGTGCGATGTTCATCGTTGAGCGGGCTGCTGTAGGGCATCTCGGTGGACGCCGTACGAAGCACCGCGTACTGCTGTGGGGTCAGAAGTTGGCGCCACTCCGCGTCGGTATGGGTGACCTCGAATGCATCGGTCGGAGGGCTCGGCGCACCGGCCGCCAGCGCGGCACCCAGTGAACTACACCCGGCGAGCACGCCGAAAACCGCGGTGCCAAGCAGCATGCGGCGGCGGCCCAGAGCCGACCGCGGTGGTGTCGGGGCGGTCATCTTGCAAGCATAGGCCGATTACGCGGCAGGTCGATCGGCCCTGATCGCGGCTGCGTCAGCCGCGTGCCATCGCTTCCAGCCGGCGGATGCGGTCCTCGATCGGCGGGTGCGTCGAGAACATCGAGCCGATCCGCTCACCGGCGCGGAACGGGTTGGCGATCATCAGGTGCGCCTGGCTGGCCAGCTGCGGCTCGGGCGGCAGCGGGGCCGCCTGCACACCGCCGGAAATCTTGCGCAGGGCCGACGCCAACGCCAGCGGGTCGCCGGTCAACACCGCGCCCGACTCATCGGCCTGATACTCCCGCGATCGTGACACCGCCAGCTTGACCACCGTGGCCGCGATCGGGCCCAGCAGCGAAACCAGCAGCAGCGCAAAGGGATTCTCGCCATCGCGGTTGCCGCCGAACATGCCGGCCCACAGCGCCATGTTGGCCAGGGCGGTGATCACGCCCGCGAGCGCGCCGGCCACACAGGAGATCAGGATGTCGCGGTTGTAGACGTGTGAGAGCTCGTGGCCCAGCACGGCGCGCAGCTCGCGCTCGTTGAGGAGGTCCACGATGCCGGTGGTGCAACAGACCGCGGCGTTGCGCGGGTTACGCCCGGTGGCGAACGCATTGGGAGCGTTGGTGTCGCTGATGTACAGCCGGGGCATCGGCTGGTGCGCGGCGGTGGCCAGCTCGCGCACGATCTGATAGATCACCGGCGCCTGGAGTTCGGAAACCGGCTGGGCGTGCATCGCGCGCAAAGCCAGCTTGTCGCTGTTGTAGTACGTGTAGACGTTCATGCCGATGGCGAACATCAACGCCAGGAACATCGCCGTCCTGCCGAACAGCGAGCCCACGAACACGATCATCGCGGACATACCGGCCAACAGCAGGAAGGTCTTCAGCCTGTTGGCGTGCGGATGCCAGGTCATCGGTGTCCTCCTTTGAGAAGACGTGGGAGAACTCGTTCATTGCTTGACTGCTGTGTCAATTGAACGCCCCGGATGACCTTCCGGGTTCCATGACTCGCTAGCCGTGCCTGCTGATCGTGTAGTCGACCAACGTCTGCAACGCGCGACGGCCGGCAACGTCCGGCAAAAGCCCCAGCTCATGGTGGGCTTTGGCGGCGTACTGCGCCAGAAATTCCTTGGCCTGGGCCATGCCCGCCGACGCCCGCAACAGCCTCAGCGCCTCGGCCACCGCGTCGTCGTCTTCGACCGGACCGGCCAGCAGCTCGCGCAGGCGATCGCCGTCGGGCCCGGGTTGTTGCAGCGCGAAGACCATCGGCAGGGTGCGCACGCCTTCGCGGATGTCGGTTCCGGGCAGCTTGCCCGACTCGTGCGAGTCGCTGTCGATGTCGATGATGTCGTCCGAGATCTGAAACGCGGTGCCGACGATGCCGCCGAGCCGAGTCAGTCGTGCGACCTGATCGTCGTCGGCCCCGGAGAACATCGCGCCGAACTGGCCGGCCGCCGCGATCAGGCAGGCCGTCTTCTCGTACACCACCTTCAGGTAGTGCTCGATCGAATCCGCCCCATCGGCAACCCCGCGGGTTTCGCGCATCTGCCCGGTCACCAGCTGAGCGAACGTTTCGGCGATCAGCCGCACCGCCTCCGGCCCGAGCCGCGACACCAGCCGCGACGCCGTCGCAAAGAGGTAGTCGCCGGCCAGGATCGCGACGCTGTTGCTCCAGCGCACATTGGCGGTCTGCGCGCCGCGGCGGACCTCGGCCTCGTCCATCACGTCGTCGTGGTACAGCGTGGCCAGGTGGACCAGCTCGATGACCGCGCCGGCAATCGTCACCTCAGGCGCATCCGGGCTCGGCCCGACCTGCGCCGACAGCACGGTGAACAACGGCCGGAACCGCTTGCCGCCGGCCTTGAATAGATGTGTCAACGAATCGGTCATGATCTCGTCGGCGCTGCGCAACTCGACGTCCATGAGCTGCTCGATCTTTGCGACGCCGTCGCGCACCGTCGTGGCGAACGCGGCGTCGCCAAAGTCAATGCCCGCTACCACCGTCGCCGGAGTACTCACGCGACCAACATACTGGTGGGCGTGGACGCGAAGGCCTCCGGAGCCGAAGTGGTGGTCGTGGGTGCCGGACCTGCCGGTTCGGCGGCCGCCGCGTGGGCCGCACGCGCGGGCCGCGACGTGCTCGTCGTCGACTCCGCCGCCTTCCCCCGCGACAAGCCGTGCGGCGACGGGCTGACTCCGCGCGCGGTCGCCGAGTGCGAGCGGCTGGGGCTGGGCGACTGGCTGGATACCCGCATCCGGCATCGGGGTTTACGCATGAGCGGGTTCGGCGGCGAGGTCGAAGTGGATTGGCCCGGCCCGTCGTTCCCGTCGACGGGCAGCGCGGTGGCCCGCCTCGAGCTGGACGACCGGATCCGCAAAGTCGCCGAGGAGTCCGGGGCGCGCATGCTGCTCGGCACTAAAGCCGTTGGTGTGCACCATGACTCGTCACGAAGAGTGACTTCGCTGCTATTGGCCGACGGCACCGAGGTGCGCTGCGGCCAGCTGATCGTCGCCGACGGCGCCCGCTCCCCGCTGGGCCGCAAGCTCGGCCGGCGCTGGCATCAAGAGACGGTGTACGGCGTCGCGGCGCGCGGGTATCTGACCACCCCGCGCAGCGAGGACCCCTGGCTGACATCGCATCTCGAGCTCCGCTCCCCCGACGGCGCCGTGCTGCCGGGGTATGGCTGGATCTTCCCGTTGGGCAACGGCGAGGTGAACATCGGCGTCGGAGCGCTGTCGACATCGAAGCGGCCGGCCGACTTGTCGCTGCGACCGCTGATCTCCTACTACACCGACCTGCGCCGCGACGAGTGGGGCTTTACCGGTGAGCCGCGGGCCATCTCGTCGGCACTGCTGCCGATGGGCGGCGCGGTCTCCGGGGTGGCGGGGCCGAACTGGATGCTGATCGGCGACGCCGCGGCCTGCGTGAACCCGCTGAACGGCGAAGGCATCGACTACGGACTGGAGACCGGGCGGCTGGCCGCCGAGCTGCTGGACTCGGGCGACTTGTCGAAAGTGTGGCCGTCGCTGTTGTCCGATCACTACGGCCGCGGATTCTCCGTCGCGCGCCGGCTGGCGCTGCTGCTGACCTTCCAGCGGTTCCTGCCTGCGACGGGCCCCATGGCGATGCGCTCGACCACGCTGATGACCATCGCCGTGCGGGTGATGGCCAACCTGGTCACCGACGACGACGCCGACTGGGTGGCCCGGGCGTGGCGCGGCGGTGGCCGGTTTTCGCGGCTCCTCGATCGTCGAACGCCGTTCAGCTGAACCAACTTTTCGCACCCGGCGATCCAACACGTGCACAATATCAACTTCGTTGACATGTATCAGTGTGCTTGATATATCTGGAGGCATGACTCAACCAACTGATTTCGAGTTCGAATCGGCCTATCGCGGTGAATCCAGCCTTGGCGAGGGCGTGCGCCCACCTTGGAGCATCGGTACCCCGCAACCGGAGCTGTCCGCGCTGATCGACCAGGGCAAGTTCCACGGCGACGTGCTCGACGTGGGCTGCGGCGAAGCAGCCATCTCGATGACGCTGGCCGAACTCGGCCACAACACCCTGGGGCTTGATCTCTCGCCCACCGCGATCGAGCTCGCCCGCCGCGAGGCCGAGAAGTGGGGCCTGAACAGGGCCACCTTCGAGGTCGCCGATATCAGCTCGTTCACCGGGCATGACGGCCGGTTCGGCACCATCGTCGACAGCACCCTGTTCCACTCCATTCCGGTCGAGCTGCGCGAGGGCTACCAGCAGTCGATCAGCCGCGCCGCCGCTCCTGGCGCCTCCTACTTCGCCCTGGTTTTCGACAAGGCGGGCGCACCGGGTGGGCCGATCAACGCGGTGACCGCCGACGAGCTGCGCGACGCCGTGTCGAAGTACTGGGTCGTCGACGAGATCCGGCCGGCCCGCATCTACGCCAACCTGCCGGACGAGTCTCCCGAGATGCCGTTCGTCGACGTCCGCACCGAATCCAACGGCCTGAAGTCGGTCAGCGCCTGGCTGCTGATCGCCCATCGGGACTGATCATCGTTGAGACCGAGTCGTTATCCCGGTGTATAGTCCGGCTAATGAGGGGTACCAAGCTGCTTGCAGGCGTCGCCGTGGCGGCCGCCGCCACCATCACGCTGGGCGCGCCGGCACTCGCCGACCCGACGACGCCGCCGCTGCCGCCACCGGCGCCGACACCGCTGAGGACTCCGTCGCCGCCCAGCGACTACGACGCCCCGTTCAAGCAAACCGTGAACGGCTTCGGCATCTACCAGCCGCAGGACCAGCTCGCGTGGCTGGGCAAGATCACCTGCGACCGGCTGGGCCGGGGCGTGGACCACGACGCGTACCAGTCGGCGAACTTCATCCAGCACAACCTGCCGCGGGGCACCAGTCAGGGACAGGCGTTCCAGTTCCTCGGTGCGGCCGTCGATCACTACTGCCCGGACCAGGTGGGCGTGGTGCAGGCAGCCGGGAATCACCCGAACTAATCAGCGCAGGGGCTTATGCCCCGCGTGTAGCGCCACGATTCCGCCGGTCAGGTTGCGCCAGCGCACGCCCGACCATCCCGCTTGCGTCATCTGCTCTGCCAGTGCGGCCTGATCGGGCCACGCCCTGATCGACTCCGCGAGATACACGTACGCATCGGGGTTGCTCGACACCGTCTGCGCCACCCTCGGCAGCGTCCGCATCAGATACTCCTTGTAGACGGTGGCGAACAGCGCGTTGGTGGGCGTGGAGAATTCGCACACCACCAGGCGTCCGCCGGGCCGGGTGACCCGGGCCATCTCGCGCAGCCCCGCCCGCGGGTCGGCGACGTTGCGCAACCCGAAACTGATTGTGACGGCATCGAATACGCCGTCGGCGAACGGCAGTTTGGTGGCATCGCCGGCGACCTTCGGCACCTTGCGCTCTGCGCCGGCCGCGAGCATCCCAACCGAGAAATCGGCCGCCACACACCAGGCGCCGGATTTCTCCAACTCCACCGTGGACACCGCGGTACCCGCGGCCAGGTCGAGCACCTTGTGGCCGGGTCCGATCCGCAGTGCCGAACGGGTGGCCCGTCGCCAATACCGGTCCTGCCCCAGCGACAGCACGGTGTTGGTCAGGTCATAACGACGGGCGACGCCGTCGAACATCGACGCGACCTCCCGGGGATCCTTGTCCAAGGCCGCACGACTCACGACGAAGACGCTACCCCGCCCAATCCGGCCGCTCGGGAATGGTGCGCCGGCGAACGCGTTACACAACGGCGTGGGCGAAAAAGTTTGGTTTATCACCGGTACATCACGTGGATTCGGGCGCGAGTGGGCGATCGCCGCGCTGGAGCGGGGCGACGAGGTCGCCGCCACCGCACGCAACACCGCATCGCTGGACGACTTGGTCGCCAAATATGGCGACGCGCTGTTGCCCATCAGGCTCGACGTCACCGATCGCGACGCCGATTTCGCCGCGGTCAAGCAGGCGCACGACCACTTCGGACGACTGGACATCGTGGTGAACAACGCCGGCTACGGCCAGTTCGGGTTCGTCGAGGAACTGTCCGAGCGGGAGGCACGCGATCAGATCGAGACCAATGTGTTTGGCGCCCTGTGGGTCACCCAGGCCGCGTTGCCGTACCTACGCGAGCAGCGCGGCGGCCACATCATCCAGGTGTCGTCGATCGGTGGCATCACCGCATTCCCCCTCGTCGGCATGTACCACGCGTCCAAGTGGGCGCTGGAGGGCTTCTCCCAGGCCCTGGCACAGGAGGTCGCGCCCTTCGGCGTGCACGTCACGCTGATCGAACCGGCCAGCTTCGCCACCGACTGGTCCGGCCCGTCGGCGAAGACCGCCGAGCCGCTGCCGGCCTACGACGAGTTGCGTGCCGCCGTTCAGGCCGAACGCACCCGTCGTTGGGCTGCTGCCGGCAATCCGGAGGCATCGGCGGCGGCGCTGCTGAAAGTGGTGGACGCCGAGCAACCGCCGCTGCGAGTGTTCTTCGGGGCTTCGCCGCTGCAGACCGCAAAGGCCGACTACGAAAACCGGTTACGTACCTGGGAGCAGTGGCAGCCGGTGGCCGAGCTGGCGCAGGGCTAGCGGCGAAAGGTCACTCGCCTTGCGCGAGTTTGCGTTGCGAGATGCGGGCCCGGGCTTTGGCGATCGGGGATTGCACGGCCGCGTAGTGGCCGAGCAGCTCCTCGCAAATGGCGGGCCAGGTGCGGGCGAGCACGCTCTTGCGCGCGGCTTGCGAATAGCGCGGCCGCTCTTGCAGCAGATGCCCCACCGCCTCGGGTAGCCGCTGCTCGAATTCGTTTACCCCCAGCAGCAATCCGGTGCGCCACGGGGTGACGAGGTCACGCGGTCCGCCGGCGTCGGGCGCGATCACCGGCAAGCCCGATGCCAGCGCCTCCTGCACGACCTGGCAGAACGTCTCGTGTTCGCCGGTGTGGACGAAGACATCCATGCTGGCGTACGCCGCGGCGAGCTCCGACCCGTACATGGCACCGGTGAAAAGTGCTGTGGGCATTGCCGATTGGAGTTTTTGTTGGTCGACGCCGTCTCCGACGATGACGACCTGCACGTCACCGGCCGCCGCGAGTCCGGCGAGGCGTTCCACATGCTTCTCCGGCGCGAGCCGGCCCACGAAGCCGACGATCGGTTTACCTTCGGGCGACCAGTGCCGCCGCAGCGCCTCGTCGCGCGCCGACGGCGCGTAGCCCATGATGTCGACCCCGCGCGCCCAGTGATGGACCCGCGGAATTCGATGGGCGACAAGCGATTCCATCGTCGCCGTGGAAGGCGCCAGGGTACGGTCGGCGAGGCGGTGCAGATGGCGGAACCACGCCCACGCCGCCCGCGTCGTGATCCCGATGCCGTAGCTCTCCGCGAACCCCGGTACGTCGGTTTGGTAGACGGCGACCGTCGGCACCCCGAGGTGGCGCGCGGCCAGCACCCCGCCGTAGCCCAGCAGCGCGGGCGATGCGAGATGCATAACATCGGGCTGGAATCCGCGCAGCACCTTGAGCAGTCGCGGCCTGGGCACCCCGAGTGGCAACGTGGTGACCTTCGGGAACATGCGCGACGGCACCCGGTGCACCCGGATGCCGTCGTGAATACGTTCGGCGGGAGGTTCACCGGGCGGGGTATCGGGGGCGATGACCAAAGCCTCATGGCCGGTTCGACGCAGGTGCTCCAGCACTCGAATTACTGAATTACTGACACCGTTGACATGTGGCAGAAAAGATTCTGCGACGATCGCAACGCGCACAAGGCCATAGTGTCAGCACTGCCTGTCGCTAAGGTTGCCGACGGGCATACGGGGCGCGAAATCTGCTGTTAAACGCGCTATATGTCTTTGCTACTCACGCTTTTGGCCGTGTCGTGACGATCCAGTCGCTTGTCTATCAGCGCCAGGCCTACCAGCACAACCAGTGCGACGAGCCAACTGACGACCGCGATGGACCCCGCCGGGATTATCGCCAGCCCGGCGTTGCGGTGCTGCACCCGCACCAGGTTCGGGTCATTTTTGTTGTATTCGACGTATATCCGCATACCCGTGGCCAATTCGGACGGATATAGCACGCCGAGCTCGGGCCGGTAGGTGACTCGCTCGGGTGTGACGAATTCGATCGTGGACCGGCGCGGCCCGGCGCTGAGCACCTCGGCCTGCGCCACCCCCATGTTGTGTCCAATCGCGAGGTCGTCGCGCCAAGCGCCGGCCACCAGCAACACCGACTGCAGCGTGACCAGACCGGCGACGATCAGCACCGCGATCCGCATCAGCCGCAACGCAATACGCGCCGGCGTGGTCGGCGGCTCATCGCTGCGGCCGTGGATCAAAATGCGCAGCAATGTTTTTGGCGACTTCACAAGGCGGCCTTGATGGCGGCATGGAGTCCTCGCAGCGAGGACCGGTCCGCCTTGACCTCCAGCACCCGCATGCCTGCGCCGGCTTCGTTGAGCGCCGCGCCCAGTTCGTCGACCTCGATCTGGCGGCTGTCGACGTGGTAGGCGCGGCACAGCGCACCGACGTCCACATCGTGTGGGGTGCCGAAGATCCGCGAGGACACGTCGGAGAACCTCGGGTCGCCTTGCTCCAGCAATTCGAAGATGCCGCCGCCGTTGTCGTTGGACACCACGATGGTCAGATGCCGCGGCGTCGGTTCGGTCGGACCGATCAGCAGCCCGGAGCTGTCGTGGACGAAGGTCAGGTCGCCGATCAGGGCGACGGTGCGGGCCGGGTCGTCGGGCGTTCCGCTGCGTTCGTGAGCCAGTGCCGCACCGATCGCGGTCGACACCGTGCCGTCGATGCCGGCGACCCCGCGATTGGACCGGACCCGGATCCCGGTGGTGTTGAGCCCCACCAGCGCGGCGTCGCGGACCGGGTTGGACGCCCCGAGTACGAGCTGATCGCCCGGCCGCAAGGCATCCGCCACGGCCGCGGCGACATGCAGGCCGGTGGTCAACGGGTGCGCCGCGAGCTGGCCGCGGACCGCCGCGACCGCGTGCCGGTTCATCTCCGCGCAGCGGTCCAGCCAGGCCGGGTTGGGCGTCCCGGTGGCGACCGCCCGGGTTCCGGTGGCCTGCGAGTTTCCCGAGACGTCCGGCCAGCGCGGCCCGGTGGTCAGCGCATACACCGGCACCAGAGGGTCGGCGAGCAGCGCCGAGACCGGGCGATGCAGGGTCGGGCGGCCGAGCATGATCACCTGCTTCGGGCGCAGCAGCGACAGGGCCAGCGGGTGCAGCGGGTTGGCCGCCGGCGGCGCGGTCGGTTCGGCCACCGTCGGCAGCCGCGCGAGGGTGGGCTGCGCGCCCGCGCCGTGCCCGGCGATGACGACGGTGTCGGGCGACAGGTCGATTTCCAGCGGCTGGTCGAAACTGACCGGCGGCGTGTAGGTCCACGGCTTACCGTCGGGCCGGCCCGGCGGCGTCACGGCGCCATGCGGTTCCGGATCCGGCACCAGGGGCTCGCGCAGCGGGATGTCGAACTGCACGGGACCGGCGTTGGCGGTGCGAGAACCCGTGGCAGCCGCCAATACCCGGCAGGTAACCGATCGCCAGGTCGCGTTGAGCGAAGCCAGCCGCTCCGGCGCGTCCTCGGCCAGACCGAGGCTGATCGTGGCGCGAGCCTGGGTACCGAAGTAGCCCAGCTGCTCCATGGTCTGGTTGGCCCCGGTGCCCAGCAATTCGTAGGGCCGATTGGCCGACAACACGATCAGCGGCACCCGCGCGTAGTTCGCCTCGACGACCGCCGGGCCGAGGTTGGCGACGGCGGTGCCCGAGGTCATCGCGATGCACACCGGCGCGCCGGCCGCGATCGCCAGGCCGATGGCCAGATAGCCGGCGGTGCGCTCGTCGATGCGCACGTGCAACCGGATCCGGCCGGAGCGATCGGCGTCCTGCAACGCGAACGCCAGCGGGGCGTTGCGCGAGCCGGGGCATAACACCACGTCGCGGACGCCCCCGCGGATCAGCTCGTCAACGACGACGCGTGCCTGTGTCGTCGAGGGGTTCACTCTTACAGGGTGTCACAGGGCCGCTGCGGCGGCCTCAAGCCTTGACGTCGGCGAAGAACTTCAGCGCCACGCTGTTGACCGCCTCGGGCCGCTCCAGGAACCCGAGGTGACCCGCGTCGGGAATCTGGACATAGCGACCGTTGGGCAAGGCGTCGGCGACCTCGCGCCCCAGGTGCGGTGGCGTGATCACGTCGTCGGCGAACCCCATCACCAGCACCGGGGTGTTGATCGCGCGGTACGCCGCGAGCCGGTTGGTCTGCGGGGACACGCTCAGCTGAGTGCGCAGCCCGGGGGTGCGCTTGACCGGCCAGGCGCGAAACATGGTGATCCAGTCGGCGACGAGCACGTCGTCGTTGATCGTATTTCGCGAAAAGTTTTCCAGCACACGGACTTTCGCTTCATAAGCGGGCGGCAGTTCGGTGCTCGACGCGTACAGCTCTTGCTCGCCCTCGTGAAAGCTCTGACGGGCGCGGTCCAGGCGGCCGCGGGTGGCCATCAGCACCGCGGCGCGCACCAGGTCGGGACGGGCCACCATCAGCTCTTGGGCAATAAAGGCGCCCATCGAGACCCCGACGATGCGCGCCGGGGCGGCGTCGAGGGATTCGATCAGGGCCGCGGTGTCGGCGACCATGGTTTGCGTCGTGAAACCCTCGGCGTTTTCGGTGGCGCCGATCCCCCGATTGTCGAAGGTGATCACGCGATAGCCGGCCGACTGAAACGCCGGGACCTGATGCGGTAACCAGGTGCGCCCGGGGCCGCCGCTGCCGGCGATGAAGACCACGGGCTCACCGCTGCCGCGGTCGTCATAAGCCAGGTTGATCACTCGGACGACGGTACAAGGAGTGGATAGCAGGCCTTGACCCGGTCGATCCACCACTGCCGCCGCTCGGGCGATGCCGCCAGCGCGAGCAGTCGCTGCGGGTCGGGCGTGACCGGACCGACGGTCAGGTAGCCATCGACGGCTGCCGCGGGCGTCGCGACGTCGTCTAGGAACAGGCTGCCGGTGCCCAGGCCGCAGGCGTGCCGCAGGCGCGGTAATGCCGCCGCGGCGGTCAGCCCGGCGGCGATGCCCACCGCCGAGTCGAGCGCGCTGGAGACCACCACCGGGATGTCGATCTGCGCGGCGATGTCCAGCAGCGCCGAAACCCCGCCCAGCGGAGCGACTTTGAGCACCGCGATGTCGGCGGCGCCGGCGCGGACCACGGCCAACGGGTCGTCGGCCTTGCGGATGCTTTCGTCGGCGGCGATCGGCACGTCCGGCATGTCGGGGTGCCGCCGCAGCTCGGCCAGCTCGTCGACGGTGGCGCAGGGCTGCTCGAGGTATTCCAGCGGGCCGTCGGCGGTCAGGGCCGCCGCGGCCCGCACTGCCTGCTCGACCGTCCAGCCGCCATTGGCATCCACCCGCACCGTCGAGACCAGTTCGCGCACCGCGTTGACCCGGGCGACGTCGTCGGCCAGCGTCTGCCCGGGCTCGGCGACCTTGACCTTGGCGGTCCCCGCGCCCGGAAAGCGCGCCAACACCTCGCTGACCTGCGCGGCGGGCACGGCCGGCACGGTCGCGTTGATCGGGATGCGCTCGCGGTGCACCGGCACCGCCGGCCGGTAGGCGCCTTCGATGCCCGACGCCAGCCACGCCGAGGCCTCCGCTGGCCCGTATTCCACGAAAGCCCCGAATTCGCCCCACCCGACCGGGCCCTCGATCAGCGCGACCTCGCGGGTGGTGATGCCGCGAAACCGCACCCGCATCGGCAGCGCCACCACGTGCAGGTGCTCCAACAGATCGCTTAAGGCGGGCCTCACTGGCCGTAGACCTGGCGGCCCGCCAGATACGTCGCGCGCACGTCGAGGTCGGCGATCTGCTCGGGCGGGACCGTGCGGGGATCGGCCGACAGCACCACCAGGTCCGCGTACTTGCCGACCTCGAGCGAGCCGACGACGTCGTCGGCGAACAGCTGCCAGGCCGCGTCGATGGTCTGGGCGCGGATCGCCTGTTCGACCGTCAGGCGCTCTTCGGGTGCCAGCACCCGGCCGCTCGGCGCCATCCGGGTCACGGCCACGCTGATGTTGCGCAGCGGCTCCTCCGGAGTGACCGGCGGGTCATTGTGCAACGAGATGCGCATCCCGGTGGCCACCGCGGATCCTGCCGGCATCCAACGGGATCCGCGCTCCTCGCCGAACAGCCCGTCGACGATGACGTCACCCCAGTAGTGGATCTGGTCGACGAAGATACTGCAGGTCACGCCGAGGTCGGCGGCTCGCTGCAGCTGCTCGGGCCGGATGGCGCCGACGTGCTCGAGCCGCAGCCGATGGTCGTCGCGCGGATTGTTGCGCAACGCCTCTTCGTAGACGTCGAGGATGGTGTCGACGCCGGCGTCGCCCTGCACATGGCAGGCCATCTGCCAGCCCAGCGGGAAGTACGCGCCGACGATCTCGCGCAACTGTTCGGCGGTGTAGTTGGCGCACCCGCACGAACCGGGTGGGATGCCGATCGAGCGGGTGGCCTCGGTGTCCAGGTAGGGAAAGGACAGGGCGATGTTGCCGATCCACGGCGAACCGTCCACCCAGATCTTGATGCCGACCTGACGCATGATGTCGTCGCCCTGGCCGGGCGTGGCGGCGGTGGACATCTGCGGGTTGGAGACCTCGTAGGTGCGCAGCCGGACCGTCAGCTGGTTGTGCAGCTGGGAGACCAGCGGCCCGAAGTTCGGGTCGAACGCCATCTCCGAACAGGTGGTCAGCCCGGCCCGGTTGAGCCGGGCACACTCGGCGAGCAGCATCCCCGGGTAGCTGTCGGCCGAGATCGCGCCACCGAGCAGCGGGAACACCGCGGCGATCTCCTCGGCGGTGCCGTCGAGGTCGCCGTTGGCGTCGCGGCCGTACTTGGCGCCCTTGGGGTCCGGGGTGTCGCGGGTCAGTCCGTTGAGCTGCGCGGCGTGCGAGTTGAAGTAGGCCTTGTGCCCCGAGTTGTGGATGATCACCAGCGGACCGTCCGGGGCGATGTCGTCGAGCCAGGCCAGCGTCGGGTCGGGCAGGCCCGACTGCAGCAGCGCGTCCCAGCCGTTCAGGTAGGCGCCGGTCGATCCCCGCCGCGCGACCTCTGTGCGGATCGCGGCGACGACGTCGTCGGGGCCGGAGATGGTGACCGGGCGGATGTCGATGATGCGGTCCGACAGCGCGACGGCCTCCATCAACGGATGACCGTGTGCCTCGATGAATCCCGGCATCACGCAACCGTCGCCGACGTCGACGGTTTGGGTGTCGGCGCCGATGAATTCGGCGACCTCCGAGCGACTGCCGACGGCGATGATGCGGCCATCGGCAATGGCGAGCGCCTCGGCCGTGGGCCGTGCGTCGTCGACGGTCAGGATGGTTCCGGTAACGACGAGATCTGCCTGCGCCATGAGCCCAGAGCCTAGTGATGGTTGCGGTGTGTCAGGGTCTTGCTGACCCGAATTGCAACACGTTCTAGTCTGACGCTATGAGTGACGATCTGTTGCGCCATCCGACCCATAACGGCCATCTGCTGGTGGGCGCGCTCAAGCGCCACAAGAACCGCCCGGTGCTGTTCCTCGGCGACACCACGCTGACCGGAGGACAACTGGCCGAGCGGATCAGCCAGTACACCCAGGCGTTCGAGGCGCTCGGCGCCGGCACCGGTGTCACGGTGGGGCTGCTGGCGCTGAATCGTCCCGAGGTGCTGATGATCCTCGGCGCCAGTCAGACCCAGGGCTACCGGCGCACCGCGCTGCATCCGCTCGGCTCGCTGGATGACCACGCCTACGTGTTGTCCGACTGCGGTGCCAGCGCGCTGATCGTCGACCCCAACCCGGCGTTCGTCGAGCGGGCGTTGGGGCTGCTGGAAAAGGTCGACTCGCTCAAGCAGATCCTGACGATCGGCCCGGTTCCCGAGGCCCTCAGGGGGGTGGCCGTTGACCTCTCGGCGGAGGCAGCCAAGTACGAGCCCAAGCCGCTGGTGGTTGCCGAACTGCCGCCGGACCACATCGGCGGTATGGCCTATACCGGCGGCACCACCGGCAAGCCCAAGGGCGTGCTGGGGACCACCGGGAACATCGCCGCCATGACCCAGATTCAGCTGGCCGAATGGGAGTGGCCGGAGACCCCCCGGTTCCTGATGTGCACGCCGCTGTCGCACGCCGGCGCGGCCTTTTTCACGCCGACGGTGGTCAAGGGCGGCGAGATGGTCGTGCTGAGCAAGTTCGACCCGGCCGAGGTGCTGAAAACGATTGAAGAGCAGAAGATTACGGCCACCATGCTGGTGCCGTCGATGCTCTATGCGCTGATGGATCATCCGGATTCGCAGACCCGCGATCTGTCCTCGCTGGAGACCGTCTACTACGGCGCCTCGGCGATGAACCCGGTGCGGTTGGCCGAGGCGATCCGGCGGTTCGGCCCGATCTTCGCCCAGTATTACGGCCAGTCCGAGGCGCCGATGGCGATCACCTACCTGCCCAAGGCCGATCACGACGAGAAGCGGCTGACGTCATGCGGCCGCCCGACGCTGTTCGCCCGGGTAGCGCTGCTGGGTGAGGACGGCCAGCCGGTACCGCAGGGCGAGCCGGGCGAGATCTGTGTCAGCGGACCGCTGCTGGCGGGTGGCTACTGGAACCTGCCGGAGGCGACGGCCGAGACGTTCAAGGACGGCTGGCTGCACACCGGCGATATGGCGCGCGAGGACGAGGACGGCTTCTACTTCATCGTCGACCGGGTCAAGGACATGATCGTCACCGGCGGCTTCAACGTCTTCCCCCGCGAGGTCGAGGACGTCATCGCCGAGCACGCGGCCGTCGCGCAGGTGTGCGTCGTCGGGACCCCGGACGACAAGTGGGGCGAGGCCGTCACCGCGGTGGTGGTGCTGCGCGCCGACGCTGCGACCGACGACGCCGCGATCGAGGCGATGACCGCCGAGATCCAGGCCGCGGTCAAGGAGCGCAAGGGTTCGGTGCAGGCGCCCAAGCGGGTGGAGATTGTCGACGCGCTGCCGCTGACCGGGCTGGGCAAGCCGGACAAGAAGGCCGTGCGGGCGCGATTCTGGGAAGGCGCCGGCCGCGCCGTCGGCTAGTGATTCTCCTCGAGTGCGCGGCTGGCCGCACACTCGGCGCGCACGAGGCGGCGATCCCCGCGACCTGCTAGCCGAGCAGGGCGAACCGGAGGCTGGCGCCGTCAAACGTTCCCATGCTGACTCCATCGGGCGATTACCTCGCCGGCGAAGTCAAGCAACTCGTCAAGGCTGGGGAACATTGCGAAGGCATCCACGATCGCCTCATCAGCACCGGACCCGGCGAGGCGCTCGAGCCTGCCGGCAACCGAGTCAACGGACGTGCCCGGTTCGAGGTTGATCCGCATAGCTGTCTTCAGCCCGTCGGGATCGCGGCCGGCGTCCTGTGCCGCACGACGCGCGATCGACCACAAGTGGTCGAAAGAGTCCTGCGGCACTTCGACCCCGAGCCAGCCAGTGCCGCTGCGACCGACCCGGCGCATCGCGGCCTCGCTGGCACCGCCGATCCAGATGGGCGGACCGCCCGCCTGGACCGGGCGCAGGTCAGCATGGACCGGCGGCAGCGAGAAGAATTCGCTGTCCCAGGACACCGGGGTGGTTGTCCACCACTCGTGCAGGAACGCGAGCAGGTCATCGAGCATCTGCCCACGCCGGCGCCAGTCCGCGCCGCGGGCGATGTCGAGTTCGTCCTTCATCCACCCGACTCCCACGCCGACGTCGAGGCGACCGTCGCTGAGCACGTCAAGTGTGGTCAGCTGCCGGGCCAGGTGCGTTGGCTCGTAGTAGAACGTGTTGAGCGTGCTGGCGTTCAGCCGAACCCGGCTGGTCGCCGTCGCGGCGACGGTCCACAGCAGCACCGGATCGAGGTTACGGGTCATCTGCGGCGGGTAGGGCTTCTCGCCGGGATAGGTGCCTTGCATGTTGACCGGGGTGACGAACCGATCCCCGACCCACAACGAGTCGTAGCCCAGGTCCTCCAGTCCGCGGCAGAACGCGTTCAGACCAGCGGCGCTGCTGACCGCAGGTCCGACGAAGGGAATGACGAAACCAAGCTTCATCGCGAGAATCCTCTCCTAGCAGACGCATCGTCTGCTCACGTCGATATCGGTTCGGTGACCATCCACCACGGTGTGGGCGCGCGGCACCTTTGCTGCTTCACTGCTTGGGTCGGCGGCAGTGCAGTTCAGCCCGAGGCGGTGACAGCCAGGGCGAAATCGAGGTTGCCCACCCCGTGCTTGGCGAGACCCACCGCGACCAGCCCCATTCCCTCCAGCCAATGCGCCATCGTCAAGCCGCCGACGTCCAGCGGGCGCAGGCCGAGGGTCTTGATGAACTCCGCCACGTGTGCCTTGGCGTGTGCGTCGTCGCCGGCGAAGAAGACGTCGAGCGGCCGGCCTTTGGCCAGGACAACTTGGAAGATGGTGTTGAATGCCTTCACCACGCTGGCGCTGGCCGGGGCGGCCTCGGCGACTTCCTGCGCGATCGAGGTGTCATCGGGGATGGCGAGCCCGTCGGCCGCGGAATTGAAGGGGTTGCTGATGTCGACGATCACCTTGCCTGCCAGGGCGTCTCCATACTGTGTGACAACCGGCACGACAGTGGCGTACAACAGGGCCACGACGACGATGTCGCCGGCTGGGACGGCGCCGAACTCTCCCGTCGTGGCCTTGCCGCCGAGAGCCTTGGCCAGGTCGGCGGCCTTGGACTGATCGCGGCCGATGACCTCGACGGTGTTGCCGCCCGCGACCGCCAGCGCGCCGATGGCGCGGGCCATGTTCCCGGTGCCGATGATGCTGATGCTGCTCATGAGATGTCCTATCTTCTTGGCTTTCGATTGGAAAAAGGCTGACTCCTCCACCAATCTCGATTTATTGATGACTCAATCGATCGAGGAAGCGTGGCGGCGGACGGAACCGAACTGGCTGAGCCCTCGTGCCGCGCCGGGCTGGCGGGGCGGCGTTCGTCGCTACTCCCCGTTCGTACGAAGTTCCCAGGGCTGCATTCCGAGGAGACCAGCGAGGTGCCTCTGCATCTGTACGGCGGACGGCAGCGGGCGCCACCAGATGGTCACCTCGGCGATCTTGCCGTCCGCATCGAGCAGGAATCTGTCCATCCCGTTGACCACGGTGTCTTCGATCTGCAGCCGGAAGTACGCGGCGTGGTGCGTCTCGCCGGTGAGGACTTCCTTGTACTTGAGGTCGGCCGCCCCGCCGATCCCTCGCATGGCTTCCAGGACTGCCTCGCGGCCGACGACTGGCTCATCACCGAGCGGGCTGTTCAGCACTACGTCCTCGGCCAGGATGCCGAAAAGAGCGTCTTTGTCTGCACCGCTGTGCATGCAGTCGACGAAGGATTCCACGGTGTCGCGGTGCGGGGCGAAGGTGGTCATGGTTACTCCTTATGTCCGTTGTCGATCACTCAGATCACTGTGGTGCCGCCGTCGACCACCAGCTCCATGCCATTGACGTAGCTCGAGTCGTCGGAGGCGAGGAATAACGCGGCCGACGCGATCTCCTCAGGGCGGCCCATCTCTCGCCGCGGGATCACGGACTCGAACTGCGCCTTCGCCTCCTCGTCCATCACCTTCTCCAACATCGGCGAGGCGACCTGGCCAGGGGTCAGCACGTTCACCCGGATCTTCCTGTCCCTCAACTCGGACACCCACACCCGTGCGTAGGCGGGCAGCACGGCCTTGCTTCCGGCGTACACACTCCAATCGGGATAGCCCCGAAGCGATGCGTTTGACCCGGTCATGAAGATCGAGCCGCCATCGTTGAACAGCGGCAGCGCCTTTTGGACCGTGAACAACGTGCCGCGCGCGTTCAACCCGAAGGCGGCATCGAAGTCCTCCTCGGTGATCTCGCCGAGCTTGGCCTGCTTGCCCACCCCGGCGCTCGCCCACAACACGTCGATCGCGCCCTTTTCCTGCTTGACCGTGTCGAACAACCGGTCCAGATCGGCGAGGTCGGCCGAATCACCCTGCACGCCGGTCACATTCCGCCCGATCAGTTCGACGGCCTGGTCCAGCTCGTCCTTCCGCCGGCCCGTGATGAAGACGTGAGCCCCTTCCTCAACGAACAACTTGGCACCGGCCAGCGCCATACCACTTGTCGCGCCCGTGATCACCGCGACCTTGCCATCGAGTTTTCCCACGATTACTCCATTCATTGGATAGTCCTGATGTTATGTACACCGCTCTGAGTACTTAACGTACGCGACAGCGATATGGGATGCAAGCTATGCACACCGATCCGTACCCAACTGGGCTACGCTGGGCGTATGGCGGAGTTAGAGAAGGGGCCGCGAGGCTTGCGCCGCGGCAGGGGCGCACGAGAGCGCATCCTCAGCGCTTCACGACAACTGTTCCGCGATCAAGGCATCAACGGCACCGGCCTGGACCAGCTCTGCGCGGTGGCCCAGGTATCCAAGCGCACGTTTTACCAGCACTTCACCGGCAAGGACGAGCTGATCGCCGAACACCTACGCCGATTCGACCCCGACGTCCTGCCCGAGGTGTTCGACCGCACCGACCTCACACCGCGCGACCGGCTCCTCGCCGCCTTCGACATCCACGCGCCGCTGTGCCCGTTCATCGCGGCGGCCGTCGAAATCCACGACCCGGGCCACCCCGCACGCATTCGTGCCCGCGACTACAAGAAGGCCTTTGCCGCGCGGCTCACCGACACGGCGCGCGAAGCCGGCGCCACCAACCCCGAACAGCTCGGCGAACAACTGGCGTTGCTCCTGGATGGCGCCTCGGCCCGCAACCGAGTCCTCAACACCGAAACCTTCGCCACCGCCGCCGCCATCGCAGCCGTCCTCATCGACAACGCCATCCCCCCGCCAGCGGCACCGCCCGACGCAGGCCGGAACCTGTCAACCGGGACGGTTCCGCGTGCCGGATGCGGCGGCGAGCTCAGCCGAAGTTGACGATCGCCAACTGGAACGCAAGCTACAGATGAATCCGTCTCCTCGTCTCCGGTTCCGCAGCTTGGCGGAGCACTCCGTGTGCGGTGGCCTCGCCACCTCATCCCGTCGGCGCCGAGGGTTCCTTGACCGCCTCTACGGAAACGGTGATCTCGACCGTGTCCCCGACCAGCGGGCCGCCTCCGGATAGCACGGGGGTGTCCATCAGGACGCCGAAATCACTACGCTTCAGCTTGATCACACCTTCGAACCCGGCCACCTCACCGCGACCCATGCCCGGGCTCACGCCGAGAAACGAGAACGCCAGTGGTATGCGTTTGGTGGTTCCGCGCAGGGTGAAATCAGCCACAAGCACCCAGTCGTCCTTCCCGGTGCCCTGCATGTCGACCGAGACGAGGGTGGCGGTGGGGAACTCGTCGGCCCCGAAGATGTCGGGTGCCCGTAGGTGCTGGTCGCGGTCCGGGTTGCCGGTATTCACCGACCCGACCGCTACCGTGACCGCAACGCTCGGAGTTCCGTTCTCGGGCACCGTGATCGCACCGGAGAAGTCCTCGAATCGCCCACGTACCCTACCGACCACCAGGTGGCGGACCGAGAACGTGATGGAAGAGTGGACGGGGTCGATCGTCCACGTGCCGGGGGTGAGATCCCGCCCAGCAGTCGAGTCCACCTGGATGCTCTTTTCGAGCTCCGAAGGTAGTTCGTAGAGATTGCGCAAGACCAGAGCGTTGCGGGCTTGGATGAGTACACCGCCCTCGTCGATACGTCCGAGTTCGATCGGGGCGAAGCCGAGATCGGTGCACAGCCCGGCTACCAGCGCGCTCGCCGCGGAGTCGTTGCTGGACACGAAGACTACGCGTCTGCCGAACTCGGACGAGCGCTTCTCGGCGAGCTGCGTGGCGGCGGTTTGGTTGAACGACTTGACCACCGCGGCGCCGGGGAAGGCCTCGGCATTGAAATCAGTCGACAGGCGGCCGCCGAGGATTTTCTCGGAGTTGGGCACCAGAAACGCGTTCGCCGCGTCGACGACGATCTTGCCGGACCAGTCTGCGCGGCGCCGACCCAATTCGCGGACCTGCAAGAACGGTATGGCCAGGATGATCACGTCCGCATCCAGGGCTGTGTCGAGGGTGACCGGCGTGATCGAGGCGGACAGTTCGGTGACGTCGATCGTCTCCGGACCTCGCGTGTTGGCGAAGAGTGCCGGGACGTGGTGGTCGGAGAACCGTTGCGCCAGAACCGTTCCGATGCTGCCGGTGCCCACGATGGCGTACTGCACAGCGCTGGTCATCGCACGACCTCCGAAGTCCGAGCGGCTGCGATAAAGACCGCCAGTGCCAGGAACACGGCGTTCACGGGCCACTGCTTGTACTCCGCACGTCGACCGTGGAATACCGCCGCGCCCACCTGCAGCAGCGCGAGGCCCACAGCTGCGGCCGGCGTCAGGATGGACGCGATTCCGGTGAGCCAGGGGAGGATAAGACCGAGAGCGCCGGCCACCTCGACGCCGCCGATGAGTTTGAGCGACGTCGCGGACAACGCCTCAGCGGCAGCAGCCATGGCGGGGTTCTTCGCCAGGCGCTCCTTCGGCGTCAACAGCTTGGTGCCACCGGCGAAAAGATATGCGGCGGCGAGTAATCCGGACGCGACCCATACCGCGATGTTCACGTGTGCTCCTCGAAAACGTATGTGTGCGAACAGGGGCGACGGCCCGACCGGTCACACCTGCGAATCTCGCAGTATTAGTTGACGCATCAATTACCCTAACTGGTGGTTACGTGATGCGTCAACAAAATGTCTCCATCGGACTCGTTCCGCGGTGATGCAGATCGTGACGCCTCGACAACGACCGGACGCCGTCGCAGATGCCGCGCGGTTGCCAACACGGAGCCGTCGCCCGTCGGCGGCTGACGTTTAACGGTTGACGGTTGAACTATCCTTCAGACGCAGGAGGTCCGGATGGCAGCTGGGCGATCGGAAACCATCGGGTCGTGGCGGTGACGCGGCGCGAGCGTGAGCATCGTCAACCCGAATCGGTGTGGCTCGACGACGATCAGCAGCGTGCGTGGCGTCAGCTCCTTTCGATGATTATGGAGCTTCCGGCGGCCCTGGAAAGCGATCTGCAGCGCACCACGGGACTGACGACGTTCGAGTACCTCGTGCTGGCGAATCTCTCGGAAGCCGACGAGAGGACGCTGCGGATGTCGGAGCTCGCCTCCAGTGCCAACTCCTCGTTGTCGCGGTTGTCGCACGTGGTCCGCCGCCTCGCAGAAAACCGGCTGGTGGTGAAGCGCGTCTGTGCCGAGGACGGCAGGGTGAGCGTGGTCGAGCTCACGAAGGCGGGGTTGAGGCGGGTCGCCGCCGCGGCCCCCTTGCACGTCGCGAAGGTGCGCGAACTGGTGGTGGACCCGTTGACGAAGGCCGACCTGATCAGGCTCGGCAAAGCGGCCCAGGCCATCACCGACCGGATCGCCGAGTCGGGTTAGCCCACCGGCTCCGCCCGTCGACGCGGTGTGCAACTCGCACAACGTGGCGAGGTACGCCGCGAGCTCCGCTGCATCGTGGGCGGGGCTACTCAAATCGAGAAGAAGCCGCTTAGCGCTCGAGGCAGAAGAAACTGTAAAGCGCTAGAGAAGTCAAGTGAGCACACACTGCCGGAACGCTGACCTATCAACAGCGGTACGGCCGTGTTCGGAAAGCTGTTGCGCCCTCACGTGTTTAACAACCACCGCCAGCACCTACTGGATCGGTTCTGCCCTCTGCTCAACCGTGGTGCGTAGTCAGACTGCCGTGGTGCCGCCGTCGACAACCAACTCCATACCATTGACAAAGCTTGAATCGCTCGAGGCGAGGAACAGCGCGACCGTCGCAATCTCCTGAGGGCTGCCGTTCTCTCCCCGTGGGATCAACGCCTCCCGCGCGTCCATCGCGGCCTTCGTCTCGTCGTCGAACAGCTGCTCCTGTCCTGGCGCGACTACCTGGCCCGGGGTCAGCACGTTGACCCGGATCCGCCTGTCCTTCAACTCGGCCAACCACACGCGGGCATACGCATGCAGCGCAGCCTTGCTCGCGGCGTAGACGCTCCAGGCCGGATAGCCCCTAACCGAAGCGATCGACCCGGTCATAAAGATCGAGCCTCCGTCGTTGAACAGTGGCAACGCCTTTTGCACCGTGAACAGCGTGCCGCGCGCGTTCAGCCCGAATGTCGCATCGAAGTTCTCCTCGGTGATCTCGCCGAGCTTGCCTTCCTCGGCCGTCCCGGCATTTGCCCACAACACGTCGATGGCGCCCTTTTCCTGCTTGACCGCGTCGAACAAACGGTCCAGATCGTCCAGGTTGGCCGAATCAGCTTGCACTGCAGTCACGTTCCGGCCGATCAGCTCAACGGCTTCGTCCAGAGCTTCCTGCCGCCGACCCGAGATGACAACGTGAGCTCCTTCGTCGACGAACAACTTGGCACCGGCCAGTGCCATACCATTTGATCCGCCCGTGATCACGGCTACCTTGCCGTCAAGCTTTCCCATGACTGCTCCTTCGGGCGACTACCTGGATGGCTGAATCAAGCATCTGGTCAAGGGTGGGGAGCATTGCGAAGGCATCCGTGTTCGCCTCATCAATGCCGCACCTGGCGAAGCGCCCAAGTCCGCGGTAGAGCGCACTCAGACCAGCGGCACTGCCGACGACGGACCCGAGTACGGGCATGGCCAAATTGAGCTTCACCGCGAGAGTCCTCCAAGCAGGCCAGTGTCGGCCGACACGGCCATCTGGCATGAGCGAATGTCTTTCGGTAATCCATTAACACGATTTTGTGGGAACGCCGCCTGTTCGTGCATGGCTTGGCCCGGCGGCGGTGGCGGCTCAGCCGGGAACGGTGACACCGAGGGCGAAGTCGAAGTTCCCCACCCCGTGTTGGGCGAGACCGATCATGACCAGGCCGGTTCCTTCCAGGTAGTGCGCCATGGTCAAGCCGCCGACGTCTAGCGGGCGCAGCTTGAGGCTGTCGATGAACTCCGCAACGGCCGCCTTGGCGCGCTCGTCGTCGCCGGCGATGAAGACGTCGAGCGGCTGGCCCTTGGCCAGGACAGCACCGAAGGTGGTGTTGAAGGCCTTCACCACGCTGGCGGTGGCCGGGGCCGCATTGGCGACTTCCTGTGCGCTCGAGGTGCCGTCGGGGGTGGCGAGCCCGTCGGCCGCGGAATTGACCGGGTTGCAGATATCGACGATGACCTTGCCCGCCAGCGCGTTTCCGTACTGGGCGACGACCGGAACGACATTGGCGTACCCGAGGGCCACGATAACGATGTCCCCGGCCGGAACCGCGCCGAACTCCCCCGTCGTGGTACTACCGCCGAGAGCGTTGGCCAGCCCAGCGGCCTTGGACTGATCGCGGCCGACGACCTCGACGGTGTTGCCACCTGCTACTGCCAGCGTGCCGATGGTGCTGGCCATGTTCCCGGTGCCGATGATGCTGATGTTGCTCATGAGATGTCCTGTCTTGATTGATGATTGAAGATGCTGACTCCTGCACCCGAAGCCCGAGTGGGGACGTATTAACAAAGCGGGAGGTGTCGAGGTTGGTGTAACACCGCCGAGCTGGCTGAGCCGCCGTGACGGAGGGCACGGCCTGGGTCGTCACTCCCCGTTGGTGCGCAGTTCCCAGCGCGGCATGTCGATGACATCCGCGAGGTTGCGCTGCAGTGCGACGCCGGCGGGCAGGGTGCGGTAGAAGATGCTTACCTCGGCGATCGCCCCGTCCGCGTCGAGCAGGACGAAGAAGATTCCGTTGACTGCGGCGTCTCCGACTTGCAGCCGGAAGTGTGCCGCGTGGTGGGTCTCGCCGCTGAGGACCTCCAGGTAGGTGTCGTCGGACGACAGTCCGTTGACGGTCTTTATGGTGTCCACGGCGGTCTCGCGGCCGACGATCGGCTCATCACTGAACGGGCCGTACAGAACCACGTCCTCGGCGAGCAAACCGGTGAGGGCGTCTCTGTCTGCACCGCCGTTGATGCAGTCAACGAAGGACTCCAAGGTGTCGCGGTGCGGGGCGAATGTGGTCATGGTTACTCCTCATACGGGGCGAGATTGTGGTTCGTGCGCCTGGGCCGTCAGCCGGCCGGGAAGTAGTGGCCGTTGTCCAGATCGGCGAACAGACCGGGCTCAGTGGGTTCCCAGCCGAGGGTCTGGCGGGTGATGAGGCTGGTCGCCGGGAAGGATCCGGTGGCCAGATTCGTGAATTGCCCGAAGTATCCCGGCAGCATCAGGACGTCGATGGGAACGCTCACGACGGGCAGATACAGACGGCCGCCGATGGCCTCGGCGATGTCGCGGAACGGGATGCCCTCATCCTGAACCGCGTGCCAATACCTGCCGGCCGGACCCTTCTCCAGCGCCAGGCGGAACAGGGACGCGACATCGCGAATGTGGACGGCGCACCAAAAATTCGTGCCGTCTCCGGGGTAGCCGGCGGCGCCCTTCTCCTGCGCGAGCGCGATGAGCCCGGGCAGGAAGCCAGCGTTATCGGTCGTATCGTGCGCGATGAGCGGGAGCCGCACGATCGAAGACCGCACTCCCCGATCGGCGAGGCCAATTACGGCCCGTTCCACGACGTTACGAACACGCAGCGTGCCCTTGAACTCCTCCCCGCTGGGAAGGGCCGGGTCTTCCTCGGTGGCCGGCCGACCCAGATTCCCAGGCGAGCCGATACTGCCCGCTGCGACCAGCGGCTTTCCGGTCCCTTCCAGTGCCTCGCCGTAGGCAAGCATGATCGGCAGTTCCGCGGCGGCTACGGCGTCCATCCCACCGGAGGGAAGCAGGTCTTGCCTGTGGGCGACGTGGATGACGCCGTCGGCGTTCGCAGCCGCCTCCTTGAGCCCGTCGAGATCTTCGAGGTCGCCGCGACGCACCATCGCGCCAAGCCCGGACAGGGCCACCGCGGCAGTGTCCGACCGGGCCAGGCCGGTGACCTCGTGCCCGGCGGCGATGAGTTCGGGGATGATGTGCGAGCCGGCGTGACCGGTTCCGCCCGTGACGAAAACACGCATGTGACTTTCCTTCTGAGATAGGTGGAGTGGGTGTTCTTCTTGTGCCGCTTGTTGTCCGACGTGATAAGGCGCGAAAAGTGTTGGTGCCGTTGCGCTCAGCTGCGAATGCTGACACCGAGGAAGAGGTTGGTGTTCTTGACGGAGTGCGTGATGAGCCCCAGCTGCAGCAGGCTGGCGTTCTCCAGCGCCCGTGCCATGGGCAGCGGCCCGGCATCCATCGGGTGCATTCCCAGGCTTTCGATGAACACCGACACACGCGCCTTTGCCTGCGCGTCGTCGCCGGCGACGAACACGTCCACTGGGCGGCCCTCGACTGAGCCGGTCGCCAGCACGTCGCAGGGCAGGGTGTTGAACGCCTTGACGACGTGCGCGCCGGCGGGGACGGCCTTGGCGATCTCCTGCGCGCCGGAACTGCCGTCGGGGGTGAGGAAGCCGGTGAAATCCGGGGTGATGGGGTTGGTGATGTCGACGATGACCTTGCCGTGCAGGGCGTCCCCGTACTCGCGGACCACCGCCACCGCGCTGGTGTAGGGCACAGCGACGATCACGATGTCCCCGCCCGGGGCCGAACCGACCGTCCCGACAGTTGCGGAGCCGAGCGCGGCGGCCAATGCTCTGGCTTTGACCGGGTCGCGGCCGATGATCTCGACTGTGTTGCCGCCGGCGAGCGCACGGCCGGCCAAGGCGCTGGCCATGCTCCCCACGCCGATGATGCTGATGCCGCTCATGACATGTCCCGTCTTCACGTACGATCGAAAAGGTTGACTCGTCCACCATAAGACCGTTTGGATGATGAGTCAACCAAATGAGAGAAAGCATGGAACCAGATGGAACCGGACTGGCTGAACCCTCGTGAACACCGCGCCTGGCGGGCCTTCGTAGACGCGCGTCATCAGGTCGGCGTGCACCTGGACCGGGGCCTGCAGGGATCGGGCCTGTCCGGGGCCGACTACGAGGTCCTGGCGCTGTTAACGGATCACGACGGGGACCGAATGCCTTCCCATGAGCTGCGCAACGCACTGGGCTGGGAGAAGAGCCGTCTCTCCCACCAATTGCGGCGCATGCAGAAGGACGGGCTGATCAGCCGCGAGCCCAACCCCGCCGACGCCCGCAGCACCCTGGTCTGCCTGCTCCCGGCTGGCCGCGCGGCCATCGAGAAGGCGGCGCCCGGGCACGTGGCCGACGTCCGCCGGAACTTCATCGACCTGCTCACCCCGGCTGAGCTCGACATGCTCGCCGCCCTCAACGAACGAATCCTGCGCCACCTGGCCAAAGACGACGACTCCTCCGCCGAAGACGAGCCCTCATAGTCTTCATCGGCCGTGACGTGTTGACCTTCATGCTGGCGCGGAAGCTGGCTTCACACGCGGCGGGCTAGCGGGCGATGCCTGCCAACAGCAGGTCGAGCATCCGGCCGGTTTGTTCGGGCGAGCCGCTGACGAGAAAGATTCCGATCAGGCTGGACACCACGTCCTCGGCCGACACATCGGAGCGGAGGCTGCCGTCGTCGGCGCCGGCTCGCAACAGCGTGTCGGTCGCGGAGACGATGCTCGCGTGCATCTGATTGATTTCTACGGCCCCAGACTCGACCATCGCGCGCAATGAGTCGGCCATTCCCTTCTTGGCGTCGACGAAGCTCGCGTAGCGGTCCATCCAGCGCCGCAGCGCCGCCTTGGGCGGATGTTCTGCCAGCAGCCGATCCGCCGCCGCGACCACCTCGGCCAGCTCGGCCCGGTAGACGGCCTCGATGAGCACCTCCCGACTCGGGAAATGCCGATACAGCGTCCCGATCCCGACGCCGGCCTCGCGGGCGATCGACTCCAGTGAGACGGGTCGGCCCTCGGCGTTGGCGAACGCCGACGTCGCCACCGCGAGGAGCTTGTCGCGATTGCGGCGCGCGTCGGATCGAGTTGGCTCGACCAAATCGGAGGCTCCTCCGTTTCTGCTACGCTGACACAAGCGGAGGATCCTCCGCATTTCTTCAAGTGTCTCACGTGAGGAGCACCATGACGGACCTAACCGGCACCGGCACGATCGGAACCCACGCGGTCGCCCGCGTCGGCTACGGCGCCATGCAGCTGATGGAATCCTCGCCGGAGGACGCGGCCGCGGTGCTGCGTCGAGCGATCGAACTCGGCGTCAACCACATCGACACCGCGTCGTTCTACGGACCCGGCGAGGTCAACCGCCGCGTCCGCGCGGCGCTGGCCCCCTACCCGGACGACCTCGTCATCGTCAGCAAGGTCGGCGCGCGCTGGACCGGCGAGGACCCGATACCGCTGGCCGGGGCGCAAAAGCCCGCCGAACTGCGCACGGCCGTCGAAGACGATCTCAGTCAGCTCGGCCTGGACCGCATCGCGGTGGTCAATTTGCGGCGGATGGATCTCGGCCCGGGCGTGGGCGCAGAGGGCGACCAGATCGTCGACCTCGACGATCAGCTGGCCGAGATGATCGCGCTGCGCGACGAGGGCAAGATCGGCGCGATCGGCGTCAGCAGTGTGCCGCTCGACGTGCTGCGCCGCGCGCTGCCCGCGGGCATCGTCTGCGTGCAGAACGCGTACAGCCTGCTCGATCGCTCCCAGGAGGAGATGATCGAGGTCTGCGAGGCCGAGGGCATCGCGTGGGTACCGTACTTCCCGCTCGGGTCGTCGTTCCCCGGCTTTCCGAAGGTCGCCGACAATCCCGTCGTGGTCGACATCGCGGGCGAAATCGGCGCGACGCCATCCCAGGTCGGCTTGGCCTGGCTGTTGGCCCATTCCCCGAACACGTTGCTGATTCCCGGCACCCGGTCGATCGCTCACCTTGAGGAGAACCTCGGTGCGGGAGGCGTCACGCTGGGGGCCGACGCGCTGGCCCGGCTGGACGCCGTCACCACACCGGGGATCGACCCGTGGGCGCACGGCGTCGAACCCTTCCTGGAGGCGCCGCAAGGCTGACTACTGTTGCGGGCATGGCGCGTGCCGACGACCCCAAGCCGCCCTGGTGGCTGAAACCGGCGAACAAGGTCTTCATCCAGATGTCGCGGCTCGGGCTGAGCTTCGGCGGTGAGAGTCCCGTAGTGCTGACCGTGCCGGGCCGCAAGTCGGGCACACCGCGTTCGACGCCGGTGACGCCGATGACCGTCGACGGCAAGCGCTACGTCGTCGCCGGCTTTCCCGGCGCGGACTGGGTGCGCAACGCCAGGGCGGCCGGGCAAGCCACGATCCGCCGTGGCCGCACCGAGGAACGGGTGCGGACGGTGGAGTTGTCCGCGGCGGACGCGCGCCCGATTCTGCGGGTGTTCCCCACCGAAGTGCCAACGGGTGTGGGATTCATGAAGCGGGCCGGACTCGTCACCGAGGGCAGTCCCGACGAGTTCGAGCGTCTGGCAGGCCGCTGCGCGGTATTCCGCCTGGACCCGTTTAGGAGTTGAATAGCCTTGAGTGACAACCCATTTGATGCGCAAGCCTGGCGGCCGGTCGACGGCTTCGGCGATCTGACGGACATCACGTATCACCGCCACGTCGACGACGCGACGGTCCGGGTGGCGTTCGACCGCCCCGAGGTGCGCAACGCGTTTCGGCCCCACTCCGTCGACGAGCTGTACCGGGTGCTCGACCACGCCCGGATGTCCCCCGATGTGGGCGTGGTGCTGTTGACCGGCAACGGCCCGTCGCCCAAGGACGGCGGCTGGGCGTTTTGCTCCGGCGGCGATCAGCGGATCCGCGGGCGTTCGGGTTATCAATACGCATCCGGCGAAACCGCCGACACCGTCGATGCGGCCCGAGCCGGCCGGCTGCACATCCTCGAGGTGCAGCGGCTGATCCGCTTTATGCCCAAGGTGGTCATCTGTCTGGTCAACGGCTGGGCCGCCGGCGGCGGGCACAGTCTGCACGTGGTCTGCGACCTCACCCTGGCCAGTCGCGAGCATGCCCGCTTCAAGCAGACCGACGCCGACGTCGGCAGCTTCGACGGCGGCTACGGCAGCGCGTATCTGGCCCGTCAGGTCGGCCAGAAGTTTGCCCGGGAGGTCTTCTTCCTGGGCCGCCCCTACACCGCCGAGCAGATGCACCACATGGGCGCGGTCAACGAGGTCGTCGACCATGTCGACCTCGAACGCACCGGCATCCAGTGGGCAGCCGAGATCAATGCCAAATCCCCGCAGGCACAACGGATGCTCAAGTTCGCGTTCAACCTGCTCGACGACGGCCTGGTGGGCCAGCAGCTGTTCGCCGGTGAGGCCACCCGACTGGCCTACATGACCGACGAGGCGGTCGAGGGCCGCGATGCGTTCCTGGAGAAGCGCGACCCGGACTGGAGCCCTTTCCCGCGCTATTTCTGAGCGGCCCGAGGCGCCGCCTAGACTTCCGGCCTGTGAGCAAGAGCCCGATTCGCCGGTTCGCCGACCAGATTGTGCTGGCCAGCATGCGGCCGCCGATTTCACCGCAAGTGCTGGTCAACCGGCCCGCGATCAAGCCGATCGACCTGGAGGGCAAGCGGATCCTGCTGACCGGGGCGTCGTCGGGCATCGGCGAAGCCGGCGCCGAGCGGTTGGCCCAGCACGGCGCCACCGTGGTGGTCGTCGCCCGCCGTCAGGACCGCCTCGACGCGCTGGCGCACCGGATCAATTCCGCGGGCGGCACGGCACTCTCGATCGCGTGCGACGTCTCGGACATGGACGCGGTGGACGCACTGGTGGCCGACGTGGAAAACCGTCTCGGCGGCGTCGACATCTTGATCAACAACGCCGGCCGGTCCATCCGCCGGCCACTGGGCGAGTCGCTGGAGCGCTGGCACGACGTCGAGCGGACCATCGTGCTCAACTACTACGCGCCGCTGCGGCTGATGCGCGGGCTCGCGCCGGGGATGCTGGATCGCGGCGACGGCCACATCATCAACGTCTCGACCTGGGGGGTGCTGTCGGAGGCGTCGCCGCTATTCGCGCCCTACAACGCATCCAAGGCGGCACTGTCCGCGGTGAGCCGCGTCGCCGAAACGGAATGGGGCCGACGGGGTGTGCACTCGACGACGCTGTACTACCCGCTGGTGGCCACTCCGATGATCGCTCCGACGAAGGCCTATGACGGGTTGCCGGCTCTGACATCAGAAGAAGCCGCCGAATGGATGGTCACCGCCGCCCGCACCCGGCCGGTAAGAATCGCCCCGCGGATGGCGATCGCGGCCCGGGCACTCGACACCATTGGGCCGCGCTGGGTGAACACGATCATGCAACGCCAAAACCTACAGCCCAACCGCGAAAACGGAAGCTGATACACCCGGCTTCGGAGTGTTAGCGTTGCGTTCTCAGGGCCATGTCGGATATCTGGAACACCATCGCTGACGAGCGCGGTGCGCTCGCGACCGACCTCGCCGACCTCACGCCGGCGCAATGGGATGCGCCGTCACTGTGCCCGGGTTGGACGGTCCGCGACTTGGTCGCCCACCTGTCGGCGACGGCCTCGCTGAATCCGGCCACGTTCTTTGCCGCGATGGCGAAGGCGCGGTTCAACTTCGACCGGTTCGCCAATGGCCAGATCGCCAAGCATCTCGGGCCCGATCCGGTCGCCACGCTGACCGGATTTCGCCGCTTGCAGCACTCCACCTCCGCCCCGCCGGGGCCGACCGCATCGTGGCTCGGTGAGGTGGTGATCCACGGCGCCGACATCCGCCGTCCGCTGGGCATCCCGCATGCCTACGACTTGGACACCGTGCGTCAGGTGATCGACTTCTACAAGGGCTCCAACATGCTGATCGGCGCCAAGAAGCGCATCGCCGGGCTGAGTTTGTCTGCCACCGACGACGATTGGCGACACGGTGAAGGCGACACCGTTGAGGGGCCGCTGCTGTCGCTGCTGCTCGCCATGACCGGGCGGCGCAGTGCGTGTGACGACCTGAGCGGGCCGGGCGCGGCCGCGCTGCAAAGCCGCTGCGGGTCGGCCCGATAGATACGTGATAGACACGACGCTATGGAGATCCTGTTCAGCCGGATGCTGCTTCGGCCGGCTGACTATCAGCGGTCGTTGACGTTCTACCGCGACGAAATCGGCCTGGCCATCTACCGCGACTATGGCGCGGGCACAGTGTTTTTCGCGGGTCAGTCTTTGCTGGAGCTGACCGGCTGGAGCGACTCCGACCGTTCGCCGGGGCCCTTCCCGGGCGCGCTGTGGCTGCAAGTCCGCAACATCGAAGCGACCCAGGCCGAACTGGCCGGCCGCGGAGTGCCGATCGCCCGCGAAGCACGTCGCGAACCATGGGGCTTAAAAGAGATGCACGTGACCGATCCGGACGGCATTACTCTGATCTTCGTCGAGGTCCCTGGAGACCATCCATTACGCCGCGACACCCGAGGTGAACAACAGGGAACGGCTGGTTAACTGACAGGTAACATCTGGCGACGAGTCGAGATATACCTGCGATTACGTTCCGTGAGCATTCGACAATTTAATTCCCCAACCACCAGAATCAGGCGCTGTGGACATACAACTGTTCCTCTTGATCATTGTCGTAGTTACGGCATTGGCTTTCGATTTCACCAACGGCTTCCATGACACCGCGAACGCGATGGCGACCTCCATTGCCAGTGGCGCGCTGAAGCCCAAAACAGCGGTAGCCCTCTCCGCGGTGCTCAACCTGGTGGGTGCGTTTCTGTCCACCACCGTCGCCGCCACGATCGCCAAGGGCCTGATCGATTCCAGCATCGTGTCGCTGGAACTGGTGTTCGCCGGGTTGGTCGGCGGCGTCGTCTGGAACCTGCTCACGTGGCTGCTCGGTATCCCCTCGAGCTCGTCACACGCGCTGATCGGCGGCATCGTCGGTGCCACGATCGCGGCCGTGGGCGCGCACGGGGTGATCTGGTCGGGCGTGATGTCCAAGGCGATCATCCCGGCCGTCGTGTCGGTGTTCGTGGCCCTGTTCGTCGGCGGGTGCGCAACCTGGGCGGTCTTCCGGATCACCCGCGGCCTGCAGAAGGAGCGCACCGAAGCCGGGTTCCGGCGCGGCCAGATCGGGTCGGCGTCACTGGTCTCGCTGGCGCACGGCACCAACGATGCCCAGAAGACGATGGGCATCATCTTCCTGGCCCTGATGTCCTACGGCTCGGTCAGCAAGAGCGCCGCGGTCCCACCGATGTGGGTCATCGTCTGCTGCGCCATAGCGATGGCCACGGGTACCTACCTGGGCGGCTGGCGGATCATCCGCACCCTGGGCAAGGGACTCGTCGAGATCACGTCGCCGCAGGGCATGGCCGCCGAATCATCCTCTGCTGCGGTCATTCTGCTGTCCGCCCACTTCGGGTACGCGCTGTCCACCACCCAGGTCTGCACCGGCTCGGTGATGGGCAGCGGGCTGGGCAAGCCCGGCGGTGAGGTCCGCTGGGGCGTGGCCGGGCGCATGGCCGTCGCATGGCTGGTGACGCTTCCGCTGGCCGGCCTGGTCGGCGCGGTGACCTACTGGATCGTCCACTACATCGGCGGATACCCCGGCGCCGTCGTCGGCTTCGGGCTACTGGTCGCGGTCTCGGCCGCCATCTACATCCGGTCTCGCAAGAACAAGGTCGACCAGAACAACGTCAACGACGAATGGAAAGGCGACCTGACGTCCGGCCTTGACGACGCCAACAAACCCGGCGGGGGCGCCAAGGTAGGCGCCGCTTCCGGTTCCGACGACGTGAGTGTGGGGTAACGTCCGATGACTCAACTGAGCGAGTGGTTCAACTACGAGGCCACCCTGAAGATTTTGCTCTTCAGCATGCTGGCCGGCGCCTTCCTGCCCGGGCTGTTCGCCGTCGGGATCCGGCTGCAGGCTCTCGGCTCCGGAAACGTTGGGGCTGACGGCTCCACGTCGCAGCCGAACCCGGTGTTGTCCGGCCTGGCCTGGGTGATCTACGGGCTGGTTATCGCCGTGATCGTTATTGGTGTGTTGTTCATCGCCCGCGATTTCATCGCGCACCACACTGGGTATCCCTTCCTGGGGGCCAAACTTAAGTAGCATCGAATCGTCGTCCACCGAATACCGAGCCCCAGGGGCGGAGTGAGCAAGTGAACCGATTCCTTACCTCGGTCGTTTCGTGGTTGCGCGCGGGCTATCCGGACGGCATCCCGCCGACGGATACCTTCGCCCTGCTGGCACTGCTGGCCAACCGATTGACCAACGACGAGGTCAAGCTCGTGGCCAATGCGCTGATGGAACGTGGCGACTTCGACAGCATCGACATTGGTGTGATGATCAGCAAGCTCACCGACGAGCTGCCGTCCGATACTGACGTTGAGCGAGTGCGAGCCCGGCTGGCAGCTCAGGGCTGGCCGCTGGATGACCCACACGACGATGAGCGTGACGAGCTCGATGGTGGAGCGCACGCATAGCTGTTCTGCGTGCGCTCAGCGTCTCGCCCGGCTCCGCTGCCGCAGTGCTGTTACCCGCGTTGGAGCGGGTGCTGGCTGGCCGTGATGCGGCTTTCGTTGCGACACCACCGGATTGGGATGCCGAGCTCGACGCCTTGCGGGTAGGCGAAGCGATCGACGACGACGTGGCGTTGGTTGCGACGACGTCGGGAACCACCGGTAAGCCCAAGGGCGCCTTGCTCACTGCCGCGGCCCTGGCCGCCAGCGCGGCCGCCACGCACGACCGCCTCGGCGGACCGGGCAGCTGGCTGCTGGCGCTGGCGCCGTATCACATCGCCGGAATCCAGGTGCTGGTGCGCAGCGCCCTCGCTGGCTCGGTGCCCGTCGAGCTGGACGTGTCGGCCGGGTTCGATATCGCCGAATTGCCTTCTGCCGTAGCTAGATTGGAGCCCGGTCGGCGATACACCTCGCTGGTCGCCGCCCAACTGGCCAAGGCACTCACCGATCCGGCGGCGGCGGCCGCGCTTGCCGAGCTGGACGCCGTACTGCTCGGCGGTGGGCCGGCTCCACGACCGGTGCTCGATGCCGCGGCGGCCGCGGGGATTGCGGTGGTCCGCACCTACGGCATGAGCGAGACCGCGGGGGGTTGCGTCTACGACGGTGTCGCGCTGGACGGTGTGCGGCTGCGGGTGGACGACGGCCGCGTCGTAATCGGCGGCGCGACACTGGCTAACGGCTATCGCAACCCTGTTGATCCCGACCCGTTCGCCGAGGCGGGCTGGTTCCGCACCGACGATATCGGCTCGATCGACGAGTCCGGCGCGCTGAGCGTGCTGGGCCGCGCCGACGATGCGATCAGTACCGGCGGACTGACGGTGCTGCCGCAGCCGGTCGAGGCCGCGCTGTGCACCCACCCCGCCGTCGGCGACTGCGCGGTGTTCGGCCTGGCCGACGACCGGTTGGGGCAGCGGGTCGTCGCGGCGATCGTGGTGCGTGCCGGCTTCGACCCGCCGACGCTGGACGCGCTGCGCGCACATGTGGCCCACACCCTGGACGGCACCGCGGCGCCCCGCGAGCTACACATCGTCGACGCGCTGCCGCGCCGCGGCATCGGCAAGGTGGACCGGGCGGCGCTGGTACGCCGGTTCGGCGCCGGTCAATAGGCTGGTCGACCGTGAGGATTGCCCGCCGGGAGATGTCAGCCGTCGCGGCCGGTGCCGGCCTGGTCGCGGCCGCGATCGTGCTGCCGTCGCTGAACTGGGGCGTCAGAGGGCGCCTCGACCGCGGCCCGGAGCGCTTCGACACACACGCCGAGTCGGCTCCGTTGTTCGGCGCCTGGGAGATCCACGCCAGCTGGGGAACCGGGCCGGCGATTCTGCTCGCCATTGCCGCCGTGGTGTGGGGACCGGTCGTAGCACAACGTCTTTCGTGGCGTGCCCTGACGCTGGGCAGCTGGGCGGTGGCCTGCGGGTGGGCGTTCTCCCTGGCGATGATCGACGGCTGGCAGCGCGGCTTCGCGGGCCGGTTGACCACCCGGGACGAATACGTGACCCAGGTGCCCAGCATCACCGACATCTCGGCGGCGGTGCGCACGTTCTCCAGCCGGATTCTCGACTACCAGCCCAACTCCTGGATCACCCATGTTTCCGGGCATCCGCCGGGCGCGCTGTTGACGTTCGTCTGGCTGGACCGGCTCGGCCTGCACGGCGGAGCGTGGGCCGGCCTGCTGTGTCTGCTGGTCGGCTCCAGCGCGGCGGCGGCCGTCGTGATCGCCATCCGCGCGTTGGCCGACGAGCAGACCGCGCGACGGGCAGCCCCGTTCGTCGCAATCGCACCGACGGCGATCTGGGTGGCGGTCTCGGCCGACGGCTACTTCGCCGGCGTCACGGCGTGGGGCATCGCGCTGTTGGCCGTGGCCGTGCACCGACGGGTAGGGTTCCCCGCGCTGATCGCGGCCGTCGCCGGGCTGCTGCTCGGCTGGGGCGTCTTCCTCAGTTACGGCCTGGCGTTGATGGGCCTTCCCGCAGCGGCAGTGCTGATTTCGGCCACCGACTTCCGGGCGGCCCTGCGGGCACTGGGCCCCGCCACGTTGACCGCGTTGGCGGTGGCGGTAACCTTCGCTGTTGGAGGGTTCTACTGGTTCGACGGCTATACGCTTGTGCAGCAGCGCTATTGGCAGGTGAACGCGATCGCTAACTACCGGCCATTTCAGTATTGGTGGTGGGCAAATCTGGCATGCGTGGTGTGTGCGATCGGTCTGGGCGGCGTCGCGGGCATCACCCGGGTGTTCGACGTTGCCGCCATCCGCCGTCGCTGCGGCTTTCACTTGGTGTTACTGGCCATGCTGGCCGCGATCGTCTGCGCCGATCTGAGCATGCTGAGTAAGGCCGAGGTGGAACGGATCTGGCTGCCGTTCACGATCTGGCTCACCGCCGCACCCGCGCTGCTGCCAGTGCGGTCGCATCGGGCGTGGCTGGCCGTCAACGCCGCCGGGGCGCTGCTGGTGAACACCGTCATGGTCACCCACTGGTAGGCGGTCATGACAGATCAGCCCGGACTGGCGCGTCGGCTCAATACGACCGACGCGGTCGTCATCGGGCTGGGTTCGATGATCGGCGCCGGGGTGTTCGCCGCGTTCGGCCCGGCCGCGCGGGCGGCCGGCGCGGGCCTGCTGATCGGGCTGGCGCTGGCCGCGATCATCGCCTACTGCAATGCCACCTCGTCCGCGCAACTGGCCGCGATGTATCCGACGTCGGGCGGGACATACATCTACGGGAGGGAACGTCTCGGCCCGTGGTGGGGCTTCGTCGCCGGATGGGGATTCGTGATCGGCAAGACGGCGTCGTGCGCGGCAATGGCGCTCACCGTCGCCGCGTACGCGGTTCCCGGTGCGGGTGTGTGGGTGCAGCGAATCGTCGGGATCGCAGCGGTGATCCTGCTGACCGCCCTGAACTACCGCGGCGTCACCAAGACCGCGATGCTGGCCCGAATTCTGTTGACGTGCACCCTGATTGCGCTCGCCGCCGTGGTCATCTCCATCGCGGTGAGCAAGCCGGACCCGTCGCACCTGAGCGGGGCCTGGTTCACGGGCTCGATCTACGGGGTGTTGCAGTCGGCGGGTCTGCTCTTTTTCGCGTTCGCCGGATACGCACGGATCGCGACGATGGGTGAGGAGGTCCGCGACCCGGCCCGCACCATCCCCCGGGCGATAACCATTGCCCTGTCGATCGCGGTGGTGATCTATTTGGTTGTCGGGGTGGCCGCGCTGCTGGCCGCGGGACCCGAACGACTCGCGAATGCCGTTGCGCCACTGGCCGAGGCCGTCCGGGCCGCCGGCGCCCCGGCGCTGGTGCCGGTGATCTCGGCCGGAGCGGCGTTGGCCAGCCTTGGCGCACTGCTGGCGCTGATCGCCGGGCTCGGGCGCACCACGCTGGCGATGGCGCGACACCGGGATCTGCCGGGCTGGCTGGCGGCTGTGCACCCGGACCACCGGGTACCGCACCATGCCGAGATAGCGATCGGAGTGGTGGTCTGCATCCTGGTGAGCGTTGTCGATCTGCGTGGGGTGATCGGCTTTTCGTCGTTCGGCGTGCTGATCTACTACGCGATCGCCAACGCCGCCGCGTATACGTTGCGCCGCCGCCGCGCTGTGAACGCCTGCGGGCTGGCCGGGTGCCTGCTACTGGTCGCCACCTTGCCGTGGGAATCGGCGGTCGCGGGGTTAGCGATATTTGCCATCGGGATCGCCGGGCGCGCTGCGGTGTTGCGCCGAGGAGTCTGAGAGCCCGCTTTCGGCGGCCTCGAATCGTTCGGCTGTCGTTTGCCCGTCCGGGTTCCCGTGTTCGCTCGTCGCATCTGCTGCCAAGGCGGCGACGTCATGGGGCGGGTGCCCAGACAGGTCGGCGCCTTTGCTGGTGAGGATCCGAATTATTGGTCGGGAGATTTAAATTAGGGGCATCGTCGCCCGGTATACGTCGCCTGTGTGTTTTATATGTGTTCACTCTGTCGAGCTTCGACGTTAACGCGAGGTAGACCGGGTCAGCGGCGCCTTGCTTGGCGGACCACTGAATCACAACGCGTATACGGGCAACGTGGTGACGGCTCGGGATCCGCCGATGTTGACAACCCCTTTGTCCGGCAGGGCTGGCTAGCGTACTGGCCACGAGAGCATCTCTACGACTGACAGTCAACCGCAATCATCGACGTGCGGTGCTGGAAGTCGCTCAATGTTGTTGACGTTCAACGATGTCGGCGAAGACAGGCGCGGAACGGTCGCGGTCGGACAGCCGGCGGAGGGAAGGCAATGGATTTCGGAGCATTACCTCCGGAGGTCAACTCCGGCAGAATCTACTCTGGGCCGGGGTCTGCGCCGCTATTGGCAGCTGGGACTGCCTGGGATGGGTTGGCCAGCGAATTACGTTCAACGGCAGCGGCTTACGCGTCGATAATCGCAGAGCTGCTAAGCGGTTGGTTTGGGCCCTCGTCGACGTCGATGTTGGCCGCGGCAGCGCCCTACATTGCGTGGCTGGAAAGCACTGCCGCGCAAGCCGAGCAGACGGCATTGCAAGCCAAGGCGGCGGCCGGCGCCTTCGAGGCCGTCTTCGCGGCGACCGTCCCCCCTCCAGTGGTCGAGGCCAACCGGGTGCTGTTGGAGTGGCTGGTTGCGACGAACGTCTTGGGTCAGAACACCCCGGCGATCGCGACCACGGAGGCGCAGTACGCCGAGATGTGGGCCCAAGACGCCGGCGCGATGTACGGCTACGCCGGCGCCTCGGAAGTTGCGACTCGGCTGGCTCCGTTCACCGCACCCCCGACGACCACGAACGACGCCGCGACGGCCGACCAGTCCGCCGCGGTCGCTGCCGCGGCCGAGTCCGTGGCGGCTTCCAATGTGGAATCGAATGTGCAAGCGGCGCTGTCACAGTCGCTCGCTCAGGCTCCGGCCGCGGTGCAAAGCCTCGCCGCGAACGCGGCCGCGGTTGAGGTCCCCTTGGGCGTCAAGGACATCACCGGGATTCTGAAGACCTTCAACGGCTTCATGACCAACTTCGTGGCCGGGCCATACAACCCGCTCGGCATCGCGGGCCTGTTCAGGAACTGGTACCAGGTCGCGATCAGCATCCCGGCCGTGGGCACCGGTATCCAAGGCATTGGCCCGCTGCTGCACCCCAAGGCCCTCTCTGGGGTGTTGGCGCCGTTGCTGCACAGCGATCTGCTGACCGGTGCCGGCGCACTACACCCAGCAGGGGCGGTTGCGGCCGCGGCGGGTCGGGCCGGCACGGTTGGCGCATTGTCGGTGCCGTCGAGTTGGGCTTCGGCCGTTCCGGCGATCAGAACGGTTGCCGCGGAGCTGCCAGAGACCATGCTCGAGGCGGCCCCCGCGATCGCCGCCAACGACGGCATGTTCGCCCCCACGGCCCTGTCAAGCCTGGCCGGACGCGCTGTCGGCGGCACTGCCACCCGCGCCGTTGCGCCCGCCGTCCGTGTTCCCGGTGCTGTGGCACTCGACGACATCGCCACGACCTCCACGGTCATCGTGATACCGCCGAACGCGAAATAAGGAGAGACACGGCAATGGTTTTCGCGGATTTCGCAGTGCAGCCACCGGAGCTGATCTCCGGTCTGCTTTATTCGGGCCCCGGTGCGGGGTCATTTTTGGCCGCCGCCGCGGCTTGGGAGGCGCTGGCTGCCGAGTTGCATTCCACCGCGGCCTCCTACGGAACGGTGATCTCGGAGCTGGTCGGCGACTCGTGGGCGGGCCCGTCATCGGAGGCCATGGCGGCGGCAGCGGCACCGTACGTGGAGTGGATGTCGACCACGGCCGCACAGGCCGAGGAGTCCGCCGCCCAGGCCCTGGCCGCGGCCGGCGCCTACGAGGCGGCGTTGACGGCGGCCGTGCCCCCGCCGCTCATCGCCGAGAATCGCGCCGAGCTGGAAGCACTGTTGGCGACCAACATCTTCGGCCAGAACGGCGGCGAGATTGCGGCCAACGAAGCCGAATACGGCCAGATGTGGTCTCAGGACGTCGAGGTGATGTTCAGTTACGCCAGCTCCTCGGAAGCCGCGGGTGAGCTGACGGCGTTCACCGACGCGCCGCAAACCAGCAATGCGACCGCACAGGTGAGTCAAGCAGCCGCGGCGGCCGCGGCACAGCCTCAATCTCTGTCGTCGTGGCTGACCGAGCTGGAGAACTACATCAACTCGCTCACCGGCCAATACGCGACATTTTGGCAGCAATTGATCGGAGGGGTGACGGGGAGCCCGGACGTCGCACCGCTGTGGGAGGCGCTCTACTCCGCCATTTCGTCAATCGGCAGTCAGGGCACCTGGACCAACGTCGTCAATGCCACTGTCGGCCTGGGTGTTTCGCAGTGGAAGAACTTCTTCATCTACGCACCGTGGAGTGCCGCGATGGCCAAGTCGTCACTGGGCGCCGGTCTGGTGTCGCCAGGACATCTCGCGGCCGTCGGCTCGGTGCGGCCCGTGTCGGCGGTTCTGGGCAACGCGCCGACGGTGGGATCAATGTCGGTACCGCCAAGCTGGGCAACCGCCACCCCGGCGATCAGGCTGGCCTCCACCGCGCTGCCGGCCAGCGTGGCAGCGGCTCCCGCGGCAGAGTTCGCCGGCCTGGTCAACGAGGCGACCCTGGGCAGTTTGGCGGGCGGCGCGCTGGGCAGCCCGATCTCCCGCGTCGTCAGCTCAACCGGCATCCAGGCCCGCGCGATCACCGGCGAGCGCCGGGTGGGGCCGGTCAAACTCGACCGCATCATCGCGCAACTACAGGAACAGCCCGACCAGGTGCAGCACTGGAATGTCGATGAGGCCGGGCTCGACGATTTGGTTGCCAAACTGACTACCACACCCGGCGTCCACGCCGTGCACGTCACGGACGACCTGCAGACCCCGGCCATTCCGACTGGATCCCAGCTGGGATAGCGCGGGTTCCCTTGCGTAACAACAGAAGGCGGGTAGCACCCGCGCAGCGGAAGAACACCAGATGGAGGAATCATGAAACTGCTGCTAACCGTTCTCGGCATCTCAATGGGATTCGTCATCGCGGTGCCCGCGCATGCCGAAACCGGCGTCGATGAGCAGGCCGTCGACGACAATAACGAAGTCTTCCTGGCGGACCTGTCCAAGGTGGGGATCGGCTTCCAGGACCCGGGCCAAGCGGTAAACGCCGGCAAATCGGTGTGCGGGTTGATCTCTCGCGGCGTGTCCGGCCTGCAACTCATCAACGACCTCAAGAGCAATAATCCTGGCCTGACCACCAGCGGCGCCGCCCAGTTCGCGACGATTTCCGCGAAGTCGTACTGCCCGAAACAACTCGAGGAAGTACCCAGCGGGAAGGGCTGAGTCGTCAAACACCCCATGCTAGAACAAGACCCACGCTGGGTGGGGCGAAGGCGCTGGGCCGCGTTGCAGGCCGATCAGTTCTCGTCGGAGACCAGCAGCACGCCGGCGTCAAACGAGCCGGAATCGCAGGCGGATCCGGGCGACGCCGCACCCGTGACAGCAATGGATTTCGGGACACTACCCCCTGAGATCAGCTCCGGCCGAATGCATTCGGGCCCCGGCGCCGAATCAATGATAGGCGCCGCCACGGCCTGGCATGAAGTTGCCGACCAACTCGACAACGTGGCGGCCGGGTACGAAGCGGTGACGACACAGACTTTCGAGCCCTACGTGGCATGGCTGAAAGCCACTGCCGCGCAGGCCCGGCAGGCCGCCCGTCAAGCCAACGCGGCCACGGGCGCTTATGGTTTGGCGCGTGCGGCGGTGGCGTCTCCTGAGGCGATAGAGTTCAATCGGCAGCAGCGGACGTCGTTCGCCGCAATGAATCACCTAGGCCAAACTAGTGCGACAATCGCGGGTTTCGAGGCTGACTACGAACAAATGTGGGCCCAAAGCGCCGACGCCATGTTTGCCTACGCCCGCTCCTCGGCCGGTGTCTCGACGCTGACACCGTTCAGCTCGCCACCGCCCGTGACTGATTCGATCGGGCCGGCCCACACCGAATCGTCCGTGACCTGGCGACAGGCGGCGACTGCGGAGGTCATATCAACTGGGCGCCAAGTAATGTCAGCCATTCCCGAAGCGCTTCGTGCTCTCTTTCTGTCGCCGCTGACAACCTGCGACGTATCCCTGGCGCCGGTGACGGGTCCCCTGTCCAAACTGAGTTCACTGTCGGCACCGAGGGACTTCGCGCTCAATTACCTGAATTACCTGAACAAGACGGCCGCGGTTAACAACGCGGCGGCCATCTGGTCGCTACGACCCGACGTGGGCCACCCGGCTCCTAGGACGGGCTTCGGTCACGCTGTGTCAGTCGGACGGTTGTCGGTACCTCCGGGATGGGTGCGACAGGAACCAACGTGGCTGGACCCGCAAGCGGGCCCGCTTGACCAACTCCAATAATCCTTATGTTCAACGGCTTTCGCGCTGAGTGCACGACGGCGGCGTGACGGTGGCCGCTAGAGTCCCGCTGCGCGGGTGACTCGGGCAAAGCGACTGGACGGCCCGCAGGCCTCTCGCACCGCGGCGACGTCGTCGACGACATCGAAGTCGCTCAGTTGCTGCACCGATATGACATCAATACCGTTGTCGTGCAAAGCCTTCCGCGTGAGCTCGCCGGTATCGGGTAGAGACATCGGCACGGTCCGCAGACATTCGGCCATCGCCGGGCGCTGCACCCCGAGCACCCACCAACCGCCGTCGTCGGCCGGCCCGAGCACGGCCGGTGACTGCAGCAGCCGGCGCGCGCAGTCCGTCAAGAGTTCGGCGTTCACCTGCGGGGTATCCATGCCGATTTGCAACACCGGAAAGCCATCGGCCGCGTCGGCGTGGGCATTGGCAAGCCGGTCGGCGAAGTCGACACCGCGTTGCTCGATCACCGTGAACGACTCGAGCCGTTGCCGGATCTGCGTCGCACCGGCGGCCGCATCCAGGTCGCCGGTGAGCGCGACGACCCGTGCGCTCACCGCGGCAGCGGCCACCGCGTCGAGCGTGTCCAGCAAGGCCGCGGCGGCGATCTCGGCCGCAACGCGGTCGCCAACCGTCGCCGCGAGCCGCGTCTTGGCCCGGCCCGGCTCCGGCGCCTTGGCGACCACGAGCAGCGTCACCGGCAGGTCCGTCATGAAATCACTTTCCAGAAGTCCAGGATCGCGGTGATGCTGCCTCGCAGCGATCCGCTGACTTTCGACTTGCCGCCGGTGCGCGGGCCGTAGCTGACGTCGAGCTCGACCACGCGCCAGCCCGCCGCCGCGGCGCGCACCAGCAGCTCCAGCGGGTACCCCGACCGACGATCGACGATCCCCAGGCCCAGCAGCGCCTCCCGTCGCGCGACCCGCATCGGCGCGATGTCGTGGACCGGCAAGCCGTGCCGGGTGCGCAGCCGCCAGCTCATCACCACGGTGCCCACCCGCGCGACCCACGGCCAGTGCAGCCCGGCCACCGGCCGGCGGCGCCCGATTGCCATGTCCGCGCCCTGCTGCAGCGCGGCGACCAGCCGAGGTAAGTCACCGGCATGCATCGAGCCGTCGGCGTCGATGACCGCCACGATCGGAGTCGTCGCGGCGACCACGCCGGCGTGCACCGCGGACCCGTATCCGGGCCGCGGTTCCGCGACCACCTGAGCGCCGTGCCGGGCGGCGACGCCCGCGGTGTCATCGGTGCTGTTGTTGTCCACCACCAGCGCTCGATAGCCGGCTGGAATGGCCGCCAACACCGCCGGCAGCGACTCCTCCTCGTTCAGACACGGCAGCACCACCGTGACCAGATCGCCGGCCGCCATTGGGGAATCGCGATCAGAACCCGGAAGACGAGTGACCGCCCCCGCCGCTTGACGGTGGCTTCGGGGCCACGGTCTGTGGCGGCGGCTTCGGTGCCGGCGCGACGGTCTGCTGCTGGGTGGGCGGCTTCGGCGCCACCGTCTGCTGCTGGGTCGGCTGCTGGGCGGGTTGCTGCGTGGGCTGTTGCGTCGGCTGTTGGGTGGGTTGCTGCGTCGGCTGCTGCGTCGGCTGCTGGGTGGGTTGCTGCGTCGGCTGCTGCGTCTGGGTCTGCTGGGTCTGGGTCTGCTGGGTCTGCGTCGGCTCGGTTGGCGCGACGGTCGTCGTCGGCGCGACCGTGGTGGGCGCGACGGTGGTCGTCGGCGTGATCGGCGTGTACGGCGTCGTCGTCGGGGGCACCGTCGTCGTCGGCGTACTCGGCGTGGTCGTCGGCGTCGTCGGCGGCGTGTACGGCGTCGTCGTCGGAGTCGTCGGAGTCGTCGGCGGCGTGGTCGGGGTGGTCGGCGGACTCGTGGTCGGCGTCGTCGGCGTCGTGTACGTCGGCGGTGTGTACGGCGGATACGGCGGATACCAAGGCTGTGGGCGCCAGCCCGGGTACGGGATGATGATCGGCACCGGAATCGGGATCGGCCCATTGGGATTGGGCACCAGACCGGGAAGAACCGGCGCGACCGGCACGCCCGGCGCGGGGGCGGCCGGGGCCGGGCCCACGGGCGCCTGCGGCACGGCCGGAATGATGCCGCCCTGGTAGCCCGCGTTGGGCGCTTCGGGCGGCGGCGGGGGTACCGGCGCCTGCTGCTGGGTCGGCAACAGCGGCATGAACTTGCCCGGGGCCGCGTTCTGGTGTCCCACCACCGGCTCCTGGGCCGCGGTCGGCCGGACGGCGACCACCACCGCGACGGCCAGCGAGGCCACTCCGATGACCGCGAACGCGATCACGGCATTGCCGACCAGCAACGACTGTCGACTCAGTTTCAGCGGGCCGGTCTCGGCGTCGGGATCGTCGTCGTAGAACTCGTCGAAGTCATCGAACTCGTCGAACTCACCCGGAAGAAGGTCGGCGTCGTCGTCGGCCATCGAGTACGCCAGCTGCTGGTCGGCCTCAGCGGGATCGCCGAACTCGGCCGGGGCCATCGCGGTCTCGTCACCGGTGAGCCCGGCCACCGGCGCCATCGCGGTCGCATCGCCGGCCAGCCCGACCACCGGGGCCATCGCGGTGGAGTCCCCGGTCGGCGGTGCGGCCGCGATCGCGGCGCCGCGGGCCAGCGCGAAGGTGGGGTCTTCGGGAATCTGCACCCGCATCGTCGCGTCGCGAAGCTGGTCGGCGACCCCGGTGAGGTCGGACGAATCGCCCACCAGAAACACGTCGTTGTGCGCGTCGGGGTGCTCACCGAGCCGGGCCATCATCGTGTCCAACGTGCCGGTGGCGTCGCCGCCCAGCAGCTCGCTGGCCAACATGGTGGGCGGCGCGTCGGGGTCTTCGTCGGCCGAGCCCACCACCGACAGCGTCGCCGTGTTTTCGTCCACCACCAGAGCCCCGCCGGACCGGCCCGCCGCGCGCATCAGGGCGGTCACCGCCTGCGACTGTGACAGCACCGCGACGTTGTGGACGCCGGAATCCTCCAGGGCCTGTCGCAGCTGGTCGGCGCCGGAATGGTCGGTCCAGCACAACCGGGTCCCGACCAGCCGGTGGTTCTCGTTCGCCAGCAGCCGATTCGTGCCGACCACGGTTTCGGTGAGTTGTTCGATCGGGTTGTTAGCCAGGTCGACGACGGATTGGTCGATCACGTCACTACCGCCCGCACCCGCCCCGACAAGCGCCAAGCGGGCGACGGGGCCGGTGACAGCGACCCCCAAAACGACGTCCATACCTGCTCTCCTTCGGCTGGCCACCCCAGAACCAGCATGTCCCGGCATCATTACACTTCGGTACCGTCAGCAGTAGCAATCATTCGGGCGACCCCGATCGCCTACAGGCGCAGCGTAACCGCGTTCCCAGACCCGGGGAGTCACTCCCGCGTCGTCCGAACGGAGATTATGTTTCCAAGTAGGCAACGAAGTCGCCTCGGCAGGGGGTTCCCCGGCCGCCTAAGCGAATTTGCGCCGTCAGTAACCGTCCTCGATACCCGGGGGGAACCGTGAGTCAGAGCAGCGACGAGCCGCCTACCGGCCCCATCAGGGGTGTGCCGGCGCCGCAGACCGCTCCGGGCCCGCCGGGCGCCGGGGAGTCGACCGGGCGGCGCAACGTCGTGGCCGACCTGACCGCCGCCGTGTTGCTCCTCGTCGCGCCACTGCTGCCGTGGAATCTCTACTTCGGCATCGCGATCCCCGATAGCAACACCACCGTGTTCGCGGTGCTGATCGGGGTGACGCTGCTTTCGTTGATCGCCATTGCTTTGCCCGGTTCCGGACGGACGGTCAGCGGGATTCGGCTGGCGCTGAACATCCCCTATTTGCTGCTGGTGCTCGCCTTCGTCGGGTTCGACGCGTTCGAATCCGTCCGCTTCGGCGGGACTGTGACCGTGCCCGGCGGTGTCGGACCGGGAGCCTGGCTGGGTGTCGCCGGTGCGCTGCTGAGCGCGCAGTCGGCCGGCCGCGCCACCACGGCGGACGACGACACCTCCGATGGGCGGCGGCGGTCCGCCCAGATCATCGGCTACGTCGCGATGGTGGCCGCCGCACTGAGCTTCGGCTTCACCCTGTACTGGCGGGTCAAGTACGCGCTCGGCGACTCGGGCGACTTCGGCAAGCAGAACATCGCGGTGATCGTGACGGCGACGGTGTACGGCCTGGTCGCGTTGGTCGCCGTGCTCGTCGCCTCGAGATGGCTGCTCAGCGGCACCAGGGCAGCGCGGCTGGCGACGATCGCGTTGGGCGCCTCGACACTGGTCGCCGGGGTCATCGTCTGGTTGCTCCCGGTCGGGCGTGACATCGACGCGTTCCACGGCATCGCGCAGAACACGTCGACGGCCGGCGTGGGGTTCGAGGGCTATCTGGCGTGGGTGGCGGCCGCGGCGATCTTCACGCCGCGAACACTGTTCGGCCGGGCGCGCACCGTGTCGTCCGAGGAGAGTGCCTGGCGCGCCGCGGCTCGAACCGGCTTGCTGCTGATCATCGTGTGGTGCCTGGGATCGGTGGCGATGCGGATCACCGACATGGCCGTCGCGGTCAGCCTGAACTACCCGTACTCGCGCTACGACAGCGTGGTGCTGGCCGCGTTCGATGTGGCCACCGCGGCGTTGGCGATCTGGCTGCGGATCAGCCTCGGCAACGCGTCCGCCTCCGCCCGGCTGATCACCTCGCTGTGCGGACTTGTTGCCACGCTGAGCATCTCGCGCGTCATCGTCGGCGTCGTGCTGGCGCCGCGGTTCCAGGAAGCACCCAACGCGGCCGCGCAAAATCCGGTCTACGGAAACGATCTCGCCCAGCAGATCACCAGCACCTTCGACGTGGCGCTGTCCGCGCTGGCGGTGTGCATCCTGGTGGCGGCGATCATCACCGGACACTTCACCCGTCGGCGGCTGCGGCGCCGCGCCGCCCGCAAGCGTGTCGTCGCGCAGAACGCTGCGGCACCGACGACGCGCATCCCGACCGGCGCTCCCCCACCCTCGGCCGCGGCGACCACTGCGATCCACGTCGGTGAATCACCCACCACGGCAATACCGCAACTGGCCGGCGCGCCTCGGATCTTTCGCGGCGACGACTCGGCCACCAGTCATATACCGATCTCTAAGCCCCAGATATACCGGCCTCCGCAATACCCGTCGTAGCGCGGGTTATCGCAGCGGCGCGAACGCGAACTCGCGCAGGCCCTCGCGCGGATCGATTGCCGCGCGGAAATCCAAAACCTCGGCGGCACGGGCGGGGTCCGCGACGATGTGGCGCACGTCGCCGCTGCGGTACTGCCCGGTGATCACCGGGGACACCGCCTCATCGCGCGCAGCGCAGATCGCGGTGGCGACGTCGAGGATCGAGATCGGCCGACCCGAGCAGACGTTGACCGCGGTGAAGCCAGTGCCGTCCGTTGCTGAACGGTGCGCCGCGGCCGCGAGGTTGGCCGCGGCCGCGAGGTTGGCCGCCGCCACGTCGTCGACGTGGACGAAGTCACGCATCTGGCCGCCGTCTTCGAAAACCCTTGGCGGCTGGCCTTTTTCCAGTGCGGAGCGGAAGATCGCGGCCACTCCGGAGTACGGGGTGTCGCGCGGCATGCCGGGGCCGTAGACGTTGTGGTAGCGCAATGCCACCACCGTGCCGCCCGTCGACTCCGACCACGCCAGCGCGTAGTGCTCCTGGGCTGTCTTGCTGGCGGCGTACAGGCTGCGCGGCCGCAGGGCGGCATCCTCGCCGACCAGCCGCCAGGCCAGCTCCTCGCCGCCGAGCGGGCAGCGGTGCTCGAAGGTCCCGGCGTCGAGGTCGGCGCGCCGTCGCGGCAGCGGGTCGACGGCCCCGTGTTCCGGGCAGTGGTAGCGGCCCTGTCCGTACACCACCATCGACGACGCCAGCACCAGGCGGCGCACCCCGGCGGCGAACATCTGGGCCAGCAGCACGGTGGTGCCGTAGTCATTGTGGCCGCCGTAGGCGGGCGCGTCGGCCGCGTCGACGCCGGCCCCCACCATCGCGGCTTGGTGGCACACCAGATCCACCCCATCCAACAGCGGGGCCAGTGCCGTGGCATCCCGGACATCGACCCGGTGACATCCGTTCGGTAACAACGAGTTTGGGCCGTGCGCGGCGGGCAACAGCATGTCGACGCCGATCACCTCGTGGCCCGCCGCGCGCAGCGCCGCGTCCACCCGCGACCCGATGAAACCGGCGGCGCCGGTCAGCAACACCCTCACGGCAGCTCGAACGGCAGGGTGACGCCGGTGTGCGACAGGCAGTGCGTGCAGCCGCGCTCGACGGCCACCCGGCCGATGGCGTCGCGCACCAGCGTCTTGAACGGCTCGATGTTCTTTTCGAATTCCACCATGACGTCCACCGTCTTCACGCCCTCGCCATGGCTGACACCCGCGTCCAGGTCAGTCACCAAAGCGATTGCTGCATAACATATTTCGAGTTCGCGAGCGAGGACGGCCTCCGGGTATCCGGTCATGTTGACCAGCGTGAAACCCGCCGAGGCGAACCATTGGCTTTCGGCGCGGGTGGAGAACCGCGGCCCCTGGATCACCACCATCGTGCCGCCGTCGACCACGTCGGGCAGGCCGGTGGCCGCCTCCCGCAAGGCCGGGCAATACGGGTCGGCGAAGTCGACGTGAATAGCCCCGGAGTCGAAGTAGGTGTCGGCGCGGCTGTTGGTGCGATCCACCAGCTGGTCGGGCACCACGACGGCGCCCGGCCCGTAGGCGGGGTTCAGGCTGCCCACCGCGCACGGCGCGAGCACCCGTCGCACACCGAGCGCGCGCAGGGCCCACATGTTGGCGCGGTACGGCACCGTATGCGCCGAATACTCGTGCTTGGCGCCGTGCCGGGGCAGGAAGGCGACTTCGTGCTCCCCGACGGTGCCCACTGTCAGCGGCGCGCTGGGCTTGCCGTACGGGGTGTCCGGGTTGACGTGGTGAACATCGGAGCCGAAGAACGTATAGAAGCCGCTGCCGCCGATCACTCCGAGCATCTGCGCCGCTCCTCTTCGTCGCTCCGCTCTGCATCGTCACCGGCGGGCATTCGCCCATTGTGGTGCATAGGGCAGGATGCCCTGGTGGCCAGTTTTGCGCAGTGGATCTCCGGCGCCCGGCCGCGGACGCTGCCCAACGCAATCGCGCCCGTCATCGCGGGCACCGGCGCCGCGGCATGGCTGCACTCCGCCGTGTGGTGGAAAGCGCTGCTGGCGCTGGCCGTCGCGGTCGCGCTGACCGTCGGCGTCAACTACGCCAACGACTACTCCGACGGCATCCGGGGCACCGACGACGTCCGAACCGGCCCGGCGCGGCTGGTGGGCTCGCGACTGGCGACGCCGCGCGCGGTGCTGACCGCCGCGGTGGCGTCGCTTGCGGTTGGCGCGGCGGCCGGTCTGGCGCTGGCACTGACGAGCGCGCCATGGCTGATCGCGGTCGGCGTCGTCTGCATCGCCGGGGCCTGGCTGTACACCGGCGGCTCGAGGCCTTACGGGTACGCGGGTTTCGGCGAGGTCGCAGTGTTCGTGTTCTTCGGCCTGGTCGCGGTGCTGGGCACGCAGTACACCCAGTCGCTAAGGGTGGACTGGGTGGGACTGGTGCTCGCCGTGGCGACGGGCGCGCTGTCGTCGTCGGTGCTGGTGGCCAACAACCTGCGGGATATCCCGACCGACGCGCAGGCGGACAAGATCACCCTGGCGGTGCGCCTCGGCGATGCCCGCACCCGGGTGTTCTACCAGGGGCTGCTGGCGACGGCCGGGTTGCTGACCCTGGTGCTGATGCTGGCGACGCCGTGGTGTGCGGCGGGGTTGGTTGCCACCCCGTTGGCGCTGCGCGCCGCCGGGCCGGTGCGGTCCGGGCGCGGCGGGCCGGAGCTGATTCCGGTGCTGCGCGACACCGGGCTGACGATGCTGGTGTGGGCGGTCGCGGTGGCCGCGGCGCTGGCGCTGGCCCACTGACGCACCCGGGGCGCCGGGATTCCTTTCCGAAGACTTCTTCGGATTCGGTTAACACGGGTTAGCGTCAATGTGACAGCCCTTACACCGATAGCCCTACGACACCGAGCGAGGAGCGCAATGCAGCAGATCGCCGCGACCAATGGGCCCAGAAATATCGGACTGCTCAGCGTCGGGGCATACCGCCCCGAACGCGTCGTCACGAACGACGAGCTGTGCCAGAACATCGACTCGACCGATGAGTGGATTTACTCCCGCACCGGAATCAAGACGCGCCGATTCGCCGCCCCCGACGAATCCGTCGCGTCCATGTCGATCGAGGCCAGCCGAGAAGCAATCGCCAAAGCCGGGCTGGAAGCGTCCGACATCGACGGCGTCATCGTCGCCACCAGCACCCAGTTTCTGCAGACCCCGGCCAGCGCCCCGGCCGTCGCTTCGGGGTTGGGCGCAACCGGGGTGCCCGCATTCGACATCTCGGCCGGGTGCGCCGGCTTCGGCTACGCGGTCGGCGTCGCGGCCGACATGATCCGCGGCGGCAGCGTCGCCAAGATGCTCGTCATCGGTTCGGAGAAACTGTCCCCCACCGTGGACATGCTCGACCGCAGCAACTGCTTCATCTTCGCCGACGGCGCCGCGGCCGTCGTGGTGGGCGAGACGCCGGATCAGGGCATCGGTCCGACCGTCTGGGGCAGCGACGGCGAGCAGGCCATGGCCATCCGCCAGGACATCGACTGGATCACCTATACCGAGAACCCGACCGGCCCGCGCCCGTTTCTTCGCCTCGAAGGCAGCGCCGTCTTCCGTTGGGCCGCATTCGAAATGGGCAAAGTCGGGCGCCAGGCGATGGACGCCGCGGGGGTGCGATCAGATCAGATCGACGTGTTCATACCGCATCAGGCCAACGCCCGGATCAACGAAGTACTGGCCAAGAATCTGGACCTGCGGCCGGACGCGATCGTCGCCAATGACATTGAGCACACCGGAAACACGTCTGCGGCGTCCATTCCGCTGGCGATGGCCGAACTGCTCGGCACCGGGGCGTCCAAGCCCGGCGATCTGGCCCTGCTGATCGGATACGGCGCGGGCCTGAGCTACGCCGCACAAGTCGTGCGGATGCCCAACTTCTGAGCTCAGCTCTCGTCGGGTTTGTCGTCTGTCACCTCACCGCGCAGCCGGGCCTGCAGGTGTTCGCGTTCGGCACGACGGCGTTCGCCGGACACCGCGAGCGCGGCCGTGGCGCGCCGTCGCAGCGGACCGAACAGCAGGATGCCCAGCGGCATCGCGATGATCAACGCGAACAATGCCGCGACCACGACCGGGATTTGGGGGCCCCCCACCAACCGCGCCGACACGTAGATCACGCCGGTGAGCGCGACGGCCAGCAGCAGTCGCGCCACGGCGTAGAGCAAAACGTCGACATTCCCGCGATCTCGAACACGCTGCTGCGCGCCGTCCGCCGGATCGTCCCCAGTGCTGTTGTCGCTCGGCCCTTCTGACACAGGTCGAGCCTACGGCGCGAGTATATTCGCTCACAGGAGGTGTGGAGTGCTCTACCTGATGGTCGTCCTGGTGCTGGGGACGCTGATCTACATTGGCTGGCGCGCGGCGCGATCGCAGGCGCACCGGCAGAAGACGCGCGTCATCGGACCGGACGACGATCCAGACTTCATGCGGCGGTTGGGAAGCGGGGACGACGGCCCCCGCTGACCCTCCGTCAGGCCCGACTAACCCAGGCCCAGGTTGAGCTGGTCTCCCGGAAACCCTTCGGCGACAACGGCAGCCAAGCCCGTGAGCGCTTCGCGTGTCTCCCGCCGCATCTGATCCAGATGGATCTCGGCGCCCTCGTCGAGATGAGCGTCGTAGGGCACCAACCGCACCGCGCGGCAGCGCCGCGAGAAGTGCTCGACCACCTTGTTCATGTCGACCTTGCCGGTCCGTGGGCGCACCGCGTTGATCACCGCGATCGAATTGCGAACCAGAGCCTCGTGCCCGTGCGCGTCCAGCCAGTCCAGCGTCGCCGAGGCGCTGCGCGCACCGTCGATGGAACCAGAACTCACCACGATCAGAACGTTGGCGTTCTCCAGCACCGACGTCATCGCCGAGTGCAGCAGGCCGGGCCCGCAGTCGGTGACCACCAGGCCGTAGTACCGCTCCAGGATCCCCAGGGTGCGGGTGTAGTCGTCGGCGTTGAATGCCTCCGATGCCGCCGGATCACTTTCCGACGCCAGCACCTCCAGCCCGCTCGGGCCCCTCGAGGTGTAGCGACGGACGTCGCTGTAACGCTCGACGGTTCCGGCGTCCTGCAGCAATTGGCGCACCGTGCCCGCCGTCTCCAGCGGGACCTTTTGGCTGAGGGTGCCGCGGTCGGGGTTGGCGTCGACGGCCACCACCCGGTCGCCGCGGATCGCGGCGAAGGTGGCACCCAGCGTGGCCGCGATCGTGGTCTTGCCGACGCCGCCCTTCAGGGAGATCACCGCGACCCGGTAGGAGCCGCGTAACGGCCGGTTGACCTGCGCCACCAAGTTGTTCTGCCGGGCGGCCCGCGGGCTCTCGCCCAGGTTGATCATCCGGCCGGACAGCACATAGACCAACCGGCGCCAGCCCTCCGAGGGCGGCGGTTTGATCGGGCGCAGCAGCATGCCGGTGGACAGCTCCGGATACGGCGTGTGCGGCACGTGCTCGGGACGGTACGGGGCCGGGGCTTCCGCGGGTGCCTCAGCCTGGCCGTTGTAGTAGGCGCCGTACGCGGTCGGGTCGACCCGCGGGATCCCGGTCACCGGTGTGGAATCCCAGGGCGGCATCCCGGCCGGTGGCGGCGCCGGAGCCGGCGGTGCTTCCCGCCGCTCGGCCGTCGGGGCCCGACGCTCGCGGAAGCCGGCGAAGGCCCGAGTCGGTGCCTCGGCGTTGGCCTCCGCGGGCGCCTCGACGGCGGACTGCTGCTCCTGCGGAGACAGATCAGCCGTCGGATGTTCGGGCGCCCCCACGCCGCTTGTTGACTGCTCAGTCACGTGCATTCCCCCTTGCTGCGGTGTCGCTTCCTAACTGTCAGCCCACGCCGGCATACGAATGCAGGCCTACTGTCACCAGGTTAACGAAGAACAAATTGAAGACCATGGCCACGAACCCGGCGACGTTGACCCACGCCGCCTTCCGGTCCCGCCATCCGGCGGTTGACCTGGCATGCAGGTACGCCGCGTAGATCACCCACGCGACGAACGACACCGTCTCCTTGGGATCCCAGCCCCAATACCGGCCCCAGGCTTCCTCGGCCCAGATGGCTCCGAAGATGACTCCGAAACCGAAGACCGGGAACGCGAAGATCGTGGTTCGGTAGGCGATGCGGTCCAGGGTCTGCGCGTCGGGCAGCCGATGCACGATTCGTTGCAGCGCGCCCCCACCGCGCTGTTCGGCGGCCGGGTCGCCCAGCCGCGAGGTGCGCAGCAAGAACAGGATGCTGGCAATGCCGGCGACCAGGAACACCCCGGATCCCAGGCTGACCACCGACACGTGGATGGGCAGCCAGTAGGACTGCAGCGCCGGCATCACGGGGGCGGCATTGGTGTAGAGCCAGCGGCCGGACACCGTGAGCAGGATCAGCACCGGGAGCAGCAGGAAAACCCAGAGCGGGCGGAATTGCGGGCGGCGCAGCACGATCGCGCCGGCGACCAACCCGCACAAGCAGGTGAGGTTGATGAACTCGTACATGTTGCCCCACGGCACCCGCATGGTGGCCAGGCCGCGCAGCACCAGGCAGGCCAGCAGCAGGCCGATGCCGAGGTAGACCACCGCGAGGCCGGCCCGCCCGGCGCGTTCGTCGAACGGCCGCCGCTCGACCTCGTCGACGATGCCGGGGGTGGCGCTGTCGACCGCAACCCCGCCGACCTGGGGGTACCTCCCGCTTGCGGGGGACACCCGCTCGCGGTTGTCGGCTCGCCGGCTGCCGACGTAAGCGAGCTCGAAGGCCAGCAGCAGCAGCGCGACGACCAGCGCGACGACCGCCGAGGTGAACGCCCAGTCGGAGTAGCGCGCAAGAGCGATATTGACGTGCAGGGTGTTCATGTGACGTCCACCTGAGTACTCCTTCTGGACGCTGGGTCGGCGGCCCCGGATTCGTCGAGCCCGGTCAGCACACGCTCGGTGAGCCCTTCGAACTCGTCGCCCCAACCGGAGTTGTCGGTGCGGGCCAGGCCGCCCAGCTCGACGTTCACCGTACCGGGGGCCGATTCGACCGGCATCAGACGAACCCAGACCCGGCGCCGTCGCACCAGCAACGACACCAGCAGCCCGCCCATCATCGTGATCGCGAAGAACAGCACCCAGGTTTGACCGGGGTCATGGGAGACCTGCAGGTTGACGAACGGCACGGCACCGTCGAAGCGAATCGTGGTGCCCGCCGCCGGGCCCTGGTCGATTCGTACCTCTTGGCCGGCGCGCAGGTTGACGCGCTTCTCCTTGGTCAGCCGGCCCTGCTCGATCAGCCGGGGATCCAGGGTGAACAGCGACTGCGGGCGCCCGGTGTCCAGGCCGGTGTCGCCGCGGTAGATGTCGACGGCCACCGCGGGGGCGTTCAGCGCCGGGAACCGCGACGACAACAGGGCGCCGTCGAGTTGCTCGGTGGGAGCCAGCAGGCCCTGGATCGCGATCTGGTGCTTGCGGCGCTCGGCGGCGTTGGGATAGCTGCCGGCCGGCGGGTCGATGCGCACCACCCCCGATGAGAGCAGGGTCTGCGGGTTGTCGGGCCGCCATTGCACGCTGGACGTCCGCGTCTGCCCGTCCGGGAAGGTCACCGTGAAGCTGGGCGCGTAGCCGTGGCCCTGCAGGTACACCCGGTCGCCGCCGACCCGCAGCGGATGGTTGACCTCCAACCGGTAGGGCCGCCAGCTGTTGGCCGCCAGGTCGCGGCCGTCCTGGTAGTCGATATCGGCGGCGAACGACGTGGCCTGCCCGGACGGCAGGTAATGGGCCTGAAAGTCGTTGACCCGCATGCAGATTGGGTGCAGCGACGTGCCGTCGACGGTGTTGCCGGCCCGGAACGAGTCGAACGCGGCCGGTGAGGCCGAGCAGAAGCCGGGGCCGCCGTCGGCGATCACGATGACGTTGCCCTCGTAGCCGAACAGCTTGCCGACGGCCACCGCGACTAGCAGGCCCAGCAGCGAGAAGTGGAAGACGATGTTGCCGAATTCGCGCAGGTAGCCCTTTTCGGCCGAGATCTCGACGGCGTCGTCGTCGTGGCGGATCGCGGTGCGCCAGCCGTGCAGCCGTCCGGCAATCTTGTTCGCCGCGGCATTCAGATCGGCCTCGTCGGCCAGCCTGAGCTGCGAACTGGCGTGCTTGGGCAGCCGGGCCAGGTTGCGGGGTGCGGCGACGGGCGTGGCGCGCAGGCTGCGGGCGTGCTCGATCATCCGCGGAGTCAGGCAGCCGACGAGGGAGACGAACAGCAGCACGTAGATGGCGGTGAACCAGAAGCTGGAGAACACGTCGAAGGCCTGCAGCCGGTTCAGCCACGGGCCGATCGTCGGGTGCGCGGCCAGGTACTCGTCGACCTTGCCCGCGTTCAGGCTGCGCTGCGGCAGCAGGGCTCCGGGTATCGCGCCGAGTGCGAGCAGACACAACAGCACCAGCGCGGTACCCATCGAGGTCAGCGCGCGCCAGGTGTTGCGCACATACGCGACTATCAGCGGGATCAAATCGGCAACCTCACGTCGCTGACGAAGGCGTCGCGCAGCCAGGAGATGAAGTCGTTCCACACGCCGGTGACCAGCAGCGCCCCGACCGCGATCAGCAGCGCGCCGCCGAAGACCTGGATGGCCCGGCTGTGCCGTCGCAGCCAGCCCAGGCCGGCGACCGCGCGCGCCGAGCCAAAAGCCAAGAGCACGAACGGGATCCCCAGACCGAGGCAGTAGGCGATCACCAGCAGGATTCCGCGGGCGACGTTCGCGCCTTCGGTTGCCGAGGCGACGGTGATCACGCCGGTCAGGGTGGGGCCCAGGCACGGCGTCCAGCCGAGCGCGAACACCGCGCCCAGCACCGGCGCCCCGGCGACCGTCGTCAGCTGTTGCGGACTGAACCGGACCTGGCGCTGCAGGGCGGGAACGAGGCCGACGAACACCAGCCCCATCACGATGGTCAGCACGCCGCCGACGCGCTGCAGCACCAGCTGGTTGGTGATCAGCGTCGTCGTCATCCCGAGCACGGCGACGGTGCCCAGGACGAACACCGTGGTGAACCCGGCGACGAACAGCGCCGCCGACCCGGCGACTCGCCACCGGGCCGCGGGCGGGGCTTTGAGCACGCCCGACTCCCCCTGCTCGTCCACGCCGACCACCGCGGCCAGATACGAGAGGTAGCCGGGCACCAGCGGCACCACGCAGGGCGAGGCGAACGACACCAGCCCGGCGAGTACGCAGGCCCCCAGCGCCACCAGTAAGGGTCCGGCGGCGGCGGTCTGTGCGAAACCGGTCATTGCTTTCCCGGTGTCTTCAGCCCCGGCGGCGCTTCCTGGGTCAGCTTCTGCACCACCGGCTGCAGGTCGGACGCCAGCAATTCCCGCAGAAACACCGCCGCGACCCGGTGCTGGCGATCCAGCACCAGCGTGGACGGGATGACGGTGGTCGGGTATTTGCCGCCGAAGGCGATCAGGGTGCGCATCGCCGGGTCGTAGATCGACGGGAAAGTGACGCCGCGATCGTTGACGAAGTCCAGCGCCGCCTGGCGGTTGTTGTCGCGCACATCGATGCCGAGGAAGGACGCCCCGGACTCGCGGGTGGCGTCATACACCTGCTGCAGCTGGGTGACTTCGGCCCGGCACGGCCCACACCACTGGCCCCAGATGTTGATGACGACGACGTTGCCGGAGAAGATCGGGTCGTCCACCGACAGCGTGTGCACGGGGTCGGCCAGGTCCGGGCCGGACAGCGGGCCGGGGCGGCTACGACTCGACGGCGGGTCGTAGAAGATGTCGGTTTTGCCTCCGGGAGAGACGAATTCGAAGGTGCCGCCCTGCGCGACGGCGTCGCGGCCGGCGGAGCAGCCGGTGAGCAACCCGGAGATTGCCACCAGCGCCCCGGCGATCACCAGCCGCCGCATGCTCAAGCGCCAGCCGGTTGGGAGTACTCGACGTCGACCAGCCGGTCGCCGTCGTAGACCAGGGTGGTCAGCGAGGCGAGGTCGCACTCGCGCCTCCGCGGGTCGTGCCAGAGGCGGTTGCCGGTCAGGTGCAGCCGCAGCGTCCACACCGGCAGCTGGTGGCTGACGCACACCACCTCGTGGCCGGCACCGCGAACCCGCGCCTTCTCCGCCGCGGTGGACATCCGGGCCGCGATCTCGTGGTAGGGCTCACCCCACGACGGTGTGAACGGGTTGCGCAGCTGCCACCAGAACCGCGGGTTGCGCCAGGCGCCGTCGCCCGGACTCATGTTTTTGCCCTCGAAGAAGTTGGCCGACTCGATCAGATCGGGGTCGGTGTCGATGGTCAGGTCGTGCTTGGCAGCGATGGGGGCGGCGGTCTCCTGGGCCCGCTGCAGCGGCGAGGCGATGACCGCGACGATGTCGCGGCCGGCCAGCGCGTCGGCGACCGCCGCCGCTTGGGCTTTCCCCTTGTCGGACAGGTGAAATCCGGGCAGCCGCCCGTACAGGATGGCGTCGGGGTTGTAGACCTCGCCGTGCCGCATCACATGCACCCGGGTTTGCTCGGCCATCAGGACTTCCCCTCCTGGGTCGCGCTCGCGGCCGCCCGCGCCGCGGCGGGCAGCGCCTCCGCGATTCGCGCGAACGCGGTGTCGTCGAGTGCCGCCGAGACGAACCACGCCTCGAAGGCGCTGCACGGCGGGTATACGCCCGCGTCCAGCAGGGCGTGAAAGAACGGCGGATAACGCCAGGTCTGGCTGTTGCGGGCGGACGCGAAGTCGGTGATCGGCGTGTCCGCGAAGAACACGCTGAGCATATTCCCGGCTCGCGGAATCTGGTGTGGCACACCAGTATTGGTGAGTGACTCGGCGAACAGCCCGGCCAGGCGGTCGGCGTTGGCGTCCAGTGCGGCGTAGACGGCGTCGTCCGCGGTGCGCAGGGTGGCCAGCCCGGCGGCCATCGCCACCGGGTTACCCGACAAGGTGCCCGCTTGGTACACCGGCCCCAGCGGCGCGAGGCGCTCCATCACCTCGGCCCGCCCGCCGAACGCGGCGGCCGGCAGCCCGCCGCTCATCACCTTTCCGAAGGTGAACAGGTCGGCGGCGACGGGATCGATTCCGTACCAACCGCTTCGGCTGACCCGGAAGCCGGTCATCACCTCGTCGACGATCAGCAGCGCGCCGTGCTCGGCGGTGATCGCGCGCAGCGCCGCGTTGTAGCCGGCCCCCGGCGGCACGACGCCCATGTTGCCGGGGCTGGCCTCGGTGATCACCGCGGCGATCTGGTCGCCGAACTCCGCGAAGGTCGCGCGTACCGCATCAATATCGTTGTACGGCAACACAATTGTGTCGGCCGCGGCGGCGCCGGTGACTCCGGGCGAGGACGGCAGACCCAGCGTCGCCACCCCGGAACCCGCGTCGGCGAGCAACGCGTCCACGTGGCCGTGATAGCAACCGGAGAACTTGATGATCTTGGCCCGGCCGGTGAAGCCGCGGGCCAGCCGTACCGCGCTCATGGTGGCCTCGGTGCCGGAGTTCACCAGCCGGAGTCGCTCGACCGGCGCGACCCGGCCGACGATCTCGGTGGCCAGCTCGGTCTCGGCCGGGGTGGGCGCGCCGAACGAAAGCCCGGACGCCGCGGCCTTGGCGACCGCGTCGACCACGGCGGGGTGCGCGTGGCCCAGAATCATCGGGCCCCACGAGCAGACCAGGTCGACGTAACGGTTGCCGTCGGCGTCGGTGAGCCAGCAGCCGTGCGCCTCGGTGATGAAGCGCGGCGTGCCGCCCACCGCGGTGAACGCGCGCACCGGCGAGTTCACCCCGCCGGGGATGACCGCGCAGGCAGCGTCGAACAGGGCCGCCGAGGTGGTCACGGCCCCGGCCGCCTGGTCAGTGCTGCTCATGACACCTAGTGTTCCAGCCTCGGCACCCTGATCAACTACAGGGTGTAAGAGAGTGCGGGTTGAGCAGGCCGGACCCGGCGAGTTGGATAAAGGGCATGGAATTTCCACAAGGAGTGGCCCGGTTCAACCGCTACGTCACGAACCCGATTCAGCGCAGGTGGGCCGGCTGGCTGCCACCGTTCGCGATCATCGAGCACGTCGGGCGCAAGTCGGGCAAGGCCTACCGCACACCGGTCAATGCGTTCTACACCACGGTCGAGGGCACGCCCGGCGTGGCGATCGTGCTGACCTACGGCCCCGACCGCGACTGGCTGAAGAACCTGGACGCGGCCGGCGGCGGGAAGCTGCGCCGCAACGCCAGGACGTTCGCGATCACCAACCCGCGGGTGGTCAGCCGGGACGAGGCCGTGCAGTACGTCGATGGCGCCTGGCAGCGGGTTTTCGGGCGGCTGCCCTTCGAGCAGGTGGTATTGCTGGACCGGACCGACTGAACCCGGTTCAGCCGCTGCGGGCGGGTCCGACGCGGCCCCGGGCGCGCGTGACGGCGTAGATCGCCAGCACCACCGCCCACGACAACAGGGACAGCCACAGCTGGCTGCGCGCCGATCGGTCGAACGCCATCTGCACCAGCACGGCGGTGATTCCGGCCAGCGTGAGGATCGACAGCACCGGGAAAAACCACATCTTCACCCGGAGCTGCTCGGCGGGAGTGCGCCGGCGCAGGATGATCTGCGACAGGGCGATCAGCCAGTAGACGAACAGGATGATCGCGCCCGAGGAGTTGAGCAGGAAAAGAAATACCGTGTTCGGCGCGAGCCAGGACATGAGCACGCACAGGAACCCGATCGCCGACGAGAACAAGATGGCGATGTGCGGGACCCCGCGCCCGCTGAGTTTGACCAGCCGCATCGGCGCCTCGTTGCGCGCGGCGAGTACGAACAGCATGCGCGACGCCGTATACAGGCCGGAGTTCAGACAGGACAGCACCGCGGTGAGCACCACCGCGTTCATCACCTGATCCGCACCGGCCAGGCCCATCTGCTTGAACGCCGCGACATACGGCGACGCACCGAGCTCGATCGAATTCCACGGCAGGATGACGACGAGCAAGAAGACGGAGCCGACGAAGAAGATTGCGATGCGCGCGACCACCGATCGCGTGGCCCGCTGGACCGCGAGGGCCGGGTCGCGACTTTCGGCCGCGGCGATCGTGACGATCTCGGCGCCCACCATCGAGAAGATCACCACCACGATCGCGGCGAAGACCGCGCTCACGCCTTGCGGGAAGAAACCGCCATGCGAGGTGAGGTTGGCGAACCCGCCGTGGTGACCCGGCCACAGGCCGAACACGAATGCCGCCCCGATGCCCAGGAAGACGATGATGGTCGCGACTTTGATTCCGGCGAACCAGAATTCGAACTCGCCGAACGATGTCACCGAGAACAAGTTCGTCGCGGTCATCAGCACCATCAGGCACAGCGACAGCAGCCACAGCGGGGCGTGGAACCAGTAGTTCAGGACCTTGCCACCGGCGACCGCCTCGAACCCGACGACGATCACCCAGAAGTACCAATACAGCCAGCCCACCGAAAACCCGGCCCAGCCGCCCAGCGCCTTGCCCGCGTAATCGGAGAACGACCCGGTCGACGGGTTGGCGGCGGCCATCTCGCCCAGCATCCGCATCACCAGGACGATCAGCACGCCGCAAAGCGCATAGGTCAGGAATGCGGCGGGCCCGGTGTTACGGATCACCACGCCGGACCCGACGAACAACCCGGCGCCGATCACCCCGCCGAGCGCGATCATGCTCAGCTGGCGCTGCGAAAGCCCTTGGCGCAGTTGTGGATTGACATCCTGTTCGGGCCCATTGACCCCGTCACCCGCAGAGCCGGAGCCGTCCTGGCGTTGCGTGCGCCGCATGCCCGGACGCTAGCGGGCTTCGGGGTCCGCAGCAACCGCGAGCACTCTGGCGCAGCCCCTGTCGAGCGTGAAGTTAGTTTCACGCTCGCGACCGACTGTGAAACTAACTTCACGCTCGATGAGTTCACGCTCCCATCACCGGCGAGGCAACCGCGGCTTACAGGTACAAGTCGCGCTCGCGGATCAGCGCCGTGGCGATCACGCTAATCACCGCCGTCGCAACGAGATACGCACACCCCAGCCACGGCGTGCCCCCGGCCGCGGCGATCAGCGCGGTCAGGATCATCGGGGTCACCCCCGAGGCGTAGATACCGGAGAACTGGTAGACGAACGACAATCCCGTGTAGCGGGTCTCGGTCGGATACAGCGACGAGAAAAGCGTGCCCTGCGCGCCGTAGAACAGCGCGTGCACGACGCCGAACACGATGACCATCGCCAGCCCGAACAACACCAGGTTCTTGGTGCCGAACAGGGCGAAGACCGGGAACGTCGCGAGGCCGTAGCAGATCACGCCCACCAAATACACGCGTCGGGCCCCGTACCGGTCCGTCAGAATTCCCGAGACCGGCAGCAGCACCGCCATCACCAGCCCGGCGATGGTCACCACGATCAGCACCGGCACCTTGTGGAAGCCCAACGCCCCGGTCGCGTAGCTGATCGCGAACACGCCCCAGGTGTTGAAGGCCGAACCCTCGGCCCAGCGCGCGAGCAGACCGAGGAACGTGTTGCGCCGGGCCCGAGGCCCCCGGAAGATGTCGCGGACCGGCACGGTGGATGCCGTCTCGAGGTCGCGCAATTCCTGGAACGCCGGCGTCTCGTCAACCCGCAACCGCACCAGGATGCCGACCGCGACCAGCACCAGGCTCAGCAGGAAGGCGATGCGCCAGCCGTAGGACAAAAATTGTGCCGACCCCAAAGCGACCTGCAGATAGGCGAATATCCCGGTGCCGAGCGCCAGGCCGAGCGCCAGGCCGATCTGCGGGATCGCCCCGTACCGGCCGCGCCGGTCGCCGGGGCTGTGCTCGACGGCCAGCAGCACCGCGCCGCCCCACTCGCCGCCGAGGGCAAAGCCCTGCAGCACCCGCAGCACCAACAGCAGGATCGGCGCCCATACCCCGATCTCGGCGGCGCCCGGCAACACCCCGATCAGCGCCGTCGCGAAGCCCATGATCAGCATCGTCAGCGCCAGGCTGCGTTTGCGGCCGATCCGGTCCCCGATATGGCCGAACACCAGGCCGCCGATCGGACGCATGACGAACCCCACGGCGAACGTCGCGAACGCCAGCAGCGTGCCCACCAGCGAGCTGGCGTTGGGAAAGAACAGCTTGTTGAACACCAGCCCCGCGGCGGTGGCGTAGAGGAAGAAGTCGTACCACTCCACCGTCGTGCCGAGCAGGCTGGCAGCGACGACCGTGCGCAGCCGCCGGCGCCGATCCGCGTCCGATTCGTCCAGGGCGTCGGCCGCCGAAATGGCTCCCCGGACGGGCAAGGTCGTCGCCACGGCTACTGCGCCGAGGCGGCCGCGAACGGCGTCGACGAGCGCGGCTGCGCCTTGCGGTTGGGATGTTTCCACACGCCGCGGCGCTCCAGCAGCGGCAGCACGCCCTCGCCGAACCAGTACGCCTCTTCCAGGTGCGGGTAGCCCGACAGGATGAAGTGGTCGATGCCGAGGTTCGCGTACTCGGTCAGCCGTTCGGCGACCTCTTCGTGCGACCCCACCAGCGCGGTGCCCGCACCGCCACGCACCAGGCCGACGCCGGCCCACAGGTTGGGCGCGATCAGCAGCTCACCGCTCTTGCCGCCGTGCAACTTCAGCATCCGGCGCTGCCCCTCGGACTCGCTGCGCGCCAGGCTGGCCTGTACCCGCTCGACGTCGGCCGGGTCGATCGCCTCCAGCAACCGGTCGGCTTCGGCCCAGGCTTCCTCGGCGGTAGGGCGGCTGATCACGTGGATCCGCAGGCCGAATTGCAAGGTCCGACCGGCCTCGGCGGCCAGCCCGCGAATCCAGTCCAATTTCTCGCCGACGGCGGCCAACGGTTCGCCCCAGGTGAGGTAGACGTCGGAGTATTTGGCGGCGACCGGCCCGGCCGATCCCGACGAGCCACCGAAGAACACCGCGGGAATCGGGTCGGGCGGGTTGTTGAGCTGTGCGCCCTCGATCTGGATGTGCTCTCCGGAGAACGTCACCGGCTCTTTCGAGGTCCACAGTTGGCGCACCACGTCGAGGAATTCGGCGGTACGCGCGTAGCGCGCTTGCTTGTCCAGGTAATCGCCGTAGGCCTGCTGTTCGTGCGGTTCCCCGCCGGTGACGACGTTGAGCAGCAGCCGTCCATCGGAGTGCCGCTGAAAGGTGCCGGCCATTTGCGCGGCGAGGGTGGGGCTGAGCAGGCCCGGGCGGAATGCGACCAGGAATTTCAGCGTCTCGGTGCGCTCGATCAACATCGCCGTCGTCAACCAGGCGTCCTCACACCACAATCCGGTCGGTGTGAGCACCGCCTCAAAACCGTTGTCTTCGGCCGCGGCGCAGATCTGGTGCAGATAGCGCAAAGTCGCGGGACGGTCGCCGTGCATCGACGTGCCGTGCCCACCGGCGACGAGATTGCGCGAATCCCCGTATGTCGGCAAGAACCAGTGAAATGCCAGACTCATCCAATCCTCTTCCGTTCTTGATCAGCATTCGGTCGACTTTGAAAAACCATGCACGAAAGCTCCAGCGTCGCGAAGCACGTCGCCGCGCACGAGGGTTGAAACCTGCCAGATTCAATCCACCGAACTTGGATGCGTCGCACGTCACCAGTCGATAAATGCCGCATCACAATGCCCTTGCAAACGCCGCGACGGGGTCGGAATAACGCTGTGCGCGCGGCATTATGACGCTCGTGCCTGAACTGAACCGCCGCGCGGTGCTGCGGATGGGCGCCAGTGCCACCGCTGCGGCCGCAGGCGCGTGGGCGTTGAGCGCCTGGCTGGATCCGCTCGAACCACAAGCGTTATCACAGCCGCTGGCGCCCTCGCCATTTGAGCCGTCGTCGGCGAGTAGCACCCTGCCGAACCGACTCACCGGCTCCTTCATCTCGAAGGCGCGCGGCGGCGTAAAGACCAACTGGGTGATCGCGCTGCCGCCCGCGCAGACCTCGCAGAGCGGGCCACTGCGCCCGGTCATCGCGTTGCACGGCAAGGACGGCGACGCGAACATGATGCTCGACTGTGGGGTCGAGGACGGACTTGCCCGGCTGGTCAAGGAGGGCAAGCCGCCGTTCGCCGTGGTCGGCGTCGACGGCGGCAGCGACTCCTACTGGCACAAGCGGGCCGACGGCACCGACTCCGGTGCGATGGTCCTCGACGAGCTGTTGCCGATGCTGGGCTCGATGGGGCTGGATACGTCCCGGGTGGGCTTCATGGGCTGGTCGATGGGTGGCTACGGGGCGCTGCGCCTGGGCGCGATGCTGGGGCCGTCGCGGACCGCGGGGATCTGCGCAGTCAGCCCGGCGCTGTACGCGTCCTACGCCGACTGCGCACCCAAAGCGTTTGACAGCGAAGAGGACTGGATGGCCAACAGCGTGATGGGCCTGCCGGCGTTGTCGCAGATTCCGCTGCGGGTGGACTGCGGGACATTCGACCGTTTCTATCCTGCGACACGCCAATTCGTGAGCCAACTCAAGACGCCACCGGCAGTAAGCTTCACGGTCGGTGGCCACGACGTGACGTGGTGGCGTTTGCAATTACCCGGCGAGCTTTCCTGGCTGGCGACCTAGCGAGGCATCCCAACAAAGGTATGGCAGTCCGGCAGGAAACCACCGCCAGCCCGCCACCCACAGCGGGCGATAGTCCCACCCAACAAATCCAGCGACGCGGATTCCGCCCGGACATCGAAGGCCTGCGGGCCGTAGCGGTGGTGGCTGTCGTGCTCTACCACGCGGGCATCCCCGGCACCGCCGGCGGATTCATCGGCGTCGACGTCTTCTTCGTCATCTCCGGCTTCCTGATTACCGGCCTGCTCTGGCGCGAGGTCAGCACCACGAAAACCGTTGCACTGGGCCACTTCTACGGAGCTCGGGCCCGCCGCCTGTTGCCGGCCGCGGCCACCGTCGCCGTCGTCACCGCGATCGCGGCGGCCGCCGTGCTGCCGCCGTTGCAGGCCCGCAGCGTGTTTCTCGACGGCATCGCCAGCGCGCTGTACGTCGGCAACTACCGGTTCGCCCAGCAGGGCACCGACTACCTGAACGCCGAAGCACCCTCGCCGTTCCAGCACTACTGGTCGTTAGGCGTCGAGGAGCAGTTCTATCTGGTGTGGCCGGTGTTGATCATCGGTACCGCCTGGTTGGTCGGACGCCTGCGGCGCGACGCCGTGGCCAAGGCAGCGCCGTACGCGCTGGTGCTGACATTGGTCGCCGCGGCCTCGTTGGCGGCCGCCGTGCTGTGGACCCGCAGCTCGCCGCCGTGGGCGTTCTTCTCGCTGCCCACCCGTGCCTGGGAGCTGGCCGTCGGCGGGCTGGTCGCGCTGTCGATCGAGCAGTGGCGCCGGCTGCCGCTGCTGCCCGCGGCGATCGCCGGGTGGGGCGGCCTGGCGCTGATAATGCTGACCTGCACACAGCTGGGCCCCGCCACGCCCTACCCCGGCACCGCGGCACTGCTGCCCGTGCTGGGCACCGCGCTGGTGATCGGCGGTGGCTGCGTCACCCGCAGCCTGGGGGTCGGCCGTCTGCTGTGCCGGCCGGCGATGCGCGCGATCGGGCGGGTGTCGTACTCCTGGTACCTCTGGCACTGGCCGGTGTTGCTGTTGCTGCCCCGGCTACTGGGTGACCCCGCCGGCCTGGCGGCTCGACTGGCCGCGACCGCCGTCTCCGCGGGGCTTGCGGTGATCACCTTCCATCTGGTGGAGAACCCCGGCCGGTTCGCCGCCGCCCTGCGCCGGTCGGCCAAGGCCAGCCTGGCGGTGGCCGGGATCGCCAGTGCTGCCACCGCATCGGCATGCGTGCTGTTGCTGACGGTGATACCGGTTCCGGTCGGTCACGGCCCGGCCGCGGCGAAGGCCAACATCATGGCGCTGCCCGCCGCCGCCCCCAGCGCGGGTCCGCGGGAGGCGGCCGTCCAGCAGGCGCTGGCGCAGGTGCGCGACGCGATCGCGACGGCCGCGGGCCTGCGGGCCGTCCCGTCGAATCTGGATCCGTCGCTTGCCCAGGCACCCGCCGACAAGGCCGCGGTCTTCGTCAACGGCTGCGTGCGATCCTGGCGCGACGTCGGTCAAAGCGACTGTGCCGCAGGCGACATCGGCTCGCCGACGACGGTCGCGCTGATCGGCGACTCGCATGCGGCGATGTGGAACCCGGCCTTCCAGCAGGTCGCCGAGCAGCGGCATTGGCGGCTGGAGACGATGGCCAAGGTGACCTGCCCGATCCAAGACCTGCCGATCGACAGCCCGTATCTGGGCCGCGAGTACACCGAATGCGAACAATGGCGCACCCAGGTGATGGCCCGGGTGGCGGCCGAGCATCCGCGTCTGGTCGTGCTGGACATGAGCCGGCGCTACGGCGGCGACTTCGGCTTTGTGTCCTACGACCCGGCGTGGATCGACACCCTGGGTCGCACCGTCGCAGCGCTGCGGCGCACCGGTGCGACCGTCCTGGTCCTCGGCCCCGCCCCGGATCCGCAATCCCCGGTGCCCACCTGCCTGTCCGGACACCTCGACGACGCCACCGCCTGCGCGCCAAGCCGTTCGGTCGCGGTCAATGACGGCGGTATCTCCGCGGAGCGGGCCGCGGCCACCGGCAACGGCGGCCACTACGCCGATCTCACCGACCTGTTCTGCACATCCGAGCGTTGCCCGATGATCGTCGGTAACACCTTGGTGTTCCGCGACGACAACCACGTCACAACCGAATATGCGCAGTTGTTGGCGCCGGTGCTGGGCGCGCTCGCAGACAGCGCCATAACGGACGGGTGACGTTGCGATGACTTTCTTTGCGAATGAACCCCGCCACCAATCTGAACGTGTTACGAATGTAAGGGTTTTGGAGGTTTGAAATGTCCCCGCTGTTGTTGGTTTGCATCGCGGCTGCTACGCCAGTCGTCGGAGTTGGCTTGATGCAACTCCAAGCACGCCTGGAGCAGTGGGACTACGAGCGGCACGCAGAGGACTGAACGCCGATTGGCGTCGTAAAGCCTTGCGCGGCTGGCACTTTGACACGGAGCCAGCCCGCCAAGAGTCTGAGTGCTTCGCTACCTGAATAGTTGCGTGCGAATCAGCGGTGCAATCTTGTCCGCCATGTACCGGTGCCCGGCGTCGTTGGGGTGCACGCCATCTGGGCCAATCAGGTCCGGCCTGTCGACGAACCAGTGAGCGCCGATCGGGTCGACGAACGCCGCGCCCGCGGCCCGCGCCTCGGAGTTGAGCACGTCGCGAATCTGCAGGATGTCCGCCGGCACATCCGCGGTCGGCCACGGCGGCCCGATCACCAGGAATCTCGCCGTGGGCGCCAGGATGCGCGCGACCTGGAAGGTGTCGCGAGCCCGGCCGGCCAGCAGGCCTGGGTCGGAGCCCTGGTCGTTGCGGGAGCCGAAGAACACCACCAGCACGTCGTCGGCCTTGACGGACCTGACGGTCAGATCCTCGAAGATGCTGCCGTGATCGCCGGGCACGACATAACCGGCTCTGCCCTCGGCAGCCACGTCGGCGTCGATCTGCAGCCCACGCTTGGTCAGGGTCTGCCAGGTCAGGGCGGTCCACGCTTTGGGGCCCAGGCCGCCCTCGTCGGTGCCGGTCGTATACGAGTCGCCGACCACCGCGATGTGGGTCAGCCGGCCATCCAGCGTCAATGCCTGATACGGCCGCACCTGTGCCGGGTGCGCCACGACTTCACCCAGCAAGCCGCCCAGCAGCGCGAAGTTGACGACGAACACGGCCAGACGACTCACGCCTACCTCCCCCCTGTGCACGGCATGGCCTTGTAGTGCACGCCAACCAACGGAATTTTACGAATAATCGACGCGCGCCCGCCGTCAACGCGCTGTTGCGCCGTGTGATCTGGGAGCGAGTCGATCAGCATGCCCCAAACTACCAGTGCGGTGCGGCTACCAGCGCCGAATCCAGGTCCGAGAGATTATGGGGCACAGTATGATTCGCGGCTACTCAGGAAGCTGTCCGCTCGGTGATCGGTTCGAGTCCGCCGTCGATCTGGCGAACCTTGGCCGGGGCCGGCTCGTTGGGCTCGGTTCGCTGGGCCGCGGGACGGACGTCGACCATCCTGCGCATCCAGCGGCGCGCGGGCTCCTCCACGACGTGATACAGCAGGCTCGAAACCGCCAGGGCGATCGCGAACAGGCCCAGCACATTCCATTTCCAGGGGGAATCGGACTCCCACGGCGTGAGCTTGAAATTTTCGACCGCCCATCCCCAGGACGTGTGCACCAGCTCATGCACCATGTACAGGCAGAACGAGATCTGCCCGCCGTAGACCATCACCCGGGTGGACAGCAGCCTGGGCAGGCTGCCCAGGCCGACCGCGAGCGTGATGACCAGGGGAACGAACAGCGCGTCGACTACGCCGCCGCTGTCGTTTTCCACGACTCCGCCGATCGGATGGGCGTTAAACCAGTACAGGACGCCCACCACGGCGGCCAGCAGCAGCAGCGAGAGGTATCCGGCGATGTGGCGACCGCGATCGGTCAGCCGCAATCGGCGCACGGCGGCGCAGGCCAGCGCCCCCGCGGTGAACTGCGTCACGATCCGCGGCAGCCAGCTCCACGGCGTGTAGAAGTGACCGCTGGCCAACAACATCACCACCGGCGGGAGTGAGGCCACCACAGCCAGCCACATCAGGGCGCGGGCGCGGGTGGCCAGCTTCATCCGGAAAACGACCAGGGCGAGCACGCCGAACAGCAGGTAAGCGAGCCATTCCGCGCTGATCGACCAGGCCGGCCCATCCCAGCTGGTCCCGTCGAAGAACGGCTCGAACCACAACTGCACGAGCAAGACCTGGCGGATGTAGCTGACCGCGGTGAGGTCGCTCGCCTCGGGCAGCGGCGTATGGCCGACGTGCAGCGACAGGATCACCAGCAGCGCGGCCAGGTGCATGGTGACCAGATAAACCGGCCACACCCGGGCCAGCCGCAGCCACAGGAAGTGCAGGGTCTCGCGCGTCGACCAGGAACGGCCCATGCGGTCGAGGTAGTTCCAGGTCAGCACGAACCCGCTGAGGATGAAGAACAGATCGACGCCTTGGGCGCCGCAGTTGAGCACCGGGGCCAGGTTCTCGCGGAAATCGGGCGAGATATCGCTCAGCATCGGCCGGAAGTGGAACAGCACCACCCACACGGCGGCGACGATGCGGAGTCCCGTCAGGGCTTTGATCTCACCCTTGATCTCTGCGCTGCGCACGACGCTCTTTCAGTCTGGACTCGAGTAGTTGCGTTCGCCTTCTCGCCCGGCTGACCGGGCGTTTAGCCCTATCACAAGCCCCCCGACTCGCAACCGGTAGCCAGAGCAGCCTAACAGCGCGGCAGCCCGGATTGCGTGACGGCGGCGGTGTGCCCGCCCGTATACCTCCGCACGCCCGGTTTAGGTCAGCTTTTTAGCAAACAGTTAGACGTAACTGTCGGTCTCCTTAACTTTGGCGGGCAACGTTGTAGCTAGCTTCGGTCGGCGTTGTGTCGGCCTTCGCATCACCACGGGGATTGAGGCGTTCATGACGATCGCGATAACTACTCGACAGGGCACCGTCGACTGCGGCGGAGCCGAGGTTCGGGCACACTGCCGCCACCTCGCCACGGTGGTGACGATCCGGGGAGAGATCGATGCCGTCAATGTCGACCGGGTCGGCGACTGCATTCGCCGCTTCATGCTCGGTGACAATCCCTTGGTGCTCGACATCAGCGATGTCAGCCACTTCGCCGGTGCCGGCTTCGCGCTGCTGTACACATTCGACGAAGACTGCCGCCGGGCCGGGGTCCAGTGGACGCTGGTCGCCAGCGCCGACGTGATCGAGCAGCTGGTCGCCGGTGACGGTGATTCCGTGTTCCCGGTCGCCGGCTCGGTACCCGAGGCGTTCGGTGATTTGGCCGACGCGGTCGTCTACCGCCGCCGGCTGGCGCTGCCGCTGATCAAGAAGACGGCGTAACGCCGCGGCGGGTGCGCCACAGCCTGGCGATCCCGACGACTGCCAGCACTCCGGCGATCGTCGCCAGCAGCATGGCCAGCAGCAGCAGCTGAGGGTTGTAGACCAGTGACGTGGTCGACGGCTGGCCGTCCGTGATCGGCGCAACGGCCACGATGTGACGAGCGTGCAACCAGCTCAGCCCGACGCCCACCAGTGCCGCGCAAGCCAGCACGAGTTCGACCAGGGCGCGATAGCGGGCGATCACAGCTCGGATTCGCTGTCGTCGTTGTAGTCGAGGTCGGCGGCGTCTGATCGGGCCGGCTCCACCCGCTCCTGCACCAGCGGGGTCAGCACTTCCCGAAGACGACGATGCCGCTTCGCCCAGGCCTGTGCGGTACGGCCCCCGGTGAGTTTCAAACCGATCGCCGTTCGGCCACGCGGCACCCCGAACAGTTCACCGAGCGCCCGCGCCTCCTGCCACTTCGCCAGTGCCCGACCGGAATTCACCGCGTGCTCGGGCTCGGGGAAAACCTTGATGATTTCGCGCACCAGGATGGTCTCGGTGCCCTGCCGCAACGCGTCAGCGGTCAGTTCGACGGACACATGGATCCGCGCTGCCTTCACCTGCAAGGAGATGAACGCCGACACCATCACCAGAAAGATCGCCGGAACCCAGAGCGATATCGCTGCGCCACTCCACATTTCGATCAGGATCATCGACCCTGCCGCGGCCGGGCCGCTCAGCACCCATATCCAGCTGGCACCGGGTTCGTAGAACAACGGCTTGGGGTCGCCATTTCCCGCTGTGGTCATTGGAGCCTCATCCCCTGATTGTCTACCGCCGAGGTGGCCGCTAGGAAAGCCAACCCGCCGCCTCCGCGGCCCAATAGGTCAGCACGATATCGGCACCGGCGCGGCGAATGCTGACCAGCGATTCCAGCGCCGCGGCGCGGCCGTCGATCCAATTATTCGCTGCCGCAGCGCAAATCATCGCGTACTCCCCCGACACCTGATAGGCGGCCACCGGCACCGGCGAGACCTCTGCCGCGGCGGCCAACACGTCGAGGTAACCCATCGCGGGCTTGACCATGATGATGTCGGCGCCCTCGTCGATGTCCAATTCGATCTCGCGCACCGCTTCTCGGACGTTGCCGGGCTCCTGCTGGTAGGTGCGACGGTCGCCGGAGAGGCTGGAGCTCACCGCTTCGCGGAACGGGCCGTAGAACGCCGATGCGAACTTCGCGGCGTAGGCCAGGATCACCACGTCGGTGTAGCCCGCGGCGTCCAGGCCGTCGCGGATCGCGCCGACCTGCCCGTCCATCATCCCGCTCGGACCCACCACGTGAGCACCTGACTCTGCCTGTGCCACAGCCAATTTCACGTACCGGCCAAGAGTTGCGTCGTTGTCGACCCGGCCCCGGGCGTCGAGAACCCCGCAGTGACCGTGATCGGTGAACTCGTCGAGACAGGTGTCGGCCATCAATACCGTGGCTTCACCAAGATCCTTGGCCAGGTCGCGAAGCGCAACGTTGAGAATGCCGTCGGGGTCGGTACCGGCCGAGCCGGTCGAGTCCTTGTCCTCGTCGCGCGGGACACCGAACAGCATCAGCCCGCCCACTCCGGCCGCCACCGCATCGGCGGCCGCGCGGCGCAGCGAATCGCGGGTGTGCTGCACGACGTCGGGCATGGACGGGATCGGCCGCGGTTCGTCGATCCCGTCGGCGACGAACATCGGCAGCACCAAATGCCTTGGCTCCAAAGATGTTTGCGCCACCAAGCGACGCAACGCGGGGGTGGAACGGAGCCGACGCGGGCGCTGCCGCGGGTAGGCCATCTAGCGCCTGCGGCTCTTCTTGCGCGGTGGTGGCAGCGCGCCCTCGGCGCGCAACCGCGCGGCGTGCTCGGCCAGCGCGTCGACCAGTGGGCCGATGGCAGCGGTATCGGGCTGCACGTCCACCCGCAGGCCGAACTCGGCAGCGGTCTCGGCCGTCTTGGGGCCGATGCAGGCAATGATGGTGCGCGCGTGGGGTTTTCCGGCGATGCCGACCAGGTTGCGCACCGTCGAGCTGGAGGTGAAACACACCGCGTCGAAGCCGCCCGTCTTGATCATTTCGCGGGTGGCCGCCGGTGGAGGTGCGGCACGCACCGTCCGGTACGCGGTGACATCCTCGATCTCCCAACCACGTTCACGCAGCCCTTCGGCGAGCGTCTCGGTGGCGATGTCGGCACGCGGCAGCAAGACCCGGTTCACCGGATCGAAAATGCTGTCGTAGGGCGGAAAGTCGTCCAGCAGGCCCAGCGAGGACTGTTCCCCGGCCGGCACCAGCTCGGGGCTGATCCCGAAGGCCCGAACGCGGTCGGCCGTCGATTCGCCGACGCAGGCGATCTTTACGCCGGAGAATGCGCGAGCGTCCAGCCCGAACTCGCCGAACTTCTCCCACACCGCGCGTACCGCGTTGGTGGAGGTGAACACGACCCACTGAAATCGGCCGTCGACCAATCCCTTGACGGCCCGCTCCATCTGGGCGGGGCTGCGCGGCGGCTCGACCGCGATGGTCGGTACCTCGACCGGCAGCGCGCCGTACGACGTCAGCCGCTCGCTCATCTCGCCGGCCTGGTCCTTGGTGCGCGGCACCAAGACGGTCCAGCCGTACAGAGCGCGGCTCTCCCACCAGTTCAGCTTCGACCGGCTGTTCACGGTCTTGCCGATGGTCACCACCAGCGGTCCGGTCAGCGGGCCCGCGGGGTCGCCGGCGCCGGCCACGACGGCCGCATCGGTCAACCCGTGCAGCGTGGTTTCCACCGAACGCTGCTGACACGTGGTGCCCTGTGCGGTCACCACGCACGGAGTGTTCTCGGCCAGCTCGTGATCGATCAGGGTGCGGGCCGCCTCGGCCAGGTGCTGCGGGGTGGCCTGCAGGATCAGCGGTCCGGGAGCCGCCGCCAGCGCCTCCCAGTCCACGTCGCCGCGCACGTCGGCCACCGTGTGCGAGGAGCCCAGCGGCAGACCCGCATACGTCGGCACCGCGCTGGTCGCGGACAGGCCCGGCACGATCTCGACATGCAGGTGAGTGCGCGCGACTGCGTTCACCTCGCTGATCACCGAATCGAGCGTCAGCGGGTCACCGGCCACCAGCCGCACCACGTCGACACCCGTGCGGGCCTCGGCGGTCAGCGTCTTGGCGACCTCGGCGGGCTCACCCAGCGCCGGGCGGATGTCGGCGCCACCGGACAGCACCGTGGGCGCAGCCGGGGGTGGATCCGCGTCGGGTGACCCATCGATCGTCGCGGGCGGTGGTTCGGCAGGCGCCGGGCCCGAAACGGGCGGCAGGTCCTTGCCGATCAGCGCCAGCACCGGTTCGGGTACGTCCGGATCGGTGAACACCAGGGCCGCATTGGCCAGTACGGTGGCCGCCCGCGTGGTCAACAATCCCGGATCACCCGGGCCGGAACCCACGAACGTGATGCGGCCCGGTCTCGGCTTGCGCCCTCGCGTCGTCATTGTCGCTCCCAAGTCACTCTCATTCAGTTACCTTCTTGCGCGGTGTTTTGCCGCGCTCCCCCGATTAGCTCTCCCGCGCCCAACTCCAACAGCTCCGTGGCCACCGAGAGCCCTAGCTCTCGGGCCCGATCGGGAGCGCCGATGCCGGACGCGCGGATCACGTCGGACCCGTCAACCGCCGCCACGCAACCGCGCAGCGACAGCTCGTCGAAGATCCGGCCGTCCTCATCGATGGACTCGACCACCTCAGCGATCGCTCCCACCGGTGCGGAGCAACCCGCCTCCAGTTCGGCCAACAGGGTTCGCTCAGCGGTGACCGCCGCGCGCGTGTCGGAGTCGTCCAACTCCGCCAGCACCGCCGCCAGCCGGCTGTCGTCGGCGCGGCATTCGACAGCGAGCGCGCCCTGAGCCGGTGCTGGCAACATTTGCACCGGCTCTAGCGTCTCGGTGACATCAGCGAGCCGGCCCAGGCGAGCCAGTCCGGCCCGGGCCACCACGATGGCGTCTAGATCACCACTACTTACCCTGTTCAACCTGGTATCTAGGTTGCCTCGTAGGGGGCGGATTTCCAAACCGAGACCCAATGCCCTAAGCTGTGCGGCCCGTCGCGGGGACGACGTGCCGACCAGCGAACCTGCTGGCAACTCCCCAAGTACCAGCCCATCGCGCGCAACCAGCGCGTCGCGCGGGTCATTGCGTGCCGGTATGGCCGCAATCGTGAACCTCGGGTCGTCCGCGGTTGGCAAATCCTTGTGCGAGTGCACGGCAGCGTCGACCCGGCCGTCCACGATGGCCTCGCGCAACGCGGTAGTGAACACGCCCACACCCAGACTTTCGATGGGCGCTGACGACTGGTCACCTGCCGTGCTGATGATCACCAACTCGGCGGGGTGGCCGTTGGCGATGAGAGCGTCTCTAATGACGGCGGCCTGGGTGGTGGCCAGCAAACTGCCCCGCGTGCCTAACCGGATCACGTGCGCCAATCGGTTACTCGGCGGATGGGATTGGGCCGCCGGGCGCGGGGTGGGTGTGCGAACCGGCATCGAATCCCGTTGACACTACTGGTAATTCGCCCGCGGTGGCGACGGCGTCGACGGCTGTCTGGTCGAGTTCGAAAAGCTCGCGCAGGGCTTCGGCGTAGCTGTCGCCGCCGGGGGCGCTGGCGAGTTGTTTGATGCGCACCGTGGGCGCGTGCAGCAGCTTGTCCACCACCCGCCGGACCGTGCGCGCAACCTCCTCGCGCTGGGCGCTCTCGAGTCCCGGGAGCCGGTTCTCCAGCCGTAGCAGCTCCGCTTCGACGACGTCGGCCGCGCGCTGGCGCAACGCGGTCACGGTCGGGGTCACCTCGGCCATCCGCTGTCCCGCCAGGTACGCGGCGACCTCGGCGGCCACGATGTGGCGCGCGGCATCGACGTCGCCCGCGGCGGCGTGCGCCGAGGGTTCGTGTTGGATGCGGTCCACGTCGACGACCCAGACGCCGGGAAGTCCGGCCACCGCGGGATCGACGTCGCGCGGCATGCCCAGGTCGCAGATCAGCAGCGGGTGGCCCGCGTCGTCGCGCTGCGCGGCGGCCAGCGCGTTGTGGACGTCGGCCAGCGACACCACCGGACTCACCGCGCCCGTACAGCTGACCACCACGTCGGCACCGGCCAGCGCCTCCGCGAGCCGGTCGAGCGTCAGTGCCTGGGCGCGCACGCCCGATTCGCGGATCTTGCGGACCAGGCGTTGTCCCCGGGACAGCGAGCGGTTGAGGACCAGGATGTGGTCGATGCCCGCCCGGATCAGGTGGGCCGCCGACAGCGCGCCCATCGCACCGGCGCCGACGACGACCGCGGTCTTGCCCGCCAGCCCGTCCACCTTGCGTTCGGCCATGCCCAGCGCGACCGACACCACCGAGGCACCGGCGGCGTCGATGGCCGTTTCGGAATGCACGCGCTTGCCGACCGACAGCGCGCGTTGGGCCAGCTCGTGCAACACCCGCCCGACCGTGCGGTTCGACTCGGCGGCGGTATAGGCCCGGCGCACCTGGCCGAGTACCTGCTGTTCGCCGATGACCGCGGAGTCCAGACCGCTGGCGACGGCGAACAGGTGCTCGACGGCGGCCTCGCTATAGCGCACGTAGGCGTATTTGGTGAGGTCGCCCATCGTCATTCCGGAGTATTCCGACAGCACCTGCCCGATTACGGCCAACCCGCCGTGGAACGCGTCAACCACCGCGTAGACCTCGACCCGGTTGCATGTCGACAACACCATGGCCTCGGTGACCAGCGGCGACTGCAAAACCCGGTCGACGATCTTGTTGCGATCCGATTCGTCGATGCTGAGTTGTTCCAGAACGGAGACCGGCGCACTACGGTGCGAAACCCCGAAGAGCAAGATGCTCACGGCAGCATCACCTGGCCAGCTCCCTCGCTACTCCAGTAACTGAACTGGTGTCTACGGTAAACGTTTATTCGGTGGGCTACCAAATAATGAGTCCGCTCCCACCAAGCTCCCAGCCCGCAGCGTTATCGCGTGAGGTCGGCGCGCAGCCGCGGTTCGTCGATTTCCCAGTAACTGTGCTCGCGGCCATCCAGCAAAATCACGGGCAGCCGGTCACCGAACTCGGCGCGCAACCCGGGGTCGCCGGCGGCCGCGGCGGCGTCGACGTCGGTGGTGGCGAGGTCGAAATCCAGCTCCCCGGCGAGTTCCGCCAGCCGCGTGTAGGCCCGCGCGCAAACCGTGCATCCGTCGCGGGTGAGCAGCTCCACCTTCGGGCGGTCAGTCATGGCACCAGTGTGGCATCGGCGCCTCGGTGGCCGGCCGGCCTCGCACCGCCTCAGGGTGAATTGTGGGCGGGCCCGGCGATTATTAAGTTGCGGCTATGGCTGCCGACAACGAGCTGCGCGTCGATCCGCAGCTGATGGACGGATTCGCCGAGGCGCTGCTGGGCGGCGCCGAGAATCTGCGACAGCAGCTGGCCGAGCTGGACGGTCAGGTCGGCGAGATGCTGGGCGGCTGGCAGGGCGGATCGGGAAGCGCCTACTCCGCCGCGTGGGAGCTGTGGCAGCGCGGGGCTCGCGAGGTCGAGTCCGGATTGTCGGTCCTGGCCAGGGCGGTAGCCCACGCCGGTAAGGGTTTTCAGCACAACGAGGCCGTCTCCACCCAAGCGATTCGGCGGGTGCACGATGGCTGAGGCGTTTCGGGTGGATCCTCAGGCGCTGGCGGATTCCGTGCAGCGGATGGCCGAATTTCAGCGCTATGCCGAGAGCATGCTCACCGAAATCGACTCTCTGGTAAGCAATCTGCACACGACATGGTCGGGTGAGGCGGCGGCAGCCCATGCCGAAGCCCATCAGCACTGGGCGCGCGGCGAGGCGATGATGCGCGAGGCGTTGGCCCGGTTGCGGTCGGCCGGCGCGACGGCGCACGGCAACTACACCGGCGCCATGTCAACGAATTTGGCGATGTGGTCGTGAGCTAATGGCCCCGCTGGGAGTCGATCCGGTGGCTCTCGACGGAGCAGGCGCCGAGGTGGTCACCGCCGCCGAGGGGTTGGCATCGGTGATCTCGACGTTGATGGCGGCACTGTCTGGTTGTGCCGGTATGGCCGGCGACGATCCCGCCGGCGCGGCGCTTGGCCACAGCTACGACAGTTCGGCAGCCAGGCTCGTCGAGGCGATGGTGACGACACGAAATGGGTTGTGCGGACTCGGTATTGGTGTTCGGATGTCGGCACACAACTATTCGCTGGCCGAGGCGATGTCCAACATCGGTGGTAACGGCGGCGCGCTCCCGCCGCCACCGTTGCCAGGACCGATCTCGGCGGGCTCGGCACCTTCAGCGGTCGGGAGCAGCGACATCGCGCCACCCGGCTGGGGTTGGGTTGCTCCGTATCTCGGAATGATCTGGCCCAGTGGCGATTCGGCGAAGTTGCGCGCCGCGGCCACCGCGTGGACTGCGGCGGGCACCCAGTTCGCGCTCGCTGAAATCCTCGGGACCGGCGCTCCGATGGGAGCTATTCGTGCCCAACACATTCCGGAGGGCCCGGCCATCGATGGAGCCTTCACCGCTGCCTACCGCGGCACCACCAGCCTCGTCCAGCAGTGCCAGCAGATCGCGAGCCAGCTCAACGGCTATGCGACCAAGGTCGACAAGGTACACGCCGCGATCCTGGATTTGCTGTCGCGCATCTGCGATCCGCTGACCGGGTTCAAAGAGGTCTGGGACATCCTGACCGACGAGGACGAAGACGAGATCAAGAAGATCGCCGACGACATTCGCACGGTGATCGACAACTTCAAGTCCGAGGTCAAGGCGCTGGAAGCCGAGATCGCTGCCACCCTCGCCGAAGCGGAAACCATCCTCACCACGATGGGGGACTACGCCACCCGGCAGTGGGATCACTTCCTGCATGCCACCTATGCGGGGCGAGTTATCGACAACGTCGGCCATTACGCCAAGAACGTGTATGCCGAGGCCGGCGAAGCCGTCGTGGGGCTCTACAACGTCAGTCAGGTGCGCCTGGTGCTCGACCCGGTGGGCTACTTCCACGATCTGAACGGCACGATCCTGGGCGCTCTGCCGCTCGTCGCCCTAGGCCCGGACGGTTCTCCGTCGGTCCTCGATTCGTGGAAAGCACTCGGCAAGGACGTCTCGCACTGGGAGCAGTGGAAAACCGATCCGGTCGGGGCCGCCGGCCGCAGCGTGTTCGATGCCGTCACATTGGCCCTGCCGGGAGGGCCGCTCTCGAAGTTGGGTACGAGGGGCCGCGCCGCACTCGATGCCATCAAGGGCCTGAAGAAGCCGCCGCTGCCCAAGCTTCCTGATCCGCCGGCCATCAAGCCGCCTGAGACGCCCAAGCCGCCAGCAGAAGGCCCCAAAGCGCCAGAATCGGGTACTCCTGCGCCACCTAAGCCCGCCCCGACCGGAACCCCGCCACCGCACAGCCCCACCGAGCCCAAGCCGCCGATCGGCGAGGCGCCCAAACCGACTGCGGCGCCGCCTGGTTCCGGCGGAAAGCCAACGGTTCCCGCAGAAGTGCCCCATCCGCATGAACGCATCCCCGCCCACGTACCGGCCTCACCCGGTGGAATTCCCGGCGAACCCGTGCCCAGCGCGGCAGCCCCGGCGGCATCCGCGCCCGGGGATGCGTCACTCCCGCACGGCGGGACGCCCCACGGCGGCGAGCCGGGCGTGCACCAACCGCACCAACCCCATGACGGGCCGCCACATTCGCCTGGGGATGGTCAGCCGCCGCACGGACCGGGCGATGGCACGCCACATCAGCCCCACGATGGGCCACCCGGCGATCTGGCGGACAACCCGCCGCCAATCGACGCCCAACCAGGCCGGCCTGAGTTCACGTTGGACAACCCGCTCGACCACATGAGCCAGCAGCTCCTGGTGCTGTCCGAACAACACCTGACTGGAAGCGGCGAAACCGTGCTTGGGCCATTTAAGCCCGTCGGCGGCGGCCTGTCATACATCGATTTCGCAGAGCTACGCGGAGCCAGCTACTTCGATATCGGCGACGCCTGGAATGCTGCCACTCCCATCGAAAGACTTGCCGCGAATCAGCATGTGCTCGACATAGCCATCGCGCGCGGCGATACTGTCACTCTGTCGGTACCATTTGGCAAGATCGATCCAAATTCATTCACAGGCGCAGAAATTAGATATCTCGAATCCCACGGTTACCATCGAGCGGGTGACAACAAGTTGATTCCGTCAGGAAAGGGGGGCTGACCGGTGACTACATTACTGGAATTTTTCTTAAAATACCTCGATTTCTTATACCTGGATCCGCGTTTTCGCATAACCGATTCCAGCACTTCAGGCGTCGCAACAAACAACGCATCGCTGACACTGACCAGTCCGGTGACGACGTGGCAAATCTCTAACGATCGAGGGCAGATCCATTTTGATGTTGCCCCTACCAAGTTGGCTGACCAGCCCCGAAACTGGTACCGATTATCAATAATTCGACAATATCTCGATGACTACGACGAGACCCACGCGGTACCGCCGACAGAAGCAGTATCCTGGGTTCGGGATAACCGTGGTCGTATTGACGAATTATTTTCCGATACGTCGGTCGCCAAGTCGTCCGAGGCTCTGGCTGCGCTAGAAAACGCGAATGCAGTCAAGTATTGGGGACCGCCAAAGCCATAGCGATTTATGCGCTTTTATCCCAACCTTCTTGGCGGTAGCTCAAGGGAACGTCAGGCAATCCGGCATTAAGCACACAGAGCGCCGATGGCTGGCGTACGAAACGTAAAGTCGCAGCTCCGTTCGTAAAGGTCTGCGTCGTAGGCAAAGATAGCTCTCGGACGATGCGGACCAAAAACTAAGTCCGCGAGCCTATTTCGGATGTCGCGCCGACCAACGTCGTGCCACCAGCCCTCCTGACATCAGCCCATGCCAGAGGCGTAAACCTGCCCACGACATCTGCCGGATAGGGTTAATAGTGGCCGCAGCACCGGCCACCAGGCGGCCCGGCGATCCAGGAGGTGTGGCGATGACTTCCTCGGAGTCGGATGAGTCGGATGACACTGACCCCGCCGTTCGAGTTGACCTGGAATCCGTGGCCGCCAACGCCAGCGCGGCCCGCGCGCTGGAGGACTTGCAGGAGGCGACCGCCGCGGGCGTTGGCCCGCAACCGCCGATCGACCTGACCGCCGCCGCGTTCTTCGACGTGGACAACACGCTGGTGCAAGGCTCCTCCGCGGTGCATTTCGGGCGCGGACTGGCCGCACGCAACTACTTCACCTATCGCGACGTGGTCGGATTCATCTACGCGCAGGCCAAGTTTCAGCTGCTCGGCAAGGAGAACAGCGACGACGTCGCCGCCGGTCGGCGCAAAGCGCTGACCTTCATCGAGGGCCGCTCGGTCGAGGAGCTGGTCGCTCTCGGCGAGGACGTCTTCGACGAGATCATCGCCGACAAGATCTGGACCGGCACCCGCGAGCTCACCCAGATGCACCTGGACGCCGGCCAGCAAGTCTGGCTGATCACGGCGACGCCGTACGAGCTTGCCGCGACCATCGCGCGTCGGCTCGGCCTGACCGGCGCGCTCGGCACCGTCGCGGAGTCGGTCGACGGCGTCTTCACCGGTCGGCTCGTCGGCGACATCCTGCACGGCCCGGGTAAGGCGCACGCCGTGCGGTCCCTGGCGATCCGCGAAGGCCTCAACCTGAAACGGTGCACGGCCTATTCCGACAGTTACAACGACGTACCGATGCTGTCGCTGGTGGGCACGGCGGTCGCGATCAATCCCGACGCGCGCCTGCGCAGCCTGGCCCGCGAGCGGGGATGGGAAATTCGCGATTTCCGGACCGCGCGCAAGGCGGCCCGGATCGGGGTGCCGTCGGCACTCGCGCTCGGCGCGGCGGGCGGTGCGCTGGCGGCGTTGGCGTCCAGGCGGCAATCCCGCTGATAGGCTGCGCCGCTGACAGCGATTCGAGTGGGGAGCGGTAATCCATGACAACTCCAGAAGGCGCCGAGGGAGTCATTCCAGCGGGGACCCAGGGCATCATCGGTAGCCACTACCGGGCTCCGGACTACTTCGAGGTCGGACGCGAGAAGATCCGCGAGTTCGCGGCCTCGGTGCAAGACGACCACCCGACGCACTTCAGCGAGGTTGATGCCGCCGAGGCCGGGTACCCGGGCGTGGTGGCCCCGCTGACCTTCCTCGCGATCGCGGGACGGCGCGTCCAGCTGGACATATTCACGAAGTTCAGCATTCCGATCAATATCGCCAGGGTTCTGCACCGCGACCAAAAGTTCTTGTTCCACCGCCCGATCCTGGACCACGATAGGTTGTACTTCGACACCTATCTAGACTCGGTGATCGAGTCCCACGGCACGGTCATTGCGGAGATCCGCAGCGAAGTGACAGACGCCGAGGGGAAGCCGCTCGTCACCAGCGTCGTCACGATGCTGGGCGAGGCGGCCGGTCAAGAAGCGGCCGCCGAAGAAACCGTCGCCGCGATTGCATCAATATCTGCACGAAAGTAGGGTCGATTTAATGACGTCCCAGGGGGAAACGGGTGGCGCCCAGCAGCTAAAGCCACCGGTCGAAGCAGTCCGATCCCACTACGACAAGTCGAACGAGTTCTTCAAGCTCTGGCTTGACCCGTCGATGACGTACAGCTGCGGTTATTTCGACGAGAATCCGGACCCGCAGCATCTGACCAAGACGCTCGAAGAGGCGCAATACGCGAAGCGCAAGCTCGCCCTGGACAAGCTGGGCCTCAAGCCCGGCATGAAGCTGCTCGACATCGGCTCGGGCTGGGGCTCGACGATGCGGCACGCGGTGGCCGAGTACGACGTCGACGTGATCGGCCTGACGCTCAGCGAAAACCAGTACGCCCATTGTGTGGCCGAGTTCGACAAGATGGACAGCCCCCGCCGCAAAGAGGTGCGTATCCAGGGCTGGGAAGAATTCGACGAGCCGATCGACCGGATCGTGTCGCTGGGTGCGTTCGAGCACTTTGCCGACGGCGCAGGGGACGCCGGGTACGAGCGCTACGCCACCTTCTTCAAGAAGTACTACGACTTGCTGCCCGACGACGGCCGCATGCTGCTGCACTCGATCGTGGTGCCCAGCCGCGAAGAGGGCAACGCGATGGGTCTGAAGGTGAACATGACCCTGCTGCGGTTCATCAGCTTCATCTTGAAGGAGATCTACCCGGGCGGAAAGTTGCCCCAGGTCGATCTGGTCGACAAATACTCGACTGGTGCTGGTTTCAAGATCGAGCGACACCACTTCATCGGCAAGAACTACGTCCCGACGCTGACCGCCTGGGGCGATGCCCTCGAGGCACACAAGGATGAGGCGATCGCCCTGAAGGGGCAGGAGACCTACGACATCTACCTGAAGTACTTGCGCGGCTGCTCGGACCTGTTCCGCGACGGCTACACGAACGTCTGCCAGTTCACGATGGTCAAGTAACCACTTGCATCTCTAGCGGCGCGAAAGTCGGGTTGTCGGACCGGAATACGGCGAAATCGCCCACCAACTCGACGTTGGGCGCTAGCCCAAGCTGCTAACCCAAGAAGACGTTGCGACGCCCGGCCAACAGCCGGTACAGCGTCTGTTGGATCGTCTCGCGCACCTGATCGGTCAACTCGAAGGTGACCATCGGGTCCTCGGCGTCGGCGGCGCTGTAGTCGTTGGTGTAGATCGGTTCACCGAACGCGATCCGCCACTTCGACGGCAGCGGCACCAGGCCGGCCGGCCCGGCCAACGGGAACAGCGGGGTGACCGGGAAGTAGGGCAGGCCGAACAGCCGCGCCAACAGCTTCACATCGGTGAGCATCGGGTAGATCTCTTCGGACCCGATGATCGAGCACGGGATGATCGGCGCTTTGGTACGCAGCGCCGCCGTCACGAAGCCTCCGCGCCCGAACCGCTGCAGTCGATAGCGGTCCTCGAAGCGCTTGCCCAGACCCTTGTAGCCCTCCGGGAACACCGCGGTGAGCTCGCCCGCGGCCAGCAGCCGGTGTGCGTCCGTCGTACAGGCCATGGTGTGCCCCGCCTTGCGGGCGGCTTCGCCGACAAGCGGTAGGTCGAACACCATGTCGGCGGCCAGCAGCCGCATGTCGCGCTGCGCGGGATGCTCGTCGTGCACCGCCACCGACAACATCAGTCCGTCGAACGGCAACACCCCGGCGTGATTGGCCACCAACAGCGCGGCGCCTTCGGTCGGCAGGTTCTCGATTCCGCTGACCTCGACCCGGAACCAGGACTTGAAAAAGAACCGCAGCAAAGGCCGAACGATCGCGTTGTTGAAGTGCGGATCGAACCCGAATTCGTCGACGGTGTAGTCGCCCGTCAGCCGCTGCCGGAAAAATCCGGCAACCGACGCGACCTGTTGAGCAAACTCGTTGAGCGGAGCGTCAGTTGACGACGTGCCACCCGCGACACGACGGTGCTCGTCGATCTCGCGCACCACCGCGGCCATCTGGTCGGCCGATGCGTTGCCGTGCGGATCGGATAGCAAGGAGGGATGCTGACGAGAGGCTTCGGCTCTGCGGCGGGCTGCGACGCGACCCCGATTACTGTGCAGGGGAATGACATTCGCTCTGGTTTCACCCACCACGATATCTACCTGACCCCACCCCATGGAATTGGATTACGGCTTCCCCAGCGCTGCGCTAAGGCTATGGCGCGACCCTCCAAGGAGCGTACCCGATGCGGGTCGATTATGGGAGTCAGGCCGCGACCACGAACGTAGTCATCAAAAGCCTCCGCCGTCGACCATTTCGGCTGGTAGCCGAGCTCGGAGCGCATCCGCGCGGTGTCCATAACTCGGCCATAACTTAAGTAATTGAATTGTTCACGATTTATCTCGTTATAGCGATTAGCTCGTCTCAGTGAATCGAGCGCCCACACGCCGAATCCGGGTACCGGCAACGGAATCCGGCCCGCACGCCGGATCGCCTGCGACAGCATGATGATCCCTTCGGCGCCGACGTTGAAGGTGCCGGCCTTGCCGGCCATCGCCGCTCGCTCCAGCGCTCCCAACGCGTCTTGCTCGTGCAGCAACTGCAATCGCGCGTCACGACCGAACATCGTCGGGACCACCGGGCCCGCCAGATACCGCGACAGCGTGGTGTCCATCGCGGGGCCAATCATGTTGGCCAGCCGCAGAATCGTGACCGCGATGTCGGGCCGGCGCCGGCCCAATCCGCGCACATATCCCTCGATATCGAGGGAGTCCTTGGCGAAACCACCGCGCAGCGGACGACGGCTGCTGCTGTCCTCGGTGAACATCACCGGGTCGTGCGGACTCGACCCGTACACCTCGGAGGTCGACTTCAGCACGACGCGTCGGACCGACGGCGCTTTCTGGCAGGCCGCGAAAAGTTGCATCGCGCCCATCACGTTCAGTTCCTTCAGCGCCGCCGTGCCGCCGGAGCGCGGGGCGTACGACGCCGCGGCGGCGTGCACCACCGTGTCGACGTCGCCATTGCGAATCACCTTGGCTATGAAGGGATTACGAATGTCGGCGCGGACGAACTCGGCCCGTCCCATCCGGCGCAGCATGTCTTTGCTGGGGGCGATCGCGTCCACCGCGATGACGCCTTGAATCAGCGGGTTCTGCGCCAGCCGGGCAATCAGGTAGCCGCCTAGAAACCGGCACGCACCAGTCACCAGCACCACTTTCGGGTAGTGCATCGTGTTATCCGCGTTGTCGCCGGTTCCGGCGCCGCCCCCGCTCGACGAATCCACCCGAACAGCCTAACGGCCCAGACCGGTCGCGGCGCCATGGCCGCGCGACGGTCGGCGAGTTCGGTAATGCGGCGAGGCGGGGCTTACTTGCCGAGTTTTCTGCGCTGCACCCGCGTGCGGCGCAACAGCTTGCGGTGCTTTTTCTTCGACATACGCTTGCGCCGCTTCTTGATTACTGAACCCATGAACTCCGCTATCTGACCTGTGACCGCTTCTTAAGGACTGCTAAGAACTTGAAACCCTTTGGTCACTTTACCCGGCGGGCAGCACCGAACACCAAACCGCCAGTCGCGCGACCGCTTGAATGGCCACGTCCCACGCGTCGGTCCCGGTTCGTCCGCCGTCGTCTGGCGGCGGGCGTCGGCTCAGCCGGCGTCGAAGTAGGACGTCTCCAACATGTCGTGCACGGCCTTGGCATGCACGCGGAAGGACCGGCCAACCCGTACCGCCGGCAGCTCTCCGTTGTGCACCAAGCGGTAAACCGTCATCTTGGACACCCGCATCAGGGCCGCCACCTCGGCGACGGTGAGAAATTGTGTCCTTGCCTGGCTATCGGCCGAAGCTGTGTCCCGCGGCTTACCTGCGGAATCTCGCGCCGATGGCCCGTTCGTAGACGTCATCGCAACCCAATCGTGTCAGGCTCGCGCAATGCCAGCGGCTTCCCCTCCGCCGGCACCCACACGGGCATACACAAAGGAGAATAGCGGGACTAGTGGGGTTACTGGTACTGGTGGGGGATAATCATTTTGAAATCTTTAAATTATTCCGATGTAATTCTTAGCTGCTCAGAGCGCTTTTTGGCAGCCTGAACGGCCGCGTCGACGGCTGTCCGCAAGCCTCCTCGTTCGAGTTCGCGCAGCGCAGCGGCGGTTGTACCACCAGGCGAGGTCACCATGGCCCGCAGCTGCGCCGCGGTGGCGTCCGCCTGCTTTCCCAGCGCCTCACTGTCGGCCGGTCCCTGCTCTTTATCCAGCCGTTCCAGCAGCAGCGCCGCCGATCCGGCCATCGTCTGGGCCGTCAGGTCCGTCGCCACGCCCCGGCTCAGACCCGCCGCGACGCCGGCGTCCACCAGTGCCTCGACCATCAGAAAGAAATAGGCGGGCCCCGAGCCCGACAGCGCGGTCACCGCGTCCATCTGGGACTCGGGCACGGTCAGCACGCCGCCGACGGCGTCGAACAGCGCCGTCACCTCCTGGAGCTGCGGCGCGGTGACGAAACGGCCCTTGGCCAGCGCGGTCACTCCCGCGCCCACCACTGCCGCCGCGTTCGGCATCGCCCGGACCACCGGTGTCCCGGCCGGCAGCTTGGATTCGAAGAAGGCGAGCGTGATCCCAGCCGCGACGGTGACGAAAACCTGCTCGGCGCTGTCCCCCGCGGCCGCGGAAGCGGCCTTGGTCAACTCCCCCATCACCGACTCGACGTCGGCGGGCTTCACCGCGACGACGATAAACGTCGCGTTATCCACGGCATCGGCCAGCGACGACGTCACCTGCACCGAGTAGGTGTCGGCCAGGTACTTGGCGCGTTCGGGCACCCGTTCGGCCACCACCAGGTCCTTGACCTTGCGCCCCGCCCGAAGCAGACCCGACAGCAAGGCCTCGCCGATGCTGCCGCCGCCGATGATCGCGATTCTCGCCACGGGAGAAAGCATCGCAGACGGCTCGGCTCCTCGCGGTTACCGGGGCGCGGGCACCAGCGCCAACTGGCGTGACTGGACGACCAGCCGGCCCAGGCTGTCGACGACGATGTGGTCCTCGTCGAACCAGTCATGCCCGATCTCCAAGCAGGTGCAGATCACGCGCAGCCAGCCGTCGGCGGGCAGCGCCCGCAGGAAGGCGGTCAGCTGAATCGTCGGCGCCCAGCCGGTGCGCTCCACGGCGAACGTCACCGGCGCCGACAGATCCCCGCACATCAGCGCGAAGAGGGCGTCAGGAGCGACGTCGCGCGGCCGGGCCCACATCTGCAGCATCGGGGGCCGGCCGTCGGTGCTGGGCCTCATCGTGGACAGCAGGGGCCGCACATCGCAGCCCTCGCCCAGGTGCACCAGGCCGGCCAGCCGGTGGCCGGGCCCGATCGGTTCGATGTCGTCGGGCGGTTCGGGCGCCATCAGGTCCAGGACGGGGTTCGCCGACAACAGCGGCGCCGTGTCGCCGCCGGGCGGAAAGTGCTCCGGCTCGCCGAGGTTGACCACCGCGTGGACGGCGGTGCGATCGCCCTGGACGAGTTCGACGTCGACGACGCTGATCCGACGGCCGCGCTTGCGGATCGAGGTCACCAGCCGCATCGGCCCCGGGTCGGGTGCCCACAGGAAACTCGCCGACACGGCCACCGGCTCGTGCCCGTCCTCCGCGCAGGCGTGACGCGCGGCGTTGGCGCACAACGCCAGCATCGCGCCGCCGTGCACCTTGGGCCCGATGGTCCAGTGCTTGTTGAGCTCTCCCTCGAATACACCCGGATCGACCTCCCGCAGGGTCATTGCGGTGGTGAATAGCGCAGTCATGGTCTCCTGAGGGGTCTTGGGAGGCTCACCGCATCAGGTGCGTGCGGGCGAATTGCAGCGATTCGGCGAGCATGGCTTCGCGCTCGCTGGCCGAGCGCGCGCTGGAGGTGGACACCTCGAGGATGGCGTGGCCGGCGAAATGGCCGGCGGCCAGCATCTGGCACACCTCGGCGGTCGGTTGCGTGCCGCGCCCGGGCACCAGGTGCTCGTCGGCGGGCAGGCCGCTGCCGTCGCACAGGTGCAGATGCACCAGCCCCGCGCCCATCCGCTCGGTCATCTCCAGGGCGTCGGTGCCTGCTGTCGAGGTGTGCGACAGGTCCAGCGTGTAATGCGCGTGGTTGCCGTCCAGCGGGTCGTAGGACGGCGCGAACGCCGAAATCGCCGGCCCCGGGCCGCCGCCGCGCCTGCGCATCCGTTCCCGCGACTGGTCGGACCCGAAGAATCGGTCCGCCCGGAACGGGAACATGTTCTCCACCGCGACCATCACGTCGCTCGACGCTTCGAGGGCGATCACCTGCTCGGCGAATCCCTCGGCGTAGCGCCGCTGCCAGCGGAACGGCGGGTGCACGACGACGGTCTGCGCGCCGAGTTCCTCGGCGGCCCGCACGCTGCGTTCCAGCTTGGGAATCGGGTTGGACCCCCACACCCGCTGCGAGATCAGCAGGCAGGGAGCGTGTACCGACAGCACCGGCACCTGATAGCGCCGCGACAGCTTCTTGACGGCGGCGATGTCCTGGCTGACCGACTCGCTCCACACCATCAGCTCGACCCCGTCGTAGCCGAGCCGGGCCGCGTACTCGAACGCGGCCTCGGCCCTCAACGGATAGACCGAGGCCGTGGACAGGCCGACCTTGATTGCGGGGCGCACTGTTGCGGGTGACGCCTAGCCGGACTGCATGGATAGCGCCAGCGGTCCCAAGGTGATCAGCGCCCCGACTGCCACCGCGATCAGCGTGCTCGCGATGTCCTCGGTTTTGCGCACCACCCGCACCCCGGCCACCAGGCCGAGGATGACCAGCACCGACAACACCAGCGCCACCAGGCTGTTCCATCGCCACAGTTGGTCGAACGCGATGAACAGCCCGGCGCCGAATGCGACAGCCAGAATCGACTGAAACACGATCAAGGTGCCGCGCCAGAGCGCCTCGAGTTTGCCGGGCGCCCGGTGGGCGTCCTTGGGCTGCTCGGTGTGCGGCGCTTCGACAGCGACGTGGTCCTCGGCGGGCGCCGTTGCGGCGGTCAGCGAGCCCGCGTCGGCGTTCCCTCGCTCGTCGCTGCGCCGTCGAGCCACCTCGTCGGCCAGGGTCTGGCCGCCGAACAGGGTGGAATCCGATGCCTGCAGGTAGGAGCGTACGTAGGCGGAATCCTCGGTCGCGGGTTCGGCTTCGCGCACGTCGGAGTCCATGACGTCGACCGGGATGTCGGCGTATTGCTCCACCGGATCCGGGCTCATGTCCTCCGCGCCGGACGGGGCCGCGGGCTTGCCGGCTTGCGCCGCCGGCTGCTCGGTTTCTGGTGCATCGGGGCGACGCGTGGGCCGCGGGTAGGCGCTGCGCTCAGGCCCTACCCGGGGCGGCTGCGGCGGCGATTTGGGCCACCGCGGCTCGGGTCGGGCGGCGGGCTGGGGCCGGTCCTCGGTGACTGGTTCGGCGACGACGTGTTCCGCGACGGGTTCGGGCGCCGCTTCGACCTCGGGTTCGGCGACTTCGACCGCCCCGTTGGCCTCGTGTTTCGACTCGTCGTGTTCGTGGTGCTCGTCGTCGCGAATGACGGGAATCTCGCCGGTCAGCTCGGCGACGGTGACCGTGTCGCTATCGCCGCGGCGGCGGCGCCGCCGTCGGGTGCCCACCGGGGCGCCGATGGTTCCATTCCTGGCCAGCAGTTCGGCTACCGAGATCGGCCGAGTGCCAGGGCTCTCGGTCTCGGAGTGTGGTCCGGTCATGGTTTGTCGCCTCTCGATCGGTGGGCGTTCCGATCTGCTCCCTGAACTCCAGCATTGCGCACCGGAGTCTCGACGAGGGCGGTTCCGTCGGCTTCGCTGTCGAGCTTGCGCAAGATGAGACCTTCCCGTAACGCCCACGGGCAGATATCCACTGTTTCTATCGACAGCGCTCGCATACTCGCCTCCGCCACCAGAGCGCCCGCCACGATCTGCGGCGCCCGCTCGGCGCTGACTCCTTCCAATTCCGCCCTGTCAGCGGTGGTCATCCTAGAGATGAAAGATATGAGTTGCCTGAGGCCGTTGGCCGTCAGAGTTCGCTTCACCCGTGGTCCGGCGGCCGACGGCGCCGCGCCGGTCAGCCGGGCCAGCGACCGGAACGTCTTCGACGTTGCCACCGCGAGATCCGGGTCGCCGGCTTCCAGGACGGCCTCGGCCGAGTCGGCCAGCTCGGCGTCGAGCCAATCGCGCAGCATCCCGACCCGGCGCCGGCCGGGCGGATCGTCGGGCAGCCACTCGCGGGTCAACCGCCCGGCACCCAGCGGCATCGACAACGCGACCTCGGGTTCCTCGTCGACGCCGCTGGACAGCTCCAGCGAGCCGCCGCCGATGTCGAGGTTGATGATTCGCCCGGCGCTCCACCCGTACCAGCGGCGCACCGCCAGGAAGGTCAGCCGCGACTCGTCCACCCCGGTCAGCACTTGCAGCTCGACGCCGGTCTCTTTGCGCACCCGGCTCAGCACGTCGTCGGAATTCTCGGCGTCGCGGACCGCGGAGGTGGCAAAGGCCATCAGCTCCGCACAGCCGGAGCTGACGGCGATCTTGGCGAACTCGTCGATCGTGGAGATGAGCTTTTCGGCACCGCGCTTGGTGATCTTGCCCGAGCTGTCGGTGGCCTCGGCCAAGCGCAAGGTGGCCTTCGTCGAACTCATCGGGGTGGGGTGCCCGCCGCGATGGGCATCGACCACCAGCAGATGGACCGTATTGCTACCCACGTCGAGCACGCCTAATCGCACGAAAACAAACTAGCGGGACGACGATGCGGTGTGGGTCGCGCCCCGCTGAGGAGGGTGGCAATTCACAATGCCGCGGGCTCGGGTGTCAGCGCAGCGAACAGCGGGAATTTTGGTCTAACGTTGCATCCGTGGAGAATTCGCACCCCGAGCCTGGGCAAGAAGTTGAATTGGATTTTGCCCGTGAATGGGTGGAGTTCTTCGATCCGGACAATCCGGAGCACCTGATCGCGGCCGACCTCACCTGGCTGCTGTCACGCTGGACGTGTGTATTCGGCACACCGGCCTGCCGCGGCACGGTCGAGGGCCGACCGGATGACGGGTGTTGCTCGCACGGCGCATTCCTGTCCGACGACGACGACCGTGCCAGCTTGGACGACGCGGTCAAACAACTCACCGAAGCCGACTGGCAATTCCGCGAAAAGGGTTTGGGCCGAAAGGGTTATCTCGAACTCGACGAGCACGAAGGCCAACCCCAGCACCGCACCCGCAAGTACAAGGGCGCGTGCATTTTCTTGAACCGCCCCGGCTTTCCCGGCGGGATTGGCTGCGCGCTGCACAGCAAAGCGCTCAAGCTGGGCGTGCCACCGCTGACCATGAAGCCCGAGGTCTGTTGGCAGTTGCCGATCCGGCGCAGCCAGGAGTGGGTGACCCGGCCCGACGGCACCGAAATCCTGAAGACCTGGATCACCGAATACGATCGCCGCGGCTGGGGTTCCGGTGGCGCCGACTTGCACTGGTACTGCACCGGCGATCCGGCCGCACATGTCGGCGCCAAGCCGGTGTGGGAGAGTCTGGCCGACGAACTCGCCGAACTACTCGGCTCGAAGGCCTACGCCGAATTGGCGGCAATGTGTAAGCGCCGCAGCCAATTAGGGCTCATCGCCGTACACCCGGCGACTCGGATCGCGGAGTAGCCGCACGCGCCACCCGGCCGGAGGTAGGCCAATGAACGAAGAAACGCGCTTGGCGGCGGCCCCACGCTGGAAGGGTGCGGCCGGGCGACTGGAAGTCTGGTACGCCACCCTGTCGGATCCGGTGACGCGAGCCGGGCTGTGGATTCACGGCGAGACGGTCGCCCCGACTCAAGGCGGCGGCCCTTATGCGCATGGATGGGTGACCTGGTTTCCACCCGATGGCCCGCCGCACACCGAACGGTTCGGCCCCGAGGCGGCTCAACCCGCGACCGGTGCGGCCTGGTTCGACGCCGGGGGGATGCGACTGGGACCCGAGGAGCTGACCGGACGGGCCGGATCGCTCGGATGGGAACTGTCCTGGACGGACACCAGTAGGCCGCTGTGGACGTTTCCCCGCGTGGCCTGGGAGCGCGAGCTGCTGCCCGGCGCCCAAGTGGTGCTCGCACCCGCCGCCGACTTCGCTGGAACGCTGACCATCGGCGACACCACCACGCGCGTCGACGGCTGGCGCGGCGCCGTGGCCCACATCTACGGGCACGGCAACGCCAAGCGCTGGGGGTGGATCCACGCCGACCTCGGCGACGGCGATGTCCTGGAGGCCGTCACCGCCGTCTCACACAAGCCCGGGCTGCGCCGGCTTGCGCCGATGGCCTTCATTCGCTTCCGCATCGGCGGAAAGGATTGGCCCGCAAGCCCTTTGCCCTCGCTTCGGATGCGGACCACACTCGGCCTGGAGCACTGGCAACTGAAAGGGCGCATCGGTAACCGCGACGTGTCCGTCCGGGTCGACCAGCCGGAGGAAAGGTGTGTGAGTCTGCGATACACCGATCCCGACGGGGCCACCGCGGTGTGCACCAACACCGAGCAGGCCGACATTCACATCGAGATCAGTCACCGCGAGGGCCGCACCCGGGTCGTCGACCACAGCTGGTCGGTGCTGGGGCATGCTGAGGTCGGCTTGCGCTGAACGCGTGTGCGCCCCGCGCGTCGAGTGTGCATCCTGGGCGCAATAACGCCGAAATCCTCGCCCTGAGAGCACAATTGGCGCCGCGGAAGCACACCTCGCTCAATACACCACGACTTCGACGGTGGACAACGGCGCAAGACCACTACCGGTGATATTCATTGGCTCGCCGATGGGCACTTGGGGCGCCACGACACCTTCCACCCCCGATGTTCCGAGGGTTCCTATCGTTCCCGTTGATGACACCGAAGACGCGGACGCCGCCGATGATGCCGAGGACGCCGAGCTGGTACTCGCGGCAGCCGACGCGGACGTCACCGCGGTAGGCGCGGCGGCGGGGCTGACAGCGGCAGGGGCGACGACGGGCGGAGTGACCGGGACGATGGGGGAGGTGATGGTGACCAGCCCCGCGGTCGTTCCCGGCGCCTGTGCGATGAGCTGGCCGGTGAAGTTGCTGATGTTGGCCTCTGTGGAACCGACCATGGCGGTGACGGTCGTCTGTTGCGTGAGGCTTCCGACGACAGAGAAACCGTTGGTCGTGACTGAGCCGCTGACAACTTGCACCGTGAGCCCAGTCTCGCCCGCGGCAGGAGTGAGGGTGATCGGACCGGTAGCCGCGGTAGCACTGAGTGTGGTTGGGAGGCCCGTCACCTGGTTCAGAACCGCAACCGTACTGCCGACATTGACGGTGAGCGAGCCCGGAGTCCCGACGACCGCGTCGCCGGTGACGGTGACCGAGCCGCTGTTGACGACAATCCCAGAGGTAGGGGTGAGGGTGATGGTGCTGCCGGGCGCAACGTTGACGGTTCCTCCGTCCGGGAGGACGGTGGCAGCCTGCGCCGAGCCGTTGCTCGAAGCCAACTGGATCACCGATTGCGTGCGGGCACTCATCGTGTCGGCCGTGGACTGAGCCACCGCGCGGGCCTGGTCGGCCTGACCCACCGGGTTTGTCGTCGGCGACGGCTCGTCAAACGAGCTGAAGGTGCTCGCGACCTCCGAGTCGGCCGCGTAGCCATACATCGCGGTGGCGTCTTGCACCCACATCTCCACGTACTGGGCTTCGCAGGCCGCGATTGCCGGAGTGTTCTGCCCGAGAAAGTTCGTCGCAACCAAGACCATCAGCTGCGCCCGGTTGGCGGCGATCACCGGCGGAGGCACGGTCATCCCGTACGCCGCCTCGTACGCGGCCGCCGCCGCATACGCCTGGGCGGCAGCTTTCCCTGCCCCCACGGCGCTCGCCTGCAGCCACGACACATGTCGGGTGGCCGCAGCTGCCATCCGCATCGACGACGGGCCGAACCACGTCAGGCCGCTTAGCTCCGAGACTTCCGATGAATAGCCCGCGGCGGCCAACTCCAGCTCGGCGGCCACGGCATCCCAGCCCGCTGCGGCCGACAGCAGCGGCCCCGACCCCGGCCCGGTGTACATCAACCCCGAGTTGACTTCCGGCGGTAGCAACGCAAAATCCATGACTTGCCCCTTTGCTTTCAGCTAGTCAAGCGGGCGATATCGCCGGAGGGACACACACTAACGCGTGTTGAATAGGGTTTTCGTAAACACCTAATGACGCCCTGCTTAACCTCCACCTAAAAGCGTGGTGGCGCGAAAGTTTCACTAATGTCCGATTTTTCGCGATTGGGTTCCATTCTTTCTCGAGCGAGTTCGCGCCCGCGATGCGCGCAAAGATTCGACCGCGGCGGTGCCGGCGGTACCAAGAATCATCATGTCGAGGTATTGCTGGACCGATAGCTCAGCTAATGGATCTTGCCTCCGGGGTGGCCATCGGCCGGCGCGGCGGCGCCGACAACGAACCGTCACGCCAAGAGAGTTAGTGGCATATGAACTTTCGAACAAGGCCACAGTCGGATAGTTTTGTGCGCCAGCGGTTTCCATACTTCGGCTATGGGCCGCGTCGCCGTCAAGGCGCACTCGTGTTAGGAACGGTAGGTGCCGATCCCTGACTTCATCGTCGAACTACGTCGCTCGATTGGTCACGCGCCGTTGTGGTTGCCGGGCGTTACCGCCGTCACGATTCACGACAACAAGGTTCTGTTGGTCAAACGGTCGGACAACGGTGCTTGGACGGCAGTGACGGGAATTGTTGAACCGGGCGAGAATCCGGCGGACTGCGCTGTTCGTGAAGTGCTGGAAGAAGCCGGGGTTCATGTGCAAGCCGTCAGACTCGCATGGGTCCACGTAGGCCAGCCGATCGTGCACACCAACGGCGATCACGCGCAGTATCTGGATCACGTCTTCCGGATGAAGTGGCTGTCCGGGGAGCCTTATGCGGCCGACGACGAGTGCACCGAGGCGAGGTGGTTCGACCTAGATCAGCTGCCGCCGATGACCGACAACATGCGTCGGCGCATCACGTTGAGCGCAGCAGACGAGGACCGAACCGTCTTCGATACCGACCACCCACCGCCGACGGGTGTGCAACCCGGGCATTGAGTGTGCGCGCAGGACCGAATAACGCCGGAATTTCCGACGTCAGTTCACACTCGACCCTCAACGCACAGTCAACGAAAGAGACTGAGCGAGAAGGAAAGCGGGCTCAGCGCAAGTAGAGCGGGCTAGCCTTCGAGCTTGTAGCCCAATCCCCGAACCGTCACCAGGTGCACCGGGTTGGCCGGGTCGGCTTCGATCTTGGACCGCAGCCGCTTGACGTGGACATCGAGCGTCTTGGTGTCGCCGACGTAGTCCGCGCCCCAGACTCGATCGATCAGCTGTCCGCGGGTGAGCACCCGTCCGCTGTTGCGCATCAGATATTCGAGCAAGTCAAATTCCTTGAGCGGCAACGTAATTGTGTCACCGTTGACCGACACGACGTGCCGCTCGACGTCCATCCGTACCGGACCGGACTCCAGCACACCGTCGCTGATCTCGGAGTCGTCGTCGCCGCCCCGGCGAAGCACCGCCCGGATCCGCGCGATCAACTCACGCGCCGAATAGGGCTTGGTGACATAGTCATCGGCGCCGAGCTCCAGGCCGACCACCTTGTCGATCTCGCTGTCCCGGGCCGTCACCATGATCACCGGCACGCTGGAGCGAGCGCGCAGCTGCTTGCACACGTCGGTGCCCGACATGCCTGGCAGCATCAGATCAAGCAGCACGATGTCCGCGCCGGCACGGTCGAACTCGGCCAGCGCCGCTGACCCATCGGTCACCACGGTGGCTTCGAAGCCTTCCTTGCGAAGCAGGAAGGCCAGTGGATCGGCAAGCGACTCCTCGTCCTCCACGATCAGCACACTGGTCATCGACTTAGTTCTTCCTCTCGTTGGGATCTGTTGGGTCGCACATCGCGAGCCCGGGGTGGCTCGGTTTCTTCGTCGCCATCAGTGTCCTGATAGGCCGGGATGGACAACGTAAACGTCGAACCGGTTCCCGGCTTGCTCCATACACCGATGCTGCCGTCGTGATTGGCCGCAACGTGTTTGACGATCGCCAGCCCCAGCCCACTGCCGCCGGTAGCTCGCGAACGCGCCTTGTCCCCCCGGAAAAACCGCTCAAAGACCCGCTCCTGGTCTTCCAGCGCAATCCCGATCCCGCGGTCGGTCACCGCGATCTCGATGTTGTCGCCACGACGGCGACGGCTGATCGACACCGGTGAACCCGGTGGCGAATAGGCGATCGCATTGGAAACCAGATTGGCCAACGCGGTCACCAGCAGTGTTTGATCCCCCAGCACTCGCAAACCGGTGGGCGAGTCGGTGCGAACCTCGATCTTGGCGTTGTCAGCTGCCACCTTGTGACGCGAAATCGCTTCGGCCACAACGGTATCGACCTCGACTGCAATGACGTTCGGCAACCGCTCGGCGCCCTGCAGCCGGGACAGCTCGATGAGCTCGGCGACCATGTCGCCCAACCGGTTGGCCTCGATCAGGACCTTTTCGGCGAACCGGCGCACGGTTTCGGAGTCGTCCGCCGACGCCAGCAGTGCCTCGGCGAGCAGCGCCATGGCACCGACCGGGGTCTTGAGCTCGTGGCTGACGTTGGCCACGAAGTCGCGGCGGGTGGCCTCCATGCGCGCATGGTCGGACTGGTCGTGAACGAAGACCACGGCGAACCGGCGGTCTTCCTCACTCAGCAGCGTCGCCTGCCCGTGCACCGATATCCCGGACCGCCCGGCGGCACCGCGCTTGCCGGGCTGTAGGTCGAATTCGACGTCGTCGCCGCCCAGCGCCTGCTGCGCCGCCTGCCAGGCTTGGTCGTCGAGCTGCCGATCGCGCACCAGGCCCAATTCCTTGGCTCGCTCGTTGAGGTACACGACGTCGCGGTGTGAATCCACCACGGCCGCGCCCAGCGGCATCAGGGTGACGATTTGTTGCAGCATCTGCGCGACGGTGATTCCGGTCGATTCGGTGGCCACTCGCTGACGGCGTCGGACCACACGTGCGGACAACCGAGTGCCGGCCGCCACTCCGACGGCCAGCGCCAGCAAGGACAAGACCCCGGCCAGCAACAGCGCCGAGAACACAGTCACGAACAAAATCCTACAAATCTGGTGAACGCAGCCCTAGCGGAACGAGGCCAAAATCGGACAAGTCACAACTTCCGCTACAGGTGTTCGGCCGTCGTTCATGCGAAATTTGGCTAACGGGCTTTTGGCGCTCAAAAGCGGCGAAAATTGGGCTACGCCACAATCCTACCGGGCACCCTGGCTGGCTACCGCCGCGGCGCCGGCGGCCGCCGCCTCCGGGTCGAGGTAGGTACCGCCGGGCACCGCCGGACGCAAATCGGCGTCCAGGTCGTAACGCAACGGAATGCCGGTCGGAATGTTCAGCTCGGAGATCTCGTCGTCGGATACTTGGTCGAGGTGCTTGACCAGGGCGCGCAGCGAGTTGCCGTGGGCGACGATCAGCACCGTCTTGCCGAAGCGCAAATCCGGGACGATCACGTCGGTGAAGTACGGCAGAAAACGCACCACCACGTCGGCCAGGCATTCGGTGAGCGGGCCGCCACCGATGTCGGCGTAGCGCGGGTCGGCGTCCTGGCTGAATTCGCTGCCCTTCTCGATCGGCGGCGGCGGGGTGTCGTAGCTGCGCCGCCAGGCCATGAACTGCTCGTCGCCGTAGCGGGCCTTGGTTTCGGCCTTGTCCAGGCCCTGCAGCGCCCCATAGTGGCGCTCGTTGAGCCGCCAGCTGCGCCGCACCGGGATCCACAGCCGGTCGGCGGCGTCCAGCGCCAGGTGCGCCGTGGTGATCGCGCGTCGCAGCAGCGAGGTGTAGAGCACGTCGGGCAACAAGTTGTGCTCGGTCAGCAGTTCGCCGCTGCGAACCGCTTCGGTCCGGCCCTTTTCGGTCAGGCCGACGTCGACCCAGCCCGTGAACAGGTTCAGCGAGTTCCATTCGCTTTCGCCGTGGCGAAGCAGTATCAGCGTCGCGGTGTCTCCCATTGGCCTAGCATTTCACGGCCGGGCGCCGCCTTCATCGTGAGAGTCGTCATCGTCGTCGTGCCCCGATTCTCGACTCTCCCCCGCAAGCGGGAGGTGCCCCCACCTCATCGCGCTTCGCGCTCTGTGTCGTCGTCTTCGTCGATCAGGTGGGCGAAGGCCTCCAGGTTCTTCAACGATTCGCCGCGCGAAACCCGCCAATCCCATTCCTTCTGGATCGACGAGCGAAAACCCAACTCCAGCAACGTATTAAAGTCCGAATCCACCGCTTCGAGCACCTGCCCCAGCACCCGGTCGATTTCGTCGGCATCGACCGAAGCCAGCGACATCCGGCCGACCAGATAAATGTCGCCGACGTTGTCCAGCGTGTAGGACACCCCGTAGAGGCGGCGGTTGCGCTTGAGCAGGAACCGGTAGACGCCCTCGTGGTTCTCGTCGGGCTTGCGGCACACGAACGCCTCGACGCGTACCGAGTGCTCACCGATGGTCAGGATGGTGTTGGTCTTGAGCTTGCGCTCGCCGGGCAACTCGACCACCAGACCCGGCAATCCACCATGTGCGCCTTCATGTTTCGAGTAAGTCAGCTCGCTGGCATCCAGGGCGTGCTCGATCAGCTGCTGCACGGGCGAACTCACGCGCCCACCCCGCGGCGCGGTGTCCAGCGGCGCGGTTTGCGCGCCGCGACCCGGTCGCGAACCCGGCGCTGCCGCGCGGCAGTGAAGTCGCCGATGGCGCGCCGGTAACTGGCCAGCAGCGCGTCGGTGGTGTTCTCCCAGGAGAACGTCGCCGCATGCGCGGCGGCGGCCCGGCCCATCGCCGTGCCCTGCGGTGTGCCGTCCAGGCGCAGCAGCTCGTCGAGCGCGTGGGCCCAGTCGTCGACGTCGTGCCCGGACACCAACGAGCCGGTGACACCGTCGCGCACCGCCACCGGCAGCCCGCCGACCGCGGCCGCCACCACCGGCGTGCCGCACGCCTGTGCCTCGACGGCGACCAAGCCGAACGATTCCGAATAGCTGGGCACTGCAACAAGATTCGCGGCCTGGAACAGCGTGGCCAGATTCTCCCGCGACTGCGGCGGCAGGAACGTCACCCGCTCGGTGATCCCGAGTTCGTCGGCCAGGCGAACCAGTCCGTCCGGGGTCGCCAGGCCGCTGCCCGACGGCCCGCCGGCCACCACGATGCGCACGCCCGGCAGTTTGGCCGCCGCCCGCAGCACGATGTCGGGTGCCTTCAGCGGCTGGATGCGTCCGACGAACGCCACGATCTGCTCGTCGAGACCGAGCCCCAGCGCGGCCCGGGACGCCCGGCGATCACCCGGATGGAACACGTCGAGGTCGACACCGGGATGGACCACGTCGATTCGCCCCGCATCGGCATGGTGGATCGAAATCAGCTGCCTTGCTTCGTCATCGGTGTTGACGATCAGCCGATCCGCCTCGTCGACGACCTGCTGCTCCCCCACCGTGCGCAGCGGCGGCTCGGGCGCGTCGCCCGCGGCCAGCGCCGCATTCTTGACCGCGGCAAGCGTGTGCGCGGTGTGCACCAGCGGCACCGCCCAACGGTCGCGGGCCAGCCAGCCGACCTGTCCGGACAGCCAGTAGTGCGAGTGCACGATGTCGTAGTAGCCGGGTTCATGCGACGCCTCGGCGCGCAGCACCCCGGCCGCGAACGCGCACAGCTGGGTGGGCAGGTCGTATTTGTCCAGGCCCTCGAACGGCCCCGCCACCACGTTGCGCACCAGCACTCCGGGCTCGACCTCGACGACCGGCGGATCGGCCGACGCGGTGGCCCGGGTGAAGATCTCCACCTCGATGCCCCGCCGTGCCAGGTGCAACGCACTTTGCAGCACGTACACGTTCATCCCGCCGGCGTCGCCGGTACCCGGTTGAGCCAGGGGTGAGGTGTGCACTGCCAATAGCGCGACCCGGCGCGGATCGTTCAGCAGGAGGACGTCGTCGTGCCGCACCACTTCATCTTTACAGCACGCCCCGGCAGCCACCCCAGGCCGTTCGCGTCAAGCAGAAGACTCCGGGAGGATTTCCGGGATCCGGGAGCCGATCACCCCGGCGCGGCGCATCGCACCCAGCGGGTCGGCGTACAGCCCGCCCAGCGACACAATGCCCGCTCCGGCCTCCTGCACCCGGTTGCCAAAAGCGGTGACGCGGATGTCGCGTGGTGCCAGCACCGAGCGCTCGGCGAACGCCGCCTCCACCTGCTCCATCGCCTCCGGATACTCGGTAAAGGCCTGGCCACCGACCACCAGCTCGTCGGGATTGAGCAGGTCACGCAGCAGCGCGACCGCTTCACCAAGCATCCGGGCCCGCTCCGAGAGCAGATCCTTGGCCTGCTGGTTTCCGGCCCGGGCCACCCGCAGCAGATCGGTGATGCCCGTGGCGGAACCGTTGGTCCGGCCCGCGGGCGCCGCCGGCAGGATCCGCAGCCGGCGCGCCGCGGCCAGCACGGCCTCGTCGCTGACCGTGGACTCCAGTTGTCCGGTGCCGCCGAGCAGTTCGGAATAGGCGGGCAGGCCCGCGATGGTGCCGGGACCGCTGGACGGGCAGTGCACCCGTCCGCCGATCACCAGCGCGTAGCCCACGGTTTCGCGGGCGTAGACATACAGGCTGGTCGGCGAGCTCGGCGCGAACCGCCGCATGCCCAGCAGCAGCTCGGCGCCGGCCATCGCGTCGACGTGCGAAGCCACCGACACCGGCAGGCTCAAGGCGTCGGCCAGCACCGGTCCGACCGGCGCTTGCCGCCAGCCCAACCGCGGGTGGTCGACGTGGCCGGTGGCGCCGTCGACGGTGCCACCAATGGCCACCCCGACCCAGAGCGGCCGCCGGCGATGCCAGCGCCGCAGGTAGCGGGTGGCGCTTTCGGCCAGTGACGTCAGCGCGGCCGCCGGGGGGCTCAGCGGCGTCGGGGTCTCCACCGTGTCCAGCGTGCGGCCGAACAGGTCGGTCGCCACGATGCTGGTGGTTCGCGCGCCGATGTGGATACCCAGCGTCACGAACGGTTCGTGGTTGATCTCCACCGGAACGCGAGGGCGTCCGATGGCTCCGGAGACGGCCAGGTCGGCGCGTTCCCGCAGCAGTCCCGCGTCAAGCAGCGCGATGACCTGCCGGTTCACCGTCGCGATGCTCAGCGAGGTGACCCCGGCGATGACGTCGCGGCCGACCGGGCCGCGCAGTCGGACCGCCCGGAATACCGAGGCCGCGGCGGAGTCGGAGATGTGCAGCGACGGCGGCAGGATCTGGCGGTGCAGCCGCAGGTGGCCCTTGCGGCTGGGCGAATGAAGGGTGTGAGTGAGAGAAGTAGAGCGCACGAGCGTCCTTTGTCCGAGTTCCAATGGCCGGTCTTGGCCACAACCTGTTTTGGGTTCAGGCGCGGCAAAGTGCGCGGCAACAACACGCACATGCCGCGCAAAGACACGCGGCAGTGTTGTTGAACAGGGCGCTGTGGTGCACCTCAGGAATTTAGCACGTTTATTAGAGTTGGCTCAGTGAGTTCAAATAACGCGCATCAACGGGTTGCGGTGGTTACCGGTGCCAGCTCCGGGATCGGCGAAGCAACTGCCAAAAACCTTGCCGCCCTTGGGTTTCACGTCGTCGCAGTGGCGCGACGCGCGGACCGGATAAACGCCCTCGCGAAAGAGATAGATGGAACGGCAATTGTGGCTGACGTCACAGACGACGCGGCTGTCGCCGCCCTCGCCGGCAAATTGAGCCGGGTCGATGTGCTGGTCAATAACGCCGGAGGCGCTCGCGGATTGGCGCCCGTCGCCGACACCGACCTCGAACACTGGCGATGGATGTGGGAGACCAACGTGCTTGGCACGCTGCGGGTCACCCGCGCGCTGCTGCCCAAGCTGATCGACTCCGGCGACGGCCTGATCATCACCGTCACGTCGGTGGCCGCGCTCGAGGTTTACGACGGCGGCGCCGGCTACACCGCGGCCAAGCACGCCCAGGGCGCACTGCACCGCACGCTGCGCGGGGAACTACTGGGCAAGCCGGTGCGGCTCACCGAAATCGCCCCGGGCGCAGTCGAAACCGAGTTCTCGCTGGTGCGTTTCGACGGCGATCAGCAGCGCGCGGATTCGGTCTATACCGGTATCACGCCGCTGACGGCGGCCGACGTGGCCGAGGTGATCGGGTTCGTGGCGTCGCGGCCTTCCCACGTGGACTTGGACCTGATCGTCCTCAAGCCGCGGGATCAGGCCAACACGATGCGGTTTAACCGCCGGGGCTAGGCGACGCCGACGTCGTGGTGGTCGTCGTGGTCGGTGTCCCCGACAAACTCGGCGCGGTCGACGGTGTGACCGGCGCGGTGACGGGGATCTGACTGGCCGGCGGGTGGGCGTTGGGTGGCGGCAGTGCCGACATGGCCACCCAGGTGTCCCAATCGACGGCCCAGTCCCAGATGTCGCCGTCGGAGTAGGACAGCTGGATCGAGCTTCCCGTCACCTCGACCGGGTCGCCGTAGATCGCTGTGGGGTAGTACTCCGCGGCATCTTCGTTCGACAGGTTGATGCACCCGTTGGTGACGTTGGTGTTGCCCTGCGCGCCGGCGCTCATCGGGTTGGCGTGGATGAACTCGCCGTTGTTGGAGATCCGCACCGCCCAGCGTTCGTGCACGTGGCTGTAGCCGGCCGCGGGGTTGGACATGTAGAAGTCCGCGTATTTCTCGGTCACCACGTGGACGCCGTTGCGGGTCACGTTGCGGGCCTTGTCGGCCTCGCCGTAGCTGCACGGGAAGTCCATGATCACGCCGGCGTCGGTGACGACCTGGATGCGGTGCGACGTCACCTCGGCCTTGACGACCTGCTTGCGGCCGATCTGGATCTTCAACGACATGTCCTGCAGGCCGTAGGCCCCGTCGCCGAACGGCAGCCCGTAGAGCTTGGCGTCGACGCTGACGGTGGTACCGGCCGGGTAGTACTCGCGCGTCCGGTAGTGGATGCGGGCGCCCTGCTGCTCGTCGGGCAGCCAGGCCCAACTGCCCTCGACGGGCGGGTTGGTCGTGACGGTCAGCGCCTTCTCGACGGCGGCCTTGTCGCTGATCGGCGCGTCGAACTGGATGATGATCGGCGCGGCGACGCCGACGGTCTGGCCGTCGGCCAACTGGAAGCCGCCGTCGATCTTCTTGCTGGGCGCGACGGTGGTGAATTTGCCCGTCACCGGCACGGTCTTACCGTCGTGGCCCACGACCGACCCGCTCCAGCTATAGCTCAAGTCGTAGCCCAACGGCTCGGTCGTCGTGTAGACGGTGCGGTCGGAGTTGAACGCTCCGGCGACGGCCTTGCCGGACGAATTCGTCAACGCCACCTTCTGGAACCAGCCGTCGCTGACCGAGACGCTGACCGGCGCGATGGGAACCACATCGGCCGCGGCGTCGGCGGGCTGGTATTTCAGATTGGGCGCCGACTGCTCTTTGTTTTTCTGCGCTTGCTTGGCCGTAGTGCCGCTGCAGGCGGCCAGCACGCTCGGCGCGAACACCCCCAGCCCGAGAGCTGCCAAAGCCAATCGCCGATTAATCGGCGGCCGGTCGGGGGATGTGCTCACGCCTTTAAAAGATACCGGCAGTACCGACACGCATTCCGCCACGACAAGTCGCGAAAGCCTACCGTGACCCCATATCGACAGCTAGAGCGCGCACCCGAGCAGCACGGGCTCGGGTTCCAGTGTGATGCCAAACACGTCGCGCACCGCGTCGCGGACGGTGCGCGCCAGGGCCAGCACGTCGGCGGTGGACGCATTGCCGCGGTTGGTCAGAGCAAGCGCGTGCTTGGTGGACAACCGGCACGGCGCGGCCGGGTCGTCCGGATAGCCCTTACCGAAGCCCGCGTGCTCCACCAGCCAACCGGCGGCCAGCTTCACGCCGTCCGGTGCCGGGTAGTTCGGCACCGGGCCGTCGGTGCGGCCGGCCAGCGACTCGTAGACCTCCGGCGCGACAACCGGGTTGGTGAAGAACGAACCCACGCTCCAGGTGTCGTGGTCGGCGACGTCGAGCACCATGCCCTTACGGGCCCGCAGGGCCAGCACCGCCTGCCGAACCGCGCGCGGGTCGGCACGCTCACCGCTGGCCACATTCAGTGCCGCAGTGAGCTCGCCATAGCGCAGCGGTGCGCTGTGGCCCGAGTCATCCAGCGCGAACTCGACTTCCAGCACGACGTCGGAAACCTGCCGGCCGCGCTTGAACATGCTGGTGCGATAGCCGAAGCCCAGCTCGCCGCCGGGTAGCCAGCGCACCGCGCCGCTGCCGCGATCCAGCACCCGCACCCGGGTAATGGTGTCGGACACCTCCGCGCCGTACGCGCCGACGTTCTGCACCGGGGTGGCCCCGGCCGATCCCGGGATGCCGGAGAGGCACTCCAGCCCGCCCAGCCCGTGCTCGATGGCGGCGACCACGACGTCGTCCCAGACCGCGCCCGCCTCGGCGCGCACCAGGTTGCCGTCGACGGTGATCCCGCGCGTGGCCAACTGCACCGCGGTCAGGTCGGTCAGGTCGTCGGCGATCACCAGGTTGGACCCGCCGGCAAACACCAGCACCGGGCCGCGGTCACCGCCGCGGGTCACCGTGCCCAGCTCCGCCAGCACCGCGACAATCTGTTCGCTGCTCGTGCAGGTAATCAGGCGTCGCGCGATCGGTCCGACCCGCAAAGTGGTCAACGGCGCCAACGGCACCGCCTCGGCGACGCGCGCACCAGCCAAGACCGATCCGGCGTCGCTGGCTTTCATGGCCCGTAACGGTAGCCTGACCTGCTATGCCCCGCTCATTCGACTTGTCCGCAGACTATGAGGGCAGCGTCGAAGAACTTCATCGGGCGTTCGCCGAGGCCGACTACTGGCGGGCCCGGCTGGCCGACATTCCGGTCGACGAGGCAAGGCTGGAATCGATCCGCGTCGGTGGCCAACCCGGAGCCGACGGCACCATCGAAGTGGTGACACTGCAGGAAGTGCACAGCCACAACCTGCCCGCGATGGTCACCCAGCTGCACCGGGGCGATCTCTACTTCAGACGCGAGGAGACGTGGGGGCCGGTCACCGACGGCATCGCCACGGCATCCATCAAGGGCTCGATCGTGGACACCCCGGTCAACGTCTCCGGCACCGCCGAGCTGACGCCCATGGGCCGCGGCGGCGCCCGCCTGACGTTCCGGGTCAGCATCCACGTACGCATTCCCTTGATCGGCGGCAAGGTGGAGAACATCATCGGCACCCATCTGGCCGATCTGGTGAGCAGGGAACAACGCTTCACCACCGAGTGGATCACCAACAACGCCTGATCGCTCCTAAGCTGGCAGCCATGCGAATCGCGTTGGCGCAAATGCTCAGCGGCAGCGATCCGGCGGCGAATCTGCAGCAGGTGCGCGAATACACCGCCCGGGCCGCGGACGCCGGCGCGACGCTCGTGGTGTTTCCCGAGGCGACCATGTGCCGGTTCGGCGTCCCGCTGGCCCCGATCGCCGAGCCGGTCGACGGACCGTGGGCGGACGGCGTCCGGCAGATCGCGGCCGACTCCGGCGTCACGGTGATCGCCGGCATGTTCACCCCGGCCGGCGACGGGCGCGTGACGAACACGCTGATCGCGGCAGGGCGGGGCACGGACGCCCACTACGACAAGATCCATCTCTACGACGCGTTCGGCTTTACCGAGTCGCGCACCGTCGCGCCCGGCCACGAACCGGTGGTGATCACCGTCGACGGGATCGGGGTGGGGCTGACCGTTTGCTATGACATCCGCTTTCCGGAGCTCTATACCGAGCTGGCCCGGCGTGGCGCCCAGCTGATCGCCGTCTGCGCGTCCTGGGGTTCGGGTCCCGGAAAACTCGAGCAATGGACGCTCCTGGCTCGCGCCCGCGCGCTGGACTCGATGAGCTACGTCGCCGCGGCCGGCCAGGCCGATCCCCGTGACACACTGGCCGGCTCGGGGTCGTCCTCGGGCGCGCCGACCGGGGTGGGCGGCAGCCTGGTGGCCTCGCCGCTGGGCGAGGTGGTCGCCTCGGCCGGTGCCGACCCGCAATTGGTGATCGCCGACATCGACCTCGACAAGGTCGCGAAGGCCCGGGACAGCATCGCGGTGCTCCGCAACCAGTCAGACTTTGCTCGTAGCGATAGGGCAGAATCGGTTGGGTGACGAACCCACCAGGACCACCGAACGAGGGCCCGTCATCGTGGGCTCGTGGCGGGGATCAAGGCCCGTTCGGCCCACCCCCCACTGAGCGCCCAACCGAGCGGCTGCGCCCCGCCGACGCGGGTCTGCCCCCGAACGCCGCGCCTGCGCCGGAATACCCGGCCGGCGCGGACACGCAGCAGGCCGGCTACGCACCGCCGCCCACTCCGCCGACACCTCCCACTCCGCCGACGCCTCCCACCGAGCGGATCGCCACCCCCAGCCAAGAGCCGGAACCCGCGAGGAAGAAAAGATTTCGCGACCCGCTGTCCATCGTTCTGATCTGCGTCATCGTGGTTTCGCTGCTCATCGCGGGGCTGATCGGCGGCGAGTTGTACGCCCGCCACGTCGCCGACACCAAGGTCGCCGAGGCGGTGGCATGCGAGGTCCAGGATCAGGCCACGGCGTCGTTCGGGGTCGCGCCGCTGCTGCTATGGCAGCTCGCGACGCAGCATTTCACCAACATCTCGGTATCGACGGCGGGTAACCAGATCCGCGATGCCAAGGGCATGAAGATCGACATCAGCATCAAGGACGTGAAGCTGGACAAGACCTCCTCGTCCAAGGGCACCATCGGATCGCTCGACGCGACCATCACCTGGACGAGTGAAGGCATCAAGGACTCGGTGCAGAACGCGATACCGGTGCTGGGCCCGTTCGTCACCAACAGCGTGACCACCCATCCTGCCGACGGCACCATCGAGCTCAAGGGAATGCTGGACAACATCACGACCAAGCCCGTCGTGTCCGGCAAGGGACTTCAGCTCCAGATCCAGAGCTTCAATGCGCTGGGCTTCACCATGCCGCGCGAAAGCGTCCAGTCGACGCTGGATGCGTACACCGCGAAACTGACCGCCGACTACCCGCTCGGAATTCACGCGGACAGCGTGCAGGTGACGTCGACCGGCGTGACGAGCCACTTCTCGACCCAGAACGCCACGATCCCGACCGGCGAAAACAACGACACCTGCTTCGCCAACCTGTAGGCGCCGGGTTTCAGCCGAGTTCGTCGAGTACCGCCCGGGTGCCGGATAGGCCGAGCCTGGTCGCCCCGGCGTTCACCATCGCGATCGCGTCGGCGGCGGTGCGGATCCCGCCGCTGGCCTTGACCCCGAGGCGACCGCCGACGGTGTCGGCCATCAGTGCGACGGCCCGTACCGAGGCTCCGCCCGCGGGGTGAAACCCGGTCGAGGTCTTGACGAAGTCCGCGCCGGCATCCTCGGCGGCCCGGCACACGTCCGTCAGCGTTCGTCCGTCCGAATCACCCAGCAGCACAGCCGATTCCACGATCACCTTGAGCACGACGCCGGGTACCGCGGCGCGCACCGCCGCGATGTCGGAGCGCACCGCGTCGAGCTCACCGGCCAGCGCTGCACCGACGTCGATGACCATGTCGACTTCGCTGGCACCGGATGCCACCGCTTGGGCGGCCTCTTGGGCCTTGATCGCGGACACGTGCTTGCCGGACGGAAACCCGGCCACCGTCGCGACCCGCACCCCACCGGTGGCCGCGGCGACCGGAACCATCGACGGGGATACGCACACCGCATAGACGCACAGGTCCGCGGCTTCCCCCAGCAGCGCGGCCACGTCGGCGCCGGTGGCCTCGGGTTTGAGCAAGGTGTGGTCGACGAGCGCCGCCAGTTGTCCTCGACTAAGTGTCACGAGAACGATTCTTCCGGGCCGCCGGGATTGCAACCGGAGGCGACCATCTCGGTGTCGTCGACGACGGGCCGCCACGGCTCGAGGTTCCAGCTGGTCTTGCCGGGTTGCGCCAGTTCGGCGAATTGCCAATGGCAGACGAATTGCGCACGCATGCCGGGAGTGTCGGCGTTCGGTGCCATTGCCAGCACCTCGGCCCAGGCCTCGTCGGCCGCGCCCGCGGTGTCGGGTTGCCTGGAGGCCAGCCGCCCCGATGGCGTCGGAAAAACGCGCAGGCTGGTCAGCCGTCCCCATTGCACCCACGCGGTGTGATCGACGAACGGCGGGGAGTACGAGGGGCCGGCGGGGTTGGCCGCGCCGGTGCCGGGTTCGGCCAACGCGGTGCCGGTGACAGACACCGTGCCCAGCAGCACGACAACCGCGGCCGCGGGCACGGCCAGCAGAGCCTTCATCGCGTCAGCGCGACTTGCCCTGAATTTCCAGGAGTTTCGGCCGCACGTCGACCAGATACACGCCGGCCGCGCAGGCGGCAGCAGCCATGCCGAGAACGCCGAGCCACCAGCCCAGCACGGCGGCCAGGCCCAAGATCACCAGCCAGACCGGCTTGGTCAGTTTGTCCGCGGCCGTGTAGGCGTCGGACCGCTGCATCGCCGCATGTATGAACGCGTACACCGCCATCACCAGGACGGCGATCTGCAAGACCAACATGACGGTACCCACGGCTTGACTCACGCCTTAAGGGTATGTGGGCGCCGTCGTAAACGTCGAATCCGAGTTGCCCCGAAGGGCAACCCGGAATCCGAACTACTTCTGGGTGACCTTCTTGGCCGCCGACTTCTTGGCCGGAGCCTTCTTGGCCGGGGCCTTCTTGGCGGGAGCCTTCTTGGCCGGAGCCTTCTTGGCCACTGCCTTGCCGGCCGACTCGGCCTTCTTCGGCAGCTCGATGCCGACCAGCTTGGCCGCACGCTCGCCGACGGCGCGGGTCTGCGTCGCGACGGTGCCCAGCGCCTCCTGGGTCAGCTCGACGGCCTGGTCGACGTAGCCCTCGGCACGCGCCGTGGTCTCTTCGAACGGACGCTGGCTGCGCAGCCGCTGCAGCGCGGCCTCGCCCCGCTCGACCAGCTCGTTGTAGCGGTTGGTCGCGGCGTCCAGGTAGCCCTCGGCAGCCTTACGCAGTTCCTCGGGGGTGAAGCGCTCGCGCAGCTCGGTGAACTGCTCGGGCAGGTCCTCCTGCAGCTTGGCGATGCGAGCACGGCTCTCCTCGACCCGGCTGCGGGTGTCGGTGCGGGTGTCCTCGGCCCGGTCACGCAGGCCGGCGATGAGCTCGTTCACGGTGGCCAGGGCCAGGTCCGCTGCACCCAGGGCCGCCAGCAACGGCGCCCGCAGTTCTTCGATATTCGTGTTTTCAGCCATGGTGTTTCCTTTCATGGTTGGTTGTCGTTCTCAGGTTTGTGGAATGTCTGGTTTGGAAGTCGAGGCAAGCGTCGGCTCCTCGTGCGAGGAGTAGTCAAGACCCGCGGATTGACATGGCACGCGGCTTGCCGGGAAACCTCCTGGTTGGTCGGGTCGGGTTGACGATCGAGTGGATGTCGGCGCAACGCCGCGCCTGGGGATCAGTGGGAATCGGTGCATCCTTCCCTTCTGGGTAACCCAGCGGCCGTCGGGATATACGTCACCAACGTGAGCTCAGGCGTTTTCGCAGCTGAGCCGCCCAGCCGGGCTATCTCACTCGTGGTTATCGGATTCGGGCGAACACTCCTCATGGATCGATTCGTTTTGCTGGGCAAACGAGGCGTAGATGTCGAGCAGAATCTGCTTCTGACGCTCGGTGATCGCCGTGTCGGTGATGACCGCGTCACGCACTTGACTCTTATCGCTCGGCTCGAGAATCCCGGCCCGCACATAAAGGACCTCGGCGGAAACCCGCAGCGCTTTCGCGATCTGACTGAGTACGTCGGCAGAAGGTTTGCGCAGTCCGCGCTCAACCTGGCTCAGATAGGGATTACTGACTCCGGCCAGCTCGGCAAGTTGTCGCACCGAAACCTGCGCGAGTTCACGCTGGCTTCTGATGAAGCTGCCGATGTCGGAAGCCGCAGTCGACACCTTGGCGGAGAGCGTCTCCTCCGGTGGCATTGCGTGCTCCTTGGGTCCGATGGCCGACCTTGACAGGACCGAGCGTACGGACATGTGCTTGCATTTGCAAGCAGTAGTTAGCACCCCTAGAAAAACAGCTGCGCGACCGTGTAGATGACCAGCCCCGCCAGCGACCCGACCACGGTGCCGTTGATCCGAATGAATTGCAGGTCGCGGCCCACGTGCAGTTCGATCCGCCGACTCGCCTCATCGGCATCCCAGCGCTCGATCGTGTCGGTGATGATCGCGGTGATCTCAACCCCGTACTGCGACACCAGATGCTGGGCGGCCCGCACGATCCAGCTGTCGACCTTGTCGCGCAGCTCGGCATCGTCGCGCAAGGATTCCCCGATCCGGATGACGGCCTCCGCGATGCGGGTGCGCAGCGTGCTGGAGGGATCGTCGACGCCCTCGAGCACCAACCGCTTCAGCGTCTTCCACGCCGTCGCGGCCGCATTGGCGATTTCGTCACGCGCCATCAGCTGCTCTTTGATCGCGTCGGCGCGCGCGATGGTGTCCGGGTCGTGTTGTAGATCGTCGGCGAATTCGAACAGGAAACGGGTCGCCGAACGCCGCAACTCGTGGTCCGGGTTGCGGCGGACCTTGTCGGTGAAATCCATCAGCTCGCGGTGGATGCGGTCGCCGACGAGATGGTCGATGAACCGCGGCGACCAGGTCGGCGAGTCGCGCTCGACCACTCGCTGGATGATCTCGCCCGCATTCAGCGACCACTGAAAGGCCCGGTCGGCGAGCAGCTGAATCAGGGCTTCCTGCCGGTTTTCGGCGAGCAGCGTCGCCAGTACCCGGCCCACCGGCGGCCCCCACTGCGGTTCCGCGATACGCCGCACGATCATCCGGTCGATCACCTGCTGGACGTCCTCGTCGCGCAGCAGCTCGACGAGCACCCGCAGCACCGTCGCGGCCTCGCTGGCCACCCGTGCGGCATGCGCTCTGTCCGAGAGCCACTTGCCGAGCCGGCCCGGCACCTGGGCGTCGCGCAGTTTGGTCTCCACCACTTCCGCCGACAGGAAGTTCTCCCGGACGAAGGTGCCCAGGCCCTCGCCGAGCTGGTCCTTCTTCCGCTTGATGATCGCGGTGTGCGGGATCGGTATGCCCAGCGGGTGCTTGAACAGCGCGGTCACCGCGAACCAGTCCGCGAGGGCGCCCACCATGCCGGCCTCGGCGGCCGCGCCGACGTAGCCGACCCACGCGCCCACGCTGCCGTGCGCCTGCGCCCATCGGCACGCCAGGAACACCACGGTGGCACCGACCAAAAAGCTCAGTGCCACCAGTTTCATCCGGCGCAGCCCTGTCCGCCGCTGCGCGTCCGCCTCTGGATCGGCTCCAGCGAACGACTCCGCAAACGACGTTCGAGCCCGGTCCGGCGTGGCCGGCGGCACGGTCGGCTCCGGCTGCGGGGCGGCCGAACCCGGTGCCTCGGCGCTTGGTGAGACTCTGTGTACCACCACACCATCATGTATCGCGCGGGCCAGTTAGTGTTACTACGCGGTTGACCGAACCCCGCCCCGATGCGCCTCATCCGCCAATACGACTCCCCCACGCCGTACTATCGGGGACGTCTAGGGAATGGGAATCGTCGACAGTGACAGAGCAAATCCCGGCAGTGATCGTCAAAACGGACGGTCGTAAACGGCGCTGGCATCAGCACAAGGTGGAGCGCCGCAACGAGCTGGTTGACGGCACGATCGACGCGATTCGCCGACTCGGCCGCTACCTCAGCATGGACGAAATCGCCGCGGAGATCGGGGTTTCCAAGACCGTTCTCTACCGCTATTTCGTCGACAAGAACGACCTGACGACCGCCGTGATGCGCCGGATCGCGCAGACCACGCTGATTCCGAATATGGCCGCGGCGCTGTCCTCAAATCTCGATGGCATCGACCTGACCCGCGCCGTCATCAGCGTCTACGTCGACACCGTCGCGAACGAGCCGGAGCCGTACCGGTTCGTGATGGCCAACAGCTCGGCCAGCAAAAGCAAGGTGATCGCCGACTCCGAGCGAATCATCGCCCGCATGATCGCGGTGATGCTGCGCCGCCGTATGGAGCAGGCCGGGATGGACACCGGCGGCGCGGAACCGTGGTCCTACTTGATCGTCGGCGGTGTGCAATTGGCCACGCACTCCTGGATGTCGAATCCGCGGATGAGCAGAGACGAACTGATCGACTACTTGACGATGCTCAGCTGGAATGCGCTGTGCGGAATCGTCGAAGTGGGCGGATCCCTGGAGAAGTTCCGCGCGGAGCCGCATCCTTCGCCGATCGTGCCGCCTCGAGAGGCTTAAACTACCCCTGGCGTGCAGCTCGTTTTGTGCATTGCGCCCGTTCCGTGTGACGCTATGACCCGGCCGCGCGCACAAGCTACGCCGGTCGAACCCGAAAGCATGCAAAAGGCATGCACCGAAGGCCGATGGACATCCCTCAGGATTCGTCCCCGCCTCCGGGACACAGAAAGGCTTCTTCGTATGGCCGTGCAGCTCACGCCGCATTTCGGCAACGTGCAGGCGCATTACGACCTGTCTGACGACTTCTTCCGGCTCTTTCTGGACCCCACCCAGACCTACAGCTGCGCGTTCTTCGAGCGCGACGACCTGACCCTGGAAGAGGCACAGCTCGCCAAAATCGATCTATCGCTGTCCAAGTTGGGCCTCGAGCCCGGGATGACGCTGCTGGATATCGGCTGCGGCTGGGGCGCCACGCTGCGGCGGGCCATCGAGAAATACGACGTCAACGCCGTGGGCCTGACGCTGTCGGAAAACCAGGCCGAACACGTTCAGAAGTCGTTCGACCAGCTGGACACCAAGCGCACCCGGCGCGTGCTGCTGGAGGGCTGGGAGAAGTTCGACGAGCCGGTCGACCGGATCGTTTCGATCGGCGCATTCGAGCACTTCGGCCGCGCGCGCTGGGCCCGCTTTTTCGAGATGGCTTACTCGGTGCTGCCGGCCGACGGCGTGATGATGCTGCACACCATCGTGCGCCCCGCGTTCAAGGAAGCCAGGGCCAAGGGCCTGCCGCTGACCCACGAAGTTGTCCACTTCACGCAGTTCATCCTGGCCGAGATCTTCCCCGGCGGCTGGCTGCCCACCCCCCAGCTGGTGGAAGAGCACTCTGCCGACGCCGGCTTCAAGCTCACCCGGACCCAGTCCTTGCAGCTGCACTACGCGCGCACCCTCGACATGTGGGCCGCCGCGCTGGAGGCCAACAAGGACAAGGCGATCGAGATCCAGTCGCAGAAGGTCTACGACCGCTACATGAAGTACCTCACCGGCTGCGCAGACCTGTTCCGTCAGGGCTACACCGACGTCGACCAGTTCACGCTGGAGAAGTAAACGAAAAGCGGGCCGGACTTGTGTCCGGCCCGCTGCTTCTGCTGGGGACTACTTGACGCAGGTGAATTGCCCCACGTCGGTAATGCCCTTGCGGAAGAAGTCCTCGCACCCCGTCAAGTAGTGCATGTAGCGGTCGTAGATTTCTTCCGACTGGATCTCGATCGCCTTGTCCTTGTTGGCCTCGAGGTTGGCGGCCCACATGTTCAGCGTCCGCGCGTAATGCGGCTGCAGCAATTGCACCTTTTCCACCGAGAATCCGGCCTCCGGCGCGAGCTTCAGCAGGTCCTCCACCGAGGGCAACTGTCCGCCCGGGAAAATCACGTCGCCGATGAACTTCGCGAAACGAATGTCTTTCATCGTCAATTTGATGCCCTTTTCGTGCATCGACTTCTGGGTCTGCGCCAGAATTGTGTGCAGCAACATCCGGCCGTCGTCGGGAAGAATGTTGTAGGCACGGTCGAAGAACGCGGGGTAACGCTCCGCCTTGAAGGCTTCGAAGGCGCCGATGGTGACGATCCGGTCGACCCGGTCCTCGAATTCTTCCCAGCCCTGCAGCCGTATCTCGACGGTGCGGTCGGTGGGAACCTTGGCCAGCCGGGCCTTGCTGTACTCGAACTGGTTGCGGCTGAGCGTGATTCCGATGACGTTGACGTCGAACTTCTCGACCGCGCGTTGCAGCGCTCCGCCCCAGCCGCAGCCGACGTCGAGCACCGTCATGCCGGGCTCGAGGTTCAGCTTGCCCAGTGCCAGGTCGAACTTCGCGTTCTGCGCTTCCTCCAGCGTCATGTCGTCACGCTCGAAGTATGCGCACGTGTAGCCCATCGTCGGGTCCAGGAACAATGCGAAAAACTCATCCGAGACGTCGTAGATGGACTGCGACTCTTCGTAATACGGCCTGAGCTGCGTCATGCTAAATGGATACCTCTCGCTTTTGGTGATCGCGGAAATAATACCCGACGCGAGCACACGACTCTCACTACGTCAATGCCCGGGCCCGGCGGAAATTTGCGATCCGGTTCAGTACGTGTAGAACCCCTGACCCGATTTCTTGCCCAACTGACCCGCCTCCACCATCCGCAGCAGCAGCGGCGGCGGGCCGTAGTGCGGCTCCTTGAATTCCTCGAACATCTTGTCCGCGATCAGTTTGAGTGTGTCCAATCCAACAAGATCCGACAACCGCAACGGGCCCATCGGGTGCGACAGGCCGGCAACAACCGCCTTGTCGACATCCTCGACGGTGGCGAATCCCGCCTCCACCATGCGGACGGCCGACAACAGATAGGGCACCAACAGGGCGTTCACCACGAATCCGGACCGGTCCGAACACCGCACCACCTGCTTGCCCAGCACCGCGCCGGCGAACTCTTCGGTGCGCGCGGCGGCGGCTTCGTCGGTGACCAGCGTGCTGACCAATTCGACCAGCGGCAACACCGGCACCGGGTTGAAGAAGTGCAAGCCCAGCACCCGCTGGGGGTTCTTGGTCGCCGCCGCGATCTTCATGATCGGAATGCTCGACGTGTTCGACGCCAGCACCGCGTCGGGATCGGTGATCACCTCGTCGAGCTTCGCGAAGACCTCCGCCTTGACGGCCTCGTCCTCGACAATCGCCTCGATCACCAGTTGGCGGTCGGCGAGGTCCTTCAGGTCGGTGGTGAAGGTGAGCTGGCTCAGGGCACGGTCACGCTCACGCTCGGTCACCTTGCCCGCGCTGACGCCCCGCTCCAGCGATTTCACGATGCGGTTTCGGCCCGCCGTGATCAGCGCCTCGGTGGTCTCGTACACCGTGACGGCGACGCCGGCGCGGACCGAGACTTCGGCGATCCCGGACCCCATCTGGCCGGCCCCGACAACCCCTACCCGCTGAATCCCTTTGTCGCTCACTGCGTTTCTCCAGTCGTATTGTCTTGCACCGCAATAGGCCCCGCCCAGGATCGCCGGGCGGGGCCTATGCTACTTCAGCCGCGAGTTACGCAGCTGGGCTCAGTGACTTGAGCCGTCGGTTTCACTTCCACTTCGCGGGCTGCGCCCGCTCATCGTCAGTGAAACTGCCCCTCTTCGGTGGAGCCGTTCAGCGCGGTGGTCGACGACGTCGGGTCCACCGTGGTGGCGATGCGGTCGAAGTAACCGGCACCGACCTCGCGCTGGTGCTTGGTCGCGGTGTAGCCGCGCTCCTCGGCCGCCAACTCGCGCTCCTGCAGCTCGACGTAGGCGCTCATCTGGTTGCGGGCGTAGCCGTAGGCCAGATCGAACATCGAGTAGTTCAGCGCGTGGAAGCCGGCCAGCGTGATGAACTGGAACTTGAATCCCATTGCACCAAGCTCTTTTTGGAACTTCGCGATGGTGGAGTCGTCCAGGTGCTTCTTCCAGTTGAAGGAAGGCGAGCAGTTGTAGGCCAGCATCTGGTCGGGGAACTCGGACTTGACGCCCTCGGCGAACTTGGCCGCGAGCTCGAGGTCCGGGGTCCCGGTCTCCATCCAGATCAGGTCGGAGTACGGCGCGTAGGCCTTGGCCCGCGCGATGCACGGCTCGAGGCCGTTGCGGACGCGGTAGAAGCCTTCCTTGGTCCGGTCACCGGTGATGAACGGCTGGTCGCGCTCGTCGACGTCCGAGGTGATCAAGGTGGCCGCCTCGGCGTCGGTACGGGCGATCACGACGGTCGGCACACCGGCGACGTCGGCGGCCAAACGCGCCGAGGTCAGGGTGCGGATGTGCTGCTGAGTCGGGATCAGCACCTTGCCACCGAGGTGGCCGCACTTCTTCTCCGAAGCCAGCTGATCTTCCCAGTGCGACCCCGCGACGCCTGCGGCGATCATCGCCTTCTGAAGTTCGTACACGTTGAGCGCGCCACCGAAGCCGGCCTCGCCATCGGCGACGATCGGCGCCAGCCAGTTCTCCACCGAGCGGTCACCCTCGACCTTGGCGATCTCGTCGGCGCGCAACAGCGCGTTGTTGATGCGACGGATGACCTGCGGCACCGAGTTGGCCGGGTACAGGCTCTGGTCGGGGTAGGTGTGGCCGGACAGGTTGGCGTCACCGGCGACCTGCCAACCGGAGAGGTAGATGGCCTTCAGGCCGGCGCGCACCTGTTGCACGGCCATGTTGCCGGTCAGGGCACCCAGGGCGTTGATGTACTCCAGGTCGTGCAGCTGCTCCCACAGCACCTCGGCGCCGCGGCGGGCCAGGGTGTGCTCCTCGACGACGCTGCCCTGCAGGGCGACGACATCCTGGGCGGTGTAGGTGCGGCTGGTGTCCTTCCAACGCGGGTTGGTGTCCCAGTCGTGCTGGATCTGCTCGGCGCTCTTCGGGGTGCCAACGACAGACATTGGGCTTACTCCTTTGGGGTCAAAATCTGTTAAGCCGTACCGCTGTCCGGTATCAGCTTCACTCCTGTGCTAACACGACGATGACACAGCCTGTTGATGCAGGTCCACCCATTTTGATTGCAAATTTGGGCCACGACTTCGCGGCAGTTTTGCTAAGTTTGCAAAGGTGTACAGAATCTGAACCGGTTCAGAAGCTACCGACCAGTAACCAAAATCCGAGGTCAGCCAGCAATTTACCGGGACGCTTGTCCGGTTAGAGATTGAAGAGCGAAGCGACCGCTTTCGTCTCGTCGCCGACCGCATATGTGAGCGTTGTAACAGGGCGATCGGTCAGCCCGGGGCCGAATTTGTCGGTCGATCCGGCCGGATGGACGTGCGAGATGATCTCGAGCTTGTCGCCGAGCGCCACCGGCGCCTCGTGCTCGATGGTGATGCGCAGCGGGCCCTGCATCAGTTCCAGGTGCGACGCCAGGTAATCCTCGATGACGCTCCAGTACACCGAGTTGTTCATGTGGTCGAACAGGTCGATATCGGTGACCCGGACCGGAAACTCGTGAATCTCGGTCGCGTCGTCGCGGCTGCCCGCCTTCAAGTAGCCCTTCCAGCGCAGCCGATCAACGGACGTGGTCTTGTGCAGTCCTTCGAGGAAGTCATCGGAGATGCGCGACGGCATCTGGGTTTCCCGGTTGATGTTGATCCAGAAGGCCTCGGATTCGATCAGGCCGCCCTTGCGTCCGTCGACGCGGACCCGCATCTCACACCACCGGTTCGAGGTGCCCGAACACCAGCGCCGACAGCGCAGCATGTCCTGGAACTCGATGGGCCGCAGCATGTCGAGCATCGTGCGCCGGACGATCCACAGCGGATGGGTCTCCTCAAAGCCCATCTCGCGCAGCTGGTCTTGGCCGACGTCCTGGATGTGGCGGCACGCGGCGTCCAACCGCAACCGTCCGGTGCGGTCGATGTCGCCGACCCGCAGCGGCCATTCGCGGTCGAATACGTCGGGGTGACCGTCGGGCACCGGCATCATTGATTTGTCCAGGCTCACGACTTCGCTCCCCAATTGCCTTACCTGCGTTATCCCGGGGTTCACCCGGGACCCCGATGCGAATCATGCCAATGACCGCGGACAAACGCCAAACCTGACGACGTCGCTCATTGGCTGCCAAGTCTGCAAACCCTTCCTTTGCAATGCAGGTAAACTGCCATAAATGTCGAAAACGTTCGTCGGCTCACGCGTTCGCCAGTTGCGTAACGAGCGTGGGTTTTCGCAAGCCGCGCTGGCCCAGCTGCTCGAGATCTCGCCGAGCTACCTCAACCAGATCGAGCACGACGTCCGCCCCCTGACGGTGGCCGTGCTGTTGCGCATCACCGAAGTGTTCGGAGTGGACGCGACCTTCTTCGCCCCCCAGGACGACACCCGCCTGGTCGCCGAACTGCGCGAAGTGACCATGGATCGCGATCTGGACATCAACGTCGATCCACCCGAGGTCGCCGAGCTGGTCAACGCCCATCCCGCCCTGGCCCGCGCGGTGGTCAACCTGCACCGGCGCTACCGGCTCACCACCGCGCAGCTGGCCGCCGCCACCGAGGAGCGCTACTCCGACGGCAGCGGCAGCGGATCGATCACGATGCCGCACGAAGAGGTGCGCGACTACTTCTACCAGCGGCAGAACTATCTGCACGAGCTGGACACCGCCGCCGAAGATCTCACGATCCACACCCGGCTGCACCACGGCGACCTGGCCCGCGAATTGACGCGGCGGCTCACCGAGGTGCACGGCGTCCACATCAACAGGCGCATCGACCTCGGCGACACGGTGCTGCACCGCTACGAGCCCGAGACCAAGACGCTGGAGATCAGCAATCACCTCTCGCTGGGCCAGCAGGTCTTCAAGATGGCCGCCGAGTTGGCCTACCTCGAGTTCGGCGACCTGATCGACAGCATGGTCGCCGACGGCAAATTCACCAGCGACGAGTCCCACACGCTGGCCCGGCTCGGTCTGGCGAACTACTTCGCCGCCGCCGCGGTGCTGCCCTACCGCCAATTCCACGATGTCACCGAGAATTTCCGCTACGACGTCGAGCGGCTGTCGGCGTTCTACTCGGTGAGCTACGAGACCATCGCCCACCGGCTCTCGACGATGCAACGGCCGTCGATGCGGGGGGTGCCGTTCTCGTTCGTCCGGGTGGATCGCGCCGGCAACATGTCAAAACGCCAGTCCGCCACCGGTTTTCATTTCTCCTCCAGCGGCGGCACCTGCCCGCTGTGGAATGTCTACGAGACGTTTGCCAACCCGGGCAAGATCCTGGTGCAGATCGCTCAGATGCCCGACGGCCGCAACTACATGTGGGTGGCCCGCACCGTGGAGCGCCGTGCTGCCCGGTATGGTCAGCCGGGTAAAACCTTCGCGATCGGGCTGGGCTGCGAGCTGCGGCACGCGCACCGGCTCGTCTACTCGGAAGGACTGGACTTGTCGGGAGATGTCGCCACACCCATCGGCGCGGGTTGCCGTGTCTGCGAACGCGATAACTGTCCACAACGGGCCTTCCCGGCGTTGGGCCGTGCACTCGATCTCGACGAGCACCGCAGCACGGTGTCCCCGTACTTGGTGAAGCAGCCATGAGCGACGCGCAGGCCGGCCACGTCGCCCGCATCCCGTCGTCCACCAAATTTCGCCGGCTGGGCCCGATCAACTGGATCCTGGCCAAAGGCGCCGCCCGCAAACTGCGGGCGTCCGAGATGCATCTGTTCACCACGCTCGGTCAGCGCCAAGGGCTGTTTTGGGCGTGGTCGCTGTACGGCGGCCGGCTGCTGCGCGGCCGGCTGCCCCGGGTGGACACCGAATTGGTGATCCTGCGTGTCGCACATCTGCGGTCGAGCGAATACGAGTTGCAGCACCACCGGAAGATGGGACGTCAATTCGGTCTGGACGCTCACGTGCAGGCGACGATATTCGCGTGGCCCGACGTTCCGGACGGCGACGGACCCCGGGTGATACTGAGCGCCCGGCAACAGGCACTGCTGAACGCGACGGACGAGCTGATCAAGAACCGGACGATCAGTGAGGACACCTGGCGGCAACTCGCGATGCATCTCGACCGGCACCGGCTCATCGAATTCTGCTTGCTTGCAACGCAATACGATGGACTGGCCGCGACGATATCCGCACTCAACATCGAGTTGGACAACCCGAGATAGCGCCTCAGGCGTAGACGTCGGCCAGCACGGCCAGCGTCAAAACCACCGGCAGTATTGGCAAGTCGAACGCAAACGCCGCCCACAGATACTTGCGGCGCCGGCGTAGCACGAAACCCCAGATTGCGGCGAAGGCGCCCAGCAGCACCGATCCCAGTAACACCAGCGGGCCCCAATGGCCCGCCGTCGCGTTGTCGCCGGCGAGCGAAATGGCAACTAGCCACAGCACATAACCGGTAGCCGCACCGCCAAGGGCACCCAGAATGGTCTCGCCGCGAATCATCGGTTCAGAAGTTGATCATGTGGCCGGTCAGGCCGTGGAAGCACTCCTGCAGCGCCTCGGACATGGTCGGGTGGGTGTGCACATTGCGGGCCAGCTCGGTGGCGGTCAGATCCCATTTCTGCGCCAGGGTGAGCTCGGGCAGCAGCTCGGACACGTCGTGGCCGACCAGGTGCCCGCCCAGCAGTTCGCCGTACTTGGCGTCGGCGATCAGCTTGACGAAACCGCTGGGGTCGCCCACGCCGTGCGCTTTGGCGTTGGCGGTGAACGGGAATTTGGCCACCACCACGTCGTAGCCCTCCTCGCGGGCTTGCTCCTCGGTCAGCCCGAAGCTGGCGACGTTGGGCTGGCAGAATGTCGCGCGCGGCAGCATCCGGTAGTCGCCGAGCGCCAAAGTCTCTGCGCCGGCAATGGTTTCGGCCGCGACCACGCCTTGCGCCTCGGCGACGTGGGCCAGCTGCAGCTTGCCGGTGACGTCGCCGATCGCGTAGATGTGATCGACGTTGGTGCGCATGTAGTCGGTGATCCCGATCGCCTTGCGATCGGTCAGTGCGACGCCGGCCTTGTCCAATCCGTAGCCCTCGATGTTGGGCGCAAAACCGATGGCCTGCAACACCTTATCGGCCTTTAGCTCCTCCGACTTACCGTCCTTGCTGACCGCCACCCGGACCACGGAGCCGTCATCGGTGATGGACTCGACCTTGGTTCCGAGCAGGATCTTGACGCCCAGTTTCTTGAACTGCTTCTCGATCTCTTTGGAGACTTCGGCGTCCTCGTTGGGCAGCGCGCGCGCCAAGAACTCGACGACGGTCACGTCGACGCCGTAGTTCTTCAGCACATAGCCGAACTCCATGCCGATGGCCCCGCAACCGGCGATGATGATCGACTCCGGCAGCTCGCGGGACAGGATCAGTTCCTCGTAGGTGACCACGTTCTCCGACAGAGACGTGCCGGGAACCAGGCGCGTGCTGCTGCCGGTGGCGATGATGACGTTGTCGAACGTGACCGTCTCGGTGCCACCGTCATTGAGATCTACCGAGAGCGTGCGCGGGTCGGTGAACCGGCCGTAGCCGTGGATCTCGGTGATCTTGTTCTTCTTCATCAGGAAGTGCACGCCGGCGACGCGGCCCTCGGCCACTTTGCGGCTGCGATCGAAGGCGACCCCGTAGTCGAATGACGCCTCGCCGCTGATGCCAAAGGTCTTGGCCTCTTTGGTGAAGATGTGCACGAGTTCGGCGTTGCGCAGCAGCGCCTTGGACGGGATGCAGCCGACGTTGAGGCAGACTCCGCCCCAGTACTTAGGTTCGACGACTGCGGTGCTCAGGCCGAGCTGCGCGGCGCGAATCGCTGCGACATATCCGCCGGGACCAGCTCCAAGGACAACGACGTCATAGTGAGAAGTCACGAGCCCACCCTAATGGGTCAATACGGGATGACGCCGAGCAGACAATGACCCGTGCGCGCGCAGTAGTAATAGCCGTACAGGGGTGCCGCGGCGACGACCGAGCCGAACGGTCCCGCCATCACCGCGATGGACAGCGCCGCGATCAGCGGCCGGCCCTGCACCATCGCCAGCATCACGCCACCGACGGTGCATGCCACGACGTAAACCAGCGCCATGAACACGGCCGGGGTCTTGTCGATCGTGTGGTACCACCAATAGAAGAGACTCAGCCCGACCTCGGCCGTCGCGGCCCACACGCCGAACATCACCAGAAGCAATTTCCACCACTTCACGTACTGGTAACGGCCGGGCACGGTGACCGACTGCACCGCCTGACCGGCCGGCTCGGCGTCCGGATCCGCTTCGGAAACCTCGGCGGCGGCGGGCGTCCGGACGGCGTCCTTGTCTGCTTTGGCTTCGGATTTGCCCGGCTGCGCGGCGAAGGAGATGGGCTGCGAGCCGGTGTCGTCGAAGTTCGGCACGAACGGCACCGAGTGCGCACCGGTGTCGTCGTCGAAGTCTGGGACGAACCCCTTCGTGCCGGTGTCCTCGAACTCCGGCACGAACGGCTCGGTCCCCGGGTTCGACGCGCGATCGTCCTTAGCCACGAGATGTCACCTCGAGGACGACGAGCACCCCGAACCAGCCCGGCGCCATCGCCAGCAGGAACGCGCCCAGCATCGTGACCCAACGACGCCCGGAGAACAGGATCGTCAACAGCCCGATCACGCTGGGCAACCCCACCACCAGCGCGATGACGACGTCGGGGCGGACCGGGGTATGAACCAGCACCGTCAACGCAACCCCCGCCAGCAACCCGACCGCGGTGCCGACCAGCATCGCGCTGGCCAGCAGCCAGGGCCGGGGTAACGGGATCACCTCATTGAGCGTACTGAGTTACGGACTACGAGACGGGCACGTTTCCGGCACGGCTTTGTCAATCACCGGGCCCCGAATCGATGGCCGCTCGCCCCCCTCGTACCCGGCCCCGGTGATCACCGGCACGGCTTCTAGCTGGGCTTTCTCCTCGTCGGTATAGACGCGGCCGCGACTGAGAAACCGCATGCCCTCGGGTGCTTCCAGGCTGAATCCGCCGCCGCGGCCGGGCACCACGTCGATGACCAACTGGGTGTGCTTCCAGGCCTGGTACTGCGGACCCGAGATCCACACCGCGACGCCCTCGGCTCCCACGTCCAGGACGCCGAGCAGGACGTCGCGGTCACCGACCAGAAAGTCGCCGCACGGGTAGCACATCGGCGACGACCCGTCGCAGCAGCCGCCGGACTGGTGGAACATCACCGGGCCGTGCCGGTCCTGCAGCCGCCCCAGCAACTCGGCGGCCGCGGCAGTGATCACCGCGCCGCCCGGAGCACTCATCAGAAGAAGCCCTGCGCCTTATCGGCGTAGGACACCAGCAGGTTCTTGGTCTGCTGATAGTGATCGAGCGCCATCTGGTGCGTCTCGCGGCCGAACCCGGATTGCTTGTAGCCACCGAACGCCGCGTGCGGCGGATACACGTGGTAGCAGTTCACCCAGACCCGGCCGGCCTTGATCTCGCGCCCGGCCCGGTAGGCCGTGTTGCCGTCGCGGCTCCACACCCCGGCACCCAGGCCGTACAGGGTGTCGTTGGCGATGCTCATCGCGTCGTTGAAATCGGTGAACGACGTCACGGTCACCACCGGCCCGAAGATCTCCTCCTGGAAGACGCGCATCTTGTTGTTGCCGGCAAAGATCGTCGGCTGCATGTAGTAACCGCCGGACAGGTCACCACCGAGCTCGGCACGCTCACCGCCGGTGATGACCTTGGCACCCTCCGCCTTCCCAATCTCGACGTAGGACAGGATCTTTTCCAGCTGGTCGTTGGAGGCCTGCGAACCGATCATGGTCTCGCTGTCCAGCGGGTCGCCCTGCCGGACGGCCTTGGTCCGGATTGCGGCCAGCTCCAGGAACTCGTCGTGAATGTCGGACTGGATCAGGCTGCGCGACGGACAGGTGCACACCTCGCCCTGGTTGAGGGCGAACATCGTGAAGCCCTCGAGGGCCTTGTCCTGGAAGTTGTCGTTGGCGGCCATTACATCGGAGAAGAAGATGTTGGGGCTCTTGCCGCCGAGCTCCAGCGTGACCGGGATCAGGTTCTGCGACGCGTACTGCATGATCAGCCGGCCGGTCGTGGTCTCCCCGGTGAACGAAACCTTGGCGATCCGGTCGCTGGACGCGAGCGGTTTGCCGGCCTCGACGCCGAAGCCGCTGACGATGTTGACCACACCCGGCGGGATCACGTCGCCGATCAACGACATCAGGTAGAGGATCGACGCCGGCGTCTGCTCGGCGGGCTTGAGCACCACTGTGTTGCCGGCAGCCAGCGCCGGCGCGAGCTTCCACGCGCCCATCAGGATCGGGAAGTTCCACGGAATGATCTGCCCGACGACGCCGAGCGGCTCGTGGAAGTGGTAGGCGACGGTGTCCTCGTCGATCTGCGACAGCGAGCCCTCCTGGGCGCGGATCGCCGCGGCGAAATACCGGAAATGATCGGCGGCCAGCGGGATGTCGGCCGCCAGCGTCTCGCGGATCGGCTTGCCGTTGTCCCAGACCTCGGCCAGGGCCAACGAATCCCGGTTCGCCTCAATGCGATCGGCGATCTTGTTCAGCACCGCGGCCCGCTCGGCCGGCGAGGTCTTGCCCCACGCCGGGGCGGCCGCGTGCGCGGCGTCGAGCGCCTTGTCGACGTCGGCCTCGTCGGACCGCGCCACTTCGCAAAATGTTTGGCCGGTCACCGGCGTCGGGTTCTCGAAGTAGAGACCCTTGGCGGGTGCGACCCACTCACCCCCGATGAAGTTGTCGTACCGCGATTCGTAGGACATCAGGGCCCCGCTGGAACCCGGGCGTGCGAAGACAGTCATTTACTCGACTCCCGTTCTGCTTCACCTGTAATACACCTCACACTACCGCTCGGGCCACAATGGCTTGCATGACTGCGCAGCCCGCCGAGGACAACGACGACCCGTACCTGTGGCTCGAGGACGTCACCGCCGAGACCGCGCTGGATTGGGTGCGCGCGCGCAACGAACCGACGATCGAGCGGTTCTGCGACGCGGACTTCGAGCGGATGCGCGCCGATGCGCTGGAGGTCCTCGACACCGACGCCCGCATCCCCTACGTGCGTCGCCGCGGCGAGTACCTGTACAACTTCTGGCGCGACGCCGCCAACCCGCGCGGGCTCTGGCGGCGCACCACGCTGGACAGCTACCGCAGCGACTCCCCCGAGTGGGACGTGCTGATCGACGTCGACCAGCTGGGGCGCGCCGACGACGAGAAGTGGGTGTGGGCCGGCGCCACGGTCATCGAACCGGAGTTCACCCGCGCGCTGGTCAATCTCTCCCGCGGCGGCTCGGACGCGGTGATCGTGCGCGAATTCGACATGCTCACACGCGAATTCATCCCCGACGGGTTCGCACTCCCGGAAGCCAAGTCGCAGATCGGCTGGGCCGATCCGGACACGGTGCTGGTGGGCACGGACTTCGGCGCCGGCTCGCTGACCGAATCCGGATATCCGCGGATCGTCAAGCGCTGGCGTCGCGGCACACCACTGAGCGATGCCGAGACGGTCTTCGAGGGAACGCGCGCGGACGTCAGCGTAGGGGCCAACGCCGATCGGACGCCGGGTTTTGAGCGCAGCTTCGCGGGCCGTTCGATCGACTTCTGGAATTCGGAGACCTACGAAGTGCGCGGGTCGGAACTGATCCGCATCGACGTGCCCACCGACGCGAGCGTGTCGGTTCACCGTGAATGGCTGCTGATCGAGCTGCGCACCGATTGGACCGTCGGCGCCGCAGGCTACCGCGCCGGCTCGCTGCTGGCGGCGGACTACGACGAATTCCTTTCCGGAACAGTAGATTTGCGAGTGGTCTTCGAACCCGACGAGCACACCTGCCTGCATCAGAGCGCGTGGACGCGGGACCGGCTGTTGCTCGTGACTTTGGCCGACGTCGCCAGCCGGGTCGAAATCGTCACGCCCGGCAGCTGCCAGCGCGACGAAATCGCCGGCATCCCGCCGGCGACCAACACGGTGATCGCGGCCGCCGACGATACCGGCGATGAATTCTTCTTGGATTCAAGCGGATTCGACATGCCCTCGCGACTGCTGCGTGGCACCGGCCCCGGGAGCCTGGAGGAGATCAAATCCGCGCCGGCGTTCTTCGACGCCGAAAACCTGGATGTGAAGCAGTATTTCGTGCCGTCGAAGGACGCCACCTTGATCCCGTACTTCGTCGTGCGGTCACGAGACGTCGAAGGGCCCGGCCCCACCCTGCTGGGCGGTTACGGCGGATTCGAGTCGTCCAAGACGCCCGGGTACAGCGGGGTGTTGGGCCGGCTGTGGCTGGCCCGCGGCGGCACCTACGTGATGGCCAACATTCGCGGCGGCGGCGAGTACGGGCCGGGCTGGCATACCCAGGCGATTCGCGAGGGCCGACACAAGGTCGACGAGGATTTCGCCGCGGTGGCAGACGATTTGGTGAACCGGGGCATCACGACCGTCGCGCAGCTGGGTGCGCAAGGCGGCAGTAACGGCGGCTTGCTGATGGGCATCATGCTGACCAAGTACCCGGAGAAATTCGGCGCGCTGGTCTGCGACGTGCCGCTGCTGGACATGAGGCGCTACCACCTGTTGCTGGCCGGCGCGTCATGGGTCGCCGAGTACGGCGACCCCGACAACCCGGACGATTGGGAGTTCATCTCCAAATACTCGCCGTACCAAAATATTTCGGCGACGCGCCACTATCCGCAGGTGCTGTTCACCACGTCGACCCGCGACGACCGGGTGCACCCCGGCCACGCCCGCAAGATGGTGGCGGCGCTGCAGGCCGCGGGCCATCAGGTCTGGTTGTACGAGAACATCGAGGGTGGGCACGCCGGCGCGGCGGACAATGAGCAGGCCGCGTTCAAGTCGGCCCTAAGCTATTCGTTCCTGTGGCGGACGCTGGGAGGCCAATCGTGAAGATTCTCGACATCATCGAATTCGGCATGGTCATTGCCGGGCTGGTGCTGATCATTGCGGGCTGGGCGCAGGCACGTTTTCGCTTCATCTCCGAGCGCCGCAAGGCCCGGTACTTCTACTGGGGAACCTCGGCTCTCGGCATCGTCCTTTTCGGCTTCGGGACCGGGCAGCTCTGGCCGAACGCCGTCATCACGACGTTGATCTTCACCACCATCGTCTTGTCCACGGCCTATTTCACGACGCCGTATCTGAAGATCGGCGACCAGATCTACGCCTCGACCCCGGAAAACCGCGAGCCCGACCCGCCCGTCGAGTAGCGCACACTGACGCTATGACCGACTTCGAGACTCTGCTGTACAAGGCCGCCGGCCCAGTCGCCACCATCACGCTGAACCGCCCCGAGCACCTCAATACGATCGTGCCGCCGATGCCCGACGAGATCGAGGCGGCCATCGGCCGGGCCGAGCGGGATCCGGGGATCAAGGTCATCGTGCTGCGCGGCGCCGGGCGCGCGTTCTCGGGCGGTTACGACTTCGGCGGCGGCTTCCAGCACTGGGGCGAGGCCATGATGACCGACGGCAAGTGGGATCCGGGCAAGGACTTCGCGATGGTCAGCGCCCGCGAGACCGGGCCGACGCAGAAGTTCATGGCCATCTGGCGGGCATCCAAGCCGGTGATCGCACAGGTACACGGCTGGTGCGTCGGCGGGGCCAGCGACTACGCGCTGTGCGCCGACATCGTGATCGCCAGCGAAGACGCGGTGATCGGCACTCCGTACAGCCGGATGTGGGGGGCCTATCTGACCGGCATGTGGCTGTACCGGCTGAGCCTGGCCAAGGCCAAGTGGCACTCGCTGACCGGCCGGCCGCTGTCCGGTGTGCAGGCCGCCGAGATCGAGCTGATCAACGAGGCGGTGCCGTTCGAGCGGCTCGAGGCGCGGGTTGCCGAGATCGCCGCCGAGCTGACGCAGATCCCGCTGTCGCAGCTGCGGGCCCAGAAGCTGATCGTCAACCAGGCTTACGAGAACATGGGCCTGGCCTCCACCCAGACGCTGGGCGGCATCCTGGACGGCCTGATGCGCAATACTCCCGACGCACTCGACTTCATCAACACCGCCGAAACCCGGGGGGTGCGGGCGGCAGTAGAACGGCGCGATGGCCCGTTCGGCGACTACAGCCAGGCCCCAGCTGACCTGCGACCCGACCCCTCGCACGTCATCGTCCCTGATAGCGATGGCTAGTAAGACGGGCTAGAAGATGACCAAGACTCGCCCACGGCCCGTCCGAAGTGCTACCGTAACAACTATGTCTCGGCTGACTTCTTGCCTGCGTGCAGGCGCCGCCTTTCTTGCCCTGGGTATGGCCGCTGTGACCTTCCCGACGACCGCGGTAGCAGACTCCACGGAGGACTTCCCGATCCCCCGCCGGATGATCAACACCACCTGCGATGCCGAGCAGATACTCGCGGCCACCCGGGACACCAGCCCGGTGTACTACCAGCGGTACATGATCGACTTCAACAACCACCCGAACGTCTCGCAGGCGGCGATCGACAAGGCGCACTGGTTCTACTCCTTGGCGCCGCAGGATCGCCGGGCATACTCCGAGAACTTTTATGCCCCGGTCTCCGACCCGCTGTGGGTGGCGTGGCCCAACCACATGAAGATCTTCTTCAACAACAAGGGTGTCGTCGCCAAGTCGACCGACGTCTGCAACACGTACCCGCCCGGCGACATGTCGGTCTGGAACTGGGGCTAACTAGCCCCCTGACTCACGCCAATTGACCCCGGGCCCGGCCCGGGGTCAATTGCTTTTTGTCCCCCGATCGGGGGACAGACGAATCATCCGTTGTCAGGCCGTTCGGTGGATGTTTGGTGACCGGCCGACGGGGAATAGTTGTGGCCATGCGCACCACGACCCCCGCCATCAATGCACCCGCGGCCCTCGACTGGCGTGACCTCGTCGGCGACTCCGACGCCCCGACGACCCGCATCGTGCACGTGCACGGCCGCGAGGACGGGCTGATAGTCGACATGCTGTGTGTGGTTCGTGGACAGCACATCGAGCCCGAGGCGCGGGTGAGGGTCGGACGGCTTCGCCGTTACCCGAGCACGCACTGCCGCACCTGCGGCGAGTCGGTGTACGAGGCGAACGACGTCCTGCCCGAAGTGGTGGCGCTATAACGCATCAGTAGTGCGGTGAGCCCACCCGGAACCGATCGGTGCTCTCCGCGTCGGGCGAGTCACCATTGCTGCCCCGGGTTTGCGGATGGACCTGCGGCAGCATGTGGGCACGAACCGCCGAACGTGGTCCGTAGGGCCGAAGCATCTGACTGGCGGGGCGCGTGCGCACCTGGGTCGGCCACCAGAACCAGCGGCCCATCAAGGCGGCTACCGACGGCATCATGAACGAACGCACGATCAGGGTGTCGAACAACAGACCCAGCGCAATCGTGGTTCCCACCTGTCCCATGACCCGCAGCGGGCTGATCGCGAACGTCGCCATGGTGGCGGCGAACACCAAACCGGCAGACGTCACCACCGCGCCGGTGCCGGCCATCGACCGGATGATCCCGGTCTTGATTCCGGATTGGATCTCCTCTTTGAATCGGGAAACCAGCAGCAGGTTGTAGTCGGATCCCACCGCCAACAGCAGGATGACCGACATCGCCAGCACCATCCAGTGCAGTTCGATGCCCAGGATGTCCTGCCAGACCAGCACCGAGAGACCGAATGAGGCCCCCAACGAAATCAGCACCGTCCCCACGATGGTGATCGCGGCGACCAGGCTGCGGGTGATGATCAACATGATGATCAGGATCAGGCTGGCCGCCGATATCCCGGCGATCATCAGGTCGTACTTGGACCCGTCCCGCATGTCCTTGTAGACCGCGGCCGTGCCGCCCAGCCAGATCTTGGAACCCTCCAATGGCGTTCCCTTGATGGCTTCCTTCGCCGCCGACTTGATCGGGTCGACGTGCGAAATGCCTTCGGGCGTCGCCGGTGGGACGTCGTGGGAGATGATGAACCGGGCGGCATGGCCGTCGGGTGACAGGAACATCTTCAAGCCGCGCTTGAAATCGGGGTTGTCGAAGACCTCCGGTGGAATGTAGAACGAGTCGTCGTTCTTGGCCGCGTCATAGGCCTGACCCATGGCGGTCGAGTTCTGGCTCATCACGTCCATCTGGTCATACATCGAGTTCATCGAGCTGTGCATGGTCAGCATCATTTGCTTCATCGTCGACATGGTCGCGATCATCGGCGGCATCTGCGCCAGCATCTGCGGCAACAGGGCGTCCATCTGGGCCAGATCGTCGGAAAGATACTTGAACTTTTCGACGATCTGGTCCAAGCCGTCAAGCGCGTCCAGGATAGATCGCAGCGACCAGCAGACCGGGATGTCGAAACAGTGCTTCTCCCAATAGAAGTAGCTGCGGATCGGCCGGAAGAAGTCGTCGAAGTTGGCGATCTCGTCACGCATATTGCTTGTGACGTCCAGCATTTCATGCGTCAGGCCGTCCATGTGGTGCGTCACGGCGGCCATCTTGGACGTGATCTCGTACATGCGCTGCATCGTGTCGATGGACATCTGCATCGCGTCGGCCTGCTTCAGCATGTCGGCCATACGCTTCTTCATGTACTCCTGGTTTTCGACCTGCGTCGTGTTTTGCATGCTGATCTGGAACGGGATCGACGTGTGCTCGATCGGCGCGCCCAGCGGCCTGGTAATCGTCTGGACCCGGGCGACGCCGGGGATGTGGAACACAAAGCGGGCAATCCTGTCCAGCACCAACATGTTTGCCGGATTGCGCATGTCGTGGTCGGTCTCGATCAAGAGCAATTCCGGATTCATCCGGGCGTTGGAGAAATGCCGCTCCGCGGCCTCATATCCGACGACCGCCTTCGTGCTCTCGGGCAGGTACTGGCGGTTGTCATAGTTGGTCTTGTAGCCGGGCAGCGCGAGCAGGCCGATCAGCGCGATGCCGATCGACACGGCCAGGATCGGCCCGGGCCACCGGACGATGGCAGTGCCGACGCGCCGCCAGCCCCGGGTCCGCATCTGCCGCTTGGGGTCGAACAGGCCGAACCGGCTTCCCACCGTCAGCACGGCCGGGCCCAGCGTGAGCGCCGCAAGAACGGCGACCAGCGTCCCCACCGCGCACGGGACGCCCAGGCTCTGGAAGTACGGAAGCCGGGTGAAGCTGAGGCAATACATCGCACCGGCGATGGTCAGGCCGGAGCCCAGCACCACGTGCGCGGTGCCGTGAAACATGGTGTAGAACGCCTGTTCTCGGTCCTCGCCGAGGGAGCGCGCCTCCTGATATCGGCCGAGAACGAAGATCGCATAGTCCGTGCTTGCCGCGATCACCATCAGCACCAGCAGGTTCACCGCGAAGGTCGACAAGCCGATGATGTCGTTATCCGCCAGAAACGCGACAACCTGGCGCGCCGCGAACAGCTCGAGCACCACCATCAGCAGGGTGATGAACATGGTGACGAACGATCGGTAGACCCACAGCAGCATCACGATGATCACCACGAACGTGAGCAGGGTGACCAGGATGACGCCCTTGTCGCCGGCCGCCGACTGATCGGCGGTCAGGGCCGCCGCGCCGGTGACGTAGGCCTTGACCCCGGGTGGCGCGGGCGTGTCGTCCACCAGCTTGCGGACCGCCCGGACCGACTCGTTGGCCTTGGTCTCGCCCTGGTTACCCCGGAGATACACCTGCACGTAGGCGGCCTTACCGTCCGAACTCTGCGAGCCGGCCGCCGTCAGCGGATCGCCCCAGAAGTCCTGCACGTGCTCGACGTGCGTGGTGTCGGCCTCGAGCTTCTTGATCAGCTGGTCATAAAAGTGGTGGGCGTCGTCGCCAAGCGGTTGTTGCCCCTCCAGGAGGATCATGATCGCGCTGTCGCTGCTGAATTCGTTGAACACCTTGCCGACGCGCTGCGTCGCCTGCATCGACGCCGCCTCTTTCGGGCTCATCGGCACCGTGTGCTGCTTGCCGACCGTTTCCAGGTCGGGGACGAACATGGACAGGCATACCACCAGCCCGACCCAGCCCAGCACGATCAGCAGCGCGAACTTGTGTACCGTCCGCGCAAAAAACGGCATGTGCGGCAGCCCGACCGCCGCGTTATTGGTGCTCATGCGGACTTCACAATGCAAAAGGTTTCCGCGTTCACGCCGGTGATCGACCTTTCGTCTTTGACTACGTCGTTCACGATGATCTGGCAGCCGATCTGGTCTCCGTCGGTCTGGGCGACCACGTTCACGCTCACCGACGGGAGCGTCGTGGTGACCGAGAGAGTCCAGGGCAGCGGCACGTTGTCGATCCGCCGCGGCTGCGCATTGATGTCCAGGTAGTTGATATTCGCGGTGGACCCGGATCCGTAGACCTTGTAGACCACGTGCTTCGGGTTGAACGGCTTGATGTCATCCAGGCTGCTGTTGCCGATCCCCGAGGTGTCGTGATTGCCGAAAAAGGAGCGGAGGCGAAGGACGCAGAATCCCGCCACAGCGATGACCACAGCGATGACCAACACGATCCACAGTCGTTTCGCCGCGTTGGCAACGGGCGCTTTCACCACGCGATCACCTCCCGCCAACCGAGCGGCCGACCGCCCGTCCAATGGCGCACCCATTGCTTTGGTGCGCTAAGTAGCGCAAATACGCCTGGGCGCGAGCGCGCGCCGCCTTCAGATCCAGGTTCGGCCTCGACTCGACCGCTCCCAGCCCACACATCCCAATCTGCTTTCTGTTCATGACGATTCGGCGAGCAGGCCGGTACAGGTGGCGGTCAGCACCCGGGTGAGGGCGGGGCCGAATTCGATGTTCCATTCCTCGGGCGGTCCGGCCTCGGGCTCGTCGGCGTAGGCATCGGTGAGCCGCTCCGGCGGGTTGGCGATCTGCCAGAAGGCGGCGGCCAACGAGTAGGCGGCGATCATGGTGTCGAACGCGCCGGAGCGGCCGAGCTTGGGTAGCGCGCCTTCGATGCTGTCGGCGAGAGCGACCGCGGCGGCGGAGATCGTTCGCCGGATGTCGACGACCCGCTCGACCTCCACCTCGTGCTCGAGGTGCAAGTGAAGGTTGGCGAGCAGATCGCAAAACAGCGGATCGTCGGCCAGCCCGTTCGCCAACGTTTCGGCCACCCGCGCCGACGACATCGGACCCGGCTCGGCCAGCTTCTCGCACACGGTGCCCGACCATCGGACCCACCCCTCGGCGGCCAGATGCAGCAGAACTTCCTTGTGCGAAGTGAAGTAACGGCGCACCGCCGAGTAGTGAATCCCGGCGCGACTGGCGACGGCGGTCAACGTCACGGATGCGACGCCGGCCTCGCAGGCCAGGGAGCGCGCGGCTTCGACGAGTGCGGCCGCACGTCGGCGCTTGTTCTCTTCCGTGCGGGCGCGCTGAAACGTGAGTTGCGCCACTGGCCGAGCGTAACGCACGTCATGTGATTTGTATAACGCACATAACGTGACTTCGCGGTGCGATTACGGTGAGAGTCGTGAGCGTCTTTTATCCCGTCCGTAACCGCCGCCGTATCGAATAGCACCTGTGCACACAATCGCGCTCATCGGCTTGCTCGGTGGCCTGATCACCGGCATTTCGCCATGCATCCTGCCCGTGCTTCCGGTGATTTTTCTGTCCGGCATGGACGGCGGCGGCAAAGCCAGAAGTCGCGGTTTGAGTTCGGCGATGCGTCCCTACTTGGTGATCGCGGGTTTGGTGTGCAGCTTCAGCCTGGCCACCCTGATCGGGTCCGCGCTGCTGTCGGCACTGCATCTGCCGCAGGACGCCATCCGGTGGACCGCGCTGGTGGTGCTGACCCTGATCGGCCTGGGATTGATCTTCCCGCCGCTGCAACACCTGATCGAGCGGCCATTTGCCCGCCTGCCGCAACGCCAAACCGGTGCCGGCACAGACGGTTTCGGCCTGGGACTGGCGTTGGGTGCGTTGTATGTGCCGTGCGCGGGACCGGTGCTGGCCGCGATCGTGGTGGCCGGCGGCACGACGTCGCTTGGGCCCGCCACGTTCGTGTTGACCGCGACGTTCGCGCTCGGCAACGCGATACCCCTGTTGGCTTTCGCGCTGGCCGGGCGTCAGGTCTCGCAACGCGTAACGGCTTTCCGTCGTCGGCAGCGCCTCATTCAGGTCGTCGGCGGGGTCATGATGATCGTGCTCGCGGTGGCGCTGGTGTTCAACCTGCCCGCGATGTTGCAGCGCGCCGTGCCCGACTACACGACGGCGATGCAGAATCGCCTCGGCGCCAACGACATCCAGCGCTCGCTGGTCCCGAGTCGCCCACCGGGGCCGACTACGGGTAGCGTGCTGCCGCTGAATCAGGGCAACACGAGCAACGGTCTGCCGACCAACTGCACCGACGGTGCTACCGAGCTGCAACAGTGCGGGCCGGCACCCGCGATCACCGGCATCACCGAATGGCTCAACACCCCGGACGGCAAGCCGCTGGACCCCGCCGCGGTGCGGGGCAAGGTGGTGCTGATCGACTTCTGGGCCTACTCCTGCATCAACTGCCAACGCGCCATCCCGCACGTCGTCGATTGGTACAACCGGTATCGCGACAGCGGATTGGTGGTCATCGGGGTGCACACGCCCGAATACGCCTTCGAGCGGGTAGCCGGCAACGTGGCCAGCGGTGCCGCCGGGTTGCACATCGACTACCCCATCGCGCTGGACAACGACTACGCCACCTGGAACGCGTTCAACAACATGTACTGGCCGGCCGAATACCTGATCGACGGGAACGGAACGCTGCGGCACACCAAGTTCGGCGAGGGCGACTACGACGGCACCGAGAAACTGATCCGCCAACTGCTGGTCGACGCCAATCCGAACGTCGCGCTGCCCGCGCCGGTGGACGGGGCCGACACCACCCCGAAGACCAACCTCACCTCCGAGACCTACCTGGCGCCCGACAAGGCCACCAACTACGGCGGCGACGGCAGCTACCAGCCGGGCACCGCCGGGTTCAACTTCCCGGCGCAGGTGGCAGGAGACAAATTCGCCCTGCGCGGCCGGTGGACCCTGGACGACCAGGGCATCACCGCCGACAGCGATGATGCCGCGATCCGGCTGAACTACACGGCCAAGAGCGTCTTCGTCGTCGTCGGCGGCACCGGAACGATCACCGTGACCCGCGATGGGAAGACCACCACCACCCCGATCGGCGGCGTTCCCACGCTGCACGAGATCGTGTCCGACGGCGGCGCGCACCGCGATCAGCTCGACCTGCAAGTGAGCAAGGGCCTGCAGGTGTTTTCGTTCACTTTCGGCTAGACATCGGTAAGCGCACAGCAGCCCATCCGCCAGCTCATTGGCTCCGAATAGGAGACGTGGACTCGTCACACGCGCGGTCGGTTGCCGTCATTGGCAGCGGCGTGGCCGGCCTCACCGCCGCCTACGTCCTGTCCGGCCATGACCACGTCACCCTGTACGAAGCCGACGTGCGGCTCGGCGGCCACGCGCACACCCATTTCGTGGCCGACGGCGGCCGGGTCATCGGCGTCGACTCGGCGTTCCTGGTGCACAACGACCGGACCTATCCGACGCTCTGCCGGTTGTTCAGCGAACTCGGGGTGGCCACCCAGGAGTCGGAGATGTCGATGTCGGTGCGCGCCGACGAGATCGGGCTCGAATACGCCGGCGCGTTGGGCTGGCGCGGGTTGTTCGCCTCCAGGCAGTCGCTGCGGCCCCGCTACCTGCTGATGCTCGGTGAGATCGTCCGCTTCCACCGCGCCGCCTCGCGGCTGCTGCGCGAGGACGCCGGGCACGACGACCTGGAGACGCTGGAAGCCTTCCTGAACCGGCACCGCTTCTCGTCGTATTTCATCGACTTTTTCATCACCCCGCTGGTGGCGGCGGTGTGGTCGTGCGCCAGCAACGACGCCCTGCGCTACCCGGCCCGGTATCTGTTCGTCTTCCTCGACCACCACGGCATGCTGTCGGTTTTCGGGTCACCGACCTGGCGCACCGTGACCGGGGGCTCTGCGCACTACGTCCAGGCCGTGGCCGCTCGGCTCGCCGAAGTGTCGACCGGGACGCCGGTGAACTCGCTGCGCCGGGTACCCGACGGCGTGTGGGTGCAGGCCGGCAACAACGCGCCGCGGCTTTTCGACGCGGCGGTCGTCGCCGTGCATCCCGACCAGGCGCTGCTGCTGCTCGACGATCCGAACCCGTGGGAGCGCGCGGTGCTGGGCGCGATTCCGTATTCCACCAACCAGGCGCAACTGCACACCGACGAATCGGTGCTCCCCCGGCATCGCCGGGCCCGCGCATCATGGAATTACCTGGTTACCCCGGGGAAGGAACACGTCGTGGTCAGCTATGACGTCAGCAGACTCATGCGGCTGGATGGCAACCGCCGGTACCTGGTGACCCTGGGTGGCCACGACCGCGTCGATCCGGCATCGGTGATCGCCGAAATGACCTACAGCCATCCCCTGTATACGCCGGAATCCGTTGCAGCACAGGCGTTATTGCCGACGCTGGACAACGATCGGGTGGCCTTCGCGGGCGCCTACCACGGCTGGGGTTTCCACGAGGACGGCGCCGCCTCGGGCCTGGCCGCGGCGCGGCGCCTGGGTGCCGACTGGCCGACGGCGACCCGGCGAGCGGCGGTGGCGCGATGCTGACGCCCGCGATCTACCGCACCACGATCAGCCATTCACGGCAGGCCCCGGTGCGTCACTCGTTCGAATACCGAAGCTACAGCTGGTATGTCGACGTCGACGAGCTGCCGCGGCTGCCCTGGTGGCTGCGGCCGTTCGCCCGGTTCCGCGCCTCGGATCACTTCGCCGGTCCGCGGCAGGGGTCGTTGCGCGACGGGCTCGGTGCCTTCTTCGCCGACCGCGGCCTGGCCGCCCCCGAGGGCCGCATCACCGCACTGCTGCAAGCGCGCGTGTTCGGCTATGTCTTCAACCCGCTGAGCGTTTTTTGGTGCCACGACCGCGACGGCCGGCTGCGACATGTGATCGCCGAGGTACACAACACCTACGGCGAGCGACACGCCTACCTGTTGCCCCCGGCCGACCTGCCGGTGGTCACCGAGAAGAAGCTCTACGTCTCGCCGTTCAATGCGGTCGACGGCTACTACCTGGTACGAGCACCACGGCCCGACAGTGAAGTCGACATCACCGTGGAGCTGCGCCGCGACCATCAGCCCGCGTTCGTGGCCAGCATGCGCGGACAACGCCGACCGGCGACCGCTCGGCAGGTCGCGATCATGCAAATCGTCTCGCCGCTGGCACCGCTGGTGGTGGCCGCACGTATTCGAATTCAGGGGATCAAACTGTGGTTACGTCGAGTTCCGTTGGTACCGCGATGACCGTACAGACCATCCGAAAGCCTTCGGCAGCAATCGATTCCAGTCGCTGGCCGGCGATTGCGAGGGTGCCGTCCGGGCCCGTGAGTGCGGCATCGGCCGCCGTCGCCGACCGGCTGCTGCGACGTGCAGCGGCTCGCCTCCCGCTGCGGGTGGCCTACCCCGACGGCGCGGTGGTCGGTGCGGCCGACCCGACGGCGCCGACCTTGGTTGTCCACCAACCGGAAGCGATGGCACGCCGGATCGGGCGCTACGGCCTGATCGGCTTCGGCGAGTCCTACATGGCCGGTGAGTGGTCGTCGGATGACCTCAGCGGGGTGTTGACGGTATTCGCCACCTCGGTGGGCGATCTGGTGCCCAGGCCGTTGCAATGGCTGCGCCCGATCGCGCCGGCCTTCCGGCCGCGGTTGTGGAGTGCCGGCCGAGATCGCGCGCGGCGCAACATCGCCGAGCACTACGACCTGTCCAACGACCTGTTCGCCGAGTTCCTCGACGAGACCATGACGTACTCTTGTGCGCTGTTTGACCGGCTACCCGCGACGGCATCGGATTTGGCCGCCGCACAGCAGCGCAAGATCGATCGGCTGCTCGACATCGCCGGGGTCCACCAGGGCAGCCGCGTGCTCGAAATCGGCACCGGGTGGGGAGAGCTGTGCATCCGCGCGGCCTCCCGCGGGGCGGAGGTCCGCTCGGTCACCCTGTCGGTCGAGCAACAGCAGCTGGCGCGGCTTCGGGTTGTCGCGGCAGGGCTGTCCGACAAGGTGACGATCGACCTCTGCGACTACCGCGACGTCGACGGCTGTTACGACGCGGTGGTGTCCGTCGAAATGATCGAGGCGGTGGGATTCCACGCGTGGCAACGGTATTTCACCACGCTCGAACGGCTGGTGCGACCGGGCGGCCGGGTCGCGATCCAGGCGATCACGATGCCGCACACCCGGATGATGGCCAGCCGCAACACGCACACCTGGATCCAGAAGTACATCTTCCCCGGCGGACTGCTGCCGTCCACCCAGGCCATCTCCGCAATCACCGAGTGCCGCACCGGTTTACGCACCGTGGACATGGCGTCGTTGCGGCCGCATTACGCCGAGACGCTGCGGCTCTGGCGGGAACGTTTCCTGCAGCGACGAGACCAGTTGGCGCGCTTGGACTTCGATGACGTGTTCCAGCGGATGTGGGAACTGTATCTGGCGTATTCGGAGGCGGGCTTCAGATCGGGATACTTGAACGTCTACCAGTGGACCTTCGCACGCGAGGACTATCGATGAGCAACCTGAACTTTGCCCAGAACCTGACCCTGGTGTCCGGCGCCTCGGTTTTGGTTCTCGCCGTGGTGCATTCGGTCACGTTCACCATCGGCAGGCGCATCGGCCGCTACAACGTCGTCGACGTGGCGTGGGGTATCGGCTTCGTCGCGATCGCCGCCGTCGCCGCGACGCTCGGCCACGGCGACCCGATCCGGCGCTGGCTGCTGCTCGCGCTGGTGACGATCTGGGGCTTACGGCTGAGCTGGCACATCCACCGCAAGACCGCCGGCAAGGGAGAGGATCCTCGCTATGCCGCGATGCTGCGCAATGCCACGCCCGGGCAAGTGCTGCGCAAAGTCTTCGTACTGCAGGCGTTGATCACCTGGTTCGTCTCCTTCCCGCTGCAGCTGTCGGCGGTGACCGGGCCCACGTCGAAGCCGCTGACCGCGGTCCTGGTGCTCGGAGTGGTGGTGTGGCTGGTGGGTGTCACCTTCGAAGCGGTGGGCGACCGGCAGCTGCGGGTGTTCAAATCCGACCCGGCCAATCGCGGTGTGCTGATGGACCGTGGCCTATGGGCGTGGACGCGTCACCCCAACTACTTCGGCGACGCCACCGTGTGGTGGGGGTTGTGGCTGATCACCATCACCGGATGGTGGTCGCTGGCCACGGTCGGCTCTCCGCTGCTGATGACGTACTTCCTGGTCTATGTGACCGGCGCCCGGCTCACCGAGAAATTGATGGCCGGCCGGCCGGGCTTCGCGGAATATCAGCAAAGGACCGCGTGTTTTTTCCCACGACCACCGCGACGGGCGGCCCGATAGCTGCCGCCGAAGCGACCAGGGCGGGGAGCGATAGGCTAACTGACGATGACCGGACTGCCGCAGCTGAGCAGCGACCTGGATGAGTTGCTGCGTCAAGTCGCGCGCGGAGACACCGAGGCTTTCGCCGCCGTCTACGACCTCACCAAGAGCCGAGTGTTCGGGCTGGTGATCCGGGTGCTGCGCGATGCCGGCTACAGCGAGGAAACCACCCAGGAGATCTATCTCGAGGTGTGGCGGTCGGCGTCGGACTATGACCCGGCGCGCGGCTCGGCGCTATCCTGGCTGCTGACCATCGCGCACCGACGGGCCATCGACCGGGTGCGCTCCGAGCAGGCCGGCAGCCGCCGGGAATCGCGCTACGGCGCGGCAAATGTCGACACCGACCATGACGTGGTCGCCGACTCCGCGATCGCCGGTGACGAGCAGCGCCGGGTGGCCGACTGCCTGGGCTCGCTGACCGACGCGCAGCGGCAGTGCATCGAGCTGGCCTACTACGGCGGGCTGACCTATGCCGAGGTGTCACAGCGGCTGGCCGCAAATCTGTCGACGATCAAATCGCGCATCCGCGACGCGCTGCGCGGGCTGCGTAACTGCTTGGACGTGCCGTGACCGAACCCAGCGACTTCGAGCTGCTCGAACTGGCCACGCCGTATGCCCTGCACGCGGTGTCCGACGCAGAGCGCGCCGACATCGACCGCCAGATCGCGACCGCGCCGGCGTCGATCGCGTCGGCCTTCGCCGAGGAAGTCCGCGCCGTGCGCGAAACGATGGCCGTCGTCTCGGCCTCCACCATCGTCGAGCCACCGGCGCAGCTGCGGGCCGCCGTGCTGGCCGTAGCCGCATCCAGCCATCAGAAACGCCAAAACCGTTGGCGTACAACTGCATTGATATCGGTCGCGGCGGCGATCGTGGCGGGCCTGACGGCATTCGGCGTGCAGACCCTGTTGCGCCCGGCGCCGACGCAGTCGGTGGCCGCACAGATCATGGCCGCCCCGGACGTGCGGACGGTATCGCGTCCGCTGGCCAACGGGACGGCCACGGTGGTGTTCTCTCGCGATCGCGGCGCCGGAGTGCTGGTGATGAACAACGTGCCGCCGCCGACCCCGGGCACCGTCTATCAGATGTGGTTGATCGATGCCAACGGCCCGACCTCGGCCGGCACGATGAACACCGCGGCCGTCTCGCCCTCGACGACGGCAACGCTGCCCAACCTCGGAAAGTCGACGGCCCTGGCCTTCACCGTCGAACCCGGCGCGGGCTCACCGCAGCCGACCACCCCGATCTTGGCGACGCTGCCGCTGAGCTAAGCCTTCTTCTTGAACAGGCTGCCCAGCACCGCGACGATCACTCCGAAAACGACCAGCCCCGCGCCGGCGGCAAGAGTCAGGTTCAGCCAGTCCCGGATCCCGCCCTCGGCGCTGTGCACCATCACGTCGGCGATCTGGCGGACGTCACCGGTGGTCCGATTGAGCACCTCGTTGATGAAGCGGGTACCGACCTCGATGCCGACCCACCCGGTCGCACCGACCAGCAGCGCCGAGACGCCGAGGCCGGTCAGCGCCTTGCCGCGGCCCCGGGCGACGAGCAACGTGAGCAGTGCGCACACACCGCAGAGCGCTACCGCACCCAAACTCGCCCACTTGCCCCAGGCGGCGACCCGGCTGAGCTCCCCCGGCCGCAGCGAGTGCGGCACCGACGCCGTCAGCGGCACGCTCAGCGTGGCGGGCACCGTCACGTTGTGCTCGCTCAAGATCTGCTGAAACGCACTGTCGTTGAGCATCGGAGCCACGTCGACCGCCCAGGATTCTCCGGATCCCGCATCGGCGAACAGCCAGCGGTGCGCCGCCCGGTTCGCCGTCGCGAACATCGGCGGGAACGACGGGCCGGCCGTGAATTCGGCGGCGGCGTCGTGCACTTGCGCGCTGTCGACCGGATAGCGTCCGCCGCCCTGCTCGGCGATCAGCGCCATCGTCCGGGTGGTGAGTTCACCGGCCATCGCGGACTGCAGGGCCGGGTCGGCCGCCGCCTTCTGCGCCAACGCGGCGTAGCCGTTCTCGTCGACGATATTGAGCTGCACCCATGCCGCGGGGACCGCAACCGCGAGCGCAACCGTGGTGAACAGCCACAGCATCAGCGTCGCGAGGAATCGCACGTGCCCAATCTACGGGCCAAGCTATGGCGCGATGCCCCGCACGTAGGCGGCCTGCCCGAGGTGCTGGGCGCAATCGTCGATGATGCTCACCAACCGGGCGCTGGCCGTCACCGGCGGATCCCAGTTGGTGTCGACGACGCGGGCCAACTCGTCGGCGGTGACGCCGGCGACGTACTCGAGACTGAGTTGGTGCACCGCGTGGTAGTAGCCGGACAGCAGCTCCGCGGGGGCGTGCACCTTCGCCACGTCCGCGGGGCCGTGGCCGTAGCCGGTGTCACGGCGCGGCAGGTCCAGCGCGAAGCGGTCCACCCAGCCGTCTTTGGTCCAGACCTCCTCGACCCCGGCCACGTCGGCCAGCTGGACGTCCTGCACCCGGGCGCTGTGCCAGAGCAGCCAGGCGATCGTGTTGGCGTCCGGGGCCGGCCGATAGTTGGACAGCTCGTCGGTCAGTCCATCGGTGAGCTCGTCGACGTGCTCGATCAACCGGGTGAACGCGTCGCGGAGCAGCTCGCGGGCGGCGGCATCGGTATCTGACATACCCACGACACTACGAGCCCGCAGCGTGGCGATCGCGAGCGCGGCGAAGCCGGGGGAAGCGGGTCGCCACCATCAGGCCTGTGCCCCGTGATAGACCGCTTCGACGTTGTTGCCGTCCGGATCACGCACGAATGCACCGAAGTAACCGGGGTGATATTCCGGCCACAACCTGGGCTCATGCAGGGATTCGGCGCCCAGTCCCAGCGCCGCCTCGTGGAACGCCCGCACGGCGTTTTCGTCGGCCGCCACGAACGCGATGTGGTTCTCCCGATTGGACCCCATCCCGGCGCCCTCGGCGATCCAAAATGTCGGCTTGCCGTCGCGGCCGTACCCGATGGCCGCACCGAAATCCAGCTGCCGCGAAAATCCCAGCACCGCCAGGACGGTGTCATAAAACGCCTGGGATTTCGGGTAGTCAGCGCAGTTAATACCGATGTGGTCGATCACGAATTGATCGTGGCACGACTTCGGACACGGTCGTAGATTGATTAGGTGATCTACGACCTCCTCATTCGCAATGGCACCATCGTCGACGGGCTGGGGGGTGAGCCGTACGTCGGCGACGTCGGGGTAGTCGGCGGCGTCATCACCGCCGTCGGGTCCGTCAACGGCGACAGCGCCGAGCGCGAGATCGACGCGTCCGGCCTGCTGGTCACGCCGGGTTTCGTCGACCTGCACACGCACTACGACGGCCAGTCCATCTGGTCGGAGCGCCTCACCCCGTCCTCGGCCCACGGGGTGACCACCGTGGTGATGGGCAACTGCGGCGTCGGGTTCGCGCCGTGCCGTCAGGAAGACCACGACGTGCTCGTCGATGTGATGGCCGGGGTGGAAGACATCCCGGGCGTCGTGATGACCGATGGCCTGCCGTGGAGCTGGGAAACCTTCCCCGAGTACCTCAATGCGCTGGACGCCGGCCGGCGTGACATCGACGTGGCCGCCTACCTTCCGCATTCGCCGCTGCGGGTCTACGTGATGGGCCAGCGCGGCGCCGACCGCGAAGCGGCCACCGCCGACGACCTGGCGAAGATGCGGGCGCTGGCCAAGGAGGCCATGGAGGTCGGGGCGCTGGGCTTCGCGTCGTCGCGGTTGACCATCCACAAGACCGAAAGTGGTTCGCCCATACCGAGTTACGACGCCGCCCGCGAGGAGATCGAGGAGATCGCCAAGGGCGTCGTCGACGGCGGCGGCGGGCTGCTGCAATTCGTGCCCGACATTCCGGCCGGTGGCTACCAGCCGGTGCTGCAGACGGTGTTCGACGTCGCCGAGGAGGTCGGGCTGCCGGTCACCTTCACGCTCGTCGTCGCCAACGCCGGCGACCCGACGTGGCCCGACGCGATCAATATGATCGAGAAGGCCAATGCCGCCGGCGGCGATGTCACCGCGCAGCTGCTGCCCCGCCCGATCGGGCTGATCATCGGGCTGCAACTCACCGCCAACCCGTTCGTGCTCTATCCCAGCTATCAGGAGATCGCGCACCTGCCGCTGGCCGAGCGGGTCGCCGAGATGCGCAAGCCCGAGGTCCGCGCCCGCATCCTGGCCGACAAGCCGGGCCACGGCCACCCGATCCTGTACGTCGCGCAGATGTGGGACTGGATCTTCCCGCTCGGCGAGCACCCCAACTACGAGCCGGACCCGGCGGACAGCATCGGGGCCCGGGCCAGGGCCCGCGGGGTGAACCCGATGGAGGAGGCCTACGACCGGTTGCTCGACGACGACGGCCGCGCCATGCTCCTGGTCGCGACCAGCAACATGGAACGCAACTCGCTGAACACCGTCGGCGAGCTGCTGCACCGCGACGACGTGGTGCTCGGCCTCGGCGACGGCGGCGCCCACTACGGGATGATCTGCGACGCCAGCTATTCGACGTTCTTCCTGGCGCACTGGGCCCGAGACCGGGCGTCTGGAAAGTTCTCTGTGTCCGAAGCCGTGCGCGAGCTGACCTCGGTTCCGGCCCGGGTCGCCGGGCTGGCCGATCGGGGCCGGATCGCGGTCGGTTACAAGGCCGACCTCAACGTGATCGACCACGCCGGACTGCGCCTGCACAAGCCGGTGATCACTTACGACCTGCCCGCCGGCGGGCGTCGCCTGGACCAGACCGCGGAGGGATATGTGGCCACGATCGTGTCCGGTGAAGTGATCGCCGAAAACGGCAAACCCACCGACGCGCGTCCCGGCAAGCTGGTCCGCGGACGCCAGATCGCCCCCGCACCCACGCCATAACGCCACGAACAAGGGCCTGTCCCAGTTAAGTTATTGCAGTGACGAGCCCGCATTTTGCGTGGTTGCCGCCAGAGATCAATTCGGCCCTCCTCTACGCCGGTCCTGGATCGGCGCCGCTGCATGCTGCCGCTGAAGCCTGGGATGGGCTTGCGGAGAACCTGACCTCGTCCGCATCTTCGTTCTTCTCGGTGGCCTCGGATCTGGCCAACGGTTCGTGGCAGGGCCCCTCGGCAACGGCGATGCTGGCCGTCGCGACCCAATACGTGAGCTGGCTCAAGGCGGCAGCGGCCCAGGCCGAGGCGACCTCCAGCCAGGCCGCGGCCATCGCGGGCGCCTTCGAGACGGCGCTTTCGGCCACCGTGCAGCCGGCGGTGGTCAACGCCAATCGCGCCCTGGTGCGGGCGTTGGCGTCGCAGAACCATCTAGGGCAGAACGCCCCGACGATCATGGACATCGAGTCGGCCTACGAGCAGATGTGGGCCACCGACGTGGCGGCGATGTCCGGGTATCACGCCGACGCGTCCGCGGCCGCCGAGCAGCTCGCGCCGTGGCAGAACGTCATGCAAAACCTCGGTGTGCAATTCAACAACGGCGACCTGATTTTCGGGCCCCACACGGGCACTGGGAGCTTGGCGCATCACATCAACGCGCTGGCCAGCCTCGATCACACCGGTGGTCATGTCGGGTCCTGGCTGACCGACACCCCCGGCACCGGGTTCGCACATGGCGCCACCAGCAGTGCGGTCTCGGCGGACCTCAGCGCGAGCCTGCTCAACTCACCGACCGCCGGCACGGGCTTCAACCCGGGAACCGCAAACCTGAGCCTGCTCAACAACCTCGGCTCGGGTGCCATACCGACGGGTTTGACGGCGGACTGACGCCACACCCGCGACGCCTATCCTCGACATCATGCGCACGAAGAAGAGGGTGGACCTGGACAGGCTGGCCGCCGCGCTGCCCGACTACCCGTTCGCGTACCTGATCACCGTCGACGACGGATACCGCGTGCACACCGTGACGGTCGAACCGCAGCTACGCGATGGGGCGGTGCTCGACATCGGTCTCATCGGGGGACGTACTCGCGAAAACCTCACCCAGCGCGGCGATGTCACACTGCTGTGGCCGCCGCGCGAGCCGGGCGGCTATTCGCTGATCGTCGACGGCAGCGCCGAAGTCACCGAGTCCGACTCCGAGACAGCCCGGTGCAGTGTCGTGCCGACCCGCGCCCTGCTGCACCGCGACGCCGACTCCGCCACCGCGGCCAAGGGCGAGCTGCACGACTGCGTGGTGTTCTCTCGGCCCGTCTGACGACGCGGAAAAGCCGCCGCCGTAAAGTCATTCGCATGAGCCGCGTCGCGCCGCTAGCCCCGCCGTGGAGCGAGGAAGACGAAAACAGCATCAACAGCTGGGGTCACCCGGACCGCGCCTATGAGCCGCTGCTTCTGGTGCGCTGCCTGCAGCGCCATCCGGCGCTGGCCGGCCGGCTGCGCAAGCTCGGTGAATCCCTTTACATCGCAGCGCTTTTGCCGCCGCGGACCCGGACGATCGCAATCCTGCGCAGCTGCGCATTGGTGGGCTGCGAGTACGAGTGGGGCGGGCAGGCCGCGTTCTGGGGCCCGATCGCGGGCGTCAGCGACGACGAGTGCGACGCGCTGGTGACCGGCGGCCCGGACGACCCGCGGTGGGGCCCGGCCGAGCGCGCGCTGATCGAGGCGGTCGACGAGCTGGAACGCACCGGCTCGTGGTCGGAGGCGACGTGGACGGCGCTGGGCCGCGACCTCGACGACGAGCAGCGCATCGAATTGCTCACGGCCGTCGGCTGGTATCGCACGATCTGCACGCTGTGCAACGCGCTCGCGCTTCCGACGGAGGGCTGGATGCGGCGCTGGCCCGGGTCAGCTCGCTGAGCGGTCTTTTTGCAGGCCCGGATGCTGCTTTTTCAGTAGCGGCAGCAGCAGGCGTCGCGGCATGAACTGAAACAGCCGGGCGCCGAGTTGGCTTGGCAGCCCGGGGATCACGGTTCCGCGATCGTCGTCGAGCGCGTCGATGCCGGTACGCGCCACGTCGCTCGCGGGCAGCCACATGAACTTCGGGAACGCGTCGGCGAATTTCCGCTCGTCCATGCCGGCGGTCTTCAGGAACTCGGTGCGCACCGGCCCGGGGTTCAGCAACGCGACGGTGACACCCGTGCCGGCGAGTTCGCCGCGCAGTCCTTCGGTGTAGATGATCACGAACGCCTTGGTGGCGGCGTAGCCGACCTGGCCCGGGAAGGGGTGGTAGCCCGCGGTGGATCCGACGTTGAGGATCGCGCCGCGACCGCGCGGCACCATCTGCTGCACCGCGCGCGTGCACAGGTCGATGACGGCCTCGACGTTGACCCGCACCTGGGCGATCTCGTCGTCGACCGACACGTCCGTCACCGGCCCGATGGTGCCGATGCCGGCGTTGTTGACCAGAATTTCGGCCGTTAGCCCGCGACGGCCGACCTCGTCGAAAAGGCCGGCGCGAGCGGCGGAATCCGCGACGTCGCAGCCGATCACCTCGACCCGGACCCGGCCCGCGAGTTCGTCGGCCAGCTCGCGCAGCTTGTCCTCACGGCGCGCGACGAGGGTGACGCCGTGGCCGCGATCGGCAAGCTCGCGGGCGATGGCGGCGCCGATGCCCGACGATGCGCCGGTGACGACGGCGGTGCTGGTGGGTGAGGGAGTCGGAAGAGCCACGCATCGAACCTACAAGCCGCCGATGCAGTCGCATCAGCCACACCGGTCACTGGCCACGGTGGGCGCCGAATTGCCCGCCTCACAGCGACAATTCGAGTTGTCGCTCGAAGGTGGGCAAAACATCGCGGGTCCCCTGGAGACCCAGCCGCGGCCGTATCCTCGCGTCATGAGCGTGAAAGTGGATCTCGATCAACTGGCCGGCGCGCTGGCCGACTTCACGTTCGCCTACCTGATCACCTTCGGCGACGGCCGTCACGCGCACGCCGTAGCGGTGGACCCGATGCTCGTCGACGGCGTGTTCGAGGTGGGCTCCATCGGGAACAGCACGCGCACCAACATCGCGCGGCATGACGGGGTCACGCTGCTCTGGCCGCCGCGCGAACCGGGCGGTTACTCGCTGATCGTCGACGGCACGGGCCACGCCGGCGATGACGCGCTGCAGGTGGTGCCGAGTCGCGCGGTGCTACACCGCAAGGCGGGTCCCGGGACCGTCACCAAACCCGGCTGCAAGGACGACTGCATGCGCCTCGAGCAGTCCTGACACACGAAAAAGCCCGGCCCACTCGGGTTTTCGAGGGAGCCGGGCTTTTCTCGTAGCTGTTGGACTTAGAAGTCCATACCGCCCATGCCACCGGTCGGGTCGCCCGCCGGAGCGGACGCCTTCTCCGGCTTGTCGGCAACGACGGCCTCGGTGGTCAGGAACAGCGCCGCGATGGACGCCGCGTTCTGCAGCGCCGAACGGGTCACCTTGACCGGGTCGGCAACGCCGGCCTTGAGCAGGTCCTCGTACTCACCGGTGGCGGCGTTCAGGCCGACGCCGGGCTTCGAGTTGCGAACCTTCTCGGCCACCACGCCGGGCTCGAGCCCACCGTTGAAAGCGATCTGCTTCAGCGGAGCCTCGAGCGCTACGCGGACGATGTTGACGCCGGTGGCCTCGTCGCCCTTGAGCTTCAGCTCGTCCAGCGCCGGGGCCGCCTGCAGCAGGGCCACGCCACCACCGGCGACGATGCCCTCCTCGACGGCGGCCTTGGCGTTGCGCACCGCGTCCTCGATGCGGTGCTTGCGCTCCTTGAGCTCCACCTCGGTGGCAGCTCCGGCCTTGATCACCGCAACACCGCCGGCCAGCTTGGCCAGGCGCTCCTGCAGCTTCTCGCGGTCGTAGTCGGAGTCGCTGTTCTCGATCTCGGCACGGATCTGGGCCACCCGGCCGGCGATGGCGTCGGTGTCACCGGCGCCCTCGACGATGGTGGTCTCGTCCTTGGTGATCACGACCTTGCGGGCCTTACCGAGCAGCGAGACGTCGGCGGTCTCCAGGGAGAGGCCGACCTCTTCGCTGACGACCTGACCACCGGTGAGGATGGCCATGTCCTGCAGCATCGCCTTGCGACGGTCGCCGAAGCCGGGGGCCTTGACCGCCACCGACTTGAAGGTGCCGCGGATCTTGTTGACGACCAGGGTGGACAGCGCCTCGCCCTCGACGTCCTCGGCGATGATCAGCAGCGGCTTGCCGCCCTGAATGACCTTCTCCAGCAGCGGGAGCAGGTCCTTGACGGTCGACACCTTGGAGCTGACCAGCAGGATGTAGGGGTCCTCCAGGACCGCTTCCTGACGCTCGGCGTCGGTGACGAAGTAACCCGAGATGTAGCCCTTGTCGAACCGCATGCCCTCGGTGAGCTCGAGCTGCAGGCCGAAGGTGTTGGACTCCTCGACGGTGATGACGCCCTCGTTGCCGACCTTGTCCATCGCCTCGGCGATCAGGTCGCCGATCGACTGGTCGCCCGCCGAGATGCCCGCGGTCGCAGCGATCTGCTCCTTGGTCTCGACGTCCTTGGCCGACTTCAGCAGGGTCTCGGTGATCTTCTCGACGGCCTTCTCGATGCCGCGCTTGAGGCCCAGCGGGTTGGCGCCGGCCGCAACGTTGCGCAGGCCCTCTTTGACGAGCGCCTGAGCCAGCACCGTGGCCGTCGTCGTGCCGTCACCGGCAACGTCGTCGGTCTTCTTGGCAACTTCCTTGACCAGCTCGGCGCCGATCTTCTCGTACGGGTCCTCCAGCTCGATCTCCTTGGCGATGGACACGCCATCGTTGGTGATCGTGGGGGCACCCCACTTCTTCTCCAGGACGACGTTGCGACCCTTGGGGCCCAGCGTCACCTTTACCGCGTCGGCGAGGGCGTTGAGGCCCCGCTCGAGGCCGCGACGGGCCTCTTCGTCATACGCAATTGTCTTGGCCATTGCGAAGTGATTCCTCCGGATTGGGGATGACACGTTCTGGCCGGGCGCAGTGCCCGCGACGGACGACCGCAGCTGTCTAAGGGCTTGGTCTCACCGTCCCGACCTAGCACTCACTGGTCGCGAGTGCCAATGACATTCTTAGCACTCGCCCATGTCGAGTGCAAGAACGGGGCAGTCGCTATCGCCCAGCGCGTAAACCGTCGACGACGACGTCGGTAACCCGTTCGGCCAGCTCCGCGTTGTAGGCCTCCATGGCCTGGCAGCCGACCAAGATCGTCTTCAGTTCGCGCACGCCGATGTCGACCCGTGCGGTGCCCGCCCGCTGCGCGGCACCCAGCAGCTCGTCGAGCATCGCCAGGAAGGCGTCCTCGGCATCCGGCGCGGCAGTGGCGACGTCGATGCCGAATCCGGCCAGGGCGTCGACCAGGCCGCGGTCGGCCGCCCCCCACTGCAGCACGAGAGAGCGCAGGTAGACGAAGAGCGCCTCGCCGGGGCCGGCGGATTCCAGCAGGGCGCGCCCGTCGTCGACGAGGTGCTGCATGCGGTCCTCGATGACCGCCTGGAACAGCGCCTCCTTGGTCGGGAAGTGCCGGTAGACGGTGCCGGCCCCGACGCCGGCGCGGCGGGCGATCTCGTCGATCGGCACCGATAGGCCTTCGGCCGCGAAGGTGTCATAGGCGACTTCCAGCACCCGCGCCCGGTTGCGCGCCGCGTCGGCGCGCAACCGACGTTCAGGCTGTGCCACCTATTCACCACCCATCGGTTGACAAAACGGGGCGTGCGTTCCGTATAGTACGAATCAACCGGAGCGATCGCCCCGTTTAGTTTACAAGCTTAGGAGCTTTCCATGGCCAAATGGACCAGCGCGGACATTCCCGACCAGAAGGGCCGTGTCGCCGTCATCACCGGAGCCAACACCGGCCTGGGCTACGAAACCGCGGCCGCGCTTGCCGAGCACGGCGCGCACGTGGTGCTGGCGGTGCGCAATCTCGACAAGGGCAAGGACGCCGTCGCGCGTATCACGGCCAAGAGCTCGCAGGCCGACGTCGCGCTGCAGGAGCTGGACCTGACGTCGCTGGAGGCCATCCGCGGCGCCGCGGAGCAGCTGCGATCCGATTACGACCGCATCGACCTGCTGATCAACAACGCCGGGGTGATGTGGACGCCGAAGTCGACCACCAAGGACGGCTTCGAGCTGCAATTCGGCACCAACCACCTCGGCCACTTCGCCTTCACCGGCCTGCTACTGGATCGGCTGCTGCCGGTTCCCGGTTCCCGGATCGTGACGGTCAGCAGCATCGGCCACCGCATCCGCGCCGACATTCACTTCGACGACCTGCAGTGGGAACACAGCTACAACCGGGTCGGAGCTTACGGCCAGTCCAAACTGGCCAACCTGCTGTTCACCTACGAGCTGCAGCGACGGCTGGCCCCGCGGGGGACGACGATCGCCGCGGCCGCCCACCCCGGCGGCTCGCGCACGGAGCTGACTCGCAACCTGCCGCCCCTGCTCACCCGCCTCACCCCGCTGATCGAACCGCTCTTCCAGGGCGCGGACATGGGCGCGCTGCCGACCCTGCGGGCCGCGACCGACCCCGGCGTGCTGGGCGGGCAGTACTACGGCCCCGACGGTTTCGGCGAGCAACGCGGCTACCCCAAGCTCGTCTCGTCCAGCGACAAGTCACACGACCTCGGCGTGCAGCGCCGGTTGTGGACGGTCTCCGAGGAGCTCACCGGGGTGGTTTACCCCGTCGACTAGAGCAGATCGAGCAGCTGCTCGTAGAACCCGCCAAAACCGCGCGGGCGGTCGACCAGATGGATCTCCAGGATCCAGTGGCACGGCCGCCCGCCGCCGTCTTCGCGTCGCATGGGCCGGTCCGAGCCGGGCGTGATGTACCACTGGACGCCGTCGCCAGAGACCTTCTTGTGCGGGAACTCGCCCACCAGATGGCCGGCGATCGGGCTGCCCCACTCGAAACCCTCGGCGCGCGCGGCGCCGACGACGTAGTCGAACAACTCGGCGCCGGTGACGGACGGATGCTGGTCGAAATAGTTTCGTCCGGCCTGCCACACCCGCGGAAGTGCTTCGCGCACAGCCTTTTTAGCCGGGTCGTCGCCCAGCACGAACGTGCGCCCGAAGTCGGCCTCCCACTCCTCGAAGATCGGCCCCAGATCCAGGAACGCGATGTCGTCGTCGGCGATCACCCGGTCCGGCGGGTGCTCCTTGAAGGGCAGCAGGGTGTTCTCGCCGGCCCGCACGATCCGCCGGTGCCAGTGCCGGGTCACGCCGAACATCTCCGCGGCCAGGTCGCGGATTTCGTCGGACAACGCCTTTTCGCCCACGCCGGGGCGGATCATCGCGCGTCGTTCGATCTCGTCGAACAGTTGTGCCGCCTTCGCTTGGGCGTCGAGGAGCCGTTCGGTGCGCACCTCTTCCGGGGCCTCCACCCTCGCGATGCTAACTGGCAGGCTGGGAACCATGTCCTTGGTTGTGCCGCCGTACCCGCCGCCGCGCTACACCGCCGAGCAGCCGGAGGTCAGCGCCTGGCTCAGGCGGGCCGACACGGCGCCCGACTACGAGACCGCCGGCGTCAAATACCACTACCTCGCCAACCAGCAGGCCACCGACGGCGACTACGGCCTGTACCGGGTCGATATCGCCCCGGCCGGCGGCGGGCCCCCGGCCCATTTTCACCGCGCCATGTCCGAGGCCTTCTTCGTGCTGTCCGGGACGATCAAGCTCTACGACGGCACCGAGTGGGCCGACGGGCAGCAGGGCGACTTCCTCTACGTGCCGCCGGGCGGGGTCCACGGCTTCCGCAACGAGGCCGACGAACCCGCATCGATCCTGATGCTGTTCGCGCCCGGCGCGCCGCGCGAGGCCTACTTCGAAGGCTTTGCCGCGCTGGCCGATATGACCGACGACGAACGCAGCGAGTGGTTCGTCCGGCACGACAACTACTGGGTCTGACGCGTCGGGTTGCCCGGAGTTAGCGCCTTATTCAACCTGAGTTTCATCAGGGCGTGAGATTTCGCTTGCGTTGAGACTTTTTTCAACGTAGCGTGAGACTAGTTTCAACGAACCGTGAAAAACAGGAGAAGTTCATGAGCACTACCTCGAGCCCTGACGTCTTGGTCGTCGGCGCCGGGCCGGTCGGGCTGGTCGCGGGCTGCGAACTCGCCCGCCGCGGCATCCGCGTGCGGGTGATCGACAAGTTGGCGGAACCGACCGACCAGTCCCGAGCCATCGCGGTGCATTCCCGCAGCCTGGACATGTACGCCCGGATGGGCATCGTCGACGAGATGGTGAGCACCGGGGTCAAGGCCACCGCGATGAAGATGTACGCCGGCCGCAGCAGGCTGTTCCACGTCCCGTTGGGCGGCGTCGACAGCGCGTTCCCGTTCAGTTTGGTGACGGCACAGACCGAAACCGAGCGCGTTCTCGCCGAATACCTGGAGTCGCTCGGCGTCACCGTCGAGCGCGGTGTCGAGCTGACCGCGCTGAAGCAGGACGACGCCGCCGCACACCTCACCTTGCGGCACGCCGACGGAGTGACCGAACTCCTCACCACGCCGTGGGTGATCGGGGCCGACGGCGCCCGCAGCACCGTGCGCAAACTGGTCGGTACCAAACTCGCCGGTTCCTTTGTCGGAGAACGCTTTCTGCTCGGCGACGTCGACGCCGAACATCAGCTGGACCGGGACGCGATGTACACCTTCTTCGCCACCGAGGGCCCGGTGGTGGTGCTGCCGATGCGCGACGGGCGGATGCGGTTCCTGGCCGAGGTCCACGACGAGCCCGGCACGCCGCTGAACCTGCACCCGACGCAGGACGAACTGCAGACGATCCTCGACCAGCGAGTCGGCGGCATCCGGTTGGTCGGCTCGCATTGGCTGACCACTTTCGAGGTGCACCACGCGCGGGTGCCGGCCTACCGTTGGGGCCGGGTCTTCCTGGCCGGCGACGCCGCCCATATCCACAGTCCGGCCGGCGGCCAGGGCATGAACACCGGCATGCAGGACGCGTTCAACCTGGCCTGGAAGCTGGCCGCGGTGGTCGAGGGCGACGCCGGTGAGCGACTGCTGGACAGCTATGAGGCCGAACGGCTACCCGTTGCGCAAAATGTCATCTCCTTCACCGATCGGCTCACCAAGGTCGGCACGCTCTCCGGCGTGCCGCGGGTCATCCGCAATCTGCTGGTGCGCACGCTTTCGCACATCCCGGCGACGCGGCAATTGGTCGCCAACGTCGTCGCGGAGATCGGCATCTGCTACAAGGACGGCCCCATCGCAGTGGGACCGCGCCTCAAGCACGCCAAAGTGGTTGCTGGTGAACATTTTCCGCATGTCGCCGACGAGACGCTGCAAAAACAGCTCAGTGCGGTCTGCGGTGTGCAGAATACCGGCCACACCGTGGTCACCGTCGCCGACGCACATGTGGCACCGGCCGCGGGCGACGGTCAGCCGCAGGTCCTGGTCACCGGTACGGACACGCCGGTGGCCGGGTATGACGCCGTCATCGCCGACCCGAAAGGTCTTGTGGCGCAGCGACTCGGACTCACCGACGGCGGCCGGGTCGTGATCCGCCCGGACGGCTACCTCGGGGCCGTCGCCGCCCTGGACGACACCACCACCATCGCCGACTACTTCGCCACACTGAGGAGCTGAACCCATGTACACCTACGACATCGACGCAGCGGACATGTTCGAGGACCGCACGCACCAGTTCGAGAAATTCGGTATTCCGCTCGAGGACATCGAACGGGTCCGCGAAGCCGTCACCGACATGTGGACCGACGCGCCGGGTGGCTGGACCTACGAATGGTCCAAGCTGGCCAACGAATACGCCTACCGCGGCGACCACCACATGGCCTCACTGCTCTATGGTTGCGCGAAGTTCCCGTGCCTGACCGATCAGGCGCGAGTGCAGGCCCTGCGCAATCAGCTCGAGCAATTCCAGTTGGCAGCCAAGAATTTCCCGGTGACCTTCGAACGACGGATCATCACCGTCGGCTATCGCGGCGGCACCGTCGAGGTGCCCGTCCACCTGTACTCCACCGACGGCGACTACGCGGCGCGGCCGGTGCTGATCGCCAGCGGTGGGGTGGACACCTGGAAGATGGACATCCACCCGTGGTGGGTCGGGTTCACGATGAACGCCGGCGTATCGACGCTGGCGTTCGACCACCCCGGCACCGGCGAGACCGCGATCCCGCTCGACCGGCACGCCGACGAGGTGATCCACGGAATCGCAGACTACGCAAGGACACTCGGCGACGGTAGGGTGGCTCACTTCGGCGCATCGTTCGGCGGCAACTTCGCCGCGATGTCGGGGCTGACCGGGATCGTCGACGCCGCAATCAATCTCGGCGGACCGGTCGTCAAGTCGTTCGAGCCAGAGAACCTCAAGAAGCTGCCCTACGGCATGCACGACATCGTCGGCAACGCCATGCATTGGGATCACTCGCCGAGCCTCGACGAGATCAGTGTCGGTCTGGGCGATCTCAATCGAGCGAATCTTCTTGCCCAGCAGACTAATTCTGCGATGCTGGTCGTCAACGGCGCCGACGATTACTTCATCCCGCAATCGGACACCCTGGTCTTCGAAGGCCGGCCCAACACCGAGGTACACCTGATCGAGGGCACCGGTCACGTCGCGATGAGCAAGGCCCCCGAGGTGGTGCCGATGATGATCGGCTGGCTGCGCAAACAGTTCAGCGAGAACTACGCACGCAGCTCGTAGTCGTCTTCGACCAGCGTGCGGGTGCGCTCGAAGAATGTCCGCCCGCTGTAGGGCAGTTGGGTGACCACCTTGCCGCTGGGATGGCGAAAGTAGTTGGTGCAGGCCAGCCAGACCTTGCCCGCCATCGCGGTTTGGATCTCGTCGTTGTAGCGCCGCTGCGCGTCGTGGGTCACCTCGATGGTGCGCGCCCGGCGACCACCCATCACGTCGAGCATCTGGCGGATGAAAGTCGTCTGCGCCTCGTGGATGTAGATGATCGAGTTGACGCCATTGGTGTTGGGGCCGTAGAGCGTAAAGAAGTTCGGGTACCCGGCGATCAACGTGCCCAGGTAGGCTTCCGCGCCGTCGCTCCAGTCGTCGCGCAGTTGCCGGCCACCGCTTCCGTACACGTCGATGCTGGCCAGGTAGTCGGCGGCTTTGAAGCCGGTGCCGTAGACGATGGTGTCGACGCGGTGCTCGACGCCGTCGGCGGTGCGCACCCCGCGTTCGGTGATCTCGGCGATCGCGTTGGTTTCCAGGCTGACGTTGGGCAACCCGAACGTCGGGTACCACTCGCGCGACATCAGCGGCCGTTTGCAGCCCGCCGGGTAGTCCGGTGTTAGCTTGGCACGCAGTTCGGGGTCGGCGATCTTGCGGTGCAAGTAGCTTCGGGCAAGCTCGGTCGCCTCGCGAGTCTGGTCGGCGTCGACGTCGAAACTGGATGACTCGTAGGCGTCGAATGCCTCGTCACGCAGCTTTTGCGCTGCCGCCGGATCGCGTTCGAACTCCGCGTGCTGTTCCGGGGTGAACGGAAAGTCGAATCGGGGCGCGATCCAGATCGGTGTTCGCTGAAACACGGTGAGATGAGCGGTTTTCGGGGCGATCGCCGGGACATATTGAATCGCGCTGGCACCCGTGCCGATGGACGCGACCCGCTCACCCGCCGTCGACCTGCTGTGGTCCCAGCGCGCGGAGTGGAATCGCCGGCCCCGAAACCGCTGCGCCCCAGGGATATCCGGAACATTGGGCACATCGAGCATTCCGACGGCGCTGACCACGACGTCGAACTGGTGCTCGTCGCCGTCGTCGGTGACGAGCGTCCATCGTCGCCCGCTGTCCGACCAGCGCACCGAGGCGATCGAGGTGTGGGGCCGCAGGTGTGGGCCCAGCCCGTGCTCGTCGGCCACCCGTTCCAGGTAGGCCAGGATCTCGGGCTGGTTCGCGTAGGTCTTGCTCCAGCGTGGGTTCAGCGCGAACGAATACGAGTACAGATGCGACGGCACATCGCAGGCCGCACCCGGAAAAGTGTTGTGCCGCCAGGTGCCTCCGAATCCGTCGGCGCGGTCGAAGATGGTGAAGTCGTAGCCGCCCTCGGCGAGCTGGATTCCCATCGCGATGCCGCCGGCGCCGGCGCCGATGACCCCGACCCGCGGCTTCACTCCCATTGCGCGAAGTAGGGTCGCTCGGGCCGGCTCTTCTCCACCAGGATGAACACCACGCCCCACGGATCGGCGAACCAGGTGGTGCGCACTCGCGCGACGTCGGCGATTCCGCTGACCAGGAATCGGACTCCCTTGCTCTCGAGTTCCGCCCGGGTGGCGTCGAGATCCTCACAAATCAGCCCGACGTGCGAGAGCCCGTGATCGGTCAGCGCTCTGCCGGCACCACGCTGGCTGTCGGGAGAGCCACCGTCGACGTTGAGGTACTCGATCACCTCCAGGACGCGATCGCTGCCGTCCCCGAAGCCGACGATGGCGGCCTTCATGGTGGGATCGGCCACCAGTTCACCCATGTCGTTGCGAATGGCGTTACCGGCCATCACGTACGGCGGCGACAGCACACGCAGGCCTAAGACGTCGCGGTAGAAGGCCACCGCGGCCTCACAATCCGGAACGCACACCCCGGTGTGGGCCAACCCGGTAATCACGTTCTCGACTCTACGTCGGGCTTGCCAACACCGGCGTCGGCTTCGGAATCTGGCAGGGAAGATAATGGCCGGGTGCGGTCAGTCGAGGAACACCAGCGCGTCGTAGCAGCCATGATCAGCGCCCGCCCCGCCGCGACGGTGCCACTGACGGAGGCGCAAGGCCTGGTCCTGGCCGACGACGTGGTGGCCCAGCTGGCGCTGCCGGTGTTCGACAACTCCGCGATGGACGGATACGCGGTGCACGCCGAGGACACCTACGCCGCCACGCCCGACAGTCCGGTGATCCTGCCGGTCGCCGCGGACATACCGGCCGGGCGCACTGACGCGTTGACGCTGCAACCCGGCACCGCGCACCGCATCATGACCGGCGCGCCGATGCCCGCGGGGGCGACCGGCGTTGTGCCAGTGGAGAACACCGACGGCGGCGTGGACTCGGTGGCGATCCACGCGCGCTCGGAGCCCGGCAAGCACATCCGCCGAGCGGGCGAAGACGTGGCGCCGGGCACCACCGTGCTGCGCAAGGGCCAGGTCGTGACCCCGGCGGTGCTGGGCCTGGCCGCGGCGCTGGGATTGCCGGAGCTGCCGGTGATACCGCGGCAGCGGGTGCTGGTGATCTCGACCGGGACGGAGCTGGTGACGCCGGGCACCCCGCTGCAGCCCGGACAGATCTACGAGTCCAACTCGATCATGCTGGCCGGGGCCGTGCGTGAAGCGGGCGCGGACGTGATCGCCGTCGCGACGGCCGAAGACGATGTCGCGCAGTTCAGTTCGATCCTGGATCGGCATGCGGCCGACGCCGACCTGATCATCACCAGCGGCGGAGTCAGCGCCGGCGCCTACGAAGTCGTCAAGGACGCCTTCGGCCGCGACGGCGACCAGGGCGTCGAATTCGTCAAGGTGGCAATGCAACCCGGGATGCCGCAGGGCATCGGCCGCGTCGCCGGCACCACGATCGTCACACTGCCCGGCAACCCGGTCAGCGCGCTGGTGTCCTTCGAGGTGTTCATCCGTCCCGCGCTGCGCACGGCGATGGCCCTGCCGGATCCGCACCGCCCGCACCGGCCCGCGGTTCTCGCCGAGTCGCTGACCTCGCCGCGAGGCAAACGCCAGTTCCGGCGCGCGATTCTCGACATCTCCGACGGCAGCGTGCTCAGCTACGGCCCGCCGGCCTCGCACCACCTGCGGTGGCTGGCGTCCGCGAACGGCCTGCTGGACATCCCCGAAGATGTCGTGGAAGTGTCCGCCGGAACCGAACTGCAGGTCTGGGATCTGACCTAATAGTCAGACACTCCCGGTTGCTGGCCCGGACGAAGCAGCAAGCCACCGGGGCTCCGTAAGATGACGCGGGTGGCACGACGCCCCCGCCATTCCGCTGAGGAAGGCCTGTCCTACCAGGGCCCGACGGTCAGCCCACGGCACATGCTCGAGTTGGTGCGCGAGACCGTCCCGCCGGTTCATCCCGCGGGGCTGCCGTTCATCTCCGCCGGCTTGGCCCTCGCCCTGGTCGGACGCAACCACCGGTGGCCGCGCCGGGTCGGCCTGCTGGCCGCCGGTGCCTGCGCGGCGTTTTTCCGGCACCCGCCGCGGGTGCCGCCCACCCGGCCCGGTGTCGTCGTCGCCCCCGCCGACGGCGTGGTCTGCCTGGTCGACTCCGCGGCCCCACCCGCGGAACTGAGCATGGGCGACGCGCCGCTGCCGCGGGTCAGCATTTTCCTGTCGATCCTGGACGCCCACGTGCAGCGCGCCCCCGTCGGCGGCGAAGTGATCGCCGTGCAGCACCGGCCGGGCCGCTTCGGGTCGGCCGACCTGCCCTCGGCGAGCGACGAGAACGAGCGCACCAGCGTGCGCATCCGCACCGACAACGGCGCCGAGGTGGTCGCGGTGCAGATCGCCGGACTGGTCGCCCGCCGCATCGTGTGCAACGCGCACGTCGGGGAGAAACTGTCGATCGGCGACACCTACGGCCTGATCCGGTTCGGCTCCCGGCTGGACACCTACTTCCCGCCGGGCACCCAGCCGATCGTCGCGGTCGGGCAGCGCACGGTGGCCGGCGAGACGGTATTGGCCGAGCTGCGATGACCAACAAGATCCGCGGCCGCGCGGTCAACCTGCAGATCCTGCCCAGTGCGATGACGGTGCTGTCCATCTGCGCGGGGCTGACCTCGATCAAGTTCGCCCTCGAGCATCAGCCGAAGGCGGCGATGGCGCTGATCGCCGCCGCGGCCATTCTCGACGGACTGGACGGCCGGGTGGCCCGCATCCTGGACGCGCAGTCGCGGATGGGTGAGGAGATCGACTCGCTCGCGGACGCCGTCAACTTCGGCGTGACCCCGGCCATCGTGCTCTACGTGACGCTGCTGGAGACGTCACCGGCCGGCTGGATCGTGGTGCTGCTGTACGCGGTTTGCGTGGTGTTGCGGCTGGCACGGTTCAACGCGCTGCAAGACGACGGGACCCGGCCCGCCTACGCGCACGAATTCTTCGTCGGGATGCCCGCGCCGGCCGGCGCGATCTCGATGATCGGCCTCGTGGGGCTCAAGCTGCAGTTCGGCGACGGCTGGTGGTCGCACCCGGTTTTCCTCTGCATCTGGATCACCGGGACGTCGATGTTGATGATCAGCAAGATCCCGATGCGCAAGATGCATGCGGCGGCGGTGCCACCGAACTGGGCGGCGCCGCTGCTGGCCATCCTCGCGATCTGCGCAGCGGCGGCGGTGTTGGCCCCCTACGTCCTAATCTGGGTCATCATCATCGCTTACCTCTGCCACGTCCCCTTCGCGGTGCGTAACCAGCGCTGGCTGGCCGCACACCCCGAGGTGTGGGACGAAAAGCCCGAACAACGGCGCGCGGTGCGGCGTGCCAACCGCCGCGCGCAGCCCAACCGGCGACCCATAGCCCGGCTGGGACGAACCGGCGGTCGGTCGATGGCGCGGCTGGGGCTGCGTAAGCCGGGTGGACGATTGCCATGACGGATCCCCGCGCGGGGTCCGGACAGCTGACGCTGACCGCCCGGCTGAACACCTCAGCCGTCGACTCGCGCCGCGGCGTCATCAGAATGCATCCGAATGCCGTTGCCGCCCTTGGTATCCGGGAATGGGATGCCGTATCGCTGACCGGCTCGCGAACCACCGCGGCGGTGGCGGGACTGGCCGAGGCGACCATCCCGGTGAGCACGGTGCTGCTCGATGACGTGACACTGTCCAACGCCGGGCTGCGCGAAGGCACCGCGGTGATCGTCAGCGCGGTCACGGTGTACGGCGCGCGGTCGGTCACGCTGAACGGCTCTTCGCTTGCCATTCAATCGATTACCTCGGCCACCCTGCGGCAGGCGCTGCTCGGCAAGGTGATGACCGTGGGCGACGCGGTGTCACTGCTGCCCCGCGACCTCGGCCCCGGCACCTCGACATCGGCCGCAAGCCGGGCGCTGACGTCGTCGGTCGGGATCAGCTGGACCTCGGAGCTGCTGACGGTCACCGGCGTGGATCCCGAGGGACCGGTGAGCGTGCAGCCGAACTCGTTGGTCTCCTGGGGCGACGGGGTCCGGGTGGGCGCGAGAGCACCTCGGCCGGAACCCGTGGCCGTCGCGGATCCCGCCATCCACGTCGACGATCTCAAGGGTTCCCAGGTGCAGGCCGGCAAGCTCAGCGAATGGCTCAAGCTGGCCCTCGATGAACCGCACCTGCTGAAAAGCCTTGGCGCCACCACGAATTTGGGTGTGCTGGTGTCGGGTCCGGCCGGAGTCGGCAAGACGACGATGGTGCTCGCGGTGTGTGCGGGCCGCAGGCTGGTCGAACTCGACGGCCCGGAGGTGGGCGCGCTGGCGGCCGAAGACCGGCTCAAGACGGTGGCCGCCGCGGTGACCGCGATTCGCGATGGCGGCGGCGTACTGCTGATCACCGATGCCGACGCGCTGCTGCCGGCGACCGCCGAGCCGGTGGCCGCCCTGATCCTCGCCGAGCTGCGCACCGCGGTGGCCACCGACGGCGTGGCGTTGATCGCCACCTCCGCGCTACCCGACCAGCTCGACCCACGGCTGCGCTCCCCCGAGCTGTGCGACCGGGAACTCGGCTTGACACTGCCCGACGGCGCGACCCGCAAGGCGCTGTTGGAGACGATGCTGAAATCCGTTCCCACCAGCGAGCTAGAACTCGATGAAATCGCCGGCCGTACACCGGGTTTCGTCGCCGCCGACCTGGCCGCGCTGGTGCGGGAGGCGGCGCTGCGGGCGGCCTCGCGCGCCAGCGCCGACGGCCAGCCACCCAAGCTGAACCAGGAAGATCTGGTCGGCGCGCTGTCGGTCATCCGGCCGCTGTCGCGCTCGGCCAGCGAGGAGCTGACCGTCGGAAACCTGACGCTCAACGACGTCGGCGACATGATCGAAGCCAAGCAGGCGCTGACCGAAGCGGTGCTGTGGCCGCTGCAGCATCCCGACACCTTCGCGCGTCTCGGCGTCGACCCGCCACGCGGAGTGCTGCTCTACGGGCCGCCCGGCTGCGGCAAGACCTTTGTGGTCCGCGCGCTGGCCAGCACCGGGCAGCTGAGTGTGCATGCGGTCAAGGGCTCCGAGCTGATGGACAAATGGGTGGGCGCCTCGGAGAAGGCCGTCCGCGAGTTGTTCCGGCGCGCACGGGATTCGGCGCCGTCGCTGGTGTTCCTTGACGAGGTGGACGCGCTGGCGCCACGGCGTGGGCAGAGCTTCGACTCGGGCGTGACCGATCGGGTGGTGGCCGCGTTGCTGACCGAGCTCGACGGCATCGACCCGCTGCGTGACGTCGTGGTGCTGGGCGCCACCAACCGGCCCGACCTGATCGATCCCGCGCTGCTGCGCCCGGGCCGCCTGGAGCGGCGGGTATTCGTCGAGCCGCCCGACGCGGCCGCCCGCCGCGAAATCCTGCGGACCGCGGCGAAATCCATCCCGCTGAGCGCGGATGTCAATCTCGACGACATCGCCGCCGAACTCGACGGGTTCAGCGCGGCCGACTGCGTGGCCCTGCTGCGCGAGGCCGCGCTCACCGCGATGCGGCGCTCCATCGACGCCGCCGACGTGACCGCCGCCGACCTCGAGGCGGCCCGCAACACCGTGCGGCCCTCGCTGGATCCCGTTCAGGTGGAGTCGCTACGCGCGTTCGCCAAAGCTCGCTAGCACCGCACGCACCGAGGCCGCGACATCGGCCTCCAGCCAGGACGGCATCGGCTCGTCGCGTGCGTGGCGCCGAACGACCGCATAAGGCAGGTCGACGATCGCGCGAACGACGGCATCGACGGATCGGGAATCTTTGCGCCCGTAAAGCTTTCGTGCCAGTACGCCGACCCGCTCGGTCAGCGGCGCGTTCATCGCGCCCACCGTCTGCTGGAATTGCGCGTCGGGCGCTTCGTCGAACAGGTCACCCGGACGGATGGTCAGCAACAGCCGAGCATCGTCGGGGAGTTCGCGCGCGAAGCTGATCGCCGCGACGGCCATCGCGACCGCGGTGTCGGCCGGCGAATCCGCCGCATCGGCCTCCGCGGCCGCCATCGCCCGGGACTGGAAGCGCTCCAGCGCGCGCAGCCACGCCGCCGCCAGGATGCCGTCGCGGTTGCCGAAGCGGTGATACAGCGTGCCGGCCGGCGCACCGCTGGATTTCGCGATCGCCGCGACACTGGCCGCGCGTGGTCCGCCCTCGAGCACCAGCGCACGGGCTGCGTCGAGGATCACATCGGTTTCATGCTTCCGCGGAGGTGCCATGATCTAGTACATTCCTTCTATATGGAACGATTACCCTATATCGATGAGCATGCCATAACTGTCGACGCGAATCGCGCAGAAACGTGGACGGCGCTGCTACGCGTGATGTGTCGCGATCCGCACGACCCATCCACTGTGCCAATCGGTTTCGTGCTCGACGAAGCACGCGAACCGGAACGCTTCGCGCTGAAGGGCCGCCACCTGTTCGCGATCTACCGGTGGGTGTTCGAGTTGGACGCCGACGCCGCGGGCCGCACCCGGGTGCGCGCGACCACCTGGGCGGCCTTCCCGGGTGTGCACGGAACGATCTATCGCGCCCTGGTCATCGGCACCGGCGCGCACCGGGTGGTGACCCGCCGGACGCTGAAACGCATTGCGGCCGCGGCACTTACCGAGCAGACCGGGATCGGCCAGACCGCGTCCGACTACACGGATGTCTTCGAGGTCGGAATCCCGCACGGCGACGTGCGCACTGCCGAGCAGATGTTTCGTGACGCGCTCGGCAGTGAACGGGGCGGAGGCGCGGTGGTGTGGATCCATCGCCACGTATTGAGATTTCACCTGGGCCCGCACTCCTCGCCCGATCACCTGATCGGCTGGCGCATCGTGCAGTCGGATCCCGACGAGCTCGTGCTGACGACGGGCGGCCCGCTGATGCGCGGCGAGCTGACGCTGCGACGCCTGGACGGTCGGCGCGCCACGCTCACCACCCGCGTGCACTACCACCGCAGAGCCGCCGGCATGGTGTGGGCCGTGATCGGCCCGCTGCATCGGGTCGTGGCACCGCGGCTGATGGAGCGCGTCGTCCATCCCGGCCCACGCCGACCGGTGGTCATATGAGTTCCGTCTGAACGTTTTGGCGCGCTGGCGCGTAACCACTTCGCATACACCATCCTGATGAGGTTGCCGGCCCAATACGTTGCGGCGGCCTCGAGGAGGACTCGGAGATGAGCGACCGCCCCGCGAGGCCAACATGATCGCGACGCAACCATCTCCCGGGATCGGGCGCCCCGCACCCCGGGCCGGATTGCTGGCGAAATTGCGTCAGACGGCGCCCACCAGCCGCGTCATGGTGGTGGCCGTCATGGTGTCGATGGTCGCCTTCCTCGACAGCACCGTGGTGAATCTGGCGCTGCCGGCCACCCAGCGCGACCTCGGCGGAGGACTGTGCTTGCAGCAGTGGGTCGTCGACGGCTACCTGCTGGCCATGGCGGCCGCCATCTTGCCGGGCGGTTCCATCTCCGACCTGTTCGGTCGCGTGCCGGTGATGCGTTTCGGGCTGGCGGCCTTCGGCTGCGGCTCGGTGGTGGCGGCCACCGCGGCCTCGCCGGTGATGCTGATCTCCGGGCGCGTCGTCCAGGGTCTGGGTGCGGCGTTTTTGGTGCCCGGGTCGCTGGCAATGATCAATTCCACGTTCGCCCCCGCGGACCGCCACAAAGCCATCGGAACGTGGACCGGGTGGACCGGTACCGCGTTCGCGATCGGCCCGCTGCTGGGCGGGTTGGCGGTGGACCTGCTGAGCTGGCGCTGGATCTATGCGTTGTCGGCCGTACCGATCGTCATCGGTTTCGCATTGACGTTTTGGCTGCGCCCCGTTCCCCGGCCGACCGAGCGCGCCCCCCTCGACGTCCGCGGGGCGGTGTTGGCCGCGATCGGGTTGGCCGCCACCGTGGATGCGCTGATCGAGGCCGGACAGCACGGATGGTCCGAGCGCATCGTCGCGACGCTGATCGTTGGGATCGCGGCAGTGCCGGCGTTCGTGAGTTGGCAACGGCGCGCCGCGCACCCGCTGATACCGCTGCGGCTGTTCGCGGTCCATAACTTCGCCGCCGCCAACTTGGTCACCGCATTCGTCTACGGCGCCATCGCCATGGCCTCCCTCGCCGTCGCGCTCTACACCCAGGAGGTCGCGGGCTACTGCGCGACGGTCGCGGCCTTGGCCACCCTGCCCAACCCCGTCCTGTCGTTTCTGTTCGCCAGGCGCGTCGGCGCTTTGGCCGCCCGAATCGGACCGCGGGTTTTCCTGACGACGGGCCCGATCCTGGCCGGACTGGGGCTGCTGCTGATCCGGCCCGGTCACGGATTCAACATCGTCACGCATCTGCTGCCCGGGACGACGGTGCTGGCCATCGGACTGCTACTCACCACCACGCCGTTGGGCGCCCTGAACCTGTCTTCGGTCGACGCGGCCCGCAGCGGAATCGCGGCGGCCGTCCAAAACGCGGTGGGCCGGACGTCGGCGCTGACCGCCGTGGCGTCCGTGGGATTGATCGCGGCGGGCAGGCTCACCGATGTCAGTTTCGCGCGGTTGCTGCAGATCGCCGCGGCCTTGTTCTTCATGGCCGCGGTGATCGCCACCGTCCGCGTCGTCAATCCACGGCATGCGACCGAATCCGTTACGTGTGTGCCGGCAGACCCAGGACATGTTCGGCGATGAAATTAAGGGCGAACTCGTTGCTGACCGGGCCGGATCGCGAAAGCCGGGCATCGAGGTAGTTGTCGATCCAGCCCTGGCGCTCATCCCATGCATCGACCCCCATCACCTGCATGGTGTGGTCGTGGCTGTCGAACGCGAGATCGGCGGTGAGCACCTTCGCCATATTCGCCTCGCCCGCAACGGCATACGCGTCCACACCCGCGTCGAACCGCGAGGCGGTCCGGTACACGAACAGCCGAACCGCCGCGAGCCGGGCGTGCAGGTTGGCCAACGGGTGCGCGATCGCCTGGTTGGCGCCGATCGGCGCGCTGCCCGAGATGACACGTTCCCGCGCACGGCCGATCGCGGACGTCAGGGCGTATGCCGCGCTCCCCAGGCATAGTGCGGCGGTCAGGACGCGTTCCACCGCGGTGAACGGCCACATGGCGGCCAGGCCGTTGCCCTCGGTGCCGATCAGGCCGTCCGCCGCAACGATGACACCGTCGAGTTCGAGCTGATATTGCCGGACGCCTTCGCGATAGCGCATCGGCAGCTCGCGGATCGTCACCCCGGGCGAGTTCGGGTCCACCAGGACCATTGTGTGGCCCTTCGATGCATCGCCGGACGCCGCACGGCCGAACACCAGCACGCGATCCACCGCGTCCAGGCCGGACGTGATCTGCTTGACGCCATTGACCACGAAATGGTCCCCGTCGCGATGGATCTCGGTCCTGGTGCGGAAAATGTTGTGGCCGCTGTGTGACTCGGTTGCGGCCAGGGCAAGCAGCGTCTGTCCACGGGCAACCCGGGTACACCACTGCCGACTAGCCGACTGCGGACCGGCCTCGGCGATCGCATGCGCGATCGCCGAGGACAGCACCGGCATCCACAGCACGATCCCGCGTTCGGCGAATGCCTCGAGGACAAGACTCATGCCGAGCAGCCCGCCCTCGGCCCCACCATATTCGGCGGGTAGCACCAATCCGGGCCAGCCGTGCTCGCAGAAGCTGGCCCACAATTGCGGGTGCATCTCATGGCGATCCAGCAGATGCTGTCGGATCTCGCCCGCCCGGTCCGCGCACCGCGCCGCAACATCGCGCGCTTGCGCACGCAGCCGGGTGTGGACCGGGGAGAGTTCGAGTAATTCACGCGCCGTCGGAATTTCCAGCATGGGTGCAGAGTAACACTCCGGAGTTTTACTCTCCAGCTGATCAGCGCGCGGGCGGCACCGGTGTCAGTTCGGCAACCGCGTCACCTTCCGCGATGACCGAACCCTCGCTGCCCAGCAGCTGGATACGAACTCGGCCCTGGGCCGGCGGTTGCTGTCGCCGCGGACGCTTGGTCGGGACGCCGCTCATGCCGGCAACGGCCGCATCGATCAAATCGTCGGCATAATGCAGCAGCGGGTTCGGCAGTTGGCCGGCCAGCCAGCGCTGGGCGATGGCGTGCACCGGCCCGGTCACGATCGCGATCACCACTGGCATCGGAAAGTCCTTTGCCTCACCACGGGCGATGAAGGGCGCCAACCAGTTTTGGTAGGTCTCGGTCAGGCCGCGGTTCAAGTCTTGCAGCTGCCCACCGGCCTCGGTGGTCCAGTCGAGGTGGCCTCGGCCATAAAGGAAACGCGCACGGTCCGGGTTGTCCTCAATCCAACCCATCAGTTGGCGGACCACGCCGCCGATGGCCTCCCGCAACGTCGCCGGGTTTTGCCGAATCACATTCCAGAAGCCGTCCTGAACCGATTGCATCGCCCCGACGTAAAGCGCACCCGCGATCGCGTCTTTCGACGAAAAGTGATGAAAAAGAGCACCGTTGGATACGCCACAGCGCTCTCGAATCCGCGCGACTGTGGTCCGCTCGTACCCGTCCTCGGTAAAACACTGCAGAGCCGAGTCCAAAATGCTTTCGCGCATTCCCATGCCGACGCAGAGTAACACTCCGGAGTGCCGACGACCATGATTTTGCCGTTGGCTGCGACGCCAGGCCTTGGGCGTCCGCTTTCGGGGGCACGACGACAGCATCGAGATGACGCGCAAACTGGCTACACTCAGACAATCGACATCTATCCTGAGTCACTCAAACCGCAGTTGCGGGACACGCGGAGATGAGCGAACGTCGGACCGCGCTGCAGGTCGTCGACGGAATCGACCTGTCCGGCAAGGCATGTGTGATCACCGGCGCCTCGTCGGGTCTGGGCCGGGAGTCGACGCGGGCGCTGGCCGCCGCGGGCGCCCACGTGATCCTGGCCGCCCGCAACCGGGATGCCCTGGCCGAAACCGTCCAGTGGGTGCGGGCCGAAGTACCGGACGCGACGGCCTCCGCCGTCGAGCTCGACCTCACCGTGCTATCCAGCGTTCGCGCGGCGGCGAAGGCGATCAGCGACATCGCGCCGGCGGTGCATGTGCTGATGAACAACGCCGGCGTCATGTTCACCCCGTTCGGCCGCACCCAGGACGGGTTCGAATTACAGATCGGGACAAACCATTTCGGGCACTTCGAGCTGACCCGGTTGCTGGTCCCGCAGCTGACCGCCGCGCAAGGGGCCCGGGTGGTGATCCTGTCTTCCGGGGGTCACGTGATGGGTGACGTCGACTTCAGCGATCCGAACTGGGAGCGTCGCGACTACGACAAGTTCGTGGCGTACGGCGCCGCCAAGACGGCGAACATCCTGCACGCGATCGAAGCCGATCGACGGTTGTGCCACTTGGGGATTCGCGCCTACGCCGTGCATCCCGGCACCGTCGCCACCTCGCTGGCGCGATACATGTCGCGCGCGGACTTCTCTAACCTTCGCAAGCTCGTCGTGGACAACAGCGCACTGCGCGGCGAGACCAGCGACGGCCGTCTCGACTTCTCCACTCCCGAGCAGGGTGCGGCCACCCAGGTGTGGGCCGCGGTGAGCCCCGATCTGGCCGACCGCGGCGCGCTGTACCTGGAAGGCTGCGGAATCAGCGAAAACGTCGCCCCGTACGCGAGTGACGGACAGCGCGCCGCCGAATTCTGGCTGCTCTCCGAGAAGATTTGCGCCGGCGTATGACGTCGACGCGGGTACTCACGGCTCCGGCAGGGCCTTCCAGTCCCGCGACACCCGCGAGCCGAACCGCGGGGCCCTGCGCTCGACGAACGCGGCGACGCCTTCGCTCGCGTCGGGAGTGCCCATCACCCGGTGGTGCAACTGCGTCTCCAGCAAGGCGACCTGAGCTGGCGTGTAGCCGTGAATTGCGGTGTCCCACAACAACCGCTTGGACAACGCCGCCGACATCGGCGCCACGTTGACCGCGATGTCGCGCGCCATCTCCAGCGCGGTGCCGAGCACCTCTGCGGCGGGAAGTGCCCGATTCGCGATGCCGAACGCCACGGCCTCGGGCCCGTCGAACGTGCGCCCGGTCAGCAACACCTCGGCCGCCACACCGAGATTGGTCAGGTGCGCCAGGGTCCAGTGCGCCATGCAATCGGGGATCACTCCCCGGCGCACTTGCACCACACCGTATTTGGCGTCTTCGGCGAGGATGCGGATGTCGGCCTGCAGCGCGATCGTCAGCCCGATGCCGATGGCATGCCCGTTGACGGCAGCGATCACCGGTTTGCGCAATTCGAACGCCGGCGGATCGATGGGCGACGCGGAAAACCCGGCAAAGTCTTGGGGGCTGTCGAACGGCGTTGCGCCGCCGGAGAAATCGGCGCCGGCGCAAAAGGCCCGGCCGGCCCCGGTGACCACGATGGCCCGGACCTCGTCGTCCTCGTCGCACTCCCGGTACGCTCGGCTCAACAACGCGCCCATCTCTCCCGTATAGGCGTTGAGGTGCTCGGGCCGGTTGAGCGTGAGCACCGCCACGCCCGCGTCGACCTCGACCACCAGATCGGTGCTCATCGCCGCGCTGGGGTCCGGTGCAACGCGCCGATCAGTCCGGCGAGGTCCGCGCTCGGCGGCGTGTAACCCGGGAAATAGCAACACACTTCGTCGACGCGATCGCCGAAGCGCTCGGCGATCTGCTGGGCACACTGCTCGGGAGTTCCGGCGATCCCGATCCGGGCCACCATGTCGTCGGTGATCAGGGCGCGCATCTCGGCGAAGCGGCCCTGCTTGGACAGCGCATTGAGTTCCGGCTGGACATCCGCCCAGCCCTCGACCTCGAGCACCGGCAGGTAGGCCGGGGTCGAGCCGTAGAACGCGATCAGCGAAGCGACGCCGTTGACGGCGGTGGCCAAGTCTTTCTCGTTGCTGCCGACCGCGACCATGGCCTGGGCGATCACCGGAAAATCGTTGGCCTTTCGATCCGACCGGCGCAGTCCCTCATCGATCGCGGGGACGGTGCGTTCGGCGAAATGGCGGGCGCTGTTGAACGGCATCACCAGCAGGCCGTCGGCGACTTCGGCCGCGGTGCGCGTCATGATCGGGCCCAGTGCGCCCATCAGCACCGGCGGCGGCCCGAACGGGTTGGGGCCCGGGTTGAAGTTGGGTGCCATCAGGGTGTGGGTGAAGAACTCACCGCGAAAGTTCAGCGGGGACTGGCCTTCCCACGCCGCGAAGATCGCCTTGATCGCCGCGACGGTTTCGGCCATCCGCGCCGCCGGGCGCACCCACGTGCTGCCGTAACGCTTTTCGATGTGGACCTTGATCTGCGAGCCCAGCCCGAGCCGGAATCTGCCGCCGCTGAAGACCTGCAAATCGTAGGCGGCGTGCGCCATGTGCAGCGGACTGCGCGGCGCGGCGATCGCGACGTTGGTCATCAAGTCCAGGCTGGTCTCGTTGGCCGCGATGATCAGCGGGAAGAACACATCGTGCTGACCCTCGAACGTGAACAGACCATCGGCGCCCGTCTCGGCGATCTCGGCCGCACTTGCCGACGCACCGGTCGGCGACCCGTTGACTTGCAGATGTACTTTCACTCAACCGTCCAGTCGCGCAATCAGATTCCCTATAGGAAAGCACACCGCTATTCCGACAACTGGAACTCCACCATTTCGGCGATCGCGTCGACCGCCTCACCCAGCACCGCGAGCCGGTCGGCGGCCGAGGGCGCCGAGAGCACGGCGTAGCGGTCGGCCGCACCAATCGGGATACGCGAGGCCAACGTGTACAGCCGTCGTCCCGCGTCGGCTTCGCCCGGGCCGAGTAGCACCTCGCGCTCGGGCAGCGTGGCGCCGCGCGCTTCCGCGATCCGCTCGAACAAGGCCATCATCCGGTCTTCGACGTCGACAAGCTGCGCCTCGGTGACCGTATCCCCCGCCTCATCGGGCCACGGCCGCACCGAGGCGCGCGGGTAGGGATCGTCGGGCAGCCACTCGTGCACCCGAATCCGCTCGCCGGTCCGGCAGCGCAGCGAGTATCGGTCCGCTCCCTGCTCGACGCATTCGTCGATCGCGCACAGGACACCGACATCGCAGCGCGCGTCGCCGCCACCGACCTCGCGCCCGCGCGAGATCAGCACCACGCCGAAGGGTTCGCCGGTGTCGACGCAATGCCGCACCAACGCGACGTAGCGAGGCTCGAAGATGCGCAACGGCAGATCCTGGTTCGGCAGAAACGCCGACTCCAGCGGAAACATCGCCAGTTCCATCAGATCTCCAGCTCGCCCACCAACGCATCGACGACCGCGCGCAGATCGCCGTCGTGCTCTTCGGCCACCCGCCGCTGCCGCTGATAGGACGCACCGTGACGCCAGATCTCCTCCACCGCCGCGAGTTCGTCGCTGCAGTGCAGCGACTTGGCAACCGGCTCCAACCGGGTGAGCAGATCGGCGAGGTCGTCGGTGACCAGGCGCTCGTTGCTGTCGGCGTCCTGGATGATCACCGCGTCCAGCCCGTAGCGCGCCGCGCGCCACTTGTTCTCCTGGTTGTGCCACGGCGGCATGGTCGGCAACGACTCGTCGGCTTCCAGCCGGCGATCCAGTTCGACCACCAGGCAGTGCGTCAGCGCGACCAGCGCGCTCAGCTCACGCAGGTTGGACACGCCGTCGCAGACCCGCACCTCGATTGTGCCCAGATGCGGCGAAGGCCTTATATCCCAACGGACTTCGTCGACATGGTCGATGATGCCGGTCTTCTTCTGGTCGTAGACGAACCCTTCGAATTCCGGCCAGGTCTGAAACTGGAACGGCAACCCGGCGGTCGGCAACTGCTGGAACATCATGGCCCGGTTGCTGGCGTACCCGGTGTCCACGCCGGTCCACCACGGTGAGGACGCCGACAGCGCCAGCAGATGCGGGTAGTACCGCAGCAGTGAGGTCATGATCGGCATCACCTTGTGCGCCGAGGAGATCCCGACGTGCACGTGCACACCCCAGATCAGCATCTGCCGTCCCCACCATTGGGTGCGCTTGATCAGCTCGGCGTAGCGGGGCGCATCGGTGAGCTGCTGGGTGCTCCACTGCGCGAACGGGTGTGCGCCGGCGCAGAACAACTCCATGCCGCGGGCCCGGACGATTTTGCGTGCGGGGCCCAAGGTTTCGCGCAGGTCTTCGATCGCCTGCCCGGTGCAGTCGCAGATACCGCTGACCACCTCGACGGTGTTGCGCAGCAATTCCTTGTGCACGCGCGGGTTTTCGCCGATCTCGGCGATGACGGAGGTAGCTTCGTTGCTCAGGTCACGCGTCCGCGCGTCGACGAGCGCGAACTCCCACTCCACGCCGAGGGTCGGCCGCGGCGACCGGGCGAAATCGATATGCGCATCGCCCTTTTTAGAGGGCCTGTTAGCCGGTACCAATGACACCGCACGCCACTCGCTTGCCGGCGTCACCAGTGCTCATCGTCATCGCATCCGGACCCGGCGTCCCATTGGTCTGGCTGTAGCGCTCCGGCGGGATGTTGGCGAAGTTGTCCGCGCCCGCGTGAATGATGATCGCGGTCTTTTCACCCGTCAACAGGTCGTCCAGCGCGAAGGCGTCCGTGGTGGTCATCAACGTCCCGGAACCGTCCTTGCGAACCTCCAGCGAGGTGAGGTCCCCACTGGCGGGTTCGTTGGAGTGACCGGGCGCCTGGAAGTGGCCGCCAGCGGAAAGGAAGTCGCCGGGGGCACCGCCGGTGGGGCCAACCGAATTGGCCTCGCACTTACCGACTTTGTGGATATGCACCCCGTGGAAGCCGGGCGTGATCAGACCCACGCCGGTCGTCGCGATCGTGATCGTCGCGTAGCCGTTGCTGAAGTCGAACGTCGCGGTCGCGACCTGGGTGCCGTCGGGTGCCCGCAAGTGGGTGGTGATGCTCGGCTTGCCCTTGCCCTCGCCCTCGCCTCCCGCGGTTCCCGATGGCGCGGGTGAACCCGTCCAGATGGCCGGCGTGGTGCCCGGGACCGACGACGCGTGCTGGGGCGAGGAACACCCACTCAGCAAAGCGATACTCGTGGCCGCGGACAGTGCGGAGATGGTGACAACGACATTGCGGTGACCGGCAAGCGTAGGCATAGCGGAAGCCTAACCCGGCTCACGACTCGGAGTCAGCCCGCGACCAACACGATTACGCCGGGTGGTTCTCCGCTCAGGGCGGGGAGGCGCGGTTCGACGGGCACGCCCAGGTTTTTGCCGACCGCGTCCGCGGTGGCGTGCTCACCGTCGGCGTCGGTGAAGTACACGGTCGTGACCGTCACTTCGGGTAGCGACAGGTTCCCGACGTCGATGACCTTGAAGCCGCCGGCCTTGAGTTGGTCCGCGGTGTGCCCGGCGACACCTTCTTTGCCCGAGATGTTGAACACGTGGACGTCGGCGTCGGTGGCCGCGGGCTTCGGGCTGGCCGAGGTCGACGCGGAACTGCTGGAGCTGGTGGCACTCGAGGCCGCCGAGGCCGAGTCGTCATCGGACTTGCCAGAGGAGCTCAGTGCCTGCCACCCGAGCAGCAAAAAGATGACGCCCAGAAACAACAGCACCATCACCATGGCCCGCAGTGGGAGCCCCGTGGAGTCGGGCACGCGCTCTTTCATCGAGCCCTACTGTAGCTAGTCAGGTCACCTCGAAGCCGAGGCGCCGCGCGGCACGCGCCTTCTGACGGCTGGCGCGCAACCGCCGCAGCCGCTTCACCAGCATCGGATCGGCCGCCAGCGCCTCGGGCCGATCCACTAGCGCGTTGAGCACTTGGTAGTACCGCGTTGCCGACATCGAGAACAGTTCTTTGATCGCGTCTTCTTTGACACCGGCGAATTTCCACCACTGACGCTCGAAGGCCAGGATGTCGTGTTCGCGTCGGGTCAGCCCATCGGCGATCTCAGCATCGTCCCCCGATCGATTTGCCCGCGCCATGGCGCTGTCCATATCGCTTCCCCTGGACCCTTCCGCCGAATTCCCGGTTGCTCTAATGACTTGACTTACATCGGGGCATGTTTCGGCGAATATTGAATCACGCCGCGAACCCTCAAGCCCTCATCCAGACCCGCGAGTCGGCGGATTGCCTTCATTGCTTGCTTCGCGGCCCCTTAAGCTAGCCGACCATGGCAGTCGTACCCATCCGCATCGTCGGCGATCCGGTGTTGCACACATCGACCGCACCGGTACCCGTCGATGCCGACGGTTCGCTACCGGCAGAGCTCGCCGGATTGATCGCCGACATGTACGACACCATGGACGCCGCCCACGGCGTCGGGCTGGCCGCCAATCAGATCGGACACGGGCTGCGGCTGTTCGTCTACGACTGCGCCGACGAGCGCGGGATGACCGAGCGCCGCCGCGGTGTGATCATCAATCCGATCCTGGAAACCTCGGAGATACCCGAGACCATGCCCGACCCGACCGACGATGACGAGGGGTGCCTTTCGGTTCCCGGCGAGTCGTTTCCCACCGGCCGCGCGAAATGGGCACGGGTCACCGGCCTCGACGCCGACGGCAAACCGGTCACGATCGAGGGCAGCGGACTGTTCGCCCGGATGCTGCAACACGAGACCGGGCACTTGGACGGATTCCTCTATCTGGATCGCCTGATCGGCCGGCATGCCCGCGCCGCAAAGCGAAGCGTCAAATCCCACGGCTGGGGCGTACCCGGGCTGTCCTGGATGCCCGGCGAGGGACCGGATCCGTTCGGTCACTGATGGTCTCGTGGCCGGACCTTGGAACCCGGGTGACGGTGCGCTACCGGCGTCGGCCCGGATCGGTGCCTCCGCTCACGGATGCGGTCGGACACCTGCTGGCGGTGGATCCGGTGGTGCGGGTGCGGACGAAGACGGGCGCAGTCGTCGAATTCGCGGCCGACGACGTGGTGGCGCTGCGGGTGCTGACCGACGCACCGGTGCGCACGTCGGCGATCCGCGCACTGGAGCACGCCGCCGCGGCGGCCTGGCCCGGCGCAGAACAGGCCTGGCTGGACGGCTGGCTATTGCGGGCCGGAGATGAATCCGGCTTTGCCGCTAATTCTGCTGTGCCGCTGGATATTTCAGCGCAAATCAGCACGATCCCCGCGATCGTCGCCTGGTACGATCGCCGCGGCCAGACCCCGCTACTGGCCATCCCGGACCGCTTGCTGACGCTGCCGCGCACCCCGGCTGCCGATCACACCGAGCGCGTGTTGGTGCGCGACGTAGGGGAGCTCGCAGCCCGGGAGCCCGACCCGTCCATCGCCGGGTCGGATCCGCCCACGGGTGCGGCGGTGACCGACGCGCCCGACGGCGTTCGGTGGGTGGGACTTTCGACGCCGCGCGAGGCTCTGCTGGTCTGGGGGGCGCACCGCGGCGCCACCCGCGGCTATATCGCGGTCGGCGAGGGCGACGCCGTCAACGCCACCCTCGCCGACGGCCTCGGCTTCCGACTGCACCACCGCCGTCGCTACTTCGAAGCCCGGTCGACCGCCTGGGATACCGTCTAGCCATGCGACTGGCGACCTGGAACGTCAACTCGATCCGCACTCGCCTGGACCGCGTCGTCGACTGGCTCGCCCGCGCCGAAGTCGACGTGCTGGCCATGCAGGAGACCAAATGCTCCGACGGCCAGTTCCCCGCCCTGCCGTTCGTGGAACTCGGTTACGAGGTCGCCCACGTCGGCTTCAATCAATGGAATGGCGTGGCGATCGCGTCGCGAGTGGGCCTTAAAGACGTGCAGATCGGATTCGACGGCCAGCCCAGTTGGAGCAGCAAGCCGGAGGTGGCCGCGACCGCGGAGGCCCGCGCGCTGGGCGCCAGCTGCGGCGGCGTCCGGGTGTGGAGCCTGTACGTACCCAATGGCCGCACCCTGGCCGATCCGCATTACAACTATAAGCTGGAATGGCTTGCCGCCCTGCGTGATACGGCCGCCGGCTGGCTACACGACGATCCCGCCGCGCAGATCGCGATGGTCGGCGATTGGAACATCGCACCGACCGACGAAGACGTGTGGAGCACGGAATTCTTTGCCGGCGCCACGCATGTGTCCGAGCCGGAACGCCGGGCGTTCAATGCCATCGTCGATGCGCAATTCACTGATGTGGTAAGGCCTTTCACTCCGGGCCCGGGCGTCTACACCTACTGGGATTACACCCAGCTCCGGTTCCCGAAGAAGCAAGGCATGCGCATCGACTTCATCCTCGCCTCCCCGGCGCTGGCCGGGCGGGTGGCCGATGCGCAGATCGTTCGCGACGAACGCAAAGGCAAGGCGCCCAGTGATCACGCACCGGTTTTGGTCGACCTGAATCCTTAGTAAACCGGGGAAATTCAGGAGCCTTCGCGTTGTCTGCGCGTTTGCGACGTGGCAGCATTTCCCCCTGTTAGATGCGTGAACAATTTCGTGGCTGCTGTTAACTCCCCGTTTGGCGGGTATACATGTTGCTACGCGGTTTGCGACCAGAGCAACCGAGGAACCGGGAGTCATCATGGGTGTCGTCGGAGGGGCAGTCCGTAACGCGGGGAAAACGGTCAATCGTGCGGCAGATGCGACCACCGCCGCGGCGGGCGCTGTCGGGGGCGCCGCAATCAGTGGAATCGTCGGTGGGGTCACCGGCGCGGCGGAGGGCATCAAGCGCGGCATCAACGCGGGTAGTCATTCGACACCCGCGGCCGCACTGGCCATCGGCGCGCTTGGGGTGGCCGGACTGGTCGAGTGGCCGATACTGCTGGCCGTCGGCGGTGGCGCGCTGGTGTTGCGCCGGCTGAACCACAAACCCGAGGTGCCGGCGAAAGCCAACCTCAAGCCGGTACCCACCGAGCCGACAGCGCAGAAAGCCGCTCCGCGAAAGTCCGCCGCCAAGGCGCCGGCCAAGAAGACGGCCGGACGTCGGGCCGGTGCCGCCGAGTTGCGCAGCACCAACTGATCGGGAGCTGACTTACGCCGACGCGCGTTCGGGCCGGCCGTGTGGCCGCCCCGCAGCGTGTGCCGACGGGTCCGGGCAGAGCGTCGCCCGGGGCCCCGAAACCACTCGAGACGAGAACCGCGGCGCCCTACGGCGCGTCCGATCGGGCTGGACGATCTCCACGATCCCGACGCGCCACAGAAGCGCATAGAGTTCGAGCAACGGCACCCGCAGCACCGAAGCAACAGAGGAAAATATCGGATCGGCCAGGGAATCGGTCGTCGACATAGGTCCGACGGTGACCAAGTCACCCGGCGAGTTGGGAAACCCCTCGTTACTGAAAGGCAAATGATGGCGGAAAAGAAAACTCGCCGTGCAACTTCTCAACGCGATGCGGTGGAGAAAATTCGCGAAGGCGAAACCTTCGTCGTGAAGTTGCCGCTGGTCGGACAGACCGAGATTCCGCGGCCCGAACAGCTGGCCTATTACGGCGGGCTGGCCGCCCTGGCCGCCCTCGAACTGATCGATTGGCCGGTCGCCTTGGTCATCGCCGCCGGTCACCTGCTGGCCAGCAGTCACCACAACCGGCTGCTGGAGGAAATCGGCGAGGCGATGGAAGAGGTCTAGCGGCCGTTTTCAGCGGGCATGCGCTCGTGGATCGTCAGCAGCAGATGGTCGACCTGGCTCTGCATGGCTGCCGACATCGGTGGCAGGTTGCCGACCTCGTGAATCAGTTGCTTGGCCAATGTGCGCAACTTGATGTTGGTCTCTTGCGAACGCCACTGCAACACCCGAAACGCCTGGTCAGGGCTGACTCGGTAGACGGCCATCATCACACCCTTGGCCTGCTCGATGGCCGCGCGGTTTTCGAATAGATCGGGCAGCGCCTCGTCGAGCGCTTCCTGGCGGCTTTCGTGCCGGGCTTCGTCGAACGTGCCGGTCAGGTCGATGTAGTAGCCCGCGGTCCCCTGCACGGCGCCCGACTCGTCGTCCACGATGCGATCGGCCACCACGATCGCCTCGTGCACACCGCCGGATGTGTCGACAAAGCGGTGACGACTGGAGAAAGACTCCCCGGAGTGCAACGCATGGTGAAGCAGATCCCGGACGTGCTCCCGGTCGTCGGGATGCTTGTGGGACAACATCAGTTCGGTCGTCGGGGCTACCGTCCCGGGTTCGTAGCCGTGCATCCGGGCGACCTCGTCGGACCATTCCCAGCGTTCGCCGTCGAACCAGAACCGGAAGCTGCCGACATTCAGATAGGTGAGCGCGGCGTCCCCGGTCCCGCTCGTCGGCTGATTCCGCGTCCGGGTGAATGTCGCGGCGCCCGTTTGCTTGGGCTGCTGCACGTGGTCATCATTCCACTCCGGGGAATTCACCGTCGAGCAATCCGCGCACTCTGGACGACTAGGGCGCGCCCGTACGGCGCGGATGGTCCGCAGTGAGGGTAACGTCGCGTGTGGGCGTCTTTCGCCACCGAAAAGTAAACAACCGCGGGAGCGCACGCCGAGTGTGCTGAGAGGACGGCTTGGGGCCGTCGACCGTACGAACCTGACCGGGTAATGCCGGCGTAGGGAGATGAAAAAAAATGACCGTTACCGTCGAACCGACCGTGACCACCGGGCCCATCTGGGGCAGCACCAAGGCCTATGTGGAGCTCGACGGGGTTTCCGGGGCCCGCGTGCCGTTGCGCCGGGTGAACCTGTCCAACGGAGAGCATTTCGATCTGTACGACACCTCCGGGCCGTACACCGATCCGGACGCGGTGATCGACCTGACGGCCGGGCTGCCGCCGCGACCCGGCGTGGTGCGCGACCGCGGTACCCAGCTACAGCGGGCCCGCGCCGGCGAGATCACCGCCGAGATGGCGTTCATCGCAATCCGCGAAGGCATGCCCGCCGAACTGGTGCGCGACGAGGTCGCCCGCGGACGTGCGGTCATCCCGGCCAACCACAACCACCCCGAGATCGAGCCGATGATCATCGGCAAGGCGTTCGCGACCAAGGTCAACGCGAACATCGGCAACTCGGCGGTGACGTCCTCGATCGCCGAGGAGGTCGACAAGATGGTGTGGGCCACCCGCTGGGGCGCCGACACCATCATGGACCTGTCCACCGGCAAGGACATTCACCAGACCCGCGAGTGGATCCTGCGCAACTCGCCGGTGCCGGTCGGCACCGTGCCGATCTACCAGGCGCTGGAAAAGACCAACGGCGATCCGACCGAACTGACCTGGGAGCTCTACCGCGACACCGTGATCGAGCAGTGCGAGCAGGGTGTGGACTACATGACCGTGCACGCCGGCGTGCTGCTGCGCTACGTGCCGCTGACCGCCAAGCGGGTCACCGGCATCGTGTCGCGCGGCGGATCGATCATGGCGGCCTGGTGCCTGGCGCATCATCGGGAGTCGTTCCTGTACACCAACTTTGAAGAGCTCTGCGAGATCTTCGCCCAATACGACGTCACCTTCTCCCTGGGCGACGGGCTGCGGCCCGGATCCATCGCCGACGCCAACGACGCCGCGCAGTTCGCCGAGCTACGCACCCTGGGCGAGCTGACCAAGATCGCGAAAGCCCATGGCGTGCAGGTGATGATCGAGGGCCCCGGGCACGTCCCGATGCACAAGATCGTCGAGAACGTGCGGTTGGAAGAGGAGCTGTGCGAGGAGGCCCCCTTCTACACGCTGGGGCCGCTGGCCACCGACATCGCACCGGCCTACGACCACATCACCTCGGCGATCGGCGCGGCCATCATCGCCCAGGCCGGCACCGCGATGCTCTGCTACGTCACCCCGAAGGAGCACCTCGGGCTGCCGGACCGCAACGACGTCAAGGTCGGCGTGATCTCTTATAAGATCGCCGCGCACGCGGGCGATCTCGCCAAGGGACATCCGCACGCGCAGGACCGCGATAATGCGTTGTCGCAGGCGCGTTTCGAGTTCCGGTGGAACGACCAGTTCGCGCTGTCGCTGGATCCCGACACCGCCCGGTCCTACCACGACGAGACGCTGCCCGCCGCGCCCGCCAAGGCCGCGCACTTCTGCTCCATGTGCGGGCCGAAGTTCTGCTCGATGCGCATCACCCAGGATGTCCGCGACTACGCCGCCAAGCACGGCCTGGAAACCGAGGAGGACATCGAGGCCATGCTCGCCTCCGGCATGGAGGAGAAGTCGCGCGAGTTCGCCGAGCACGGCAACCGGGTGTATCTGCCGATCACGCAGTGAACTACCTGCCTCCGGACCTGCCGGTGCCGCCGCCGGGCGCGACGCCGCTGCGGGTGCTGTCCGTCGCCGGATCGGACTCCGGGGGCGGCGCGGGCATCGAAGCCGATATGCGCACCATCGCGATGCTGGGCGTGCACGCGTGCATCGCGGTGACCGCGGTGACTGTGCAGAACACCTTGGGGGTCAAGAGCTTTCACGAGATTCCTGACGATGTGGTCGCCGGCCAGATCGAAGCGGTGGTCACCGACATCGGCATTCAGGCCGCCAAGACCGGGATGTTGGCGTCGCCGCGCATCATCGACACCGTGGCCACCACCTGGCGCCGGCTCGGGTTGACGGTTCCGCTCGTCGTCGACCCGGTGGCTGCGTCCATGCACGGCGATGCACTGATGGCACCGGCGGCCCTGGATTCGCTTCGCACTCAACTGTTTCCGTTGGCCACGCTGGTGACGCCGAATCTCGACGAGGTGCGACTGCTGGTCGGTATCGACGTGGTGGACGCCGAGTCGCAGCGCGCGGCGGCCAAGGCACTGCACGCGCTGGGCCCGCAGTGGGTGCTGGTGAAGGGCGGCCACCTGCGCTCTTCGCAACGCAGCAACGACCTGCTCTATGACGGCGCGGATTTCCACGAGTTCGATGCCGAGCGCATCGCGACCGGCAACGACCACGGCGGCGGTGACACGCTGGCCGCCGCGATCGCCTGCGCGCTGGCCCACGGGCTTGCCGTTCCCGAGGCCGTCGAGTTCGGCAAGCGCTGGGTCACCGAATGCCTGCGTGCCGCTTACCCACTCGGCCACGGGCACGGCCCGGTCTCCCCACTGTTCCGGCTGTCATGAACCTCGACCCGATCGCCGGCATCGCGCACGAACCCGACGGCCCGGCGGACGGCGTCGTGGTGCTCACCCACGGCGCCGGTGGAAACCGCGAATCCGAGCTGCTGCAACGGATTTGCGACGAGTGGGCGCGGCGCGGCTGGCTGGCGATTCGCTACAACCTGCCCTATCGCCGGCGCCGGCCCAAGGGGCCACCGTCCGGCTCGGCGGCCACCGACCGCGCCGGAATCGAGGAGGCAATCGTCTTGTGCCGCACCCTTGCCGACGGCCCGCTGATCGCCGGCGGACATTCCTACGGCGGCCGGCAGACGTCGATGGTGGTCGCCGAGGCGAACCCGCCCCAGGTCGACGTCTTGACGCTGTTTTCCTACCCGGTCCATCCGCCGGGAAAGCCGGAACGACCCCGCACCGAGCACCTGCCCGCTATCCGGGTGCCCACCGTGTTCACCCACGGAACATCGGACCCCTTCGGCACGCCGGCCGAGGTTCGTGATGCCGCGGCGTTGATCGCGGCACCGACCGAGGTCGTCGAAATCGCCGGTGCGCGACACGATCTGCGCTCGAAGACCCTCGATGTACCCGCGCTCGCGGTCGACGCGGCGCTGCGACTGTTGCGCTGAGCCGTTACTGCCCCGGCAGGGTGCAGGTGGTCGGCAGCAGCAGAATCGCGGGCCACAGCGCGGCGGCTTCACCGAATGCGGCGATGTCCGAACCTAGCGAGCTCACCTTCGCCCATTCCGCCTGCAGTTCTTGAACCCGGTCGGGGTGGATGACGGCCCAGAAGACGCCGATCAGCAGGTAGGGCAGGGCGAGCCACAAGGCCAATTCGATGAGTGCCTGGACCGAAACCGGACGCGCAAGCCCGCGCCGAATGCGCGCCATTCCTGCCGCCAACGCTGCCATATGCGCAACGATAGGCCAGGCACCCGGAAGGAATGAGTCGGTTGATCACCAAGCTGCGACAGTTGCTGAACTACGAGATGACAGTGGCCGAGTGGATCGCACTCGCGGTGCTGCTGGGGATTCCCTACTCGATCGTCGGGCTGATCTGGTCATCGACGCACACCAGCCAGCTTCGCGGCATGCAGGGCGCCGACCTGGTGGTGTCGTTCCTCGGCTCGATCGTGTCCTGGCCGGTGCTGCTGTTCTCCAACGTCTGCATGACATGACCGACCCGCTGAGATCGGTTGAGCACCAGAGTATTTAGGCAGCGATGGCCGGCGGCGCTACGGTGTCGACGACGAGAACCACGGCCGGAGCTCCCGAATACCGGTGGTGTTCTTCCATGCTCCCGCTGATCACCGAGAAGATCCCGCCGATGATGCCGAACACGATCAAGACCGCGCCGATGGCTATTCCGGCAATGGCCAGTCCACGGCCGCCTTCACCGGTCTGCTTGATCTTGCCCAGTGCGAGAATGCCGAAGATGATGCCCAGGATGGGCCCGATGCCGCACAGCCATCCCAACAACGAGCAGACCAGTGATGCGATGGCCATGCCATTGGTGCCGACGGCCGGCGGGTAACCCGGACCCGGCGGCGGCGGGTAGCCCGGTCCCGGCGGGGGCGGATAACCTGCTCCCGGCGGCGGTGGGTAACTCGGTCCCGGCGGAGGCGAATAACCCTGCCCCGGCGGGGGATACCCGGATTCCCCCGGTGGCGGCGGATAGCTAGGCGGTTCTTCCGTCACGGACGCCTCCTGAGGTCAAGTGGCCCATACTCTACGTGGATCAGCCGGGATAGCGCGAGTAGCACGCGTCCATGTTGCCGCCCACGCCGCCGCGGAACGCCGCTATGCGCGTGAAGCCGGCCGGCACGCTGGTCCCGTCCGCATCGCTGGCCACCATGTGGTTGGTGAGCAAACCGGCGACGGCCTCGTCGAGGTCACCGGCGGTCAGCAACAGTTCCTTGTGGGAGGGGGTGTCGATCGGTTCGGCCATCTTGCGGTGCACCACACCGGTCAGGCACGCGGTCCGCAGCGCGGTCCATGGGCTCTGCATCGGTAGATCGCGTTCATGCTGTACCGCAAGCGCGTATCGCGACATCAGGATCGACAGGGCGGTGTCGTCACCTTGCGGCAGCGTGTGTTCCTTCTCGTCGGAGACCTTCGCCATCGCCGCCAGACCGGCCAGGTCGACCATGATGGTGTTGGTGGCCGGGCAGTAGGACGCGGGTGGACTGGGTTTCGCATCCGGACAACCGGTCGTGTGGAAGGACAGGGTCGGCGGGCTCTTCGGCGAGAACACCTTTCCCAACAGCTCCATCAGCGTCGACAAGGTGTCTTCGTTGATGGCGACCTCACCGTTCTCCGGGTCGCCGTTGGGATCGGTCTGCAAGCCCTTGGGCAGGTCACCGCGGCGCTGGGTGATCTCCTGCTTGTTGATTCCCGCGCAGGCCGAAGCGCCACTGATGAAGCCCATCTGGAAGGCACTGACCCGGTCCAGCGCCGACCCGTGCTCGTCGTCGTTCTCGGTCTCGGCATCCATCACCGGGTCACGGGTGACGATGACCCCGGCCAGTACGTGGTCGAGGCCGTCGGCGGTGCTCAGCGTGAAGCGCGGGGACTTGCCGGCCGCAACCCAATACAGATAAACACCCGCGAAGCAGTCGGCCTGCTGCTCACGAACGATGGTGGCGTCTCGTTTGGTCACCAGGCTCGCCATCTGCTGCAAGGCGTGGCCGAACTCGTGGGCCAGCACACCGGTGACGGACATGTCACCGAAGTACTTCTGCGCGACGGGCATGAACACCCCGCGGTCCCAGGCGATCAAGTTGCAGCGGGACGTGAAAAAGGCGTTGACGAGCTTGTACGTCTCGTTGTGGCAAACGATCGGACTGCTCGGATCGTTGGAGTCGTAGGAGACCAATTTGGCGACGGGAAGAAACGTTCCCTTCAGCGACTGGCTGTACGTCGATTTCCAGTAGTCCTCGATATCGTTAATCGACAGCAACGACAACTTGTCGATCGTCCCGTTGTCGGTGTTGATCACCGTGCCGGTGGGTGCCGGTGCGTTCGAGCGGATCCCGCTGGGCCCGTCGGTCGCGGGAAGGTCGCCCACCCGGAATGGGTCGTTGAGCATCGACAGGGCCCGCCCGTCGAGGACGGTCGAACACCCCGCTACCACAAACACCGTCGCTGCACAGGCAATTGCGGCCCTCAGCGAACCGCCTACGGCCCGCCTGCGACCACCGTGAGACCGACGTCGACTTTGCCCGCGGTTCATCATGCCCAACCTCATCCCGACCGGGTGCCCGGCAGCATCAAAGGGTTCTCATTCTAGGTCCGCTGGTTGAACAGCGTAGCGAAAATGACAGACCCAGCAAACATGGCTAGGGCAACCGGGTCCGATGCCGTTTGTCGTGGGGTGGGACGCCGTTGACGCCCGCAATCGACATGGCGTAGCTGCCCACCGTGTATGCCACGCCAGAACCCATGACGGCCAATGCTTCCCGGTTGATGTTGTCGATCGTGTCCCGGGGACTCTGGAAGTTGGGGTCGAACCCGACACCGGCCTTGCCGCCCCACAGGCGTGCTTGCACAGGGGTTTTCAGCTGCGATGCGCCGGTGCTCATGCCGCCGATCGGCACGCCCGCGACCATGAAAGGGTGGTAGTCGGTCCGGGTGCCCAGCGGCATGTCGGCGGGCCGCTTGCCGGCCAGGTTGAGATAGCCGGACAGGGTGCGCTCGATACCGGCCGACCCCTCGGGCACGTCACCGGCCGCGATCCCCTGTCCGGGCGGACCGGACTGATCGCCGTCGTCGGTGAAAAAGCCGGCGTTGGGCGAACCGAGCAGGTTGAAGTTCAGGTACATCGCGATGTCGTTGAGCTGCTCGTCATCCAGGCCGAACACGTAATCCATCACGCCGTTGAGCCCGTCCTCGTCGGCGCCCCAGAACACGAAGCGCACCGCGTTGTTCACCGGCGCCAACGGGCCCAGCTGCAGCGCGGTTTCCAGCACCGCCGCCACCCCGGATCCGTTGTCGTTGATACCCGGACCGCTACGCGGGCCGTCGAGATGAGCACCGACCACAATCACGTCGTTCGTCGAGCCGGTTTTGGTCTGCACCAACACGTTTCGGGAAGTGGTCTTGATATTCTCGGCGTCCAGCACCAGGCGAGCCGGCGCGGTGGCGCGGGCTAGCGCGCTCCCGCCGTTGCTACCCACGACGGCAACCGGCATCGTCAGCTGCTTGTAGTAACCCGGGGTGAACAACGTCGGCGGGGCGCCGTGGCCGGTGGGTGCGCTGACCACGATCACGGCCGCGGCCCCCTTGGCCCGCGCGCTGTTCTGTTTGTCGACCACCGAGCAGCGCGCGTCGTCGACGACGGCGATCGCACCCGCCGGCAGCGCGGCCGGGTAATCGCCCGGCGCGCAGCCCGACGGTTGGGTGGGCCGAACCGGTTGGCCGCTGAGGCCACCGGGCGGTGTCCGGACCAACAGCGAGGCCTGGTCGACCGGATAGTCGCTGCCGGCGATCGTCAGCGACGGCTTACCCGACGACACCGCGTGCAGGCGGTCGAATTGCGGCGTAGCCACCTCGAACCCCTTGCCGCGCAACACTTTCGCGACGTATTCGACGCTGGCGTCGTAGCCCGGCGTCCCCTCTGCCCGGTTCCCCTTGTTGGCGTTGGCGATATCCTGCAGCGCGCGCAGGTGGACGAACATCTCGTCGGCGGTGACCTTTCCGGCGAGCGCACGGCCGAGGTCCGGCGCGGCCCCCGGCGGACCCTGCCGCGGCGACGAGCATCCCGCCACCAGCCCGATCAGCATCAACATCGAGCACAGGCGACGAATCATGGCTTTGCGAGCACGTGGCGGGTGCGGTCCCCCATGACGGGAACTCCGTTGTGTCCGGTGAGGTCTTGGGCGTAAAGAGCGATCGCGTAGGCGACGCCGGAGCCGTTGATGCCCAGCGACGTGCGGTCGATGTGATCGAGGGTGTCGGTCTTCTTGTGATAGTTCGGGTCGAACGGCTCGTCCGCCGTACCGCCCCACAACTTGGCTTGGTCGGCGGACTTCTTTGCTTCCGCACCGGAGAACAGACCACCCGCCGGGATACCGGCCAGGGTGAAGCCGTCATAGTCCGACCGACCGTCGAACGACGTGTCCTGGGCGGTCTTGCCCGCAGACTTCAGGTAGGCGACCAGCGTGCGCTCGATGCCGGCCGAGCCTTCCGGGACCACGGGCTGGCCGCGGGTGTCGGCCGGCAGGGATTGGTCACCGTCATAGGTGAAGTAACCGGGGTTCGGCGACGCGAGCATGTCGAAATTCAGGTACAGCGCAATGTTTTTGAGGTCCTCGAGATTCAGTGACTCGACATAGTTGCGCGATCCGATCAACCCCAGTTCCTCGGCACCCCAGAAGGCGAAACGCACCGCGTTATGCACTTGGGGTGAATTCCCCAGCTGCACTGCGGTTTCCAAGATCGCGGCCACACCGGAGCCGTTGTCGTTGATACCCGGCCCCTCGAGCACGCTGTCCAGGTGCGCGCCTGCCATCACCACGTCGGTGAGCGAGCCCGTCTTGGTCTGCGCGATGATATTGCGCGCTTTGAAACTCTTGCTGCTGGCGTCCAGCTTGATCGTGGCCGGCCCGGGCTGGGCACGCAGCTGCATTCCGGTGGACTTGGTGACGCCGACCGCCGGAATCTTCACCTCGGTATTCGCCCCGAGCGTGCCGCCCATCTGTTCCTCGTCGACGTTGTCGGCGACGATCATCGCCACGGCGCCGTGCTGCGCCGCGGCGTCCTCCTTCTGCGCGAACGGGCAGGTGCCGCGGTCCACCAGGACCACCGCGCCCTTGGCCGGAAGGTTGTCGTAATCCGATGCCGCGCAGCCCAGGCCATTGCCCGTCGACACCGCCAGCAACGGCCCGCTCACACCGTTGGCTCCGGTGCCGAGGCTGAACTCGAGCGCGTGCGCCTCGACGGTCTTACCGCCGACTGTCACCGCGGGCTTCTCGGCGTGAAAAACCCGGGCCGAAAACTCGGGTGTCTGCACATCGAAACCGCTGTCGCGCAACGTGTTAACCACATAATCGACGCTGGCTTCGTAGCCGGGTGTGCCCACCGCCCGGGTGCCGTTGTTGGCGTTGGCGATGTCTTGAAGCTTTGTCAGGTGCGCCATCATCGCATCTGCCGTGACCTTGTTGTGCACCGTGCTGGCGAACTCCGCCGCGGCGGGATCGCTCGCCGGCTGGGAGTTCGCCGACCGGTGCAAGCACCCGGTCAACACTGCGGCGAGCGCGACCGCGGCGACCATCGCCGCCAGCGTTCGGGATTTGTTCACCATCGCGCCCAAGGTTAGACGCCCGTCGCGCGTCAGCGCACTCGGCTCACCGCGGCGTGAGGTCAGACATACAGCCCGCTGAAGGGGGCAAACGGAATGTTGCGCACCACAAACCAAACCGATACCAACGACAGCGCCACCATGGCCGACCAGCGCTGGTGTTGCCAGCTCCTGATCCGCCGGCCCGTCACCCGGCCGTAGGTCCAGACCAGGTACGCCCATACCAACAGCACGACCGCCGCCAAGCCCAACGCGTTGAACCTGGCGGCGGCCATCAAGTTGCCGTGCAAGAGCGAATAGAGCATGCGCAGGCTGCCGCATCCGGGACAGTCGATACCCAGCAGAGCCTTGGTGGGACACACCGGTAGCGGGCCGCCCGGGGTAGTCGGATCGCCCACCCAGGTGGCCGCGCACACCAACGTCGTCGACGCGGCGACCATCAGCGGGGCGCCGAGACCGAGCGTGAGCGGCCGCTGGAGGGTCACCGTAGGTGCAACCCCTTAGAGCATTGCGGCCAGCGCCGCGGGGGTTGAGGTGTCGGCGGTCATGGCGATAATCCCCAGCACGATGCCGTACAGGACGGCGCTCACGACCGCGGCGATGACCGACCACTTCACCCACTTCTTGGCGGCGTCGGCTGCGGCCTGAGCTTCGGCGTACTGACCTTGCGCCCACAACCCACTCACCTGAGTGGATTTGACGATTGCCACGATGCCGAACGGCAGACAGCAGAACAGTGTCGCCAAAATGGACCACACCAAATAGTTATCCGGTGCTTGCCCCGCAGGTTGCTGCGGCGGGTACCCCGGGGGTGGCGGTTGTGCAGTCATGAATTCTCCAGTCACGAGAAGTTAGCTGGCGTGAAGCGGTGCCTACCATACCCGAGCGGAGTCGCGAGGGCACTAGGTACGCAAAAATCAGTTCGTCGGGACCCTCGACATCGACGTCGCCGCAGGGGCTCTGCCGATGGCCGGGTCAGCTCGAAAGGCGGCGCACCGACGAAATGCGTTGTGTGCATCGCATTCCCGTTGACAACCAGAATTGCCCAGGTCAACCTCGAATAATGCCCAGAAAGACAATGCCCGGTGGAATGTATTGCATAGCCACGACATAGCCCTACGATTCGGGTAGCCGCATCGTCGTCCCAGCACCGAAAGGAGTCGTTGGATGCCCCGTGGAACCAACGCGCTTCGCGCCGCGACGGCCGCGGTACTCGTGGGCGGTTTCGCGTTTGCGGGCGCCGCAACGGCGACCGCAGACCCCAACGCGGGTAGCGGGGCGGATATCAACACACTAGCCAGCGCGCTGTCGAAGGGGTACGGCCTGAACAACTGCACCACCCAGGCGGTTCCCAGCGGCGCGCTGGCCTACCTACTCTGCGGGCCGAGCCCCGACCCCGGCGGGCCGATACTCGGCAAGTATTTCCTCTTCGGCGATGGCAGCGCCCTAATGAGTTCATTCCAGCGCGTCATCGGCGGTGACGCCCTGAGCAACTGCGGGGATGCTTCGTCACCGACGCCGTGGCATCAAGGCAGCTCGACCACCAACGCGGGATCGGTGGCGTGCGGGACATTTCAGAACCATGCCGAGATCATTTGGACCAATGACGCCAAGAACATGCTGGGTGTGATTCGCGCCGCCGGCAACGACGTCGCGGCGCTCTACAAGTGGTGGCGAGACAACGGCTGAGCTTTGCGGTTGGGCCGCAACGGGTTCCATGCCCGAATTGCCCGGAATGTTGCCGGTGTAAATGGTATGCGGCGGAATGGGTTGCATAGCTGCGGTTTATCCCTACGATCATTCTGGCAAACACTTTGCTGGGGCCACGGTCCCGGCGGTCCGACGAACCTCAGGAGTCGAGGATGTCTTACCCGACCATCTCGTTGCGCGCCGCGACGGCCGCAGCGCTTACGGCTACCTTTTGCTGCGTCGGTACGGCCACCGCGACCGCCGACACCACCGGCAGCTCGACAGATGTCAACACACTGGCCAGTTCGCTGGCGAAGGGCTACGGCCTCAACAATTGTCAATCGACTGCGTTGACGGGCGCCGAAGTGGCCGAGCTGCAATGCGGGCAAAACCCCGATTCCAGCGGACCGGCTTCCGCGGTCTACCAACTCTTCAAGAGCGGCAACGATTTGACCGGCTCCTACGCCTCCAACCTCAAAGACGTGACGCTCGCCGCCTGCAGCGGCAGCGGCAGTACGGCGCCGGGACCTTGGCACCAAGGCAATGCCGACCAGGCGGGCGGACAGATAGCCTGCGGAACTTATAAAGATGTGAGTGTGGTGCTCTGGACCGTCGACGGCAAAAACGTGTTGGGCTCCATCTTTTCCAAAGGTGACGTCCCCACGCTCTACAAGTGGTGGCAGGCCAACGCCTGATAAGAGTTGGGCCGCAACGGGTTCCACACTCTAGCCGCCGGGAATGATGCCGGTGTAAACCGTATTCGCCGGAATGGGTTGCATAGCGGTGGTTTACCCCTACGATCATTCTGGCAAAGACAAATACCGTCGGCGCAGCCTTCCGGGCGGTTACCAAATTTCAGGAGTCGAGGATGTCTCACCCGACCAAGATGCTGCGAGCCGCGACGGCTGCAGCCTTTACAGCGACCTTCTTCTGTATCGGCACTCCCACCGCGATGGCAGACAACAACGCCACGCTGTTAAGCGCCCTTTCGAAGGGCTACAGCGCCAGCAACTGCTCGTCTCAGGCGACGTCCGAGGTGCAGGGCTCGTTCAGCGCCTCCGTGGTAGCGGTCTTGCAGTGCGGGCAGAACACCGACTCCAGCGGCCCGATGGGCGGCAAGTACTTCTTGTTCGGTAACAGCGCCGACACGGCCAGCTCGTTCACCAAGCTCATCAGCAGCGACACCCTCACCAACTGCGGGGACGCCAAATCGCCCACCACCTGGCATCAGGGCAGCTCCGACTCGGCCGGACAGGTGGCGTGCGGAACGGATTCAGGCCAGGCCGAGGTCCTGTGGACCGTCGACGCCAAGAACGTGCTGGCCTTCGTCCGCGCGTCCAACGGCGACACGGCGGCCCTCTACAAGTGGTGGCAGTCCAACGGCTGAGCTTTAGAGTTGGGCCGCAACGAGTTCGGCCACCGCGCTCATCCCCGCGCCATTGGGGTGTAGTGGGGCCGGCCGACCAGGCAGCGGCACAACGTATTTCGCCGGCGTGGTCGTCCACGGCCGCGCAGACCATGCGTGGTGTTCACGGCTGGCCGCGCCGGCGCCGATGACCTCGCAGCCGGCCGCCGCGGCCGCGTCGGCGGTGAGCCGTTCCAGCGTGGCGGCCACGTGGCGGCCCAGGTCGGCATCCGCGTCCGAAATCGGGGGTGCGGACCCGCCCGCGGGCGGCAGCAGCGTCAGGTAGTCGACGAAGAAAACCCTTGCGCGCGGGGCCCGTTCGCACACCGCCTTCCCGACCGCACACAAGGAATCGAACACTTCTGCCAGGGCCCGATCGCGCGCGTCACGGTCCAGCAGTTCGGCGATGCGCGTGCCCAGCAGCGGCAGCCGCCGCGCCGGCCGGGGCAGTGCGGCCGCCATCAGCAGCGGGACATACCCGACGTCGTTGCCGCCGATGGTGACGGTGACCAGGTCCTCCGAGCCGTCCAGGGCGGCGATCTGAGGTGGCGCATTGTGCTGACGCTCGAACAGGATGTGGGCCGTGGTGGCGCCGGAAAAGGTGACGTCGACCAGCTCGAGATTCATCCGCTCGGCGACCAGATGCGGGTAGTTGCGCGCCGATCTGCCCGACCATCGGGGAGCCCCCTGGGCGCCCGGCTGGATGCCAGGACCGGCAGCCATCGAACTGCCCAGCGCTACATACCTTTTCATCGCTCAGGCTCGATGGCCCGCTCCTCAGCAGGCCGGTCCCCGGCCCGCATCGTCGTCGGGCGTGGACTGGATGCCTGCGCCCAGAAGCGTTTCGGGATCCGCCCGGCACGTCGCGCCAGATAGCCGGCGGTTACCGCGGCCGCCATCGCGGCGGCCATCGCGGGCGGGTCGGTGGCCCGGGTCACCGCGGTGGCCAACAGCACCGCGTCGCAACCCAATTCCATCGCCAGCGCGGCGTCGCTCGCGGTTCCGATGCCGGCGTCGAGGATCACCGGAACGCCGGCGCGGGCGACGATCATCTCGATGTTGTGTGGGTTGGTGATGCCCAGGCCGGTTCCGATCGGCGAGCCCAACGGCATCACCGCCGCGCACCCGGTGTCCTCCAGCCGGCGGGCCAGCGCCGGATCGTCGTTGGTGTAGGGCAGTACCACGAACCCGTCGTCGACCAATTGTTCTGCGGCCCGGACTAATTCGATCGCGTCGGGCAGTAGAGTGCGTTCGTCGGCGATCACCTCGAGTTTGACCCAGTTGGTGCTCAACGCCTCGCGAGCCAGCTGTGCGGTGAGCACCGCTTCGGCGGCGCTACGGCACCCCGCCGTGTTGGGCAACGGGGTGATGCCGAGCCGGTTGAGCAGCTCCAGCAATCCGGTACCACCCTCGGCGTCGACCCGGCGCATCGCGACCGTGGTCAGCTCGGTGCCCGAGGCAGCCAGCGCCTCCTGAAGCACCGAAAGGCTGGTCGCTCCCCCGGTTCCCATGATCAGCCGCGAAGCGAAGCTGCGGTCCGCGATCGTTAGCTTGGAATCAACCACCCTGCACCGCCGTCACTACCTCAAGCCGAGCGCCATCGAAAAGCTTTGTGGTCCAGCTGGACCGGGGCAGCACGGCGTCGTCGACCGCCACCGCGATACCCCGTTCCGGAAAGCCCAGCGATTCCAGCAACCCGGCGACCGTGGTCTGCCCGTCGACCTCGACCGCATTTTCGTTGACTACCACGATCATGAGTGGACTCCAACCGGAACGAGTTCGGACACAATCTGTTCGGCGGTCCATGGCGCCAGCAGAAAACCTGACCGGCCGTGGCCGGTGGCGACCAGAGTGCGTTCGTCCAGGCGATGCACCAGGGGCAGGTTGTCCGGTGTCATCGGGCGCAGCCCGGCGGCGCACTCGGCCAGCTCGTACTCACCCAGTGCCGGCAGCACCGCACACGCGTCGTCCAGCAGGTCACGCACGCCGGACACGACCGGGGCGGTATCGCGGCCGTGCTCGTACTGCGTCGCGCCAACCACCACTCCGTCCGCACGCGGCACCACATACACCTGGCGCCCGTGCACGCGCGCACGAATCACTCTGCGCAGCAACGGCATACAGCCTTTTCGCCAGCGCAGCCGCAGCACCTCGCCCTTGACCGGGCGCACCGGCAGACCGGGCCACAGCGTCGGTGCGTCAATGCCGTTGGCGATCACCACCGCGTCACCGTCGACCCGCGACAGGTCATGCGCCGGCGGCGCCCACGCGATGCCGAGACGTTCGCAATCCGCTGCCAGCGCGTCGACCACGGCGCGATTGTCCACGGCCAGCTCGGTGGGCGCCCGGAAGCCGTGCCGGATGCCTTGCGCCAGAAGGGGTTCGACATCGCACGCGGCCGGCTCCCAGATCACCGGATGCCCTTGGTCAGCCAGCCAGTCCGCGACGGTGCGCAAATCGGCGACGTCGGCCCGGTCTACGGCCAGCACCAGCGACTCGCGCGCGGTGACCACCTCCGGCGGCAGCCCGTCCAGGTAGCCGCCCTCACGCCACAGCCGCAGCGACTCCAGGCCCAGCCGCAGCAATCGTTCCTCGCCGGGCCAGCCCTCGCTGTGCGGGGCCAGCATGCCGCCGGCGACCCAGGACGCGCCCTGCTCGCCACTGCGGTGTACCCGCACCGACCATCCGGCTTGGGCTGCCCGGCGCGCGACCGACAGCCCGATGACGCCGCCGCCGATGACGGCCAGCGTCCCCACCTCTGCAGGCATTTTCCGCTCCCTTCGCCGGCATGACCCGGATCAGGTGTGACGGTAAGGACAGCTCCGGTTGCTCCGGCTGTGTCCACTCTCAGCCCCGCAGATCGCCCGGGACTCCCGTGTCTCTCGTTGTTTGGTCTCTACGCTAGCGCGCTAGCGTCGCGGTGTGCACGATCCTGTTACCCGTCTTACCGCCGCCCGGCTCTATCTGTGTACCGACGCGCGGCGCGAGCGCGGCGACTTGGCCCAGTTCGCCGACGCCGCCCTGGCCGGCGGGGTCGACATCATCCAGCTGCGCGACAAGGGATCGGCAGGTGAACAGCGGCTCGGTCCGCTGGAGGCGCGCGACGAGCTGGCCGCCTGCGAGATCCTCGCGGACGCGGCCCGCCGGCACGGCGCGCTGTTCGCGGTCAACGACCGCGCCGACATCGCCCGCGCCGCCGGGGCCGACGTGCTGCACCTGGGCCAGGGTGACCTGCCACCGGCGGTGGCCCGCGAGATCGTCGGGCCGGACACGCTGATCGGCCTGTCCACCCACGACGCCGACCAGGTCACCAATGCCGACGCGGCCGGCGTCGACTACTTCTGCGTCGGCCCGTGCTGGCCGACCCCCACCAAACCCGACCGTGCCGCGCCCGGCCTGGGATTGGTCCGCACCGCCGCCGCGCTGCGGACCGGCAAGCCGTGGTTCGCGATCGGCGGCATCGACGCGCAGCGGCTGCCAGAGGTGCTCGAGGCCGGGGCCCGGCGAATCGTGGTGGTGCGCGCGATCACTGCGGCCGACGACCCCCGGGCCGCGGCCGACCGGCTCAGGTCAGCGCTTCGAGCAGCGAGCTGATCCGGGGGCTCAGTTGCGACGGCGCCTGATCCGCATCACCCGGCATACACCAGACGAAGACTCCGGCGTCGATCTCCAGCGTTCGCGGCAGATGCTGGCGCCGTTCGTCGCCATGCCCCAGCGGAACCAGCGCGGTCGCGGTGCGCAGCCGCTCCCAGCTGGCGGCGAAACCGGGATGCAGCGGCAGGTCGGCCACCTCGTCCTCGGCCACCCAGCGCATTTCGGCGCTTTCCCGGTTGGGCACCGTGTGCAGCAACTCGCCGGCGTCGGCGACGACGGTGGTGTAGGTCCAGTGCGTGCCGGCGATCCCGGCTACCTCGGCGGTGAGCACCGTCGCCCGCACCGCCACCCGTTCGGCCGGCAGACCGGCCTCCTCGTGGGCCTCGCGGACCGCGGTCTCCTCCGGGGTTTCGTGGCTGTCTCGCGCGCCGCCGGGCAACCCCCAGGTGCCGCCCTGATGGCTCCACACCGCGCGATGCTGCAGCAACACGGCGGGGGTTCCGTCGGGCCGCGGCGCCCGCAACAGCAGACCCGCCGCGCCGAACCGACCCCAGTAGTGGGCGCCGCTGTCGGATATCACCCATCCGTCACCGTCGCCATGCACGCGTTCAGGATATGCAGCCGATCACCGAAATTGGGGCCGCCTCCCCCCATCCGCCCCGAGATCCTCTTAGAATTCGCTTATACAGGTACGAGCGGCGCACACCAATGACCGAAAGTTGAGGTCGGGACACACGTGACGGTTCAGCTGGCGCACCCGTCGACCGAACCGCTGGGGTCGCGGTCGCCGGGCGAACCGGCCCACCCCCGCTGGTGGTTCATCTCGACGACCCCGGGACGCATCCTGACGATCGGCATCGTCTTGGCCGCGCTCGGGGTCTCCAGCGCCTTCGCCACCTCGACGACCATCAACCACCGCCAGCAGGTGCTGTCCACCGTCCTCAACCACACCGAGCCGCTGGCGTTCGCGGCCGGACGGCTCTACACCACGCTGTCGGTGGCCGACGCCGCGGCGGCCACCGCGTTCATCGCCCAGGCCGAGCCGTGGCCGGTGCGGTTGCGCTACGAACAGGCCATCACCGACGCGGCGGTCGCCGTGACCCGGGCTTCGAGCGGTCTGACCGATGAACCGCTGGTACAGCTACTCGGCAAGATCAACGCCGAGCTGGCCGTCTATACGGGCCTGATCGAAATAGCGCGGACCAACAACCGGGAAGGCAACCCGGTCGGTTCGTCGTACCTGTCGGAAGCCTCGGGCCTGATGCAGTCGACGATCCTGCCCGACGCGGCGCAGCTGTATCAGGCGACGTCGGAACGGGTGGACGCGGAAACCACGGCGTCCACGCACTTCCCGGCTCCGGTGGTGCTCGTCATCGCCACCACGGTGGTCTTCGGCCTGTTCTCGCATCGCTGGCTGGCCCGGCGTACCCGGCGCCGCATCAACCCGGGGCTGGTGGTGGGCGCGCTCGGTATCCTCGTGATGGTGGTGTGGGTCGGGACTGCGCTAACAATCTCCACGACTGCCAGCCGTAGCGCCAAAGACACGGCGGCCGAGTCGCTCAAGACCGTGACCAGCGTGGCGATCACCGCGCAGCAGGCCCGGGCCGACGAGACGCTGTCGCTGATTCGGCGCGGCGACGAGCAGATCCGCAAACAGTCGTTCTATCAGCGCATCGACTTCATGCATAACCAGATCGATCAGTACATGGCGCGCAGCGATGCCGTCGACAAACCCGACCTGCAAGGCGCCGATCAGCTGCTGGTCCGCTGGCGCCAAGCCAATGACCGCATCAACTCCTACATCTCGGTCGGCAACTATCGCTCCGCCACCCAGATCGCGCTGGGCAGCGCCGAGGACGACTCGACGCCCGCGTTCGACAAGCTCGAAGATCAGTTGGGCAAGGCCATGACCCAATGCCGGGCGCACCTGCGCAACGACGTGATCAACGCGCGCAGCGGGCTGTCCGGCGCTCAGGTCGGCGGCGTGGTGCTCAGCCTGGGTGCCGCCATCGCGGTCGCGCTGGGCCTGTGGCCGCGGCTGAAAGAGTATCGATAATGAACCGTCTGCCCAGGATCCGCCGGGCGTCCGCCGTGCTGGGCACGGCGATCGTGCTGGCGGGTTGCGGGCACACCGAATCGCTGACCGTGGCCACCGCGCCGACGTTGCCGCCGCCCACGCCGGTCGGCATGGAGCAGCTGTCGGCAGAGCCACCGCTGCCGCCCGACGAAGCCAGCCAGGATTGCAACGCCACCGCCAGCCTGCGCCCGTTCGCCACCAAGCCCGAGGCCGACGCCGCGGTGGCCGACATCCGGGCCCGCGGCCGGCTGATCGTCGGGCTCGACATCGGCAGCAACCTGTTCAGCTTCCGCGACCCGATCACCGGGGAGATCACCGGTTTCGACGTCGACATCGCCGGTGAGATCGCGCGCGACATCTTCGGCGCCCCGTCGCACGTCGAGTACCGGATCCTGTCGTCCGACGAACGCATCACCGCGCTGCAGCACTCCGAGGTCGACATCGTCGTCAAGACGATGACCATCACCTGCGACCGTCGCAAGCAGGTCAACTTCTCCACCGTCTACCTCGATGCCAACCAGCGGATCCTGGCCTCGCGCGACTCGCCGATCGCCAAGGTGGCCGATCTGTCCGGCAAGCGCGTCTGCGTGGCCAGGGGTACCACGTCGTTGCACCGCATCCGTCAGATCGACCCGCCCCCGGTGATCGTCTCGGTGGTCAACTGGGCGGACTGCCTGGTGGCCATGCAACAGCGGGAGATCGACGCCGTCAGCACCGACGACTCGATCCTGGCCGGGCTGGTCGAGGAAGACCCGTATCTGCACATCGTCGGACCGAACATGGCCACCCAGCCCTACGGCATCGGCATCAACCTGGACAACGCCGGGCTGGTCCGATTCGTCAACGGCACGCTGGAGCGCATCCGTCGTGACGGCACCTGGAACACCTTGTACCGCAAGTGGTTAACGGTTCTCGGCCCGGCGCCCGCCCCGCCCGTACCTAGGTATGTGGACTGATGAGCGAGGCAGAACCCGACACCGACGCCGAGGACACCGACCCCGGCACCCAGCCACCGGACGCACAGACCGGTGCGACGACGGGGCGCGCGCATGCCACCCAGGCGCTCTTCCGGCCCGACTGGGACGACGATGACGACGACAGGCTGCCGCACATCACGCTCGGCAGCCTGGACACCGAGCCGCAAGACCGGATGACGGTCGCGACCCGGGTGCTGCCGCCGACCCGGGAGCTCGGGGGTGGGCTGGTCAAGATCCCCCGGGTGCGGGATATCGACCCGGTCGAAGCCCTGATGACCAATCCGATGGTGCCGGAGGGAAAGCGGTACTGCTGGAACTGCGGAAAGCCGGTGGGCCGCTCCGGCTCCGAGGGCAAGGGCGCATCGGAGGGCAAATGCCCGTCCTGCGGAAGTCCGTATTCGTTTCTGCCCCAGCTGAATCCAGGCGACATCGTCGCGAACCAGTACGAGGTCAAAGGCTGCATCGCACACGGCGGGCTGGGCTGGGTGTACCTGGCCGTCGACCACAACGTCAACGACCGACCGGTGGTGCTCAAGGGCCTGGTGCATTCCGGTGACGCCGAGGCGCAGGCGATCGCGATGGCCGAACGGCAGTTCCTCGCCGAGGTGGTCCACCCGCAGATCGTGCAGATCTTCAACTTCGTCGAGCACACCGACCGGCACGGCGATCCGGTCGGCTACATCGTCATGGAGTACATCGGCGGGCAGTCGCTCAAGCGGGGCAAGAAGGACCCCAGACTGCCGGTCGCCGAGGCCATCGCCTACCTGCTGGAAATCCTGCCCGCGCTGAGTTATCTGCATTCGATCGGCTTGGTCTACAACGACCTCAAGCCGGAGAACATCATGCTCACCGAGGAGCAGCTGGAGCTGATCGACCTGGGCGCGGTGTCGCGGGTCAACTCGTTCGGCTACCTCTACGGCACACCGGGCTACCAGGCGCCCGAGATCGTGCGCACCGGCCCGACGATCGCCACCGACATCTACACCGTCGGACGTACGCTGGCCGCGCTCACGTTGAAGCTGCGCACCCGCAATGGCCGCTACGTGGACGGGCTGCCCGAGGACGACCCGGTGCTGTCCACCTACGACTCGTTCGGCAGGCTGCTGCGCCGCGCCATCGACCCCGACCCGCGGCGCCGGTTCGGCTCCGCCGAGGAGATCTCCGCGCAGTTGATGGGCGTGCTGCGCGAGGTCGTCGCCCAGGATTCCGGGGTGCCGCGGCCCGGGCTGTCGACGCTGTTCAGCCCGAGCCGCTCCACCTTCGGCGTGGACCTGTCGGTGGCGCACACCGACGTCTACCTGGACGGGCAGGTGCATTCGGAGAAGTTGACCGCCCGGGAGATCGTGACCGCGCTGCCGGTGCCGCTGGTCGATCCGAGCGACCTCGCCGCGCCGGTGCTGCAGGCGACGGTGCTCTCGCAGCCGGTGCAGACCCTGGACTCGTTGCGCGCGGCGCGGCACGGCTCGCTGTCCGCCGAGGGCATGGACGTATCGGAGTCCGTCGAGCTGCCGCTGATGGAGGTCCGCGCACTGCTGGATCTCGGGGATGTGGCCAAGGCCACCCGCAAACTCGACGACCTGGCCGAGCGGGTGGGCTGGCGCTGGCGGCTGGTCTGGTTCCGGGCCGTCGCCGAGTTGCTCACCGGCGACTACGACTCTGCCATCAAGCATTTCACCGAGGTGCTGGATATCTTCCCCGGCGAGCTGGCGCCGAAATTGGCGCTGGCCGCCACCGGCGAACTCGCCGGCAATGTCGACGTGGACAAGTTCTACCGGACGGTATGGCGCACCAACGATGGCGTGATCTCGGCGGCCTTCGGATTGGCGAGATCGCTTTCGGCCGAGGGCGATCGAATGCGTGCGGTGCGCACGCTCGACGAAGTGCCCGCGACCTCACGGCATTTCACGACGGCGCGGCTGACCAGTGCGGTGACCCTGTTGTCCGGCCGGTCGATCAACGAGGTCACCGAGGAGCAGATCCGCGACGCCGCCCGGCGAGTCGAGGCACTACCGCCCACCGAGCCGCGGGTGTTGCAGATCCGCGCCCTGGTGCTCGGCGGTGCGATGGACTGGCTCGACACCAACCCGGCCAGCACGAACCACATCCTCGGCTTCCCGTTCACCCAGCACGGGCTGCGGCTGGGCGTCGAGGCATCGCTGCGCAGCCTGGCCCGGGTAGCGCCCACCCAGCGGCATCGCTACACCCTCGTCGACATGGCCAACCGGGTGCGCCCCACCAGCACGTTTTAATTCCTTCGCGTCGCGGGTCGGGCCCCGGGTCGTCGCCCCGGGTCGTCGAGTGTGCATCCTTGTCGGTCTAGATGCACACTCACCACCCTCAGCGCACACTCGACGCGGCCAGCGCGGCCCGCACCCGGCGCAGGATATTGGCCGGGCTGTCTTCGGCCACCACCCGGACGACTGTCCAACCCAGCCCCTCGAGCATCTCCAGCCGCCGGATGTCCTTGACGTATTGCCTTCGGTCCGTGCGATGTTGGTCGCCGTCATACTCCACCGCGAGCATGCAGTCCTCCCAGCCGAGGTCGAGGTAGGCGACCGGCATGCCGTCAACACCGACTACGGGTATCTGTGTCTGCGGCCGCGGCAGACCCGCATCGATGAGCAGCAGCCGCAAGTAGCTCTCCCGCGGAGATTGCGCCCCCGCATCGACCAAATCAAGCGCGGCCTGCAAGCGACGAACTCCGGGTGAGCGTGGGTGGCACGCGGCCACCTCCAGCACGTCCTCTACTTTGAAACCCGTTGCACGCGCGAGCGCGTCGAGTCGGGCAACCGCGGAGTGGACCGCCCCGCGCCGGCCGACGTCGAAGGCGGTGCGCTCGGGTGTCGTCACATCGAGTCCGTCAACCAGCTGTATCTCGCTGTCTAGCAACGCATCACGCCGCGCCAGTACCCCGGGGGGTGCATGTGAGTTGGCGTAAATCAGCTCTACCGGGACAGCATTGGGAATCCACTTGGCGCCGTGTAATGCCGCGGCCGCTGCCCCGGCGATAATTCCTCTGCGCTTCGACCAGAGCCAGGCGGCAACGATGCGCCGTTCCAGTGATATCTCGGCATCTCTTGATAGGTAGACATTCGGAAAGAGCACGCGGTACTGAGTCTGCAACTCATGACGAGTCAGCGCGCCGTCCGCCAGTGCCTCGCTGCCCATGAACGGTTTTCCCAGATAAGGCATGTGTCGAACACTCGCACAACCGGGCAGTCCGCGACTTCGTCTATCCACAGGCCTGTCGAGTGTGCATCGTCGTCGGCCTGAGTGCACACTCCACGACGTGAGTTCACACTCGACGACGGGCGACGGGCGACGGCCGACGGGCGAGCTATCCGGTCAGCAGGTCCGCGCAATCGCGGGCGATCGCAAGTTCCTCGTTGGTCGGGACCACTAGCACGGCGATCGGCGAATCGTCGGCCGAAATCAGCTGCGCGCCTTCGCTTCCGGACAGGTTACGGCCTTCGTCGAACACGATACCCAGCTCCTGCAGCCCGGCCACCGCGTCACGACGCACCGCCGCATCGTGCTCGCCGATCCCCGCGGTGAAGCTGATCACATCGGTGTGCCCCAGCACAGCCAAATAAGCACCGATGTACTTACGCAAGCGGTGGATGAACACGTCGTACGCCAATTCCGCTGAGCTGTCGCCCGATTCGATCATCGCGTGCAGCCTGCGGAAGTCACGCTCACCTGCCAGACCCCAGACCCCCGACCGGTGATTCAGCATCGACTCGGTCGCCTCGACGTCCATCTTCGCGGTGCGCCACAGGTAGCTGATGACGCCGGGGTCGATGTCGCCGCTGCGGGTGCCCATCACCAGACCCTCCAACGGGGTCAGGCCCATCGACGTGTCGACCGGCCGGCCGCCGGCGATCGCCGAGGCCGAAGCGCCATTGCCCAAATGCAGCACGATTTGATTCAGGCCGTCCAGCGGCCTGCCCAAGAATGCGGCGGCCCGCTCGCTCACGTACCGGTGCGACGTGCCGTGAAATCCGTAGCGGCGTATCTGGTATCGCTCGGCCAGCTCCCGATCCATCGCGTACGTCGCGGCCGCGGCCGGCAGGTGATGGAAAAACGCCGTATCGAACACGGCGACGTGCGCGACGTCCGGCAGTAGCTTGCGCGCTACCTTGATGCCCTGCACGGCGGGCGGATTGTGCAGCGGGGCTAGCTCCGACAGCTTCTCGAGTTCGGCGATCCGCTGGTCGTCGAGCAGCGTCGGGCGATAGAACTCCTTGCCCCCGTGCACGACTCGGTGTCCGACGCCCAAAAGCCCGCACGAATTCAGGTCGATTCCGTCCCCGGCCAGCTGCTGAAACGCCAGGCGCAGCGCCTCCTCATGATCGGCGGCGCGCCCTGACGGCTCGCCGATCTCCCCGATGACACCCCCCGCGCGGATAGCACCCGAATCCGGTTCGACCAGTTGGTATTTCAGCGACGAGGAACCCGAATTGATCACCAATACGAGTTGATCAGCCATGTCCGACGCCCTGCGCCTGGATTGCGGTGATCGCAATGGTGTTGACGATGTCTTCCACCAGCGCACCGCGGGACAGGTCATTTACCGGCTTGCGCAAGCCCTGCAGCACCGGACCGATCGCGATTGCCCCGGCGCTGCGCTGCACCGCCTTGTAGGTGTTGTTGCCGGTGTTCAGGTCGGGGAAGATCAGCACGGTGGCGTGACCGGCCACCGCCGAGTCGCGCAGCTTGGTGGCGGCCACCGAAGGTTCTATCGCGGCGTCATACTGGATCGGCCCCTCGACCAACAGCCGCGGATCCCGGGCCCGTACCAATTCCGTTGCCTTCCTGACCTTGTCGACATCGACTCCGGTTCCGGAATCACCGGTGGAATAGGACAGCATCGCCACCTTCGGCTCGATGCCGAACTGCGCGGCGGTGCGCGCCGAGCTGATCGCGATGTCGGCGAGCTGCTCGGGCGTGGGATCCGGGACGATCGCACAGTCGCCATAGGCCAGCACCTGATCGGGCAAACACATCAGAAAAATGCTGGACACCGTCGAGACGTCCGGGACGGTCCTGATGATCTCGAACGCCGGGCGAACGGTGTGTGCCGTGGTGTGGGCCGCGCCGGACACCATGCCGTCGACCATGCCGCTGTGCACCAGCATGGTGCCGAAATACGAGACGTCGTGCATGATCTCGTGGGCCTGCTCGACGGTGATCCCCTTCGCCTTGCGCAATTCGACGTACTGCTGGGCGAACTGATTACAGAGTTCTTCGTTGTGCGGGTCGATGATCGTCGCGTCGTGCAGGTCGACACCGAGTTCTGCTGAACGCAATCGGATTTGGGCTTCGTCGCCCAGAATCGTCAGGTCGGCGACACAGCGCTTCAGCACCCGGCCCGCGGCCTTGAGGATGCGATCGTCGTTGCCTTCGGGCAGGACGATGTGCTTGCGATCCGCACGGGCCTGCTGGGTGAGCCGGTGGGTGAACATCTGCGGGGTCGTGATGGTCGGGATCGGAATAGCAAGCTGTGCAAGCAGATCCGTGATGTCGACGCGGCGTTCCATCAGCCCTACTGCGGTGTCGATCTTGCGCTGGGATGTCGCCGTGACTCGGCCCCGAGCCGACGCGGCCGCGCTGGCCGTATCATAGGTCCCCAAATCGTTCCCTATGATCGGCAGCCGCAGCCGCAATCCAGCAACCAGCGCCGCGATCGACGGATGCAGGTCGAAGCCGCCGTTGAGCACGATGCAGGACAGTGCCGGAAACCCCTCGGCCGCATGGGCGCTAGCGGCAGCCAATACCACGTCGGAGCGGTCGCCGGGGGTGATAACCGCCATGCCGTCGCGCAGCCGCTCGAGCACATGGTCTGCGGTCATCCCGGCCACCAGCACTCCCATCACCTCGCGCTCGACCAGCTCGGTGTCACCGCTGAGCAGCGTCCCGTGGACGGCCTGCCGTAGTTCTGCCACCGTCGGCGCCGAGAGTAGCGGCTCGTCGGGCAGCACATAACTGGGTACGGTGAACCTGCCGAGGGCTTCTGCGACCACTCCCATTTCTGCCGGCTCGCATCGGCTGGCCACCACCGCCGCGGTGTGGGCGTGCTGGGCGGTCAGCTCGGCCAGACACACGTCGACAACACTGGCGACCTGGTCTGCGGTGCGGTCCTTGGCCCGCACCGCCAACAGCACCGGCGCACCGAGATTGACCGCGATCCGGGCATTGACCGAGAGTTCGGCGGGCGTGGTGACATCGGTGTAGTCGCTGCCGACGATCACCACCGCATCGCACCCGTCCGCCATGGCGTGATAGGCCTCGACGATGCTGGCGATCGCGCCGTCGGGGTCGGCATGGATCTCCTGGTAGGTGGCGCCCACGCACTCCTCGTAGGACTGGCCCGCGGTGGTGCGGGTCAGCAGCAACTCCAGGATGTAGTCGCGATCCTCGCCGAGCCGGGTGATCGGCCGGAACACACCGACTTTGGCGACCGTCGCCGTCAGTCGGTTGAGCAGCCCCAGCGCGATCGTCGACTTGCCGGTCTCGGGCTCGGGCGCCGCGATGTAAATCGCGGAGGTATCAGCCAAGTCGTCGCAGCCTGGGCGCCAGGTCCTTTTCGAACAGCTCCAGGAACCGGCGCTGGTCGTGACCGGGCGCGTGGAACACCAAGTGGTTGAGGCCCCACTGCACGTACTGACCGACCTTTTCGACGGCCTCGTCGGGATCCGACGCCACGATCCAGCGCTTGGTGATCTGCTCGATCGGCAGCGCGTCGGCGGCCTTCTCCATCTCGATCGGGTCGTCGATGCTGTGCTTCTGCTCGGCGCTCAGCGACAGCGGCGCCCAGAACCGGGTGTTCTCCCGGGCCAGTTCGGGGTCGGTGTCGTAGGAGATCTTGATCTCGATCATCCGGTCGATGTCTTGCGCGTTCTTGCCCGCTGCTTCGGCGCCCTCGCGCATTGCCGGGATCAGCTTGTCCTTGTAGAGCTCTTCGCCCTTGCCGGAGGTGCAGATGAACCCGTCGCCGGCGCGCCCGGCGTACTTGGCCACCTGCGGCCCGCCCGCGGCGATGTAGATCGGGATACCGCCTTCGGGGACGTCGTAGATCGAGGCGCCCTTGGTCTTGTAGTACTCGCCCTCGAAGTCGACGCGGTCGCCGAGCCAGAGCTCGCGCATTAGTTTCACCGACTCGCGCAGCCGCGCGTAGCGCTCCTTGAACTCCGGCCACTCGCCCTGGTATCCGGTGGCGATCTCGTTCAGCGCCTCGCCGGTGCCGACGCCGAGGAAGATGCGGTTCGGGTACAGGCAGCCCATCGTGGCGAAGGCCTGGGCGATGACGGCGGGGTTGTACCGGAAGGTCGGGGTGAGCACCGACGTGCCCAGGACGAGCCGCTCGGTGCGCTCGCCGACCGCGGTCATCCAGGCCAGCGAGAACGGCGCGTGTCCGCCCTTGTGCCGCCACGGCTGGAAGTGGTCACTGACGGTGGCGCTGTCCATACCGTGTGCTTCGGCGGCAACAGCCAGTTCGACGAGCTCGCGCGGTGCGAATTGTTCAGCAGACGCTTTGTATCCAAGTTTCAGTTCAGCCACCCGTTCTTTCTACTCCTAGACTCGCGGGCATGGCACCAGCGCCAACACTTGTTCAAGTCACCGACACCGTGCACCTCGCCCAGGGTGAGGCCGTCAACTGGACGCTGGTCACCGACGACACCGGCGTGCTGCTGATCGACGCCGGCTATCCGGGCGACCGGGAAGCCGTGCTGGCGTCGCTGAAAGCGCTCGGCTACGGCGTCGGCGACGTGCGCGCGATCCTGCTGACGCATGCCCACATCGACCATCTGGGCTCGGCGATCTGGTTCGCCGGCGAGCACGGCACTCCCGTCTACTGCCACGCCGACGAAGTCGGCCACGCCAAGCGCGAGTACCTGGAACAGGTCTCGGTCATCGATCTCGCGCTGCGCATCTGGCGGCCCACCTGGGCGGTGTGGACCGCCCACGTGGTGCGCAGCGGCGGCCTGATCCGCGATGGGATTCCGAGCACCCAGCCGCTGACGCCCGACATCGCCGCGGGGCTGCCGGGCCACCCGATGCCCGTCTTCAGCCCCGGCCACACAGGAGGCCACTGCTCGTACCTGGTCGACGGTGTGCTGGCCAGCGGCGACGCGCTGATCACCGGGCACCCATTGATCCGTCACGACGGGCCGCAACTGCTGCCGGCGATCTTCAGCTACAGCCAGGAGAACTGCATCCGAACCCTTTCGGCGCTGGCCCTGTTGGAGACCGAGGTCCTGGCGCCCGGTCACGGCCCGCTGTGGCGCGGCCCGATCCGCGAAGCGACCAATGCCGCGCTGGAAAAAGCCGGCGCACTGTGACGGTTGCCAAGTCGATCGCGTTGTTTGTGCTGGCGGCGCTGTTCGAGATCGGCGGCGCCTGGTTGGTATGGCAGGGGGTGCGCGAACACCGCGGCTGGATGTGGGTGGGCTGGGGCGTCCTCGCGCTGGGCGCCTACGGCTTTGTCGCCACCTTGCAGCCCTCGCTTAGTTCCGGGGCCCACTTCGGTCGCATCCTGGCCGCGTATGGCGGCATCTTCGTGGCCGGTTCGCTGTTGTGGGGCATGGGTTTTGACGGGTTTCGCCCCGATCGCTGGGACGTCACCGGCGCGTTGATCTGCCTGCTGGGCGTGGCCGTCATCATGTATGCGCCGCGAACTCACTGAGCCCCAAATGATCTCGCAGCGTCTCGCCGACGTACTCGCTGCGATACGCGCCACGCTCCTGCAGTAGCGGCACCACCCGGTCGACGAACTCGTCGAGACCGTGCGGCGTCAGATGCGGCACCAGGATGAACCCGTCGCAGGCGTCGGCCTGGATGTATTCGTCGATCTCGTCGGCGATCCGGGCGGCGGTGCCGACGAATTGCTCCCGGGTGGTGACGGCGATGATCAGCTCACGAATCGACAGTTTCTCGGCTGCGGCGCGTTCGCGCCATCGGCCCGCAACCGCGACCGGGTCGACGTGGCGGACCCGGCCCTGGGTGATGTCGCTGTCGGCGACCGGATCGAATTCGGGCAACGGGCCGTCCGGGTCGAAGTCGGAGAGCGCACGTCCCCACACCTGCTCCAGCATCGCGATCGCCGTGGCGCCGCTGACCTGCTGATAGCGAATGTGGCGTGCCTTGTCCTGCGCCTCGGCATCGGTGTCGCCGAGAACAAAGGTCGCGGCCGGAAAGACCTTGAGCTGATTGGGATCTCGACCCGACGACACGGCCCGGCCCTTGACGTCGGCGTAGTAGCGCTGACCGTCCTCCAACGAGCCGTGCAGGGTGAACAACGCGTCGGCGTACCGAGCACCGAACGCCCGGCCCTCGTCGGAGTCGCCGGCCTGTAGCAGGATCGGATGGCCTTGCGGCCCCACCGGCAGCGTCGCGAACCCCCGAACGTTGAAGTCGGGGCCCTGGTGCTCGACGCTGCGGATCCGCTCGGGATCGACGTACGTGCCGTTTTCGGTATCGGCCAGCACGGCACCGTCTTCCCAGCTGTCCCAGAATTGGCGTGCCGTGCGGAGGAACTCCTCGGCCCGCCGGTACCGGTCGGCAGGCTTCAGGAAGCCGCCGCGCCGGAAGTTTTCGCCGGTGAAGGCGTCCGACGAGGTGACGATGTTCCAGCCGGCGCGGCCGTCGGACAGGTGGTCGAGGGTGGCGAATTGCCTTGCCACCTCAAATGGTTCGTTGAAGGTGGTGTTGATCGTCCCGGTCAGCCCGATCCGGTCGGTGACACCCGCAAGGGCCGCCAGCACGGTGAAGGTGTCCGGCCGTCCGACGACGTCGAGATCGTAGATCCGCCCGCGATGCTCACGCAGCCGCAGCCCTTCGGCCAGGAAGAAGAAGTCGAACAGGCCACGCTCGGCGGTGCGGGCGAGATGCACGAACGAGTCGAATTCGATCTGGCTGCCCGCGGTGGGATCCATCCACACCGTGGTGTTGTTGACACCCGGGAAGTGGGCGGCCAAGTGAATCGGCTTGCGGTGCTTGCCGTCTCGAAAACTCACGACGTCAATCCCCAGCGTTTGGCGATCAGCTCGTGAGATCGCAGCCGGTCGGACTGCTGGTGAGTCACCGAGGTGATCACCAGTTCGTCGGCCCGGGTAACCCGCTGCAGCGCGTGTAGCCGCTCGGCCACTTCGTCGGCATTCCCGACGAATTGCGTTGTGATCCTGTCCTTTACCACAGACAGCTGCTCCTCGGTCAGCGGTGGGCAGCTGTCGGGTTCCGGGTAGGGCATGGCACCCACACCGGTTCGGATCGAGTACACCCAATGGCCGTAACCGGCAGCCAACCGCTGCGCGGTGGCGCTGTCGTCGGCGACCACGATATCGGCCGACACGACCACGTAGGGCTTCGGCAACGCCGCCGACGGCACGAATGTGTCGCGATAGGCCTCGATGGCCTCCAGCGCGGTGGCCGGGGTGATGTGATAGCTCGCGACGAACGGCAACCCCAGCGCCCCGGCCACCCGTGCGCTTTGTCCCCGGGTGCTGCCGAAGACCCACGGCCGCAAGCCGCTTCGTTCGCCGGGCACCGCATGCACGTCGAACTTGCCGACGTGGTAGGTGCCGTCGAGCAGGGCGAGGATGTCGTCAACCTGCTCGGCGAAGTCCGGCGATACGGCCTCCGGTTGCTGCAGGAGCCCCATCGTGGCTTGGAGCTGTTCCAGATCGAGCAACCCACGCAGGTCGAAGGGGGTCGGAACGACGACGCCGTCCACCTCGTGCCACACCCGCGGCGGCCGGGGCTCCTTCGGCTGCTTCGGCTTGTGCTCCTCGGAGCGGCGCTGCCCGGACCGACCGATACCGAGATCGATGCGTCCGGGGTAGAAGGCTTCCAGCATGCCGAAGCTCTCGACGACCGCGATGGCGGTGGTATAGCCCAGCTGCACCGCCGCGGCCCCAACCCGAATCCTGTTGGTAGCCGCCGCGATTTGTCCGATCAACACGGCCGGTGCGGCACTGGCGACCGCGACGAAGTGGTGTTCGGCTACCCAGTAGCGGCGAAATCCCCAGTCTTCGGCACGTTGGGCCAGTTCGATGGTGTTGCGCAGCGCGGTCGCGGGGTCGCCTCCGGCGCTGATCGGCGCGAGGTCCAGGACGGAGAGCGGAACGTTCATTGCCCGACCGCCGCGTATCGGTTGGGCGCGACCGGCAGGCCGAGTCGGGCCCGCAGCGTTTCGCCGTCCCGATAGGTGGTGCGGAAGCGGCCAGCCCGCTGCAACAGCGCAACCACCTCGTCCACGATCACCGGCAGATCGGTGGCGTTGACGGCGGGTCGCAATCGCGCGCCGTCGACGCCGAGGCGCTGCCACTCCAGCAGCAGGTCCACCAATTCCGCTGGCCTGCCGGTGAAGTTCAGCGCATCGGAGCGAGGGTCGCCCCCGCCCCCGAACGACACCACCACGTCGGCATAGACCTTCAGCCGCGCGCCGCCGGCGGCAGCCACCTCGTCCAGGATGCCGCGCAGCGAGGCCTCGTCAGAAGGCGTGATGAACACGAGATCTGCACTGGCAGCGGCAAATTCGTATACCGGCCCTTGGTGGGCCAGCACCGCGACGACCGGCTGGCCCTGCGGCGGCCGGGGCGTGATCGACGGCCCCTTGACCGCGAAGAACTTTCCGCTGAAGTCGATGTAGTGCAGCTTGCCGATGTCGACGTAGCGGCCGGTCGTCGCGTCGCGGATGATCGCGTCGTCCTCCCAGCTGTCCCAGAGCCGGCGCACCACGTCGACGTAATCGGTGGCCTCCTCGAACAGGCCGTCCAGGGCTGCGTCGCGGCGGCCGAACAACGCCGCCTCGTGCGCGGTCGAACTGACGCGGGGCTGCCAGCCCGCCCGGCCATGCGAGACATAGTCAAGCGTGGCAATGGATTTGGAGATGTGGAACGGCTCGGTATGCGTCACCGTGGCCACCGGAATCAGCCCGATGTGCCGCGTCGCGGGTGCGATGCGCGCCGCCACCAGGGCGGCGTCACCACGACCGGCCAGCCGTCGCGGATCGATTCGCTCGCGCCGCCCGGGCTGCGGCATCAAGGTGTCGTCGATCGTCAGGAAGTCCAGTAGCCCGCGTTCTGCGGTGGCCGCGAGCTCAGCCCAGTAACTTCCGCTCAGCGGCGAAGGCGTCTCGGGGTCGGCCGCCAAGGTGGCCCGCCACGCCTGTGGGTCCCAGCCGTATCCGTCCAGCGCGACGGCGAGATGGAACGCGCCGCTCATGTGAGCCACTTCTCGAACGCGATCGGGAAGACCGGGCCTTCGGACGGCAGCGGCTCGGTCAACCGGCTGTATCCGGTGGCCTGATACAGCTCCTCGGCTTCGGGCTGGCGGTGACCGGTCATCAGATACACCTTGCGGTAGCCGCGCGCCGCGATCTCGGCTTCCAGCTCGGCCAGCAGCGCCATCGCGTATCCGCGGCGGCGGTGCGCGCTGTCGGTCCAGATTCTCTTGAGCTCGGCCGTCTGCGCGTCGAACCGGCGAAATCCGCCGCCGGTCACCGGGCGGCCGTCCAGTAGACCGATCAACATGCCCCCGTCTGGCGGCGCGAACTCGTCGGAGGGGTTGTCCTTGAGCCACGCCAGCACCGTTGGCGCTGTGCTGTCGTAGCGCTGCGCGTACTCCACGGCCAGCTCGGCCAGCAGCGGCTGCGCCACCGCGTCGTCCAACGCGGCAGGTACGAACCGGAGCTGGGTCTTCGACATCACCTCACCTCCAACGCCTATCAGGCGGATGCATTCCGGCCGGGTCGTGCCCCGGGCCCGCCTCATCGTGTCGCGGTGACATATCGGGGCGTAATCGCGTTGTCATCGGGCGTGCCACGCCAGCGGGTGCCCATTCCAATCGCATTGAACAAATCAGGGACATTTCTTTCCACGGTCTGCCAGCCATGATCGGCCAGAAACTGCGGGACAGCACGGTATTCGCCCGGGTACGTCAATCCGGCCAGGTCGACGTCGAGACCGAATTGCCGCCAGGTGTTGACGAACGTCTGGGCGGCCTCCAGCTGGAACGAGGACCAGGTGGGCATGTGATCGCCGGCAAAGCGGCTGCCCGGCGCACTGACCGCCGAGAGTTCGTCGAGCAACCGGCTCTGCCCGTCGGGAGGCAGAAACCCGACCAGGAACGTCTCGGCGATCCACGCCGTGGGTTGGGCAGCGTCAAAACCCGCCCGCCGCGTTGCCGTCAGCCAATCGCGGCGCAGATCAACCCCGACCGCCCGGCGGTGCGCGGTCAGCTCGGCGCCCAGCCCCCGCAGCACGGCGGTCTTGAAGTCGATGACGTCCGGCTGGTCGATCTCGTACACGGTCGTCCCGGGCGGCCACCACAACCGGTACGGCCTGGTGTCCAGGCCCGAACCCAGGATCACGACTTGGCGAATGCCCGCCCGTCCGGCGGCGGCGAGGAATTCATCCAGGAACCGAGTGTGCGCCGCGAGCAGGGTGACGAGCCCGGTCATGATCGCGTTGTCGTCTGCCGCGTACCGCTGGTCGTCGACCATCCGGGTGAAGTACGACACGCCCGCGGCGCGCACCAGCTGCTCGGCGAACGGGTCGTTGACCAGACCCTTGGCGGTCGCCAGCGCCCGTGCCACCCCGCCGAACGTCGCGGTCATTCCGACGCCGCCGTCGGGCCCCCACGTGTCGTCGTCGGACCGTGCCATCAGACGTCGGAGCGGCGCCGCAACGCTAGCCCGACGGCCGCGCGCCATCCGAGCAGCAACAGCGCGGTGACCGACGCCGCGACCACGACGAAACTCGCGGCCACGCCGGCGGAACTGGCTTTGCGCAACACCATGCCGATCACCACGGTGGACAACCAGATCACCACCCCGGTGGGCGCCACGGCGGTGGGCCGTTGCCACGCACGGGACACCAGCCAGCCGATCACGGTGCCGGTGAGAAACGGCCAGGCCGTCGTCGCGACGCCGGTGAGATTGAGCCCTTCGTCGTGACTGCGGCGTCCCAGGGCGCAGAACACCAACACGCACACCACATCGACGCCCAGCCACCCCAGCCGCTGCATAGAGCGAGACTACCGGGCTGGGCCGGACGCTGTTCTTTGCGCCGGACGCGGTGGCAGGCTGACTCCTATGAGCACACACAAACCTCCCGCGTTCAGCCGAGAAGACCCTCTTGGCCTCGACGCTTCGCTGTCCAGCGATGAGATCGCGGTTCGCGACACGGTCAGAAAATTCTGCGCCGAGCACGTCATCCCGTACATCGCGGAGTGGTTCGAGATCGGTGATCTGCCGGTGCGCCAACTGGGCAAACAGTTCGGCGAGCTTGGGCTGCTCGGCATGCACCTGGAGGGCTACGGATGCGGCGGGTCGTCGTCGGTGCACTACGGCCTGGCGTGTACCGAGCTGGAGGCCGCCGACTCCGGGCTCCGGTCGATGGTCTCGGTGCAGGGATCGCTGGCGATGTTCGCGATCTGGAACTTCGGCTCCGAGGAACAAAAGCAGCAGTGGCTGCCCGGCATGGCGACCGGCGAACTGCTCGGCTGCTTCGGGCTCACCGAACCCGACGCCGGATCCGACCCCGCGGCGATGACAACCCATGCGCGACGGGATGGTTCGGACTGGGTGCTCAACGGCCGCAAGATGTGGATCACCAACGGTTCGGTCGCCGACGTCGCGGTCGTGTGGGCCAACACCGACGACGGGATCCGCGGATTCATCGTCCCGACCCGCACCGCGGGCTTCACCGCCAACACGATTCACCACAAACTCTCGCTGCGGGCCTCGATCACCAGCGAGCTGGTGCTCGACGACGTGCGGTTGCCCGCCGACGCGATGCTGCCCGACGCCAAGGGGCTGCGCGGGCCGCTGTCCTGCTTGTCCGAGGCGCGCTACGGCATCGTCTGGGGATCGATGGGGGCGGCACGCTCGGCCTGGCAGGCCGCACTCGAATACGCGACGCAACGCACCCAGTTCGGCCGGCCGATCGCGGGATTCCAGTTGACCCAGGCGAAACTCGTCGACATGGCCGTCGAATTGCACAAGGGACAGCTGCTGTCGCTGCATCTGGGACGCCTCAAGGACAGCGTCGGGCTACGCCCCGAACAGGTCAGCTTCGGCAAACTCAACAACACCCGCGAGGCGCTCAAAATCTGCCGGACCGCTCGAACCATATTGGGCGGCAACGGGATATCGCTGGAATACCCGATTATCCGGCACATGGTCAACCTGGAGTCGGTGCTGACCTACGAGGGCACGCCCGAGATGCATCAACTCGTGCTCGGCCAGGCATTCACCGGTAGCGACGCCTTCCGCTGATGGGCCTCCGGCATCTGCGTCACATCGCGGCTCTGGTCATCGCCTGCGTGCTCGTGGCGGGTTGTGCACCCAAGTCGCCACCGACACCCCTGCAGGCGGGCTCGGCCGACCAGGCCAAGGCCGACGCCGTGCTGCGGGTGGTCGGAAACTTCATGACGCAGGCGCACCTGAAGGCCGCGATCGTTCGTGTCACGGTGGACGGCAAGGAGGTGGTCACCCAGGCCGTCGGCGACTCGATGACCGGGGTGCCGGCCACCACCGACATGCACTTCCGCAACGGCGCGGTCGCGATCTCCTACGTGTCGACGTTGCTGCTCAAGCTGGTCGACCAAAAGAAGCTGAGCCTTGACGACCGGTTGTCGAAGTGGCTGCCCGACTTCCCCAACGCCGGGCGCGTCACGCTGGGGCAACTGGCGCAGATGACGTCCGGTTACCCGGACTACATCCTGGGCAACGACCAGTTCGACAATGAGTCGTACGCAAACCCGTTCCAGCAGTGGACAACTCAAGACATGCTCGCGCAGATCTCCGGGCGCCCGCTGCTCTACGAGCCGGGAACAAACTGGAACTACGCGCACACCAACTACGTGCTGCTCGGGCTGGCGCTGGAGAAGGCCACCGGTCAGGACATGCCGACACTGCTACAGAACGAGGTGCTGGGCCCGCTCGGCCTTAAGCACACGGCGAACTCCGATACCGCCGAAATCCCCTGGCCCGTCCTGCACGCGTTCAGCTCCGAGCGGCGCCAGGCGCTCAAAATCCCTGCGGGGACACCGTTTTACGAAGAGTCCACGTACTGGAACCCGTCCTGGACCATTACCCATGGCGCGATTCAGACCACCAACATCGACGACATGGAAGCCACCGCTGTCGGGATCGGCTCGGGCAAGCTGCTCTCGGCGGACTCGTACAAGAAGATGGTGTCGACCGCGCTACGCGGCAAGACGCACGCCCAACCGGGCTGCCCGACCTGCTTCGACCAAAGCGAGGGCTACACCTACGGTCTGGGAATCATCATCTCCGGCGATTGGCTGATGCAGAACCCACTGTTCTCCGGGTGCGCCGGTGTCGAGGCCTATCTGCCGGCCCAGAAGATCGCGATCGCCGTCGCGGTCACGTACGCCCCGGAGGCATTCGACGACCAGGGCAACTACAGTAATCAGGCCGACATACTGTTCCGCAAGATCGGCGCGGTGATGGCTCCGAACGCAGCGCCACCGATGCCGCCGGGGAGATAAAGGAGTTCAGGTATGCGGATTCGCACTATCGCTGCGTGCGCGCTGGCCCTTGGAGCGCTGGGGGCGCCCACCGCCGTCGCCGATCCGACCGGCACGCTGCCCCCGATGACAGCCACCAACGGCGGGCCGATCATCGGTGGCGGGGGCGCCGCCCCGCAGATGACGCAACAACTCAAGGGCCTGGGCGATCCGAACGTCCAAGAGGTCGACGGCCCGGATGCGGCTCAATTCATCGCTGCCGCAGCCGGTATCAGCGATCGCGACCTCGCCTTGCCCTTCATGGCGCTGCAGCGGGCGTTGGGGTGCCAGAAGAACAATGCCGGCTTCGGGGCGCGTGCCTACCGCCGCAACGACGGGAAGTGGGGAGGCGCGATGCTGGTCATCGCCAAGAGCGCGTATCCGGATGTCGCCGGGATGAAGGCGTGCGAGATGTCCAACTGGCGTCGGCCTTCGATGGGTAGCCCCACGTCGATGTGCAACAGCGGATGGGCTTATCCCCCACCGACATTCAATGACAAGGGCGGCGACTTCATCGTGTTGCTCGCCGGCACCAACTCCGACTTCTGCACCGCGCTCAACGGGAACTACAAAGGCACCGCGGCCGCGTGGCCGTGAGCCGCGCACTCACCAGCCGCTGCAGCCGTTGAGGTCGATGATTGAGCCCGGTCCCGCGCCGTCCAGGGCCGCGGCGTCGGCCGCGTATTGGGTGAAGGCTTGCCGCCCCGCCAGTGTCTTCCCGTCGGGGCTCTCCGCGATCGACAGACAGCCCAGTCCCGAAATCACCACCTGGCAGTCGTTCGTCTTGCCGATAATGTCGCACCACATCACGGCCGCGTCCTCCGCCTTCTGCTGAGTCGTGTAGCCGCTGCGAAGCGACTCTTGTCCGGTCGACAGCGAGGCCGCAATCGCGCCCCAGCATCCCGGCCTGCAGTAGAGGGAGATATCGGCTTTCGCCGGCGGCGCGGCCAGTACCGATCCGGCGGCAGCGAGAACGCCGATAATCGCATACGGCGCAACGTTCTTCATGATCCGACCATGGCAGCCGCAGGTGGGGAGAGGTTGTGGAGTAGATCTGAGGCCCGTGAGAACGATCCGACAGCGCTACGCCGTCAGGTCGCCGCTGACGTAGCGCTGCAGGTTGGGGGCGACCGCGGCGATCACCTCGTCGTCGGTCATGGACGCGACTGGTTCGATTTTCCACACGTAGCGCATCAACGCGAAACCCAACATCTGTGACGAGACAAGCCCGCTGCGGATCAGCCGGTCGCGTTCGTCGACACCCAGGTGCGATACGCCCATCAGGCTGCCCTCGACGATCCGCCGCAGCTTCTCGCGGGTGGCCGGTTCGTGCGCGGCGGTCTGCAGGATGGCCCGCAAGGTGGGCGCGACTTCGTCGTCGGCCCAGGCGCCCAGCAGGACGGAGATCAGTGCGGCGCCAAGCTGATCCACGGGCGTTGTCCATACCTTGGCGACGTTGTCCAGGAACTTCTGCGGTGGGTTCGTCGCCGCGTCCAGCAGGCCTTCCTTGGACCCGAAGTAGTGGTAGACCAGGGCGGGATCGACGTCGGCTCCCCGGGCGACCGCGCGGATCGTGGTGCCTGCCCAGCCGTGTTGGGCGAACTCGTCGCGGGCCGCCGCCGTGATGCGCGCCGCGAGCACCCCGCGTTCATCTCGAGGCCCCGGTGTTATCGATTTCTTCGGCATGAGTTTCATTGTAGCGTGAATTTCCTCTTGCGTTGAGACTTGTTTCAACGTAGCGTGAGATTAGTTTCAACGACCCGTGAAAAACGGGCGACGGCTACGACAGCTTCCCCACCCTGGCGGGGCAGGGAAGCGACGGTGGCGTGGCCACGCGAGAGGACCCACTGGCCCGCCCTGCGCGCATCGCCACTTTCGGACCGTCAGCTTTTGGCAGCGACTAACCGACGAATGGCTTGAACGCAAGGAGAAGAGCCGAAATGACGCAGCAACTGTACGTGGAATACCAAGAGCTTATGGCGCGCGCTGCCGAAATCGAGCAGCCGCTTCCCCCGATCCCGGCTGCCAATCCGCCGGCGCCGTGTGAGATTTCTTTTGTCAAGGATGCCGCCACGCAAATCGCACTTAACGCCGACACGATGCGGCTGTACCTCAAAACATGCGAACGAGAATGGCAGCGTTTGGCCAAATCGCTGCGGGACGCGGCCAAGGCCTACGAGGAAGTCGACACGGATTCCGCCGCGGCACTGAACAAAACAATGTCTGATTCGGATGAGGTTTCGGCGTCCGGCGCGGATGGCCTGATGTCGGCAATGTGCGATCCGAACCAGGAGTTTCCCGACGCAATCCTGATCATGCCGCCGCCACCGCCGCCGTTCGAATACCCCTACTACGAGGTCAAGCAGGCAGCGAAGGACATCGAAGCCGGCGACCACGGTGTCGGGTTCCGGGCCTTCGCCAGGGAATGGGACGCGTTCCAGCGGGCTCTTCAGCAAGAGACGCTATACCGTTTTCGGCCATTTCTTTCGTGGGAGGGCGAGGCAAGGTCCGCCGTCGAAGCGAATTTCGACCAGCAGCGGCGCTGGACAAATGCCATGGTCGAGCTGTGCAGAGAGCTGTCCAGCCAGGCGAATATGGTCGTGGATGCTCACAGAAGGGCCACCCTCGTCACCCATCAACACGCACAAGACGACGAGCACCCCACGACCGAAGAAATAGCGCTCTGCGATTATTGGTACAAGTACTACGTCACGGGTAAGTACAACGTCGATGACGCAATTCTGTGGTACCAGAACATGCAGCGTCAGTCAGAAGAGTCGCTGGCCCGCTATGTCAGGAATGCACAATTACCGCTGAGCCCGGTCATTCCGGAAAGGGTTCCGTCGGCCTCGGGCTTTGACGCTCCCAACCTCGGCGACGGCGACGGCAACGGCGGCGACAAGAACCCGTTCGACCCCAACAACCCCTACGGCCCGCACGACCCGAACGCCGGCGGGAACCAGCCCTGGACCGGCGCGCCCGGTATGCCCTATATCCCTGCCGTCCCGTCTGCCGGTACGCCATCGACGCCGACGACATCGGACACCGCCGAGCTGAGCCGGGCCTTGAAGAACTTGAACGGAGCCGGCGGGCCGGCGAATGGTGCGGGGATAAAACCGGCGTCGCTCGGGGGTGGCGGCATGGTTCGGATACCGCCGCTGCCGCTGCAGCCGTCGACGCCGTTACAAGCCGTGCCCGGCACCGGCGCGGCCGCCGGGTCCGCCGCGATGTCAGCAACGGCCGGCGCGGGCGTGGGTCGCGGCATGCCCGGCTCGGGCGGCGCGATGGGCGCTGGCATGGGCGGCATGGCACCCGGTGGTCAGGGACAACAGAGCGCGGGCAAGGCCAAACGCGTGCAGTCCGAGGACAAGCCGCTCTACATCGAACAGCGGAACTGGACAGAGGCCGTGCTGGGCAATCGCCCCCGCAGGTCGATGACCGAAAAAGCGGCGTCCTGAAATACCAACGCATCCAACGCAATACGAGGAAAAGGAGTCAGGTCATGGATTTTGCGTTGCGCCCACCGGAGGTCAATTCGGCACTGATGTACACCGGGCCCGGGGCCGGCCCGCTGCTGGCCGCCGCGGCGGCCTGGGACGCGGTCGCCGCCCAACTGGAAGCCGCCGCGGCCGGCTACTCGGCGGAGATCGCGGGCCTGACCGGACGGTGGTTCGGCCCGTCGGCGATGCGAATGGCCGCCGCGGCCGCACCCTACATCGCGTGGCTGCACGCCACCGCCACCCAAGCCGCGCAGACCTCCGCGCAGGCCTACACCGCCGCGGCCGCCTACGAAGCGGCCTTCGCGATGACCGTGCCCCCGCCGGTCATCGCGGCCAACCGGGCGCGGTTGCTGGCGCTGATCGCCACCAACTTCTTCGGCCAAAACACCCCGGCGATCGCGGCCACCGAAGCCGAGTACATGCAGATGTGGATCCAAGACGCCACCGCGATGTGCGGCTACGCCGCCGACTCCGAAATCGCCAGCACCCTCAAGCCGTTTGACAGGTCACCGCAAACCACCGACCAGAACGGGCAGGCCGACCAGGCCGACGCGGTCGCCAAAGCAGCCGCCGACACCACCAACGCGCGCGTCCAACCCACCCTGGTGAATCGCCCCGTCGGCGGCGCCAACACCGGTGCCACCACCTACGGCCCCGGCACCTACTTGACGGACGACGGCGGCGTCATCACCGTCAAGCCGGGCGGTTTGATCACCGTCGATGCCGCCGGCTCGCTCACCGTCGGGCCCAGCAGCAACCTAGTCGTCGACGGCACGCTCTCCATCGGCCCCTTCGGCGCCATCGACCTCACGGGCGGGGTGTACACCTACATGTCGGTCTCCGGCGCCCTGCATGTCGGCTCCTTCAGCGCGATCACCATCGACCAAGGCGGCGGCGTTCTGGCCTGGGGCACCACCACGCTCCACGCGACCTTCGTGGTCGTCGACGGAGGCGGCATCCTGACGATGACGGACGCAACCATCACCAACGGCGCCATCGTCGGATCGGTATCCGGCTCGGGCTACGTGATCGCCGGCCTTGGCGGTGGTAGCGGCATCGGTGCCGGCTCCGGCGGTGCTGCGTCGGGGGCCGCTGCCTCCTCGAGCTCGACGACGGCAGCCGTGAGCGCGGTGAGCGCCTTGGCGAGTTCACCGGGCCTGGCCGCGAACGCTGCAATCCAGCCTCAGGTGGATCTGGGCCAGCTCCTGGGCGGGCTGCCGTACGCCGCCGACTAAGCGGCGTTAGTCGTCGATGTGCGTCGGTGGGTCGTTGAACGCGACTCCCCACGGGTGCTGGTCGGGGCCCAACGTCTGACAGTTCGTGTTGGTGACGTAGATCGGAGTGCCGTCACGCCCGCCGGTGGGCGGAAACACGACGCAGCGTTGCCAGGTGCCGTCGGCCTGGACCGGTCCATCGCACTTGCTGACAACGACTCCACCCAACTGGCAGCCGGCATTGGCCGGGGGCGCCGCGGTGATCAGGGCGCCAGCCGACAGCACGGTAGCCAGTCCTGCGACGACGAATTGCCTCATGCTGTGCAGACACTACCGTTTGGGCGCTGAGAACGGCTGGATGGTCGAAGGCCTGTGGACGGTGCTCGGCTAGTGAGTTAGGTGGCGCACCAGAATTAACGAGATCGCCAGCGTTTCCACACCGCATGACCCGTGGCGCGGGTCTTGTCGTCGTATCTCAGTTCGACGTCGCAGATGATTTCGGTTTCGGCGGATTTGGTAACAGCAGCCCAGAGGTCCACCGCACTGTCAAGCGGGCTGGGGCGCAGATACCGCACGTCTATGCCGGCTGTCACAAAGGGGAGCAAGGCCCCCGGCGGAGCGTCCCAGCCCTGCAGCGAGGCTTCATGCAAAACGCCCGCGGCACTGTGGCAGTCGAGCAGGGTGGCGATGATGCCGCCGTTAAGCAAACCCAATCCGTTGTCGTGCTCGGGCCACGGCGTAAAGGTTGCGCTGACGTACCCATCGCGGACATAGCTCTTAAGGCGGAGGCCTCGGGGGTTGGCTGGTCCACAACCGAAGCAGGTCATTGTCGGGAAGAGCTGCTCCTGAATAGATATCGCGTCCACAGGACAAGTATGTGCCGTCAAGGATCCGCTGTTCTCGACGGAGTCGAACATATATTCGGGAATATGTGGGCACCCGCCGACAACTCAACGTTCATCTCGCTGAAGTCGTACGGTGGACTTGCGCTGCGGAGACTGTAGTGGCCAGACGGATCGCAGACCTCAAGGAGAACCATGTCGCGCCATCGCGTCGTCATCATCGGAAGCGGCTTCGGCGGGCTGAATGCGGCCAAGGCGCTCAAGCGCGCCGACGTCGACGTCACCCTGATCTCGAAGACGACCACCCACCTGTTCCAGCCGCTGCTGTATCAGGTGGCCACCGGGATCCTGTCCGAGGGCGAGATCGCGCCGGCCACCCGACTGATTCTGCAGAGGCAGAAAAACGTGCGGGTGCTGCTGGGCGAGGTCTACGACATCGACATGACGGCCAATACGGTGACATCGAAGCTGATGGGGATGCAGACCGTGACGCCCTACGACAGCCTGATCGTGGCCGCCGGTGCCCGGCAGTCCTACTTCGGCAATGACCAGTTCGCGACCTACGCACCCGGCATGAAGACCATCGACGACGCCTTGGAGCTGCGCGGCCGGATCCTCGGCGCGTTCGAGGCCGCCGAGGTCACCGACGATCCCGCCGAGCGGCAACGGCGCCTGACGTTCGTGGTGGTCGGAGCCGGACCCACCGGCGTCGAAGTCGCCGGGCAGATCAAGGAACTCGCCCACCGCACCCTCAAGGACGCGTTTCGGACCATCGAGCCCCGCGATTGCCGGGTGATCCTGCTCGACGCCGCGCCCGCGGTGCTGCCGCCGATGGGCGAGAAGCTGGGCCTCAAGGCACAACAGCGGCTGGAGAAAATGGGCGTCGAAGTCCAGCTCAATGCGATGGTCGATGACGTGGACTACATGGGTCTGACCATCAAGGAGAAGGACGGCACGAAACGCCGCATCGAATGCGCGTGCAAGGTGTGGGCGGCCGGCGTCCAGGCCAGCTCACTGGGCAAGATCATCGCCGACCAGTCCGACGGCACCGAGGTGGACCGCGCCGGACGGGTAGCCGTGGAGCCCGACCTGACCGTCAAAGGCCACCCCAACGTCTTCGTCGTCGGTGACCTGATGTCCGTGGCAGGCGTGCCCGGGATGGCTCAGGGCGCGATTCAGGGCGCGCACTACGCCACCGCACGGATCAAAGACATGGTCAAGGGCACCGACGACCCGGCAAATCGCAAGCCCTTCAACTACTTTGACAAGGGCAGCATGGCGACGATCTCCCGATTCAGCGCCGTCGCCCAAGTCGGCAAGCTGGAGTTCGGCGGCTTCATCGCCTGGCTGGCGTGGTTGGGGCTGCACCTGCTGTACCTGGTCGGCTTCAAGAACCGGTTCACCACGGTGATCGCCTGGTTCATCACCTTCTTGGGCGACGGGCGGAGCCAGATGGCGATCACCACCCAGATGATCTACGCCCGGGTGGTGACCCAGAACTGGATGGAAGCGCAAAACCAGGGAGCGACCACGCCAGCCGACGAGCGAGCCGAACAGAGAGCCGGTTAGCTCAGGGCCTGGTCGATATCGGCGATCAGATCGTCGGTGTTCTCCAGGCCGACCGAGATCCGGACCACGCCGTCACCGAGGCCGATCGCGGCGCGACCCTCCGGCCCCATCGCCCGGTGGGTCGTCGTCGCCGGGTGTGTGACAAGCGATTTGGCGTCGCCGAGGTTGTTCGAGATGTCGATCAGCTGCAGCTTGTCCAGCACCTCGAAGGCCCGCTCCTTGGCGCCGCCGGGAGCGTCGAGCTCGAAGGTGAGCACCGTCCCGCCGCCGGACATCTGGCGCTTGGCCAGGTCGTACTGCGGGTGCGACGCCAGAAACGGGTAGCGCACCCAGCTCACCGCCTGATGCCCTTGAAGGAACTCCGCGATCCGCTGTGCCGAGGAGTTGCTGTAGTCCACTCGAACGGCCAGTGTCTCAAGGCCTTTGAGCAACACCCAGGCGTTGAACGCGCTCAGCGCCGGGCCGGTATGCCGCATCAGCTTCTGCACCGGGCCGTCGATGTACTCCTGGTCGCCGAGGATGGCGCCACCCAGCACCCGGCCCTGACCGTCGATGTGCTTGGTGCCGGAGTACACCACCACGTCGACTCCGAGCGGAAAGCCTTGCTGCAAAAGGGGTGTGGCAAAGACGTTATCCAGCACCACTTTTGCGCCAGCGGCATGCGAGAGTTCGGTCACCGCGGCGATATCCACCAGCGACTGCATCGGATTCGACGGCGTCTCGAAGAACACCGCCTGGGTGGGCACCGACAGCGCCTGTTCCCATTGGGCGAGGTCGTCGCCGTCGACGAAGACGGTCTCCACGCCCCAGCGCGGCAGGATCTCGTTGCACACGACGAAACAGGAGCCGAACAGGCTGCGCGCGGCCACCAGTCGATCGCCGGCGCCCAGCAGCGCGCCCAGCGAGGTGAACACCGCGGCCATGCCGCTGGCGGTGGCGAAGGCCGCCGGTGCGCCCTCGATCAGCCGCAGCCGTTCCTCGAACATCGACACGGTGGGGTTGCCGTACCGCGAGTACACATAGCGGTCCAGCTCACCGGAGAACGACTGCTCGGCCGCTGCCGCCGACGGGTAGACGTAGCCGGACGTCAAGAACATGCCCTCGGCGGTCTCGTCGAACCCGGACCGCAACAGCCCGCCGCGCACGCCGATGGTGGCTTGACCGACGCCGTCGGGCAGTGTCTTCGGAGTGCGGACCGACGGTACGTCGGTCATTGCTGCTTCCAGGGCAATCCGACTGCCCGCCAACCGGTTTCACCACGGTGGCCAAGCGCGTCGAGATTGCCCTCGAAACCGTCCAGCACGTTGTAGGACGGCTCGATGCCCGCCTCGGTCGCGATCTCGGCGGCACCGATCGAGCGGTTGCCCGAGCGACACAGGAAGACCACCGGACCCGACTCCTCGGGGAGCTGGCCCTTCAGGTCGGCCAGGAAGTTCTGGTTGCGCTGCCCGGCCGACGTGTTCCACTCGATGAAGACCGCATCGCGACCCAGACTCGACAAATCGGGCACGCCGACGAACCGCCATTCGGCATCGGTGCGCACGTCGACCAAGACCGCCTGGGGGTTGTCGCTCAGCAACTTCCATGCCTCAAGCGGAGTGATATCTCCTGCGTAGCTCATTCGGGTGAGTCTAGTTAACCGCCCGGGGACACCGCGGTGGCCACGTCGCGGGCCCGGTCTCGCGCGGCCGCCACATCCGGTGCGGTGGCCAGCGCGACCCCACGCCGTGGGCCCGGTCCTCCATCGAACACCCGAAGGTCGCTTTCCGGGACGGCCAGCGCCGCGGTCAGCGCCGCGGCGGTGGGCGCCGGCTGACTCGTGCGAGCGGCGGCCGGCGAAATCATCAGGGCATCCACCGGCAGGCCGAGAATCGCCCGGGCCTGCAGCTCGAACGCCGAAATCCGCTGGCTGCGCAGGGTCACCCAGGCACTTTGCGGCAGCACGGCGCTCACATCGGCGAAGTACACCTCGTCGCCGTTGATCATCAATTCGACGCCGAAGACACCGCGGCCGCCGAGTGCCTTGACGATGCGCGCGGCGATCGACCTGGCGGCGTCGAGGGCGGCCGGGCTCATCTTCTGGGGCTGCCAGGATTCCAGCACGTCGGGTTCGGCGCGACGGTGCCCGATGGGCGAGCAGAACTCGATCACCGGCCCGTTCGGGCCCTCGCTGCGGATTGCGAGCAGCGTGACGCAAAATTCGACCTCGACCACTGTTTCGGCCAACACCCGCTGCGGCCCGGCCTGCCCCACCGCGCGCCGCCACGCGGGCTCGACGTCGTCGGGCCCGGAAACCACCGCGCGTCCGGCCGTCGCGCCCAGGGACTCGACCAGTAACGGATATCCGCCGTGCGCGGCCACCGCCTTGAGTTCGTCGACGGATCCGACGAACCAGAACGGCGCGGTCGGCAGGCCCAGCTGGTCGGCGGCCAGCCGGCGCAGGCCCTCGCGGTCGTTGGTCAGCCGAACGGTGCGGGCGTTGGGCACCAGCTCTATCGCGTCGTCTTCGGAGCGGGCCGCGAGCGCCTCGATGGCGGCAACGGAAACCGCGCCGGTGGCGGTCACCACGAAGTCCGGTTGCAGCCGGTCGATCGCCGCCGACACGGCATCGGTGTCCGGCTGCTCGTCGACCCGGGCGCCGAGGCGTCGCAGGGCGGCCGCCAGCTCGCGGGTGAGTTCGCCGGAACCCAGCAACATCACCCGGGGCCCGCCTGCGGTCTCGCGCTGTCCTTCGGTCACAGTTGAATGCTACGGCCGGGCGCGTCAGGGCTGACCCGGCAATAACCGCACCATCAGGCCAGTGCCTTCGGCCAGCACCGTGTCGTCGCCGTCGACCAATTCGGCGGAGACAAACGCCTTGCGGCCCTCGACGCTGGTGACCCGCCCCCGCACCAGCAACGGAACGTCGATCGGGGTGATCTTGCGGTAGTCGACGTGCAGGAAGGCCGTCCGACTGATCGGGCGATTCGAGGCATGGGAAACCATCCCGAACATGTGGTCAAACAACAGCGGCAGTACACCGCCGTGCACCGCCATGTTGCCGCCGACGTGGAATCGGGTGAAATGCCCCCGCATTTCGCAGCCGTCGGGCTCGTATCGCGTCAACGTCCACGGCGGCAACAGCAGACTGCCCATGCCGGGTAGGCCCGGCGTCCGCCCGGACGGCGCTACGCCCTCATCGGCCTGAAACGGCTCGAGCAGCTCTACCAGTGCGGCGGCCCGATCGGCCGCGTCGTCCCAGGTGTCGTCTGCGGGGTCGGCGGACACCGCGAGGTCTTGCAGCCGGCGCATGGCCGCCACGAATCGCCCGAAACCCGGGCCCGGGTTGGCCACCCCGTATTCGGGAAAACCGCCGTGGTGTTCGTATTCGGGGTCGAGTTCTTTGGGATCCTGAGCAGCATCCGTCACGCGCGCCCCGCCAGGACGTCGCGGCGCACGATGGTCTGATCCCGTCCCGGCCCCACACCGATGCATGAAACATGTGCTCCGGCAAGCTCTTCCAGACGCAATACGTAGTCACGCGCCTTGGCGGGCAAGTCGTCGAACTCGCGCGCGGCAGAGATGTCCTCCCACCAGCCGGGCAGCTCTTCGTAAATCGGTTCGGCCTTGTGCAAATCGCTTTGCGTCATTGGCATTTCGTCGGTCCGCACCCCGTCGACGCGGTAGCCGACGCACACCGGCACGGTTTCCAGACTGGACAGCACGTCGAGCTTGGTCAGGAAGTAGTCGGTGATGCCGTTGACCCGGGTGGCGTAGCGGGCGATGACGGCGTCGAACCAGCCGGTGCGGCGGCGCCGCCCGGTCGTGACGCCGAACTCGCCGCCGGTCTTGGACAGGTATTCGCCGTACTCGTCGAACAATTCGGTCGGGAACGGACCCGAGCCCACCCGGGTGGTGTAGGCCTTGAGGATTCCGAGCACGGTGGTGATCCGGGTGGGGCCGATGCCGGACCCGACGGCCGCGCCGCCCGCCGTCGGATTCGAGGACGTCACATAGGGATACGTGCCGTGGTCGACGTCGAGCAGCGTGCCCTGCGAGCCCTCCAGCAGCACGGTCTCGCCGGCCTCGAGCGCGGTGTTGAGCAGCAGCCGAGTGTCGGCGATGCGATGCCGGAACCCGTCGGCCTGCTTCAGCAGGGCATCGACCACCTGATGCGGATCCAGCGCCTTGCGGTTGTAGATCTTGACCAGGATCTGGTTCTTGAGTTCCAGGGCGCCCTCGACCTTTTGGGTCAGCAGCTCGGGGTCGAGCACATCGGCCACCCGGATGCCCTGGCGCGCGATCTTGTCCTGGTAGCACGGTCCGATGCCGCGGCCGGTGGTGCCGATCTTCTTGTTGCCCATGTAGCGCTCGGTCACCTTGTCGATTGCGACGTGGTAGGGCAACAGCAGGTGCGCGTCGGCGGAGATCAGCAGCCTCGAGGTGTCGACACCGCGATCTTCCAGGCCCTTCAGCTCGTCGAGCAGCACGCCCGGATCGATCACCACGCCGTTGCCGATGACGTTGGTGACGCCGGGCGTCAGCACGCCCGACGGGATCAGATGCAGCGCGAAATTCTCCCCGGTCGGCAAGACGACGGTGTGCCCGGCGTTGTTGCCGCCCTGGTAACGCACCACCCACTGCACGCGGCCACCGAGCAGGTCAGTGGCCTTCCCTTTGCCCTCGTCGCCCCATTGGGCGCCGATGAGGACGATTGCCGGCATGACATGCTCCCGCCTGGTCTCGCCTGCTTATTGTGGTCCAGCCGGGGACCCACCTTAGTCTGGTGACGATGCGGGCGTCTTGCGGCCCGCTGAGGAACCGGGCCAATTTGCTCGAGCCCAGCACGTCGCGAGGAGCCCATGAATATCGCCGCGGACACGGCCGACATGGCGGTGTTGTGCTTCGGCGACCGGCGACTGCCTGGTCCGCTTCACGGCCTGGCGACCCATCGAGTCGAGAGCCCGGCCGACATTGACGCCGCGATCGGGCCCTACCGGCGGCTGGTCGTTCTCGGCGACGACGCCGAGCTGGCCGCGGTGCTGAGCCGGCTGCTGCGCGCAGGGCGACTCGACGTCGAGGTGGCCTACGTGCCGCGCCGCCGCACCCACGCGACCCGCATTTACCGCGCGCCGGCCGGATGGCGGGCGGCTTGGCGGGCCCGGCGCGGCGCACCCGGGCGGGTCACCCTGGTGCGCGACGAGACCGGCGCGGTGATCGTGGGCCGGGCCGGCTGGCGGCCACCCGTGGACCAACAACGGATTCACGGCGAGGCCGTCGTCGACGACACGCGGTTGTTCGACGGCGACGTCACCGGCGCGGACATCGAGCCGACGCTGGCCGTACCGGGCCTGCGAGCCGCGGTGCACGGACGCTGGCGCCGCTGGGTCCCCGGCCGCGCCGTCCAGCTGGGCAGCACCGGAGTGGTGGTGGTCCGCGACGGTGTCCCCGCGCTCCGGGCCGCCCGACGGTCGACGTTCTACCGCCACGTCGAAGGCTGGTTGCTGGTCCGGTAGTTTCGACCGGTGGACTCACACGGGCACGCATCGGTGCGGCCCAGCCCAATCTTCTTGGCACTGGTCGCATTGACGGCCGCCGGCGGGGTGCTGGCCTGGCTGGCCGGAACGACCGTGCGGCCGATGTCGTACGCCGGGGTGTTCATCTTCGTGATCGCCGGCTGGCTGGTTTCGTTGTGCCTGCACGAGTTCGGCCACGCGGCGACCGCGTGGCGATTCGGCGACCACGACGAGCAAGTGCGCGGCTACCTGACCCTGGATCCGCGGCGCTACGCCCATCCCGGGCTGTCGCTGCTGCTGCCGATGGTGTTCATCGCGCTGGGCGGGATCGGCCTGCCCGGCGCCGCCGTGTACGTGCGCACCTGGTTCATGTCGCCGACGCGGCGCACCCTGGTCAGCCTGGCCGGCCCGGCGGCCAACCTGCTGCTGGCGGTGCTGTTGCTGACGTTGACCCGGCTGCTGTTCGACCCGGAGCACTGGGTGTTGTGGGCGGGCGTGGCGTTTCTGGGCTTCCTGCAGATCATGGCGGTGGTGCTGAATCTGCTGCCCATCCCCGGCCTGGACGGGTACGACGCACTGGAACCGCACCTGAGCCCCGAGACGCAGCGCGCCGTGGCGCCGGCCAAGCAGTACGGCGTGTTCATTCTGCTGTTCCTGCTGTTGGCGCCGGCGGTCAACCAGTGGCTGTTCGCGATCGTGGACTGGTTCTTCGACCTCTCCGGGGTGCCGCATCTGCTGGCCAGCGCCGGCAACTCGCTGACCCGCTTCTGGAGCCGCTGGTTCTAGGCCTTGCAATACATGCGTTTCCACGCATATATTGTTGGCCATGGGCGCCGGACACAGTCACACACCCGCCGAGGCCGACGCGTCTCGGATGATCCCCCGCATGATCATGGCCGCCGGGATTCTGGCGGCGTTCTTCGTAATCGAGCTGACCACTTCGCTGCTGATCAATTCCCTTGCGCTGCTGGCAGATGCCGGGCACATGCTGACCGACGTGGTCGCGGTGTTCATGGGGCTGGCGGCCGTGGTGCTGGCCAAGCGCGGCAGCACGTCCCCGGATCGCACCTACGGCTGGCACCGCGCCGAGGTCTTCACCGCGGTGGCCAACGCGGTGTTGCTGGTCGGTGTGGCGATGTTCATCCTCTACGAGGCGATCGAGCGGCTCGGTAAGGGCGCCGAGGTCGCCGGCCTGCCGATGATCGTGGTGGCGCTGGCCGGGCTGGTCGCTAACTTCGTGGTGGCGATGCTGCTGCGGTCGCAGTCCGAGGGCAGTCTGGCCGTCAAGGGCGCCTACATGGAGGTCGTCGCCGACACCGTCGGCAGCCTGGGCGTACTGATCGCCGGCATCGTGACCGTCACGACGCACTGGCCCTACGCCGACGTCGTCGTCGCCATACTCGTGGCCCTCTGGGTGCTACCCCGGGCGTTCTCGCTGGCGCGCGCGGCGCTGCGGATCCTGTCCGAGACGTCACCGGCGCACATCGACGTCGAGGAACTGCGGTCGGCACTGGGTGCCGTCGACGGCGTGACCGAGGTGCACGATCTGCACGTGTGGACGCTGTCGCCGGGCAAGGACATGTGCACCGTGCACCTGACCAGCGGCAGCGACTCCGCCCGCGTGCTGAGCGACGCGCGTGAGGTGCTGCACGAGCGTGGGCTCGAGCACGCCACCGTGCAGGTCGAGTCGCCCGACCGCGACAGCGACTGCTCGGAGAGCTGCTAGAGCCCCAGCTCTTTGCGGGCCGCGGGGTCGCAGTCGTCGAGCAGGTCGAGGCAACGGTTCAGCTCGTCGGTCTCGCCGATCGTGTCGGCGGCCTTGGCCAGCGCCGCCACACACCGCAGGAAGCCGCGGTTGGGCTCGTGCGCGTAGGGCACCGGGCCGAACCCCTTCCAGCCGTTGCGGCGTAATTGGTCCAGGCCACGGTGGTAGCCGGTCCGGGCGTACGCATAGGCGGTGATGGCCCGGTCGTCGGCCAGCGCCTCCTCGGCGAGGGCCGCCCAGGCCACCGACGCCGACGGATGCGCCGCGGCGACGATGCCCGGATTCTCGCCGGTGAGCAGTTCGGCTTCGGCTTCGCTGTCGCCGGGCAGCAGGATTGGATCAGGTCCCAGGAGATCACCCATCGGTGTCATAAGTTCTATTCTGCCGTCCCGCCGCGGGTGACTAAGCTCCAACTCATGCCTAACCCACCGGAGCCCGATCGCGGCAACCCGCCGGGTGAGGACCCGACCACGGAGCAGACCGACGAGGCAACCGAGGCCTACCCGCTGGTTCCCCCCGACCCCGAGACCGAGACCGTGGTGATCGACAAGCCCGATCTCGGCAACGATCCCGAGGCCAATCCGGACCACCAACAAGGCGAGCGTCGCTTCACCGCGCCCGGCTTCGACTCGAAGGAAACGGCGATCATCCAGACCGCCGCGGAGCCCGCGACGGAAGTGTTCGCCACAACACCGGGGCAGCCCGGCCCGCCGGGACTGCCGCCAATGCCTCCGAAATCTGCTGTGCCGCAATCTATCCCGGGCCGAGATGGGCCCAGGCCACGGTCCGCGGCCAGGAATTTCAACTGGGGCTGGGTACTGGCGATCACGGTGATCGTGCTGGCACTGGCGGCGATCGCCATCCTGGGCACCGTGCTGCTGACCCGCGGGAAGCACTCACACGTCTCGCAAGAAGACATGGTGCGCCAATCCATCCACGCCTTCGACACCGCGGTGCAGCGCGGCGACCTGACCCAGCTGCGCAGCATCACCTGCGGCACCACCCGCGACGGCTACGTCGACTACGACGAGCACTCGTGGAGCGAGACCTATCAACGGGTTTCGGCGGCCAAGCAGTATCCGGTGATCGCCAGCATCGACCAGATCGTCGTCAACGGCCAGCACGCCGAGGCCAACATCACCACGTTCATGGCCTACGACCCGCAGGTCCGCTCAACACGCAGCCTCGACCTGCAGTACCGCGACGATCAGTGGAAGATCTGCCAGTCCCCCAGCGGCTAGACGCCCATTAGCACCGAATGTGAAGTTAGTTTCACGTTGGGTGCCGAGTGTGAAGCTAACTTCACGCTCGGCAGGCGAGCGGCTAGACGCCGACTGACTTTCCGGCGCAGTGCAGGTCGTTGCAGGCCTCGATCACGCGCTCGGTCATGCTCGCCTCGGCCTTCTTGAGGTAGCTGCGCGGGTCGTAGACCTTCTTGTTGCCCACCTCGCCGTCGATCTTGAGCACGCCGTCGTAGTTGGTGAACATGTGGGCGGCGAGCGGACGGGTGAACGCGTACTGGGTGTCGGTGTCGACGTTCATCTTCACCACGCCGTAGCGCAGCGCCTCCTCGATCTCCGACTTCAGCGACCCCGAGCCGCCATGGAACACGAAGTCGAAGGGCTTGGAACCGTCCGCCAGGCCGAGCTTGGCGATCGCGACCTTCTGGCCCTCGTCGAGGATGTCGGGACGCAGCTTGACGTTGCCGGGCTTGTAGACGCCGTGCACGTTGCCGAAGGTGGCCGCGAGCAGGTACTTGCCGTGCTCACCGTGACCCAGCGCGTCAATCGTCTTCTCGAAGTCCTCCGGGGTGGTGTAGAGCTTGTCGTCGATCGCGCCCTCGACGCCGTCCTCCTCGCCGCCGACCACGCCGATCTCGACCTCGAGGATGATCTTGGCGGCCGCGGCGTCCTTGAGCAGCTCCTTGGCGATCGCGAGGTTCTCGTCGATCGGCACCGCCGAGCCATCCCACATGTGCGACTGGAACAGCGGGTTCTTGCCGGCGGCCACCCGCTCCGCCGAGATCGCCAGCAGCGGACGCACGTAGGTGTCCAGCTTGTCCTTGGGGCAGTGGTCGGTGTGCAACGCGACGTTGATCGGGTACTTGGCCGCGACGGCGCGGGTGAACTTGGCCAGCGCGACCGCGCCGGTCACCATGTCTTTCACCCCGAGGCCGGAGGCGAACTCCGCACCGCCGGTGGAGAACTGGATGATGCCGTCGCTGCCGGCGTCGGCGAAGCCCTTGATGGCGGCGTTGACGGATTCCGAGCCGACACAATTGATCGCCGGGAAGGCATACGAGTTTTCTTTTGCGCGTCCCAGCATCTCGGCGTAGACCTCGGGCGTTGCGATGGGCATGAATATCCTCCTGAAGACTTCAGTTGCCCCAGTATCGCAACCCGACGTTGACGGCGGGCAGCCACCTCGGGGCCGGTATGTTGAGGCGTCATGAGCACCGCCGTGTCGGCCTTGCCCGACATCATCGATCCGATGTTCTGGATCGGACCCCAGGGCCTGTTCGCCTCCGCGGTGCTGCCGACCATCCTGGTCATCGTCTTCGTCGAGACCGGTCTGCTGTTTCCGCTGCTACCGGGCGAGTCGCTGCTGTTCACGGGCGGATTGCTGGCCGCGCACGGAACGCTCAACATCTGGGTGTTGGCCCCGTCCGTCGCGGTCGTCGCGATCGTCGGCGACCAGACCGGGTACTTCATCGGCCGCCGGATCGGGCCGGCGCTGTTCAAGAAGGAAGATTCCCGGTTCTTCAAGCAGCACTACGTGACCGAGTCGCACGCCTTCTTCGAGAAGTACGGGCCCGCGGCGATCATCCTGGCCCGCTTCATGCCGTTCGTGCGGACGTTCACGCCGGTGGTCGCCGGGGTGTCCTACATGCGCTATCCGGTGTATCTGGCGTTCGACGTCGTCGGCGGCGTCCTGTGGGGCGGTGGCGTGACGTTGGCCGGCTACTTCCTGGGCAACATCCCGTTCGTGCACCAGAACCTGGAAAAGATCATCCTGGTCATCCTGTTCGTCTCGCTGTTGCCGGCGCTGATCGCCGCCACGCGGGGCTACCTGGGGCGACGGCGCGCCGCCAAGGGGGGTTCAGGTTCAGGCGACGACGAAATCGCACCCCGTCTTGGCACGGACGTCGTCGACCGTCACCCCGGGGTGTAGTTCGGTCAGGGTGAGCCCGCGTTCCGGGTCGACGTCGAAGACGCACAGGTCGGTGATGATCATGTTCACCACGCCTTTGCCGGTCAGCGGCAGCGTGCATTGCTTGAGGATTTTCGGGCTGCCGTCCTTGGCTGTGTGATCCATCACGACGATCACCCGCTTGACGCCCGACACCAGGTCCATCGCACCGCCCGGACCCTTGACCATCTTGCCCGGAACCATCCAGTTGGCCAGGTCACCGTTTTCGGCCACCTCCAGGCCGCCGAGGATGGCCAGGTCGACGTGCCCGCCGCGGATCATCGCGAAGGAGTCGGCGCTGTTGAAGAAGCTGGAGCCGCTGATCGTGGTGATGGTCTGTTTTCCCGCGTTGACCAGGTCGGGATCCACCTGGTCCTCGGCCGGATAGGCGCCGATGCCGAGCAGGCCGTTCTCGGATTGCAGCGTCACGTTGATGTCGTCGGGGATGTAATTGGCCACCAGCGTCGGAATGCCAATGCCCAGGTTCACGTAGTAGCCGTCGCGCAGTTCCCGAGCGGCGCGCTTGGCCATGATCTCGCGGATGGGGGTGTCGTTCTTGGTGACGGCGGCGCCCCGGATGGTGCGGAACTCGATCCGCTTCTCGTAGCCGGGCCCCTGGATGATGCGGTCCACGTAGATGCCCGGGGTGTGGATCTGATCGGGATCCAGCTCGCCAACCTCGACCAGTTCCTCCACCTCGGCGACGGTCACCTTGCCGCAGGTGGCGATCATCGGGTTGAAGTTGCGCGCCGTCTTCCGATAGATCAGGTTGCCCGCCGTGTCGCCCTTCCACGCCTTGACGATCGCGACGTCGGCGCGGATACCTTCCTCCAGCACGTATTCGGTGCCGTCGAAGACGCGCATGTCCTTGCCTTCGGCGAGTTGGGTGCCGAACGCGGTGCGGGTGTAGAAGCCGGGAATCCCTGCGCCGCCGGCGCGTAATTTCTCGGCCAGGGTGCCTTGCGGGGTGAGCGACAGATCCAGCTCGCCCGCCAGCACCTGGCGCTCGAATTCCTTGTTTTCTCCTACGTAGGAGGCAATAACTTTCTTGACCTGGCGACCCTTGAGCAACAGACCCATGCCGAAATCGTCGACACCGGCGTTGTTTCCGACGATCGTCAGCTCTTTGACGCCGCTGTCCACCAGCGCCTCGATCAGATTTTCCGGAATACCGCATAGCCCGAATCCGCCTGCGGCAACGGTGATTCCGTCCTTCAGCAGGTCTCGCAGTGCCGACTCGGCATCAGGGCGAACCTTGGTGCTGGAAGGGGTCATTCGAAAGCTCCTCTCAAAGGCCGGTCACGCGTGGCCTGGTGTCACGGCGGTGACGTTACAGGCGGCCTCCATCAGCATCCACCCCGACAGCTGCACCGACAGGTCTCGCTCCGGGGTCTCGGACGCATTGACCGCACCCTCGACGAACTGCGCCTGCGCGCCGCCGGTCGTCGGCAACTCCGCGTCGCGGTCCCAAAACGCCCCGAACAGGGGCAGCCCGTCGACCGTTTGCCGGTTATCCCAGGCCGATTTCGCGCTCGACAGCACGATCGTGCGCGCGGTGTCGCGGGCCACGGCGTCGTCGGCGGAGTCACCCGGCAGTGCGGTGGCGACCAGCGCGAGGTAGCGCGCGGTGATGCCGGCGAACAGCCCGCCGTCGCCGCCTCCGGAACCCTTCAGCACGCCCGACGGCGCCATGTGCTCGTTCACGGCGGCGACCAGGCGGTGCACCCGCGCCGCGTGCCGGCCCCGCGCCTCCGCGCCGGTGCGGGCCGCCAGCTCGGTCTCCAGCCCGAGCACCACGCCCTGGCAGTAGGTGTACTGCGCGCGGACCAGCGAGCCGGCCTTGATGCCGTCGAACACCAGATGCGTCTCCGGGTCGATCAGGGTTTGGTCTATCCAGTCGCCCATCTGCGCGGCACGCTTGAGCCGCTCCCCGTAGCGGGCCAAGAAGATTCCCGCCGGACCATTGGCCGGGGCGTTGAAGAACTGGTCCTGCTTGCGCCACGGGATGCCGCCGCCGTCCTCGGGCACCCACGCCTTCATGAACTGGTCGGCGAGCTTCGGCAGCGCGCGACCGCGCTCGACGCCGACGATCCGGGCGGCGCGTTCCAGCGCGATCGCCAGCCACGCCATGTCGTCGTAGTAACTGTTGGTCCAGCGAAAGTTGTTGCGCAGCCGGTGCGCGCGGACCTGCCGGTTGATCTCGGTGTACCGGTGCGGCTGCGGGTCCCGCTGGTGCGCGTCGACCAGGCAATCCAGCAGATGCGCCTGCCACCAGTAGTGCCAGGTGCCGAACAGCCGGTCCCGGCGCGTCGCCGGCCAGGCCACCACGCCCAGCTGGGTTCCCGGCAATGCCCAGAGCCGTTTCAGGTGGCGTTGCGCGACAGCGGCTTCGGAGCTGGCAGCCCGGTTGGCCCATAGCTGGTCCATGCCTACCGATCCTGCCTCATGGGCGACAGGGGTGGTGTGGACGTTTGAGGGTGCATTGGTGGCTGCACGGCCAAGTTGACCTGCTGCTGAACCGACGGTGACCTACTGTGAAATATGCGCTATCGGCAAACCATCTCGGGGACCACGCATTCCTTTGCGGGGCTCGTCGACGTGATGGCGAAGGCGACGCCGCTGCGCTCCGGTGACCAGCTGGCCGGTTGCGCGGCCGATTCCGACGCCGAACGGGCCGCGGCGGCGTGGGTGCTGGCCGACATACCGCTGGTGACGTTTCTCAACGACGTGGTCGTGCCGTATGAGACCGACGAGGTCACCCGGCTCATCATCGACAGCCACGATCGCGAGGCGTTCGGCCCGATCGCGCACCTGACCGTCGGTGGCTTCCGCGACTGGCTGCTGGATGCGGCGGCGCGCGACGACAGCGCGGCGCGCATCGCCGCCGTCTCCCCCGGACTCATTCCGGAGATGGTCGCCGCGGTGTCGAAGATCATGCGCAACCAGGACTTGATCCTGGTGGCCGCCGCCGCGACGTCGTCCGCTGCGTTTCGCACCACGATCGGATTGCCGGGCACGCTGGCCACCCGGCTGCAACCCAACCACCCCACCGATGACCCGCGCGGGATAGCCGCGGCGATGCTCGACGGCCTGCTGATGGGCTGCGGCGACGCGGTGATCGGCATCAACCCGGCGACCGACTCACCACACGCCGCGTCGGACCTGCTGCGCCTGCTCGACGACATTCGCCAGCGGTTCGCCATCCCCGTGCAGTCGTGCGTGCTGTGCCACGTCACCACCACGATGGAACTGATCGAACAGGGCGCGCCCGTCGACCTGGTTTTCCAGTCGATCGCGGGCACCGAGGGCGCCAACGCGGGCTTCGGCACCTCGATCGCGATGCTGACCGAGGCCAACGAGGCCGCCCGGTCGCTGCACCGCGGCACGGTCGGCGACAACGTCATGTACCTGGAGACGGGACAGGGCTCGGCGCTGTCGGCCGGGGCCCACCTCGGTGTCGGAAACAGGCCGGTCGACCAGCAGACGCTGGAGGCGCGCTCCTATGCGGTGGCCCGGGTGCTGCAACCGCTGTTGATCGACACCGTGGTCGGATTCATCGGGCCGGAGTATCTCTACGACGGCAAGCAGATCATCCGCGCCGGGCTGGAAGACAACTTCTGCGGAAAACTGCTCGGCCTGCCGATGGGTGTCGACGTCTGCTACACCAACCACACCGAAGCCGACCAGGACGACATGGACACGCTGCTGACCCTGCTGGGCGCGGCGGGCACCGCGTTCGTGATCACCGTTCCCGGTGCCGACGACATCATGCTCGGCTATCAAAGCCTGTCGTTTCACGACGCCTTGTACGTCCGAAAAGTGTTGGGGCTGCGGCCCGCACCCGAATTCGAAGCCTGGCTGGCCAGCCTGGGTATGGCCGACGCCGACGGCCGGATTCTGCCCGTCGACCTCGCCACGTCGCCGCTGCGCGCATTGGCGGCCGGCTGATGAGCACCTCGAATCTCCCGGCCGACAACGATATTTGGGCGCCGCTGCGGACGACCACGCAGGCACGCATCGGGCTCGGACGCGCGGGAAACTCACTGCCGACCCGGCGGGTGCTGGAGTTCCAGGCCGCCCACGCCGCGGCACGCGACGCCGTCCACGAACCACTCGACGTCGACGACCTGATCAAGCAGCTGGACGACATCGACATCGATCTACCGCTGCGCGTGCACAGCCAGGCGACCTCGCGCAGCGAGTACCTGCGTCGGCCCGATCTCGGTCGCCGCCCCGCGGACCTATCGCACCTGCCAAAGGCCAAGGCGGACATCGGTTTTGTGCTCGCCGACGGGCTCTCCCCTCGCGCCCTGACCGACCACGCCACGGGTATGGTCGACGCTTTAGTCCGCGAATTCGACGGCCGCTATCGCATTGCTCCGCTGGTCATCGCCACCCAGGCACGTGTCGCGCTAGGTGATCACATCGGCGAAGCCCTCGGCGTCACAACGGTTCTGGTGCTCATCGGTGAACGCCCCGGGCTCTCGGTCGCCGACAGCCTGGGCATTTACCTGACCCATCGACCGGCACCGGGGGTCACCGACGCGGATCGCAACTGCATCTCCAACATCCATCCGCCCGACGGCCTCGACTACCCGACGGCCGCCGCAGTCGCCGCCACGCTCGTCGCCGGGGCCCGAAAGCTCGGCCGATCGGGCATCGCCCTCAAAGACCGGTACGGCGGATCAGCTGAGCTTCGTTGCGGCGGTGTGTAACTCGCGCAGCGCCTGGCATGCGATCGTGCCCAGATCTTCGTTTTCGCCCGGTTCGGCCCAGCGGGCATAGGCCGATTTGAATGCCAGGGCACCGAGTTCGGCGGCCAGCGCCGCGGTCGGCTCGGGCACGCCGCGGGATTGCAGCGCCTCGGCCATCGCGAGGGCCAGCCCAATCTGCTTGAGCGCATTACGCTCTTGCAGCTCGGCGCTGGCGGCGATCGCGGCCTTGAGCCTCGGGGCGAGCTCGCGGTTGAACGACGTGAACGCCGCCGCGGCCGACTTGAGGCCGGAGCACACGGCGGCCAGCGGTGTCGCGTCGGCGGGCGCTGCGGCGATGCCCTCGCGGAGCAACTGCGCGATGGCATCCTGGCCGGCCGCCAGCACGTCGCGCTTATCCGGGAAGTGCCGAAAGAACGTGCTCTTCGTCAGGCCCGCGCGCTCGGCGATCTCCGCGACGGTCGTCTGGTCGTAGCCGCGCTCGTTGAACAGATCCAGTGCCGCGCCGACCAAACGTTCGCGCGCGTCGGGTTGCCAACGAGCCATGACCCCACCCTAGTGATGCGACTTTTATCCCGTCACTGGTGTACGGTGATGGGACCATAGTCGCATCACATGAACGGAGCTGCTCGTGCGCGTATTCGTCACTGGCGCCAGCGGAGGAATCGGCTCGGCCGTCGTCTCAGAACTGATCGCCGCCGACCATCACGTCGTGGGCCTGGCAAGATCCGAAGCCTCGGCCGCGACCATTAACGGCCTGGGCGCGGAGCCGCTGCGCGGGGACATCTGCGACCTCGACCTCCTACAGAAGGCGGCGATCGACGCCGACGGCGTTGTCTACCTGGCGTTTTCGCACGACTTCAGCGCCGTCGGGGACGCCGTCGGAGACGAAGCCCGTGCGGTCGCAGCGCTCGGCGACGCGCTGGTCGGCAGCGGTAAGCCGCTGGTGCTCGCGAACGGCACCCCGGCGGTGGCCGGACGTCCGAGCACCGAAGACGATCCGTTCACCACCGAGGGTCCGGTGGCCGGACGCGGCCGCACCGGCCAGGCCGTCATCGATCTGGCCGAGCGCGGCGCCCGATCCGCCGTCGTCCGGCTGCCGCGGTCGGTCCACGATGCGGGCGGGCGCTACGGCTTCGCCAGTCTGCTGATCCAAGCCGCACGGCAGCTGGGCGTGTCGGGCTATGTCGGGGACGGTGCGCAACGCTGGCCCGCCGTGCACCGAGACGACGCCGCGTCGTTGTTCCGGCTCGCCCTCGAACAGGCCCCGCCCGGCACGGTGCTGCACGCGGTGGGTGACGAAGGAGACCCGATGCGCGCGATCGCCGAAGTGATCGGCCGCCGACTCGGCGTTCCCGTCGAATCCGCACCCGTCGAGAACTTCGGGCCGCTCGGCGTCATATTCGCCGCCGACCAGCCCTCGTCCAGCACGCTGACCCGCCAGCGATTCGGTTGGCGGCCAACACATCCGACGCTGCTGCAGGACCTGGAAACCGGCGTCTATCCCGAGTAGCGGCTCATCCGGGCGCAGCCGCCAACGCCAGCACCAGTTGACGCAGCCCGGTCAGCGAATGCGCCGGCAGAAACAGGTCGCAATAGGGCAGGGCGGCGGCCATCGAGCCGGCCAGCGGCTCGAATTCGCGCTGTGCCGCGCGAGGATTGAGCCAGACCAGCAGCTCGGCGCGGCGACGCAGCCTGGCCATCGCGTGCTCCAGCTGGTCGGGGGGATCGCTGTCCCAGCCGTCGGATGCGACGATCACGACGGCGCCGCGTAGCGCGTTGCCGTGCGGCGGGGCGAGCAGCGCGGCCGCGCTGCGGCCGATGAACGTGCCGCCGTAGCGGTCGGTGACCTTGTCGTTGGCCCGCTGCAGCGCCACCTCGGCCGACCGGTGCGACAGCACCGAGGTGAGCCGGGTCAGTGACGTCGAGAAAGCGAACACCTCGGGGCGAGTTCCATTCTGGCGCAACACCGCTCGCATCAAATGCAGATAGACCGCAGCATAGGGCTGCATCGAACGGCTGACGTCGCAAAGCAGGACGACGCGCCGGGGCCGGCGGCGCGGCCGGGTGCGCGCCAGCACCATCGATTCCCAGCCGGTCGACCGCGACGCGTTCATGGTGGCCCGCAGGTCGATCCGCTTGCCACCGGGGCTGGGCTCGAATCGCAGGCTACGGCGCCGCGGCCAGCGCGCGACGGTTGCCTCCAGCCAAATACCAAGCAGGCGAAGGTCTTCGGGGTCGAAACGGTCGAACGGCTCGTCGGCCAGCGCGGCGAACCGGCTGGGCAGCACGTCGGGCAGCAGCAGGCTCGAGCCTGCCGTGTCGTCGGCGGTGGCGACCGTCCGGGTAACCCAGGGCAGCTGCTGTGGAGACGTGGATCCCCTGCCGCCCGGACGCACCGTACCGGCGGCCGGCGTCCTAGGGCCCGGCAGCGGCAGCGATGTATCGGGGCTTGCGGTGCCGTCGGGTTCGGCCGAGCCGAACACCGCCGCGAAGACCGCGTCGAAGGCGACCAGATCCTCCATCCGGTTGACCAACGTCAGCCTGGCCGCCCAATACAGCGCGGTTGGGTTGTCCGGGGCCAGCTTTCGCAGCGCCTGCACAAAGTTCGCCGGGCCACTGGCGGACACCAAAACCCCAACGCTGCGCAGCCGGGCGACCAGCGCGGTCGCGAGCGCCGCTCGGTCGACGCCCCGCAACAGCAAGGGGGTGTCCACGACCGCTAACGCCGGCGCAGCAGCACCCAGATCAGCACCAGCGCGGCGAGCGCTGCCAGCGCCGGGGCGGCGTATTTCTTGAGCTGATCGCCACCGGCTAGCTGCAGCAGGTCGATGGGCTCGGGCTCGGGAGCGGGCCGTTGAGCCGCCGCGCCGTTGGGTGAACTCGCCGTGCTCGCCGCGGCCACCGGGCTGGCCACGGTCACCGCGCCGGCCGGGCTCTCGGGCGCCCCGGTCTGCTCGGCGGCCAACTTGGCTTCCAGCGATTCGACGAACTGACCCAGCAATTTCTCCGACACTTGCTGCAGCATCCCGCTGCCGAACTGGGCCAGCTTGCCGACGATCTTCAGGTCGGTGTCGACGGTCACGCTGGTGCGCTCCCCGTCCGCCTGCAGCTGCGCGGTGACCGTGGCGGCCGCGTTGCCGGTGCCGCGCGCCTCCTTGCCCTTGCCATCGATGACCGCGCGATGCTGATCGCGGTCCTGCTCGACAAAGCGCACCTTGCCGCTGAATTCGCTTGTCACCGGCCCCACCTTGACCTTGACCTTGCCCATGTAGTCCTCGCCCTCGTGACCGGTCAGCTGGGCGCCCGGCATCAGCGGGATCACCTGCTCCAGGTCGCACAGCACATCCCAGGCCTGATCGATTGGCGCGCTGACGGTGAACTGGTTGGCGATCTTCATGGTGCGGTCCTTTCAGGTGCGGCTGTACTCGCTAAAAGCGTCTCGAATCAAACTGCGGTCGTCGGGTGTCTTGGCCAGTGCCCCCAGGCTCATGACGGCGGAGTCGTCGACGAGGTCGGCGACGCCGAGCGACACCAGGGCGGCAACCCAGTCGATGGTCTCGGCCACACCGGGCGGCTTGTCGAGGTCGAGATCGCGTGCGCTGCCCACAAATTGGGTAGCCTGCTCGATCAACGGCGCGGCAGCCCCGGGAACCGTGCGCCGGACGATCGCGGCGGCCCGGGCCGGCTCGGGGTAGTCGATCCAGTGGTACAGGCAGCGCCGGCGCAGCGCGTCGTGCAGGTCGCGGCTGCGGTTGGAGGTCAGCACCGCGATCGGCGGGCGCTCGGCGACGAAGGTGCCCAGTTCGGGGACGGTCACCGCGGACTCGCCGAGGAACTCCAGCAGCAGGGCCTCGAATTCATCGTCAGCCCGGTCGATTTCGTCGATCAGCAGCACGGGAGGTGTCGGCCCGTGGTGGCGCACGCACTGCAGGATGGGCCGGTCCACCAAATAGGTCTCGGTGTAGAGATCGGCTTCCTCGATGCCGGTCCCGCGAGCTTCGGCCAGCCGGATGGACAGCAATTGGCGTTGATAGTTCCAGTCGTAGAGCGCCTCGTTCGCGGTCAGGCCCTCGTAGCATTGCAGCCGCACCATTGGGGTGTTCAGCACCGCCGCAAGGGTTTTCGCCGCAGTCGTCTTGCCGACTCCCGGCTCACCCTCGAGCAGCAGCGGCCTGCCTAAAGTGATGGCCAGATAGATCGCCGAGGCGGTCCCGGTGTCGAGCAGATAATCCTTTGCGTCGAACTGGCGCACCACGTCGTCGGGGCTGCTGAACACCGCCGGCGTCATGTGCCGGCTTTTTCGGCGGCGAATGCCGATCGGCATCCCGGGCAGCAGAACCAGTAGTCGGCGCCGGCCAGCTCCAGGTGTTCGGTGGCGGGCCCGATCGGCACCGTCATGCCGCACACCGGATCGACCGCCTCGGTCGGGCCGTTGGTCGCTTGGATGGTCGGGCGGGTCAGGCTGCCGTCGCGCACGGCGGCGATCAGTTCGGCCGCAATCGACACCGCGATCTCCGCGGGGGTCTTGGCGCCGATGCGCAATCCGACCGGGGTGTGGACGCGGGCCCGCTCGGCCTCGGAGAGTTCGAGTTCGTTCAGGATCGATGCCCCGCGGACCTTGCTGGCGACCAGACCGATGTAGCCGACGCCGTTATCGAGTGCGGCACGGACGATTTCGGCTTCCGGCCCGCCGTGGCTGGCGATCACCACCGCAGCGGTGTCGGACAAATCGGTATCGCGCCGGGCGTCGTAACCGAGCACCCCGCACACGTCGATCAGCGCATCGGCGATCGGGGTGGCACCGTAGATCCGGATCAGCGGGGCCGGCAGCTGCGGCGTCAGGAAGATCTCCAGCGACCCGCCGGACAGACACGGGTTGACCACCACGCAGGCGCCGGCGGCCTCGGGAAAATGCACATCGCCGTCGGGAAGCACGCGCAGCAGCACACTTTCGCCCGCCTGCAGCACACCCAGCGCTGCCTTGCGCACCGAATTCTGCGCGCACTGCCCGCCGACGAACCCCTCAATTGTTCCATCTGCCAACAGGATTGCTTCGTCACCCGGATATGCCGACGTCGGCGGCTGGGCGCGCACCACCGTGGCGTGCACGAACGGTGTCCGCGCCGCCAACAGTCGCTGAGCCCGCTCGCTGATCGTCGACATCGCGAGGTCCTAGATCGGCGGTCTGGCGCGGCCCTGCATGGCCTCCCAGACCCGCGACGGCGTCAGCGGCATATCGGCATGCCGAACTCCGTACGGCGCCAACGCATCCACCACGGCGTTGACCACAGCGGGCGGCGAACCGACCGTCGCCGATTCCCCGATGCCCTTCGCGCCGATCGGGTGATGCGGCGACGGCGTCACGGTGTGCCCCGTTTCCAGATGCGGTACCTCGAGCGCGGTCGGAATCAGGTAATCCATCAGCGAGCCGCCCAGGCAGTTGCCTTCCTCATCGAAGGCGATCATCTCCATCAGGGCCATCCCGATGCCGTCGACGATGCCGCCGTGCACCTGGCCCTCGATGATCATCGGGTTGATCTGAGTACCGCAGTCGTCGACGGCAAGGAAGCGCCGAACCTTGACCACCGCGGTGCCCGGATCGACATCCACCACACAGAAATACGCGCCGTACGGGTAGGTCAGGTTCTCCGGGTTGTAGCAGATCTGGGCGTCCAGCCCGCCCTCGAGACCCTCCGGCAGATCACCGGCGCCATGCGCGCGCATCGCGATGTCCTGAATCGTGACCGCCGCGGACGGGTCACCCTTGACGTGGAATTTGCCTTTCTCCCAATCCAAGTCGGCAACCGAAACCTCGAGCATGCCCGACGCGATGATCTTCGCCTTGTCGCGGACCTTGCGGGCCACCAGCGCCGCGGCCGCACCGGACACCGGCGTGGACCGGCTGCCGTAGGTGCCCAGCCCGAACGGCGTCTGGTCGGTGTCGCCGTGCACGACGTCGATGTCATCGGGCGGAATACCCAGCTCCTCGGCGACGATCTGGGCGAACGTCGTCTCATGGCCCTGACCCTGGGTCTGCACCGATAGCCGCACCACCGCTTTGCCGGTGGGGTGCACCCGCAACTCGCAGCCGTCGGCCATGCCGAGGCCGAGGATGTCCATATCCTTGCGCGGGCCGGCGCCGACGGCCTCGGTGAAGAAGGACATCCCGATGCCCATCAGCTCGCCACGCGCACGCTTCTCCTGCTGCTCGGCCCGTAGTGCGTCGTAGCCGATCATGTCCATGGCCTTGCGCATGGTGGTCTCGTAGTCGCCGGAGTCGTACACCCAGCCGGTCTTGCTCCGGTACGGGAACTGTTCGGGCCGCAGCAGGTTTCGCAGCCGCAGCTCGGCCGGATCCATCTTCAGGTCGAACGCCAGGCAATCCACCAGCCGCTCAACGAAATACACCGCCTCGGTGATCCGGAACGAACACGCATACGCCACGCCGCCGGGTGCCTTGTTGGTGTACACCGCGGTCATGTGACAGTAGGCGGCTTCGATGTCGTAGCTCCCGGTGAACACCCCGAAAAAGCCCGCCGGGTACTTCACCGGCGCCGCGGTGCCGTTGAATGCACCGTGATCGGCCAGCACAGTGGATCGGATCGCCAGGATCTTTCCGTCGTTGGTGGCGGCGATCTCGCCGACCATGATGTAGTCGCGCGCGAAGCCGGTGGACGTCAGGTTCTCGCTGCGGTCCTCCATCCACTTCACCGGCTTGCCCAGCAGTAACGAGCCGACGATCGCGCAGACGTAGCCGGGGTAGATCGGCACCTTGTTGCCGAATCCCCCGCCGATGTCGGGCGAGATCACCTGGATCTTGTGCTCGGGCAGACCGGCGACCAACGCGTACAGGGTGCGGTGGGCGTGCGGCGCCTGGCTGGTCGACCACAGCGTCAACTTGCCGGTGACCGGGTCCAGATCGGCTACCGCACCGCAGGTTTCCATCGGTGCCGGGTGTACCCGGGGGTAGACGATCTCCTGCTTGACGATGACGTCGGCCCTGGCGAACACCGCGTCGGTGGCGGCCGCATCGCCGGTCTCCCAATCGAAGCAGTGGTTGTCGGTCTTACCGTCCAGGTCGGTCCGGATCACCGGTGCCGACGGATCCAGCGCCGTGCGGACATCGACCACCGGATCCAGCGGATCGTATTCGACGTCGATCAGCTCCAGCGCGTCGCGGGCCGAGTACCGGTCCTCGGCGACAACGAATGCCACCTCCTGACCTTGGAAGCGCACCTTGTCGGTGGCCAGCACCGCCTGCACGTCGTTGGACAGCGTCGGCATCCAGGCCAGACCCTTCTCGGCCAGGTCGGCGCCGGTCACCACCGCCTTGACCTTCGGATGTGCAAGTGCTGCAGTCACATCGATGCTGACGATGGTGGCGTGCGCGTACGGCGACCGCAGGATCGCCAGGTGCAGCATGCCCGGCAGCGCGATGTCGTCGACGTAGCGACCCCGGCCGCGGATGAACCGGGGATCTTCCTTGCGCATCATCCGGCCGTAGCCGCACGGCTTCTGGTCGTTGTCGGCCAGGTCTTCCGGTGATGGCGGGCGAGATTCGATAGTGGTCATGAGCCGGCCTCCACGGGTGCGGCGTGCGATGCGGCCCATTGAATGGACCGCACGATCGTGGTGTATCCGGTGCAGCGGCAGATCTGCCCCGAAATCGCTTCCCGGATCGTCTCCTCGTCGGGGTTCGGGTCGCGGTCCAGCAGGGCGCGGGCGGTGATCATCATTCCCGGTGTGCAGAAACCGCATTGCAGCCCGTGGCAGCGCATGAACCCTTCCTGCACCGGGTCCAGCTGGCCGTTGGCCGCGAGGCCCTCGACGGTGCGCACGCTGTGACCCGACGCCATCACGGCGAGCATCGTGCAGGATTTCACCGGCACGCCGTCGACGTCGACCACGCAGGTTCCGCAGTTGCTGGTGTCGCAACCCCAGTGAGTTCCGGTGAGCCGCAGTTGATCGCGCAGGAAATGCACGAGCAGCATCCGGGGTTCGACGTCGGCGCTCACCTGCTCGCCGTTGACCGTCATATTCACCTGCATGGCTAATTCCCTTCTGCCCGTACTCGTTCGGCCGCGGTGCGCAAGGTGCGAGTGGTCAGTTCGGCGGCCAGGTGCCGCTTGTACTCGGCGGTGCCGCGAGCATCGGTCATCGGGTCGCAGGCTTGCGCGGCGAGCCGGCCCGCGTCGGCGAAGACCTCGTCGGTGGCCGGCTGTCCGGCCAGGCCCGCCGCGACGTCGGCCAATGCCGTCCGGTCGACGTTGACGGCGGTCAGGCCCAGCCGGGCCGCAGCGATTGCGGCGCCGTCGAGGGTGAGCGCCGCGCCCGCCGCCGCCACGGCCCAGTCACCAACGCGCCGTTCGACTTTGGCGTAAGCACTGGAACTGTTGTGCCGCAGCGGTATTCGCACCTCGACGAGCATCTCGTTGAAGGCGAGCGCGGTTTCGTAGGGCCCGACGATGAAGTCGTCGATCGGAATTTCGCGTTCACCCGACGGTCCGCGGGCCAGGCACACCGCGTCCAGCGCTTCGCACACGGTCGACAGGTCCTCGGCGGGATCGGCCTGGCACAGCGAGCCGCCCAGGGTGCCGCGATTGCGCACCACCGGGTCGGCGATGACGCGTTCGGCGTCGCGGAAGATCGGGCACGCGTCGGCCAGCGGATCGGAGTCCAACATCTCGCGGTGACGGGTCATGGCGCCGATGCGGACCAGGGTCGGGTCGGTGATCACGTACCCGAGTTCGAGCGCCAGGTCGTTGATGTCGACGAGGTATTCGGGGTTGGCGATGCGCAGTTTCATCATCGGCAGCAGGCTGTGTCCGCCGGCGACTACGCGCGCCCCCTCCCCCAACCGATCCAGTAATCCGATGGCGTGGTCGACACTGGTTGCGCGTTCGTATTCGAAGGGCCCGGGTACCTGCATGTGACGCACCTCACTTGGACGGGGAACCCAGTGTCGGCCGCTCTGACAGGGGCGTCAATAGCGAGTTAAGTGATCGTTGAAGTCGCCTCGAACTCGCCCGTGACCTGCTGCTCCGTTGCGCCGTGGTGGATTCGGCCACCCAGCTTTGCCAGCGGCAAACCACCGCCGCCCCACCGCCTGGCGATGATGTCGGCCGCGATCGAGACCGCGGTCTCCTCCGGCGTTCGGGCGCCCAGATCCAGCCCGATCGGGCTCGCGAGCCTGCTCAGCTCGGCATCGGTCAGCCCGACGGCCCGCAGCCGCTGCATCCGGTCGTCGTGCGTGCGTCGCGAGCCCATCGCCCCCACATACCCGACCTGCGGCAGGCGCAGCGCCACTTCGAGCAACGGGACGTCGAACTTCGGATCGTGGGTGAGCACGCAGATCACGCTGCTCTCGTCGACGGCGCCCGCCTGTGCCTGGGCGGCGAGATAGCGGTGCGGCCAGTCGACGACGACATGCTCGGCCGCCGGAAAGCGGGCCGGCGTGGCGAAGACAGATCGCGCGTCGCACACGGTGACGCGGTAGCCGAGGAAGGCGCCCTGCTGTGCGAGCGCGGCGGCGAAGTCGATGGCGCCGAACACCAGCATCCGCGGCTGCGGGGCATGGCTGGAGACGAACACCTCCATGCCTTCGCCGAGCCGTTGTCCGTCGGGCCCATATTTGAGCACCTCGCTGCGGCCCACCGCGAGCAGTCCGCGCGCGTCGTCGGCGACCGCGGCGTCGGCGCGTGCCGATCCCAGCGATCCCGCCGTCGCATCCCGACGGACGACGAGCCGCCGGCCGATCCACTGCGCGTCGGGATGGCCGACGACGGTCGCGACCGCGACCGGGCGGTGCCCGCCGACGTCCTCGGCGATCGCGCCGAGTTCGGGAAATGTTGCCTGCGAGATCGCCTCCACGAAGATGTCGATGACGCCGCCGCACGTCAGTCCGACCGCGAAGGCATCGCCGTCGCTGACCCCGTAGCGTTCCAGCCGCGGTGCTCCGGTACGCGCCACCTCGGTGGCGACTTCGTAGACGGCGCCCTCGACGCAGCCGCCCGACACCGAGCCGCTCACGGAGCCGTCCGGCGCGACCACCATCGCGGCTCCCGGCAGCCGCGGCGCCGACCGGAAGGTTCGCACCACCGTCGCCAATCCGGCGGTGTCACCGGCGCGCCAAATCGACATCAACTCGGCAAGCACGTCACGCACAAATCCCAACGTAGGCTCATAAGCATGACTCCGGCTCAACTTCGGGCCTATTCGGCGGTGGTTCGGCTGGGCTCGGTGCGAGCCGCCGCCGCGGAACTGGGTGTTTCCGATGCCGGAATCTCGATGCATGTCGCGGCACTGCGCAAGGAACTCGACGACCCGCTGTTCACCAGAACCGGTGCGGGGCTGGCGTTCACACCCGGCGGGCTGCGACTGGCCAGCCGTGCGGTCGAGATCCTGGGTCTGCAGCAGCAAACCGCGATCGAGGTCACCGAGGCGGCGCACGGGCGCCGGCTACTGCGGATCGCGGCGTCGACGGCGTTCGCCGAACACGCCGCCCCGGGCCTGATCGAGTTGTTCTCGTCACGGGCCGACGACCTGTCGGTGGAGTTGAGCGTGCATCCGACGAGCCGATTCCGCGAACTGATCGCCTCGCGCGCCGTCGACATCGCGATCGGCCCGGCCAATGAGAGCCCGGCGGTACCCGACGAGTCAATCTTTCTGCGACCCTTCCTGAAATATCAGATCATCACCGTCGTCGCATCGAATAGTCCACTGGCCGAAGGTATTCCGTCGCCAGGGCTGTTGCGCCAGCAGCAGTGGATGCTCGGTCCGTCAGCGGGCAGCGTGGACGGCGAAATCGCAACCATGCTGCGCGGCTTGGCAATTCCGGAGTCCCAGCAACGAATCTTCCAGAGCGACGCGGCCGCGCTCGAGGAGGTGCAGCGGGTCGGCGGTGTGGCGTTGACGATCGGTTTCGCGGTCGCCAAGGACCTCGCCGCGGGGAGGCTGGTGCATGTGAACGGCCCGGGGCTGGACCGGTCGGGCGAGTGGTGTGTGACGACGCTGGCGCCCTCGGCGCGACAGCCGGCGGTGTCGGAGCTGGTCCGCTTCATCACGACGCCGCGGTGTATCCAGGCGATGATCCGCGGATCCGGTGTCGGGGTGACAAGGTTTCGGCCCAAGGTTCACGTCACGCTGTGGAGCTAAGCGCCGTGTCTACCAGGCGCGGCCGAGGTCGCCGTGCTGGCGGATCCAGGCATGCATCGCGATCCCGGCGGCGACGCCGGCATTGATGCTGCGAGTCGAGCCGAACTGAGCGATCGACACCGTGACCGCCGCACCCAACCGGGTGTCGTCGGTGATGCCCGGCCCCTCCTGGCCGAACACCAGCAGGCATTCGCGCGGCAGTACTTCCTCCTCCAGGCGCGCGGCGCCCGGCACGTTGTCCACCGCGACCACGCTCAAGCCCGCGGCCGTCGCGAAATCCAGCAACTCGGCGGTGCTGTCGTGATGGCACAGCCGTTGATAGCGATCAGTCACCATGGCGCCGCGGCGATTCCAGCGCCGCCGCCCGACGATGTGCACGGTGTCCACCGCGAAGGCGTTGGCGGTGCGCACCACCGAACCGATATTCGCGTCGTGGCCGAAGTTCTCGATCGCGATGTGCAGCGGGTGCCGGCGATGGTCGATGTCGGCGATGATCGCCTCCCGGGTCCAATACCGGTAGGCGTCGACGACATTGCGAGTATCGCCGTCGCGCAACAGAATTGGATCATACCGAGGGTCGTCGGGAGGATCGCCCGCCCAGGGCCCGACGCCGGCGGCCGGTGGTACGGCCCATTCGGTGGGCCCAGGCCCGGGCTCGCTCATCGCTGCGTCCACACCCCGGCGTGGGTGCCGACGATCGCGACCGTCGCGTAGAGCAGCGCCTGGTTGATTTCGCCCTGCGTGCACAACGACGCGGAGACGTGCACCGCGTCCAGCGAAGCTTCGGGCAGGATCAGCACCGACGACCCGTACACCGCGCACGCCGGGTTCAGGCCGCGCCCCGGCACGGTCGGCGATGCGAGCAGCATCATCGGGCCGCCGCGACGGGCGGAGTCGTCGCGGTACCGGACCGCGAGGGCTTCGGCGTCCAGGCCGAGCAGCATGTAGCCGTTGCCGTTGAAGGCCCCCGGATCACCGAGTTGTGCCTTCGTGACCGGGGTTCCGTCCGCACGCCACGCCGACAGGCTGGTGGTCTTGACGACCAGACCGGTGTCGTTGACGTTGGTCGGCATCAGCCCTATCGGAAACGCCGCCGGGTAGGCGGCCGACGTGTCGGCGATCCGGTCCCGCTCCGAGTAGCTGTACACGCCCCGCACCTGGCTGCGATCCTTCAGCGGACCCAGGCATACCGCGCCGGTCAGCCGCTCGGGGGGCGCCGACAACGGCGACCGGATATCGCGCACGGTGGCCATCGCGTTGTCGCAGCTGCCCAATCCGGTGGCTTCGATCGGGTGGGCGAGCGCGCCGTAGAGCCCGAAGCGGATGTCCTCGGGTTTGGCATGCGGCGCCTTCGGGTCCGTCGGCGCGGCGTCGACGTCGACCAACACGTAGTCGCCGTCCCAGCGCAGGTTCGACACCGACAGGTTCCAGCCCAGCAGCGCCAGCGATTCCCCCAGCCGCGCGCCCTGCGCGCCGTACGGCCGGACGGCGTGGTTGGGACCCGAGCAGCCCACCAGGCAGGCGGCCAAACAGGTTGCTATCGCAAGGAAAGTGCGCACAGCGGTGAAGCCCTAGCCCAACCCCAGATCGGTCAGGCCCAGCACGCTGCGGTACAGCAGCCCCTCGGCCTGGATGGCCTCCGCGGCGCCGGTCGCGCGGTCCACGACGGTGGCCACGCCGACGACTTCGGCTCCCGCGTCCTGGACGGCGTGCACCGCCGTCAGCGCCGAGCCACCGGTGGTGCTGGTGTCTTCGACCACCAGCACCCGCTGACCGGACACCTCGGATCCCTCGATAAGACGTTGCAGGCCATGGGCTTTCGCAGACTTGCGCACCACAAAGGCATCGATCGGGCGTCCGGGCGCGTGCATGATGGCGGTCGCGACCGGATCGGCGCCCAGGGTCAGGCCGCCGACGACCGCGTAATCCCAGTCCGCGGTGAGCTCGCGCATCAGTACGCCGATCAGGGCAGAGGCGCGGTGGTGCAGCGTGGCCCGGCGCAGGTCGACGTAGTAGTCCGCCTCTTTGCCCGACGACAGGGTGACCCGGCCGTGCACCACCGACAGTTGACGCACCAGCTCGGCCAGCTCGTCGCGGTCAGACATGTTGCAGTGCAATAGCTTTCAGCGCTGGTAGTTGCTGGCCTGCTGGCCGTTGCGCCCCGTCGACGACGGGGGGCGCCGGATGGCTTCGGTGCGGCCCTCATCGTGGCGCACCGACTCCGGGGCACGGCGGCCGGCATCTCCCAGCAGCCCGGACACGTCCTGCGCCGAGCGCCGGGGCGGCAACTCCGCGCGGCCGGCCGGGGCCAGCGGGCGGCTCGGCGCCGCGCTGCGATGTCCCGCCGGCTCGTCGCTGTCGGCGGGCACCGGCGGCAACACCCGCAACAGGTCGTTGAACTGGCGCACCGTGCGCAAGCCCTCGTCCCACTGGGTGCGCGTGCTGGAAACGGGCAGCGCGACCAGCGTCCAGTTCTGCTCGTTCCACATGATCTCGGCGCAGTCCGGCGCGGTGTGCGCAAAGGTGACCATGCGCCGGTCGCAGGCCCGACGGGCCGCGTCCAGGTTCGTCGAGTACACCATCCGCGGGCCGATCGCTCCCAGCAGCCAGATGTCGCTCTCGCGTGGCTCTTTGAGTCCTTTTAGCCGCAGGTCGACGACGACGTTGGTGCCCACCTTGCGGTGCAGCGCGATCACCGTGGCGACTTCCTCGAGATCGAAGATGTACACCGCCTCGCCGCGGATCTGCCCCAGCACGACGTTGTGGGCGGGAACATCCCCGACCGTCGACATCACGCCGCGTTTCCAGCGCTTGAGGATGTCGGTCGATTCGCGCTCGTAGTCGAACCCGTGCGAGCGGGCCCACGATTTACGACGTCTGCTGCGCCCCCGCCGACGATCGACGTCGACGTACAGCAACACCACCGCGCCGACGAAGCACAGCGCGGAGAGCGTGAACCAGAGGGGGACCATCCTAAGTAGCGTATCTGCTATGGCGCCGGAACCAAGAATGCGACCTGGTCACAACCACATTAAGGTTTGCTGGGCCGCGTAGGGTTCCGTCCATGGTCTACGAGGGCTACCAGCTAATTCGCGTCGCCGCGGCCAACGGCGTTTGCCGAGCGACGATCGACAACCCCCCGATCAACCTGCTCGACGTGCCGCTGCTGAACGAGTTCGACCGGCTGGCGCGCGAGGTCGCGGCCGATGACGAGGTGCGCGTACTGGTCGTCGACTCGGCCGACCCGGAAATGTTCATTGCACACGCCGACGTCGGGCTGATTCTGGACCTGCCGCCCGACGACATCGGGCTGCACGACGAGCTGTCGTTGTTCCACGCCGTCACCGAGCGGATTCGGACCCTGCCGAAGGCCACGATCGCCGTCATCGAGGGCGTCTGCCGCGGTGGCGGCTGCGAATTCGCGATGGCGTTCGACATGCGGTTCGCCGCACTCGGCACGACGGTGCTGGGCCATCCCGAGTTGGCGGTCGGCATCATCCCGGGCGGTGGCGGCACGCAGCGGCTGCCCCGGCTGGTGGGCCGGGCGCGCGCCCTGGAAGTCATCCTCGGCTGCATGGACATCGACGCCGAGACCGCCGAAGCCTGGGGATACGTGAACCGCGCCCTGCCGGCCGATCGGCTCCGGCGGTTCGTCGACAAGCTCGCCGCCCGCATCGCGTCGTCGCAGGCAGTGGCCATCGCCAACGCCAAGCGTGCGGTCGATGCCGCCACCGCGGATGTGACGACCGGCTTACGCATCGAGGATCAGTTGTTCCGCGAGACCCTCGCGGAGCCGGCAGCGCGTGAACTGCTCCAGGCAGTGATCGACGCCGGTGCCCAAACCCGTGACTTCGAGCTGGGCGACCGGCGTCGATCACTAGAAAGACGTCGCTAGGACGACTTAGCCCAGGATCAGGCCGTCGCCGTCCGGGTTGACGTTGACCGGAACGGTGTCGCCGTCGTGCACGTCACCGGCCAGCAACAGCTTGGCCAACTGGTCTCCGATGGCCTTCTGGACCAACCGGCGCAACGGCCGGGCGCCGTACACGGGGTCGAACCCGCGTTGCGCCAGCCATTCCTTGGCCGGCAACGACACTTCGAGCTGCAGCCGCCGCTGCGCCAGGCGCTTGGCCAGCTGCTCGAGCTGGATGTCGACGATCTCGACCAGCTCTTCGGGGTTCAGCGCGTCGAAGATCAGCACGTCGTCGAGCCGGTTGATGAACTCCGGCTTGAACGCCGCGCGCACCGCCGCCATCACCTGCTCCTCGCTGCCGCCCGAACCCAGGTTCGACGTCAGGATCAGGATCGTGTTGCGGAAGTCGACCGTTCGGCCCTGGCCGTCGGTCAGGCGGCCCTCGTCGAGCACCTGCAGCAACACGTCGAACACGTCCGGGTGGGCCTTTTCAACCTCGTCGAACAGCACGACGGTGTAGGGCCGCCGGCGCACCGCCTCGGTCAGCTGACCACCCTGGTCGTAGCCGATGTATCCCGGGGGCGCACCCACCAGGCGGGCCACCGAGTGCTTCTCGCCGTACTCGCTCATGTCGATGCGGACCATCGCCCGGTCGTCGTCGAACAGGAACTCGGCCAGCGCCTTGGCCAGCTCGGTCTTACCGACACCGGTGGGCCCCAGGAACATGAACGAACCGGTGGGCCGGTTGGGGTCGGCGACCCCGGCGCGGCTGCGGCGCACCGCATCGGACACGGCCTGCACGGCCTTGCGCTGTCCGACCACGCGCTTGCCCAGCTCGTCTTCCATCCGCAGCAGCTTGGCGGTCTCGCCTTCCAGCATCCGGCCGGCCGGGATACCCGTCCACGCCGACACCACGTCGGCGATGTCGTCGGGTCCGACCTCTTCCTTGAGCATCACGTTGTCGCGGGCCTCGGCCTGCGGCAGCGCGGCGTCGAGCTTCTTCTCCACCTCGGGGATCCGCCCGTAGCGCAGCTCGGCCGCCTTGGCCAGGTCGCCGTCGCGCTCGGCGCGCTCGGACTCCCCGCGCAGCGTGTCCAGCTGTTCCTTGAGATCGCGGACGATGTCGATGGCGTTTTTCTCGTTGTGCCATCTGGTGGTCAGCTCGGCCAGCTTTTCTTTCTGGTCGGCCAGCTCGGCACGCAGCTTCTCCAGCCGCTCCTTGGACGCCTCGTCCTCTTCCTTCTCCAGCGCCATCTCCTCGATCTCGAGGCGACGCACCAGGCGCTCGACCTCGTCGATCTCGACGGGCCGCGAGTCGATCTCCATCTTCAGCCGGCTGGCGGCCTCGTCGACCAGGTCGATGGCCTTGTCCGGCAGGAACCGCGCGGTGATGTAACGGTCGCTCAAAGTGGCCGCGGCCACCAACGCGGAGTCGGTGATGCGCACCCCGTGGTGCACCTCGTAGCGGTCCTTGAGCCCGCGCAGGATGCCGACGGTGTCCTCGACCGACGGCTCGCCCACCAGCACCTGCTGGAAGCGACGCTCCAGCGCGGCGTCCTTTTCGATGTACTTGCGGTACTCGTCCAGAGTGGTGGCGCCGACCAGCCGCAGCTCGCCGCGGGCCAGCATCGGCTTGATCATGTTGCCGGCATCCATCGCGCCCTCGCCGGACGCGCCGGCGCCGACGATCGTGTGCAGCTCGTCGATGAACGTGATGATCTGCCCGGCGGAGTTCTTGATGTCGTCGAGCACGGCCTTGAGCCGCTCCTCGAACTCGCCGCGGTACTTCGCGCCGGCCACCATCGAGCCGAGGTCCAGGCTGACGACGGTCTTGTCGCGCAAACTCTCCGGCACGTCGCCGGCCACGATGCGCTGGGCCAGGCCCTCGACGATCGCGGTCTTGCCGACGCCGGGCTCGCCGATCAGCACCGGGTTGTTCTTGGTGCGACGGGAGAGCACTTGCACGACGCGGCGAATCTCGTTGTCGCGGCCGATGACCGGGTCGAGCTTGCCTTCGCGGGCGCGCTCGGTCAGGTCGGTGGAGTACTTCTCCAGCGCCTGATAGGTGGCCTCGGGATCGGCGCTGGTGACCCGCGCGCTGCCGCGGACCTTGACGAACGCCTCCCGCAACGCCTGCGGGGACGCGCCATGGCCGGTGAGCAGTTTGGCGACGTCGGAGTCGCCCGTGGCCAGGCCCACCATCAGGTGTTCGGTGGAGACGTATTCGTCGTCCATCTCGGTGGCCAGGTGTTGGGCCGTGGTGATCGCCGCCAGCGATTCGCGGGACAGCTGCGGTTGCGAGCTGGAGCCGCTGGCCTGGGGCAGCCGCTCGAGCAGATGCTCGGCCTCAGTGCGAATGGTCGCGGGCTCGACGCCGACGGCCTCCAGCAGCGGCGCGGCGATCCCGTCGTTCTGCGTCAGCAGTGCCAACAGCAGATGAGCGGGCCTGATCTCGGGGTTACCGGCAGCGCTGGCCGCCTGTAGCGCCGACGTCAGAGCCGCTTGCGTCTTGGTGGTCGGGTTAAAAGAGTCCACGACACCTCCGTTCGGGTATAGGGAAAATGCTTGTCGCGTTATTCAACGCCGTCAAGGTTGAGTCTGTTCCGCTCAAGTTTAGATTTTTTTGATCCGATCCGATAGGGGTCTTTAGTCCATGGAAATATGGAAATGACGTATAGCGGCCTCGCTCCGCCGCCGCGCAGGATTCCGGTTGCTTTCCGGTTGGCCGAGGCGCTGCCGTTTCGCTGGCGCTACGTCTGGACGCTCTTCATCGTTGCGGTCGCACCGATCGCGCTGTGGATCCAACTCCCGATCGCCTTCACCGCGGCGGCGGTGCTCACCCTGGCCGGGATCTATGCCGCGCACCTGTCCGGCGCGCGGGTGCGCATCGGACTGCTCGAGTGGGGCGGAGTCGCAACCGTCACCGGCACTGAAACACTCTCGCGTGCAACGCGATTCAATGCCCGACTGCCGATCGCGCACGGGTGGACGGTCACCCGACGGCGCTACAGCGAACCGAACACCAAGACGAAGGTGTCCTACACCCTGAACGGCCACCCGGGAGATCTCGTGGTGCACGGCCGCGAATACGTCGACGGGGTGATCCTGGCGGACGAGCGCGATCCGGCGCGGGCCCGGTGCGTGACCGCGTTCGCCTATGACCTCGACCGCGACGAGAACGGGAACTGGCTCGGCACGCTGCGCCCTCGACTGCGGGTGGGGATGGTCTGCTGGTTGGTCATCGTGATCGGCTGGCTGGTGTTGGCCGGCCTGGCCGTGACCGGGGTGCCCACCGACCTCGCCGGCGACGGCCTGTCCACGAACGTCCCCAGCGCCGGTACCTTGCAGGTCAGCGGGTCCGGCACCACCAAGACCATCCCCTGCAACGGCGGCTATCTCTCGGTGAGCGGCGTGAAGAACACGATCACCGTCACGGGCCACTGCACCAGCGTCAACGTCGCCGGCAAGGGGAATCACGTCACGATCGACAGCACGGATGCGATCAGCACCGCGGGCACCGACAACGTCGTCACCTACCACTGGGGCTCACCGAACGTCGCCAACACCGGAACGTCGAACACCATCGGGCAGGGCTGACCAGCACGCTGTCTGCCTGGGCGAGCTTAGAATCGGGCCCCGTGGGCTTAGAGGACTCCGATGCGTTGCGGGTGCTGCGCGACGCCCTCGCCCCGGACGACTCGGGCGCCGGCGGCGAACTCGTGCACCGCTTCTACACCCACTGGTTCGCCCTCGACATCTCGGTGCGCGACCTGTTCCCGCCCGAAATGGACGCTCAGCGAGCCGCTTTCGGTCACGCACTGCACTGGGTTTACGGCGAGCTGGTGGAGCAGCGCGCTCAGGAGCCGGTGGCCTTTCTCGCCCAGCTCGGCCGGGATCATCGTAAATACGGTGTGCTGCCAAGCCATTACGAGTCGTGCCGGCGCGCGCTGTATACGACGCTGCGCACCCAGTTGGGCGATGCCTGGACCGGCGCCGTCGACGACGCGGCCGGCCAGTCGCTCAACCTGATCACCGGGGTGATGAGCGGCGCCGCCGATGCCGAAGAGGGACCCGCCTGGTGGGACGGCACCGTCATCGAGCACCACCGCGTCTCGCGCGACCTCGCGGTCGTCCGGCTGCGGCTGGATCGCCCGATGCACTATCACCCCGGTCAGTACGTCAACGTCCAGGTCCCGCAATGCCCGCGGCGCTGGCGATTTCTCAGCCCCGCCATCCCGGCCGATCCCGACGGCGGGATCGAGTTTCACGTCCGCCAAGTCCCCGGCGGCCTGGTCAGCACCGCGATCGTCAACGAAAGCCGACCGGGCGACCGGTGGCGGTTGTCCAGCCCGCACGGTGGCCTGCAGGTCGACCGCGCCGGGGCCGACATCTTGATGGTGGCCGGCAGCACGGGCTTGGCGCCGCTGCGGGCGCTGATCATGGACCTGTCCCGCTACGCGGAAAACCCGCGGGTGCATCTGTTTTTCGGCGCGCGCTATCGCTGCGAGCTCTACGACCTGCCGACGCTGTGGCAGGTCGCCGCGCACAACCCGTGGCTGTCGGTCTCGCCGGTGTCGGAATACAACAGCGATCCCGCCTGGGCCGCGGACTACCCGGACGTCACGCCGCCGCGAGGCCTGCATGTCCACCAAATCGGCCAGCTCCCCGAGGTGGTCACCAAATACGGCGGTTGGGGCGACCGGCAGATCCTCGTCTGCGGCGGGCCGGCCATGGTCCAGGCGACCAAGGCCGCGCTGGTCGCCAAAGGCGCCCCGCCGGAGCGCATTCAGCACGACCCGCTGTCGCGGTAGGCGCTAGACCCACGGCGGCGACCCGCCACGCCCAACTGCGCCGCGCTTGCGATCGCCGCTAGACCGACGGCGGCGACCCGCCACGCCCGGCTGCGCCGCGCTTGCGATCGCCGCTAGGCTGACCGCGTGCACGTCGTGACCCTGCGCGATCCTTCGTCATCGTTGGCCGCACAGTTCGTGCCGGATGCGGGCATGATCGGTGCCTCGCTGACCGACTCCGGCGTGGAGTTACTCGGTCAGCGGCGCGGTCTGGACGCCTATATCGAAGCCGGCAAGACCATGGGCATACCGATTCTCTATCCGTGGGCAAATCGCTTGGGCAGCAACACTTATACGGCCGAGAACGTGACCGTAGAGTTGACGCCGGGTGAAAACGGGGTGCGGGCCGACCCCAACGGCCTGCCGATCCACGGCACCCTGGCCGCCTATCCGGACTGGCGAGTCGTGGCCGAGTCGGCCAACGAGCTGACCGCCGAGGTGGACTTCGGTGCGCAGGAGCGGCTGCTGGCCAGCTTCCCGTATCCGCATCTGCTGACGGTGTCGGTGCGGCTGGCCGAACGAACGCTGACGGTGCGCACCACCGTCACCGCGACCGGCGAGACGGCGGTCCCGCTGTGCTTCGGGTTTCACCCGTATCTTCGCGTGCCCGATGCGGCGCGCAGCGAGTGGATCATCGAGACACCACCGCTGCGGCATTTGAGCCTCGACGAACGCGGTCTGCCCACCGGCGAGTTCTCGGAGCAGCCGGCAAAGGAAGAGCCGTTGGGCGACAACACTTTTGACGATGCCTATGACCAGGTGGCCGATGGCGCGGTGTTCGCGGTGTCCGGCGGCGGACGGCGCCTGGAAGTGCAGTTCGAGCAAGGGTATTCGGCGACCCAGATCTTCGCACCACCCGGCGAGGACGTGGTGTGCTTCGAGCCGATGACCGCACCGACCGATGCGCTGAGCCGCGGCGGCTACCGAACCGCACGTCCGGGCGAACCGGCGGTCGCGGTGTTCTCGATTCGCGCCTAGCGGCCTTTACGCGGCTGCCACACCACCAGCGCGGTGCTCTTGGGCACCACCGCGATATCGCGGCGCTGGTTGTTACGCAGCACCGCGATCTCCTCGGCCATTTCCTTCAGCCGCGACTGCAGCGCCTCGACCTGATTGGTCAGCTCGATGATGCGTTTGATGCCGGCGAGGTTGACGCCCTCGTCCTGGGACAGCCGCTGCACCTCGCGCAGCAATTCCACGTCGTGCTGCGAATAACGCCGCCCGCCACCGGAAGTGCGGCTCGGGATGACCAGCCCGAGGCGATCGTAGGTCCGCAGGGTCTGCGCATGCATGCCGGCCAGTTCGGCCGCCACCGAGATCAAAAAGGTCCGGGCTTCTTCTCGCTTAGGGTTTTTCGCCATCAGCGATTACCCGCCCATCCCGCCCGTGGGTTGAAACCACTGGAGCGCTCGGCCTCCGCATACGCCTCCAGCGCCTCCTGGGCAGCGCCTTCCAAGTTCGGCGGCACAGCGACTTTCACGGTGACCAGCAAGTCACCGCTGCCGCCGCTGCGTTTTGGCACACCGCGTCCACGCACCCGCAGGATCCGGCCGTCGGTCGTGCCCTTGGGCACCCGCACGCCGACCTTACCGTCCAGCGTCGGCACTGAAAGCGTTGAACCCAAAGCTAATTCGCTGAAGCTGACCGGCACCGTCACGGTGAGGTCGTCGCCGTCGCGGCTGAATATCTTGTCCGGCCGCACATGCACCGTCACGTACAGGTCACCCGACGGCGCACCGCGCAACCCGGCTTCGCCCTGCCCGGGCAGCCGAATCCGCTGGCCGTCTTCGACGCCGGGCGGGATCCGCACGTTGATGGTGCGGGTGCGGGTGGTGACACCGGTGCCTTTGCACTCGTCGCAGGGGTGCTCGATGATCGAGCCGCTGCCCCGGCAGTCGGTGCACGGCTCGGAGAAACCGAACGCTCCCTGGTTGCTGCTGACCACACCGGCCCCGTTACAGGTGGGACACACCTTCGGGCTGGTGCCCGGACGGGCGCCGCTGCCATGGCAATTGGTGCAGGGCGCCGGGCTGGTCAGCCGCAGCGGCATCGCGACGCCGTTGGCGGCCTCGACGAAATCCAGCTCGGTCTCGGTTTCCAGATCGTTGCCGCGTCGGGGCCGGCTGGGACGAGCGCTCGCGCCGCGTCCGAACAAGCCGCCGAAGAGGTCACCGATATTGGTGCCCCCGCTGCGGCCGGCGGCGTCGAACAAATCGTTGAGATTGAACTCGGCGCCGTCGCCGCCCACGTTGAAGCCACCGAAGCCGCCGGTGTCGAACCGTCGACCGCCAAGGCCGCCACCGGCGAAGAGCCGGCGGGTTTCGTCATACTCCTTGCGCTTGGCCGCATCCGACAGCACGTTGTGTGCTTCCGACACCGCTTTGAAACGTTCACCGGCGGCGGGGTTGTCGGGGTTCGCATCCGGATGCAAGTCACGCGCCAACTTCCGATAGGCGCGCTTTATCTCTTCGGGGCTGGCGTCGGAGGAGACGCCAAGCTCCTTGTAGAAGTCCTTTTCGACCCATTCACGCTGGGCCATGTCGCGTCACCTCCTCTCACCTTCCGCTAATTCTGTCGTGCTGATTCTGTGCCTTATTCACCGGAGGTGTCGGCGTTATCGTTCGTGTCGGCCGGTTCGGTTTTGGCGGGCTCGGATGCAGCAGCGGCTGCGCCCTCACCCGCGACGGTGTCGACGACGCCCACCAGAGCGTGACGCAATACGTTTTCGCCCAGTTTGTAGCCCTCGCGCATGACGGTGCCGATCACCGGTTTTGAGCCCTCGCCGCCATCACCCTCGTGCTGGACGGCTTCGTGCAGCACCGGGTCGAAATCTTCGCCCTCGGCACCGAACGCCACCAGACCGAGTCCGGTCAGTGCGCTCATCAGCTTGTCGGCAACCGACTTCAGCGGGCCCGACTCCAGGTCACCGTGCTTGCGCGCGCGGTCGAGATCGTCGAGCACGCCCAGCAATTGGGTGACGACGGCGGCCTTGGCCCGATCCGCCGCGGCCTGCTGGTCGCGCAGCGCACGCTTGCGATAGTTGGCGAAGTCGGCCTGCACCCGCTGCAGATCGGCGAGCAGCTCGGCCGCCTTGCCTGCCTCCTCCGGAGTTTCGCCTGCGAACGACCCGGAGGCCGCCCCGCCCGGCGCCCCTGTTGGGGAGCCGGGTGGGACATTCCGTACTTCTCCGGTCTCGGGATCAATCCGCCGCTTGTCGGTGACAGTTACCTGTTCCTGCGGATTGCCTTCGGTCACTTGGACTCCCGGTCGTCGTCGACCACCTCCGCGTCCACGACATCATCAGCGGAGGATGAGCCGCCGGACTCGGTGCCGCCGGGTTGTCCCCCGGCCGCCTGAGTGGCTTCGTAGATCGCCTGACCCAGCGCCTGAGACTCCTGGCCCAGCTTCTCCATCGCCGTCTTGATCGCGGAGATGTCGGTGCCGCCCAGCGCCGATTTGGCGTCCGCGATCGCGCCGTCGACCTTGGACAGCGTCTCCTCGGGAACCTGCGACCCGCCCTCGGCTTCGCGCTGCTCCTTGACGAACTTCTCCGTCTGGTAGACCAGCGACTCGGCCTGGTTGCGGACGTCGGCCTCTTCGCGACGCTTGCGGTCCTCCTCGGCGTGCGCCTCGGCGTCCTTGATCATCCGGTCGATCTCCTCCTTGGACAGGCCGGAGCCCTCCTGGATTTTGATCGTGTTCTCCTTGCCGGTGCCCTTGTCCTTGGCCGTGACGTGCACGATGCCGTTGGCGTCGATGTCGAAGGTGACCTCGATCTGCGGGACACCGCGCGGAGCCGGCGGAATACCGGTCAGCTCGAAGGAGCCGAGCAGCTTGTTGTGCGAAGCGATTTCGCGCTCACCCTGGAAGACCTGAATCTGCACCGACGGCTGGTTGTCATCGGCGGTGGTGAAGGTCTCCGACCGCTTGGTCGGGATCGTGGTGTTGCGCTCGATCAACTTGGTCATCACGCCACCCTTGGTCTCGATACCAAGGCTCAGCGGCGTGACATCAAGCAGCAGAACGTCTTTCACTTCGCCCTTGAGGACACCCGCCTGCAGCGCGGCACCAACGGCCACGACCTCGTCGGGGTTGACGCCCTTGTTGGGCTCCTTGCCGCCGGTCATCTCCTTGACCAGTTCCGAGACCGCGGGCATCCGGGTGGAACCACCCACCAGCACCACGTGGTCGATCTCGGACACCGAGATGCCGGCGTCCTTGATCACCGACTGGAACGGCTGACGCGTGCGGTCGAGCAGATCCTGGGTGATGCGCTGGAATTCGGCGCGGGTCAGCTGTTCGTCGAGGAACAACGGGTTCTTGTCCGCGTCGACGGTGATGTAAGGCAGGTTGATCGAGGTGCTCTGCGAACTCGAGAGCTCGATCTTGGCCTTCTCGGCGGCCTCACGCAGCCGCTGCATCGCCATCTTGTCCTTGGTCAGGTCAATTCCGCTGGTGCCCTTGAACTTGTCGACGAGCCACTCGACGACACGGTCATCCCAGTCGTCCCCACCGAGGTGGTTGTCACCACTGGTGGCGCGAACCTCAACCACGCCCTCGCCGATCTCGAGCAGCGAGACGTCGAAGGTACCGCCGCCGAGGTCGAAGACCAGGATGGTCTGTTCCTTCTCACCCTTGTCCAGGCCGTAGGCCAGTGCGGCCGCGGTCGGCTCGTTGACGATGCGCAGCACGTTGAGGCCGGCGATCTGGCCGGCTTCCTTGGTGGCCTGACGCTGGGCGTCGTTGAAGTACGCCGGCACGGTGACGACCGCGTCGGCGACGTCCTCGCCCAGATACGCCTCGGCATCGCGCTTCAGCTTCATCAGCACCCGAGCGCTGATCTCCTGAGCGGTGTATTTCTTGTCATCGATCTCAATGGACCAGTCGGTGCCCATGTGCCTCTTGACCGAACGGATAGTGCGGTCAACATTGGTGACCGCCTGGTTCTTGGCGGGCTGGCCGACGAGCACCTCACCGTTGCGCGCGAAGGCGACGACGGACGGAGTGGTGCGTGAGCCCTCGGAGTTGGCGACGACGACGGGGTCGCCACCTTCCAGGACTGCGACGACGGAGTTGGTGGTCCCGAGGTCGATACCGACCGCACGAGCCATAGTGATTCCTCCTGATTGTGTAGAGCTTCTTTGGTGCCACTATGCTGAGTGAACCCCGCTCAAGCCTGCCCCTGAGGCCGTCGGCCTGTCAACCCAGTATTGAGTCCGGGTCACTCAACTTGTCGTTCATCCCAACGATTGGTGTCGGGAGCTTGTTCCCGGGGGGCTTAGGATTTTTCTGAAGGTCGCGATTGGCCCGGTCATCAGCCCAGACGGCGCCGATCTCAAATTCGCTGTTTCCCGAAAATGACGTTCTGGTTAATTGCGCATGCGTAGAACAACTAACTAGTAGCGTCCCCAGTCACTAGTACATCTGTCCCAGTTCCTCCACGAGAAGGGCGAAGCGTCATGGCTGCTCCTCGGGTCGTCGTTGTGCGACGCGCAACCCCATCTTGTTGTTCCCACCTGCGATGAAGGCCGGCCCTTCGATGTTGCGATTTGGGTGGTGGCACGAATGGGCCGCGCCGCTGTGGATCGGTTGTAACTTCACCGCCTGGATGCGCCTGCTCACTCGCAACCGCTTCGCCGTGCACTGGAGCCGCTGGCATTACGCCGTGCTCTACACGGTCCTGTCCGTCGTCAACTCTTTCCTGGGCATGTGGCAGAACATCCTGTTCGGCAGACGGGTCGCCGACACGGCGATCGGCGATGCACCGATCTTCATCATCGGACACTGGCGCAGCGGCACCACCATGCTGCACGAAATGATGGTCCTCGACGATCACCACACCGGTCCCACGACCTACGAATGCATTGCGCCGCACCACTTTTTGCTGACCCAGCGGTTTGCCCGATTCGCGGAGTTTCTGACGTCGAAGCACCGCGCCATGGACAACATGGACATGAGCATGGCGCACCCGCAGGAAGACGAATTCGCCTGGTGCATGCTGGGACTGCCCTCGCCGTACCTCACCATCGCGTTCCCGAACCGGCCGACCCAGGACGAGCAGTACCTGGACATGGACAAGCTGAGCGCGCGGGAACTGGAAACGTGGAAACAGACCTTCTTCCGGTTCGTGCAGCAGGTGTACTTCCGCCGCCGCAAGGCAATCGTCTTGAAGAGTCCGACACATAGCTTCCGGATCAAGGTGCTGCTGGAGATATTTCCGCAGGCCAAGTTCATCCACATCGTCCGGGATCCGTACGTCGTCTACCCGTCGACCGTCAACCTGTTCAAAGCGTTCTCTGTCGTCCACGGCCTGCAACGGCCGACATTCGAGGGACTGAATGAAAACGTCCTGTCCAACTACCTCGACCTGCATCGAAAGCTGGACGAAGGGCGCGAACTCGTTGACCCGTCAAGGTTTTACGAATTGCGTTACGAGGATCTGATCGGAGATCCCGAGGCGCAGCTGCGCAAGATGTACGAGCACCTGGACCTGGGCGACTTCGATCGGTACCTGCCGCGGCTGCGCCAATACCTCGGCGACAAGGCGGCCTACCGGACGAACAAGTATGAGATGTCGACCGAGCAGCGCGCGATCATCACGGAGCGCTGGGCCGAGGTCATCGATCGCTACGGCTACGGGGCGCCGCTGCTCGAGCCCGAGAAGATGCCCCTCGCAGGGTGATTCAGCGGGCAGCGACCTCCTCTATCAGCGCGAGCACCGCGCGGGTGGCCGCGCTGGTCGACCGGGCCGCAGACGTGGTGACGAACAACCGCCATTCCAGGTCGTAGTCGCTGACCCGCAGCGTGGCCAAGCCGAAATCGTCGATTTCGTCGAGAATGGTCCAGCTGAGAAAGCCGATTCCCAGGCCGTTTCGGATGTAGGTCGCGGCGGTGCCCAGGTCGGCAACCTCCACCGCGACGGTCCGTTCGACGCCCGCGGCGGTGAACGCATTGTCGATCACCGTTCTGGTGCCGTATCCCGGTGGGCTGTCGACGAACGACATGCCTTCCAACTCGGCCAGTGGTACCGAGTCCCGTTGGGCCAGTGGATGATCGGCGGGTACGACCAGCAATAGCGGAACCGCGGCAACCAGACGGGCATTCAGGTCGGCCGGGGGCGGTCCGGTGAAAACCAGAAAGGCGACGTCGAGATCGCCGTCGCGGAGCTGGCCGGCGAGTCCGGCCGATCCCGCGCTGGCGGCGCGCAAGTGCACCGTCACTCCGGGATGCCGGGTGTGCAGTTCGGCCAGCACCGCGGGCATGTCGATCACGCTGATCGACGTCAGAATCCCCACCGTGACGGTGCCGCGCACCGAGCCCCGGGTGGCGTTGACGGCGTCCTTGGCCGCGCGGGCGGCGTCCAGGGTTTCGCGGGCGCGAGGGCGCAGCTCCTCGCCCGCCGGAGTCAGCTCGACGCCGGCCGACCCCCGCACAAATAGCTCCGCGCCGAGTTCGCGCTCGAGGGCCTTGATCGTCGCTGACACGCCCGATTGGACGACATGCAACTTCTTCGCCGCCTCGGTGAAGCTATGGTTGTCCGCGACGGCGAGAAAGTACTCAAGATGGCGCAGCTCCATCCAGCCATTATCACCGCCCGTGCTAATACCCATCAGAACATGTCGTTGGCCCTGATGCCGCAGGTAAACGTAGCGTCGACCTGGTCGAGCGTGCCTGACCGCCCGTCGACCACCCCAATCCCCGACCTTGCTGGATGTGCCAATGACTCTGCAAGCTCCCGCCCTGACTCGAACCAGAACACGCTGGTCGTCTCCCTCCACCGACGACCAGTTCGTCGTCGAGAACCCCGCGACGGGCCGAACCGTCACCGTGGTCCAGGGCGCGGGGCCCAACGAGGTCGACCAGGCGGTGCGCAAAGCCCATGCCGCACACCTGCGCTGGAAGCAGCGCCCGGCCCGGGAACGCGGCGCCTACCTGCGTCAGATCGCCGAGGTCATCCGTGCGCACGCGGACGAACTCGCGATGCTCGAGTCACGGGAAATGGGCAAGCCGATCGTCCAGGCGCGCCAATTCGACCTCGAAGCGGCAATCTCCATCTTCGAATTCTTCAGCAGCATCGTGGAATCGATGCCGAACAAGGCGCGTGACCACAACACGGTCCTGGACGTCACCACGCTCGAGCCGTATGGGGTGATCGCGGCCATCGTGCCGTTCAACTGGCCACCCATCCACACCGCCGGAAAGATCGCTCCCGCCATCGCCGTCGGTAACGCCGTCGTGCTGAAGCCACCGGAGCAGACGCCCTCGGTCGTGCTGCGCATGGTGGAACTGATTCAGTCGGTGCTGCCCGACCGCGTGGTGCACGCCGTACCGGGCAAGGGCGAGGTGGGTGCCGCGCTCGCCGGACACCGACTGGTGGGCAAGGTGTCTTTCACCGGGTCGCCGCGGACGGGTTCGGCGGTGATGCGCAATGCAGCCTGCAACCTCACCCCGACGCTGATGGAGCTGGGCGGAAAGAACCCGCTGATCGTGTTCGACGACGCCAATATGCGCGAGGCGCTGATGGCCGCAATCGACGGCGGCTTCTTCAATCAGGGCGAAGCGTGTACCGCGTCATCGCGAATCCTGGTGCAGGACAAGATCTATAACGAGTTCGCCGCGAAGCTGTGCAAGGCGGTGACCCGGTTGCGGGTGGGTGACGGTGCCGACCCGACGACCGACGTCGGGCCGTTGGTCACGCGCGCGCAGCAGAAGCAGGTGCTGGATTACCTCAAGCTCGGCGTGGCCGAAGGCGCACGCATCGCCGCCCAGGCGCCGCTGCCCGAGGACCCGCGCCTGGCCGACGGCTTCTACGTATCACCGACCGTGCTGACCGACGTGACTCCGCGGATGCGGGTCGCCCGGGAAGAGATCTTCGGACCGGTCGTCACGCTGATCCCGTTCAGCGAAGAGGGCGAGGCGGTACGGATCGCCAACAGCACTCCGTTCGGACTGGTGGCGGCGGTGTTCACCCAGGACGGCGATCGCGCGTTGCGGGTGAGCCGACAGATCCGGGCCGGCGCCGTCTTCGTCAACAACTATGTCCGGATCGCGATCGGCACCGGATTCGGCGGCGTCGGGCACAGCGGATTCGGGCGCGAGCACGCCGAGGAGACGCTCGCGGAATACGGGTACACCAAGACGATTCGCTGGGCCGCCAAGCGCGACGAACTGCCCTACTGGACCGCAGCCAACCGCGTGCTGGAGACGTAAGGACCACCAAGTGCGCACCATCGCACTCGAAGAGCATTACGCCACAGCGGGATTCCTGCGCGCGCCGGGTAGCTGGCTCGCGTCGCGCGCGGGCGTGATCGAACCCATCGCCGATCTCGGCGACGGCCGCATCGCGGCCATGGACGAGGCGGGCATCGATCTGGCGGTGCTGTCGCTGGCCGCGCCGGGTGTCGAACAGCTGGACAGCCCGAAAGCCGTTGAGCTGGCCCGCGAATGCAACGACGAACTCGCGGCGGCGGTCGCCCGCTACCCCGAGCGGTTGGCGGGCTTCGCGACGGTGCCGATCAGCGCGCCCGACGCGGCGGCCGACGAACTGGATCGGGCGATGCGCAAGCTCGGCTTCGTCGGCGCGGTGATCAACGGGCACAGCCAAGGTCGCTATCTGGATGACGCCTTCTTCGAGCCGATTCTCGATCGCGCGGCGACGCTGAACGCCCCGATCTACCTGCACCCGACGATCCCGCCGGCAGCCGTCATCGAGTCCAGCTACGCGGGGTTCTCCCCTGAGGTCACGTTCGCATTCGCGACGGTGGGGTGGGGCTGGCACATCAACACCGCCACCCACGTGCTGCGACTGATTCTCGGCGGTGTGTTCGACCGCTACCCGGATTTGCAGATCATCATCGGGCACATGGGCGAGGGGACGTCGTTCATGCTGCCGCGATTCGACGCCACGTTGAAGCCGGAACTGACCGGGCTCAAGCACCCCGTCAGCACCTACCTGCGGCGCAACGTGCATTACACGTTCGCCAACTTCAACGACGAGGCGACCTACGCAAACCTGGTGGCCCACGTCGGTATTGACCGAGTGGCATTTTCGGCTGACTACCCGTTCGGGTCGATGAAGACGGCCCGCGCATTCCTGGACAAGCTCCCGCTGACCGACGACGAGCGGGCACGCATCAGCCACCTCAACGCGGAGAAGCTGCTGGGTCTGTGACCTAGCCGGGCTCGTCGACGTCCTGACCGCCGGCAAGGTCACTGCAGTCGACGATCTCGACGTCGTGGCGGTCGCGCAGATACGCCCCGGCGCCTTGATCTCCGGCTATCCGGGCCAGTACGTCGGGCCAGTGCCGGCGCGCGATCACCACCGGATGTCCGGGCCGGTCACCGAAATACGCGCGCGCCAGCCCGCTATCCGTCAGGCGGCCGAGCACCCGCGCCACGACGTCGGCGCCCACGTCGGGAGTGTCGATCACGTGCAGCACGGCGTAGTCGGCGCCCAGGCGATCGGCCTCGGCCAGGCCGGCGCGCACCGACGCGCTGAGTCCGTCGTGCCAGTGCGAGGCGGTGATCGCCGTGACACCCGGCGGGGCCGCGACCTCGGCGGCACCCAAGACCAGGACGACGTCGGTGCAGCCCCCGTCGCGCAGCGCGCCGACCGCGATCTCAAGCCAGCCTGCTACCAAGACTTTTGGCTTGCCATACCGGCGCCCGGCGCCCGCGGCGAGCAAGACTCCGACGTGGTGTGGCGGATCAATGGACTGCGGTAACCGCACCCTCCAATGATGCATTCGCCGGCTGGCATAGCGACAGTCCGATGGAGGTCGTCGCCCAGCGATAACACTTTGCCATCGGCGGCATTTCAAAAGCGTGTCACCGCAGCACATTTCCACGCACTCCGCGTAATCTACGTCTGACAATTCAGATCTTCGGGGAGCGACGCGTGCGGTTTTCGCAGAATGCCCGGCGGGGCCTGGCAGGCGGTTCGCTGGTGCTCGCGGCCCTGCTGGCCAGTCCCATGCTGATGTCGGGCTGCAGCTCCGTCATCGACGGCAAGCCGGTCGCCGTACCGGGCACTGGACCGACCGAACCGACGTTCCCCACGCCGCGGCCAAGCATCACGGCGGCGCCGCCGTCAAACCCCATCGCGCTCCCGCCGTCGACGCCGGCGAACCCGACCGCACCGGCCGGCGCCATTCCGCTGCCGCCCGACCAGAACGGCTACGTCTTCATCGAGACCAAGTCCGGCGTCACGCGTTGCCAGATCAACAAGGACAGCGTCGGATGCGAAGCGCCGTTCACCGACTCACCGCTGCAGGACGGTGAGCACGCCAACGGCGTCCACATCACCTCCGGCGGCTCTGTGCAGTGGATTTTGGGCAACCTGGGCGCCATCCCCGCCGTCACGATCGACTACAAGACCTACGACGCGCAGGGCTGGACGATCGACGCTTCCGAAGCCGGCACCCGGTTCACCAACGGCCACACCGGGCACGGCATGTTCGTCAGCGTCGAGAAGGTCAACACGTTCTAGGCGCCGAAGAGACAGTCTCGTTATTGGGCCGATTTGGTCTGCAGTGCGTCCGCAGCGGATTTGATCGCCACGTCGAGGCTGCCGGCGACCCCGTCCAGGTCGTCATCGAATAGGTCCGCCAGTGCCGCTTGCACCGTGCGCCAGCCAACTCCGTGGTGACGTTGAAGTTCTCGCCCCGACATGCCCGCGCGGGCGTCACGGCGAATCGCGGCAAATTGCTCGACCCGGGAGGGCTGCCGCGAGGACAAGATGCGCTACTTGCCGGGTGTGGCGAGGACGAATAGTGCCATGATTTTGTATCCGCACAGTCGGCTGTCCGGAAGTCATCCCGGTACAACGATGCCCCTTTCGATCAGGCTCGTCGCGGTGTCGACAATGGACTCGCGGACAGGCCGCATCGTCCAGCCCAGATCGCGCTGCGCCTTCGCCGCGCTGACGCGGTCGTGCCGGTCCAGGAAGTACGGGACGATTCGCAGCGACCGGACGAACCGTGCCGATAGTCGAAGCACCCAGCTCGGCACCGTGCGCGTGGGCACACGAAAGCCGCGGTATTTGAACTCCGCTGCGAGGATGCGTGCGGCATCGGGCATCCATATTTCCTCGCCCGCCAGGATGTACCGGTTGCCCGCGGCCAAGGGCGCCTCCATCGCCAGCCGGTGCCCGATGGCGAGGTCCCGGACGTCGACGGGCGCCATCGCCATCCGGGGCGGCCCCGGCACATCCCTGACCAGAAGACGACGCAACAGGTCCACCGAAGTTCCGACCGACCCTGCGCCCACGGGCCCGAGCACCCAGCCGGGATTGACGACGACCAGCTGGAACCGCTGCGCCGCCGGCAATCCCTCCACGAAGTCCCAAGCGGCACGCTCGGCAAGGGTCTTACTCTTTTGGTACGGCGGGCAGCCGTCGACAACAGCCCAATCCGCTTCGGTGCGCACTGTGGGGTCCCGAGGGTCGTGGCCGGCCGTGATGGCCGCGATCGAGGAGGTCAGCACGACTCGTTTCACGCTGCCACTGGCGGCAGCCGCCCTCAGCACCCGCACAGTGCCGTTGACCGCGGGCCGGATCAGCTCTTCCTCGTCGTCAGGGGCGGTGGCGGGGAATGGTGATGCCACGTGCAGGACGTAGTCGCAGTCCGCGACGGCTTCGGCCCACCCGTCGTTTGCATCTAGGTCTGCCCGCACGATCTCGACGCAGAGGGGCAGCGCGGCAATTGTGGTGCGCCGCACGGTCGCCCGCACCAGATAGCCATGATCCAGCAGTTCCTGAATGACGTGGCCGGCCACGAACCCGGTGCCGCCGGTTACTAGCACACGTTTGGACATCCCGTCACTCCGATCCAGGTAGCCGACGATATGTATGCAGTGTATACATATGAAATTGCTCGTCAACCAGTCACATATGCTCGGCAGGTGCCTGAGGTACGGACCAGCTACCATCACGGAACCCTCCGCGAGACCCTGATAGATGTCTGCCTCAATCTCATCGAAACGGAGGGAATCGGTGCGGTGAGTCTGCGCCGGGTGGCCCGACGTGCGGGAGTCAGTCCCAGGGCGCCCTACAACCACTTCTCGGACCGAGCTGGCCTGCTGGCCGCCGTCTCCGACCGTGGCTTCGCGGAGTTGGCGCGCCAATTGGAACTGGCTGGCGCCAAAGTCGACCGACCCGTGCCCGCACTGATAGCTATAGTGCGAACGTATCTGAGCTTCGCGCAAGCCAGGCCCGCCTACTTCAGTCTGATGTTCCGACCCGAGTTATCCGAGTCGCCCAACGGGCGCGCTGGCCACGAAGCTCGCAACTCCGTCTTTCGAACTGTGGCCGATGTCGTCAGATCCTGTGTGAGCGGCGAACTGATCGCCGAGACCGACGCCGCGGTGCTCACCGTTGCCCTTTGGGCGTTCGGGCACGGCATGGCGTCCTTATGGACGGACGGTCAATTGACAAAGCAGGCCATCGATTTGGACCGCACCGTTGACACGCTCGTTGACCAGACCCTGGCATTGTTGGAGCGCTTGCTCAGCGGGGGCGGCAACGGAGACCTCGGCGGCGATCCATAGCGGATCGTCAATCGACGGCAGCAATTCGTTCGTCCGAACCCGATGAGCGTGGCATTTCGATTGCAAGCCAGAGGCCTTCAGCTCCGAGTCAGCCGCCGTACCGTCTCGCTTGGCGACCGAGGCAAAAGATGCGGCGGTTGACGGTCACGCTGGACCCTACAAACGTGCCATCCGGCTGGGACCGCTAGCACCGCGACTGCGGCACGACGGCGTGCTCGAGGCGTTGGCCTCTGCGCTACAACTCGACGAAGCGGAGCGCGATCACCTGTTTCACCTCGCACGCCAATCCGGGGCGGTGATGTCGGGACGGGATGGCAGCATCGGTGAGCGTGACTCCGATAGAGCGGCCGATGCCGCCACTGAACGCCGATGAGCGCACGACGCTGGAGAGCTGGCTGGACTTCTATCGTGTGACGTTGGCGTTGAAGTGCGAGGGCCTCGATGACGAGCAGTTGCGGGTCGCCTCGGCGCCGCCGTCGAGCTTGACGCTGCTGGGGCTGGTGCAGCACGCGGCGGAGGTGGAACGGAATTGGTTTCGCCGGGTGCTTGCCGGGGAGGCGGCGCCACCGATTTTCGGGCCTCGGGATCATCCCGAAGATCACGACGGGGGATTCGAGGTATCGGCACAGTCGTCGTACCGTGCCGCAGCACGAATCTGGCAGGACGAGATCACGGCTGCGCGCGCCAATTGCGCTGCCCGTGGGCTTGATGACACGAGCGAGTTCATGGGCAGCGAGGTGAGTCTGCGCTGGATTTACACCCACATGATCGCCGAGTACGCCCGCCATTGCGGGCATGCCGACCTGATTCGTGAACGTGTCGATGGGATGGCGGGAGTCTGACGCCGCGTGCCTTCGCAAGTACGGCACCTATCTCGTCGTGACCGGAATCGAGCTTTTCGGCCAGTTCGGCGTAAATCACGCTCATAAGCGCCCTGCTTCCGGCGAGAGCACCTCGCAGTGCGCTGCCAACACCTGCAGCCACTCACTTCTGACCCGAAGAACATCGGCCACGTTGATGAGTTTAGGGCGGTAACAAGACACGCGGTTGGTTTGACCCTCCTACCTCGCAGTGGCTGTCTCGGCAGCTCGCCGGACGCCGAGTCCGGTTGGCAACCAGTCGGCAGTAGACCTTGCGGCAACCTTTCGTCACCGCCAGAACCGGCGGTATGAGCTGCAGATTCGTGGCCCTGCAAACGCAGCTTGGCGCACCAAACGCGCATATAGGTTCGTCAGCGTCGAGAAGGTCAACACGTTCTAACGCTGGTCAGTACGATCGGTGCCGTGGCAGGCCCACCGGACAACTTCAACAACGAGCCGACGCGATATAGAGACGTCGGTAGGGGCGATCGTCCGTCGGCCGATGAACCGCCGCCGCCCGCTGCCGACCCGGTCGAGCCCCCGCCGGATCCTTTCGACCAGGAGGCCGAGCCCACCCCGTGGTACCGCAAGCCGGTCGGGCTGATCCTCTGGGGCCTGTCGGTGCTGATCCTGATCGCCCTGATCGTCTACGGCATCATCCAGCTCGTCGGAGACCAGGGCACCACCAGCAACCCGAAGACCACCACGACCACGACGCCGTCGACCACCTCCACGACGACCACGACCACCACGACGTCGCCGACGCCGACGACCACAACGACGACGACTACGGCGCCACCCACCAGCACCGCCGTCGAGCCACCAGTACACGAGCCGAACCAGCAACCCACGCATCGGCGGCACTGGCCGTCGTGGCTTCCGACGACCATCCCCGCGTTGCCCTAACGAGTTGATTGCAATTAGGTCAACGTTTGGCGGCCGATCGGAAGCCGCCCGTGTGGGACCCACCCCGGACCAACCCGCCCCAGTAGTCTCGGCGACCATGGCAAGGCACGCGCCGGCAGACTATTTCGTCGACGACGACCCGACCGTCTTCATCCACTACGGAGACGACGACTACGGCAGCGCGGAGCCCGATCCCGACGACCCGATTCCGGGCTGGCGCAAACCAATCGCGTTGGCCGGGTGGGGCCTTCTCATCGCGGTGCTGATCGCGCTGATCGTCTGGGGCATCATCCAGCTCATGCACGGCGCCCCGCCACAGGAACCGGTCACCAACACCACCCCCGTGCCCACCGCTACGACGACGATCCGGCCGTCGAGCGCCACGAGCGTGGCTCCGCCGAGTGAGCAGGCGACCACCACACCCACCGACGCTCCGACGGCGTCCACCGAGGACACGCCGCCGTCCGCCAGCACGACCACACCGACCACGCCGTCGCGCGAGGGGTACCCACTGCCCCAGCTGCCGTCGGTGATCACGCTGCCCGCGCTGCCGGGGCTACCGACCGAGATCACGCTGCCGCCCGGCCTGTGAAAAGGGCTCCCACCTAGACTCGCGGGAACTCACAGCCGCATTTACGACAACGCACAGAGGTATGCCAGATGTCCGAGTCGCTCGGGTTGTCCATCGGGATGGCCAACCTGGTCGCGGCCCGCGCGGGCGGCGATGCGGTGACTCGCCGATCCGTGCTCACCCTGTTTGACCAGCGGACATCCGAAGTCGGCCTACCGGAGGAAAATCCGGACCCGGCCGATTCCGGCCTGGTGATGCGGGGATTCGTCGAACGGGTCGGGGATCGGACTCCGCTGGTGGCAGCCGACGGCACCAAGTACCTCGGTGACGCGCTGACGGTCGAAGCGCTCGAGGCGATGGCCCGCACGGTCGATTACGGAACCCCTGTCACGATCGCTGTCCCCGCCTACTGGTCGCCGGAGCAGTCCGCGGCCCTGCGTGAGGAATTCTTTGCCCAGCCGGGCCTGGCTCCGGGCGGCGTGCCGCCGGCGCTGATCTCCGATGCCACCGCCGCGCTCACCGCGCTGCGGGCCGAACCGGACTTCCCGACCGACGGCATCGTCGCGTTGTGCGACTTCGGTGCCAGCGGCACCACCGTCACGCTGAGCGACGCCGGGTCGGACTTTGCGCAGATCGGCCCGTCGGTGCGGTACCGCGAATTCTCCGGCGACGGGATCGACCAGCTCATCCTCGACCGCATGCGCGACGTCGTGCCGAGCGACAGCTCAGGCGGCCTGGCCGCCACGTCGCGGATGGGATCGCTGACCCGCCTGCTCGATCAATACCGGACCGCCAAGGAAAATCTGTCGACGGCGCCGGTCACCACGGTCCCGGCGGTAACCGGCGAGGATATCGAGTTGTCCCGCAACGAATTTGAGGAGCTGATCTCCGGACCGCTAGACGAATTCGTCACGGCACTCGAAAACATCTTGCGGCACAACGAGATTCCGACGACAAACCTGGCCGCTGTGGCCACCGTCGGCGGCGGTGCCAGCATTCCGCTGCTCGCCACCCGCCTTTCCGAACGTCTCGGAGTGCCGGTGCACACCGCACCCCAACCCGCGTTCACCGCCGCCCTGGGTGCGGCCACCTTCGGTCTGCAACATCCCTCGCCGGGCGCGGTGCCGAGCCCTCCCGTCGACAACGCGACGCAATTGGCGCCCGCCGTGCCGGCCGACATGACGCAAGCGATCCCACGCGCCCGGATCGAAGAAGAAGCACCGCTGGCCTGGTCGGAGGACGAAGACGAGGAAGATCCCGTCCCCTACACCGGTCCCGAGCACAGCGGCCAATATGTCCGCGACGCAATGGGTTTCGAGGATGCGGACGATGAGCCTTACGCCACCGAAGCCCCGCCGTGGTACAAGCGCCCCGCCGTGGTCTTGAGCCTGGTCGCCGCCGGCGCAGCCATCCTGGTGGCCACGATCCTGGCGTTGACCCTGGGCGAGGAGAACCCGAGGCCGGTGCAGACCCCGCCGAGTCAACCGACGGCACCGCCCCCGGAGCAGACCGTGACGATCACCGACACTCCCACCGAGACAGTGATCGCACCACCACCGCCACCGACGACCACCAGCCAAGCGCCCGTGACGACGACCACCGAGGCGCCCACTACGACCTATCAACCGCCGACCACGACCTATCAACCGCCGCCCACCACGACGGTCCCACCGCCCACGACGACGTTTACGCCGCCACTGCCGACCGAACGCGAGCGGCACTGGCCGTGGCGACGCTTCTAACGCGGCTGAATGTGAGAGCCGTGCGCGGCGAAGTCGGCCACCATCGCTTCGGCGCTACGCACCGCGGCCCGGCAGGCCTTGGTGGTGAACGGGTCGTTGAGCGGATGCTCGGCCCGGCGGCGCCAGCGTTGCGCCGCGGCGAACGCCGCCCGCGGCCCCTCCTGCGGGTCGGCGCCTTGGGGATTCAGACCCAGCCTGCTGGCCGGGCGGGTGCCCGACCCGCCGATGATGCGACGCAGTGACGCGATTTCATCTTGGTTCAACATCGTTGGGCGAGAAGATAATTGGCTGAGCAGCCGAAGCTCCTCGAAAGCATGGGTGTCGGCCAGCAGCGGGTCGATATCGGCGATGACATAGGGCGTCGCGACGATCGGGAACGCCTCCACGAACCTGCGCAATGACACCAGCGCGGTGTGCGCCTTGAGCATGTCGGAGCGTTGCGCGAACTGCTGATCGATGACCTCGCGCAGCGCCACCAGCCCGCTGCGCTCCAGCAATTCGTCGGCCAGCCCCGCGGCGTCGGCGACACCGGTGGCCAGCACGGCGAGCGAGATCCGCAGACCGAACATGCCGAACCGGTCGAGCAACTGGGCGCGGGTCGCCGCGTCGACGGGCAGCGGGCTGTCGACGCGCACGAAACGGTCGACGCTCAGCATGGCCTTGCTCAGTTGGGTCTTATCGGCCGCGGCGAGCTTCTGCAGGGCGATGAACTCACTTTGGCGCAGCGTGCGCGCGGTCAGCGCCAGCAGTCCCGAGACCGGCACCACCGCTTGGCAGATGCCCGTCTCGTTCATCTCCTTGGTGAATCGCTGAGCCACGTCGGCCGCCGACAGCATCGCGTCGATCCGGCCCGCGCCGATCTCGTCGGCCCGCGACGCGACCCCGATGATGCCCAGTGCGCCCGCGGACCCACCGACGAGTTGCCCGATCTGCTTGAGCAGGGCGACATCTGCGGCATTGAGGGTGCGCAGCAGGAACACCACCGCGTCCACCCGCGGCACCCCGTCGGGGGGGACCAGCAGCCGCAGCGTGCGCTCGGAGGCCTCGCGCGTCAGCGACGATGTTCCCGGGGTGTCGATGATGGTGGTGTCGACCAGCTCTTCGGCGGGCCACTCGACGTCCAGGTCGGCCACGTCGGCGGGGTTGAGCGTCCGAAAGTCGAACGTCAGCCCGGAGCTGTGATTGATCGGCACATTGGAATGCCTTCCGCCCCAATGGTTTGCGGTGACCTTCGGGGTGGGCCCGTGCCGGAACCAGGTCACGATCCGGGTCGCTTCGGTGGCATCGGTCGGGGCGATGTCCTGCCCCACCAAAGCGTTGAGCAGAGTGGACTTTCCGGCCTTGAGGGTGCCGGCCAGGGCGATGCGGATCGGTTCGTTCAGCCGCGCGCCGATGCGGTCCAGTTCGTAGAAAACCTCGGGTCGGTTCCGGAATGCCGGCTCACCACGGTAGGCCTGGACGGTCCCGCCCAAAATCGCTCGGACTCGATCGCTCGTGCTCACACCCGTCCTACGGTCACCTGTGGCGTTAGTTTGTCCACATTGTCGGTGACCTGGTTCAGGATATTCAACTGGCGCTCGAGTTCTCGGACCTTGTTGTCGCGTTCGGCTTCTTCCATGTGCGCCGCGGCGATGGTGGACTGCAGCGATTCGTTGAGCGAACGGGAGATCTCGTTGGCGATATCGCGGTAGTGGTCGCGCAGCGTGCGGTGGATGATCTTGAGCCGGTCGCGCGATTCCTTGCCCACCACGAACGAGATGTCGTCGACAAAGCGCCGGACATTCGTCTTGGCCTCGGCACGCGCCCGCAGCAGCCGGTTCTCCTTGTCCTCCTTGTAGGCCATGCGGCCCAGGACCAGCCCGGCGCCGATGGACAGCGGGTTGAACAGACCCAACCCCGCCACCGAGGACAACATGCCGATCATCACCACCCCGCCGTAGGAACCACGCAGCCCGGAAACGACTTTCTGGCCCTTGCCGGCCGGCTTGGACTCGAGGTCGGACACCGATTTGAGCTGGCCGAAGTCCTCGCCCATCGCGCGTTGACTCAGCTCGGGAGTCAGCACCGAATCCAGCCCGGCCGCGGCGAACGAATTTGCGACGTCGTCGGCCAGCTCCTCGGCGCGTTGGTAGGCCCACACGAAGTTGTCCCCGACGGCGGTGGCGACCGCTTCCTCGACGTCGCTGCCGATTTCGGCCCAGTGCCGAGTCGGGTCGCACGAATCGATCTGGCGCTCGATGTCTTCGGTGAGCGCGCGGAACCGGGCTCGCATGTCGTGGTCGACGTCGGTGCTCAGGTCGGTGAATCCGTCGTTGAGCACCTGCTGCCACAGGGCGGTCTGCTCGAGTGCGTCCAACGCGTCACGCTTGCGCCGCTCCAGGTCTTCGCCAAGCCGGTCACGAAGCCCCGGATCGTTGACGACCGCGAGTTCCGAGCCCGCAGCCATCGTCAATTGTTCTGCGGCCGAACGGATATCGCGGAGCACCTCGTCGCGCACCCGGTCGGTCTCGCGAGAGAGCACCCGCTCACTGAGGAATTTGACGATCGCCGGGAAGTTGGATTCCTCGTTGAGTTCGGTGTCGTTCTGCGTAACGGCGTGGCTGCGCAGCAGCGACGACACCGGCACGATCGGTATCGGCACGCCGGCGCGCTGCAGATGCGCGGTGTTGGCGCCGACGATGTCGCGCCAGTGCGGATAGAGGTCGGTCTTGGTCGCCGCCAACACACCGACCGGGCAGATCCGATGCGCCTGCCGGATGAACCACATCTCCGGTTCGGTCAGTTCCTGGCTGGTGTCGCTGACCATGATCAGCGCGTCGGCGTTGGGCAGCAGGCCGAGCGTCGCCGACAGGTGCGGCTGCCCATGGCCACCCACGCCCGGGGTATCGATGAACGTGAGCCCGCCTTGCAGCAGCGGGCTGGGCGCGCCGATCTCGACGCGCAGCACTTCACGGCTGCCGGCTTGCGGCGCGCGTCGCAGGTCGGTGTTGATGTCGTCGATCGGGATGTCGACGGGCGCGGGCTCGCCGTTGGGACCGGCGGCCACGATCAGTCGAGCCGACGGTGGTTCGCCGTGGCTGACGACGGTGATGACCACGGTGGCCTCGTCATCGCCCACTCGGGCCACCGGCAGGTTGAGCAACGAGTTGAGCAGCTGACTCTTGCCCTGCTTGAGCTGCCCGGCGATCACCACCCGGATCTTTGGGTCGGTGATGCGTTCGCGGGCGCGCGTGAGCCGCTGCGCGAGGTCGTTGCGTTCGTTGAGTTCGGCGATGGCGATGGTGTGGTCGATCAGCTCGACGATCACGCTGACGCGCCTCGGATCACTGGCTTGAGTCACCGCGGTTCCCCACTTTCTCGCATCTGTGATTACGGTATGCGCGCGAATCGGCGGGGATCAAAAGATCCCCGCCGTTTCGCTATGTCCGCGCGTTACCCGTGCGGGCCGCCGTGCGTCGGCGCGGGCGCGTGCACCGGAGCCGGAGCATGCACCGGGGCCGGTGCGTGCGGAGTGCCTTCGAACACCGACGGGCTGTGCGGTGCCGGGGCGTGCTCGACCGGAGCCGGCGAATGCTGCACTGGCGCCGGCGAATGCTGAACCGGAGCGGGCGAGTGCTCGACCGGGGCCGGCGAATGCTGGACCGGCGCAGGCGAGTGCTGAACCGGTGCCTGCTGCGCCGGCTCGTGGATCACCGGACCGCCCGCGCTGCCGTGGCCGCCAGCACCCGCGGAGCCCCCACCCGGGAAGACCGAGCCGGGGTTCGACGGCGGCGTCGCGTGACCACCAACACCACCCCCGGCACCGCCGCCGCCCTGAATTACCGGGCCCTGTCCAGCCGGCCCGGCCGGGCCGTGCTGAGCGCCGATGCCGCCGTTGCCCGCGACACCGCCGCCGCCTCCGCCTCCGAGCGTGGCGCCCTCCTGGCCGAGGATGCCGCCGTGAGCTCCACCGCCGGCACCCCCGTTGATGCCGCCGCCAGCTCCACCGGCCGGGAAGCCCCCGCCGACACCGGCCCCCGCAGCACCGCCGGCTCCAGCGTGTCCGCCGATACCTGCGCCGCCGACCCCTGCGTTGATGCCGCTGCCAGCTTCAGCGTGGCTTCCCAAACCTGCACCGCCGGCAACAGTTGCGGATTGCGGTGTCGCGTGGCCTCCCAGGCCGCCCTCGCCGCTCAACGTGCTGCTGCTGCGCGCCCCGCCGATGCCCAGACCAGCTCCGCCGGCTGCGGCGGCACCGCCTTGACCACCGACGCCTACACCCCCGAGCGGGCCCGCCACGTGAGGAGCGGCGGCACCGTTCAGCGCTGCGCCCTCGCTAGCGATCAACCCCGCCTGACCGCTTGCGCCCAACGCTGCATTGCCGGCCGCGCCGACATTGCCGCCACCGATCTGGCTACCAGCACCAGCACCGAAGCCACCACCAGCCTGGCCACCAGCACCGAATCCCGCCTGGCTCGCCAGGGCAGCCTGCCCACCCAGACCCGCCTGACCACCGAACCCGCCACCGGCCTGACCACCAAAGCCACCTGCAGCCTGACCGCCAGCACCGAAACTCGCCTGGCTTGCCAAAGCAGCCTGGCCCCCGAGCCCTGCCTGACCGCCCGCGCCCAAGCCGCCACCAACCTGGCTACCAGCACCAGCGCCAAAGCCGCCGCCGATCTGGCTACCAGCGCCAACTCCGCCGCCCAGGCCACCACCGGCCCCGCCGCCGACGGCGCCGACGGTCTGAACACCAAAGCCACCACCGGCCTGACCGCCAAACCCGCCGCCAACCTGGCTACCAGCAACAGCACCGAAGCCACCACCAGCCTGGCCACCCAGGCCCGCCTGACCACCCAACCCGCCACCGGCCTGACCACCAAACCCGCCGCCGACCTGGCTACCAGCGCCAACTCCGCCGCCCAGGCCACCACCGGCCTGACCACCAAACCCGCCGCCGACCTGGCTACCAGCGCCAACTCCGCCGCCCAGGCCACCACCGGCCTGACCGCCGAAGCCACCGCCGGCTTCACCCCTCAGACCAACACCGGCGTGGCCCGCAGCGTCGCCACCAAATCCGGCGCCGCCGTTGAATCCGGCACCGACTCCGGCGCGACCGCCGAGACCAGCCTCACCCCCAAGACCCGCGCCGCCACCGAACCCAGCGCCGCCTTCAAGGCCACCCCCAGCCCGCAGCCCAACACCTTCTCCGAAACCGGCGCGGCCACCAAGACCACTCTCACCGGCAAGGCTCGTGCCGCCATGGAACCCGGCACCGCCTTCAAGGCCGCCACCGGCCCGCAGCCCGACGCCCTCACCGAAACCAGCGCGGCCACCAAAGCCGCTCTCGCCACCGAGACCGATACCGACGCGACCGCCGAGTCCGACTTCACTGGCCAGACCGAGGCCGGTGTGTCCACCAAAGCCACCACCAAGCCCAGCGCCGCCCTCGCCGCCGAAACCAAGACCGGCGCGGCCACCGAATCCGGTCTGGGCACCCAACCCGATGCCCGTCAGACCGCCACCGCCGAGTCCGAAGCCGGTGTGTCCGCCGAAGCCACCACCAAGACCCAGGCCGGCATTGAGGCCGACGCCCAAACCAAACTCTCCGCCGAAACCGCCACCAAAGCCGGGGCCGTGGCCGAATTCACCCACGCCAGGCCGGAAGCCGCCCCAGCCGGGGCCACAGCCCGTACCGCCCCAATCGGGGCCACAACCGGGTCCGAACCCAGGCCGGTCACCCCAGCCGTGTCCCCAACCAGGCCGTCCGTCGCCCCAGCCGTGTCCCCAGCCGGGACGTCCGTCGTCCCATCCGTGGTGTCCCCAACCAGGCCGTCCGTCGCCCCAGCCCGGGCGGAAGCCATCCCAGCCAGGTCCGAAACCGGGACCAAACCCGCCGGTGCCGGGACCAAATCCGCCCCAACCGGGCTGAAAGCCGAACCCGCCGTAGCCGCCGCCGTACAGTCCGGCGTTGACGCCACCGAGCAGCGCGCCACCCAAGTCGCCAACGATCGCACCACCGAGGCCGAGTGCAGCGCCGGCGCCGTCGACAACCGGGGCAATCGCGTCACCGACCAGGGCACCCGCGTCTTGGGCAACCGCGCCCACAAGGCCGGGTCCGTACCCGTAGCCCGGGTCGTATCCGCCGTATCCGGCGTCATAACCGCCATAACCCTGGTCGTAGCCCCCATAGCCCTGGTCGAAGCCGCCATAACCCGGGGCAAAGCCGTATTGGTCGGTGAGCACCTGCTGCAACCCACCGATCGGGTCGCCGACGCCGAGAGGCACACCCGGGACGGCGCTGGCCACCGCCGAGGCGAACTCCTCCGGAGCCACGTTGACCAAGCCTGCGTCGGTCATGGCCTGCCCGGGACCCGAAACGAAAGCCTGGGCCGCGTTCGGGTTGGCAAACAACTCCATGATGTATTGGATCAGCCGGTCCATGATTGATTCCCCTTCAAGTCCCCTCGCCGGATCGACCGGCGTTCTGCAATACACGCTATGGACTCCGGCCCTGCTCGGAATCGGGGACGGATCCCCCAGCTGACCGGGACCCCACCGGGATCCATGGGGGCACCCCGTTAGGGGATTAGGGGATATGCGGGGCAGCCCCAACGCACGCCAAAGATGCCCCTATCAGGCGGTATTATTGCAGCTCAGACCGCGAAATTCGACGGCGGCGGCACAGATTCAGCCGTGCAGGCCGAAGTCGTGGTGCTCCGGCTCGCCGGGATGCGAATGGGTGACCGGGTGGTCCCAGAGGCTGAGGTCATGCGCGGGGAACCCCCCATGGTCGACCGGAGTGTCCGGCGTTTCGACACCAGTGAGCTGCACCGATGCCCCAGGAGAGTCAATACCCAGTGGCCGCGGATCGGTCGATGGTTGCACGGGCGCCGGGATCGACGGCTGATGGATCACGCTGCCCGCCAGACCGTGCGAATCGACCACCCCGGCGGGGGTGTGCGGCGTGAATGCATCGAGAGCGGCCGCGGCCGCACCGCTTGCCCAGACGTTTCCATGATCGGGTGCCAGCGCGCCCGAAGTAGGGGTGGCCGGAGTGCCCATCGACAGCGAATCCGTCACCATGGGAATCAGATTGTTCACATCGGCGCTGGTCACATCGGTCAGGTGGGCATCCGCGATGGACTGCGCGGGGTTGGCCGCGTAGCGCGCCGCGGCATCGGGGTCGCGCACCAGCGAGATCACGAAGTCGAGCAATGAGTTTGCCATCCCGCGCACCTCCTTGCCGTACTCCGCGCTTACCGCCGGCGTCCACAGGGACCGCCCAGTCAATTACCACGATGCTATCGACTCCACCGGGCGATGTGATCGGTGCACAACCCACCAGCCGCCCGACGGTATTAGGGGGTGCTGCCTTAGGGGAATCACAGGGCTACGGGGATGGCTACCCGGATACGGGGGTTGGTGCGGCTATGGTGAAAAAACCACGCCTGACCACGAGTGCAGCGCCGATTAGGGGGTTTCGCGACATGAGCGACTCTCGTATCGCCGAAAAAGTCTCGCTCGCCCTGGCCGACGCGCCGACGGTTCCGGTGAAGCTCATGGTCAGCGGCGGCATCGGAACCGGCAAGACCACCGCCCTTGCCGCCGCCCGCGACGCGCTGCGACAGTCCGGGCTAACCGTGCTCGCACGCCCTCCCCGGGCCGGCGATCCACCCGACGCCGCGCTGGTGATCGACGACGCTCACCTGCTGAGCGAGCCCGAACTGGCCAGCCTCAGCGAGCGCCTCGCCGACCCGGGCACCACGGTCGTGCTGGCCGCCGAGCCGCAGGAGCGCCTGCGGGATCTGACCGTGGCGATGGAACGGGATCGACCGCGCATCTCGCTGGGTCCCCTTCCCGTCGCCGAAGACCTCGTGGCGTGCACCGCGGGACTCCCATTTCTGGTGCACGCCACATCCGAGGGCACGCACTCCCCGGCCCAGGCCGCCAACTTCGCGTTGATGGCGCGGTTGCGCTGGCTCGACGAACCCGACCTGGACACGCTTCTCATCATGTCGCTGACCCAGGATTTGGGAGCGGCCGATGTGGCTGCGGCACTGGGAATTTCGGCGACTGACGCACGCCTGTTGGTCGATCGGGCGCGGGCCAGTGGGCTGATCGAGCCGTCGCACACCCCCGAGTTCCTACAGCTGGTACACGGCGCGATCGCGCAGGTCGCCGGAAATGCCCACCATCGTGAGGTCGAAACCGCGCTGCTGCGTTCACAACTCGACATGTCGACGGTTTCGTCGCAATTCGCGTTGCGGCTCGCCGAACACGGGCTCAAAGACGACCGATTGGCGGCCATCCTCGAAACGCAAGCCGCGGCGGCGCGTGGCGAATCCGCCAGGGCTGCAAGGATTTACCAGGCCGCCGTCAATGCCGGCGCCGAAGGTCTGACGTCTCGGTTCGCCGATGCGCTGGCCCTCAACGGAGACTGCGCTGCCGCAGCAGCACTAGCCGACGAGCTATTGGGCTCCGCCGATTCCGCTGAACGCGCTGCGGCAGTCCGGATTTCGGCCAGTGTCGCCGCCCACGAGGGCAACGCGAATCAGGCGGCGGAATTGTTCAGCTGGCTCGGCCCGCACCCGGACGCGGTGGTCGGCGCGGCCGCCGCGATCGCGCTCGCCGCGACCGGCGATCTGGCGACGGCACGTGCCGCGCTACGCCTCAAGGACTCCGGTCCACCGACGATGGCCGCCCGTTCCGCGCGCAGTCTGGCCGAGGGTCTGCTGCTGACCATGGACCAGCCCTATCCTGCCGCGATGACGAAACTCGGCCAGGCCATCGCGGCCGAACACCCTGTGAGCGAAGTCATTCCGGATAGCCCGGCCGCGCTGGTTACCTTGGCCGCGATCCACGGCGGCGATCCCGTCCGCGCCCACAGCGTGATCGGGCGCGCGTGTCGCACCGACGGCGACGCGCTATTTGCGCCCCGGCACACCTTGCTGTCCGGCTGGATCAAGATGCAGGACGGCCAGCTAGCCTCGGCCAGTGCGGACGTCACGGCGGTCGGCTTCGCCGGGTTGCACCGGCGCGACGCGTTGTGGGCAGCGGCGCTGCACACGGCGATCGCTCGTCGCAGCGGTGATACCGGCGCGCTGCAAAAGCATTGGTACGCAGGCATGGAGGTGCTCGCCGAGTACTCCATCGACTTGTTCGCGCTGCTGCCGTTGGGCGAATTGTGGGTGGGCGCCGCCCGGATACGCCAGGTTGAACAGGTGCGCCACGCCCTGGAGCAGGCGTTCACCCTGCTGGAGTCGCTGGGCAACCCGATTTTGTGGGCAATCCCACTGCACTGGGCCGGCGTACACGCGGGAATCCTCACCAACGCGCCGGATCTGGTCGCCCCGCATGGGCAGGCCCTGGGTGCGGCGGCCGCAACCAGCACCCTCGCGCACGCCCTGTCGGGTTCCGGCCGCACCTGGCTACGTGTCCTGGCCAACCAGGTCGACGCCGACGAGGTGACCGCGTCGGCCCGCGCGCTAGCGCATGTCGGGCTGACCTCGGACGCGACCCGGCTGGCGGGACAGGCCGCGCTGCAAACGCCCGACGGCAGGGTGTCCGGAGCGATGCTGCAACTGGCCCGGGATCTGAAATTGGGTGCGACCCCGGGCGACGTTCCCCGCGGGCTGACCGGCGACGAACCAGAGGGTACGACCCCGTCGACCCCGCATCAGCCAGCGTCGGGATCGCCGCTGTCGCATCGCGAACGCGAAGTCGCCGAACTCTTGCTACTAGGTATGCCGTACCGCGACATCGGGGCCCAATTGTTCATTTCGGCGAAGACGGTCGAGCATCATGTCGCCCGAATCCGTCGCCGGCTAGGCGCCGGATCGCGCTCGGAGATGTTGTCTATGTTACGTGCCATGCTGGCCCCGGAAGGCTAAGTCGCAGGTCAAAGGGTTTCGCGAATCCCAGTTAGGGCAACCTTTCTCGCGTCGATACCGGCCCAGATGTCAGTATGAGCTAGCAAAGATCGAACGAATTTTCGCTGAGTGACGAAGCAATGGGGAGATACCTGCCGTGACCACGCAGACGATCATCAGATTGGTGCTCGGACTGGGCTTGACCGCGGTCGTGGCCCTGTTCGCGCTGAAGCGCGTCTGGTGGCTCTATCGCCTGATCATGTCGGGCCAGCCGGTGAGCGGGCGCACCAACGACGTCGGCACCCGGATCTGGACTCAAATCGTTGAGGTGTTCGGTCAGCGCAAGCTGCTGAAATGGTCCGTCCCCGGCCTCGCCCACTTCTTCACCATGTGGGGCTTCTTCATCCTCATCACGGTGTACATCGAGGCATACGGCACCCTGTTCCAGCCCAACTTCCACATCCCGATCGTCGGCCGCTGGGATGCGCTGGGTTTCTTGCAGGATTTCATTGCCCTGGCCGTATTGGGCGGCATCATCACCTTCTCGATCATCCGATTGCGTAGCGAGCCAAAGGAACACGGTCGTTCGTCGCGGTTCTACGGCTCCCACACCGGTGGCGCCTGGCTGATCCTGTTCATGATCTCGATGGTCATCGTCAGCTTTGCGATTTTCCGCGGAGCTGCGGTCAACACCGGAAACTTCCCGTACGGCTGGGGGGCGTTCTTCTCCCAGGGCATGGGCAAGCTGATGCATCCGCTGGGCGAAACCGCCAACGAGTGGATCGAAACGTTCGCACTGCTCGCCCACATCGCGGTGGCACTGTTCTTCCTGCTGATCGTGCTGCACTCCAAGCACCTGCACATCTTCCTGGCGCCGATCAACGTCACCTTCAAACGCCTGCCCGACGGCCTGGGCCCGCTGCTGCCGATGGAATCGGGTGGCAAGCCGATCAACTTCGAAGATCCCGGCGAGGACGACGTTTTCGGCCGCGGCAAGATCGAGGACTTCACCTGGAAGGCGAACCTCGACTTCGCCACCTGTACCGAGTGCGGGCGCTGCCAGTCGCAATGCCCGGCTTGGAATACCGGAAAGCCCTTGTCGCCCAAGCTCGTCATCATGGACCTGCGCGACCACTGGATGGCCAAGGCGCCCTACATCCTGGGTGAGAAGACCGCCGAGCCGCTCGAGGGCCTGGACCTTGAGACGGAAAAGGAAGAGGGACACCATGTCCCGGAGTCGGGCTTCGGCCGTATTCCCGGGCACGGACCTGAGCAGGCGGCCCGTCCGCTGGTCGGTACCGCAGAACAGGGCGGTGTGATCGACCCCGACGTGCTGTGGTCGTGCGTGTCCTGCGGCGCCTGCGTCGAACAGTGTCCGGTGGACATCGAGCACATCGATCACATCATCGATATGCGCCGTTACCAGGTGATGATGGAGTCGGAGTTTCCGTCCGAGCTGTCGGTGCTGTTCAAGAACCTCGAGACCAAGGGCAACCCGTGGGGCCAGAACTCCGGGGACCGGACCAACTGGATCGACGAGGTCGACTTCGACGTCCCTGTCTACGGCCAAGACGTCGAGAGCTTCGACGGCTACGAGTACCTGTTCTGGGTGGGATGCGCGGGCGCCTACGACGACAAGGCCAAGAAGACCACCAAAGCCGTCGCCGAGCTGCTGGCCATCGCCGGGGTGAAGTTCATGGTGCTGGGCACCGGGGAATCCTGCAACGGTGACTCCGCACGCCGGTCCGGCAACGAGTTCCTGTTCCAGCAGCTGGCCGCCCAGGCCGTCGAGACCCTGGACGGGGTCTTCGAGGGCGTCGAGACCGTCGACCGCAAGATCGTCGTCACCTGCCCGCACTGCTTCAACACGATCGGCAAGGAATACCGCCAGCTCGGCGCCAACTACAGCGTCCTGCACCACACCCAGCTGCTCAACCGGCTGGTGCGCGACAAGAAGCTGGTTCCCGTAACGCCGGTCTCGCAAGACATTACGTATCACGACCCGTGTTACCTGGGCCGGCACAACAAGGTGTACGAGGCACCGCGGGAGCTGATCGGCTTCGCCGGGGCGAACCTCACCGAAATGCCGCGCAACTCCGACCGCAGCTTCTGCTGCGGCGCCGGCGGTGCGCGCATGTGGATGGAAGAGCACATCGGCAAGCGCATCAACCACGAGCGCGTCGACGAAGCCCTGGCCACCAACGCCGCGACGATCGCGACCGGCTGCCCGTTCTGCCGCGTGATGGTCACCGACGGTGTGAACGACCGGCAGGAAGAAGCCGGCCGCAGCGGGGTCGAGGTGCTCGACGTCGCCCAGATCCTGCTTGCGTCGCTCGAGTACGACAAGGCGACGCTGCCCGAGAAGGGCACGGCCGCTAAGGAAGCAGAGGAACGGGCCGCGAAACCCGAGCCCAAGGCCGCTGCACCGGCGGCCCCGGCCGAGGCGCCCGCAGAGGCCGAGGAACCCGCTGCTGCCGAGGCAGAGCCGACCACCAAGGCCGCCCCGGCGCCCGCGAAGGGGCTGGGCATAGCCGGCGGCGCCAAGAAGCCGGGCGCCAAGACGGCCGCCCCGGCCGCCGAGGCCAAGACGGAAGCCGCACCCGCCAAGGGCCTGGGCATCGCCGGCGGCGCCAAGCGACCCGGTGCTGCCAACAAAGCCGCCGCCCCGGCAGCGGAAGCACCGGCCGCCGAGGCAGCGGAAGCCAAGACGGAAGCCGCGCCCGCCAAGGGCCTGGGCATGGCCGCCGGCGCCAGAAAACCGGGCGCGAAGAAAGCCGCCCCGGCCGCCGCGGCACCGGCAGCGGAAGCACCCGCGGCCGAGGAAAAGACCGAGGCCGCAGAGGCCAAGGCTCCGGCTGCGCCCGTCAAGGGCCTGGGCATGGCCGCGGGCGCCAGAAAACCTGGCGCCAAGAAAGCAGCGGCCCCGGCCGCCGCGGCACCGGCAGCAGAAGCCAAGCCGGAGAGCACAGAGCCCGCCGAGCCCGAGGCACAGGCCGAGGCCGCCGAACCCAAGGCACCGGCCGCACCCGTCAAAGGCCTGGGCATCGCCGCGGGCGCCAAGCGCCCCGGTGCTAAGAAAGCGGCGGCCCCGCCGGCCGAGGCGAAAACCGACGCCCCCGCGCCTGCAGAGCAAAAGGCTGAGGCCAAACCCGAGCCGAAGCCGGCGCCGGCGGAGGAAACCAACGGCGACGCGGCAGCTCCGGCAGCCCCTGTTAAGGGGCTGGGCATCGCACGCGGTGCCCGTCCACCGGGCAAGCGCTGATCACAGATTGGCCTCTATCAGCAAAAATCGGTGGACAGCGATGGCACCATGGGTGACGTGACCACTCACCAGGTGCCCGTGCACAGCCCCGGCCACCACCGGCAGCGGACCTTCGCGCAGTCGTCCAAGCTTCAGGACGTTCTGTACGAAATCCGCGGCCCGGTGCACCAGCATGCTGCGCGGCTGGAGGCTGAGGGGCACCGGATTCTCAAGCTCAACATCGGCAACCCGGCGCCTTTCGGCTTCGACGCACCCGACGTGATCATGCGCGACATGATCCAGGCGCTGCCCTACGCGCAGGGCTACTCGGACTCGCAGGGCATCCTGCCGGCCCGGCGCGCGGTGGTCACCCGCTACGAACTGGTCGACGGCTTCCCGCGCTTCGACGTCGACGACGTCTTCCTCGGCAACGGGGTATCCGAGCTGATCACGATGACGCTGCAGGCCCTGCTCGACAACGGCGATCAGGTGCTGATTCCCTCCCCCGACTACCCGTTGTGGACGGCCTCGACGTCCCTGGCGGGCGGGACGCCGGTGCACTACCTGTGCGACGAGACTCAGGGCTGGCAGCCCGACATCGCCGACATGGAGTCGAAGATCACCGAGCGCACCAAGGCGGTGGTCGTGATCAACCCGAACAACCCCACCGGCGCCGTATACAGCCGCGCAGTCCTGAGCCAGATCGTCGACCTGGCGCGCAAACACCAGCTGCTGCTGCTCGCCGACGAGATCTACGACAAGATCCTCTACGACGACGCCAAGCACATCAGCCTGGCCACCCTCGCGCCGGACTTGCTGTGCCTGACCTTCAATGGCCTGTCGAAGGCCTATCGGGTCGCCGGGTACCGGGCCGGCTGGCTCGCGATCACCGGGCCCAAGGACCACGCCGGCAGCTTCATCGAAGGAATCAGCCTGCTGGCCAACATGCGGCTGTGCCCCAACGTCCCGGCCCAGCATGCGATCCAGGTCGCCCTCGGCGGCTACCAGAGCATCGACGACCTGGTGCTGCCCGGCGGCCGGCTGCTCGAGCAGCGCGACGTCGCGTGGACGAAGCTCAACCAGATTCCGGGAGTGTCCTGCGTCAAGCCGGAGGGCGCGCTGTACGCGTTCCCACGACTGGACCCCGAGGTCTACGACATCGCCGACGACGAGCAGCTGGTCCTCGACTTGCTGCTGCAGGAGAAAATCCTGGTCGGCCAGGGCACCGGGTTCAACTGGCCGGCACCGGATCACCTGCGCATCGTGACCCTGCCCTGGGCGCGTGACCTGTCGGCCGCGATCGAGCGGCTAGGCAACTTCCTGACCGCCTATCGGCAGTAAGCAGGTTCTCTCCGCCTCTACGGTGGAGCGCGTGACCCACTCGCACTCGCACAACCTGTCGTCAGCACCGTCCCCGTTGGGGCCGCTACCCGCCAAGATCGTCGTAGGGCTGCTGGTCGCGATCGGGATAGCCGTGATCGCCGGTGCGGCGTTGTTGTGGCCGAGCCGCCAGCACGTCGACATCCCGATGCCGTACCAGAGCGCCACCGGCGGGGCGGTGACCACCGAGCGTGCACACGTGCTGTCCAGCGTGCTGGGCGACTGCGGCAGCCCGTCGGCCAGCCAGGTGCTCACCACGGCTCCGCGGCCGGGGACGCCGGGCGCGGGACGATGCGTCGAGGCAGTGGTCGCGATCGATTCGGGGCCGAATACCGGCGCGAAAACGCTGCTGGAGTTCTCCCCGGGGCCCGGACAGCCGCAATTCAAGGCCGACGATCACATCCGGGTCGTCCGGCAGGTCGACGCCCAGGGCGCCACCACGTACGCGTTCTACGACTTCGAGCGCGGGTGGTCGCTGATTGGGCTGGCCCTGGCGTTCGCGTTGGTCATTGTCGCGGTCGCACGCTGGCGCGGGTTGCTGGCGCTGGTGGGCATTGTGATTGCGTTTCTGGTGCTGGTGGTCTTCTTGCTGCCCGCGCTGCGAGACGGCGCACCCGCGGTTCCCGCGGCCCTGGTGGCGGCTGCGGCAATCCTGTATGTGGTCATTTACCTCGCGCACGGAGTCAACCTGCGCACCAGCGCCGCCCTGCTGGGCACCTTGTCGGCGTTGCTGTTGGCCGCCGGATTATCTTGGGGGGCAATCGAACTGGCGCATTTGACCGGGCTGTCGGATGAGCAGAACTCCGCGGTCAGCGCGTATCTGGGCAGTGTGTCGATCAGCGGCCTGCTGCTCGCCGGCTTCATCATTGGATCGCTGGGTGTGCTCAACGATGTCACCGTGACGCAGGCTTCGACCGTCTTCGAGCTCGCTCACATCGGCGGCGACACCTCTCGGCGGGCGATTTTCCTGAGCGCCATTCGGGTGGGGCGCGATCACATTGCCAGCACCGTCTACACGCTTGTGCTGGCGTACGCGGGCAGCTCGCTGCCGCTGCTGTTGCTGTTCAGCGTCGCCAACCGAGCACTGAGCGACGTGCTGATCAGCGAGAGCGTGGCCATCGAACTCGTGCGCTCCGCGGTCGGCGGAATCGCACTGGCCCTGTCGGTGCCGTTGACGACGGCGATCGCCGCGGTGCTGGCCAAACCGACTGGGGTCAGCCCCGTTCCAGCAGCTCCAGCAGATAGCCGCCATAGCCGGACTTGACCATGGTGCGCGAGCGGGTCGCCAGCTCGTCGTCGGTGATCCAGCCCTGCCGCCAGGCGATTTCCTCGGGGACGCCGACCTTGAGTCCCTGCCGACGTTCCAGCGTGCGGACGAAATCGCTTGCGTCCAGCAGCGAGTCGAAGGTCCCGGTGTCCAGCCACGCCGTGCCGCGGACCATCACCTCGACCGCCAGCTGGCCCCGGTTCAGATAAATCCGGTTGACGTCGGTGATCTCGTACTCGCCGCGCGCCGATGGTTGCAGTCCCTTGGCGATTTCGATCACGTCGTTGTCGTAGAAGTACAGACCCGGCACCGCGTAATTCGACTTGGGTGTCTCGGGCTTCTCCTCCAGCGACAACGCCATGCCGTCGTCGCTGAATTCGACGACACCATAGGCCGACGGGTTGGCCACCCAATACGCGAAAATTGCTCCGCCGCTGACGGATTGGAACCGGCTCAGGCTGGTACCCAGCCGTGGGCCGTAGAAGATGTTGTCCCCCAACACCAATGCGGCGCAGTCATTGCCGATGTGCTTGGCGCCGAGGACGAAAGCCTGTGCCAGACCGTCCGGTTTCTGCTGCTGGACATAACTGAGGTCGATGCCGAATTGCGAGCCGTCACCCAGGAGCCGTTGAAAGCCGTCGGCGTCGTGGGGCGTGGTGATGATCAGAATGTCGCGAATGCCGGCCATCATCAGCGTGGACAGCGGGTAGTAGATCATCGGCTTGTCGTAGACGGGCAGCAGCTGCTTGCTGATGCCCATCGTGATCGGGTGCAGGCGGGTACCCGAACCGCCGGCCAAGATGATTCCGCGCATGTAGTGACTCCTAAGCCCTAGGTGACGAGGTCGGCCTGGGTGAGTTCGGTGGCTGCCAGCGCCGACGCCAAGTCCTGGTGACGGAACACCGAGGTGACGTGGTCGTGCACGACCCGGAACGCCAGTGCGCCGGCCCCTTGCTGCTCGGCGACCACGACGCCGTCGTGCACGTACATCTGGCCGAGCTCCGTGGCCGCCGGGCGCGAGGTGGCCCAGTTGCGCAGCGCCTGGTGGCCCTGGGCGGCGCCGTGCGCGTCACCCATCTCGATGTCGTCGCTGGATAAGGCCGCCAAGGTGTCGAGGTCCGCGGTGTTGAGCGCGTCATGCCACGCCAGCACGGTGGCGATCTCCGATGTGGTCATGGTCTGCAAATTACCGTGTGCCACTTCCCAGCACGTCGTTTCCCCGACGTTGCTAGAGCGGCGTGTGCTCCAGCCAGTTTTGCCACACGGCGTCGTCGCCGAATATCTCGATACCGGTGTCGGCGAGCGGAGTTCGCCGCGCCATCGCCAGCAACAGCTCGGTGGCACCGCCCCGTAACGCCGCACTGCCCTTACCGTGCTCGTGCGACCAGGCGATGCCGGAGCCCGAGACGCTGATCGTCCATTCGCCGGCTTCGCCCAGCCCGGGGTCGGTCGCATGCAGGTGCAGAGTGTGGCCGTCCGCGAGCGGCAGTGGGTCGCCGTTACTGCCGGCCCGGATCGCGATCCGCTCGAGGAATTCGGTGATTCCATCGGCCGCGACAGCGGGTTCGAGGGAGAATTCGCGCCCCAGCGCGATGGCCGCGTCGGCGCGATGCACCGACGTTTCGTGCAGCCGGCGCCGGATCCACCAGTTCGCCGGGCGCTCACCGAGAAATGTCCACACCGGGGTCTCCACGCCCGTCTGCTCGACGGCGTCGAGCAGACGTTGGGCTCCGCCGTGGAACCAGGAGATCGCGTCGGACGGATCCGGTGGCGGCTTGCCGCCTTCGACGCTGTGTAAGTCGAGCGGCTGGTCGAGTCGATCCCGCACGATTTGCGCCGCCCAGCGATCGCCGCGACCGACGTGGCGGAACAGTTGCTTGAGGCTCCAACCCGGGCAGGTCGGCACCGGGTGTGCGTCGTCGACTTCGCGGAAAAGCTCCGAGAAAGCGCGGTTTTCGTCGAGAAAGGCTGCCGCGTAGTCCACGCAATCAGGCTACTCGCCAAGGGTGCGATCTAGGGGCGTCGCGCCCCGAGCCGGTACACCCGCCAGCCCGCCTGCTTCCACCGTTCGGCATCCAGGCAGTTGCGACCGTCGACGACGACGCGGGCCCGCACCCGGTCGGCGAGGTCGTCGGGGTCGAGGTTGGTGAACTCCGGCCACTCGGTCAACACCAACACCGCGTCCGCGCCGTCGCACGCCTCCGTCACCGACACCGCGTAGTTCAGCGTCGGGAACAGGCGGCGGGCGTTTTCCAGGGCCTTCGGGTCATAGACATTGACCGCCGCCCCGTTGAGCTGCAGCTGGCCCGCGACGTTGAGCGCCGGCGAATCGCGGACATCGTCGGATTCGGGCTTGAACGCCGCACCGAGCACGGCGATGTTGGCACCCAGCAGCGAACCACCGCACGCCGCGGTGGTCAGCTCCACCATTTTGGTGCGCCGGCGCATGTTGATGCTGTCCACCTCGCGCAGGAAGGTCAGCGCCTGGTTGGCTCCCAACTCGCCCGCGCGGGCCATGAACGCCCGGATGTCCTTGGGCAGGCAGCCACCGCCAAAACCCAAGCCCGCGTTGAGGAATTTGCGTCCGATCCGGGAGTCGTACCCGAGCGCATCGGCCAGCAGCGTGACGTCGGCACCCGAGGCCTCGCACACCTCGGAAATCGCGTTGATGAACGAAATCTTGGTCGCCAGAAAGGCGTTGGCCGAGACCTTGACCAATTCCGCTGTCTGCAAATCGGTTACCAGGAACGGTATGCCGGCAGCAAGGAGCGGCGCGTACAACTCGCGGATCACCAGCTCAGAGCGCACCGAATCCTCTTGAATGCCAAGCACAATGCGGTCCGGCTCCAAGGTGTCGTGCACGGCATGGCCCTCACGCAGGAACTCTGGATTCCAGGCGATTTCGACGTCGACACCCGCGGGTGCCAGCGCGGCGGCGCGCTCACCGAGGTCGGCCGCAGTGCCCACGGGGACAGTGGATTTGCCGACCAGCACGGCTGGCCTGGTCAGCCGGGGCACAAGATTGTCGATGACGGCGTGGACGTGGCTCAGGTCGGCGCCGTATTGACCCTTCTTTTGCGGTGTGCCGACGCCCAGGAAGTGCACGTCGGCGAAGTCGGCCGCCAAGTCGTAATCAGTGGTGAACCGCAGTCGTCCGGCAGACAAGTTGTCGGCCAACAGATCTCGAAGACCAGGTTCATAAAAGGGGATGTCTCCCGCGGCCAGCTTGGCCACCTTACCTGGGTCGATGTCGACTCCGACGACCTCGTGTCCCAGTTCCGCCATCCCGACGGCGTGCGTCGCGCCGAGATAGCCAGTGCCAAAGACGGTGCATCGCATACCACCGTGTGTAGGTGGCCGCGATGAGCTAACTGCATCGCTTGGTTAATCGGGAGGCAAACGGGAGGTGACAGGTGGCTCTCAGAGAGCTACCGGCGGCCGAACCCGCCGTGACCGCCACCGAAACCACCGTGACCGCCGCCACCACCCGGGAAGCCACCGCCACCGTGACCGCCGCCCGGGAAGCCGCCACCACCCGGGAAGCCACCGCCGCCGTGGCCGCCGCCAGGAAAGCCGCCACCGCCGGGGCCTTGGTTGCCGGGGAATCCACCGCCGCCGCGTCCGGGGTTATTGGGGAACCCACCACCGCCGGGAGCCAGCGGCCCGCCGGGCACGCCGATAACCGGGGGTATCGGCAACGGGATCGGGATGGGAATCGGCGCCACGGGTGCGGGAGCCGGGGCCACTGGCACCTGGACCGGGGCCGGCGCGTCGGGTATCGGTGCAGGCGCATCCGGCACCTGGACCGGGACCGGGACCGGAGCCGGAGCCTCGGGCATCGGAACCGCAGCAGGTGCCTGCGGAACAGGCGCCGGAGCGGGGATCGGGGCCGCCTCAGGCGCGGGCGCCGCCGGAGCGGGCGCTGCGGGCGCCGGAGCCGGAGCCGCCGGCGCCTGTGTCGCTGGCGCGACGATGTTGTGACTGGGAATGGGCTTCACACCGGCCGTCGGCCGGATCGCGATCGCCAGCGAAACGACCAGTGCCGCCACGCCGACGATGAATATCGCCCCCACCACGCTGCCGACCAGCCCAAAGGACCTTCGTTCGTGATAGTCGGTGAGCGAGGTGACGGCGGTGTGCTCGCCGGTGTAGGCCTCGGCGTAGTCGTCGGGAACGGCGCTGTACGCCAGCGAACCCTCGCTGGAATCCGAGCTGTCGAAGTATCCGGGGGCGATCGCGAATGGGTCGATGGCACCGGTGCCCGGGTCCTGCGCGTAGGCCTGAGCAGCCGTGGACGAGGCGAACAGGGGCGCGTTCGCCGACGCCAGCGCGGCCCCGCGGGCCAGGGCGGTGTCTGGCTCCTCGGGCATGGCCAGCGGCAGCGTCGTGGCGGCCTCCAGCGCCGACTTGATCAGCGGAACGTCGACGCCGGAGCCGACGACGAACACGGCGCCGGGGCGTGTATCCAGCGTCTCGGCCTCCGCGACCATCGTGGCCAGCTGCGCCACCGCGGCGTCATCGTCCTCGGGCAAGGGCTGGCGATGCACATGGGCGATCGACCCGTCGGCCGTATCGACGAGTGCCAACGTCGCGGTGTCGGGTTCGATGAACAGCAGCGCGGTCTGCGCGTAGTTGGTTTCGTTGCCGACCGCCTGCGCCAGCGCGGCCGCGGCCAGGAAGGCCGAGACCAACATCACATTCTCGACCTTGTGCGCGGCCAGTGCATCGCGCAGCGCGGCAGCCTCGACGGGATCGGTCCAGGTGACTCCGGTCGAGGTCAGCTGGTAGCCGCCCTGGGCCGCACCCTCCTGGGTTCCCAGGATCGCCGAGACCACTTGATCGGCGGCACTGGTTGTTGCGGCGTCATCGTCTGAAGCCACGTCGAAATTGTCTTCATCGACGGTCGCGCCATCGCCATTCTCGCCTTCGACCAGCACCATCCGGACGGCCGTCGGCGCCATCGACACACCAAGTACGGTGTCCACAGCCCCTCCATTGTCGATTGCTAGACAGCTATGTGGGGGACGTCGTGATCGCAGGCTCCGGCCACCTCGATACGTCGTAAGTCCCCACCCTGTATTCCCCTAGCGCCCCGATTTTACGCGTGTTCCGCTGGCCCGTACCCGGGCGAAGCGGTTAGTGGTGTCCGCCGCCACCGCCGCCACTGTGACCGCCTCCGCCGCCACCGCCGCTGTGACCACCGCCCCCGCCGAGGCCCCCGCCGCCACCAAAGCCGCCGCCGCTGTGACCGCCGCCGCCGAGGCCCCCGCCTCCGCCGAGGCTGCCGCCACCAAAGCCGCCATCAGCGTGACCGCCCCCGCCGATCGGACCGTCGCCGCCACTGGGCCCACCCGAAGGCCCGCCGCCGAATGGACCGCCACCACCGTGGCCGCCTCCGATCGGACCACCACCAATGGGTCCACCGCCGCTAGGCCCACCACCACCAAATGGACCACCACCGCCAAATGGACCACCACCGCCGTGGCCGCCTCCGCCTATGGGCCCACCACCGATAGGCCCGCCACCAATCGGACCGCCACCAATAGGGCCGCCGCCAATCGGTCCACCGCCGCCAAATGGACCACCTCCACCGTGGCCGCCTCCGCCTATGGGCCCACCACCGATAGGCCCGCCACCAATCGGTCCACCACCGGTCGGCCCGCCGCCGATCGGACCGCCCCCATGGCTTGGCCCGCCACCACCCGGACCCGAACCGGGAGGCGGAACATGCCCACCACCGGGGCCACCCGGACCCGAGCCGGGAAAGCCACCGGAACCCGAGCCGGGAAGTCCGCCGGGACCGCCGCCGTCAATGCCGCCTGAACCCGTGCCAGGCGGCGGCACATGCCCGCTGCCGGGACCGCCAGGGCCACCCGGCCTGGTGGGTCCGGTTTCTGGAGGAGTCTGATGCGGCGGTGACTGCGGCACCGAATCCGGTGGCTCCGGCATGTGCACGGGCGGTGGCTGCTGCACGACTACGGGTGGTGGCATCACGCGCGGCGGGGCCTGGATCACCGGCGGACTCACCAGCCAATCCGGAGCAGGCACGCGGATCTGGGGCACCGGGATCGGCACCACGACCGGAGCTGGCACCACCGGCGCAATCGGCAGCGGAGCCGCGGGCAGTGGCGGCGGAGCGGCAGGCGGCGGAGCTGCGGGAACCGGAGCCGCCAACGCCGGATGCAACGGCATGGGCTCCGCCGCGGGCGCGGGCAGGCTGAACTTCGGCTTCGGAGCGGACGCCTGCACCGGCGGGGGCGCGGGGGCCGGTTGCGTTGGCACGATGAGGTTTTGGTTGGGACTGGGCTGCACGGCCACGTTCGTGGTGCGGATGCCGATCGCGAGTGCGATCTCGAGTGCGACCACCGCGCTGATGGCGACCACCGCCATCCCGCTACCCACCAGCAGCACCGGCTTGCGGCGCGGTTGACCTTCCTCCGGCTCGGCGAAGTCGGACGGATCGATCACGACGGTCGGCGCGTCGGCATCCTCGTCGGACACCAGGCTGTAGGCGAGCTCGTCGCGGCCGAGCGTCGCGTCGGAAAGGTACGTCACGCCGAGGTATTCGGGCCTGACGTCCGGATGGACGGCTCCGGTGCCCGGGTCTTGCGCGTATGCCAGCGCCGCGGTCGACGACGCGAACAGCGGCGCGTTCGCCGAGGCCAGCGCGGCCCCGCGGGCCAGCGCCGTCTCGGGCTCTTCCGGCGTGTTGACGTGCAGTGCGGTCGCCGACTCCAATGCCGGCTTGATCGCGGCGATGTTGACGCCAGAACCGACCACAAACACCCCTCCGGGGGCCGATTCCCTCTCCTCGAGCCCCGAGATCATCCCGGTGAGCTGGGCGGTGGCCTCGTCGTCGGACTCGGGATCGAGTTGTTCTCGGTAGACGTCGGTGATGGACCCATCGGAGGTCTCGACGACGGCCAGCGTCGCGGTGTCAGGCTCGACGAAGAGCACCGCGGTGGTCTCGTAACCCATTGCCCCGCCGACGGATTGACCTAGAGCCGTGGCAGCCAGGAACGCCGAGACCAGCATCACATTCTCGAGTTTGTAGGCGGCCAGCGCGTCGCGGAGCACGGCCGCGTGCAGCTGGTCGGTCCACGTCACCCCGATCGAGGACAGCTCCAGCCCGGCGTCGGCGGCGCCCTCCCGGGTGCCCAGGATGGCGGAGATCACCCGGTCCGGGACAGCGGTGGGTGCTGTGTCATCGGTCGCGGCGACGTGGAATTCGTCCTCTTCGACCAAAGCGCCGTCGGCGTTCTCGCCTTCAACCAGAACCATCTGGACCGAGTCCGGTGCGACCGAGACCCCGAGCACAATATCCAAACCAACCCCTCCAAAGGTGGTGCTAGCCGAGCCATGCTCGGGCGGAGGAGAAAAACCATTGACTATCTAATAATCCCGCAGGAAGGCTGCGCGGGCACCCTCTCGAAGCTATGTAGTTCTTATGAAGTTCTCAAAGGAGCGCGACGGTGTCGGACCCCGCTGCCCCTGGTACTTCGAGCCGACCCGCGAACTGCCGTAAGGGTGCTCGGCCGGGCTGGTCAATCGCAGGATGCACAGCTGCCCGATCTTCATGCCGGGCCACAGGGTGATCGGCAGATTGGCGACGTTGGACAGCTCGAGGGTGATGTGACCGGTGAAGCCGGGATCGATGAAGCCCGCGGTCGAGTGCGTGAGCAGGCCGAGCCGGCCCAGCGACGACTTGCCTTCCAGACGTCCGGCGAGGTCGTCGGCCAACGCGACCTGCTCCAGCGTCGAGCCGAGCACGAACTCGCCCGGGTGCAAGACGAACGGCTCCCCTTGGGCGGGTTCGACCAGGCTGGTCAACTCGTCCTGCTGCTTGGCGGGGTCGATGTGGGTGTAGCGGGTGTTGTTGAACACCCGGAACATGCTGTCGAGGCGAACGTCGACGCTGGAGGGCTGCACCAGAGTGTCGTCGAACGGGTCGATACCCAACCGGCCGGCGGAGATTTCGGCCCTGAGGTCACGATCGGAGAGCAACACGCGACGAGCCTATCTGTTGCCCGGGCCTGCGTTCAGTCGGCGAGATACATTTCGCCACCCTTGGGGTAGCCGCCTCCGGTCGTCGTCACATGCACGTGGTCGTAGTGGCCGAGCCTGCTCGTTTGCGCTCCATTCGGCGTGTAGTAGACGCCACGCCAAATCGCGTCCTGAATGCCGAAACGGTTCGCGTTCTTCAGCACGTAGGCGACGATCTCGTTGCCCAGTGCGATGCCTTGCGCGCTCTGGGGATTCGGGATCATCACATCCAGCGCCAGGCCGAGCGGGTGCCAGGGCAGCGGATCCGGTCGGACACCGCCGATTTCGTGAATCTCGGGGAACATCGTGCTGATGGCGCGCGATGCCAGGATCGTTCTCACCTGCAGGCCCTGCTCGGGGGCGAGCCCGACGGGCAGGAAACGGGATCGAACGTGATACCGCGATGCGACCTGCTGGCGATCGGGGGCACCCACGCCCGCCCAGCTGTGCGACAAATTCGCTTCCGCCGCGACGATTTCCAATCGGCTCGGAGTGACGTCACCAATAACGGACTTGGCTTGTGCCGGAGCGGCAAATGGGCCGACGTCTCCCGCCACCGCGAAGAAGACTGCGGCAGGGGCCAGCATCGCTGCCAGGACAACCGGCGACTTGCGTCGCTTCTTGGCTAACCTATGCCGGCCCACTCCGGGCACATTACGGCATGATAACGAAAGAATAAATGTGAGCGTTTTAAATTTATCGGAATGGCCGTATTCCGGTGTCGGTATTCAACTATCGCGGCTGGTCGCGCACCCGGGTGCTAGCCTTCTTGGGCAACCGCGCCGATGTAGTTCAATGGCAGAACATCAGCTTCCCAAGCTGAATACGCGGGTTCGATTCCCGTCATCGGCTCCACGTTTACCTGCAGCGATGTCCTGAATCGCTCTCCCCCACAACCTCCGTGTTGCGCTCAATGTTGCAAGTAGTCAATGGACGTCGCAGCCCGCTTTAAGGCGTCGTCCTGGGAATGCGCGTAGAGCTTCATCGTCAGCGATGCGTCCCTATGCCCAATCCACGCGGCGATGACCGCAGTCGGGAACCCGTCGAGGTGCATAAGCGTGGCCGCGGTGTGTCGTGCGCCGTGCAGCTTTAAGTGCCTCATGCCCACACGAGCCAGCGCGTCGCGCCAGTACCGGGAAAGCACAGCCGGGGAGTACGTGTCGCCAATCTCGTTCGACACGACATAGGCGCCTGAGCGATACGCAGAGCCGGCCTCGATGCGTTCGACACGTTGACGCTCACGCGCCTTACGCAAGGCGTTCACGAGACGATCTGGGAGCGGGAGAGTTCGCCGCGACGTGAACGATTTGGGGTCGTTCTCGACCGAACGTCCACCAGCCGATACGCGGTTGTTGGCGATGGTGAGCCTGGCACTGTCGAAGTCGATATCCGACCAGCGAAGGCCCGCGATCTCTCCCCGACGCAAGCCCGCTAGCGCGAGGTGCCAGGCATGCGCCAAGCGGTTATCTTTCAGGCCCGAAAGCAGTTGTTGCACTTCGGTTTGCGTGAACGTGTCGAGCGTCTGATGCGAAGCACCACGCGGGTCACACCCACAGCGACGTTTCGGGACACAAAGCCTTGGCGGTGTGCGTCCTCAAGTAGTCGAGCGGTAGCGGCGATGACTTTGTTACGGCCTTCGGTCCCCAAGGCTTGCGCGTCCGCCCTTGGGAAACTTCGGAGTGGCTGGTGTGGTCGTTCCACCCTCTACGAGCTGGCGCACCATGCGGTCAACGTGGGCTTTGGTCAACTGTTGCGGACCCAGATCGCCGTAGAACTGATCAAGTACCGCCAGGTCGTACCTCAGCCAGCTGCACGGATCATGGTGATCAGTCGTGCTTCTCGTCGGAATCGTTCGGCGACGAGTAGGGGTTGTTCGTTAGGTTGTTGAGATATTCGACCGAAAAGCCCTCGGTGCCGTCGTCGTCATCGACACGTGGGGGCATCTCGCCATACTTCGAATAGTGGAAAACCACGGCGAGGTCTGTTGGGGACAACCCTCGCTTGCTCATTCGGATCTTGGTCTTCTTGAGAATGGACGCCAGCTTCTTGGGGCGGATGCCAAGTGCTGCAGCAGTTTCACTCATCATCGTCATGCGGCGCATGATCGCATTGGCGATCCGCCGTGTTTCGGGTACCTACGTCACAGGTCATCGGTATCCTCCTTGCCGTGGAGCCGCCCAACAATCCCGCCGAAGCGCTCGACCGGTTGCTGTGGAAAATCGCCCAGTCCGGCCAGGGCACGTTCAGCACCATCATCGGCGAGGTCCTTGGGGCTGCGGTCGGTTCGAGCGAATTCGTCAATCGACATAGCGCCGTCATCGGGCTCGTCAATGAGCTACAGACCTTCCTCGAGGCGCTTCCTGACGGGCACGAACTCAAGACCCGCCATTTGTCGGACATACCGTCCTACTACAACGCTGTGATGTATCAGGGCGACTGGGGCGGCGGGATCAAAGCAAGAACGATCATCGACCCGAACCTGATCAAGCTCTTGGGTGGACTCGGCACTACGTTGAAGGTGATGTCGGCGGGGACTGCCCCGGTCGAAGGTGATATCGAAAAGCTCGAAGCTTCCCTGACTGAGTGGGAAGCGATGCTCGACACGGCCAACCTCCCGGATGGCTTAACCGACCAGATTCGCGGACAGGTCAACAAGATCCGCGACCTGCTGACCCAAGTCGACAACCTCGGATACGGCCCGGTCATTCAGGAAAGCCAAAGTCTGCTGGGCTATGGAATCCGCGCCTTCAAAGTGGCCAAGGACGCCCGGTCGGTGGCGACGTGTTTCGTGGGCCTTTTCGAGTTCATCGCACACGTCCAGGTACAGGACTGGGGCTCAGCGGCCAACGCGATAACAGGTGCTTTCAACATCATGGGCGAGGCACTCGACACAGCGCGTCAAACCGAACAAGGCGCGCAACTGGCCCTGACACGTGTGGAGCAACTGGCGCTTGAAGCGAAAAAGGTCACTGACGTTGTGGACGAGGTCGTTAACGAGGCAAGCGACGTTCTTGATCCGCCAGAAAGCCCCACCCCCGAGGAGGGGCAGGGCTGACGGGTTAGGCCTTAGGACGCGGCGGACACGTCGTCATCAAGGTCCACGGGGGCGGCATCCTTTGCAGCAACGCGTTCCTTTTCCCATTTCGTGAACTTCGTCTTCAACACAGGAACGTCCTTCGCGGTGAACGCGTAGCGCGAGCCTGATCCGACGCCTTCGTAGTCGTTCGATGCACGCAAGAAGGTGCGCAGCGTCTTGGGGTCAGTGCCGATCTTGTCGGCAACCTCGCGGGTCGTGAGGGGGCGGCTGGTGCAGTCATGACGCTTCCTTTCGTTGGGTTGTTCGTCGTCATGACACGAACATATTAAGAGAACTCTAAGAACAGTCCGCAATTGAGCCCATCACCGCAGGTCATGAGCGCGAGGTTGTTGCGTTCGATGTTGCAAGTCGTACCGAACGGCACCAGATCGACCTGAATGGCTTCGGACGATAGGCGCAGGTAGCGATATCTTTTTCGAACTGATGTGAACACCGCCGGACGTACCCAGCCACCTTCCCAAGCTGAATACGCGGGTTCGATTCCCGTCATCGGCTCCAGAACACCTGCTCAGGGACACACCTGCTGCCGCCCTTACCTACGGAGGGGTTGTCTTGACCGTCGTTTGACCGTCCGCGGAATCAAGGGAACACCCTTGTTCGTTTGCCCGACCCACCCCCGCGGTTACGATCCGACCAATGACGTTCCATTTCCAACGCAGTCATGGCTTTCGGCGACAAGCAGTTCCATCGGCCCACGGGCTCGCACCGCGGTGACGCAACCGATGGATTCGATCCACGCTGTCGCGACTACTGGTGGAGCAACGGTGCCAAGCGCGCCGTGGTGGGCCGTCGCGCTCATCGGTGGCGCCGGGGTCGTCATCGGCGCGTTTGTAAATTCTGTTGCTGGCTATTTCAGCGACAAGCGAAAGTTTAATCGTGAAGTGGCCAAAGAGCGACTAGAGCGCATTCATGGATACTTGGCAGAATTCATTGCCGCGGCCGATGCGATGCGAAATGTCGAGGCAGAACTTGCGGCCCCTTGAAATCAGAAATCGTCGACTTGCGAAAATTCATGGAGGCCAAACCGAGCAAGAATGGCCCGGGGCCATCGAAAGCTACAGTTGCCAAATACGATAAGAAGCTGGAGAACGCATACCACGCAGCTCGTGACCACGAAGCCTTATATCGTGAAGAAATCTCGGGTTTGACGAGGTCTTATGTGATGCTGGTTTAAACTGCATCATCTCAAATGCTTCCGTACTTGAGCAGTCTTTACATCTGCGCGCGGATTTATCCTCTTTTCAAAGACGACGAGAGACTGCGCCTTAGCCTTCACAAGCAGATACAGCTCTTGCCTCATATTCTGAGAAGTGATAGTGGCCTCAAACGAGATGACTTCGTTAAAGTACCTGCTGACATTGCTGCAGACTTCGTGTACTCGAATCTGCTTTCGACGTTGGTAGGTCTGGGTAGCACCAGCGCTATGGCGTGGGCTGAAGGTCCGAATAAATAACGTTGTCATTCGGCTGGAGTCAATGACACTAACCGCTCTTACTAATCCGCACGACGTTCGGCGCGTCGACTGGTCGGCTGCCCGTTGACGCCAAGGCTGCGCGGCATGAAGCCCGCACGGTCACCAAGGGCTACCGAAAGCAAGTCAAACGCACGCGGCGTTGACGTAGTTAGGTTATCCCGCCGACTTTATTCTTTCAGCTAGATCAACGGGCGACGTCCATACGAATTCGCGACCAATCTTGTCGCGTTCCAACAGTTTTCGATCGGCGAGTTCATAGAGGTCGTTCCGCGCCGCTTGCTCGGACACACCATGGCTTTTGGCGTGCGACTTGACCGTGTAATACTCGTCCGGATGCCTGATTGCAAATTCAAGCAGTGCAATCTGCCGATGGTTGAACGTGCTTTCTTTTGGTGAGAGTAACTTGCGAGTACTGCGAAGTTCCTCGGACTTGCGTGCGAGATACTTATCGAGATCGTTGAGAGCGCGCTTAATTACCTTGAGGTGATATATCAAGAAATACGTCAAATCCCCATTGTCCTGTTCGGTAAAAATGAAGGACTTGGTGTATTTGGTCGGCGCCTGCTTAAGGATGCGAGAAATTGTGAGGTATTCCGACAGCCAGTACCCCTGCTTAAGCATGCTCCAATAGAAGAGCGCCCGCGCCGTACGGCCGTTGCCGTCTTCGAAGTAGTGATCGTAGCCCATCATAAAGTGGATTGCGAGCGCTCTCACGACGGGTGGGACGTACACGCCCTGACCATCTTCGCCATTGGCAAAGTCGCACAATCTCTTCAGTCGATCGGGTAGTTCGCAAACTGGCGGCGGAATATGCAGCACATTGCCATCGGCATCAAAAACCTTGACCCGATCGTCGGGATCGGGATTGCTTTGGATTTTTCCAGCACACTCAGGATTATCGAGTGTATTGTAAGTGACAATCTCGTGGAGTTCGCAAATCGCTTCTGGCGTAAAGTCAGCATGGCGATTCTCGCTAACGTGCTGCATTGCCAGATAATTATTCATAATCATCTGTTCGCTACGCGTCTTTGGCCTCCTGTCGTGCCTAAGCATCTCCTTCGCTCTTTTTCGACTCGTTGAAGCGCCTTCCAGTTGACTACTGGTAATAGCTTCTTCGATCAGCGAACTGATTACATAACGCTCCTTAGTAGCGGCGTTCGTCACTTGTTCTGGAACAGCGATTTGTCCACTGGCCCGCTGAGTTACCTCATCGAGCAACCGAAGCACCTCGTCCGGCAGGGCGTACGAGAAGTTGGTCCCATCGATCGCGGTTAGGGGTAGGGCCCGCATGAGGTTTGCGCGCCCGAGCCGTGTCGCAAACCACCACTCCCTGTGCGTGAGGTCACCCGGCGGCTTGCGATAGCGCAGTTCGTCCCACGGGAGATACGGGTCGGTCGAGGCGTTGACCTGGTCAAACATGACGTGCAGCAGCCGGTTCGAATCAAGTTCTTTGAACGCCGAGCCATCGGGCGGCGGCATCGGCTTCTTCATCTCGCACCTGTCTCGGGTTGTTTCGTACAACGAAAGTCAAATAAAGTCAAAATTTGACTTTACACGCCTTCGCTAGCTCCCGCCACCCACGCTCGCGGATGCTGTCAGCGTGTCGACGCAGCTCAGAGCCCATTTTACTATGTAACAACTTCAAAGTTTGATTTACTTGGACGATAGATTGACTTTCGTCGTTGAAGTCGAGTTTGAAGAGTCGTCTTGCCGGGCTATGTTTGCTGGACATGACCGTCGTTCGACCGCCAGCAGCGGGTCGGAGAAGCCACGCAAAAAGTCTCAACGGGTCGCAACGAGTTCCGAATAGCTAGGCTGAGCTGCACCGAACCGGTAACCGCTGCCACCTGTTGCGACCCTAGCGACCACCGTGGATCGCGTCCGCACACCTTCCCAAGCTGAATACGCGGGTTCGATTCCCGTCATCGGCTCCACGTCTAACCGCGACGTCGCTATCGCATCCGCCGGAGAAGATCAGTCAGCTGAAACATCGCGGACAACAGCATGCCCTCGGCCTGTAGCTGCTGACCCGGCGGCAGATTGCGAGTCTCGGCATCGACCACGGGGGCCTCCTGTTGTAGGGCCTTCAGCCGCCGGTTCCGCTCGTCCGGGCTGAGGGTGTCCCAATTGTCGTGCAGATCGGAGATGTGGGCCTGAAAGTTCTGCACCGCCACCAGCGGATCGGGGTCGACAACGGGACCGGGCGGTGGCTGCAGCGGATAGACGTGGACCTGCACCGGCCCGGCCATCACGTCTGCCTGGGCGGTGTTCGCGGAAAGCAACGTGCTGGCCACAAGACCGGCAAGTGCCATGGCGGCAATCCTCATGGGAACTCCTTCGGGCGACCCGAATTAGGTCGTCGCGGTAAGTCCAACCCCCGCGCGTTGCTACCGATCCCAACATCGACGCGGCACGAAAGGCCAGCTCGGTGCGATCACGAGCCTTTCGGCGTCGACTTATGGCGATGCTGCCGGTCAATTAGTCGCCGCCACCCGTCGTTGATGTGGTCGGACTGACGCTCAAGCGGCGGCTTGGGCAAGCCGGCGGCGTGCACGGGATCAGCGCCGAGGAACTGCAAGACTCGCGCAATCTCACCGGGGTAATTCGCGTCGAGCTCTTCATACTGGACCGTCAGAAACTCTCGACGCCGAGTGGTGAAGTAATTGCTCCACGCTGTCTGTTCGGCGTCGAGGCTCCGTTCTATCTCGATAATTTGCTCGTATGTTGGTGCGACGCCGGAGAGATCGGCCGCGGCCTCGCCGGGTGTGGGCCGGGCCAGGTAGAGCCCCCACGGGCGCACACTTCTCGACGAGCCGTCAGAACGAAACCACTCGCCGGTCGTCTCGGCACGAAACAGCGATAGGGCCTGCGCGCGCCGATCAAGACGGACGATATTGACGAAAACCGCTGCAGGGAAAAGTGTTTCGAGAGCAACTCCCGGATCGCCACGCAACCCTAGCGCTTCCGCAAGCGAAACGACATGCCGCCAATGAATTTTCACGCCCCGAACACCATTCCCCGTCGCCGCGAACGCCATAACCTTCGCCAGGTATTCGTCCCATGAGCAATTCGTCGGAAGGTTCAAATCTTCTTTATAGGACGCAATGTGGTCGGGCGTGAAGTACTCCTCGGGCCGGCCGGCGACTCCGGTCGCAACGAGGCCGGCGGCCAGCAGCGAACTGCCCGAACGAGGAGTGGAGGCGATGACATAAGTTGCGTGTCTCATCACCTTCGACCCTCCGGTATTGCTCCTACGCCCGCACGCCGCCACCCAGAAGTTTTATACGTCATCGCCATTGTGTCGAGCAGTTCGAACATGGCATTCGACAGAATGCCTACGATCGATTCCAGGACGTTCGATCGACACTTTGACGAAAAGGCAATGAATGTCTCGAATATTCGAAGATCTGGTGGCCGAGGCCGATTCGGTATCCGTTGACGGCTGGGACTTCTCCTGGCTCGACGGCCGTGCGACCGAGGAAAGGCCGTCCTGGGGGTACCAGCGGTTGCTGAGCAGCCGCTTGGCGGCGGTGACGGCCGCGCTGGACATTCACACCGGAGGCGGGGAGGTGCTGTCCGGCGCGGGACCGTTTCCACCCACCATGGCGGCGCTCGAGACCTGGCCCCCGAACGCGGCCCTGGCAACCAAACGCTTACATCCGCTCGGCGTAGTGCTCGTGGCGACTCGGGATGAGCCGCCGTTGCCGTTCGCCGATGGAGCGTTCGACCTCGTGACCACCCGTCATCCGATCTCCGTGTGGTGGAACGAGATCCTTCGGGTGCTTCGGCCGGGCGGCACCTACTTCGCGCAGCACATTGGGCCCGCCACGATGGGCGAGCTGGTCGAGTACTTCATCGGGCCGCAGCCAGAGAAATGGGCCGAGTTACACCCGGACACCGTGCGCGCACAGGCACAGGCCGCGGGCCTGCAGATCGTGGACCTGCGAATGGAGCGGCTGCGGGCCGAATTCTTCGACATCGGCGCCGTTATCTACTTCCTGCGCAAGGTGATTTGGACGGTGCCAAACTTCACCGTCGAGCGCTATCGGGACCGGCTGCGGGCACTTCACGAACAGATCGAGGCCGAGGGGCCGTTCGTCGCGCACCCGACGCGGGTGCTCGTCGAGGTCCGCAAGACTGAGTGATCAGCCTTCGTCGCGCGACACGTCCAACGCGTGATGCAGCCATTACCGTTCCAGCCCAAGCCTTTTCGTCAGCGGAAACGCATAACTCCTACACAGCTTCCGCAGGATCTGGACACAGCCTTCACAGCGACGATCGGTTCACTGACACCGCGTGGCTGGGAGGCGTGGGCAATGGACATCGTGCTTGGAGTTGCGATAGCGCCGGCCTCGGTTCAAATGGTGATGCTGCAGGGCGAAAACGCCGACGGCGCCACGATCGACGAGAACGAGTTCCCCGTCACCGCCGCCGACGACTCGCCCACCGTCAGCGCGACTGATCGCGTGATTGCCGCCATCATGTGTACCCGCGAGGATGCGGCCGGCGCGGGGCTCGAACTGGACTCGATCGGGGTGGCGTGCACCGACCAGCTCGAAGCGGCGGTCCTGCGCGACGCGCTGGCCGCCCACAAAATTGAGAACGTCATGTTGGTCTCGGCGTTTCTGGCCGCAGCCGCACTAACCCAATCTGTTGGCGGTGCAATGGGTTACGAGCGCACCGCAGTGCTCTTCGTCGAGCCGGACACCGCGACGCTCGCTGTTGTCGAGACCTCCGACGGTTCCGTCGACGATGTCCACGAAGAACAGTTGGATACCGGGTCCGGGCAGTTGGTCACCGCAGAGCTGGTGGAGTTGGTCGCCGGGCTTGACGAGCTGCCGACGCCGCCGGGCGGTTTGTTCGTGGTCGGGTCCGGTGTCGACATCACCGCGATCAGGCAGCGCTTGGAAGAGGCGACGTCGCTTACCGTCAACGTGCCGGAAGAACCGGAGACAGCACTGGCCCGAGGCGCGGCGCTGGCGTCCGCGCATGCGCTCACGTCGTCTACTGCCGCGCTGGCCTACGCACAAGACCCCGGCACAGGTGCGGTCGACGTGTCCGGCCTGCCTGAATATTTGAGCATCACCCACGCCGAGCTAGGCGAGGACGAGCTCGCCTACAGCGCCGTCGCCGACGACGAAGCCGATGCCCAAACAGTGGTCCTGGACGCTTCGGGTGACCCCGAGCCCCGTTCTCGGCCGGGCCTGCTGGTCGGGAGTGCGGTGGCGGTAGCCGGGTTCAGCGCGGCGCTGGCACTGGAGATCGCCCTGTCGCTTGGCATCCGCACGACTGTCGGTTCGTTGCCCGCCCCGATCCAGGGCATCATCGCCCCGGTCCAGCAGATATTCGCGCCCGCACCCGAAGTGGCCGCCATAAAGATGGTGGCGCCGACGCCATTGAATCCACCCCGAGTCGCGCCGCCGCCGGCAGCTCCGGTCCCCGCGGCAGCGCCAGTTGTGGTCCCGGCGGCCCCGGTTGCCCCACCGCCGGCGGTGCCGATTCCCGTGTTGGTCCCGCCGATCGCGCCGGCCCCGGTACCGCCGGTTCAGCTGCCCGACGTGCCGGCGAGTCCGCCCGTGATCGAGGCGCCGCCGCACTCGTCGCCGCCGATCTACGTCCCCCCACCGAAGTCGCCGCCACACCGACCTCCTCCAGAACAAGGGCCACCGCCCAACTCCGGCGGTGGCGGGCCGGCTAGCGGACCGGGTCGCGGCAATCCCGGCAGCGGTGGGCCGCACGGCGGCGGACCTGGTGACGGCCCCAGGCCCGGCCACGGCGGTCCCGGCGGCCCAACCGGTGGCGGGCCCGGCAGCGGTGGCGGACCCGGCAGCGGCGGACCCGGCAGCGGTGGCGGACCCGGCAGCGGCGGACCCGCTAGTGGTCCCGGCACCGGCCACGGCAATCCCGGTGGTGGTCAAGCCCCCAGCGGCGGCGGGCCAACCGGCGGCGGTACGCCTTCGAGTGGCGGGCCAACCAGTGGTGGTCAAGCCCCTAGCGGCGGCGGGCCTACTGTCGGCGGGCCGACCGGCGGTGGCGAAACGCCCAGCGGCAGTGCGCCTTCGGCCGGCGGGCCTACTAGCGGCGGGCCAACTAGCGGCGGCGAATCACCGAGCGGCGGCGCGCCTTCGAGCGGCGGCAGCAGCGAGAGCAGCGGCGGCAGCTCCACCAGTGGCGGCAGTTCCAGCGGCAGCGAGAGCAGCGGCGGCAGTAGCTCCAGCAGTGGCAGCAGCACCAGTGGCAGCGAAAGTAGCGGCGGCAGTTCCAGTAGCTCGAGCAGCGGCAGCGAGAGCAGCAGCTCCGGCAGTAGCAGCAGTTCTGGCAGCTCTAGCAGTGTCGGCCACTAGCTAGCACCGAAATATGTTCCACAGCAATTGATTTCACGAGACACGCCAGACCACAAGGGCCTCATCCAAAAACTGCCGGTAGCTTCTACCCCTATGGGTGCTTTGGACGGACGCGTGGCCTTCATTACCGGCGGAGCTCGAGGACAGGGCCGCGCACACGCGTTGGCGTTAGCGGCCGAAGGAGCCGACATCGTCGCCGCCGATGCCCCCGATGCGATGGCGAACCTGACCTACCCCCTGGGCACCGAGGACGACTTACGGGAGACGGCGAAGCTGGTGGAAGCGCTGGGCCGGCGTTGTCTACCGCTCACCGTGGACGTGCGCGATTCGGCCGCGGTCGGCGCCGCGATCAAGCAGACGGTCACCGACCTGGGCAGCCTCGACATCGTGGTGGCCAACGCCGGAATCGTCAGCACCGGGCTACTGGAAGACGTCAGCGACGTGATCTGGCAGCAGCTGATCGACACGAATCTGACCGGGGCATTCCACACCCTGCGGGCGGCCATCCCGGTGATGCGACAGCAGCGATTCGGCAGGATCGTCGTGACCTCCTCGATGGGCGGTCGCATGGGCATCCCCGAGCTGGCCGCATACAACGCCACCAAGTGGGGTGTCATCGGCCTCGCGAAGTCCGCGGCCCTGGAGGTCGCCAAGGACGGCGTCACGATCAACGTCGTCTGCCCGACCACGACTCAAACACCGATGGTGCAGCCCGCCGGCGGCGACGACATCCCCGACGATCTGGTGCGCCGAATGATGAGAGCCAACCCGATACCCCAACCCTGGCTGCAACCCGAGGATGTCAGTCGCGGAGTGCTGTATCTGGTCACCGACCCCGGGGTCATCACCGGAAGCGTGCTCGAGATCGGCCTCGGCGGCAGCGCGCGCATCCACTGACGTTTTGAGGTAACCCGACTACGCGTGTCGTCCGGCGTCGACGCTGCCACGCTTCGGGCGTGACCAGTGGGGCGGGCCGCGATATTGGCCCGCTCGTCAGGGTTGACGGCGCCGCCGGACTCGGCGCACTGTGATAGCCATCACATGACCACTGGTCGCATGGCGAGAGGCGGCACTCATGACCACGAGAGACATGTACACGGACGTCCCTGCGCCGTACTCCCGGGAGGTCCCCAGCGCCGGTGACGCGCGCTTCACCTGGGAGTACGACGAGGGGCGCGCCCGCCTCCTGTCCCTGTACCAAAAGGGCAAGGACAAGCAGTGGGACGCCCAGTCGCGCATCGACTGGACCCAAGACGTCGACCCGATGAATCCGGTCGGGCTGCCCGACGAGTTCCATCCACTGTTCAACAGCCCGATGTGGAACGACGCCGACGAATCACTTCGCGCCCAGATGCGCCAGCACAGCCAAGCCTGGCAGTTCTCGCAGTTCCTGCACGGCGAGCAGGGCGCGATGGTGTGCGCGGCGAAGATCGTCGAGGTCGTCCCGGACCTGGACGCGAAGTTCTACGCGGCCACCCAGACCATGGACGAGGCCCGGCACGTCGAGACGTTCTCGCGGTTCCTGCAGGAGAAGGTCGGCCTGGCCTACCCGATCAACAAGCATCTGACCACCCTGCTGGACGACACCCTGCGCGACTCGCGCTGGGACATGCCCTACCTCGGCATGCAGGTCCTCATCGAAGGGCTGGCACTCGCCGCGTTCGGGGTGCAGCGCGACTTGGCGGCGCCCGGCTCGCTGGCCAAGCAGGTGCTGGCCTACGTGATGCAAGACGAGGCCCGGCACGTCGCCTTCGGCCGAATCTCGCTGAAGGACTACTACTCCCAGCTCACCGAAGCCGAGCGGGCCGAGCGGGAAGAGTTCGTCGTGGACGCCTGCTACCTGATGCGCGATCGGTTCCGCGGCGAGGAGGTGTTCGAGACGCTCGGCCTCGACGTCAAGGCCTGCGCCGAATGGGTCGACACGTCGCCGATCATGATTCAATTCCGCTCGCACCTGTTCAGCCGCATCGTGCCGATCGTCAAGGACATCGGGTTGTGGGGCGACAAGGTGCAGAAAGCCTTCTCGGACATGGGCGTTCTCGACATGGGCGGCTTCGACATCGAGGCGCTGATGACGGCCGATGAGGATCAGGCCGAAGCGCTGGACAAGGCACACGCCGAGATGGCCGCCCGGGCCCTCGAAGTGGACCAGGTGATCGCGGCGGGTGCGGGCTGACGCCGTAGTCAGCCGACGATGTGCACACCCCACCTGCCGAGTAGGGGCTGCACCAGTACGAAGTAGGTCGTGTTGGGGTCGCCCGCCAGCGACGTGGACATGACCAGGCCGACCGCGGTCACCGTGCCGTCGGCGTTCTTCACATAGCCCGGACCGCCACTGTCACCGGGCTGAGCGAACACGTTTGCTTCGATGACTTCGCCGTCGATGCTCTTGACGGAGCCGCAGGTCTCACCGGTCATCGCGCCTAGTTTGCAGAACGGCATGCCCGACTTGATCTGGCCGGCGCTCAACACGCCCCGGACGCGCTGGCCGGCGACATCGCCGCCCGGCGCGCCGACGCCCGGGTCGAGACGGATGATCGCAGCGTCTTTGAGGTCGCCCAGCACCTCGCTGGCGGTGATGTGTCCGAGCGGAACGTTCTCGTCGTAAGTGAACGGCGCGGCGTGGTCGCAATGCCCACTGGTGAACAGGTAGTAGCCACCGTCGCCGCCTTGGGCCGCGAAACCCGTTGTGCACTTGGTGATTCCATCGCTGACCAAGATCCCCGGCGCGGGAGGCGGCGCGGCCAGCGCCGTGCCCGCGACCGCCGTCGCGCACATCAGCGTGACACCGACCAGCCCCACCGCTCGATACCAACGTGCGGGCATTGTTCTCCTCTGTCGCGACTACGGCTGGCACGATCACGTTGACAGATCGGATCGCCGTAGCCAAATCGTGACCGACACTTGATCAATTACTAACGCGCCCTTGCGCTTCCGCAGGTCAGCGCGGCTTTACCATTCCTATTGCAACTCTGTCAGTTAAAAGGATTGGGCCTATGCGCGCGGGTGTTCGGTGTGCCGTTGCTGTCATCGGAATCGGCGCGGGCGTGATCGCGGGGACGGCCGTCGTGAATCTGCCGGTGCCGGCCGATGTGAGCCTCGCGTCGGCCAGCCAGTCCTATGCCCCCTTTCCGATCGCATCGGTGCAGCCCAGCGGCGGCCAGGCGGTCGGCGTGGCGCATCCCGTGGTGGTGACCTTCCGCGCCCCCGTGACCAACCGAGTCGCGGCCGAGCGTGCCCTCGACATCAAGTCGACGCCCGCGATGACCGGCAAGTACGAATGGCTCGACAACAAAGTGGTGCAATGGGTTCCTGACCGGTACTGGCCGGCGCACAGCACAATTGCGCTGACGGTGGAAGGCCAGCCCGCCGAGATCAAGACGGGCCCGCGGGTCATCGGCATTGCCAGCATCTCCGAGCACACCTTCACCGTGAGCATCGACGGAGTGGAGTCGGGACCGCCGTCGTCACTGCCGTCGCCGCACCACCGCCCGCACTTCGGCCAACAAGGCGTGCTGCCGGCTTCGTTGGGCAGACCCGAGTACCCGACGCCGATCGGCTCCTACACGGTGTTGTCCAAAGAACGCTCGGTACAGATGGACTCCAGTAGCGTCGGGATCCCGGTCAGCGATCCCGACGGGTATCTCGTCACGGTGGACTACGCCGTTCGTATCACCAACCATGGCCTTTTCGTGCACTCGGCTCCCTGGGCGGTCAATTCGCTCGGTTTGGACAATGTCAGCCACGGCTGCATCAGCCTGAGCCCCGAGGACGCCGAGTGGTACTACAACACGGTCAACGTCGGTGACCCGGTCGTCGTGCGCGAGAGCACAAACGAACTACCCTCGTCGTAAACCGCTGTCGCACAGTCCTTCACCGACGCCGAACGTGCACTCAGGGCGGGATTTTCGCGGATTTCTCGCAGTGATTGCACGCTCGCCGACCGAATACCCGGCATTCGCCCGTTGATTAAATACGTTCCCCTGCAATAGAAATGACCCGCCGGGCTCAAGCCCAGCGGGTCATTTAATGCTGAGGATTAGCCTCCGTGCACCGGCGAGGGACCGGGCGAAACCGGCTGACCGGCTACCGGCCCGCCGGCTGGCGCCGGACCGGTCGGCGCGTCCTTCACCCCGGACATGTCGATCAGCGGGGCAACCGGAATGCCATCCGCGACCCCACCCAGCGCGACCAGCGGAGCCCCCAGCGGCAGCGGAGCACCGATCGGCACCGGCGGCGCAAACGGCAGCGGGGGAACGACGGGCACCGGCGGTCCGAGCGCAATCAGCGGAGCACCGGCCGGAACGGGAACAATTCCCGGACCCGGCACCACCATTGGGACACCGGCCATGTCGGTCAGTGGAGCGGCGCACGGTGCTGCCGCTGCTCCCCCGGCGGCCACGGGTCCACCGGCTGCCGGGGCACCGGCCTCGCCGGCCTGCCCGTACATGCAGGCACCGCCACCCGTCATATGTGGGACGGCTGCCGCGTCCGGGCTCAAAGCTATAGCGGCACCGCACAATCCCGCGCTAGCAACAACACCGATGTTGAATCGATCGAAGATCGTCATCAACGTCCAACTCCTTCATTCGCGCAGCAGAACCACATAGCCCTATACAAGTCGCTCCTCGACGACGTCCCCATTCTTAGTGGCGTATGTGCAACGCGACGCGCGCCGCACCGCGCCGTTTCCAAATGGTGACGTCACGACGCCGTCACAAGTCGGTAGCGCGAATACCGCGCCCCACCAACGCAAACGACGCGCCCCTCAGCGAGGCGACGGCCGGCTGTAGAGCCTGATCAGCGCCGTGATCCCGGTGAAAACGATGGTGAATAAGGCTGCCGACGCACATGATTCGTACACGTCGGTGATCGCAATGGTCTTGCCGCCGCGCACCACGACGCCATCGGTCGGACGGATCAACTCGGTGAAGACCTGCGCGGTGGTCGAAAGCCAGAACAGGCACGGCAGCAGCCAGTAGCCGCGACTCTGGGTGGCCGCGCGACCGGGGAACCTTGATTCGATCAGCGCGACGAGTTGAAAGATCACCCAGCCCGTCAGCAGCCAGCCGAGGTAATTGGTCAGCGGAACGCCCAGCGCCCCGGTCGGCTGGTGGTAGGAGTACCAGTTGTGTGCCGTCGCCCCGATCGGGTCGTACACCAGGTCATAGCCGCCGAGAACGAACGTCGCCACGATGGGGGTGGTAAAGCGTTCGGCGCCACCAACAGCCACGGCGGCGACGGGCCGCATGATCAGCCGAGCCAGCGCCCACGCCAGCCAGCCGAACATGATCCAGCCGAGCAGCACCGCGAGCGGAACACCCAACGGTTTCACACCGGGCAGGTGATGGGTGTAGGAGCCGAACGGGAAACCGGTGGCAATGCTGAGTGCTTCCAACGCGAATGCGACGACCCCGGCGATCACGACGAATACCGCCATGCCCCGAGAGGTGTAGCCCAGCCACGCATGGACGATGACGAACAGGATGAGCAAACCGGCCTGGGCGGATGCGGCTTGGGGGGCCAGCGACGGTCGCACTGCCATCACCGCCACGGCCACCACCGTGAGGGCGAGCAGGACCCAACACAACGCGTTGAGAATTTTCATCGGTGCCGCAACCTCCGTTGGCTAGGACGCCGGTCAGCATATCGGCGGCTAGCCGAGGTGCCGGGCGCGGTGAAACGCGTCGCGGTCGACGGCCAACAATGTGGTGTCGCCCAATGCCCGCACGGTGGCCGTGCGGGGGACGTCGCGCAGGATCGCCAGCTCGCCGAATCCGTCACCGGGCCGCAGTTCACGGATCTCGGTGTCGCCCTCGAAAACCGTTGCGGCGCCGTCGACGATCACGTAGTACGTATCGCCGTAGTCGCCCTCGCGGGTGATCAGTGCACCGTCGCCGGCCGCGAGCACCCGCGCCGTATCGGCAAGCTCACCCAGCGCTGTTGCCTCGATCGTGGCCATCGGCGGCTGCGCGGCAAGCAACTCGCGGGCGGCCCCGCCGCTCAACGCGTCGTCGCGACTCAACTCGACGAAGCGCTCGGCGACCGGCGGGGTGTCCATTCGGGCGCGGACAATTCGGCCGACGCGGCCGACCGACACGCTGTCGGTCGACAGCGCGCTGAGGAATTCCTCGCCCTCGATGGCGATCAGATCGAGGTCCTCGCGCGCCGTCACCGTGGAGGAGCGTGGCGCCTTGTGCAGCAAGGCAATTTCCCCGAACGACCCGCCGGGACCCAGCGTCGCCACCCGGCTACCGTCGACGGCGATCTCGGCCAGGCCGGCGGCGATGACGTACAAGCGGTCACCGCGGTCGCCCTGCCGGAAGACCTCGCAGCCCGCGGGCACTGCGACGCGCGTCGCGACTCGAGCGAGTTGTTCGAGTGCCAGCGCCGGAAGCGGTTGCAGCATCGGAGCGGCGCGAATCACGGCCAGCTTGGCCGCGTCCTCATCGCTGAGCTTGTCGGCACCGCGCAGCTGCGGCCACGCCAACAGCGTAGCCAGGGCTGTCACACCACCCACGAGGCCGAAAGTGGCTGCAACTCCTAACGATCCGAGGAGCAGTGGCGTGACGACGGCACCGGCGGCCTCGCCAACGAGGTACAAGCTCTGCAACGTCGCAACCGCCGGGACCATCGCCTCGCGTGAGACGCCGCGCTGCACCAACGTCGGCGCGATGGCATAAATCACGGCGCCCGCGGCGCCCAGGACAGCGGCAAGCGCCAGGCCGACGGGTGGCGAGCCGATCGTTCCCAGCGCGGCGAAAACGGCCGCCAGGCCGAGCAGCCCCGCGCCGAGCACGCCGGCCAGGCGGCGCCACGTAACGATCGACAGTGTCGCCAGCGCGCCGACCAATCCCCCGGCGCCGTAGAACGCCATGATGGTGGCGACGCCGCCCTTCCCCAGATGCAGCCGGTGTGCGGCGACCGGCGCGGCGCCGACGTACCAGACGCCCAGCACAATCACGTTGACGGCGAACAGCATCGTGGCCGCGGCGGCAGCGCGGCTGGAAAAAATCCCGCGAAACCCGGCCCCGAGCAATTTGAGTTGTGATCCCCGCGGAGCCGCCGACCCTCCCGAACTACGGGATGAGTCTTCGTCGGCGCGCGGCACCCGGATCAGCAGCGCCGCTGCCATCGCGACGGCAAAGAAAAAAGCCGGGAGCGCAAACGCCCACGCGATTCCCACGAAATCCAGCGCCGTTCCCGCCAGCGCCGGCCCGGCCAGCGCAGCCGCACTGACCAGTGAGCTGGTCAGTGCGTTTCCCGCGGCCGCCTCGCCGGCAGTGTTGGAAAGCCGGACCACCAGCGCGCCGTGCAGCGGCCGCACCCCCGCCGACAACAGCGACTCCACGGTGACGAGCACCAACACCACGTCGATCGACCCGTGGCTGAGCACCGTGGCGATGGTCGCGGCCATTGCCACACAACGACTTCCGATCCCGAAAGCCAGATGAAGCTCCGGGCGCGCACTCGCGGCCAGTGGCGCCGCCAGCGGCCCGAGCAGCCCGGCCGGCAGCGTGACCGCCACGGTCGCCACACCGACGGTGGAGGCACCGCCCGCCGCGAACAGGAACGTGACGACCAGGACGAAGTGTGAAAACGCGCCGATATAAAAGGCAGTCCACGCCGCCATCAGCGTGCACAACTGTCGGTTACGCACCAACCTGCGACTCGCGGCAAAGGCCACGCACCCACCTTAGGGGGGACGCGTGCGGCACGCGTCCCGCACCGCTAGTTACCGGTGCGATTCAAAACCTGTTGGTAGTCATAGTTGACACAAGAACTGCCGCCGGATTCCTCGTTGTGTCCGTGCCCGCTGAGCTGCATGATGGGGTCTTGGGGCGGGATGGGCGCGGGGAATACGCCGCTGATCTTGCGGCGCGATGTGCGCCCATCCGGACATGTCATGTCCTCTTCGTTGTTTCGCGTCCACGTGCCGTTCGCGAAAAATAACAGGATGCCGCCACTGTCATCGGTGAGCACCAGGCGGGTTACGCACCGGTCCCCGGTGCGTAAGCAGACAGTGTCCACGCGGAAATCCTGCTCTGGGGGCGGGCGTCCCGACGAGAACGTGACCTTCGAGTGGTACACACCGTGCAGCCCCTGTCCCGCAGACACCACCCGGGCGGGCTGGGCGGCAGGGTCAGGCAGGCTCGCGACGTCGGTGTCGCCGTTTCGGGTAAAGGTCACGTTCCGCTTGTAGTAGCAATCGACGGCATCCGTTATCCATTCGCCGGACATGCTGCCGTCCGGACGCGGTTGGAGCCACACGAGATTCCACCCTTCGACGTCTTGGTCGCGACATTTCGCGGGGCGCACGTACACCGCTATCCAGCGGCCCGCCAGATCATCGAAGATCATGTCGGTCGCGTGGCCGGTGAATGGCCCGGCAGTCTTCATCGCGGTGGCCACGCAACCGCCGGTGCCGCACATTGACCGCAGATTCCACGTCTCTTTGCCGGGCGGTGGCGCGCCTTGCACCTCCTTGCCCAGGATGTTGAGCTGGGGGCCCAAGTCGGCGGTGTAGGCGCCGGTGAAAGGGCCGCTATTGGGCGGCGGGGTGTGCGACGCCGCCGCGTTCGGACCGTGGTGTCCGGTGAGCTTGACGGCCGCGAAAATTCCGCCGCCGATCAGCAACGCGATGGCCGCGGCCACGGCAATCACGAGGCGGGTGCGGCGCCCACCGGACTTACCGCCCGGTGACGGCGGGACGGAGACCGGCGCGAACCGCGTGGCGTCGACACCGGCGTCGAGCGCGCGCTGCAGCTCGCGGGTGAAGTCTTGGCACCGGGCGAACCGATCGGCCGGGTCCTTGGCCATCGCCTTGGCGAATACCGGGTTCAGCGGGGCCAATTCGGGGACGCGTTCGCCGATCGGCGGCGGCGGAGCCGTCACATGCTTGCCGATGACGACCGCCGCGCTGGGGTGGTCGTAGGGTTGCGAACCCGCGAGCAAGTGGAATGCGGTGCAGGCCAACGCATATTGATCGGCGCGTCCGTCGATCAAGTAGCCCGTCAACTGCTCGGGCGCCGCGTAGGCGACCGTGCCGACAGCGATGTTGGTCGCGGTCAGACCCGTGTCGTCGACATGACGTGCAATCCCGAAGTCGGCCAAGAACACTCGTTGCGAGTCCGACCCCGGATCGGCGATCAAGATGTTCGCCGGTTTGACGTCTCGATGCAGCAGGCCCTGCTGATGCGCGTAGTCCAGCGCCGATCCCACCGCGTCGATGATCTGGATCGCCTGGCCTACCGGCACCCCTCGCGGATGATGCTCGCGCAGGAGTTTGGCCGCGTCGGTGCCACGCACGAAGTCGATCGCAATCCAAAACTGGTCATCGGACGCGCCCCGGTCGTGGATGCCCACGATATTCGGATGCGACAGGCTGGCCGCGATGTCGGCTTCGCGCAGAAACCTGGTCCGGTAGTGCGGATCGGTGGTCAGGTCGACCGAGAGCACCTTCAGCGCGTCTTGGCGCGGCAACCGGGGATGCTGCACCAGGTAGACGGTGCCCATCGCACCGGCGCCGAGCACCTGCAGGATGGTGTATCCCGCGAATTCTTCGCCGACCGCGAGCGGCATGAGCAAATCCTAGGCCGACCGCGCAGCAAATTCCTGCCGTATTGCCGAGTCCGACCATCGCGCCGGTCGGGCGTCACGTAGTTAGATCTGCACTATGGGCGAACGCGTCACGTTCCAAAGCTCCACGGGCGCGAATCTGGCGGGGGTCATCGAGGTCCCGGAAACTCCCGCGCGCGGTTGGGGGGTGTTCGCGCACGGCTTCACGCTCGGCAAGGACTGCCCGGCCGCGTCCCGGATCTCCAAGCAGCTGGCGTCCGACGGCATCGGCATGCTGCGCTTCGACGCGCTCGGGCTCGGTGGATCGGACGGGAACTGGGGCGACGGGTCGTTCACCGTCAAGGTCGACGACGTCGTGCAGGCATGCGAGTTCATGGCCGACCGTGGAACGCCGGCCGACATCCTGGTCGGACACTCGTGGGGTGGCGCCGCGGTGATCGCCGCGGCGATGCGGGCGCCGGGCGTGCGGTCCGTCGTCACGGTGGCAGCACCGTTTGACCCCAGCCATGTCGAAAAGCATTACGACGCAGTGGTTGACCGCTGCTTAGCCGTGGGCAGCGTCGAGTGGCTGGTCGGTGGGCGCAAGCTGACCCTCAAGCGCGCATTCGTCGAGGATGTCCGCGCGGCGCACCTGCACGACAAGATCAAAGGCTTGCGGCTGCCGTTGCTGATTCTGCACTCGCCGACGGACAACACCGTCGGCATCGACAACGCGAGCGAGATCTTCCGGTTGGCCCGCCACCCGCGCAGCTTCGTCTCGCTGGAGGGTTCCGATCACCTGCTGACCGTCCCCGGCCAAGCGCACCGGGCCGGCCGAATCATCGGCGCCTGGGCCGACGCCTACCTAGGGGTCGACGAGGGAACGTAGTTCGTCACGCTCGGTGGGCAGCCCGACGCCGCGGAGCCAGCCGTAGGGATTGGCGATGACGCCCCAGCACTCGTCGTTCTCGACGATCGCCACCAGGAAGCGCCGCTGGTTCTCGGACAGCGCATCGGTCGACGTAAAGGCCTCCGGAAAAGCGCGCACAAGCATTGGGCCCCAATCGGATTGGACCGTGTGGGCATTGGTCATCCGGGCCACCGCGACCGCCTCGTCCACAATCTCGTCGAATGTCGCGGTGCGGCGCAACAACGCCTCGATGAGAGCGAACCGCATCTGGCCCCAGATCAGGGGCGGGTTCTCGTCGAAAAGCGCGTCGGCGGCCCGCGGATCGCGCAGCGCCGACCGGATCTCCTCGAGCGCCGCCGGCACGCCGTCATGCGCTGCCGTCAATGCCGCGCATGCCCGCACTCCGGGATGCTCGTCGGCCAGGAACATTGCGGGTGGAATACCCCAGGCGCCGACGGTGAGCGCGATGCCCGCTCGTTCCACCGGCGGCGCGTCTGCCGCCTGGCGCAACAAGCGCTCGGCGGCCGCGGCGCGGAACTCCGCCAGTTCCGGGGCTTGCAGCAGATGGGCCATGGCAGTGGTGGCCTCCTGGCGCACTCCCGCATCCGGGTCATCGAGAAACGGTGCGACACAAGTATATACGTCGGGCCGAATAGCCCGACATGCCTCGACCGCGCCGGTATCCTCGTCCTCCAGATCGTCGTCGGGTTCGAGCTCTTCCCATGCGGCGGCCGCGGCGACCCGTCCGAGCCATTCGAGCAGCGCGGCCCGCACCGGCCGCTCGCGATCATCCCAGGGCAGCGTTGAGTCGCACACGAACCGAGTGCGCACATCGTCGAGGATTGCCGCCACGAACAGCGCCGCCGGAGCCGTCGCGGAGTAGATCGTGTCCTGATGCAGGACAGCGGAATCGAGGAAAGCGATTGCGTTGCCGCATAATTCGGCGTCCTCGGTCAGCAGATGGAGCAGCTCGAACGGCGCCTCGCCGGCCGGGCCGTAGGCGTGTTCGAGGCTGCTCCAATCCGTGTCCTCCAGCAGACTCTGCGGCGACTGCACGAGGGTCACGCTACGCCTCATCAACGCCGCGCCCACCCGCACCGAACCTGCGGCGAAGACCTCACCCGCCGATCATCTCGGCGGCCCGCTCGGCGATCGCATAGACCGTCGCGGCCGTATTGGCCGACGGGACCGACGGCATCACCGATCCGTCGGCGACCCGCAGGCCACTGATGCCGTGCACCCGCAATTCGCTGTCGACCACCGACACCTCCGTATCGCCCATCGCGCACGTTCCCACCGGGTGGAAGTACGACTGGTAGGCGGCCTTCACGAAGTTGCGCAAGGCATCGTCGTCGTCGGCGTCGGGTCCAGGCGCCACCTCGGCGCCCCGCCATGGGTCGTAAGCACTTGCGGCACCGATCTTTCGGGCCACCCGCACGGCGGCTACCAGGGTGCGCAGGTCGCGCTCGTCGCCGAGGTAGTTCGGGTCGACGATTGGCAGCACGCCGGCATTCGGGCCGGACAGCCGCACGCTGCCGCGGCTGTACGGCAGCATCACCGAGACCGCGATCACATAGCCGACGACGCTGCCGTCGTCGCCCGGCAGGCCGATGCCGGTGGAGTTGATGAAGAGCAGTTGCGCGTCGGGGCCCTCGCCGGCGTACTCGGTCTGGATCAATCCGAACGCCTCGCCGTGGCCGCCGGCGCTGGGTGGCAACGGCCGGGTGCAGCTGTACACCACCGGCGCCATGACGTGGTCATGAAGATTGGAACCGACGCCGGGTAGGTCGAGTGTCACCCCGACGCCGACGTCCCGAAGGTGTTGTGCCGGACCAACTCCCGAGAGCATCAGCAACTGGGCCGAGCCGATCGTGCCCGCGGCCAACACCACTTCACCCGAGCATGCGACCGAAACCGAGGTCCCGTCGCCCGTGCTGTATTCCACGCCGGTGCAGCGCCCGTTCTCGATCCGCAGCCGGTGCACCGTGGTCTCGGCGACGAACTCGAGGTTCGGCCGGTGCAGTGCCGGCAGCAGATACGCGTCGGCGGCGCTGAGCCGCTTCCCGTCGACGATGTTGAGGAAGGCCGGGCCGAAGCCGACTTCCTGCCCCCCGCTGATGTCGGCGGCCCGGCGGTATCCGCACTGCGCCGCGGCGTCGAGGCCGGCGACCGCGACCGGATGCAGCGGATCGATCTCGGCGATCTGCATCGGACCGCTATCGCCACGCAGCGCCGGATCGCCACCGGTGGCGGATTCGCAGCGCTTGAAGTACGGCAGCAGGTCGTCGTATCCCCAGCGTTTGGCGCCGACGTGCTCCCAGGTGGCGTAGCTGGTCCGGTGTCCGCGGACAAACATCATGGCGTTGGTCGCCGATGATCCCCCGATGCCCCGGCCCCGGACCAGCCGGATTGACGACCCGGTGGCCGACTGCACGGTCGTCGAGTCACCCCAGTCGGCCGGACCGCCGATCATCGTGGGCCACAGGTGCGGAGTCGCACTGGCCGGAGGCGGGGTCGCCCGGCCGGCTTCCAGCAGCAACACCCGGGTGCCGGGCTGCTCCGAGAGTCGGCTGGCGATTACCGAACCGGCGACGCCGGCGCCGACGACGACGACGTCGTAGCTGCTCGTTGGTTTCGATGTTGAAGACATGGGGTCCCTCCACGCGGTCCTGTTGTTAACAGTGATAACACGAAGGACGATATCACTGATTGATACCACCGCAACCCTTAATTTGTTATCGTTGAAAACATGAATGGTCAGCGGACCCGGACACCCGGCCCCGAAGCGGCAGAGAAGGTGCTGGAAGCCGCGGCCGCACTCCTCGGCTCCGGCGGCGTCGACGCGGTCTCGACCAGGGCCGTCGCGTCGGCGGCGGGCGTGCAGCCGCCGACGATCTATCGGCAATTCGGCGACAAGCAGGGCCTGCTGGATGCCGTAACGGGATACGTGTTGCAGAGCTACTTAGAGGACAAGCGCCGCGCCGTCGTCACCGACGACCCCGTGCAGGACTTCCGCGACTCCTGGGACCTGCATGTCGGTTTCGGCCTGACCCATCCCGATTGCTACATCCTCGCCTACGTCCAGCCGCACCCCGGCAGGATGCCGGCACTGGCCCGCGAATCGATCGAGATCCTGCACGGGCTGATCGCGCGGATCGGCGATTACGGCCTGCTCAAGATGAGCGTCAAGCGTGCCGTGGAGTACGTGCATGCCGCGGCGGTGGGCTATGTGCTGGCCCAGGTTCGTGTTCCAGTCGAGGAACGCGACCCGGAGTTGTCGGCCATCACACGCGAGAACGCCATCGCCGCGATAGCGACGGACGGCTCGCGGCAGCCGACTCCTTCGGATGTTCCCGGGCGCGCGGTCGCCTTGCGAGAGGCGTTGCACGGCAACACTAATGGTGTGTTGAGCGTGGGCGAAAAGGCGATGATGGCCGAGTGGCTCGACCGGTTGGCCGATCAGGTGGACGGGTAGCGCCGGCCCTCAGCGAAATGGCCGGAACACCGGCAGAATCCGGTATTTCGCGGTGAAGCTCGCTTCGCGGTATTCGTCGCCGACCTCGCCGTCATGCGCGATAACCGTCGGCGCGTCAACGGCCGAGAAGCTGAATTCGGGCACCTGCAGCTCGTGGTAGAGCGGGCTGCGCTGCAGCCGTCCGAGGGCGAGCGCGGTCAGGATCCTCGTGGTGGCGAACCGGCGACCAGTTTCGAGGATGCGCACGTCGATCAGGCCGTCGTCCATGCGAGTTCGACGCGACGGGGCGAATCCGGTGGGCAGATACAGCGAGTTGCCCAGGAAGAGCAGCGATGTCAGCAGCGTCTTGTTGTCGTAGCGGATTCGGACGGGTTGATCGTTGCGCAGCGTATGCAGCATCGCGTAGAAGCCGGCCAGCGGCTTGCCGATGCGTTTCTCCAGCTTCTCGCGCTGCTGCACGAACGCGGGGTACGCGCCGACGCTGGCGGTGTTGATCACTATCTGACTTTCGTTGAGGCACACCAGATCAACGCGAACCACGCTGCCGCTCCGGATCGCCTCCACGGTCTTGGCCACGGTGTCGCAACCGATGTCCTTCGCGAAGTGGTTGAACGTTCCGGCGGGAAAGACCGCCAGCGGGAGTCCCGCGTCGACCGCGACCGCCGCGGCGGTGGCCACCGTGCCGTCGCCGCCACCGACCGCAAGCACCTCGGCCCGCGCGGCGGCGCCGCGCAGCACCTGCTCGGGGTCATCGTCGGGACCGAGTGCCACGATCTCGGCATTCGGCAGCTCCGCACGAACCTCGTCGACGACGCGAGCCCCGGTGCCGCTGCCCGACGCCGGATTGACCACGAACACCACGCCGGCGCCGTCGGGCCGTTCCGGCGTCTCGATGCGCAGCGGTTCCGATTGCGGCAGAGCGGTTTCCACGACCGGCGGGACCAATTTGCCACCGAGGACCGCGATCCCGGCGCCGATACCCAGCCCGACGACGACATCGCCGGGGTAATGCGCGCCGGTGGCCACTCGCGACAATCCGACCAGTCCGGCCAACAGCGCCAGCCCGAAGCCCAGCGGCGGATTCTCCAGACCCACACCGACGGCGAACGCGGCGGCGCTGGCCGAGTGTCCCGACGGAAGCGAATTGGACGTCGGGCGGCGGTGGGCTCTTCTGACCACCGGCACCGAGTCGTAGAGCGGTCGCGGGCGTGGGCGGATTCGCTTGGCGATCTGGTTGGTGAACAGGCTTGTGACACCGAGCGTCACGAGTCCACGGGCCGCGGCGCGCTGCGCGACGGGCTTCCTGGTCGCGAACAGGCCCCCGGCGATGACGAACCACAGCTTGGAATGGTCGGCCGCCCGGGTCAGCGGGGGCATCACCGTGTCCAGCAGTGGGGTCGGGGTTTCGGCCACCGCGACGAACAACTCGCGATCGAGGGTGCCCAAACCGCGGGTGATCTGCTTGATTCCGCGTATGCGTTGCCAGGGCCCCCTGCTCATTCGCTACACCTTAGCGGCGCGACTGATAACAATTGACGCACTATGACCAGGCGGCCGGCAGCGGACTACCACCAGAAGTGGCTGGCCAACGCCGAACGCCTGGGCGTGCCGCCGGCGGTCACCGCCGCGATCGCTGCACAACACGGCGTCACGCACGAGAGCTTTCGGGTTCTCGACGAAATGGCGGAGATCAACGACCCGGACGGCAAGTCGTTCTTCCTCATTCCGCCGGGCACCGCCGGCGACGCGGCGCGCGCCGCGACGCTGATGACCTACGTCCTCAACGCGGGCACCGGTTACGGCCGCCCGTCGCACCAGCCCGCTGACTTCCCCGAGACGCCGTACACCGCCGACGAGGTGCAGCGCATTGCCGATCGCCAGCAGGCGAACAACTGGAGTTACGGCCAGGACGTCGGATTCGTCGACCGCAATGGCGGGCGCCTCGTCACAACCCCGAACGGCATGCTGATGGGCTTGGGCGGCAACTGGATCCAGCGACTGTTCAGCCAGCAGGGCGGCACGGCCTGGGGTGACATCTTCCTGGTCAACGTCGCGGTTGACGTCGCAGACTCGACCGGCCCCGCCCGACGGTTGCGCCAAATCGTCGAGTCCGGGCACGCGTGGTACACCGACCGCAAGGGCCGGCCCGTGGAAAGCAATCTCGCGCTCGATCGGGTGCTGCACCACGAGGAGCTGCATTCCCAGCAGTGGGCCGCCAAGGGTCACTCCCGCATGATCGTCGCCTACGTCTGGGAAGTGCTCCGCGACAGGCTCTTTGGCAAGAGCAACCGGCTCGAAGCGCAAGCCGGGCTGGCCGATGGCGGCTACCAGTGATTCGACGCGTTACTACAACGCGCGAATTCCGTTGTGCAGCACCATCGCACCGATCAACACCAGAACTACGGCCAGCAGCGCGGCATTGTTTTTCGCCATCCAGTTTTTGAGGCGTTCCAGGAAATCGTCGAGGCGATGGCCCGCGGCGACGTAGGCCAAGATGGGAAGCGCGACCGTCGACGCGGAGATGGCGACGAAGACGATGCCGGATGACACCTTGTCGACATCGTCGAGCCCGCTGGTGCCGATGGCCAATCCGGCGGCCAAGCACATGAACAGCACCTCGACCCGGACCACCGTCAAGACCAGTCCCGTGATGCCCGCCCGCCTCGGGGTGATGGTTTCGAACGACCGCATCCACTTCGGCGTCTCGGTGTGACCATGCCGGGTCACCCACCGGTAAATGCCGAACAGGATCAGCGCGGACCCGAGGACCACCCGCAGCCAGGACGCCCACGTCGGTGGCGACGACTTGTGCACATCGCCGAGCGCACCGGAACCCGCGACGAAAAGCGCGGTCTCGGCCGCCAGCCCGACCAACCAGCCGACCAGGAAGGCCAGCCCAGCGGGCCGGGGCCGCGGCGCGTGCAGCACCAGCACGGCCGGGATGATCGTCAGCGGAGAGACGGCATTCACGAGCGCCAGCGGAATGAGCGTGGTCAACAGCGAGCTCGAGCTTCCTGCCACGGGCAGCAATCCTCTCATTGACATCGTTGCCGTGCTACCGAACCAGCCGCGCTCACTGTCCGGGCCGACGCTGAACACGCCCTGGTGGTTGTATGTGAATTGCAGCGCGACGGGGAAGACACTAGGGGAAGATCACGTGGCTCGGATTCACCTTGGGCACATTTTTCACCTTGCCGGCTCTCCGCTGGTGTCCGAAGCCGCCCATGCGTTGGTGTCCATCCCACAGGGCGCGCTGGTGGTCGAGGACGACGGCAAGATCGCATTCTGCGGTGAGCGCGCCGGCGTCCCCCTCAAATACCGTTCCACACCCGTGACGGATCACCGGCCCGGGTTTCTGCTTCCGGGCTTCGTGGATACCCACGTTCATTTCCCGCAGACGTATGCGGGCGACTCGTACAACGGTGGGCAGCTGCTGGAATGGCTGAACCACTGCATCTATCCCGCGGAAGCCCGCTTCGCCGACCGGAACTTCGCCCGCCGGGCGGCCGTCGAGTTCTGCGATCGGCGCATCGCGAGCGGAACGACGGCCGCCATGGTCTTCGGATCCCCCTTCCCCGAAGCCCAGGACGCGTTGTTCACCGAAACGGCGCGCCGCGGGCTGCGGATCGTCGGCGGCCGCGGCATCCAGACCGTCGGCCCGCAGCCCGCCAAGCCGTTGATGACGTCGGAAGACGACGCAATCCGGCTGGCCCGCGAAGAGATCAACAAGTGGCACGCGGCCGACACCGGCAACGTGAAGACGGCCCGGCTGCATGTGGCGCTGGTACCACGATTCGCGATCGCGGTGACCGCGGAGACCCTGAAAAGGCTTGGCGACCTTTATGATTCGGTGAGAGACCGCGGCGTGTACTTCCACACGCACCTCAACGAGAACGACCGCCCGGGCACCGGCGAAGTCGACACGACCAAGCAGATCTATCAGGTCGACTCGTACCTGGACACCTACGACGGCAAGTTTCTGCCCGGCTCGAAAGTCGGCGGCCCGACCATGCTCGGGCGGCGCAGCGTGCTGGCGCACGCGGTGCACTGCCAGGACACCGAACTGCAGCGGATGTCGGAGACGGGCACGTCCATCGCGCACTGCCCGGTGTCGCAACAGTTCCTCGGGTCCGGCACCATGCCGTGGCTGCGGACGGTCGCTTCCGGGGTAAACATCGCTGCCGGAACGGATTTCGGCGGCGGGGACGAGTGGCCGATCCCGCAGGTGCTCGCGACGGCCTTCAAGGCGCACATCTCCGAGCCCGGCGACGCGGGCGTGTCGATGCATCCGGCCGAGATGCTCTTCATCGGAACACTCGGCGGCGCGCGCGCACTCGACATGGAGGACCGGTTCGGCAACTTCGACGTCGGCAAGGAGGCCGACTTCGTCGTCATCGACCCGAACCGCACGCCGGCGCTGAAGGCCGTGATCACCGACGGCGTGCGATCCGACGACCCCGCCATGGCCCGCGACCAGACGCTGTTCGGCTTGCTGATGCGAACGCGTGAGACGTCCATCGCCGGCACCTACGTGCAGGGCCGCCGGCTGTAACCCTCACCGGGCCTAGCCCTTTCGTCGCAGCGTCCAGGCCGGTATCCAGTGCGTCACGGTTTTCTGCTTGGACCCGTACACGATTGGATAGGTGACCAGCCCCCACCAGTCGCCCTGCTCGCACAGACCCCAGCAGCTCAACCGCCCCTCGACGACCTTGTGCAGCTGCAGCCCGTTGGGCTGATACCGGCCGGAGCGATGCGGCTCGCGCGGGAAGAGCACCGTCAGGTCGATCAGCACCGCGATCGGCGGACGCACCACCCGAAACGGGTCGCGGACCGGCTGGCCGTTGTACCCGATCGACGCGAGCGGCCTCATTGTTCGATCATACGTTCGAAAGATGAAGGTCTGGTCAAGTCCGGTCGATTGTCCCTCGGCGGCCCGGGCGACTCGATATAGTTCGCCTCGCAACCGACCGATACGACGGGGGAGATCCGCATGAAGAGGGTTATCGCTGCCGGCTTACTGGCCTTGGGCGGGCTGATGACCACTGCGGTGGGTGTGGCCAATGCCGATGAAATTCAGGTCGACGGCGTCTACTCGACCCTGGGCGCGTGCGAAGCCGACGGCCCCCACGTCGAGATCACCCAGAACGACCACTTGTACACGCACTGGGACTGCCGCCAGCACGGCGACGGCCTGTACTACCTGTACCTGACCAACTAGCAGGCGCGCCCGGGGAGAGTCCGGGTTTGCTTCTGGCACCATAACGGTGTGTCAGGGCGTCGCGTGCTGGACCCGCTGATCGTCGGAGTACTAGCCACCGCGGTAAGTCTTGTCGGCGCTGGCCGCCCCTCGTTCTGGTACGACGAGGCCGCGACCATTTCGGCCGCCTACAGTCGTTCCCTCGGCCAGCTTTGGCAGATGCTGCGCAACGTCGACGCCGTCCATGGCTTGTACTACCTGCTCATGCACGGCTGGTTCCAGCTGTTCGCACCCACCGAGTTCTGGTCTCGTGCGCCAAGCGGTCTGGCCGTCGGAGGCGCCGCGGCCGGCGTCGTGGTGCTGGGCAACCAGTTCTCCTCTCGCACCGTGGCGCTGGCCGCCGGGGTCATCTGCGCGGTCTTGCCGCGTGCGACGTGGGCGGGCATCGAGGCTCGCCCATACGCCGTTTCGATGATGGCCGCGGTATGGCTGACGGTTTTGTTCGTCTATGCCACGCGTCGCAGCAACGCCTGGGTTTGGGCGGCTTACGGTGTCGCTCAAGCGGTTTCGGTCGTGTTCGATGTGTACCTTGTGCTGCTGGTGCTGGTGCACTTCGTGTTTGTCTGCGTCTTCCTGCGCAGCCGAGCCGTGGTGACCGGCTTTGTCGTCACGTCGGTGCTGGCGAGTGGTGCCGTGGCGCCGTTTCTGTTCGTGGCCGCGGGGCAGGTGCACCAGATCAGTTGGGTCGCACCGATCGGGCACCGAACGATCGAGGATGTGACGGTTCAGCAATACTTCGAGCGCAGCCCACCGTTCGCGGTGTTGTCGGCACTTGTGATCGCGCTGGCAATTGCCATGTGGCGCTGGACTTCCACGAAACTCGTTGCGGCAGATCGGCAATTGCTGATCTTGGCGGTCGCCTGGCTGGTGATACCGACCGCGCTGATCGTGGCGTGGTCGGCGTTCTTTCACCCGATCTACACGCCGCGCTACCTGTGCTTCACCGCGCCCGGGATCGCGCTGGTCCTGGGTGTCTGCGTGGGCGCGCTGGCAGCCAAACCGTGGGTGGCGGCGGCGATTGTTGGCCTCTTCGCGGTTGCGGCTACACCGAATTACCTACGGGCGCAACATAATCCGTATGCAAAGTACGGCATGGACTACAGCCAGGTGGCGGACCTGATCACCGCCCAGGCGGCGCCGGGTGATTGCCTGCTGATTAACGACACTGTGACGTTTATGCCCGCACCGATGCGGCCCTTGATGGCGGCGCGCCCCGATGCCTACCGGAAGCTGGTCGACCTCACCCTGTGGCAACGGGCAACGGAGCGCCGCGACGTCTTCGACACCAACCTCATCCCGGAGGTCGTCGCCCAACCGCTAAGCCAGTGTCGCGTGGTGTGGATCATCACCCAGGCCGACGAGTCGATGCCCGCCCACGAGCAGGGTTCGGCGCTGCCGCCCGGCCCGCGCTACGGCGCCACACCGGCCTTCGCGGTCCCGCACGACCTGGGCTTCCGGCTCGTCGAGCGCTGGCAGTTCAACCTGGTTCAGGTGTTCAAGGCGCAGCGGTAGCTACCAGATACGGATGTAGTCGACGAGCATCGACGCCGGGAAGACACCCGCGGCGGGATCACCGGCGCCGACGCCGCCGACGGCCAGCGTGAACATCGGCGTCATCCAGTAGCCGGGAATGTTGAACGGCCACCGCATGTCTTCCGGCGGGTTGCCGGCGACGTGAATGGGTTTGTTGGGGACCTTGAAGTACTCGGACCCGTCGCGGGAGAACTCGAATCCCTTTTCACCCCAATACATCCGCCAGGTGTGCCAGTCACCGTCGACCAGACCGGGGATCGATTTGCCTTCCCAGGTCTTCCCGTTGGACGCCGCGTGGACCGTGGTACCAGGGGCCCACGCGCCGTTGCCGTACCACTCGAAAATGTCGACCTCGCCGTCCGGCAGCGGATCCTCGTTGACTCCCCAGAACGACGGCCACAGGCCGGGGGTCAGGCAGTCGAGTTTGATCTTTGCTTCCCAGGTCTGGTTGATCATGCTGCGGAAGTTGCCGCGCAGCTTGCCGCTGTAGTAGGCGTTGCCCAGCAGGTCGTGGGTGGCGCGCAGGACGAGGTTGGAGTGGCCGTCCTGGAATACGTTTTGGGGGTCGGCGCGGTAAATCCCCTCGACCGGCGGGAAGACGTCGTCCTGCCAGGTCTGGATGGTCCATTTGGCCGGATCGGGCAGCGAGCCCGCGGGCCCGTCGAACTCGTCGGCAAAGATGTACCCACCCGGCCCGGCAGCCGGTGCGGCCGGCGCGGAGGGGGACGCCAACGCTTCCGGGAGAGGCATCGATGCCGCCGCCGCCAGCATGCCGAGCCCCGTCGTCAACAACATGCGGCGACGATCCATATGCACAACCACCCATCGCTAGAAGCCGGAGCTCCGACTCGGCACGGTCCCCCCGGCCAACTCCCGCAAACGGTGTTATACAACCATGCGCGTAGACGGCGTGCATCCCACACCCTTGACTTAGAAGACGCGCACCCAATCGACCAGCATTTCCGCCGGGTAGGCGCCCGACGCGGGGTCGCCGCCGCCCGCACCGCCGACCGCGAGGTTGAGCATCGGAAACATCGTGTAGCCGACGTCGTTGAACGGCCACATCCGGATCGGGTCGTGCACATCCTGGATGCCGGTCGCCGGCACGCTGAAGTACGGTTCGGCGCCCTCGGCATAGTCTTCCCAGAACGACATGCCGCCCGTATTCCACGTCACCCGCCAGGTGTGCCAGGCGCCGTCGACCGCAATCGGGTGGGTCTCGAACGCGGTGCCGTCCGGGTTCGCGTGCACGGTGGTACCCGAGGGCCACTGCCCGTTGCCGTACCACTCCATCAGGTCGACTTCCCCGCTGCGACCGGGATCGTCATTGGACAACCACCAGGCGGGCCAGCAGCCGCCGGTGAGGCAGTTGAGTTTGATGCGCGCTTCCCAGGTGGACCCGATGCCGCCTCGCCAGGTGCCGCTCACCAGGCCGCCGAAGTAGCTGCCGCCATCCCGGGTGGCGCGCAGCACGAGGTTGGATTTGCCGTCGACGAACACGTTCTGCCGGCTGTCGCGGTACTGCCCGAAAAACTCGGGCCGGTCGAACCCGGTCGGATTGTGGATCGGCGTACGTTGGCTCGCCACAACCCATTTCGACGGATCGGGAGCCGAGCCGGCCGGGCCGTCGAACTCGTCGTGAAACAGGTACGCCCCGGACCGCGCCGGGGCGGCGCCCGCGGTGGGGACCGCCGCAGCCAGCGCACCGAATCCCGCCAGCATCATCATCCGGCGACGATCCATCTCAACCTTTCGCGCAAGGGGTGCCCGCAGCATAAAGCAGTTCCTTGAGCTGACTTTGCTGCTCGGCGGCGAGCCGGGTCAGAATTCGCTGTTCGGCCACCGCCACGGCCGCATCCGCGCGCTTCAGCACGGCTTTGCCCCGCCGCGTCAGCTGGGCCGGCATCGCACGCCCGGCCGGTGCCGAGGCGACACGGCTCAACACACCGCGGTCCTCGAGGCCATGCAGCACCTGGTTCATCGCCTGCGCGGAGACGTTGGTGCCACGAGCCAATTCCGCACTCGTGAGCCCGGGGCGGTTGGCCAAGATCCGCATGCAGACGAATTCGGGCAGGCCGAGTCCCAGCGGCTTCAGCTCCGCGGCGACCTGGGGCCGCAACGATGCCATCACTCGGTACAACAGGAAGCCCAAAGGCTCGTCATGGGAAGCACTCATGTTCACATGCTGGCATGCGCCACAACGTTCATCGCACCGAACCATCAACTTTGTTGACATTGCCAGAGTCGGTGGTATCAAGGAGGTTGATGGTCCGATATGAAAGGAATGACAAGGATGTCTGGTGACGGATTCTTCGGCGGCCCCGGTGGTTTCGGGGGCGGCTTCGGTGGTCCCGGCTTTGGCGGCTTCGGCTTCGGAGGCGGCCCGGGTGGTTTCGGGGGCGGTTGGGGCAAACACGGTTGGGGTCAGGGCGGACCCGGCGGTCCCGGTTTCGGTGGTGGTTTCGGTCCGGGCGGTCGCCCGCCGCTGAAGCGCGCCGCCTTTGTCACGGCGGCGCTGTTGCTCGACGGTCCGGCCGATGCGGCGCAGGTCGTCCAGCGGGTGTCCGACGCGACTGACGGCGCGATCACTCCCCCGCAGGAGATCGCGGAGCTGGCCATCGGCCTGCTCGCCGGCCGTGGCGTGGTGACGGTCGACAACGGCGTGGCGACGTTGACCGAGCTCGGCAACAACCTCTTGAAGTGGCGGGGCGTCAGCAGCGAGACCGCGCACGCTTTCCTGGCGCGCGCGGGTCAGTTCGGCGACGTGTTCAAGATTCGCAGGGAACTGTTCGAGATCGCGGGCCTGGCGCGCACGATCACCTGGACCGGCACCGACGAGCAGAAGCAACAGCTGGCCGAGTCGCGGACCAAGGTTCTCGAGGCGCTGCGCGAGGCCAAGAAGACGCTGCACCGCGTGCTCGGCGAGGACTAGCGCACGCAGTCCTCAGTCACAGTGCCCACAACAGCACCGTGCTGCGGAGGACACCCCTTTTGCCCGCCTCCGAGCGACAAGCCAGGACAGTATTCGACGGCGCAATTTGTCGCTCGGAGGCGGGCAAATTACACCTCCATCTCGGCGGAAACGGATGGGACGGATGTGACGCCGCCGTCGGCTCGTTAGGCCGTGGGCTCGCTGATCTTGACCAACGTCTTGCCGATGTTGGCACCGGTGAATAGCCCGTTGAGGGCGTCCACACAGGAGGCGATGCCGTCGAAAACGGTTTCGCGGTGCGCAAGCCGGCCTTCGGCCCCCCACTTGCGCAGCGCGGCGTGGGCCTCGTCGAAGCGGCCCCATTGGTCGAGCGCGTTAAATCCCTGCATCCGTGCGGTTTTCGACAGCAGGTTCACATAGTTGGCCGGCCCCGGGTGCTCCCCGGTCAAGTAGCTGGAGATGACGCCGCAGAGCACGACTCGTGCGTTGTTGGCGAGCCGGCCCAGCACCGCGTTGAGGATCGGGCCGCCGACGTTGTCGAAGTAGACGTCGACGCGTTTCGGGCAATGCTCCTTGAGCGCCGCCGCAATGTCGTCGTTCTTGTAGTCGATGCACGCGTCGAAGCCGAAGTCCTCGACTACGGCCCGGCATTTCTCCGGGCCGCCCGCGATGCCCACCACCCGGGCGCCGGCGATCTTGGCGATCTGTCCGGCAATCGATCCGGTGGCGCCCGCGGCAGCCGAGACGACCACGGTCTCTCCGGGCTGGGGCATGCCGACGTCGACCATGCCGATGTAGGCGGTGGCCCCGGTCGGGCCGTACACCGACATCACCGCCAGTTGATCGTCCTCGCTCGGGACGGGTGTGCTGAAGACGTCGTCGCGGATGATCACATACTCCTGGAACCCGGACAGCGTGGTGACCACGTCCCCGACGGCGAAGGCGTCACACCGAGTCTGGACGACCTCCCCGATGCCGGCCGCCCGGATGACCTCGCCGAGCTGCACCGGCGGAAGGTAGCCGGGCTGGTCGTTCAGCCAGGTCCGGACCGCCGCGTCGAGTCCGACGTAGGTGGTCCGCAGCAGTGCTTCACCGTCGGCGGGCACGGGTGCCGCCGCGGTGATCAGCTCGGTGTCATCGAGCGCAACCAGCCCGGTCGGGCGGCGACGCAACAGGATCTGGCGATTCGGCGTGTCTGGCACGCTGCTGAAACTACCCATTAGACGCCGTCTGGTGGGAGCATCTGTCCATGGAATCGCAGGACGACCCGGAAAAACGAATCCGGGACCTCGAGCGCCCGCTGGCCGAGACCGCGCGCGCTTCCGAATTGGGAGGCGCACCGCAGGGCGGTCAGGCCTACCCGCCGCCGCCCCCGGGCCCGGTGCCACCGCCGCCATTCGGCACCGCACCACCGCCACCGCCCATGTACGGCGGCTATGGCGGCTCCTACGGCGGGCCCGCGCCGAAATCTTCCTCGGGAAACCGCATGTGGTGGATCGTGGGCACCATCATCGTGATTGGCGTGCTGGTGCTCGCGGGCGGCATCGCCGCCTTTGCCGCACACCAGCTTTCCGGTGTCCGGTCGATCATCTCCTCGGGCGTGACCACCTCGCCGGTGACGACGTCGCCCCGCAGCACGACGCGTAGCCCCCGGCCGTCGACCAGCGCGACGAGTCCGACCCGCAGTTCGGGTCCCTCGACGTTGCCGCTGCCGCCGCAGGGCGCACCGCTCGACGTGTCCGGAATCGATGAGAACAAGACGATCGCGTGCAACGACAACGTGGTCACCGTCAGTGGGATCAACAACACGATCGTGATCACCGGCCACTGCACGAGCCTGACGGTGTCCGGCATGAAGAACTCGGTCACCGTCGATTCCTCCGACAGCATCGATGCTTCGGGCATGAACAACCAGGTGACGTTTCACTCCGGTGCGCCGAAGATCTCCAACTCCGGCGTCGACAACGTCGTCGCGCAGGGCTGAGGTGCGTCAGTCAGCGTCCATCGCGTCGGCAAGCGCCAGATCGCCCTCGAATTCGACGTCTTGCGCTCTGGCCCGAAAGCGTTGCAGGAACTGCCGATAGCCGGCCTCGTCGCCGCGGGTCCGCGCCAGCAGTGCCCGCAGCCGCAGCACCGGAATTTCGTGCAGCACGAATCCCGGCTCGGTCGGGACGTCCGCGAGTCTGTCGACCGCGCTCTGCGCGGCCTCGATATCGCCGGGGCCGTTGCGGGTCAGCAGCGTCTCGACGAGCACGGTGGTGGCGGGTGCCCGGAACATCATCGTCCCGGCTTCGAACTGCGCGTTGAGGATTCGCGAAACCTGGTCGATCGCGCCGTCGAGATCGCCGGAGCGGGCACGGCCACGGGCGATTTCGGCGTCGGTCATGCGCCGGATCGCCACGATCAGCTTCTCGTCGACGAGCATCTCGCGAGCCTTGGCCAGATATTCGAAGCCCGCGCCTGCGCTGTCGTCGTTGCAGTGGATCAGCGCGTTGGCCCGATTCACCAGCGCGTACGCCAGCGCGGCGTTGTCACCGGAGCGTTGGGCGATGTTCAGCGACTCAGCCGTCTGCGCCACGTCTTCGGCAGTGGGCAGCACCCCGCCGTTCTGCACCGCGGCCGCATATTTGTACAGCTGCGCGAACGGATGGGTGGTCGGGTCGAACGACCTGGCCGTCGCGATGCCCTCCTCGAGGTCCTGTCGCCAGCCCGGCCGGCCCAAAAACATTCCGGCCGCGCCCTTTAACGTCAGCGCCCAGGCCAGCGGGGAGCCGATCACGAAGTTGCCCATGGTGGGGTCGCCGTGTGCGACGTCGATGATCCGTTGCGCCAGCTGCAGGCATTCGGTCGCCTCGCCCACCTCCCACTTGGCTTGGGCGGCGGCATAGAACAGCCCGGCCGTCATCGCCGGGTCGCCGATCGACTCGACCAGCGTGGCGAACTCCATCGCCATGGCGGCCGCCTCCCGATGCTGGGAGTTGAACGTCAGCGTGGTGAGGTGACCCGCCATGCCGACGGCCAATGACCTCTTGTCGCCGGCCTGCGTGGTGAGCGCCCGTAATTCGTCGAAACCGGTCTCGTCGGGCGTGCCGCCCACCTGAAACACGCTGCCGCACAACAGTGCTCGCGGTGCAATGCGCATAGCCAGCCGGTCGGGGTGATCGTCGGCGAGCCGATCGGCGATTCGCTGCGCCTGCTGCCAACTGGCCCGGGCCGCGCGGATATCCCGTCCGCCATACCAAGTCCCGGCCTGCATGTACCACTCGTAGGCCTCACGCAAATCCCCGGCCGCCGCGTACTGGGTGGCGACGATCGAGGCCTCCTGGCCGGTGAATTCGCCGTAAGTTCGCTGCAATACCGCGGCCACCCGACGATGCAATTCGGCTCTGCCGGCTTTCAATTGGGATTCATAGGCCACCGCCTGAATAAGCGGATGGCAGAAGGCGTACGTCGCGTGTGGTGTGAAGCCGACCTGTTCGACCAGTGCCGCCTGGACCAACGGTGCCACGTCGACGGCGCCCAGCAGACAATTCAGCAATTCGGTGTCGAACTGCGCGCCGATGACGGCCGCGGCGTTCAGGGTGCGTTTCGCGGTGGCATTGAGCCGATCGATGCGCGCCCCGATGATGCCCTGCAGGCTTGCCGGAACATGGATTTCGCGCACTTCGCGCACACACACGTAGGCGCCGGGCGCACCCTCGAGCTCGCCCCGCTCGGCGAGGTCACGCACGATCTCCTCGGCGGCGAATGGCAGGCCGGCCGCCCGGTCGGCGATCACCGTCGGCAGTCCGGCCACCGAAGGGTCGGCCCCCAGCAGCTCGTTGATCAATTCGGTGATGTACGAATCACCCAGTGGCTCAAGGAAGAACGGATGCGCACCCGGGATATGTGCCAGCGGCCCCGAGTATTCGGGTCGATAGGCAATGAGCAACGCCGCGTGCATTCCGGGGACCGCCGCCGCGAATTCGGCAAGCAGCGATTCGCTCACGCTGTCGATCCATTGGGCATCGTCGATGACGTAGATCGCGGACTCGGGCCGACCCAGCGAAATGGTGTTGATCAGGTCGACCAGCCGGCGGCGCCGGGCGTCCGGGGTGACGTCCGGGCAGGGCGTATCGGGGTCACGGATGCCGAGCAGGTCGTCGAGCAGCACCAGGTCCTCGGCACCCGCCCCGGGGATTTCGGTGCGCACGCGGGCCCGTGCCACCTCCAGCGTGAGCCCGCCGAGGCCGAAGACCGCGCGCAGCAACCGGGAGATCACGTGGAATGGAATCTCGCGGGTGTGCGATTCGCAATAGGTGACGGACACCTCAAATCCGGCGTTGCGCGCGATCGCCAACGACTCGCGGACCAGCCGTGTCTTGCCCACGCCCGGGCGGCCCGTCACCGTGATCACGGTTCCCGCACCACGGCCGGTCTGCTCCAGTAATTCCGCGACGGCGTCCTTTTCGCGCTGCCGCCCGACGAGGCGGGACTGGCGGCGCGGCTTGCGGTGTTCAGCGTCGGTGGCCAGCAGGCGCCGTGCCGGCACGGTGGTGGCGAATCCCTTGATGTGCACGGTCTCGGGCTCACCCAGCACGGCCCGGTCCTCGACCAGGCGTGCCGTCGATTCGCTGAGCATCACACCGCCGGGCGGCGCCACGGATTCCATCCGCTGGGCCATGCCCACCTGTTCGCCCACCGCGGTGTAGCCGAGGTGGGTCGCGCCGAGGTCGCCGGCGATCACCTGGCCGGAATTCAGCCCGACCCTCAGCCGCAGGTCGATCCCGTCCCGGCGGCCCACCTCGACCGCCAGCCGGCGGGCCACCTCCTGAATGTCCAGGGCCGCCAGGCACGCGCGAAACGCGTGATCCTCCAATGTGATTGGCGCCCCGAATAGCGCCATGATGCCATCGCCGGTGAACTTGTCGACGGTGCCGCCGTAACGCTGGACCACGGTTGCCGACTGATTGACGAGCTCGGTCATCACCTCACGCAGCCGCTCGGGACCCAACGATGCGGCGATGTCCATCGACCGCACCACATCGGCGAAGAGTACGGTCACCTGCTTGTATTCGGCGGTCTCGACGTTGGGCGCCAGCGGGGCACCGCAGGCATCGCAGAAACGCGCGCCCTGACGCGGCGTCGAACCGCACACTTGGCACACCGACGACGCTGGCGTCACGTCTGAAACCCTAGGCGCTATCCCTGCGAGGGGGAACGCCCGGAAATCGACAACCTACGTTTGCTCTTCCGTATCGTCGTCGAGGACGCTGACCGCAATGCCGTACGGCAAGAAGCGCACCTTGCGCTTCGGGTCGACGTTGTTCTTATTAGCCCGCAGCGCGTCGAGCTCGCTGGCATACACCTGTTCGACGCGCGCGTCACCCGCGGCATCGACGGTGTAGATCGCCCAGACACCGTCGCCGGCCTCACCCGCGGTCTCCGGCCCGGACCGGGGCCGCCGGGACAGGTCGTCGAAGAATGCCGAAAAGCCTGTCCGGGCGCCCGGAGCGGCGGCAAACCTGCCGATCCGCTCGAACACGTCGCGCAGCCCTTCGCTGCCTTCCCTGATCACCCGATCGAAGTCCTCGGGATCAAATCCGAATGCACCGTGCTCGCCCACGTGGCCTCCTCGCAGCTCGTAGCGTTAGTGCCCAGTGTGCGCCCGCGCGCGCTGATCCGCCACGAAGTTTGCTCGTAGCCGAACGCCACCGCTAATAGCCGGGGCCCAGGAACGGGTTCTGTGAGTACCCGCCGCCGCTGGGGGGATAGCCGCCCCCGTAGCCGCCGCCCGGATACTGCCCCGGATATTGCTGAGCCGGGTATTGCGGAGCCGGATTCGCGGGCGCCTGACTGGCCGGCACCTGGATCGGGATCGGCACCGGCAGCAGCGGAACGTGGATCCACTGCGTGGTCATCGGCACCGTCGTCGAGGTGGTCGGCGGCGGCGGAGGGGTCGTCGTCTCGGGTGGCGGTGGCGGAGGCGTCGTCGTCGGCGTGGTCATCACCGGCGATGGCGGCTGAGTCGTCTGCGGCGGACGCGGATGCGGATGCGTGACGACCGGCGGCGGCTCGGCGGTCACCACCGGTGGCGGTGGCGGTGGCGACGGTGGAGGTTCCGGCGGTGGCGGCGGAGGCGGCACCGAGGAGGGCACCGGCGCAGCGGTGGGGGGCGGTGGCACCGCCGTCGGAGGCGGCGGGACCGGACTGGGCATCAGCGAGCTGACCGGTGGCAGCGGCACGGGCGCGACGGAGGGCACCGGAGGTGCCTGGCGATTTTCGATCCCGGTCAACGTGTACGCCACACCGCCGACCGCGGTCATGGCCACCAGCGCGAACATGCCGACGACCAACTGCGACAGCCGCACCCGGCGCCAGGCGCGCTCCCGGGGCGGCTCGATCACGTTCAGGCGCATCGACCAACCACCGGGGTTGCTTTCTTCGTCGAAGGCCTCGGGCGTGTAGGGCACCCGGATATCGCCGGGGTATTCGGTTTGGGACCAGGCCAACTCGCGATCGGTGAGCGCTTCCTCGTCGATCACCAGCAGGTCGCCGGCGGGCAGTTCGATGATGTCGCTGCCCGACGACGCGGCGAGCAAGCTGATGGACGTGCGGGTGCGCAGGTCTTGTTCTTCACCGCGCGCGGCCAGCACCAGTGCGCCGGCGGCGGCCGCGAATGCGGGTTGCGCCGGTGAGACCACCGGCCGACGGCTGTGCACCGAAAGGCGTTCGTTGACAAGAGGAATGCTGGCACCACCGCCGACGGTGACCACCGCGGACAGGTCGTTCCAGCTCTTACGGTGCCGGCACAGCATGTCGTCGAACGCGTAGATGAGTCCGGTCAGCCGATCCTGGATCAGGTCGCCCAGCTCGTCACGGGTGAACTTCATGGTGGCCCGGCGTCCTCCGAGCTCGGCCGCGAATTCCGTTGCGCGTTCCGTGGATAGCTGCTCTTTGGCGGTGCGGCACTGTTCCCGGAGCCGGGCCAGTTGCCCGACCGCGGCGGTGCTGGCCGGGTCGATACCGCTGCCGTGTCCGAGCTCTTCGAACACGCAGAGCAATAATGCCGCGTCGATATCGTCACCGCAGAAGTCGGTGTAACGCATTGTGGCGCTTAGCGGTTTGAAATCGCCCGCGAGGTCTATCAGGGTGGCGGAGGTACCCGAGCCGCCGAAGTCAAGCAATCCGACGACGCCGGTTGCGGCCAGGCACAGCTCGGCGTTCGCCGCGGTCAACGAGGCGATCGAGTCCGACACCAGGCGCGGTGCCATACCGCTTCGCACGAAGCCCAGATGTGTACGCAATCCGTTGCGTAATGCCTGAGCGGTAGCGGGTTTCCAATACGACGGAACAGCGATCGAGATCTCCGAGGAGCCCGCGTCCGCGCCGGCCGCCAGCACCATCGCGTCCAGTGCTTCGACCATCAAGAGGTCGGGGTCGTGAGCGGAGCCATCGCCGGACACCAGCGCCACCGAATCGCCGACGCGGTCGACGAACCCGCTCATCAACATGCCGGGCTCAGTGAGCTTCGGGTCCTCTTCGGGTAGACCAACTTTCGGTGCGCAGTGCGGGTACAGCGTTAGTACCGCACGACGTGAAACCGGCGGGTTTCCGTCACGTGCTGCGACCAGGTTGGTGGTTCCGATCGACAACCCAAGTGGGTCGTACATAGAGCGAATACTTTCGTCTATAGGGGTCGGTGGCCAGCGTTAACGATAGCCGCGGACACGCGGAAAGCCGATGGCTTGCAATGCCATTGGTATCGCCCCGATGCGATTGTGTCACCGAAGCGGTACTAAAAACCCCTTGACAAACGCGTCGTGGTCACACGACGGTGAGTGGCAGCGAACGCCGTGGCTCGAACACGAATGATGCTCCGCCGCTGAACTTAACCACTTCCACCTCAGGTAGTTCGGCTGCGGTGGCGTCGGTTTCGGTGAACCCGGCCGTCCAGTCGGTGTCCGTCCCGCTAACACGCACCTCGATATGCGGGTCCACGGCGGTGGCGATGGCTTGCAACGGCTGCACAACCTCCGGTGAGCACAACGAGATCCAGGAACCGTCGTCGTGAGCCGGCGAGGAGTGCACTGCCAGCCGGTTGGCCTCGATGTCGGCCGTGACGTAGCCCACCGGATTGAGCAGTGGGTGCAATTCCAGCACCCGGAGCACGCCTTCGGGGCCACCCGGCAATTTCAGCGCCTTGTGAATGCGTTCGGCGGCCACCCCGGCGATGCCGACCAAGCCCTTGGTGCACACCGAGATGGCTTCGGCCTCGTCGGCGGCGCGGGCCCGCACCGCGATGGCGAACGACAGGTAGAGCAGATGCATCTGCAGGCAGACCTCGTCGGCCATCCGGACCAGTGCCGAATGCGAGAAGGCGGCAAAGTCGAAATCGGAGAGCAACGGACCCGAGTAATCCGACTGCCCCTCGTCCGCGGCATCGATGGGATCGAGTTTCCAAGTCGCAGCCCGCGTTTGGCGAACCATGTCCAGGGCGGGAATGCCCTTTACCTCCGGATAGGACTCGTCGATGACGACGGTCCACGCGCAGTGCGGATGCCGGTCCGACGGCGTTCGCGGCGGGCGGTGGATGGGACGCACCTGAGCCCGGGCATTGGTCGCCACCGCGGTCGCGTCGAAGGTCGGATCCTCGATGGTGTGGCACATCCCGAAGACGTACTGCTCGCCCATCGGCTCCACATCGAGCAGTGCGCCGCAGTGGTCGAGGTGGAATTCGCCGTGCCAGCGGTCGTGGACGGTGTAGCGGAAATCCATGAATTGCGGTGGGGCGCCGATGTCGAGCTGCAGGCCCTTGAAGATGGTCACCACGTCGACGCCCTCGTACTTCAGGGCCTGCTGCATGCGCCTGGTGTAGATCGGGCTGGCACCCGCCCACTCCTCGATGGCGATCTGCACCATCTCGTCACGGCCGAACGAGCTGATGCACCAGGCCATCCCGGAACGGTCGATCAACTGCCCGATCAGCAGCAGTTCGGGAAGCAAGACGGCCAGCTGCTCACGGGACAACTGCCGATAACGCGAGGGGCTGCTCACGCTACAAAAATAGACGCGACTATGTTATAAAGTCAACAATGTCCATCGTCGCAGGCCAGACACCCGGGCGCTCGGTCAGCCCGACCCGGCGCACCAGTGCGCCGCGTAAACGCGGCGACGACACCCGGGCCAAGATCATCGACGAGACGGTCCGCTGCATCCAGGAGGAAGGCTTCGCCGCCGCGACCGCCAAGCACGTGGCCGAACGCGCCGGCGTCACGTGGGGCGTCATCCAATACCACTTCGGTGATCGCAACGGCCTTTTGATGGCTGTCGTCGACGACGGCGTGGACCGACTGATCGAGAGCCTGTCGTCGGCCGACGTCAGCGAGCTGTCGCCACAACAGCGCATCGAGGTCGTCATCGACACCGCGTGGAGTTGCTATAGCAGCCCGACGTCGCTGGCCGCTTTCGAGATCCTGCGGGCGACCCGCGGCAGCCTGGGCGATTCCTCACGGCGGCACCTGCTCGAAATGAACTCCGCGATCGCCCAGCTCGGCCGGCTGATCACCACAGATCCAGCCAATGCCGGTGTGGCCGAGGTGATTTGGGCCACACTACGAGGTGTGGTGCTGGCCCAGATGGTGACCGGGACGACCATCGATTGGAGCCTGGAGCGACGGGCCCTGATCGACATGGTCACCCGTGTGCTGCAATGACGGGATGACCCTCGACGATCTAGCCGACATCGAAGCCATCAAGCAAGTCAAATACCGGTATCTGCGCGCACTGGACACCAAGCACTGGGACGACTTCACCGACACCCTGGCCGAGGACATCAAGGCCCACTACGGGCCGTCGATCGGCAACGAGTTGCACTTCACCAACCGCGCCGACTTGGTCGAGTACATGCGGACCTCGCTGCCCGCGAACGTCCTCACCGAACACCGGGTGACCCATCCCGAGATCATCGTGGACGGCGACTCCGCAACGGGCAGTTGGTATCTGCAGGACAAGGTCATCGTCGCCGATTTGGACTTCATGCTGATCGGCGCGGCCTTCTACCGCGACACCTACCGGCGCACCGAGAACGGTTGGAAGATCAGCGGAACCGGTTACGACCGAACCTACGACGCCACAATGTCGTTGAAGGGCATGGACTTTAACGTCAAGCCCGGTCGCGCTATCGCCAGCGCCGGCTGAGAACTACTTGCCGATCGCGATGACTGCGCCGGGCCGCAGCCATTTCATGATCGACACCAGCTGAGCATCGTCGACCGCCACGCAACCCTCGGTGGGTTGGCCGTCGGTGGTGTGGAAGAAGAACGCGGCGCCACCACCCGGGGTCTTGTTCTTGTTGACGCCCATCACGACCGCGTGCTTGTACTGCGGGATCTGCAGGTTCTCGCTCTCGGACGTGTTGAACTGGCACTGCGCCTTCTGACACACCTGCATCGAGTTGAACGTGGGGCTATGGTCGTCGCCGCTCCACCAATAGTTGGACCCGGCGACCTGGGTGTACGGCAGTCCGGTACCGGGATTCGGCGCGGTGCCGAACGCGGCGTCGAGGCTGTAGACGCCCATCGGCGTGGCCGGAACCCCGCTCTTGGCCTGCGGCGCCATGCCGGCCGACCCGACGTGAGTCGGAACGCCGGTGCGCAGCGCCTGCCAGCCGGCGGCGGTGCGTTGGTAGATGTCCATCGTCGCGTTGGAGCCACCGGTGCTGACGACCGAAACCACCTGTGTGGCATTGCCAACCGAGTTCGCGAACCACGGCGTCCCGGCTTGGGTGCCCGCCGGGGCGGCACTTCCCGTCGGCGCGAGTACCAGCGAAATCAACACGCAGCACGCCACTACGCACAGCGAAGCTAGCAATCGGCGCATGCGTTCAATCGTCAGGCGGCGCCCACCTCGGGGTCAAGTCAAGCTTTAGCGCCGATTGGGTCACAGCGCCGTGATCAACGAAAAGCCCACCACGGCAGTGGTTTAGGACGAAACACCGCCAGGCACGCCAGGACGTACAGGTATCCCAGGGCCCAGCCGGCCAACACATCGGACGGGTAATGCACGTTCAAGGCGACCCGGGAAAACCCGACCAACAACAGAATGAGCCCGCTCACCGTCATCGCGATGCGCCCCATCGTCGCGCTCATCATCGGCACGAGAAAGGCCAGCAGGGCGAGCAGGGAAGCCGTCGTCTCGAGCGCGTGCCCGGAGGGAAACGACGTCTGCGGTATGGCTACCAGCATGGTCGACGGTCGCGGCCGATCCGCCAGGCCCTTGGCCGCCTGCGTCACCAATCCGTTCAGCAGCCCGCAGGCCAACAGCACCAGCGCCGCGCGCACGTTGCGTCGCAGCAGCGCCGCCACCGCCGCCGCCGTGTCCAGCAGCCGCAGTGGGACCGGCCCCAGCACATTCGTCAACGCTTCCCAAAAGCGCAGCCACACCGGATGCTTGACCGCGACGTCGTGCGAGGCGCTCAACAACGACCAATCCATCCAATGCAGCCAGCCCCAATTCTGGCGGTACCCCACCCACATCAACACGTAGACCGCTGCCGCCGCGAGGGCGGCGTAGCCGGCCATCGAGGGCCGTAAGCGGGTCATCCCCTAAGCGATACCAGGCTCGCCACGCAGATAGCAGCAGGCGCCGCGGCGCCGTCATACTGGCGTGATGGCGGTCTTTGTCCGCAGGTTGCTCGGTATCGGCAAGCTCCCCGAGGATCTGCATGCTCAGGTCGAGGCGGAGGGTCTGCTCTATCTCGCCGACTACGTCGCGGTGACCAGGCGGTTCAGCGGTGTCATCCCCGGTGTGCGGTTGCCGCACAGCGTGGCCTACTACACCGGCTCGCTGGTGCTCACCCGACAACGGGTGCTCGCGACGCTGTCGATGCTGCCGAAGCTGGCCGGCGTGACCGTCGACGTGCCCTGGGATGCCCCGCCCGCCGGCGCGGCCCGGGCGGAGATCTCGTCGGCGGGCTTGGAGGTCAACGTCGACGTCGCGGACGTCGACGAGAAGTTCAGCGGCGAGCTGTCGCTGGTCTACAAGGCCGAGATTCCGGCGGATGTGCTCACCGGGTTGCCGGTGCATACGTTGACGTTCGACATGGCGCCGGACTGCGTCGTGCGCGCCGTCGGCGTCACCTATAGTCCGTGATTCGCGGCCATCTCAGAGCCTGAACATTTCGCGGGACATCGCTGCGTCCTCGACGAAGCGTTCGCGCCGGTGGTAGTGCGGTTCGGAAGGCCGGTCCCTGCGTCGCGGTGAAATCACCGCGGCGCGGACCGCGGTCGCGGTCTGGACGACCCAGCGCGGGATTTGTCGACCGACGATGTTGCGCGCCGAGCTGCCAGCCGACAATCGCCGCGCTGTGGAGCTCCGTTCGGGGCTGATCGGTTTGTTGACCGTCGGCTGTCTAGCCCCTACCGCGAGGTCAGTCACCGGAGGGCTCCGCGAATGCGACCTGTCGCCCAGCCAGCCGTTGCTGGGCGTACTCGCGCCCCTTGTCGGCGTCACGCAACACAGCGGCCGCGATGTCGGCAAGACGGACCACACGTCCGCCGGCGCCCCAGTTGCCGTCGGGGATCTCGTTGCCAATGACCCAGATTCGCAGCGGATCCTGGTCGTACCGCCCGTCTTCGGCCGCCAGGATTGCGTTGGTGATGGCGGCGAAGGCGCTTGCGGTGCGCGCATCGTCCAGCTGGCCTTGGGGCACTGAGGCGATCACCTTGTAGTGCGGGGCCGCGGGCGTCTCACCGGCGTGCAGCATCGCGGCGGGCCGATGCAGCCACACCTTGGCGAGCGACCGCGCAACCGGATCGGACGGGTCGGCTCCCTCATGTTCGATCAGGATCTCGGCGAGCTGGCGCAGCAAGTCTTTTTCGGCATCTGCCGGCAAGGCCTGGTCGGGAATGTAGACGTCGAGCATGGGCATAACGGTCTGCCTTCCGATTCGGGCGGCGGGCCTCAACCGCCCTGAGTTGTGTAATACAACGCAGCCTAGGAAAGCTGGGTTGCAAAGTCAAACCCTGATACGGTGGTGGGATGTCCGACCTGCGCGATCACTATGTCGCCGACAATTGCTCGATCAAGCGGGCACTCGACGTCGTCGGTGAAAAGTGGACCTTGCTGGTGATGCGTGAAGCGTTCTACGGTGCGCGCCGATTCGATCAGTTCCAAGCCCGCATCGGATGCGCGCGCAACATCCTTAGCGAACGCCTGCTGACACTGACCGAGGCCGGGATACTGAGGCGGGTCCCCTACCGCGAACCTGGACAACGCGAGCGCCACGAATACCGGCTCACCGACAAGGGATTGGATCTGATCACCGCCGTCATCGCCCTCATGCAATGGGGAGACCGCTGGGAAGCCGATGAAGACGGACCGCCGGTCACCATCTTGCACGACGATTGCGGCCACCCCGTCGAAGCAATCCTGCACTGCCCCCACGACGGCACCCTGCTGACCGCCCGAGACCTGCACCCCGTACCGGGGCCCGGTGCCCAGCCGGCACCCGGCGCGTAAAGATTTGGCCGAGGCGCTGTCTCGCTGCTTCGCTAGGTGATCGACCAGAATTCGAGCAGGGTGCGCAACGTCGCGACAAGCGGCAGCGGTTGGTCGAGCATCGGATGGTGGCCGGCTTCGGCGAGCTCCACGAAAGGGCCCCTGAGCTGGAAGATGGAGCGCAGCCGCTCGCCCATGGCGGCCGACACCAACCCGCCCTCGCAGCTCAGATACCCTATGCGGCAATGCATTTGGGCAATCATGGTCTCCAGCGACTCTTCGTCGTCGGCTTGAGGCTCAAGAAATTCACCGTCGAAGATCGTCGGATCGAATTTCCACACCCACCTTTTGCCTTCTTTGCGGACCGATTCGGCGGCGATGTGCTTGGCGATGTAGGGCAGCACCAACTCCTGCCGGGGCACCGCGGCGAAGTGGGAAAGGATTTCATCTCGTGACCCGTACTCGGTACGTCTACGGTTGCGCAGCCGTGCCGCTTCGGGCGCACGGTCCCGCAATGGCGAGTCGATCACCACGACGCTGTTGATTTCGTCGCCACAATCCATCGCCGCGATCGCCGCCACCCAACCGCCCATGCTGTGGCCGACGATCGTGGGCCGCCCCGAGGCCCCGGCGGCCGGCAGGATCGCCATCACTTCGGATGCCCAGGTTTCCAGGTCGTAGCCGGCGCGGGTGTCGCTGTCGCCGTGTCCGGACAGATCCGGCGCGATCACCCGATGGGTATGGGAAAAGAACGGCGCGATGTGGTCCCACCAGCCGGAGTGCGCGGCGCCGCCGTGGACGAACACCACGGGCGGTTGTTCCGGGTCTCCCCACGCGCGCAGGTGTATGCGGCAACCGTCCACGTCGACATCACAATGGTCCGGCTTTTGACCGAGCGCAGCGGTGAACCAGGACGGTTCCGCCGGCGTCAGGTGAGAACGGGAAAACAAGTCCGGATCCTTCGCGTTCGCGATGAAAAGTCAGCTCAGTCGATGTCTCACATTAGCGGCGGCGAACCGAATCCAAACGACACCGACGGGCCTGGCAGCTACCGGCGGGCGGTGGCGAACGCGGTCGGGGTTACTTATTCTCCGTGATCGTCATCAGCGGCCACGGCGGCTGCCGCAGCACGGCCAGGCTGCCGATGACCGCCGCGAGCAGACCGGTGAGCACGCCGATCAGCGCGACGCGATTGGCATCGACGGCGGGCACCCAGGTGCCCTTGCCCGCACGGATGACGAAGATGCCGACGGGTTTTTCGACCCGGATCACGGTGGCACCGTCGCTGGTCTCGAAGGGCTCGCCGTAGATACGGCGGCCGTCACCGTCGATGGGCAGCTGTTCGAGCACGTCGGAATACTTCACTGCACGCTCCCTTGGTCGTGTTGTGCGACTGCGCGATACATTGACGCTAATGCCATTCTCCGCTGGCGAGTACTCCGATGGCGCAGTGAGCGAACACGCGTTCAGCTCGCAAGACCGTCGCGTCGTGTACCGGGTGATCGCCGAACGACGAGACATGCGCCGGTTTGTGCCCGGCAGCGTGGTGCCCGAGGAGGTGCTGGCCCGCTTGTTGCAGGCCGCGCACGCCGCGCCCAGCGTCGGGCTGATGCAGCCGTGGCGTTTCATCCGGATCACCGATGACGCGTTGCGCCGCAGCATCCACGCCCTGGTCGACGAGGAACGCCCGCGCACCGCGGAAGCGCTGGGACAGCGGGGCGCGGAATTTCTGCGGCTGAAGGTCGAGGGCATTCTCGAATGCGCCGAACTCCTGGTGGTGGCGCTGGCCGACAATCGCGATGTCCACATTTTCGGCCGGCGCACGCTACCGCAGATGGATCTCGCATCGGTGTCCTGCGCAATCCAGAACCTGTGGCTGGCCGCTCGGGCCGAAGGACTCGGGGTGGGCTGGGTCTCGCTGTTCGATCCGCAACCCCTGGCCGCGCTGCTGGCAATGCCGGCCGGCGCCGAGCCGGTGGCCATCCTGTGCGTCGGCCCGGTGCCCGAATTCCCCGACCGGCCGGCGCTGGAGCTCGACGGCTGGACGCATGCGCGACCGCTGTCGGAGTTCGTCTCCGAAAACCGGTGGGCTCAGCCGCCCGACACCCGTCCCGGCCAGCCCGCGCCGGGGACGGATACCGGAACGGGCAGCACGGTGCCGTCCCACTCGGTGTGACTCATCAGGTGCTGCGGGCCGGGCCAATGCGCGGCGACCACGCGTCGAACGTGCTCTCCGGGCGAGAAAATCGCCGAAAACCCGCCCTCAGTGCACGTTCGGCGAAGGGCAGGACACTAATGTTCACGAAGATCGTTTCGGCCACCTGGCCATCTGCTGTTGTCTGACTGGGTGGCACACTCAGATTCATCGCACGTCGCTGCGGGTATCGTCGCCGGTCGCAAGGCAAGGTGAAAAGGTGACGGAGATGACCGGCGACAACGTACTGATCGTGCACTGGCACGACCTCGGACGCTATCTCGGCGCCTACGGTCACTCGGACGTCAGCAGCCCGCGATTGGACCGGCTCGCCGCCGAGAGCATCCTGTTCACCCGGGCCCACGCCACCGCGCCGCTGTGCACGCCGTCGCGAGGGTCGTTGTTCACCGGTCGCTATCCGCAAAGCAACGGGCTGGTCGGCCTGGCCCACCACGGCTGGGAATACCGGGCCGGCGTCCAGACCCTCCCCCAGATCCTGTCCGAATCGGGTTGGTATTCAGCACTTTTCGGCATGCAGCACGAGACGTCCTACCCAAAACGGCTGGGCTTCGACGAATTCGACGTGTCGAACTCCTACTGCGACTACGTGGTGGACAAAGTCCAGGATTGGCTGCGCAACGACGCTACGGCGCGGGGTGGACAACCGTTCCTGCTGACCGCGGGCTTCTTCGAGACGCACCGTCCCTACCCGCGGGACCGCTACGAGCCGGCCGACAGCGCGGCCGTCGACCCGCCCGACTACCTGCCCGACACCCCGGAGGTGCGCGGCGATCTCGCCGACTTCTACGGCGCGATCAGCACCGCCGACGCCGCGGTCGGCCGGATGCTGGACACACTGGCCGAGACGGGTCTGGATGCCAGCACCTGGGTGGTGTTCTTCACCGATCACGGCCCGGCCTTCCCGCGCGCCAAATCCACGTTGTACGACGCCGGAACCGGCATCGCCCTGCTCATCCGCCCGCCCACGCCGGCGAAAGGGGCCGCAACGCCCCGGGTCTACGACGAGTTGTTCAGCGGCGTCGACCTGGTGCCGACGTTGCTGGAGCTGCTGGGCCTCGACGTGCCCGCCGAGATCGAGGGCGTCTCGCACGCGCACGCCCTGCTCGCGCCGGACACGCCGGCCGACCCGGTGCGTGATCAGGTGTACACGATGAAGACGTATCACGACTCGTTCGATCCGATTCGGGCAATCCGCACAAAGGAATACAGCTACATCGAGAACTACGTGCCACGCCCGCTGCTGGATCTGCCGATGGATATCGAAGAGAGCCCGTCGGGTTTGGCGGTCGCGCCGTACGTCAAATCGCCGCGTCCGGAGCGGGAACTCTACGATCTGCGAACCGATCCCACCGAAACCACCAATCTGCTGATCGATGGCGATTCGGGCATGGACGCGGTCGCCGCTGATTTGGCTGTCCGCCTTGATGATTGGCGCCAGCGCACCGGCGACGTCATCCCCTCGGACTTCGCCGGCACCCGCATCGCGATGCGCTATACCGAAACGTATCTACAGGTCCATCACACGACCCCGACAAGCCGGTCGGCGATCGCCGCCGACCGCGGCGTCGAAGAGTAGCCGGTCGCTATCCGCCGGCGGCGCCACCGACCTCGGCGACGATGAACACCCGCCGGAACGGGAAGATCGTCGTACCGTCGGCCCGGGGTGGGTAAGCGTCGTCCAGCAGCGGGATGAGTTCCTCGCGGAACTGCGCCCAGCCCGCCTCGTCGAGTCGCTCACGCACCGGAACCAGCGCGGTGCCGGTAATCCATTCCAGCACTGGGTGTTCCCCGGTCAGCTGGTGCAGGTACGTCGTTTCCCAGGCATCGACGCGGCATCCCGCATCCATCAACAGGTTGGCGTAGTGTGCCGGCGGCTGGACCACCGCGCCGACGCGGAAAGGTATGTCCTTCAGGGTCTTTGCATAGTGTTCGCGGCGCGCCACGGCCCGCACCGCGGCATGCGAGGGAGTTTCGAAATTACCCGGAATCTGGACCGCGATCCACGATCGGTCCGGCAGTGCGCCGGCCCACCGGAGGAGCAGGTCGGAGTGATCGGGAACCCAATGCAGGGCGGCGTTGCTGACCACCACGTCGGTGTCGGGTTTTGGCTTCCAGTCCCGCAAGTCGCTGACCGAGGCATCGATCCCGCGCTCCCGGGCGGCGGCCACCATTTCCGGCGAGGTGTCCAGGGCCTCGATGGCCGAGCCGGGCCAGCGCTTCTCCAGGTACTTCGTCAAGTTGCCGGGTCCGCAGCCCAGGTCGACCACCCGGCGGGCCCGCTCGGCCCCCACCCTCGAGAGCAAGTCGTAAAACGGACGGCTGCGATGGTCTGCAAATGCCAGGTAGACGTCTGGATCCCACATATCGGTCCTCCTGATCAACACCGCGGCTGTTCGGCATATAGACAAAACGTATTACCGCATGATGCCCCCGCGCTGCCCGAGCGGCCCCGGAATCCGCCCGGAACCCGTCAAATGCCGAGGATCCACCCCTTCGGCGGGCTAGCATCGGCATTCGTGGCGACCGACACAGATCCGATCGATCCGCCCATTCCAGTTCCCGACGTTCCCGGTGCCGATGTGCCACCCGGCGCCGACGGATTGCCCCCGCTTTCGGCATTGTCGGTGCACGACCGCGGGGTGGTCGCGGCGTCGGCTCTCGGCGATATCGCATTGCGCACCTGGGTCTCGTCGCTGCTGGCCGCGACGGCCGCGCCGGTCGTGGTCGCCACCTCGTTGCGCCACACCAAATCCGGTAGCGAACGCAGCAACCTGAACTTCTACGCCGAGCTGGCGGCCGAACACGACCCGGCGAAGTCGTTTCCGGCTCCCTCCGAACTGCCACGGGTATCGTCGCGGCCCGCCGGTCCGGTCGCGAGATGGATCGCCCGCGGCACCGTCGACAACATCTCGTTTCCCAGCAGCTTCACGGCCGTCAACCCCGCGATGCGCGAGCGGTGGAATAGCTGGGGGTCCAACAACATCGTGCGCGCCCAGCATTGGCGCCACGACGACGGACCGCGTCCCACGCTGTGCGTGATCCACGGCTTCATGGGCTCGTCGTATCTGGCGAACGGCCGCTTCTTCTCGATGCCGTGGTATTACCGGTCCGGCTACGACGTCCTGCTGTACACGTTGCCGTTTCACGGTCAGCGCGCCGAAAAGTGGTCGCCGTTCAGCGGTTTCGGCTATTTCGCCGGCGGGCTCAGCGGGTTCGCCGAATCGATGGCCCAGGCCGTGCACGACTTCCGTTCCATCGTTGACTATTTGCGTCATACCGGCGTCGACCGCATTGCGCTGACCGGCATTTCGCTGGGCGGCTACACCTCCGCACTGGTGGCCTCGGTCGACGACCGGCTGGCGGCCGTCATCCCCAACTGCCCGGTCGTCACACCGGCGACGATGTTCGACCAGTGGTTCCCCGCCAACAAACTGGTCGGCCTGGGGCTTGGGTTGTCCAGCATCGACCGCGACGAACTAAGCGCCGGGCTGGCCTACCACTGCCCGCTGAACTACCAGCCGCAGCTTCCCAAAGACCGGCGGATGATCATCACCGGCCTCGCCGACCGGATGGCTCCGCCGGGGCAGGCCGTCATGCTCTGGGAGCACTGGGATCGCTGCGCGCTGCACTGGTTTCCGGGCAGTCACGTGCTGCACGTGAGCCAGCTGGACTATCTGCGCCGGATGACCGGCTTCCTGCACGGATTTATGCTGGACTAGCCGCCTCGGTTCGCGCCGCGCGGTGGACGCCCGTGACCGGCGTCGGCCAGTCGAGGCTGGCCAGCAAGTCGGCGGGCGGGTCGGTGTGGCCGTCAAGTCGTTGCGTGGACAACAGATCCAGCGCCGCCAGCGCCGGCGCTTGGTTGCCGCGCTGCGGGATCAGTCCGGCGACCGGCGCGGCGCCCTCCGGCGGAGCATCGGTGAGGAAGGCGCACGCGGCCGCGACCGTATTCTGGTCTCCCGACCGCGTGCCGACGATCTCGAGCGCGGTGCACGTCTCGCGGGCCGGATGCGACCGGATCGCCTCCAGCGTCGCGGGCAAGCCCGCGTCGACGACGATCTGGTATGCGGCAACGAAATCCGAGGTGCCGCGCTGCACCGCACGCCAGCTCTCCCGGGCCTTGGCCGTCACCCAGCGCGGCACGTCCTCCGGCGCGACAGTGTGGGCTTCCCAACCGATCTCGCGAAGGTGGTCGGCCAGCCGCCGCGCGGCGACCTCGGCGGTCTCGTACAGCGGGATGCGCGACGAACGCGCCTGCAGTGCCGGCAGGTTGTCGGCGGCCGCCACCGTGATACCAACCCACGTCTCGCGGCGTGAGGCGTCGGATGCGTTGTCGCGGCTGGTGATACGGACCTTGTCGGCGCGGATGCCGTAGCGATCCAGGTACCGCGCGATCAGCTCCAGCGGGAGCACCGCGCCGTCGGCACTGGACGGGCCGATCCGCACCAGCGCGGTTGTCTTTGCGGCATCGACGGATTGAGGGTCGGGCTCGTCGGTTCGGTTGGAACCGCGGCTCATGATGGCCAGCCGGCGCCGCAGGATCGTGGTGAAATGCAGTCCACGCCACCAGCCGAACAACACGATCACTGCTACGACGGCGATGCCGAGTAGCCAGTAGGCGCGAGTCGAGTGCCAGGGGTAGGCCAGCGCCGCGGGCACTACCGCCAACGCCGCCAGGGTGATTCGGGCACTCCCCGGGATCGAGATCGAGCTCACGAGGTGGTCTCCTTCCGTCGGCGCGCGGCGGTGATCGCGGCCGCGGCGGCAACCGCCGCGACAATCAACGCCAGCGCGGCAGTCCCGGCGAACGCGACGGTCCGCGGGGTGTTGTCTTTCGGCGCCGGTACCGGGGGCACGGCGACCGGCTTCGCCGGCGTTGCGGCCGGCCCCGTGCTCGCGGGCAGTTCCCAGGTCAGGGCCGCCAGTGGGTCCACACTTCCGGTGCCGACGACGTTCGACGGCGCCCTGGCGCCGTTATGCGCGGTCGCGGTGATCCGGCGCACCACGTCGGTGGCGGACAGGGTGGGGTACTTGCTGCGGACCAGGGCCGCGACGCCCGACACGTAGCCGGCCGCGTAGCTGGTCCCACTGAGCGCGCCCAGTTGCTGATGTTCGTCGGGCAGGCCGTTGGCGAGGCCGCCGCCGTCGCGATTGCTCACCGACACGATCTTTTCGCCCGGGGCCGCGATACCAACCCACGGCCCGGACATGGTGAATTTCGACGGCTGGCCATCCGCGGCCAGGGAGGCCGCCGATAGCACGTAGGGCTGCCAGTACGACGGGATGGAGACCGACGTGACGCCGGCCCAGTTCCGCGCATCGTCGGGGCGGCCGAGGTCGGTGAGCGGGTTTGACTCGCAGGACATTCCGCCGCCGAGCGATCCGGTGGCCCCGGTGTTACCGGCCGCCGCCACGATCACCGCGTCCTTGTCCACCGCCGCGTAACGAATCGCCGCGCCGAGCGCGGCCTGGTCGACGGGCCGATCGGCGGCCATGCAGGTGACCTCCGAGATGTCGATCACCCGGGCGCCGAGGTCGGCCGCGTGCACGATCGCCCGGGCCAGCGTCGCGACCTCGAGGGACACCCGCGCCACCATCGGGTCGCCGCCCGGTGAGCGCGGCGAGAACTTGCCCGACGCCGTCCGGATCGCCAGCACGCGGGCCGCGGGCGCGACCCCTGAGAAGCCATCCTCGGCGGACGGCTGGCCGGCGACGATTCCGGCGACCAGCGTGCCGTGCCCGTCGCAGTCGGTCAGGCCGTCCGTCGTCTCCACGAAATCGCCGCCGGGATCGACATTGGGCAACCGGGCCCCCGGCCGCACACCGGTGTCGAGCACCGCCACCAGCTGGCCCTCGCCGCGGGAAAATTGCCATGCCGCAGGAAGATTCAGCATTGCCTGACTGGGCGTAACGGCAGCGGGATCGCTGCCGCCGATGACGCCGGAGGCGGTGCAGGGCGCGCGCTGCTCCATCGGCTGCACCGGTCCCGCGGTTCCGCTGGGCGGTTGCACCCCGGGGTCGACCACCGGCTGGCTGATCGCCGATGCCGACGGACAGCCCCACGGCACAATGGCCTGCGAGAAGACCAACGCCGCTGTGAGGCAGGCGAATCCGGCACGAATCATCGATTGAGCACCCAGGCGAAGAGGCCGACCAGGTAGGCGATGACGGGAATCAGTGAAGCGTCCAGACCAGTCGCGACGAAGCCCAGCAGGCGGCGCAGCGGCAGCGAATAGGTTTCCGGCGAGGCGATCCCCGGGTTCAGCGCCACCACTGCCCACGCCAACACCAGCACGACGAGCACCGCCGCCGCGATGAGTGCGGCGACGAAACGTCCGGTCGAGGCGTAGAACACCAGCAGGACACCGGCAACCAGGAACGGCTGAGCCAACAGCCAGGCCTTGCACGCGGCCGAATCCCACACGCGGGCACGCAGCACGGAGGTCGCCGCGGTGGCGGCCAGCACGTACCAGCCCCATCCGCTCAGCGACTCGGGCCGCAGCGCGACCGCCACCGATCCCAGGACACTGAGCAGCACCGCACCGGCGATGAAGCCGCTCTGGTGGGCGTCACCGATGCGCACCCGCCGCGGCAGGTCCTCGAGCACCCGAAGCGCGGGCGCCGACGGACTCGGGTCACCCGGCGCCGGAATGACCGGCAACGGGAAGCGTGCCCACAGCGCGGAAAGCTGCGCCGCCTCGATGGTCACCAGCAGCGCCACCACAACAAGGCCGGCACCGATGGTCAATATCGGCAATTGCCAAAGCAATTCGGCACCCGCGGCCAACAACACCCCGGCCCCGACCACCGCGGACGCGGTGAAGAAACCGGCGATGCGCTCACGCTCGCTGGACGGCACCATCAGAACAATCAGCGACCACGCGGTCACACCGGCGGCGGCCAGCACCAGCTGTGCCGCCCCGAACTTCCCGGGCACCGCCAATGCGAGGGCGGCGCCGATCGGCACCAGCGCCGACATTGACAGCGCCGTCCCGGTGCGTTCCGAACGAAGCGTGACGAACAAACCGGTGATCGCGGCCACCGCTGCGATCACGCTGACCGCGACCAGTCCGGCCAGTCCGCCGGTGGCCACGCGGTAGGTCACTCCCAGACCCGTCGCCAGGAAAGCCACCACGATCGTCGCCAGCAGCGCCCCGCGCTGGATCTGCGCGATGCCCCACGGCTTGCGCCGGGATGTCGAGAAGATCATCGCGGCGTCGGCGATGTCCTCGACGATGCCGGGCGCGGCCGGGCCGGACGGAACCGGTTGCAGCGCAAGCAGATCCCCGTCGACGACGCCGACGGTGTCCAGGCTGGCGTCCAGACTGAACGGCGCTCCCCCGATAGGGGCCAGGCTCAGTAGGGAAACCGCGCCGTCGGGGTCACCGCCGTCGCCGTTCTGTGCCGCCGGGACCACCAATCGCTGTACTGCGGGCAGGACTTCGCGCAGCGGCAGCTCGGCGGGCAGGGCAACTTCTGTCAGCCTGCTGTGCGCGAGGATAGCCACGCGAACGATTGGCATGACGGCGCCGGACGTCACCGGACCCTCGAATTAGACTGGGGCCGTTCCTGGAACATCATGCTCTCTCTCTATCTGGTTGTGATTTACGCGTATTGGGTGGACAAATCTCGGGACAGCCGCTGATTGGGGAACCAGTGGCCGTCGGGCAGGCAGGCGGTCAAGTGCTCGATCGCGACGGCGATCGCGAAGGGGGTTCCCGGACTGAACGTCGAGACCCATTCACCGTCGAACGCGCGGGACGGACTGACCAGGATCCGGCCCGCGGTGGTGTCGACGATGCTCATTCCGACGTCGGTGGTGGCATGCTGCCCGTCGCGATGGCAGCCGGCAACGATCTCCACGTACGTGCGCGGACCGGTGAATACGGATTCCACCACCGTGCGCGCTGATTTTGGAATGCCCAGGTAGTCAAGGACTTCCACCAGCGGCGCACCGGAGCGCAGCCGTTCGTCGGCCCGGGCGCCGACGCGCGCCGGCATGCTGAACTCCGCGAACTGCGCCGGCGGCCGCTGGCCCAATCCCACACCGAGCACCGGAACCAGTGCGCGGGCATCGTCGATATTCATGGCGGTGAAGGTGACCAGCTGCGCGCTGCGCAGCGCGACGATGGTCTTCGAAGGCTTGCCGGTGGTGCCGGCGCGCCGCGCGACCACACCGCGCAGCAACTCGCCGGCACCGCTGGCTGCGCCGGAGCCCACGTAGCGCAAATCAAGCCATTGGTCGGGAAAACACACCAACTTGATCCAGTCGGCGACCGCCGGATTCACGACGCCGTCCGGCGACATCAGACCCATCCGGGTCAACTCGTCCTTCTGATCACGGAAGAACGCGTTGCGTTGCGCGGCGTCGCGATAGGGCGTCGTGATCGCCAAAACCCACGGGAAGCTACCCGCTCCAATGGTTTCGGCAATGAACCACGCGTTTTCGACCGTCAGCTCGACGGCATTGGGCTCGACACTCATCGAGGGAGGACTAGCCGCCCCACTTGGCTGCTTCGGCCGTGTCGCGGGCAAACATGGCCAGGGTGTTGTTTTCGTGCGTGCTGGCCATCGCCTGGTAGGAGCGCACCAACGCCTCCATGGCCTGGTTCCACTGGGCCTGCCAGACCTGGTAGGTCATCCCGGTGTCACCCTGCCACGCGTTCTGCAGTGCGGCCTGCTCGGTGGCGATGTCAGCGCCGAGCCCCTGCATCGTGCCGGCGTAGCCCGACATGTCGGCAGCGTGGCTCAGCATCGCCGGGTAGTTGTACATAATCTGCGACATCTCAAGTCCTTTCGCGGTTACTAGTGGTCAGCTCAGAACGAGGTGTAGCCGGACGCGGCTGCGGCGTCGGCGGCCACATAGGTGCCCGCTGCGTCACCGAGGTTGGCCTGGGCGATGTCCAGCAGGGTGTTGACCCGTGCGGCCATTTCCACAAACCGGGCGTGCGCGGCCTGGAACGCGGCCGAGGACTCACCCTGGTGGAACGCCTGGGCGGACATCGCTTCCTGCTCGGCACCCTGGATCGTGCTGCGCATCAGGGCCGCCTTGGCGCTGAACGCCGACTGCGAGGCCACCAATTGTGGAATGTGTGCATCCAGAAGACTCATAACGTTTCCTTTCTCTTCTGTCCCTTACGATTTCGGTTTTTGGCTGACTTGCTAACTTTTGGAGCCCCCTCCCCCCGCTTCATCGGGCTCGCCGGGAACCGGGCCGTTCTGGTCCCAGGTGCCCGGCACCATCGGCATCCGCGGGCCGCTGCCGTATTCATCACCGGCCAGCTCGGTCAATCCCGACGCCTGCAGATCCGCGTCTTTGCGCGCGGTTCCCGCAAACCCCAGCCGTCCGGCTCCACTTCCCGAAGCCATCGCGGCCGCCACTAATTCCTCTTCACTGGGCGTGCCCCAGTCGGGGTCGACGTCGACGTTCATATCCAGGAATTCGTCGCCGTGATCACGCATTGCGGCCCGTCGGCGCCGCCGCGCCGCGGCCGCCCGGCCCGGTACCGCCGCGGCGGCCGCCGGGATGGTTGCGGCCGGCGCCTTCATTCCGCCGCGGCCACCGAGGGTGGGGCCGAAGCCGGTTTCCGGATCGGCGCCCATGGCCACCGCGTAGCCGAAACTCCCGGCGACCGGTGCGGGCGCCGGCGCGGCGGCCGCACTGGCAGCCGGGGCCGGCGAGGACGCGGGCGCCGAGGCGGGCGCCGAGGCCGGCGGCGCCATGGCTGCCACCGGGGGCATCGAGGAAGCTTGCGACGGTTGAACCGGTGGGACCACCGCGGGCACGTCGTCCGGTAGGTCCCCGGGATTCAGGTAGAAGTAGGCGGCAATGCCGATGATCAAGGGAATCAGGAAGGGCGCGGTCAAAATCGCGCCCCAGGTGGGCCAGCCAAGCAGGTTGGTGACGACCTGGTAGGCGAGGAAGAACAATATCGGCCCATAGGCCACCAGGAACGGCCCCAAGTTCTGCATGAACTGCTGAATCAAGTCGGACAGGTTCTGGAAGAACTGCTGCAATTGCCTGAGCAAGTTCTCGAGCCAGTTGCCGGAGTCCTGGTCGTTCGGAGCGGCCAACGTCGAGAAGTTGTTAGTTTCGGCACCGGGACGCAGCACGTTGGGCGCCGGGTCGGTCTGCGGCGTCGCCATCAGCGCCGCGTCGGAGACGACCTGGTACGTGCTCATCGTGGTGGCGGCCTGGACCCACATCCGCGCGTAGTCGGCCTCGTTGACAGCAATCGGAATCGTGTTGATCCCAAAGAAGTTCGTCCCCACCAACACCCCGTGGATGGTGTGGTTGGCAGCCAACTCCCCCAGGGTCGGCATGGCCGCCAGGGCGCCGGTGTAAGCCGCCGCCGCGACCTCGTGCTGGGCGGCCAGACCCGCGCTGTTGGCGCTGGCCTGCATCAGCCACGCCAGATACGGCAGATGCGCGGCCGCATACTGTTCGGCGGTCGGCCCTTCCCACGCCCCCGCTTGTACTTCCCCCAGTAGCCCACTGAGTTCGGCTGCCGCGTCGGCGTATTCGGTGCTGAGCGCGGTCCACGCCCCGGCGGCCGCCAGCAGCGGCCCCGGACCCGGACCTGCGGTCAGCAACGCCGAATGCACCTCCGGCGGAGCAGCCATCCAGATAGGCGCGGTCATGCTCAGACGCCGTAGGTAGCGGCCGCCGCGGTGTCACCCACGAGATAGCTTGCCCCGCCTTCGCCCACACCGACACCGGCGCGGCCCAGCTCCTCAACGCCCTCGGCGGCCACCACGGAGTGCACCTGGCCCTGGGCGCTGAATCCGGCAGCGGTCGTCAGCGACACCGGATCCGCCGCGGGCGGCACCACTGCGGTGATCGCCGGAGCGGCCGCCGCATGCGCACTCGCCAACCGCGCCGTCAACGCCTCCACCGCCGCACTCGTCGCCGCCAGGCCTTCAGGAACAACTCGCAACGTCATAACGACTCCTTTTGTTGCGTTTCACGAACCATCATCAGCGGGCGAAACCATCATCGGCTCCCCCTACAACAGACTCGCCAACCAACGGGTTGACCAACTGCACATATGTCGGGCTTTCGCTGTCTCCCAACAGAATTGCCCGTCCCGCAGGCAACCGCCCAAATCGTTGACCACGGATCTTCCCGCTGTCCTGCGGGTTGCCCGCCAACATCAACGTCGTCGCCTGCAAGTCGTTGAAGCGGCGCAGCAACGGACTGGTCATCAGCGCGTGCCCCGACCCCGTGGCCCGTGCCGTGACGATCACCCTCAACCCCAGATCAGCAGCCTGACTCAGCTCCGGCAGGAGGCTGGTCCACGGCCGCTGGCCAATGTACGGGCCACTCATCGCCGGTGTATCCGGAATCTGGTCGACGTCATCGATGATCAGGTAGTGGGTGTGGCCCTCGTAGCTCCACCGGGCCAACTCCGCTGCCGACAAGCCTGCCGGCGGGCGCCGCGATCCGATGATGTTGGACAGGCCGAGCATCGCCGGGATGATGCGGTCGATGTTGGCGGTGTACTCGTTGTCCGCGAAGAGCGGCTCATCGACGAGATGCAGCCGCCGGTCCAGCACCGTGAACGCCACCTGGTCCGACGTGGAGTGCTCGCGGATGGTGCGAATGATGTGGCGCAGCAACGTGGTTTTGCCCGCCTTGCTGTCGCCGAACACCATCAGCAGCGGGTTCTCCGCGAAGTCGAGCACGACCGGCGCCAGGTCCTCTTCGCGCTGGCCGATGACGACCTGTTCGGATCCGCGATACAACGGCCCGAGGGCATCGGGCGCCAGGTTGGTCGGCAGCAGCCGAACCGGCGGTGCGGCAACCCCCGGGTAGCGGGCGTTGATCGCGGCCACTGGGTTTGTTTCCGCGTCCAGCTCGGGCGCCGCGAACAGGAAGTGCTCGGCGGCCATGGTCAGGCCGCGGCCCGGCTGCTCGGCCGGCACCGCGTCGGCCGGGCGGCGCAGCGCCCCGACCACCCGCACATTGCTGTCCCGCGCATCGTGCAGCTTGAGCTCGAGGCGCAGACCAAGGCCGTCGCGCATCGCCAACGGCACCTCCAGCCAGCTCGGGGTGGTGACGATCACGTGGATGCCGTACGCGAGGCCGACATTGACGAGTTCAGTCACCTTGGCCAGCAACGGGTTACGCGTGTTGAACTGGTCGGTGTTGTCCCGGGCGAAGGCGTAGAGGTTGTCGACGACCAGGAACACCTCGCCGAAGCCATCGTCGTGAGTCGCACCCTGCTTGTCCCGGAACGCCTCTCGCTGCTGCCGGGAAATCAGCAGCTGCTCGAGCTCACCGAAGGTGCGGCGAATGCGCTCGGGTTCCAACGGTGACGCCACACTGCCGACGTGCGCCAAATCTTCGAGCGCGCGCAGCTTCCCGCCGCCGTAGTCCAGGCAGTAGAAGGAGACGTCACGGGGCGAGTGCAGGCTGGCGGCCGACAGGATAAACGTCTGCAGCGCAGACGATTTACCGGACTTGGCGCCGCCGTGGATCACCATGTTGCCGGACGCCGACGTGGCGTCGAACACCAGCGGGTCGCGGCGCATCTCGAATGGCTTGTCGATCTCACCGAGCGGCCAACGCCATTGCCGGTCCGGCACTCCGGCGTGCTCGAGCACCGTGGTCAACGGGATCGGTTCGTCCAGCGGCGGCAGCCAGAGCTGCGGCGCCCGCGGCCCGTAGCGAGCGAGCTGCTCGCCGATGGTCGCGATCAGCTTGCGCGGCGGACCGGCGAACTCTTCGGTGTCCGCCCCGGTGATGACCGTGCCCTGATCGGGTTCCACCCGCCCGGCCGTGAACAGCCTTGGCTGCGGAATAGACCGCACCACAAGTGCTTTGGCGGTCTGCGGCGGCTCGTAGACGCCGTCGACGTAGGTGCTGCGGAACTTGATCGGGGCGGCGCCGGGCGCGGGCACCAAAAAGCCCACGCCCTTGTGCTCTTTGCCCGATTCGATGTGGTACGCGTCGTCCACGCCGATGATCTGGCGAGAAACGCTGGCACTGGCCACCTTCAAACCGATGCGGTACGAGGTGTTCTTGTCGATGTCCTTGATCTTGCCGACATCCAGCGTCTGGGACGCGAACAGAATGTGGATACGGAACGAGCGGCCCTTGCGCGCGACGTAGTCGAAAAGCTCCGCGTACTCCGGGTAGTCGGCCAGCATCAGCGTGAACTCGTCGGCGACCACGAACAGCGTCGGGATCGGCGGCAGGTCATGCCCGGCGGCGATCGCGTTCTCGTATTCGACCACCGAGTTGAACGCACTGCCCTGAACCCGGCGGCCGGCCTCGCGGAGCAACGTTTCGCGGCGGGCGACCTCACCGCGCAGCGTGTCGGCGAACCGATCGGCCAGCGATTTCTTCTCGGCCATGTTCGAGATCACCGCGACCACCTGCGGGAAGTCCCGGAAGCTGTCCGCACCGGCTTCACCCTTGAAGTCGGCGTAGATCACGATGAGCCGGTCCGCCGAGTGAGTTGTCAACAGCGACAACAGAATCGACATCAGGGTCTGCGACTTGCCGGAACCGGTCATACCGATCATCAGGCCGTGCGGACCCATCCCGCCCTCGGCTTCGTCCTTGAGGTCGAAGTACAGCGGCTCGCCGGTCGCGGTGACACCGATCGGCACCCGCAACTCGTCGTCGCGGCGACGCGGCCCCCACAGGGTCGGCACATCCAGCTGCGACGCGTCCGGAACATTCAGCAGCGTCGTGAAGGTCGCGCCCCGGGTTGCCGCCGAGCGCAGTCCGGTGTGGGTGGGATTGGAATCCCAGCGGGACAACTGACGAGCCAGGTGCGCGGCCTCGTCGGCGGCGAGCCGATCGGCGTTGTCGATGAAGGGCTGCCAGCCGCCGGTCTGCCAGCGCTGGATGGCCCCGTGCGCGACCCGCAGAATCGGCTTTTCCGGATCCGAATACTGTTCGCGGTTAGGCGATGTCGCGGTGCGATGCACGACGGTCACTCCGGCCCGGCCGATCCCCAGCGCCGAAGCGTTCACGTCGTAGTCGGGGTCGTCGACGATGATCAGCAAGTGCCGCAACGTATCCGCCGACGCCCCGTTGAACGCCGGACGGTCGGCCAGCGCGGGCCCCAGCAGCGAGATCAACTCATCGGGGTTACTGGACAGAAAGCGGGCCGGCCCGACACCGTCCACCTCACCGGGAATGTCGATGTGGGGCAACCACTTCAGCCAGGACCAATCGCGGCTCTCCGGATCGCGGGTAGCCATCGCCACCCCCAGCACCGTCGGGTCGTGCCAGGTGACGGCCTGAGCGATCCAGGCCCGCAACGCGCCGTGCACCTCGTCCGGCTCGCCGAGGACGGTGATCCGGGAGACTTTGCTCAAATCGATTCCGGTGGGCACATCGCGGACGGTGCGCTGGGTGTCGAGCAGGCTGCGTAATGCGCTGTGCGACACCGGTTCCAGATCGATTTCGTCGGCAGCGTCTTGAACCCGTACCGCGGTGGCCAGCGGAACCTGATGACGCCCGGCCCGCAACACCAGGAAGTCGGGGTCGTGCGGGTCACGTTCCCATTGGCGGCGAGATCCGGGCACGGTTGCCAGTGCGGCCGGCTCGGGATGCGACCACTGTGCGGCGGCGCGCTGCTGGGCAGCCTGGGTGCGGATGTTGTCCCGAACCACCGACAGGTAACGCAGATAGTCGGCGCGTTCGGCGTCGACCTCCTCGGTGCGCATCTTGTTGTCGTTGCCGCGATAGAGCGCGGTTGCCGCCAGCAGCAACACGAATGGGAAGAACAGGGTCTGCGGAGAAATCACCCGCATCCCGGTGGCGACCAGCGCGACGATCATGCCGACGATCAGGATCACCAGCACATAGGGCATGGCACGGCGCAGGAACGACGGCGGAATCACCCGGGGCAGCTCGGGAGGTGCCTCGATGGTGATGGTGCCCTGGCGGGTACTCGGCGGCGCCAGGCGCCGGCGGGCTTCGAAGATCAGTCGGCTCATCGGGGTGCTCCTTCAGCCGACACCGGACGTCCGGGCTTGCTATCGGGCGCCAAGCCGTCATGTGCGAGCAGCGCGTCGGCGCGCGATAGCGTCGGGCCCGTCGCGAACAGCGACAGTATCGACCAGGGAATGGGAATAGGGGGTGGGGTTAAGCCAAGGGCCTCAACGGTTTTGCCGTGTCCGGCGGCGCCGTTCTCGGCCTCGTTATCGATGCCGTAGCGAACTCCGGTGTCGGACACCCAGAACAGCGATCCGGCGCCCGGCGAGGTCGCACCGCCACCGACGCTCTGAGCGAAGTAGCCGGTGCCCGGTGCCAGGGCGACGCGGGTCGCGATCCCCTGGGAGCCACCACCGATCAGGTTCACGGTGCGTACCGCTTCGGGCACCGGCAGCGCTGAGCCGGCCAGCAGACTCAGTGAGCTGCTCGCGGCCCCGGCCGGTTTGCTCCAGTACGCGCAGGCGACGGGGTTCTTGGCCGCGTCGACGAGGGCGACCTGGCGGTCGGGAAAGCGCGTGGTGTCCAGCAGCCGCGACACCGGTAGCTTGGCCACCTCATCGGCGCCGAGCCGCGGGGGTTGTTCCAGGCCATAGGAATTGGTGTTGCGCAGAGTCGCGGCGAGCACCGGCGAGATCGGTTGCAGGCCATCCGGCAGCACCGCGTAGTAACGCACGTTGCCCGGGTCGACGCCGTAGGACGTCACGACCGCCCCGATCGGCGCCGGGACCGGGTAGTTGGCCGGGGCGCCGGCATTCGGGATGCCGGGTGCGGTCAACGCGGGCCCTTCGGGGATCGCGTTGAACAGGCCCGCCGCGATGGGCCGCGGTGTGGGCAGGTCGGCACCCAGGCCCAGCGCGGTGGTGACCGCGTGGTTGGCAAGGTCGATCTGGCTGCGCTTGCCGTCCCACAGCAGCCAGGTGCTGGTGCCCTTGTCACCGGTGAACTCGACCAGGATCGCCTGGCCGGCCGCGACCGCCGCGGCACGCGCGCCGCTGCTGTCGGGGGCGCCCGCGATTACGGTGACGCCGGTGCTGTGCACCGCGTGCGACCCCTGGGCCGCCTCACTGACCGCATCGCACACCGTCCAGTTCGCGTCGTGAGATGCGTTCTGCACCATGCGTTCTGGGGCACCCGGTATGCCGATCAGGTTTCCGCGCGGAAAGCGGTCCAGCTCACTGCTTTTCACCGTGGCGGGGTTGACCGGCTTGCCGACGATCAGCCGGGCCGAGGTCAGGTTCAGCACCGGGTGCAAGTCGTCACCGACCCGCACATACAGCGCGGCCGTGTCCCGATCGGCGAGCACCGCGTTGTTGCCCGCCTGACCATTCGGCCGGATCAGCGAGAACACGAAGCAGCCCGCCAGGCCGGTGATCAGAATGAGGGCGCCCATCAGCACCGCCCGCGACTGGGTACGCAGCGGGTCGACCAGCATCCTGGTGTCGTGCAAGGCAATTCCGGAGGCGATGCGGCGCATCACGAAGCGCCAGCCGGTCACTTGGTGCCGGGTGACAAACCCGCGGCGATAGACGACTTTGTCGGGATTGTCGTTGACGGGGGTACGTGAGGAGAACGAACGTCGTTCGTCCTGGGGCTCCGGGTTGGTCATGACGGCACCGAGAGCCCAAGGCCGCGCAGCAGCGGCTCTACCGAATTACTGACATCTCGGTCGGTGATCGTCATTAGCTCCTCATCGGTGAACGCACCGGTTCCCGCTTGTTCTGAATGGTCCAACCGGAATTCGCGCTCCTCCTCGGAGCGCTCGACGATGTTTCGGACGAAACGGCCGTTACCCGCGATGTCCAGGCTGCGCCGTTCGACCCCGTTGGAGTCGGGTGTCGAGGCCGTCGCCAATTTCTCGAACAGGGCGTCCATGTGGTCGAGCGCGGATTGCTCGAAGATGCTGTCGCGCTGTTCGGCCATCTTGTGCGCGATCTCCACCAACTCATGGGAGTTGTACGACGGGAAGGTGATGTTGCGGGTGAACCGCGACCGAAGACCCTCGTTGGTGTCCAGGAACTTGTCCAGATCCGCCCGGTATCCGGCGATGATCACCACCAGCCGGTCGCGGTCGTTTTCCATCCGGGCCAGCAGCGTGTCGATGGCCACCAGCCCGAAGTCGTTCTTGGCGCCGGTCGCCACCAGGGCGTAGGCCTCGTCCAGGAACAACACCCCGTCCAGTGCGCTGTCGATGATCGCGTTGGTCTTGGCTTCGGTCTCGCCGATGTGCTGACCGATCAGGTCGGCGCGGTGCACCTCGCGGATGTTCTCCCGCTTCAATAAGCCGAGGCCGCAATAGATTTTGGCGACCACACGCGCAATCGTGGTCTTGCCGGTCCCGGGCGGTCCGGCGAACACCAGGTGGTGGGCGCGTTGGGCAACCTGTAGCCCGCGCTGCTTACGCACCAGCTCCATGGCCACCGAACTCTTGAGCCGCGAAACCTGGTTCTTCACCTCGTCCAGCCCGATGAATTCGGTGAGCTGGCGTTCGGCCTCGTGCAGCAGCACGGCCTTGCGTTCGTGGGCAGCCGGGTCGACGAAGTCCTCCGCGCTGGGCTCGGTTTCCGGATCCCATGGATCGGTGCGGGCGTCGATGCGGCCCGCGTTGGTGGTCACAATCCCGAAACTGGTATCGGTCAGGGCCTGCTCGACCTGTTCGTTCTCGGGGTGTGCCGCATACAAGTCCTGCAGGACTTCGCTTGCCGACTCTTCGTCGACGTGCACGCGCAGCACGAGGGCCTTGGCCAGCGTCCCGTCGACGGTGGCGACCTCGACCGGGCCTTCGGGTTCCTCGAGGTAGGACAGCGCGGGGGCGAACAAACCCAGCCGGGCCAGCGCGGTGCCCAGGGCGATCTTGGCCGCGTGTGAGTAGGCCTCGTCGAGATCGGAGTCGTTGACGATTGGGGTCAGCAGCTTTACGACGTCGGACCACCGCTCGGCGCGATAGTTGATGACGACGGAGATCCACCGCGCCTCACGCCAACTCGGGCGGCGCGCGCTGAGACCGGTGACGATCTCGTCGGCGTCGGCAAATCGCCCGGCCGTTGCCAGGGCGGCCGCGAAGGCGAGGTGAAACTCGTCGGGATTGGCGGCGCGAAATTGGAGATAGAGGCCGCTGTCATAGCGGAAGCCCAGCGCGCCGGGCGTCAAGTCGGCCTGCCGCTGCAGGACGCCCGAGGTGGCCGCGGTGCGCGACACCGCCTCGAGTACCCGGAAGGACGCATCGCCGGCGGCCGCTAGCCCGGTCCATGCGTCGCACTGGTCATGGGCGACGCGAGTCAGCGCCGTGAAGCCCGAGCGAGCGGCGGCCAGATCGGCCGGACGCTGGCGTTCATAGACCGCGATACCCAGTGCCCGGCAGCACGTAGCAAACCGGCTGACGACGTCGCCGTCGACTCTGGTGTCCAGCCGTGGAGTGCCGGGCTGGACTGCGAGCGCACCACTGTCACCGAGTTCCACGGCCGCTATTTTCCATGAAGATAGTCTCCCCTAACTTAATTTGCTGAAGTTAGCATTGCATAAGCTAACTGTCGAGGCGCTTGGGGTCGTCCGACCGGCCACCCGCCGGCCCCCATCGGGGGCTCTGACCTCGATGTTCTGCCCGATCACCGGTGCACCTCTCCAGTTGTGGCGTTGGCCGCACTTCTCTTGGCGGCAAAGCTTACTGAATATGGTTTTCATTATCAAAGCGTGTCTCAGGTGCCCGGAGCCCGACACCTCCGACTCCGCGAGACCGGTGAAACTGACAGGGGTCCCCACCCCACGGTCAGACGTTACGACCCAGCTAGCGCCAATCCCAGGTGTCGGCTCGGATTCGCGGTGCTGGTCGTTGATCGCCGCACGCCGGCGCGGGGGTGCGGCCGTCCAAACCGGCGCGGTCACAGCAGCGACTCCTAACCGATCGGGTGGGGCGCAACGGTCGCCTTAGCTAGTAGGCGGCGCGGCGAGCAGGCAGTTAATAGTCGGCTGACCGACCGGAAAAGTTCCCCGCCTGCGCCAGCCCTCTGATCCGGCGACCACGGGCCTGTTCACTGCTGTCCGCTGTCGGGATGCCAGGTACCTGGCAGCATCGGTAACGACGGTCCGCTCCCGAACTCGTCGCCTTCGAGCGTCGCCAAACCTGCCGCCGCAACGGCGTCCTTGCCGACGGTGCCGGCAAAACCCAGCGCACCCGCTCCCTGCTCAGACGGCGCGGTGCCGGCCGCCGCGTCGACGAATGGATCCGCCGCCGACTCACCGTCGGATTCCAAGAATTCGTAACGGTAGCCGGGCTGGCGGCCCCTCATTCCCGCACTCCGGCGCCGACGCGCCTGCCGCTTCAGCTCCGCGGCTGCGGCCGCCGCTGCGGCGGCCGCAGCGGAGTCGGGCTCCTGCGCCTTGCGCTGTGCGCGACTGCTGATCCCCGAGCCGGTCCCAATCCCGGGGCCGCCCACCAGATACGGGTAGCCGGCGCCCTCGATCCCGGCAGGAGGCGGCGGCCCTGCGGACGCGGGCGCCTGGGCGGGCGCGGACGCCGGAGCCGCAGCCGGGGCCGAGCTCGGCGTCGGGGCAGCGTGCGCGCCCACCGCGGGACCGCCGGCCACCGCGTGCAGGCGCGGCGTCTGTGGCAGTGGTGCGGGCACCACCGGGGCCGGGGCCACTTGAGGCTGGATCGCCGCCAGCGACGCCAGGCTCGCCAGGGCTCCGGCGAATCCAAGGGTGGAGGTCGCCACGATGATCGCGATTTGGGGGGCGAACGCTTGAATGGCCTCGAGCGCGTGGCCGAGTTCATCGGCGATCAGGGGGCCGAGGTCGGCCAGCAGATGAGTGATGGCCCCGATCGGATCCGTCTGAAAATCCTTCAGGTCGCGTGCGAAGGTCTGGAATATCTCCAGGAATCGGTTGATCCACCAACTCAATTGGTAGGGATTGCCGGAGTCATCGTCGACGATGTCGTCATCGTCGCCGTCACCCTCGCCGTCACTGTCGTCGTCGGCGTGCATGATCACCGGCGCCGGATCGGCCTGCGGCGCGGCCACCAACGCCGTGCTGGCTACGGCTTGGTAGGTGGACATCGTGGTGGCGGCCTGGACCCACATCCGTGCGTAGTCCGCCTCGTTGACCGCGATCGGAATCGTGTTGATCCCAAAGAAATTCGTCGCCATCAGGGCGCCGTGGACGACGTGGTTGGTGGCCAGTTCGGGAAGCGTCGGCATTGCGGCCAATGCCGCGCTGTACGCCGCGGCGGCCGTCTCGTGCTGGGCCGCCATCGACGCGCTGTCGGCGCTGGCTTTCGTCAGCCAAGCCAGGTAGGGCGCATGGGCGGCCACATATTCCTCGGCGCTCGGCCCCTGCCAGGCCCCGGCCTGAGTGTCCGCCAAGATCGCGGAGAGTTCGTCCGCTGTTTCCGCGTACGAGGCACTCAACGAGCTCCAGGCGCCGCCGGCGGCCAACAAACTGCCGGGTCCCGGACCGCTGCTCAGCAAGGTGGAATGAATCTCCGGGGGCAATGCCATCCACATCGGTGCGGTCATTTTCGACCGCCGATCGCGCGCGGCAACGATGGCGCCATTCCAGCACTCCTCGCCTGGCCGGAATCGGCGACGCCCGGGCAGTGGACGGCACACGTATCAGCCCGGTAGTAGTCGGGAGGCGGTGCGCAAAAGTTCCCGTGCGTTATTGACTCATCGAATGCTCAGAGAAAGGCGCGCCAGATCGGCGCGCGAGGCTATTGCAGCGAGCTCAGGCCCGGACGGCGCTGACCAGGGTGTTGCGGGCAATCATCGGCCCGGCTTCGGTCTCCGGTCCGGGGACCGGGCGTCCGACCTCACGCAGGTAGTCGGCCAACGGGGTGCCGACCGCGTTCCAGCCGTGCTGACCGAACCATTCGGTGGCCGGGGCGTGTTGCTCGTTGTAGACCAGCTGAAAGAACACCCGCTTGTCACCCTCGGCGGCGGCCGCACGCTCTTCGGCGACGGCGGCCTCGAATTCGTCGGGCTGCAGCGGTGCGCCGTCCTCGACGGCGACATGGCTGCCGTGTCCGGCCAGGCCGTCGATGCCGGTGAACAGCTGTTCCTGGGCGGCGGCCGGCAGATAGATCAACAGACCCTCGGCAATCCATGCCGACGGCTTCGCCGGGTCGAAGCCGGTGTCCCGCAAGGCTTGTGGCCAGTCGTCGCGCAGATCGACCGCGATCTCCCGGCGCTCGGCCCGCGGCTGGTCGCCGTGGCCGGCGAGCACCTCACGCTTGAAGTCGAGCACCTGCGGGCGGTCCAGTTCGAAAATCGTGGTCGCGGCGGGCCAGTCCAGCCGGTAGGCGCGCGAGTCGAGTCCGGCGGCCAGGAGGACGACCTGCCGCACGCCGGCGTCGGCGGCCCGCAGGAAGTACTCGTCGAAGTACTTCGTGCGAGCAGCCTGGAAGTTGACGAAGTGCTCGCCGAAGTCGGCGCTCTTGAGCGGGTGGTCGGGTTCCTTGCCGTCGAGAACGTCCGCCGACGAACCACCGACGGCACGGCAGAAGATCTCCGCATACGGGTCGAGGGCCAGCGGGTTGGGCTTTTGCGCCTCCAACGCCCGCGCGGTCGCTACGAATAACGCCGTCGAACCGACGCTTGTGGTGATGTCCCAGGTGTCGCCTTCGCTACGCACCCGACCGACACTACGCCGCCGCGCGCACACCCCGTTCCCCCTGGGGTGCAACGGGTATTGAGCACAGGCAACCGACGTTGCCATCGGTCAACGGCACGGTGAACTGCGTTCGACGGCCGCGTTGGGCGGCTAGCCGTCGCTGTCGTGCCGCCCTGCACTGCCCTGCTGGTCCCAGCTGCCCGGGAGCATCGGCATGCGGGGCCCACCGCCGAATTCATCGCCGGCCAAGGTGGTCAGGCCCGCCGCGGCAGCAGTTTCCTTGCGCGCCGTGCCGGCGAACCCGAGATGCCCGGCGCCCCGATCGGACGCCTCCGCCGCCAAAGACGGCGGCCCACCCCAGTCCGGGTCGACGTCGACGTTCATGTCCATGAACTCGTCGCCGTAGCCGCGCTGTCGCCCCCGGCGCCGGGCCCGGGCTTCTTCTCGGGCGGCCGCCGCGGCCGCCACTGCGGCCGAATCTGGTTCCGGCGCCTTCTTTTTGGCACCCGCGGCAGCACTCGCGCTCATCCCGGAGCCAAACCCGATGCCGGGTGGCGCCACGAAGTAGGGCGGCGCAAAACCGGCCCCGGCGGGAGGTGCAGCGGGTGACGCCACACTGGCCACGGCGCTTGCCGTGGGAGTCGGCGCGGGTGCGGGTGCCGTCGCGGCGGCGGCGGCCGGTGCGGCGATGGGCGTCGTCCCGAGCGCCGCCGGCAGGCCGGGCGCGGGCGCGGCGGGTGGGGCCGGCGCCGCCGCGGGCAGCGGGGCAGACGGCAGCCCGGCCAGGCCCGCGAAGCCGCCCACCGCGCCGAATGGCGCGGCCGCGATCAGCATGGGCACCAAGAACAACTGCGGCTGGGCCGGTAGCCAACTGCCGAGCTGGGCGAGGTGGGTCGGCCAGTCCAGCAGCACCAGCTGCGTGATGAATTGGAAAGCCGCCGCGGGGTTTTCCTGCAACAACGCCCCGAACCGTTGAAAGTCGGAGAAGAGCTCAAGGGCGCGCACCACCCACCAGAGGATGTCGCCCGGGTTCGTGTAGTCGTCGAAGGGCACACCGTTCAGCGTCCCCTCGGCGGGATCCCAGTCGAGTCCAAACAGGCGCAGAATCTGGGCGAGAAACTGGTTGAGCGGGCTGTCGAAGCCGTGCTCGTGCCCCTCGTGATCGTCGTCCTCGTGGTCGTGCGCGGCCGCGGCCTCCGATCTCAGGATCTGCGGCGCCGGGCCGCTGTGCGGTGTGGCCGCGACCGCGGCAGTGGAGACGGCCTGATAGGCCGTCATCGTGCCGGCCGCCTGAACCCACATACGGGCATAGTCGGCCTCGTTGAGCGCGATCGGAATCGTATTGATGCCAAAGAAATTCGTCGCCATCAGCACGCCGTGCACGGCGTGGTTGGCCTCCAGCTCGCCCAGGGTCGGCATCGCCGCCAACGCGGCGGCGTAGGCCGTGCCCGCCGTCTCATGCTGTACGGCGGCCGCGGCACTGTGCGCGCCGGCCTGCGTCAACCAGGCCAGATACGGGCCGTGCGCGGCCAGGTAGGACTCGGCGCTGGGCCCCTGCCACGCTCCGGCGTGCGCCGTCGCCAGCACCCCGCTGAGTTCTTCTGCGGCCGAAGCGTATTCGGCGCTCATCGAACTCCACGCCGCCGCGGCGGCAAACATGGATGCGGGCCCCGGGCCGCTGCTCAGCAAGGCGGAGTGAACCTCCGGCGGCGAAGCCATCCAGATCGGGGCGGTCATTGCTGGACACCCCCGCTGAGATCCAACGAGGCGACTGCGACCTGCGACGTCATCACCGGCAACTCCTGGGCTGGGAAAGCTAAAGGGTTGCCGAAGAGACTACTGAAAATGATTGTCGTTATCAATGCGGGCGACGGGGCCCGCTTCGCTAGACCAACGGGCGTCCCGTCCGGATCCGGCGGTCCAGGTCCCAGAGCATCAGGTTGAACGGGAACTGCCGGATGATCCGCGGCAGCAGGCGATTCACGACTCCCAGGACCGACATCAGCCGGTCGAAGCGCCGCTGCTTGGCGGCGTCCCACGGCAACCGCATCTCGTCGCGAAACCGTTGCGGCAGAAAGCCGGTGGTGATCAGCAGGTTTAAATTCTCCAACGGCTCCCGCACCCGGCGGGGCAGGCGCACGCCGCGGACCCGGGACGCGGCAATCGGATACAGGAACTCGCGGACGGAGTCATCGATATGCACCTTGTCCAGCGATTCCTGCCAGTACTTGTCGAAAGCCGCCCGGTCCGCCGGCCACATCGCGGCCGGCACCTGCAACGTGGTGCCCAGCGTGATGCTCTCGCGGTAGAGGCGATCGGCGTCCTCGTCGGACATCTCGCCGACCAGGGTCCGGTAGACGTCGACGAGGCCGCCCTTGTAGATGCAGGCCGCCACCCACAACTGCAATTCCGGGTCGAACGCGTTGTACTGCACCGGGTCGCCAGGCCTGGAGTAGACGTCCGCGTGCGACCGGTTGACCGCGCGGCGATACGCGGCCTTCTGGGCGTCGGTCCCGGCGTTGGCGACCGCGATGTAGGTAAAAGTCGTGCGCGCCCGCTTGATCGGATGCCGGTCGATGCGGCCGCTCTCGACACGGCTCTCCGCCACGCCGTGGCCGACGCCGGGACGCGCGAGCTCCATGATCACGTTCGCCGAGCCGGCCAGCAGCGCCATGCCCATCAGCCGGTAGTCGTCAGGATCCCGCCGTCGCCGACGACTCGGCTGCGGGCGGGGCGGGTCGGAGACCGGACGCTCGACATGCGGGACGGGCTGGTGAACCGCCTCGTGAATCGTCATCCGGAAACCCCTCCGCCGCTCCATACGCTAAATGTGACAACGCTTGTTTCCTGATATTGTCCGCGGATCGCGTCGGTGTCAAGATGGTCCTCATGGTGCAGACCCCCAGCGAGCGCCCCTACCGCGGCGTCGAGGCGGTGCGGCGACTGGCCGAACGACGGGGCCGGCTGCTGGCCGCCGGCCTGGACCTGCTGGGCGCCGACCAGCAGGATGCCTCCGCGCTGACGGTTCGTGCGGTCTGCGCCCGGGCCGGCCTGACCCCTCGCTATTTCTACGAAAGCTTCAGCGACAGAGACGGATTCGTCGGCGCGGTCTTCGACTCGGTGATCGCGGACCTGGCGGCCACCACCCAGGCCGCGGTGGCGGCGGTGCCGATACCCGAACAGGCCCGCGCCGGTATGGCCAACATCGTGCGGACCGTCGCCGATGACCCCCGCGTCGGACGACTGATGTTCAGCACCCAGCTCGCCGATGCCGTGATCGTGCGGAAACGCGCCGAATCCACCGCGCTGTTCGCCATGCTGCTGGGCCAGCACGGCAGCGACATGCTGCGGATGCCGGCAAACAACAGCATGAAGGCGGGCGCGCACTTCGCGGTGGGCGGCGTCGGGCAGATGATCAGCGCCTGGCTGGTCGGCGACGTAGCGCTAGACCCCGACCAACTCGTCGATCAGCTCGCTGTGCTGCTCGACGAACTCGCCCATCCGCGGCTGTACGGCGTCACGGAAACAACGGGAGCTGCCGCAGCCGCATCCCGGGATCCAGGAGCCACAGGCGCAACATCGTGAGCCGCATGATGCGCTGTGCGCCGCGGATCATGAAAATCCCGAGCGGCACCTCGATCGCCAGCGCCGTAAACACCGATATCCAGATGTCGTCGGGCCCGGCGGTCATCAGGTCGAACCACGCGTCGCAGATCAGCAGCACGCCGGAAGTGAATGCCGCGAACAGCAGCACCTGACGGCGGAGGTATCCGAAAACCGCTGTCGCCAGCATGAATCCGACTAGCAGGATATCGAAGCCCACCCAGGTGAGCCACCAGTTGCGGGCCACATAATTGTCGGGCAGCGTCAGGGTCAGGTACACCACCCAGGGAATCATCACGATCGAACCACCGGACATCAGCCCTAGTCGAATGCGGCGTATCCGAGCCAGCACCACCGGGTCGATGACCTCGTGCAGCGGTGCCTCCAGCCGTGTGATCAGGTCGCGCCGCTGCGCGGGCGTCAACGCCGCGATCTGCTCATCGGTCAATATGCCGTCGGTCATCATGGACTCCCCCGGCTCGGCCCTGGGTTTTCCGACTAGGTTACGACGTGCTCCCGGGGTCGCCGGTCGGCTGCCGTCTTGGGAACAGCCTGCGCGTCACTCGCCCCGAATTCCTTTACCCAGCAGGCGAACTCAAGCGTCACGCCGTCGGGATCCTGGAAATAGAACGAGCGCACGTAGACACCGGGATGCACGGTCGCCGAAACCTGCATCTCGCTCTCGTCGTGGTTGAGGATCGGGCCAACTCGTACACCCTTGTCCTTGAGCCGCTGCCGGTAGGCGTCGAACTTCTCGGCCGGGACGTGAAAGGCGAGATGGTTCATCGTGCTGACCGCGCTGGTGATGTCCCCGATACCCGGGATTGCGCCCGGCGAGGAGATGCCGGGCACCCGATCGGGCGCGTCGGCGAACCAGAAGAACGCGACACAGTCGCCGTTGCCGGCATCGAAGAAGAAGTGCTGCCCGGCACCTCCGGGTAGGTCGAGCGACTTGATCAGCGGCATGCCGAGGATGTCGCGGTAGAAGTCCACGGTGCGAGCCATGTCGGAGCACACCAGCGCAACATGATTGATCCCGCCGAGTTCGAATTCGGTGTTGGTGTTGTCGGGCTTGATCATGTTGCGGCTCCCATCGATTGGGCCTGGCCAATCCGTGAAACTGAATCTAACATCAGGTTCAGTTTCACTCCAGGGGAGGACATCAGGTGTCGATCGCGGCGGAATCCAGCGGCCGGGCCAGCCGGCCGGCCGAGTTCCCGACGCACCGCGGCAGACGGACGCAGGCGGCGATCGACGCAGCCGCGCGAACGGTGATCGCGCGCAAGGGAATCCTGGCGACGACGATTGCCGACATCGCCGCGGAGGCCGGCCGCTCGTCGGCATCGTTTTACAACTACTACGACTCCAAAGAGGCAATGGTCCGCCAGTGGGCCTTGCGCTTCCGCGACGAGGCCAACGAGCGTGCGCGCTCGGTCACCGGGCACGGACTGTCCAACCGGCAACGCGCCCACGAGGCGGCCGCGGCGCACTGGCACACCTACCGCAACCGGCTCGCCGAGGTGATCAGCGTGTCCCAATTGGCGATGGTCAACGACGACTTCGCGCAGTACTGGGCCGAAATATGCGATATTCCAATCTCTTTCATCGCCGAGACGGTCCGGCGGGCGCAAACCAAGGGGTATTGCGCGGGCGACGATCCGCAGCTGATCGCCGAGGCGATCGTGGCGATGTTCAACCAGTTCTGCCACATCCAGCTCAGCCGGGCCGACGACGAACTCGACGACCAGGCCTGCATCCAAACCCTCGCCAACATCTACTACCGGGCGATCTACTCGAAGGAAGGTCGCTGAATTGACGCCTAACAGCGGCAGTGCAGGCGTTGTCCGCGAGTTCGTCGGCCTTCCGTCGCCCACCGCCGGGCGGGCCGGCGCGGGCGGACATCCGTGCCAGGGGCTGTATCACCGCGGCGTGGGACGCAAGCCGAAGGTGGCCATGGTCGCCACCCACTACCAGATCGACTTCTCCGAGCATTATCTCGCCGATTACCTGGCCATTCGGGGTATCGGATTTCTGGGCTGGAACACCCGGTTCCGCGGTTTCGAAAACAACTTCCTGCTCGACCACGCGCTGGTCGACATCGGCGTGGGGGTGCGCTGGCTGCGCGAGGTTCAGGGCGTGGATACCGTTGTTTTGCTGGGTAATTCGGGAGGGGGATCGTTGATGTCCGCCTACCAGTCGCAGGCCGTCGACCCGAATGTGACCCCGTTGCAAGGCATGCGACCGGCGGCCGGGCTGACGGAGTTGCTGCCCGCCGACGGCTACGTCGCCACCGCCGCTCATCCCGGACGCCCGGAGGTGCTGACCGCCTGGATGGACGCCGCCGTCGTCGACGAAAACGATCCCGTCGCCACCGATCCCGAACTCGACCTGTTCAACGAGGTCAACGGCCCGCCGTACCCGCCGGACTTCATCGCCCGCTATCGCTCGGCGCAGACCGCGCGCAACCACGCCATCACCGACTGGGCCGAAACGGAGCTCAAACGTGTTCGCGCGGCAGGATTTTCCGACCGTCCGTTCTCGGTGATGCGAACCTGGGCCGATCCCCGCATGGTCGATCCGAACATCGAGCCCACCAAGCGGGCACCCAACCAGTGCTACGCGGGTGTGCCGGCCAAGGCCAACCGGTCCGCCCAGGGCATCGCCGCGTCCTGCACCCTGCGCAACTGGTTGGGCATGTGGAGCCTGCGGGTGGCCCAAACCCGGGCCGAGCCGCACCTGGGCCGCATCACCTGCCCGGCCCTGGTGATCAACGCCGAGGCGGACACCGGCGTGTTTCCGTCTGACGCCCAACGCATCTACGACGCGCTCGCCGGCACCGACAAGTCGCAGGTTTCGATCGACAGCGACCACTACTTCACCACCCCCGGCGCGCGCAGCGAGCAGGCGGATACCATCGCCAGGTGGATCAGCAAGCGGTGGCGCTGAGAGTTCTCGCCCACTTCGTTCCCGGTGACAAAGTCCTCGATTTCCTTGCGGCCGAAGCAGATTGGCTTGACATTCGGTGGTGTGCCGCCGACGATGACACGGCCTTCTATCGCGAGCTTCCCGAGGCCGAGGTGATCTGGCATGTACTACGCCCGTTGTCGGGCGCCGACCTGCAGCGCGGAGAACGGCTGCGGCTGGTGCACAAGCTCGGCGCCGGGGTGAACACGATCGACGTGGCGACGGCGACGGACTGCGGCATCGCGGTCGCCAACATGCCCGGCGCCAATGCGCCGTCGGTGGCCGAGGGAACCGTGCTGTTGATGCTGGCCGCGCTGCGCAGGCTGCCGGAGCTGGACCGCGTCACCCGGCAAGGGCGCGGCTGGCCGCTGGACCCCGAACTGGGCGAGACGGTCCGCGACATCGGGGGCTGCACCGTCGGCCTGGTGGGCTACGGCAATATCGCCAAGCGGGTCGCTGCCTTGGTGAGCGCCATGGGCGCCACCGTTGTGCACACCAGCACGCGCGACGACGGGCGGCCCGGCTGGCGGCCGCTGCCCGAGCTGCTGGCCGTCAGCGACATCGTCTCGCTGCACCTACCGTTGACGGCGCAGACCCATCATCTGCTCAACCGGGATGCGATCGACTTGATGAAGCCCAGCGCGGTGCTGGTCAATACGTCGCGCGGCGCCATCGTCGACGAAGACGCGCTGGTCGGTGCGCTACGCGACGGGCGGCTGGCCGCCGCCGGTCTCGACGTTTTCGAGGTCGAGCCGACGGCGTCCGACAATCCACTGTTCGGCCTGGACAACGTCGTGCTGACACCACACGTCACCTGGTACACCGCCGACACGATGCGGCGCTACCTCGTCGAGGCCGTGTCCAACTGCCGCCGGCTTCGCGACGGCGAGCCACTGGCCAATGTGGTCAACCAACCCACCGGTTATTAGATTGATGGGTGCTTGGCCGAAACGAACCCCGAAAGCAAGGGAAGGCGACCAATGCCGATCGCAATAATTTCTGAGCATCAAGACCTGGCCGCCTCGGTGCGATCCCTGGTGGCGCGCGTCGCGCCGTCAGAGGTGTTGCACGCCGCCATGGAGACCCCGGTCGAGAACCCTCCGCCGTACTGGCAGGCGGCCGCCGAGCAAGGCCTGCAGGGTGTTCACCTCGCCGAGTCCGTCGGCGGGCAGGGCTTCGGCCTGCTCGAGCTGGCCATCGTGCTGGCCGAGTTCGGCTACGGCGCCGTGCCCGGGCCGTTCGTGCCGTCGGCGATCGCCAGTGCGCTGATCGCCTCGCACGACCCGGACGCCAAAGTGCTCGCCGAATTGGCGTCCGGCGCGGCGATCGCGGCCTACGCACTGGACTCCGGGCTGACCGCCACCCGCAGGGGCGACGTGCTGGTGATCCGCGGCGAGGTGCGCGCGGTTCCCGCCGCGGCGCAGGCATCGGTGTTGGTACTCCCGGTGGCGATCGACAGCGGCGACGAGTGGGTGGTGCTGCGCGCCGATCAGGTCGAGATCGAGCCGGTGCAAAGCCTGGACCCGCTGCGGCCGATCGCGCATGTGCGGGCCGACGGCGTTCAGGTCGGCGAGGATGCCCTGTTGAGCACCCTGACCATGACGACGGCCTACGCGCTGATGTCGACGCTGTTGTCCGCCGAGGCGATCGGCGTGGCCCGCTGGGCCACCGATACGGCGGCGCAATACGCCAAGATTCGGGAGCAGTTCGGCAGGCCGATCGGCCAGTTCCAGGCCATCAAGCACAAGTGCGCGGAGATGATCGCCGACACCGAGCGGGCCACCGCGGCGGTGTGGGACGCGGCGCGCGCAATCGACGAAGCCTCTCCGGACGTGGAGTTCGCCGCCGCCGTGGCCGCCACGCTGGCACCGGCGGCCGCCCAGCGGTGCACGCAGGACTGCATTCAGGTGCATGGCGGCATCGGCTACACCTGGGAGCACGACGCAGGCGTGTACTACCGCCGGGCGCTGATGCTGGCCGCCTGCTTCGGCCGCAGCTCGGATTACCCGCAGAAGGTGGTCAACACCGCGACCACCACCGGCATGCGCCCGGTGGACATCGACCTGGACCCCGAGACCGAGAAGCTGCGCGACGAGATCCGCTCCGAGGTCACCGCGTTCAAGGCGATGGACCGGGAGCCACGCACCGTGGCGCTCGCCGAGGGCGGCTGGGTCTTGCCGTACCTGCCCAAGCCGTGGGGCCGGGCCGCCGGCCCGATCGAGCAGATCATCATCGCCCAGGAGTTCGCCACCGGACGGGTCAAACGGCCGCAGGTCGGGATCGCCGCGTGGATCATCCCGTCGATCGTCGCGTTCGGAACCGAGGAGCAAAAGCAACGGCTCCTCCCGCCGACCTTCCGCGGCGAGATGATCTGGTGCCAGCTGTTCTCCGAGCCGGGCGCCGGATCGGACCTGGCTGGGCTCTCCACGAAGGCAACCCGGGCCGACGGCGGCTGGCGCATTACCGGCCAGAAGATCTGGACCACCGCCGCGCAGTACTCCCAATGGGGTGCGCTGCTGGCCAGGACGGACCCGTCGGCTCCCAAGCACAACGGCATCACCTACTTCCTGCTGGATATGAAGAGTGAAGGTGTGACGGTCAAGCCGCTGCGCGAGTTGACCGGGAACGCGATGTTCAACACCGTCTACATCGACGACGTGTTCGTGCCCGACGAGTGCGTGCTGGGCGAGGTCGACCGCGGTTGGGAGGTCAGCCGCAACACGCTGACCGCGGAGCGGGTATCGATCGGCAGCAGCGACGCGAACTTCCTGGCGACCCTGCCCCAGTTCGTCGAATTCGTTCGCAATTACCGTTTCGAAGGCCGATTCGATCAGGTCGCGCAGCACCGGGCGGGGCAGTTGATCGCCGAAGGGCATGCCGCCAAGGTGCTGAACCTGCGCTCGACGCTGTTGACGCTGGCCGGCGGCGACGCCATGCCGTCCGCGGCGATCTCCAAGCTGCTGTCCATGCGCACCGGCCAGGGCTACGCCGAATTCGCGGTGTCCTCGTTCGGCACCGACGCCGCGATCGGAGACCCCGATGAGCTAGCGGGCAAGTGGGGCGATTACCTGCTGGCCAGCCGGGCCACGACGATCTATGGCGGGACGTCGGAAGTGCAGCTCAACATCATCGCCGAGCGACTCCTGGGCCTGCCCCGCGACCCGTAAAACAAAATCCATGCCGACCCGGGGCCGGTCCCAGGTCGGCATGGACGTCTATTGAGTTAGGGGGCCACGCCGGCCTGAGATTGTCAGACCGGCGTGGGTTCCCCCCCGGGATGCGGGTTCGGCCAGCCTATGACTTGGCAGGACGAGGCCGGCCGACCGCGCGCTAGTAGGTCAGAACCACGGGCGGAACCAATGGCCCCAACCCCAGCCAGGGTTTCCCCAACCGCCGTGGCCCCAGCCGCGGCCCCAGCCACCGCCGTGGTCCCAACCGCGGCCCCAGCCGCCGCCGTGGCCCCAGCCACCGTGGCCGCCACCCCAGCCACCGTGGCCGCCGCCACCCCAGCCGTGGCCGCCATGGCCGCCGCCGGGTCGTTCCGGAAGAATTCCGGGGCTCAGCGGTGCGCCGCCGTGCGGGCCGTTGATTTCGAAAGTCGTCGCAGGGGCGGGCGCCGGTGCGGCCTGTGCCGCGGGCATACCGCCGAACAGCATCGCGCCGGCCACCGCGCCGGCGCCGACAGCACCAGCGGCCGCGCCGCGTATCGATCGCAGTGAATTCCTCATCATGAGCTCCTTCCGAGACCCCAATTCCCCGACATCTCGAAACGCTACGCATAAATTCCTGGGCAAACAATAGCAATGGCGCTAAATTGACCTGTGAATTCGGTAACAACGAAATTTCTTTGGCCGTTGCGTAATTGCGTAATTGCGGATTACATTTCCGCATTTCCGGCAATACTTATTCGCACTTGTCAGGAAGTACGCAACTACTGAGATCAGTAACCACTGAGATCGTTATATCAGCAGTTTAATGCCGTTCTACTGACATACTGAAGTACGTATTTTGACGTGTCAGTAGGTCATTACTTCCGCGTTTTAGTACTTTCCAATATACGCGCCATCACCACTCGCCATCGCGAGACATAAACGGTCTGTCAGAAACGGATGCATGTTTTTGTCTGTCGCATGCGTTATTTCCCGCAGCTACTATCAATAATTTCCGCAGGTGGGAGCCCTTTACTTCGCGGGCCAGGGTCGCCGCGGCCCGGTGGCGTTCAGCGGTGACACTCGGCGTTCAGCGGTAACACCCGGCCTCGCGCGACGCGACTTACGCTGGTGTCAGTGAGACAATCAGTAGGCACGTGCACTGAAGTACTGATTTACTGATTGGGACCCACGGGAGGGACGGTCGCCCCAGTGAGCTTCAACCCCGGCCACATCGGGCCCGGCGCCGGAGCGTTCCGGGGGCAGATGTCCGCCGCGACACCCCCCGGCGACGGCGCACCAACCGAACGTCTGACCGGCTTCCGGCAGCCGCGCCCGCAACGGATAGTCAGCGAGCCCGCGGAACCCCGATCGCGATCCACCGGCGAAACCCCCCGCATCCAGCGGACGCGTCGCACCGTCGACCTCCCGGCGGCCACCCACCGAGCCCTTGACATCTGGCAGCGCGAGGCCGCCGACCAACTAGGGGTCGCCCGCGTCACCGGGCAAGAGGTACTCATCGCGCTCATCGATCAGCTGCTGGCCGATCCCAAACTCGCGGCCCAGATCACCCGGGCCATTCAGGACCGCCGCTAGGGTGGCCCCGCCCCGAAAATCGCTAGTCGACCTGCATTTCGCGTAGCTCGCGCTTGAGGATCTTGCCGGTCGGGTTGCGCGGCAGCTCCTCGAGGAAGATCACTTCCCGCGGCACCTTGTAGCGGGCCAGGTGGTCGCGCACGTATCCCTTGATGGTGTCCTCGTCGACCTCGGCGCCTTCCTTCTTCACGACGAACGCGCGCAGCCGGTGACCCCACTCCTTGTCTTCGACGCCGATCGCGGTGGCCTCCACCACGGCTTCGTGTCCGCTGATCAGGTCCTCGACCTCGGCCGGGAACACATTCTCGCCACCGGAGACGATCATCTCGTCGTCGCGACCGCTGACGTACAGCAGACCGTGCTCGTCGAAGTAACCGACGTCGCCCGATGACATCAGGCCGTCGATGATCTGCTTGTGCCCGCCGCCGGTATAGCCCTCGAACGGGAAGGCATTGCCGACGAAGATGCGTCCCACGTCGCCCTGGGGCAGCTCGTTGCCGTTGTCATCGAGGATCTTGACCTTCACACCCTTGACGACCGGGCCGACCGTCGACGCGTTGCGTTCCAGGTCCTCGGGCCGGGCGATCGTCGCGAACGCGATCTCCGTCGAGCCATACATGTTGTAGACGACCGGCCCGATGTCCTTCAGCGCGCGGTTGGCCAGCTCGGCACCCAGCTGGGAACCGGACACGAAGATGATCTTCAAGCTGGACAGGTCGGGCTTCTTGTCCATCTTTTCCAGCGTGTCGAGGATGCGCGACAACATCACCGGCACCACGACCATGGCGGTCACCTTGTGCTTCTCGATGTCCTCCAGCACCAGCGGCGGTTTGAATTTGCGTCGCAGCACCAGCGTGGATCCGAGGAACATCGCGATGGTGGCGTGCAGATATCCGAGCGCGTGGAACATCGGCGCCGGCAGCGAGGTGACCTCGTTGGCCTTGAACGGGACGTGCGACAGGATGCCGCCGACGGGGGCCAGGGTGGGCGGAGTACTGCGGTTCGCGCCCTTGGGCGTCCCGGTCGTGCCACTGGTCAGGATGATGATCGACGCGTGCTTGCTCGCCTTCGGGGCGGGCTCCTTGCTGCTGCGCGCGATCAGATCGGCGAGAGTTTCGTCGGTGCTGCCCGACGGGTCGTCGCTGTCCGGATTGACACCGAGCGCGCGCAGCTTGCCCAGCTCCGGCTCGGCCTTGCTGACGGCGTTGGTGTATTCGTCGTCGTAGATGATGACCTTGGCGCCCTCGCGCTCGGACACCTCTTTGATCTGCGGTCCGGAGAACTCGCTGTTGAGCAGGATGATGCGGGCGCCGACCCGGGCCGCGCCGTAATTGGCGATGACGAACCAGCGGTGGTTGCGGGCCAGGATGGCGACGCCGTCGCCGCCCTTGACGCCCTTGTCGATCAGGCCGTTGGCCACCGCGTGGGCGGCCTCGTCGAGGTCTTTGTAGCTGAACTCGCCCTCTTCGTCGATCAGTGCCGCGCGGTCGGGAGTACGCCTGGCGTTGAGCGACGGCAGCATGCCGAACTCGCCCCACTTCGCGATGTCGGTTGCCAGCGCGGCGGTCTTCAGCGGCGACTCCAGCTTGAACGCGCCCGCCTCGAAGATCTTCCGCACGTAGTGCAGTTCGGCCGAGCCACGTTCGACGTACTGCTGGACCTTGGAGACGGCTTGCCCGGGCAGGCCAGGAAGGTTTGGCATACGCTCACCATATGTGACGCGGGTCGCAACGCGACCAGAAAATTTTCCCGGAATTACGATGAACCCCATGGCCGGTCCGGTGTCATTGGAGGTTGCCGGGCACCGCGTCGAGATCACGCACCCGGACAAAGTCGTGTTCGAAGGCCGTGGTGAAACGGGGCCTTACACCAAGCTCGACCTGGTCCGCTACTACCTCTCGGTCGCCGACGGAGCGTTGCGGGGGGTGGCCGGCCGGCCGATGATCCTGAAGCGCTTCGTCAAGGGCATCGCCGAAGAGGCGGTGTTCCAAAAGCGCGCGCCGACGAAACGGCCGGACTGGGTCGACGTTGCCGAACTCCACTACGCGCGGGGCACGTCCGCCGCGGAGGCCGTGATCCATGACGCTGCCGGGCTGGCGTGGGCGATCAACTTGGGCTGCGTGGATCTCAACCCCCATCCGGTGCTCGCGACCGATCTCGATCACCCCGACGAGCTGCGGGTCGATCTGGACCCGATGCCCGGGGTCGACTGGCAGGGGATCGTCGACGTGGCATTGGTGGCCCGCGAGGTGCTGGAGGACTACGGGCTCGTCGGGTGGCCGAAGACGTCCGGGTCGCGGGGCTTTCACATCTACGCCCGCATCGCCCCGCGCTGGGAGTTCCGTCAGGTCCGGCTGGCCGCCCAGACCGTGGCCCGTGAGGTCGAGCGGCGGGTGCCCGACGCGGCGACCAGCCGCTGGTGGAAGGAAGAGCGCGAGGGCGTTTTCGTCGACTTCAACCAGAACGCGAAGGACCGCACGGTCGCGTCGGCCTACTCGGTGCGGGCCACCGTCGATGCCCGGGTGTCGACGCCGCTGCACTGGGACGAGGTCGCCGACTGCCGGCCGGAGACGTTCACGATCGCCACCGTTCCCGAGCGGTTCGCCGATATCGGCGACCCGTGGGCGGGGATGGACGACGCGGTCGGCGAGCTGGACCGGCTGCTGATGCTGGCCGAGGAAATGGGACCCCCGGAGCGGGCGCCCCGCGGCGCGGGAAAGAGTCCCGACGGCCGGCGCCAGTCCTCGATGCCGCTGATCGAGATCGCCCGGACCAAGACCAAGGACGAGGCGATGGCCGCGCTGGATACCTGGCGCGATCGCTACCCCGCCGTCGCCGAGCGGTTGCAGCCGGCCGACGTGCTGGTCGATGGCATGCGCGGGCCGAGTTCGATTTGGTACCGGATCCGGATCAACCTGCAGCACGTTCCGGCCGACCAGCGCCCACCGCAGGAGGAGCTGATTGCCGACTACAGCCCCTGGGCGGGATACACACCGCCGGCCTCCCGGGGCTGAGCGGCCAAACCGAGCGGCGATGCAGGTCAGGGTCAGCGACGCGATACTCTCACGCGATGCGACAGGGATGGAATCGGCGGGGGTTCTTGCAGCTCGCCGGTGCCGCTGCGGCCGCCGCGGCAGCCGGGGTGTCGGCGGGGTGTTCGGACCCCAAACCGACGACTCCGAGCGCCCCGGGCGGCGACGGCGTGACGATCACCCATCTCTTCGGTCAGACCGTCATCAAGGCGCCACCCAAGCGCGTGGTCAGCGCCGGCTACACCGAGCAAGACGACCTGCTCGCGCTCGGCGTCGTGCCGATCGCGGTGACCAACTGGTTCGGTGACCAGCCGTTCGCGGTGTGGCCGTGGGCCCAGCCCAAGCTCGGCGGCGCGCAACCCGTGGTGTTGAACCTGGACAACGGAATTCCCGTCGATCAGATCTCCGGCCTGAAGCCTGATTTGATCGTCGCGATCAACGCCGGCCTAGACGCCGACACCTACCAGAAGCTGTCCGCGATCGCCCCGACCATCGCGCAGTCCGACGGCGACGCCTTCTTCGAGCCGTGGAAAGACCAGGCCACCGCGATCGGGCAAGCGGTCTTCCAGGCCGACCAGATGAAGACGCTGATCGATGGCGTCGACAAGCAGTTCGTCGCCGTCGCCCAGAATCACCCACAGTGGAAGACCAAGCGGGCATTGCTGATGCAGGGCAGCCTGTTTCGGGGCAGCGTGGTCGCCACCGCGGCGGGCTGGCGGACCGACTTCCTCAACCAGATGGGTTTCGTCATCGCCGACAGCATCAAGTCTTTCGTCAGCGATCACCGCGCCGTCATCCCGCGCGATCAGATCAAAACGGTGCTCGATTCCGCCGACGTGGTGATCTGGACGACCCAGAGTCCCGACGAGCAGAAGGCGCTGCTGGCCGATCCCGAGGTAGCGGGATCGCAGGCGACCGCGCAGAACCGCCACGTCTTCACCACCAAGGACCAGGCCGGTGCGATCGCATTCGCGTCGCCGCTGAGCTACCCGATGGTCGCCGATCAACTGCCCCCGATGATCGGCAAGGTCCTCGGTTAGACCCCGCCTCTTTGAGCATTCGCTAAGGCAGCTCTGGCAGTGCTCGAAATTCCCGCCCCAGCCCCTTTGCCTGCGTCGATTCCGAAGTTACCGTTCAGTAATGAGTGTGACGGATCTCCCCACGGACGTGCCGACCGAGTTGATCGGCAACGTCGTTCTGGACTACGGCGACCAGGCGCTGTTGGTGCAATGTGGCAGCACCGCGGAGGTATTGGCATGGGCGGACGCGTTGCGTGCGGCGGCGCTGCCCGGGGTGCTCGACATCGTTCCCGCCGCCCGAACGGTGCTGGTCAAACTCGACGGCCCGCGCTATCAGGGAGTCATCCGTCAGCGACTGCGGAAACTGCGGGTAACCGCGGATACGGCCGCCCCGGCGCAGCGCATCGCCGACGTGGTGATCGACGTCGTCTACGACGGTCCGGACCTCGCCGAGGTCGCCGGCCACACCGGGCTGACGACAGCACAGGTCATCAACGCTCACACCGCCACGTTGTGGCGAGTCGGATTCAGTGGATTCGCACCAGGTTTCGCGTACCTGGTCGACGGCGACCCCCGGCTGCGGGTGCCGCGCCACGCCGAGCCGCGCACCGCGGTACCGGCGGGATCGGTCGCACTGGCGGGCGAGTTCAGCGCGATCTATCCACGCCAATCCCCCGGCGGCTGGCAACTCATCGGTCACACCGACGCAGTCCTGTGGGACCTGGCGCGATCCGATCCGGCGTTGCTGACGCAGGGCATGTGGGTTCAATTCCGCGCCGTGTAACCGAGGAGCATGCCGTGACAAACCCCGTTGTCAGCCTGGAAATTCTGCGTACCGGACCGCTCGCCGTCGTCCAAGACCTCGGCCGGGTCGGGCAGGCCCACCTCGGCGTCGGCCGGTCCGGCGCCGCCGATCGCCGCTCGCACAAGCTCGCCAACCGGCTGGTCGCTAACCCCGACGACCGCGCGACCGTCGAAGTGACCTTCGGGGGTTTCGCGGCCCGGGTGCGCGGCGGCGACGTCGACATCGCGGTGACCGGTGCCGACACCGACCCGTCGGTCAACGGAATCAAGTTCGGCACCAACAGCATTCATCACGTCCGCGACGGCCAGGTGATTTCGCTGGGCACCCCGCGGGCCGGACTGCGGACGTACCTGGCGGTGCGTGGCGGCGTTTGCGTGGAGCCGGTGCTGGGCTCGCGCAGCTACGACGTGATGTCGGCGATAGGCCCCTCTCCGCTGTCCCCCGGAGACCAGCTGCCGGTCGGTGCGCACACCGACGAATACCCCGAACTCGATCAGGCTCCGGTGGCGGCCATCACGGGTGACACGGTCGAGCTGTTGGTGGTACCCGGACCACGCGACGACTGGTTCGTCGATCCCAACGTCCTGGTCCACACCGACTGGGTGGCATCCGATCGCAGCGACCGGGTCGGGATGCGTCTGGTCGGCCGCGCGCTGCAGTACCGCTTCCCCGACCGGCAGCTGCCCAGCGAGGGCGCCACCCGAGGCGCAATTCAGGTGCCGCCCAACGGATTACCGGTGATCCTGGGGCCCGACCATCCGATCACCGGCGGTTACCCGGTCGTCGGCGTGGTGATCGATGAGGACATCGACAAGGTCGCCCAGGTGCGAGCGGGTCAGCGCGTGCGCCTGCATTGGGCGCGGCCCCGATCGCCGATGGGCGACCAGTCCCACTGAGCCCGATTCTCCTGATGCGCGCCCCGCGACAAGACTGGTAGACAGGGAGTGTGCGCCCCCAGGTACACACCGCACGCCTGGTTCACACTGCCGATCTCGACAGCGATACTCGTCAGCGCGTCCACCAAATGGTCACCGAAGCCTTCGCGGGCGATTTCACCCAGGACGACTGGGAACACGCCCAGGGCGGTATGCACGCCCTGATCTGGCATCACGGCGCGATCATCGCGCACGCCGCGGTGGTCCAGCGGCGGTTGATCTATCAGGGCAACGCGTTGCGCTGCGGCTACATCGAAGGGGTTGCCGTCCGGGAAGACCACCGCGGCCACGGGCTGGTCCACGCGTTGTTGGACGGAGTCGAGCAGGTGCTGCGCGGCGCGTATCAGGTGGGAGCACTGAGTTCATCGGTCCGGGCCCGCGGAATCTATGCCGCCCGCGGCTGGGTGCCCTGGACCGGTCCGACGTCGGTACTGGCCCCGAGCGGCCCAACGCGCACACCCGACGACGACGGAACGATATTCGTCTTCCCGGTCACGATCACCTTGGACACCGCCGCGGAATTGACGTGCGACTGGCGCGCCGGCGACGTTTGGTAGGTGTGCTCGAAATCTCGCGCACCCCAGCGCGATTCATCACACCGCGGTTAGCTACACTGTGAGTTGTTGTCGCGTTTGCCGCCGCGATTGTGGTGCACGCCACACTGATTGACCGCCCTCACACCACCGGACTCCGGCAGGTGAGCGGAAATTCACGCCCGGGTCATTGCGGGCAGCGCTCGGGCAACAATGGATTTCTAGCGTTATCGTCATGAAACTCTCGCTGGGCCGTTCGCATGTCCTTTCGAACTGGGACCCCGAAGACACGGCGGCCTGGGAGGCCGGCAACGACAAGATCGCCCGTCGCAACCTGATCTGGTCGGTGGCCGCGGAGCACATCGGCTTCTCGGTCTGGTCGATCTGGTCGGTGATGGTGCTGTTCATGCCGGCGTCGGTGTACGGATTTTCGGCCGGGGACAAGTTCCTGCTCGGCGCCACCGCAACACTGGTCGGGGCGTGCCTGCGCTTCCCCTACACGTTTGCGACCGCGAAGTTCGGCGGGCGCAACTGGACGGTGTTCTCCGCGCTGGTGCTGTTGATTCCGACCGTCGGCACCATGCTGCTGCTGGCCCACCCCGGCCTGCCGCTGTGGCCGTATCTGGTGTGCGCGGCGCTGGCCGGCCTGGGCGGCGGCAACTTCGCATCGTCGATGACCAACATCAACGCGTTCTACCCGCAGCGCCTGAAGGGCTGGGCGCTGGCGGTCAACGCCGGTGGCGGCAACCTGGGTGTGCCGGTGGTTCAGCTGGTCGGCCTGCTGGTGATCGCGGCCGCCGGAAACCGGCAACCATATTGGGTGTGCGCCATTTACCTTGTGCTGCTGGCGATCGCAGGTATCGGCGCCGCGCTCTACATGGACAACCTGCAGCACTACCGCATCGATACGAGCACCATGCGGGCGGTGCTGTCCGAGCGACACAGCTGGGTGATCGCGCTGCTGTACATCGGCACCTTCGGCTCGTTCATCGGTTTCTCGTTCGCGTTTGGCCAGGTGTTGCAGATGAACTTTGTCGCCAGCGGCGAGAACACCGCGCAGGCCTCTCTGCATGCCGCCCAGATCGCTTTCCTGGGGCCACTATTGGGATCGATATCGCGGGTATACGGCGGCAAACTCGCCGACCGCATCGGCGGCGGCAGGGTCACGCTCGCCGTCTTCTGCTCGATGATCCTGGCTGGCGGAATACTAATCAGCGCAAGCACTTTCGGTAGCCACGGCGCCGGCCGGACTTCCGCCGCCACGATGGTCGGTTTTGTGATCGGGTTCGTGGCCCTGTTCATCCTGTCCGGCATCGGCAATGGGTCGGTGTACAAAATGATTCCGTCGATCTTCGAGGCGCGTAGTCACTCGCTGCAGATGGGCGAGACGGAGCGCCGGCAGTGGTCACGCTCAATGTCGGGGGCACTGATCGGGCTCGCCGGTGCGATCGGCGCCCTCGGTGGTGTCGGCGTCAATCTGGCGCTGCGGCAGTCGTATCTGCACAGCGGTACCGCAACGTCGGCGTTCTGGGCCTTCACGTTGTGCTACGTCGCCGCCTCGATCCTGACCTGGGCGGTGTACGTGCGCCGCCCACTTGAAGTGACCGCGCCCGAGGCTGCATCGGGGGCTCGGCTGGCTACCGTATAGGCGCGGTATACGAGCCATACCGATTCGGTAGAGAACGAAATGTATTGCACCTCACACCGAATTCCACGCCCACCCTGGCACGGTCGAGTATTTACCACTTTGCGTATGAGTATTGCCGGAAGCATCCGGCCTGAGCTGCGACGATCTCCTACCTGAAATAATCCCTCAGCGATCTACCAGATAACTAGGATTCAACTTACAGGCGATATTGGTCCGAATGAGTTGACGCAGTTCGGTTCCGAATGTGAGCATCGAAACTACGGCAGGGCATGCCTCATCAATTCGAGGCGCCCACAAGGGCATTGAAGGCCAGAATCACCACAGCTCTTCCCACCTATGGGTTGAACTGGTTGACGCCCAGACGATTTCGACCACTCGTTCACGAAAGGTACAGATCGGCATGGGCCGCAACCACCGCATCACGGATTGGAATCCGGACGACACCGCGGCCTGGGACGCCGGCAATAGCAAGATCGCTCGGCGCAATCTGTGGTGCACGATGGCGGGGGACCATGTCGCCTTCTCGATCTGGACTCTCTGGTCGGTGATGGTGCTATTCATGCCGGTGTCGGTCTACGGCTTTCGCGCCAGCGACAAGTTGCTCCTTGGTGCCGTCGCCACTCTGGTCGGCGGCTGCGCGCGCATTCCCTACACCTTGGGCATCGCCAAGTTCGGCGGCCGCAACTGGACCGTGTTCTCCGCGTTCGTGCTGCTGATCCCGACCGCCGGCACCATCGTCCTGCTGGCCAATCCCGGACTGCCGCTGTGGCCGTATGTGATCTGCGCCGCACTGACCGGACTGGGTGGCGGCAACTACGCGGCATCACTGGCCAACGTCAACGCGTTCTATCCGCAGCGGCTCAAGGGAACGGCGCTGGCTGTCAACGCCGGCGTCGGCAATCTTGGTGTCGCGGTGATCCAACTGATCGGTCTGCTGGCGCTGGCCACCGCGGGCCACCAGGCGCCGTACTGGGTGTGCGCGGTCTACTTGGTGTTGCTCACCGCGGTCGGCATCGCGGCGGCGCTGTTCATGGACAACCTCGACCACGGCGTCGAGCTCAACCACATGCGCTCGATCCTGTCCGACCGGGACGCCTGGGTGATCTCGCTGCTCTACATCTGCACCTTCGGCTCCTGGATCGGGTTTTCCTTCGCCTTCGGCCAGGTCCTGCAGGTCAACTTCGGAGCCAATGGCGAAAGCGCCGCGCACGCGTCGCTGCACGCGGCTCAAATCGCCTTTGTCGGGCCGTTATTGGGCTCGCTGGCGCGGATCTACGGCGGCCGACTGGCGGACCGCCGCGGCGGTAGCCGCGTCACCCTGGGCGTCCTGGTGGGCATGATTGTGGGCGCCGGTCTGCTGGTGGGCATCAGCATGGTCGAGGACCGCAGCGCCACCACATCTGCTACAGCGGTGGTCGGCTACGTCATCGGGTTCATCGTGCTGTTCGTGCTGTCGGGAATTGGCAACGGCTCGGTGTTCAAACTGATCCCGTCGGTCTTCGAGGCGCGCAGTCGCTCGCTGGATGTCAGCGAAGCGGAGCGCCGGCAGTGGTCGCGCGCCAAGTCGGGATCCCTGATCGGCATCTGCTCGGCGGTCGGCGCGCTCGGCGGCGTCGGAATCAACCTGGCGCTGCGCGAGTCCTACCTGCGCAGCGGCACCGAGACTTCGGCCTACTGGCTGTTCCTGGCCTCCTACGTCGTCGCGGCGATACTGACGTGGCGGATGTACGTGCGTCGCCCGGAGTCGGCGTCGGCCGCACCGAATTCGGTGCTCACAATGGAACCCGCGCGGGTGTGACAATCACCGCAACATGGGCAATGCGTCAGCAATCGTCAGGTAACGGAGTGGAAACGTCACAGGCATACACAGATCGTATGGAGCAGCCCGCCTCACCACCGCTTACCGGTTACCGGATAGCGGTTACATCGGCGCGCCGCTCCGAGGAGCTGTGCGCGTTGCTGAGCCGTCAGGGCGCCGAGGTCTCCAGCGCCGCCGCGATCAACATGATCGCGTTGCCCGAAGATGAAGAACTGCAGAGCAATACCGAGGCCGTGATCGCCGACCCGCCCGACATTTTGGTCGCCCACACCGGTATCGGATTTCGCGGCTGGGTGGCCGCCGCCGAGGGTTGGGGTTTGTCGAACCAGCTCATCGCGTCGTTGTCCAAGGCGCGGGTGCTGGCCCGCGGGCCCAAGGCGACCGGAGCGCTGCGCGCCGCCGGCCTGCACGAGGAGTGGTCACCGAAATCCGAATCCTCCCAAGAGCTTCTCAGGTACCTACTTGAGCCGGGAGTATCCGGCGCGCGTATCGCGGTCCAATTGCACGGCGCCGCCGACGCCTGGGACCCGTTCCCGGAATTCATCGGGGGCTTGCGCGCCGCGGGTGCCGACGTGGTGCCCATCCGGGTGTATCGGTGGAAGTCCACCGCCTTGGGCGGCCACTTCGACCAACTGGTCACGGGAATCGCGCGACGGCAATACGACGCGGTCAGCTTCACCTCGGCGCCCGCCGCGGCGGCCGTCCTGGAACGCAGCCGCGACTTGAATATCGAGGAGCAGGTGATCGAGGCGCTGCGCACCGACGTACACGCGATGTGCGTCGGCCCGGTGACGGCACAACCGTTGCACCGCAAGGGTATTCCGACGTCGGCGCCCGAACGAATGCGGCTGGGCGCCTTGGCTCGCCACATCGCCGAAAAACTTCCGCTGCTCGGCTCGTGCAATGTGAAGGCCGCGGGTCACGCCGTCGAGATCCGGGGAAACTGCGTACTGGTCGACGGATCGGTCCAATCGCTGTCCGGATCCGGGATGGCGGTGCTGCGCGCGTTGGCGCAGCGCCCCGGCGACGTCGTAGCCCGTGGTGAATTGTTACGGGTACTGCCCGGCAACAGCAACGACCCGCATGCCGTCGATACGGCCGTGCTGAGACTGCGAACTGCTTTGGGCGACAAGAACATTGTCGCGACGGTCGTCAAGCGCGGTTACCGGCTGGCGATCGACGAACCGGTGGGATTGTCGTGAGCTTGATACTTGCCGCACACGGCACCCGCCGACCGGGCGGTGTTGCGATGATCGGCGACCTGGCGGCACAGGTGAGCAGGCAGCTCGGCCAGACGGTGCGGGTGTCCTTCGTCGACGTCTTGGGACCCACACCCAGCGAGGTGCTTTCCGCGGTCGGCGGCCAGCGGGCCGTCGTGGTTCCCGCGTTCCTGTCGCGCGGCTACCACGTCCGCGCCGATGTGCCCGAGCACGTCGCGGCCAGCGGGCATCCCAATGTGATCGTCACCCCGGCGCTGGGCCCGGGTGGCGAGATCGCCCGGATCGTCGCCGACCAATTGATGAAATCCGGTTGGCGCCCTGAGGATTCGGTGATCCTCGGAGCGGCTGGAACATCGGATCCCATCGCGCTCGCGGACTTGCACACCACCGCGACACTGTTGTCCGCGCTGACCGGATCACGAGTTACCTTGGGATTCGCCGCCATTGGCGATCCGCAGATCTCCGAGGCCGTCGAGATGGCGCGGGCCGACGGAGCGCGCCGCGTCGCGATCGCCTCCTATCTGCTTGCCGAGGGCCTGTTTCAGGAGAAGCTCCGCAACTGCGGCGCCGATCTGGTCAGCCAGCCGCTGGGGACTCATCCGCAGTTGGCGCGCTTGATCGCGAGCCGATTCCGCAGGGCGGTGCCGGTGGCGGCCCGGCATCCGGTACGTCGCCACCGCTCGGGCGCGCCGATGCGCGTGATGCTTGATCTTTGACCACGCACGGGTGATCCTGGCACCATGCCCAGTCGCGAAGAGCCATCGCGTGGGCTCCTCGACCCGGTCGCGAAGATGCTGCGGTTGCCGTTCGGCACACCGGAATTCATCGACCGGATCATCACCGGAGGCGTCAACCAGGTCGGCCGCCGCACCCTCTTCATGCTGATTACCACGTGGGATGCCGCCGGCGGTGGCCCGTTCGCGGCCAGTGCGATCGCGTCGACCGGGATGGCCAAGACCGCAGAGGTTGTGCAAAGCATGTTCATCGGACCGGTTTTCGGCCCGCTACTGAAAATGCTGGGCGCCGACAAGGCAGCCGTCCGGGCGTCGTTGTGCGCCTCGCAGCTGGTCGGCCTCGGCATCATGCGCTATGGGGTGCGCTCCGAACCGCTGCACTCGATGTCGGTCGACGCGCTCGTCGACGCGATCGGGCCGACAATGCAGCGGTACCTGGTCGGCGATATCGACTAGGCAGCCAGTCGCGCGATCTGGATTTCTCCGTCGTCGGTGATGCGCACCTGGTACACCGGCACCGACACCCGCGGGTCGTCCAGGCAGAGACCGTCGTCGAGGGCGAAAGCCTGCTTAAGGATGGGCGATTGGACGGTCGCACGACCGCCACGGTCACCGACGATCCCGCGCGAGATCACGGCCGCACCGGAGAACGGGTCGACGTTGCCGACCGCGTGCACCGACCCGTCGTCCAGCCGGAACAGCGCCGCCTGCGAACCGTCATCGAGCAGCACGCCGACTCCGCGACCCGGGATCAGGTAGTCGTAGCTGCACGCGGTGGTCCACACCGCAATGTCGTTGACAAGTGTCACGCTGCCTCCTGAACTCATGAACGGACCCGCGGCATGCCAATGGACACAGGGATTTTGCGCCCGGCATGCTCGGTGAATGTCACAGTCGAATCGATTTCGTCCGGCGCGTTGACGAAGGAGACAAACCGCGAGAGTTTGTCCGGATCTTCGAGCACGCCCTTCCACTCACATTCGTAGTTCTTTACGTGCCGCTCCATTGCGGCCTCGAATTCCTGGGCCAGGCCCAGGGAGTCGTCGCACACGACCTCGCGCAGGTGATCGAGGCCGCCGTCCAGGGAGTCGACCCACGGCGCGGTGCGCTGCAGCCGGTCGGCGGTGCGGATGTAGTACATGAGGAACCGGTCGACGTAGCGGACCAGCGTCTCGGTGTCCAGGTCGCTGGCCAGCAGCTGGGCATGCTTGGGAGTCATGCCGCCGTTGCCGCCCACATAGAGGTTCCAGCCCTTTTCGGTGGCGATGACGCCCACGTCCTTGCCTCGCGCCTCGGCGCATTCCCGTGCGCAGCCCGAGACCCCCATCTTGATCTTGTGGGGTGCCCGCAGCCCGCGATAGCGCAGCTCCAAATCGATGGCCAGCTGCACCGAATCCTGCTGCCCGTAGCGGCACCAGTCGGTGCCCACGCAGCTCTTCACCGTGCGCAGTGCTTTGCCGTAGGCGTGGCCGGATTCCATGCCGCCGTCCACCAGCCGCTTCCAGATCTGCGGCAACTGGTCCACCCGGGCGCCGAACAGGTCGATCCGCTGGCCACCGGTGATCTTCGTGTAGAGCCCGAAGTCCTGGGCGATCTGGCCGATCAGGATCAGGTGCTCGGGCTTGATGTCGCCGCCGGGCACCCGCGGCACCACGGAGTAGCTGCCGTTCTTCTGAATGTTGGCCAGGAAGTGGTCGTTGGAATCCTGCAGTGCGGCTTGCTCGCCGTCGAGGATGTGGTCGGAACCGGTCGAGGCGAGAATGGAAGCGACGACGGGTTTGCAGATGTCGCAACCCTTTCCGCGACCGAACCGCTCCAGCAGACCGGAGAAGGTACGGATCTCGGTGGCCGAGATGATCTCGAAGAGCTCCGCGCGGGACTGGCTGAAGTGCTCGCACAACGCCTTGGACTGCTCCACGCCCTCGGCTTCGAGCAGCTGCTTGAGCAACGGGACGCACGACCCACACGACGTGCCGGCCGCGGTGCACGACTTCAGCGACGGAACGTCGCCGCAACCGTCGGCGATCGCGCACTTCAGATCACCCTTGGTGACGTTGTTGCAGGAGCAGATCTGTGCCGAATCCGGTAGCGCGCCGACGCCCAAAGCCGAAGCGCCGCCGCCGGATCCCTCCGGTGCGATCAGCGCGAGCGGGTCGCCCGGCAGCTCGCTGCCGACCATCGGCCGCAGCACCCCGTAGGTGGAGGCGTCGCCCACCAGCACCCCACCGAGCAGGGTCTTGGCGTCGTCGGAGAGCACCAGCTTGGCGTAGGTCCGGTTCACCGCGTCGTTGATCGCGACCTCGAGGCAGTTCTCGGTCTTGCCCATCGCGTCGCCGAAACTGGCGACGTCGACGCCCAGCAGTTTGAGCTTGGTGGACAGATCGGCTTCGGGGAACTCCGCGGCGCCGCCCAGCAGCCGGTCCACTACGACCTCGGCGGAGGTGTAGCCCGGACCGACCAGGCCGTAGCACCGCCCGTCGATCGCGGCGACCTCGCCGATCGCGTAGATGTCGGGATCGCTTGTCCGGCAGGACAAGTCGGTGAGCACGCCCCCGCGCTCGGCAAGCGTCAGCCCCGCCGCCGCGGCCAGCTCGTCGCGAGGCCGGACGCCGGCGGCGAAAATCACCGGGCCCGCCTCGATCACTTGGCCGTCGGTCAGCCGCACCCGCGTCGCTACCGAACCATCAGCGCGCGGGGCGGATTCGATCGATTCCGTGCCCGTGCCGACGTGCACCGAAATCCCGAGCTCGGTGATCATCCGGGCCAGCAGCCCACCGCCGGCCTCGTCGATCTGCTGCGCCATCAGCCGCGGCATCATCTCGACGACGTGTGTCTCCAACCCGAACTGCCGCAACGCATTGGCCGCTTCGAGCCCGAGCAGACCGCCGCCGATCACGACACCGGCCGCATTGTGACCGTCATCACGGGCTTGCTCGGCGGCGGCGCGAATCGCGTCGAGGTCGTCCAGGGTGCGGTAGACGTGGCAGGCGGGCAGGTCATGCCCGGGCACCGGGGGAACGAAGGCGTAGGAACCGGTGGCCAGCACCAGGGCGTCGTAGTCGTGCCGTCCGCCGTCCGCCGTCACCACCGAGTTTGTCGCACGGTCGATTTCGGCCACCCGTGCCTTCAGTAGCAGCCGCACCCGCTCGTCGCCGGGGTAGTCGTTACCGGGTAGCGCCAGCAGGCCGCGGTCCCAGCTTTCGGTGTACGAGGTCAATCCAACGCGGTCGTAGGCGGCGTCGGCCTCTTCGGCCAAAACGGTGATGCGCCAGGACCCGTCGGTGTCCCGGGCACGCAGCGCCTCGACCAGACGGTGGCCCACCATGCCGTGCCCGACCACAACCAAGTGACGGGCAGCACGGTGCGCGCGCGTATCGGGGGCTGGGGTCATGCCACGAGGTTAAGGGCTAGAAATTACGGAAATTTCGCTGAATGTATCGCTCGTATGACGTGGCTCTCACACCTCACAACTTCCTGTGTGATGTGTGTTCGCTCCGGGCGAACGGGCAGGTGGAACTTAAGCGTGGTGAACTCAAGTTTGTACCTGTAGCGGGCCGGCAGAGTGCCGGTCACAGCACACTCACAATGAAGTTCAAGGAAGCGAAGAGGAGACGCCATGAGCAATCTCGCAGTGTGGTCGCGCCCGGCTTGGAACACCGACCGGTGGTTGCGTGACTTTTTCGGCCCCGCCGCGGCGGCGGACTGGTACAAGCCGGTGACCAGCGGTTTCCATCCCGCGGCCGAGATCGTGAAGGACGGAGACGACGCGGTAGTGCGCCTGGAACTGCCCGGTGTTGATGTCGAGAAGGACGTCAACGTCGAGGTCGACAAGGGCCGCCTGGTAGTCCACGGCGAACACCGCGACCAGTACGCCCAGGACGCAGGGGAAGATGACGGCCGCACGCTGCGGGAAATCCGTTACGGATCGTTCCGCCGCTCGTTCCAGCTGCCCGCGCACGTCACCGGCGAGGCCATCAAGGCTTCCTACGACGCCGGCGTGTTGACCGTGCGGGTCACCGGCGCCTACGCCGGAACCCAGGCGCAGCGCATCGACATCACGAAGTAGTTCCTGTCACGTCGACCGTCGAGTTGTTGGGCAAAATCTCGACAAACCGCCCGACAACTCGACGTTCGCGCTTTACTGGGAGAACGCCTCAGCGGCGTCAATTCCGATGATCTGCAACAGGTTTACCACCTTGCGATCCAGACTCTCGCCCACCTTGGTCACGTCGGCGATGCCGAGGCTGCCGAACGCGGCACTGGGCTGGTCCATCGAAAAGACCGCATTGCCATCGGCGTCCGCGTAGATCAGTAGCCGTAATGGCGCGTACAGCAGGGCTTTCGGGTCATGTCGGAACATCGTCTCGGCGATCGTGTGGTTGCCGAGCAGGTATTCCGTCGCCTTTGTCGTGTGGCCGGCGAGCACAAACAGCGGCAGCGCGTCGATCTTCGCGTAGACCATCAGGTCATTCGGCGCGTTGGTTCTCGCGGCCGCAAGAACATCGTCCCACGAGCCACCCTGTTCGACGAGCCGCAGCACCGACTCACGGTCGAAGGTGGGTGCCGCTTCCTCGAAGGCGGTGATGAAGTCGTCGAATGCGACTCCGGTGGCGATGTCGACGCGATTCAGGGTATGCGGCACCACGTTGAATTCGACGGTCTTAGCGCTACTTGTCATGGCATTCCTCAAGATTCGATAGTCGGGTCCAGGACGATGACGCCGCGCACTTCGCGGCTCTCCAACCGCCGATGCGCCTCGGCGGCCTGGCTCAATGGCAATACCTCATCAACGTGGGAGATGATCTGCCCAGTCTTGAGGCCGTCGGCCAGAAAGCGCAGCGCGTTGCCGATCAGCTCTGGCCGGTCGTAGAACACCGGAAGGTAGAAGCCGATCAGGGCTTGCGATCTGGTCATCAGTCGGCGCGGCGCGAACGGTTCGCCGGGCCCGCGGGTGGAACCGAGCAGCAGATACCGGCCGAAAGTGGCTAGCGCGTCGAAGTTTTGCTCGAATACCTCGCCACCGATCGACTCGATCAAGACGTCGACGCCGCGGCCCGAAGTCAACTCACGCACCTGCTCGGTCCACCCGGGTTCGTCATAGGAGATTGCCGCGTCGGCGCCCAGCTTCCGGACGAACTCACGCCGCGACGCGGTGCTGGCCGTTCCGATCACCAGCCCCGCACCGAGTGCCTTGCCGATCTGCACCGCAAGACTGCCCACTCCCCCGGCGGCTCCGTGCACCAGCAGCGACTCGCCGGCTCGCAGCGTGGTCGAGGCCTGCAACAGCAGATGCGCGCAGGCGGCCTGCGCGGCGAAACCCGCGAGCGCCAACGCCTCCGAAGCAAAGACATCGTCGTCGACGACCGCACAGAGCGCTTCGTCGGCAACGGAAAGCTGGGCATAACCGCCCTTCTTCATCAGCGCCACCACTCGGCGGCCGACCGCCACCGAAGCTTGCGGGCCCGCCGCGACCACGGTGCCCGCGACCGCCAGGCCCCCCACCTGCGGAAGCTGCACCCCACCGACGCGGGTCTCGGCCTTGTTGTAAACGCCCAACCGCTCGCGGATGTCGGGGAAATTCACTCCGATCGCCGCGGTTTCGATGAGCAGTTGCCGCGGACCGGGCTCTGGGTCCGGAAGATCCACGTACTCAAGCACTTCCGGCCCACCGAAACGGTCGTAGCTGACTGCCTTCATCGCGGTTTTACTTCCAGTGGTTCGGTGAACGAACTTGACGATTTTGAGTATACGGTTCAGTGAATGAACCAGCAAGGGGTAAGATCGACACCGTGGCACTTCCCCGCGAATACCCCGACGAGCATTGCCCGATCGCCCGGTCCCTGGAGATCGTCGGCGAACGCTGGACGTTGCTGATCGTGCGCGACGCCTTCTACGGCGTGCGGCGCTTCAGTGACTTTCACAACCACTTGGGCATTCCCAAAGCTGTGCTGTCCGAACGGCTTACCTTCCTGGTGGGCGAAGGCGTGCTGGCCAAAACTGCAGCCGAATACACGCTGACCACCAAGGGTAAGCAGCTGTGGCCGCTGATCTGGTCAATGATCGCCTGGGGAAGCGAAAACTTGCTGGACAAGCCGACCCGGACCTATCGACACGCAGACTGCGGCGGGCTGGTCGGACACGATCGCCGCTGCGAACGCTGCGAACAGGTTCCCGACGTCGCCGACCTGATCGTGCATCCGCCGCGACGTCCGCGGGACCCGAATCGCGACGATCCGGTCAGCCGTGTGCTGCACCGGCCCCACCGAATGCTGGAGCCGATCTAAGCCGGTCAGCCCCAGCGGGCCAGCAGTTCCTTGGCCCGGCGGCCCAGCGCGGCTTGCCAGAACGGGCCGAAACTGATCCGGGCCACACCCAGCGGGCCGAATGACGCCGGGTCGTCCTGGTCGGGCAGCGCGATCGCGTTGATCGGCAGCGGCAGCTCAGTTGCCAAGCGCCGCAACGTCTCCGGGTCATGGCGGCCAACCGGGTACAGCACGTCCGCGCCGGCGTCGGCCGCCTCGGTCAGGCGTGCCACGGCACGCTCGACGCGGTCCGAGTCGTCCCCGTCGTTGCGCAGGAAAACGTCGGTGCGGGCGTTGATTACGACCCGCACCCCGGCCGCGTCGGCGGCCGAGCGCAGCGCGCCTACCAATTGGGCATGCTCACGGGCGGAGCGAAGTCGCTTGTTCTCGGCGTGCACGGTGTCCTCGATGTTGAGCCCGACGGCGCCGACACTCAGTAAGCCGTCGATCAGGCGCTGGGCCGGCTGGCCGTACCCGGACTCGATATCCACCGACACCGGGACGTCGACCGCCGCCGTGATCTGGGCGACCCGGGCGAGCACATCGTCGAAGGACATGCCCTCGCCGTCGCGTTTGCCAATGGAGTCGGCCAACGGATGGCTGCCAACGGTCAGGGCGGCGAATCCGGCATCCGTGGCCAGGCGCGCCGACCAGGCATCCCATACGGTCGGGAGCACCACCGGGTTGCCCGGTTGATGCAATTCCAGCAGCGCGGCCGCGCGCTGCGCGGCGGTGGTCTGACCTGTCATGTGTGTTTGCTCCGCAATCTGGGCGAGTCAGCTATCCGACGTCAGTCCTGCGCGGTGGATAGTATCGAAAGTCATACTGTGATCCTTGACACCCTCGGCCCTAGGAGATCTCTCTTGTCCACCACGACTGAACTCGCCGAACTGCACGATCTAATCGGCGGTTTGCGGCGGTGCGTGAGCTCCTTGAAGTCGCGCTACGGCGACAGCCCGGCGATGCGTCGCATCGTGATCGACGCCGACCGGATCATGAGCGATGTCGAATTACTCGACACCGATGTTTCGGAATTAGACTTGGCGCGCGCTACTGAGCAGCATTCCGGCGAAAAGATCACCATTCCCGACACCCAGTACGACACCGACTTCTGGCGCGATGTCGACGACGAGGGTGTCGGCGGTCACAATCGCTCCTGATATTCCACGCCCCCGTTAAAACGGGGGGCTCGGTCTTGTACCCTTCGACCAACAGCCCTGTTCGAAGAGGAACATTTGCATGAGCGCACCCGCGGCGAACCGTCCTGCGTCCGGCATCTTTTCACCGACGCGCGCCCAAATCTCGCAACGGACACTACGCACCGACCGGTGGTGGTTGTCGCCGTTGCGTATCGACCTAGGGTTCGCCGCATTTCTGATTTATGCGACGGCGCGCGGACTGCAGAAGGAGTACTTCTTCGTCCCGCAGTACCACTACCTGACGCCGTTCTACTCGCCGTGCATGGCGAAGGCCTGCGGTGAGGCCAGCGAGTTCTGGCCGCAGATCCTGCCGGACTGGTGGTTTGTGCCGTACGCGGCGCTGACGCTGCCCTTCCTGCTGCTGTTCCGGCTGACCTGCTACTACTACCGCGGCGCCTACTACCGCACGGTGTGGCAGTCACCCACCGCCTGCGGGGTGGCCGAGCCCCGCGTCCACTACACCGGCGAGACCAAGCTGCCGCTGATCATCCAGAACACGCACCGGTACTTCTTCTACATCGCCGGCATCATCTCGGTGATCAACACCTACGACGCCATCGTCGCGTTCCACTCCGAGACCGGGCCCGGCGAATTCGGTTTCGGACTGGGCAACATCATCCTGCTCGGCAACGTCATCATGCTGTGGATCTACACGCTGTCCTGCCACTCGTGCCGGCACGTGACCGGTGGGCGGCTCAAGCACTTCTCCAAACACCCTGTGCGGTATTGGATCTGGACCCAGGTCAGCCGGCTCAACACCCGGCACAAGTTGTACGCGTGGATCACCCTGGGCACGCTGATGCTCACCGATTTCTACGTCGCACTGGTGGCCAGCGGCACCATCTCTGACCTGAGATTTGTTGGCTGAGAAGCCCTTTCACGCAAATCGGAAAAGCTAAGTGAGGTTGGAATGACTGAGGTCGAACGGCACTCCTACGACGTGGTCGTGATCGGTGCCGGCGGCGCGGGGTTGCGCGCGGTCATCGAGGCGCGCGAACGCGGTCTCAAGATCGCGGTGGTGACCAAGTCGCTGTTCGGCAAGGCCCACACGGTGATGGCCGAGGGCGGCTGCGCGGCCTCGATGGGCAACACCAACCCCAAGGACAACTGGAAGACCCACTTCGGCGACACGATGCGTGGTGGCAAGTTCCTGAACAACTGGCGGATGGCCGAACTACACGCCAAAGAGGCACCGGACCGGGTCTGGGAGCTGGAGACCTACGGCGCGCTGTTCGACCGCCTCAAGGACGGAAAGATCAGCCAGCGCAACTTTGGTGGGCACACCTACCCGCGGCTGGCGCACGTCGGGGACCGCACCGGCCTGGAGCTGATCCGCACCATGCAGCAGAAGATCGTCTCGCTGCAGCAGGAGGACTTCGCCGAACTCGGTGACTACGAGGCGCGGATCAAGGTGTTCGCCGAATGCGCCATCACCGAGTTACTCAAAGACGGCGACGCGATCGCCGGAGCGTTCGGCTACTGGCGCCAGAGCGGCCGGTTCGTCGTCTTCGATGCACCCGCGGTGGTGCTGGCCACCGGCGGGATCGGTAAGTCTTTCAAGGTCACGTCGAACTCTTGGGAGTACACCGGCGACGGCCACGCGCTGGCGCTGCGGGCCGGCGCGACACTGATCAACATGGAGTTCATCCAGTTCCACCCGACGGGCATGGTGTGGCCGCCGAGCGTGAAGGGGATCCTGGTCACCGAGGGTGTGCGCGGCGACGGCGGCGTGCTGAAGAACTCCGACACCAAACGCTTCATGTTCGACTACATCCCCCCGGTGTTCAAGGGCCAGTACGCCGAAACCGAGCAAGAAGCCGACCAATGGCTCAAGGACAACGACTCGGCCCGCCGCACTCCGGACCTGCTGCCCCGCGACGAGGTCGCCCGCGCGATCAACTCCGAGGTCAAGTCCGGGCGCGGCACCCCGCACGGCGGCGTCTACCTGGACATCGCCTCCCGGTTGACGCCCGACGAGATCAAGCGCCGGCTGCCGTCGATGTACCACCAGTTCATGGAGCTGGCCGGGGTCGACATCACCAAGGAGCCGATGGAGGTCGGGCCCACCTGTCACTACGTGATGGGCGGTGTCGAGGTCGAGCCCGACACCGGCGCGGCCACCGTCGCCGGGCTGTTCGCCGCGGGCGAGTGCTCCGGCGGCATGCACGGCTCCAACCGGCTAGGCGGTAACTCGCTGTCGGACCTGCTGGTCTTCGGCCGGCGGGCCGGGCTGGGTGCGGCCGATTACGCGCGCGGTCTGAGCAGCCGCCCGACCGTCAGCGAGGACGCGATCGAAGCGGCGGCGAAGCGGGCGCTGGCCCCCTTCGAGGCGCCGACCAACGGCACCGCCGCCGAGAACCCCTACACGCTGCAACACGAACTGCAGCAGTCGATGAACGACCTGGTCGGCATCATCCGCAAGTCGGAGGAAATCTCCGAGGCCCTGGACCGGCTCAACCAGCTGCGCGAACGGTTCAAGCACATCCACGTCGAGGGGCACCGTCAGTACAACCCCGGCTGGAACCTCGCCATCGACCTGCGCAACCAGTTGTTGGTCAGCGAATGCGTGGCCAAGGCCGCGCTGATGCGCACCGAGAGCCGTGGCGGACACACCCGCGACGACCACCCGGGCATGGACGCGTCGTGGCGCAAGGTGTTGCTGGTGTGCCGCGCGGCCGGCGGCGAGGACGTCGTGATTCCCGACGTCACCGTCACCCGCGAAGACCAGGTGCCGATGCGGCCCGACCTCTTGGAGGTCTTTGAGATCTCCGAGCTGGAGAAGTACTTCACCGATGAAGAGCTGGCCGACCACCCAGGACGGAGAAGCGAATGAGCTACGACGCGACGATGCGGGTGTGGCGCGGCGACGATGTCGGCGGCGCCCTGCAGGACTTCACGGTCGAGGTCAACGAGGGCGAGGTGGTGCTCGACATCATCCATCGCCTGCAGGCGACGCAGACTCCGGACCTCGCGGTGCGGTGGAACTGCAAGGCGGGCAAGTGCGGATCTTGCTCGGCCGAGATCAACGGCAAGCCGAAGTTGATGTGTATGACCAGGATGTCGACGTTCGCCGAGGACGAGGTCGTGACGGTGACGCCGCTGCGGACCTTCCCGGTGATCCGCGACCTGGTCACCGACGTCTCGTTCAACTACGAAAAGGCCCGCGAAATCCCGTCTTTCGCGCCGCCGAAGGACCTGCAGCCCGGCGAGTACCGGATGGCGCAGGTCGACGTCCAGCGCTCGCAGGAGTTCCGCAAGTGCATCGAGTGCTTCCTGTGCAACAACGTCTGCCACGTGGTCCGCGACCACGAGGAGAACAAGAAGTCCTTCGCCGGTCCACGCTTCCTGATGCGGGCCGCCGAGCTCGAGATGCACCCGCTGGACACGTTGGACCGCCGCGACCAGGCGCAGGAGGAATTCGGCCTGGGCTTCTGCAACATCACCAAGTGCTGCACCGAGGTCTGCCCGGAACACATCAAGATCACCGACAACGCGCTGATCCCGATGAAAGAGCGCGTCGCCGACCGCAAGTACGACCCCGTGGTGTGGCTGGGTAACAAGCTGTTCCGGCGCTAGACGCCCGAGGTTTCAGACGCCGAGGCGGCGAAATGCGCTGCGGTGGAAGACAATCGGTGCCACCTCGGCATCCACTGTCACCTCGTTGACCCGCAGCACGACGATGACGTGGTCGCCGGCCGGGATCACTTGCTCGATCGCGCTCTCCAGCCACAGGCCGGTGCCCTTGATGAAGACGGCGCCGGATTCGTAGGAAACCGTCTCCATCCCGGCGAACCTGTCGCCGGTCTTGGCGGCCAGGGTCCGCGCGTGCTCGTCGTGCGTCTCGCCCAGCACGCTGATGCCCAGCATCGGCAGGTCCTTGAGCTTGGGCCAGGTGGTCGACGTGTTCTGCACGCAGAACGAGACCAGCGGCGGTTCCAGCGAGACGGGGACGAAGGTACTGGCGGCCAGTCCCACCCGGACCCCCGCAACCTCGGCTGCGATCGCCACCACGCCCGACGGGAAGTGACCGAAGGCGTCACGCAGTGTGGATGGTGTCAGCTTGTTCGATGCATTCACTGGACTTCATTCGCCCCTTGCGCCGACGACGGATTCGCGTTTCCGACATTACCTGCCGAGTATCCGTGTGCGACGGCCACATCCGGGTGGGCCCGCAGTCTGCTCTTCCAGGCATTGCGACCGTAAACCGAGAAGATCGGGTCCGCCGGGTTGTCGGTCGGTGTCCAGGTCTTGTCGGTGTGCGCGGCGAGTTCGCCGGGTAGCGACAGCACCGGTATCTGCGCATCCAGCCGGGGATTGAAAAAGAACGGCACCGAAATCCGCTCCGCTGGCCCGCAGTGCAGGTTCACCCGGTGTTCGGTAGCACGCAAATAGCCCCCGGTCGCGACCTCGAGCAGCTCACCGATGTTGACGATGAACGCCCCGTCCACCGGGGCGACGTCGATCCAGCCGTCATCGGCGCCGCGGCGCACCTGCAGGCCCCGGCTGCCCGCCTCGGCCAGCAGCAGCGTAAGCACCCCGGAGTCCCGGTGCGCACCCACGCCCTGCGGGCTGGCCGCGCGGGCGGGATAGCGGATGACCTTGATCAGGGTGGCCGGCGTCTCGGCGAAGGCCTCGTCGAACACCTCGGGCGGACTGCCCAGCGATGCCGCCCAGTGCCGCAGCAGGGTGCGGGCCACTCGCGACAGCGCGGCGTCCCACTCGGCGATGATCGCCGGCAGCTCGGGCAGCGCCGCCGGCCACTGGTTGGGGCCCTGCAGCCAGAGGTAGTCGGGCTTGCCGGGCCCGCCCACCGGCGGACGCTCGGGTCCAATATCAATCTGCTCGCGCCAATCCACCTCGCCCAGGGTCAGCTCGCCACCCAGCCGGGTGTAACCGCGGAAATGCGGACTGCGCACCATCGCCACGGCGTCCTTGTCTGCTTGCGGCAACGCGAACAAAGCACGGGCCACCTCGAGCACCCGCGCGACCAGCGAGCGCGGTACGCCGTGGCCGGTCAGATAGAAGAAACCCACCTCATGGGCGGCCGCGCGGAGACCCTCGCGCAACACTCCGATATCGGCTGTCAGGTCCACCACGGGCAAGGCGGTGACGCTCTTCACACCTGGCACGCTTCCATTATCGCCGCAGGTAGAGCGCCTGTCGAAGGCGTGAGCTGGGGCTTCCCAACCGGTTGGTTAATTAGGTAGTGAAATCTAGCTCACAGTCACTTGCGCTCATGTCACGGGCCGATATATTTTTAGCGGAGTTACTGGTGGGTAACTTAGCCCCAAGTACCCAACCACAGCGTGGCATTCTCAACGAGGAGGAGAGTAGTGAGCCACTACAAGAGCAACGTCCGTGACCAGGTATTCAACCTGTTCGAGGTGTTGGGCGTCGACCAGGCACTAGGCCAAGGCGTATTCAGCGACCTTGACGCCGACACCGCCCAGGAAATGCTGACCGAAATGAGCCGGCTGGCCGAGGGGCCGGTCGCCGAGTCGTTCGTCGACGGCGACCGTAATCCGCCGGTTTTCGACCCGCAGACCCACTCCGTGACCCTGCCGGAGTCCTTCAAGAAGTCGGTTCGCGCCGTCCAAGAAGCCGGCTGGGACAAGGCCGGCATCGACGAGGTGCTGGGCGGCATGCCGATGCCCAAGGCGCTGGTATGGGCGCTGCACGAGCACATTCTGGGCGCCAACCCGGCGGTGTGGATGTATGCCGGCGGCGCAGGTTTCGCCAACATCATCTACCACCTCGGTACCGAGGAGCAGAAGAAGTGGGCCGTGCTGTGCGCAGAGCGTGGCTGGGGCGCGACCATGGTGCTCACCGAGCCGGACGCCGGCTCGGACGTCGGCGCCGGCCGCACCAAGGCCGTCCAGCAGGACGACGGCTCCTGGCACATTGACGGTGTCAAGCGGTTCATCACCTCCGCCGACTCCGACGACCTGTTCGAGAACATCGTGCACCTGGTGCTGGCGCGCCCCGAGGGCGCCGGCCCCGGCACCAAGGGCTTGTCGCTGTTCATCGTGCCGAAGTTCCTGTTCGACCACGAAACCGGCGAGCTGGGCGAGCGCAACGGGGTGTTCGTCACCAACGTCGAGCACAAGATGGGCCTGAAGGTCTCGGCGACGTGTGAGTTGTCGTTCGGCCAGCACGACGTGCCGGCCAAGGGCTGGCTGGTCGGCGAGGTGCACAACGGCATTGCGCAGATGTTCGAGGTCATCGAGATGGCCCGGATGATGGTCGGCACCAAGGCGATTGCCACCCTGTCGACCGGTTACCTGAACGCGCTGGAGTACGCCAAGTCCCGCATGCAGGGCGCCGACATGACCCAGATGACCGACAAAACCGCACCGCGGGTGAGCATCACGCATCACCCGGACGTGCGCCGGTCACTGATGACCCAGAAGGCCTACGCCGAGGGTCTGCGCGCGCTGTACCTGTTTACCGCGACCTACCAGGACGCGGCCGTCGCCGAGGCACTGCACGGTGTGGACGCCGACCTGGCCGTCAGGGTCAACGACCTGATGCTTCCGGTGGTCAAGGGGGTGGGCTCCGAGCAGGCCTACGCGAAGCTGACCGAGAGCCTGCAGACGTTCGGTGGATCCGGCTTCTTGCAGGACTACCCGATCGAGCAGTACATCCGGGACGCCAAGATCGACTCGCTCTACGAGGGCACCACGGCCATCCAGGCGCAGGACTTCTTCTTCCGCAAGATCGTCCGCGACAAGGGTGTGGCGCTGGCCCACGTGTCGGAGCAGATCCAGAAGTTCGTCGACGCCGAGACCGGCAACGGCCGGTTGAAGAGCGAGCGCGAGCTGCTGGCCAAGGCCCTGGAAGACGTCCAGGCGATGGCGGCCACCCTGACCGGCTACCTGATCGCCGCCCAGGAGGACGTCACCAGCCTGTACAAGGTGGGCCTGGGTTCGGTGCGCTTCCTGATGAGCGTCGGCGACCTGGTTATCGGCTGGTTGCTGCAGCGGCAGGCGGCGGTGGCCGTGCAGGCGCTCGACGCCGGCGCCACGGGCGCGGAGCGGTCCTTCTACGAGGGCAAGATCGCGGTGGGGTCGTTCTTCGCGAAGAACTTCCTGCCGCTGTTGGCCAGCACCCGCGAGGTGATCGAGACGCTGGACAACGACATCATGGAGCTCGACGAGGCCGCCTTCTAGACGACTCGACCAAGCACGCAAAATCCCCCGCTTCCACGCTGAAGCGGGGGATTTTGGGTCTTGGGGTGCGGTTACAAAAAGACCGCCGCTGGATCCCCTCACTCCAGCGGCGGCCCTTTTCGTACGCCCGTCTTTTCATCCCGGCGCTCGTCTCGATGACGCCCCGTTGTCGTCGGGGTCACGGTCGTCAGACCACAACACGGGGCCATCCCGACATCGGTTACCCATCCCCTGCTGTTGCTAATCAGCTGTGACGAACTTCATTTCGTCAGATGGGCAAGGGACCGAGCACGGCGCGTGCGCAGGTCAGGCCTCCAAAATAGCGGCGACGCCCTGCCCGCCGGCCGCGCAGATCGAGATCAGCGCGCGCGCCGGACCCTCGCCTTTGCGCTCCGCCTTCTTCTCGGCCAGCTGTTTGGCGGCCTGGGCGAGAATCCGCCCGCCGGTGGCCGCGAACGGGTGGCCGGCGGCCAGCGACGAGCCGTTGACGTTGAGTTTGGACCGGTCGATCGACCCGAGCGCGGCGTCGAGCCCAAGCCGCTCCTTGCAGTACTCCTCGGACTCCCACGCCTGCAGATGCGCCAGCACCACCGAAGCAAAGGCCTCGTGGATCTCGTAGAAGTCGAAATCCTGCAGGGTCAGCCCGTTGCGGGCCAGCAGCCGGGGCACCGCATAGGTCGGCGCCATCAGCAGCCCGTCCCGTCCGTTGACGTAGTCGACCGCGGCGGTCTCCGCGTCCACCAGGTAGGCCAGCGCGGGCAGCGAATGCTCGGCGGCCCACTCGTCGCTGGCCAGCAGGGCGACGGAGGCTCCGTCGGTCAACGGTGTCGAATTGCCCGCCGTCATCGTCGCGTCGCCGGCCTTCACCCCGAAGACCGGGCGCAGCGTGGCGAGCTTCTCGGTGCTGGAGTTGGGCCGCAGATTGTCGTCGCGGTACAGCCCCAGGAACGGCGTGACGAGGTCGTCGAAGAAGCCTCGGTCGTAGGCCGCGGCCATGTTGCGGTGGCTGGCGACCGCCAACTCGTCCTGGTCGACCCGCTTGATCCCCAGCTGCTTGGCGGTGATCGCAGCATGCTCGCCCATCGACAGCCCGGTACGCGGCTCGCTGTTGGCCGGGATTTCGACACCCAGGGTGGCGGGCAGCGTGCCCACCAGCTTCAGCCGTTGCAGGTTGGACTTGGACCGGCGCAACTTCAGCAGGGTGCGGCGCAGGTTGTCGCCCAGGCCGATCGGCGGGTCGGACGTGGTGTCCACCCCGCCGGCGGCGGCGACGTCGTAGCGGCCCGACGCGATGCCGTCGGCCGCGGCGATCGCGGCCTGCAGGCCGGTACCGCAGGCCTGCTGAATATCGAATGCCGGTGTGTACGAAGATAATTCGGAACCCAGCACGCACTCACGCATCAGGTTGAAGTCGCGGCTGTGTTTGAGCACCGCACCACCGACGACCACGCCCAGTCGCTGCCCGCCGAGCCCGAACCGGTCCACCAGCCCGCCCAGTGCCGCGGTGAACATGTCTTGATTGGACGCATCCGCATAGGCGCCGTCTGATCGTGCGAACGGAATGCGATTGCCGCCCAGCACGGCGACGCGTCGCCGGGACTTCACACTCGCCTGAGCAGCCTGATTACTTTGCTGCGAGCTTGCAGGGGCCACGTTCATCTCCAATTTTCAGTTTGGGGGATTGGCCGTAGGGACCCATACTACCCACGGTTCTTACTCTGCAGTAAGTTCGTCCCCGATACGGTTGGCTCGTACGGCACTCAAGAAACGGAAGGCAGCTCAGTGGCTCCCAATCGTTCGTCCGATCTGTTCTCGCAAGTCGTCAATTCCGGGCCCGGATCCTTCCTGGCGAAGCAACTCGGCGTCCCGCAACCCGAGAACCTGCGCCGCTACTCCCCCGGTGACGCGCCGCTGGCCGGAGCGCTGCTGATCGGCGGTGACGGCAGGATCGTCGAGCCGCTGCGGGCCGCGCTGGACAACGACTACGACGTGGTCGGCAACAATCTGGGTGGCCGCTGGGCTGACCGATTCGGCGGCCTGGTTTTCGACGCCACCGGCATTACCGCACCGAGCGGACTGCGGGCGTTACACGATTTCTTCACGCCGCTGCTGCGCAACCTTGGCCACTGTGCGCGCGTCGTTGTGGTGGGCACCACACCCGATGCCGCGGGCAGCACCGACGAGCGGATCGCGCAGCGCGCGCTGGAAGGCTTCACCCGATCGCTGGGCAAGGAGCTGCGCCACGGCGCAACAGCGGCGCTCGTCTACCTGTCACCGGAGGCCAAGCCGGCCGCGACGGGCCTGGAATCGACTATGCGGTTTATCCTTTCGGCCAAATCGGCCTACGTCGACGGCCAGGTCTTCTACCTGGGAGCCGACGACTCCACCCCACCGGCGGACTGGGACCGGCCGCTGGAGGGCAAGGTCGCGATCGTCACCGGCGCCGCCCGCGGCATCGGCGCGACGATCGCCGAAGTATTCGCCCGCGACGGTGCCCGCGTCGTCGCGATCGACGTGGAATCCGCCGCGGAGGCGCTGGCCGAAACCGCAAGCCGGGTGGGCGGCACCGCGCTCTGGCTGGACGTCACCGCCGACGATGCGGTCGACAAGATCACCGAGCACCTGCGCGACCACTACGCCGGGCATGCCGACGTGCTGGTCAACAATGCCGGTATTACTCGCGACAAGCTGCTGGCCAACATGGACGATGCTCGCTGGGACGCCGTTCTGGCCGTCAATCTTCTTGCCCCGCAACGCCTTACCGAAGGGCTGATCGAAAACGGCAGCATCGGCCACGGCGGCCGGGTGATCGGCTTGTCGTCGATGGCCGGCATCGCCGGCAACCGCGGGCAGACGAACTACGCCACCACGAAGGCCGGGATGATCGGCCTCACCCAGGCGCTGGCGCCGGAACTGCACGGAAAGGGCATCACGATCAACGCCGTGGCGCCGGGATTCATCGAAACCAAGATGACAGAAGCCATTCCGCTGGCCACCCGCGAGGTGGGCCGCCGGATGAACTCGCTGTTCCAGGGTGGGCAACCGGTCGACGTCGCGGAGACCATCGCCTACTTCGCCAGCCCAGCGTCAAACGCGGTGACCGGTAACGTTATTCGCGTCTGCGGCCAAGCGATGCTGGGCGCATAGGTTCAAGGAGAGCGCGATGAATCAACCAAGCGGACTGCGGAACATGCTGCGCGCGGCCGCCGGGGCGCTACCCCTGGTGTCCCGGACGGACCAGCTGCCCAGCCGCACGGTGACCGTCGAGGAACTGCCGATCGATCAGACGAACGTGGCCGAGTACGCCGCGATCACCGGTCTGCGCTACGGCAACAATGTGCCGCTCACCTACCCGTTCGCGCTGACCTTCCCGGCGCTGATGTCGTTGGTGACGGGGTTTGACTTCCCTTTCGCCGCAATGGGTTCGGTGCATACCGAGAACCACATCACGCAGTACCGCCCGATCGCCGTCACCGACACCGTCGCGGCGAAGGTGCACGCCGAAAACCTCCGCGAGCACCGTAAGGGCCTACTGGTCGACCTGGTGACCGACGTCAGCGTCGGCAACGAAACCGCGTGGCACCAGGTGACAACCTTTCTGCATCAGCAGCGCACCAGCTTGTCCGACGAACCCAAACCGCCACCGCAAAAACAGCCCAAGCTGGCGCCGCCGCCCACCGTGCTGCGCATCACGCCCGGCCAGATCCGGCGCTATGCCGTCGTCGGCGGCGATCACAACCCGATCCACACCAATCCGATCGCGGCCAAGCTGTTCGGATTCCCGACCGTCATCGCGCACGGAATGTTCAGTGCAGCAGCGGTATTGGCCAACATCGAAGCCCGGATCCCCGATGCGGCGCGGTACTCGGTGCGGTTCGGCAAGCCGGTGGTGCTGCCCGCGACCACGGGCCTCTACATCGACGAAGGCAACCAGAGCTGGGAGCTTTCGCTGCGCAATATCGCCAAGGGCTATCCACATCTGACCGGTAGCGTCCGGCCACTGTAACCGGCTCAGCCGGCGCGTTCGTCGTGCTTCTGCGCGCGCACGCTCAGCAGCTTTTTGAGTCCGTGCGCACCGGTCGCGGTCAACAGGAAAACCAAGAAGAGCCAGAGCGGCGGCCGGGCCAGTTCCCAGACGAAGATCGCGGCCCAGATCGGCGAACCCTGGGTGACCGCGAGCACGCCTGCGGCGCCGGCCAGCGAGACCGCCGGCACGTGCAGGTGTGTCCCGGCAACCCAATTGATCGTCAGCACCAGCAGCGTGCCCGTCGCCGCGCCGGTGGCCAGCGACGGGGTGAGCATCCCGCCGGCCCCGCCGGCCCGGAGGAACAGCGCGGTCAGCAGCGGCTTCAACAGCAGGATCGCGGCCGCCGCCGTCAGCGTCAGCCCACTGGCCAGGCTGACGGTCAGGATGCTGCGGCCATTGCCCGGCAGTTCGGGCCACCAGTGCGAGCAGATGCCCATCACCAGCCCGGCGCCGGCGAGCGCGGGAATCAGCACCCAGCTGCGGATCTGGCGCGCGGGGCGCGCCGCGGCCATCAGCCGGTTGAACGCCAGGCCCACCGAGAGGGCGAACGGGGCCAACAGCAGACCGTGCGCGGTCAGCAGATAGGTGGACTCCCCGATCGGCCAGTCCAGGTTGGGCTGATCGCGGGTGATCGCCGAGCCGATCGCGACGGCCAGGCTGGAGGTGAGCAACGCCGCGCCCATCGCGCGCGGATGCCAGGTGTTGAGCATGATCCGCAACGAGAACAACGCCCCGGCCAGCGGCACGGCATACACCGCGCCCAAGCCGGCCCCGGCCGCGCAGGCCAGCAGGATCTCGCGGTCACGACTGGACAGCCGCCTGAGCCATCCGGTCGCCAAATCGCCGAGCGCCGCGGCGAATTGGCGGGGCGCCCCCTCGCGGCCCAGGGATGCCCCCGAGCCGACCAACAGCACCTGCAGCATGGCGTCGATGCTCCAGGACAGCCGCGGTATCCGCTCGTGGCGGGCGATGGTTCCGGCCAGTGGTGGCACCTCGGTGCGGCGCCGCAGCATCCACCAGCCCAGTCCGGCCAGGGCCGCGCCCACCATCGGCCCCAGCACCCGGCGCACCGGGCTGCTGCCGGTGACTCCGGCCAGCAGGGTGCCGAAACTGTAGTGATAGGTCAGGTGCGAAACGACGTGCAGCACGAACGTCGTCGACAGCCCGGCGACGCCGGCCAGCAGCCCCACGATGACGACGGCACAGAAGAAGTCGACATTGCGGCCCGAAGCGGAGGCGGGCACGCGGGGCACTGCACGAATCTAGCCCGCGTTGCGAGTTGAAGCGCTGACGTCTTGATCCACCGGCACGCCCCGCAGGCCGTGCCAGAACAGGTCGATCATCAGCTCGGCGGCCTCGTCGACGTCGATGTCTCCGGTGGACAGCCGGTTGGCCATCGCCTCGCCCGCGCCCACCAGCGCGACGGCCATCATCTGGTGCTCGGCGTCGGTCCGCGGCGTGCGACTGTTCTCCCGCACCAGGCCGGCTACCAGCTCGATGATCTGCTCGCGCCCTTCGCGCACGGTGTGGGCGAACGCCTGCGAGCTGATGGCCTGGGTGTACATCACGATCCAGGACGCCCGGTTGGCGTCGATGTAGCGCAGGAACGACCCGATGGTGTTGCGCAGCAAGTCCCGGGGGCTTTGGGTGAAGTCGATGTCGGCGCGCACGGCGTCGATGAACCGGCCCATCTCGCGGTTCAGGCAGGCGCCGAATAAGTCCTCTTTGGAGCCGTAATACAGGTACAGCATCGGCTTGGAGATCTCCGCCGCGGCGGCGATGGTGTCCATCGACGTCTCGTGGTAGCCGTTGACCGAGAACATCTGCACGGCGGCGTCGAGCATCTGCTGTTCGCGCACAGCACGCGGTAGCCGCTTGGTACCACCTGCCATCGCTGCGCCCTTTCAAGCCCTTCGGGCCCCGTCAATCTGACTCCAGGGTAACGATCGAGCGGCCGATTAGTGTCCACACGTCCGGGCGGGTCCCTTCACCGTCGCCACCCGCACCAGCGATTGGTCCACCGCAGGCAACGCCAATTCGCCTGCGGATACCGCCTTTTCGAGCCGGTCCAGCACCGCGGGGACCTCGTCGGTGGTCACCCAGAGGGCGACGTCGATGCCCGCCTGCAACGTCTTTAGCGCCGCTTCGGCGACGCCGAACCGATCGGAGATCGCGGCCATGCTGGACAGGTCGTCGCTGAACACCGGGCCGTTGAACGGCGGGGCCCCGTAGCCGATGCCATCGCGCAGCAATTGCACCGCCGGCCGGCTCAGGCTGGCCGGGTCGTCGCCGGTCAGCCCGGGAACCTGCAGGTGACCCACCATGACGGCGACCGGTGTCGCGGTGATCAGCGTCCGGTACGGAACCAGGTCGCTGCTCTGCAGGTCGCTCAGCGGCGGCGTGACGACCCCGCCCTTGTGCGAATCACCGGAACCGTGCCCGTGGCCGGGGAAGTGCTTGAGCACCGGCAGCACTCCGGCGTCGCGCAGGCCCTGCGCGTAGGCCCCGGCATAGGCGGTGACGGTGGCCGGGTCGCTGCCGAACGAACGGTCCCCGATCACGGCGTCGGCCGGCTCGTCGGACACGTCGACCACCGGCGCAAAGTCGATCGTGATGCCCAGGTCGTGCATCTTTTTGCCGCGCTGCGCCGCCTGGTCGCGGACCTGCTCGACCGTTTGGGTCTTGGCCAACTCCCGCGGTGTCGGGGCCGTGCCGATCAGCGACTTCAGCCGCGACACCCGGCCGCCTTCTTCGTCGACACTGACCGCCAGCGGCAGCGGCCCCGCGCTGCCCGCGATCTCGGTCAGCGGGCCTGAAAAGATGCCCAGGTCCGTCCAGCTGCCGATGAAGATGCCGCCGACGTGGTAGCCGTTGACCACGGCGCGGGCGTCGTCGGCATTCTTCACACCCACCATCAGCAGCTGGGCCAGTTTGTCGCGGGTCGACAATTTGGCCGGCAGCGTCGCCGGGTCGGCGCAGACCGGGGGCGCCGGAGGTGCGGCGACCACCTTGCTGGTCGTGGTCGATGCGGGGGGCCGGGCGGCGTCGTGGCCACATGCTGCCACCAGCGCCGTGGCGGCGGCCAGCACGGCCAGAGTGCGCGGAAAAGCCATCGGGACATGGTGTCACGAGGGGTACGCGCGTCGGTGCGGCCCCACCGGGCGATCGGCTCGGCGACGGCAAATGCCGATTCGTCGCACGTGAGGGTGGCGGAGCCGGTTAACTTAGCCGCAGTCCCATCAGGGAGGAGCAAGCGATGACAGCCCTCATGCTTGCCGCCGCGGCGGGAATCGCGGCGGGTCTGGCAATCGGCGCGGTCGCGACCGTCGGCGTCACACTCGCCGCCGAAGACCACACCATGGTCCCGGCCCGGGCCCCGTCCAACCCGTCCTCGCCCTACCTCGTGCAGTACGGCGACCGGTGCATCGGCGGGTATTGCCTGCCGTGCGACAGCCCCGACGACTGTCTGAACCAGATCCCGCCGGTGCCGAACCTGCCGCCGGAGCTGCAGCCCTGACCCGACTCGGGACCAGCGGGCGCGCCCAACGGCGCTACAGCGCCTCCCCGGTTAAGTTGGCAGTAGACCGAATTTGACTGGCAAGGGAGGAGCCAGCAATGACGGGGTTCACGCTGGCCGCTGTCGCCGGCGTCGCGGCGGGGCTGTTGATCGGTGCCGCGGCGACCGTCGGCGTCACGCTCACCTTGGACGTCACGGCAGACCACAGCCGCGTGCCGGCACAGATCGCACCGGCCGCGCGGAGCCTTTCCGTGCCCTACCCCGTGCAGTACGGCGACCGGTGTTGGCACGGTCATTGCATACCGGTGCCTTGACTCGCTGGTCCGGTCGATCACGGCCGTTCTGCTAGGTTGACTTTCGGGTAGTCCGCCGTGACGACCGCGAGACCCAAGGAGACCGATGAACCGGATCATTGCGCCCGCCGCCGCGAGCGTGGTGGTTGGTTTGTTGCTGGGCGCAGCCGCGATCTTCGGCGTCACCCTGATGGTGCAACAGGACACGAAGCCGCCACTCCCCGGGGGCGATCCGCAGTCGTCAGTGCTCAACCGGGTCGAGTACGGCAACCGTAGCTAGCGGCGATCGCAAGCGCGGCCGTGGCGATCGCAAGCGCGGCGTAGCCGGGCGCAGCGGGTCGCCACTACAGGAAGAAGCCGCGCGCATGGGGGCACCTCCCGCTTGCGGGGGAGGGTCGCCGCCATCGAACTCTGCGGCGGCAACGACTCCGTCGGCGACGCCCGCGGAATCGGCCACGGCCTCGTCGGCTGCGCCGCTGTCGCGACGCTGGCTCTTCGGAGTTGGCGCGATCGCACTGGCGCTGGCGTTCGCCCAATCCCCCGGGCAGGTGTCCCCCGACACCAAGCTGGACCTGACCGCCAACCCGCTGCGCTTCCTGGCCCGCGCGACCAACCTCTGGAACAGCGAGCTGCCCTTCGGCCAGACACAGAATCAGGCCTACGGCTACCTGTTTCCGCACGGCACCTTCTTTGCGATCGGCCACCTGCTCGGCGTGCCCGGCTGGATGACCCAGCGGCTGTGGTGGGCGTTGCTGCTGACGGTCGGCTTCTGGGGATTGCTGCGGGTCGCCGAGGCGCTGGGAATCGGCAGCCCGACGGCACGGCTGATCGGCGCGGCCGCGTTCGCGTTGTCCCCGCGAGTGCTGACCACGCTCGGCTCGATTTCGTCGGAGACCTTGCCGATCATGCTGGCGCCATGGGTATTGCTGCCGACGATCCTGGCCCTGCGGGGAAACTCCGGACGCTCGGTGCGGGCACTGGCCGGCCAGGCTGGGCTGGCGGTCGCGCTGATGGGCGCCGTCAACGCCATCGCCACGCTGGCGGGTTGCGTGCCGGCGGTCATCTGGTGGGCCTGCCATCGGCCGAATCGGTTGTGGTGGCGCTACACCGCGTGGTGGCTGTTCAGTCTTGTGCTGGCGATGTCGTGGTGGGTCGTCGCGCTGGTGCTGCTGCGCAACGTCAGTCCGCCGTTCCTGGACTTCATCGAATCCTCGGGCGTGACGACGCAATGGTCCTCGCTGGTCGAGATGCTGCGCGGCACCGACAGCTGGACTCCGTTCGTGGCGCCGACCGCGACCGCGGGCGCGCCGCTGGTGACCGGATCGGCAGCCATCCTGGCGACCTGCCTGGTCGCCGCGGCCGGGCTGGCCGGGCTGGCCAGCCCGGGGATGCCGGCTCGCGGACGGCTGGTGACGATGCTGCTGGTCGGGGTCGTGTTGATGGCCGTCGGCTACAGCGGCGGGCTGGGCTCACCGCTGGCGCATGCGGTGCAACTGTTCCTGGACGCCGCGGGCGCACCGCTGCGCAACGTGCACAAGCTGGAGTCGGTCATCCGGATTCCGATCGTGCTGGGCGTCGTAGCGCTGCTCGGCCGGGTACCGCTGCCGGGCAGCGCGCCGAGAGCACAGTGGCTGGGCGCGTTCGCCCATCCCGAGCGCGACAAGCGGGTCGCCGCGACAGTAGTGATACTGACCGCGCTGATGGTGAGCACCTCGCTGGCGTGGACCGCGCGGCTCACTCCGCCGGGCACGTTCAGCGCGATCCCCCGCTACTGGCACGACGCCGCCGACTGGCTCGGCGCCCATAACACCGGTACGCCCACCCCCGGACGGGTGCTGGTGGTCCCGGGGGCACCGTTCGCCACGCAGATATGGGGCACCACCCACGACGAACCGCTTCAGGTGCTCGGCAGCAACCCGTGGGGCGTGCGCGACTCCATCCCGTTGACTCCGCCGCAGACCATCCGGGCGCTGGATTCCGTGCAACGCCTGTTCGCCGCCGGCCTCCCCTCGGCGGGACTAGCCGATACCCTTGCCCGCCAAGGAATTTCGTATGTCGTGGTACGCAACGACCTGGATCCCGACTCGTCGCGTTCGGCGCGCCCGATCCTGGTCCATCGCACCATCGAGGGGTCGCCGCGACTGGAGAAGGCGGCGCAGTTCGGTGACCCGGTCGGGCCCGGCACGTTGCCCGGCTTCGTCGCCGACAGCGGACTGCGCCCGCGCTATCCGGCCGTCGAGATCTTCCGGGTCGCCGCTCCCGGCAATCCGGGAGCGCCCTACTTCACCGGCATCGACGCGGTGGCCCACGTCGACGGCGGTCCCGAAGTGCTGCTGCGTCTCGACGAGCGGCGTCGGCTGCTGGGCCAGCCGCCGCTGGGCCCGGTGCTGCTGACCGCCGACGCCCGAGCTGCCGGGCTGCCGGCGCCCCCCGGGGCTGGGGTGACCGTGACGGACACCCCGGCCGCGCGCGAGACCGACTACGGCCGCGTCGACGAGCACTCGTCGGCGATCCGGGCCGACGGCGACACCAGACACACCTTCAACCGGGTGCCCGACTATCCGGTCCCCGGCGCCGATCCCGTGTACGGCGGCTGGAATGGCGGGCGGATCACCGTGTCGAGTTCGTCGTCGGACTCCACGGCCATGCCCGATGTCGCGCCGGCGACGTCCCCGGCCGCGGCGATCGACGGCGATCCGGCGACGGCGTGGGTGACCAATGCCCTGCAAGCCGCCGTCGGGCAGTGGCTGCAGGTCAACTTCGACCACCCGGTGACCAACGCGGCGCTCACCCTGACTCCCAGCGCCACCGCCGTCGGCTCCCAGGTCCGCCGCATCGCGATCGATACCGCCACCGGCAGCACCACCCTGCGCTTCGACCAGCCCGGCAAACCGCTCACCGTGGCGCTGCCCTACGGCGAAACCCCGTGGGTGCGAATCACCGCCGCCGGCACCGACGACGGATCCAGCGGCGTGCAGTTCGGCATCACCGACCTGTCCATCACCCAGTACGACGCCTCCGGCTTCGCGCACCCGGTCGACCTGCGGCACACCGTACGGGTGCCGGGGCCGCCGCGGGGTTCGGCGATCGCGGGCTGGGACCTGGGCTCGGAATTGCTCGGCCGGCCGGGTTGCGCCCCGGCGGCCGACAGCGTGCGCTGCGCGCCGTCGATGGCGCTGGCCCCGGAGGAGCCGGTCAATTTCAGCCGCACCCTGACCGTTCCCACGCCGGTGTCGGTCACCCCTCGGTTGTGGGTGCGGCCCCGGCAGGGCCCCAACCTCGCCGACCTGATCGCCGAGCCGAATACCACTCGGGCCCAAGGCGATTCCGACACGGTGGACGTCCTCGGCTCGGCCTACGCGGCCACCGACGGCGATCCTGCCACCGCCTGGACGGCGCCGCAGCGGATGGTGCAGCACAAGAGCGCGCCGACGCTGACGCTGGTCCTGCCGCGACCGACCGAGGTCGCGGGGCTGCGGCTGCTGCCCGGTCGCTCGACGTTGCCCGCCCGGCCGACGGTGGTGGCCGTCAACCTCGGCGACGGCCCACAGGTCCGAAAACTCACGCCGAGCGGAGAAGGGGCCGCCCAGCCCCAAACGCTGTCGCTGCGACCCCGGGTGACCGACACCGTCACCGTCAGCCTGCTGGACTGGCAAGACGTCATCGACCGCAACGCGCTGGGCTTCGACCAGCTCAAGCCGCCGGGGCTGGCCGAGGTCGCGGCGCTGGGTACCGACGGCAACCCGATCGCCCCCGCCGACGCGGCGCGCAACCGGCCGCGCGAGATCGTCGTCGACTGCGATCACGGCCCGGTCATCGCGGTCGCGGGCCGGTTCGTGCACACCTCGATCCGGACCACAGCGGGAGCGCTGCTGAACGGCGAACCGATACCCGTCAGCACCTGCGATCCCAATCCGATCGCGCTGCCGACGGGGCAGCAGGAATTGCTGATCAGCCCCGGCGCCCGGTTCGTGGTGGACGGGGCACAGCTCTCGACCGCCGATGCCGCCGAATTGCCCAGCGCCACGGGTCTTTCCACGGTGCCAGCGGCGACGGGGGCCTGGGGCCCCGACCGTCGCGAAGTCCGGGCCCCGGCATCGCCCACCTCCCGGGTGCTGGTCATTCCCGAGAGCATCAATCCCGGCTGGGTGGCACGCACCAGCAGCGGCGCCCGACTGACGCCGGTGGCCGTGAACGGGTGGCAGCAGGGCTGGCTGGTGCCCGCCGGAGATCCCGGCACGATCACGCTGAGCTTCGCGTCCAATTCGCTGTACCGGGTCGGCCTGGCGGTGGGTCTGGCGTTGCTGCCGCTGTTGGCCATGCTCGCGTTGTGGCGCCGGCGCGGGCGGTCCGACGACGCGCCCGCGTCGCCATGGTCGCCCGGGCCCTGGGCGGCGGTGCCGGTGCTGGCGGCCGGGGCGGTGATCGCCGGCGTCGCAGGGGTCGTCGTGCTCGGCGGTGTCCTCGGTCTGCGGTACGCGCTGCGTCATCGCGAGCGGTGGCGCGACCGGGTCACCATCGCCGCCAGCGCGGGCGGCCTGATTCTGGCCGGGGCGGCACTGTCGCGGCATCCCTGGCGATCGGTCGACGGGTACGCCGGCCATTCCGCGAATGTGCAACTGCTGGCACTGATTTCGCTGGCCGCGGTCGCCGCCTCGGTGATCGCCCTGCCGGATCGCGGGCGCGCGGCGCACGACGAATAACCTTTCCGGCGTTGGCTAGCCGATTAGCGGCTGGTTGACTGGATACGCGGAACGGTGTGACCGCCATCGTCCGAGGAGTTATGCCCATGGGATGGTTTTCTGCCCCCGACTACTGGTTGGGCAGGCTGGTGCTCGAGCGCGGCGTGGCGGCCATCTACCTGATCGCGTTCATCGCCGCCGCGCTGCAGTTCCGCGCGCTGATCGGCGAGCACGGAATCCTGCCGGTGCCACGGTTTTTGGCGCGGCAGTCGTGGTGGAAGTCGCCGAGCATCTTCGCGGTGCACTACTCCGATCGGCTGTTCGCCGGTGTCTGCTGGTTCGGGGTGGCGCTGTCGGCGACCGTCGTCGGCGGCGTGGCCGACCTGGTGCCGCTCTGGGCCGCGCCGGTGATCTGGCTGACGCTGTGGGTGCTCTACCTGTCGATCGTCAACGTCGGGCAGGCGTGGTACTCGTTCGGCTGGGAATCCCTGCTGCTGGAAAGCGGATTCCTGATGATCTTCCTCGGCAACGATCGCGTCGCGCCGCCGGTGCTGACGTTATGGATGGCGCGACTGCTGCTGTTTCGGGTCGAGTTCGGTGCCGGGTTGATCAAGATGCGCGGCGACGCGTGCTGGCGCGACCTGACCTGCCTGTACTACCACCACGAGACCCAGCCGATGCCGGGGCCGCTGAGCTGGCTCTTCCATCACCTGCCCAAGCCGCTGCATCGAATTGAGGTGGCGGGCAACCACTTCGCGCAGCTGGTGGTGCCGTTCGGACTATTCGCGCCCCAGCCGGTGTCCAGCGTGGCCGCGGCGATCATCGTCGTCACCCAGCTATGGCTGGTGACCTCCGGTAACTTCGCCTGGCTCAATTGGCTGACGATCGTCCTGGCGTTCAGCGCCATCGACGACTCTTCCGCGGCACTGGTGTTGCCGATACCCGGGCATTCGCCGCTGCCGCTGTCGCCGCCGTGGTTCGTCGGCCTGGTGGTGGCGTTCGCGGGTGCGGTGCTGTTCCTGACGTACTGGCCGGTGCGCAATATGTTGTCCCCACGTCAACGAATGAACATGTCCTTCAACCCGTTTCACTTGGTGAACAGCTACGGCGCGTTCGGCACCATCGGCCGGGTGCGCCACGAGGTGGTGATCGAGGGCACCGACGAACCCCGACTCACCGCGCAGACGGTGTGGAAGGAATACGAGTTCAGGGGCAAGCCCGGCGCTGTTGGACGGTTGCCCCGCCAGTGGGCGCCCTATCATCTGCGACTGGACTGGCTGATGTGGTTCGCCGCGATCTCTCCGGGTTATGCCCAGCCATGGCTGGAACCGTTCTTACAACGGCTGCTGCGCAATGACCGCGCCACACTACGGCTGTTGCGGCACAATCCTTTTCCCGATTTGCCGCCGCGTTATGTTCGAGCTCAGCTCTACCAGTACCGCTTCACCACGCCAGCGGAACTACGGCGCGATCGGGCATGGTGGCATCGGACGCTGGTGAGTCAATACTTTTCGCCGACGACGCTAGCGGGGGCGACGTCGCCGCCCGCCGGCTGAACGCAGGTCAGCCAAGTCTGCTGATGTCCGTAATGAGCTGGGAGACAACCGTGATCGAGGCGATCCGGCGCCCGGTGTCGTCGTCGAGGTCTGCGCCCAGAACGGCGTTCGTCTTCGTCAGCTTCAGCACTCGGCCCGTGGCCTCATAGGAATTCGCAGTTCCGCCCCGCAGGATCGTCACCGTCATGCTCAGCGTCGGGCAGGGACAACCCGTCACCAGCGAGCCGCAATGCGTGGCCGTCTGATCCAGCATCTCGGCCATCGACCCACCGCTGAGTTGAGCGAAATTGAAAGCACCGGGCCCAGGTTCGTACGACATGCGTAGCCATCGCTCGTCTCGACAGCCCTCGAGGAACCTCGCGTTCAGCGCCGAAAGGTTGGGTGTCAGGTGTTTGTTCGCGTGCGCAACCCATTCCGCGTCGGACAGGGCGGCCCCAGGTTCTCCGAATAGGCCGAGGTATCCAGCGACATCCACGTCTGCCAGGTTAGAACGAATCGACCTTCCGCCGCAGCGGGTGCGTTTGGCGTATTAACTCGTGCGTGTTCTGTCCATGTCCCTGGCCGTATTCCCGACCTGGCGTCACCATCGAGTCAATGCACTCGATTGAGGGGGTCAACCAGATGACACGCACACATTCGGGTTCGCTGGCTGCGGGCGGACTGAACTGGGATAGCTTGCCGCTGCGGCTATTCGCCGGGGGCAACGCCAAGTTCTGGGATCCGGCAAATATCGACTTCTCCCGCGACCGCGCGGACTGGGAAAGCCTGACCGATGAGGAACGCCGCCTCGCCATGCAATTGTGCGTCCAATTCATTGCCGGGGAGGAGGCGGTGACCGAGGACATTCAGCCGTTCATGGCGGCCATGCGGGCCGAGGGCCGGCTGGGTGACGAGATGTATCTGACCCAGTTCGCTTTCGAGGAAGCAAAACACACCCAGGTGTTCCGCATGTGGCTCGACGCCGTCGGAGAGACCGACGATCTGCAGGGCTACCTCGAGCCGCTGTCCGCGTACCGACAGATCTTCTACGAGGAGCTGCCAAACTGCCTCGACGCGTTGACAATCGACCCGTCACCCGTCGCGCAGATACGGGCATCCGTGACCTACAACCACGTGGTCGAGGGCATGATGGCGCTGACCGGCTACCACTCGTGGCACAAGATCTGCGCCGGACGCAACATCCTCCCCGGCATGCGGGAGTTGGTCCGGCGCATCGGCGACGACGAGCGACGCCACATGGCGTGGGGCACCTTCACCTGCCGGCGCCACGTCGCCGCCGACGACACCAACTGGGCCGTGTTCGAGGCACGGATGAACGAGCTGATTCCGCTGGTCATGCAGGCGACCGAACAGTCTTATGCCACGTTCAGCGATCCCATCCCGTTCGGCCTGGACCTAGACGAGTCGCGCCAATACGCCTCCGACAAGGGGATGCGCCGGTTCGGCACGATTTCCAGCGCCCGCGGACGTCCGCTCGGCGAGATCGACCTCGACTACTCGCCGGTGCAGCTCGAGGACACCTTCGCCGACGAGGACGAAAAGGCCATGGCCGCAACGGGATCAGTGAGATGAAAGCGCTGTGCATTGTCGCGGCAGCCGCCATAGCGCTCGCGCCGCTCTCAGCGGTAGCAACGACAACCGCTGTGGCACAAGCGGCTCCGCTTTCCGACGCTGGTGCAGACCCTACGGGTCCTTCCGCACCCGCGTACCGTCCCGGCAGGGCCGCTGATGAGCAGCCGAGCCCACCCGGGCGGGACGTGGCGCTGCACTATGCGGTGTTGATGACAGCGGCGGGCCTTGTCGCCTGGGCTATCGGATCGCCTACACGTCGCGGCAGTGGCACACCTGCGATCCCGGCCCGGCCGGTACCTCGCCGGGCCGGCCGCGGTGCGCTAGCCGTCAAATCCACGCTCACGTTTGCGGCGACTGATCCTCCAGGCTCGGAGGTCAAGAGAAGGGTGCTGGTCGAGGCCGCCCATAGATGCGCCGTCCCCACCTGTCGACACCCAACGACCGAGATAGCTCACATCGTGCCTGGCTCACAGAGCCGTGACGACTCGTTCGACAACCTCATCGCGCTATGCCCGGACTGCCAACAGAAAGAGATCGATCGGCGGTCGATCCGCAGGTACAAGCGTAATCTCGGGATCTTGAACAGCCGCTACTCTGATCTCGAGCGCCGGGTGTTCGATCAGATCGCCGAGACAGATCGGAGATCCTTCATTGTCGAGGCGGGGCTGGAGATCCCTCTCCTGCACGCCGTCAATGATGGGCTTTTGAAACGAGTCGAACCATCGCCAGTACCGACGCAACGCGGTGAACCAACTCATTACAAATACGAAGTCGCCGACGCGGGGCTGGAATTCGTCAGCCGATACGTCCAGGGTGAAGACATATCGTGAGGTCCCGTAACTCCGCCCGTTGAGCCAAGGCCGCTGGGCTACTACCCGGGCTTACTTCTGGTAGGACAAGGCTCCCGTTCCCGCGAGCTGACCGCCCTCGACGATCAGCAGCTGGCGAAACAGCATGGACGCTATAGCGTTTCGTCTAGCTCGCCGAGCCGGTCGGTCAGCCGCAGATTCTCCGAGTAGTCCACCGGGCAGCAGATCAGCGACACTCCGTCCTCGTCGAGTGCGGCCCGCAGCGTCGGCAGCAGCTCGTCGGCACTGTTGATCCGATATCCCTTGGCGCCAAAGCTTTCGGCGTACTGCACGATGTCGGGATTGCCGAACTTCACGTAGTAGTGGGCCCCGAGCTCGAGATCCATCTTCCATTCGATCAGGCCGTACCCGCCGTCTTCCCAAATCAACACCACCAGCGGTATCTTCTCCCGCACGGCGGTCTCGATCTCCTGCGAGTTCATCAGGAAGGCACCGTCACCCACCACCGCCAGCACCTTGACGTCGGGTTGTGCCAGCTTCACCCCCAGCGCACCGGGTAGGGCAAAACCCATGGTGGACAATCCGTTTGAGATCAGACATGTGTTGCGTTCGAAAGTCGGATACAGCCGGGCCATCCACATCTTGGTGGCTCCGGTGTCGACCAGCACCACGTCGGAGCGGCCCAGCGCCTCCCTAGTGTCGGCAACCACCCGCTGCGGGGCCAATGGGAATCGCGAATCTTGTTGTCCACGAGCGAATTCCTCGGCCAACAACCCCGACCCGGGTACGTCGGCATCGTCGAAACGGTGGCCGGCGAGAGCGTCGGCGAGTTCGTTCAGTGAATCGCTGATGTCGCCGATGATGCCGACATCGACCGAGTAGTGCGCGTCCACCTCGGCCGGGAAGCGATGGACGTGGATGATCTTCTTGTCGGCCTGCGGGTTGATCCGGACCGGGTCGAATTCCTGCAACTCGTAGCCGACCGCGATCACGACGTCGGCGCAGTCGAACCCGAAGTTGACGTAGTCGTGCCGCATGAACCCGATGGTCCCGATGCTGTTGGGGTGATCGTCGGGCATCACGCCCTTGCCGTGGAAGGTGTTGGCGACCCGGATCCCGAGTTCCTCCGCGAAGCGGACCAGGGCCGCGGTGGCGTCGCTGCGGGCGGCCCCGTGCCCGGCCAGCAGCACGGGACACTGCGCGTTGCGCAGGATGTCGACCGCCCGCGCCAGCTGGCCGGGCGCCGGCGCGTCGGCGCGGACAACGTTGCGCGGCAACGCCGTCAGCTCGTAGTCGGTCTCGTCGGCGTCGATCTGCTCGGGCACCGCGAGATACACCGCAGCGGGTCGTTCGGTCTCGGCGGTTTTGAACGCCTTGCGGACCATCTCCGGAATGGCGTGCGCAGTGGGGACCGCGGCCGACCATCGGGTGATCGGCGCGAACATCGACACCAGGTCGACGTACTGGTGGGACTCCTTGTATTCGCGGTCCTGACCGACCTGTGCCGAGATGGCGACCACCGGGGTGCTGTTGGTGGTGGCGTCGGCGACGCCGAGCTGCATGTTGATCGCACCCGGGCCCAGCGTGGCCGACACCACGCCGGCGCGTCCGGTGACGCGGCCGTACATCTCGGCCATGAAGGCGGCCGCCTGTTCGTGCCGGGTGAGCACATAGCGGATGCTGGAGTGCGCCAGCGCCTGAGTAAACCGGATGTTCTCCTCGCCCGGTATCCCGAAGACGAAGGCAACCCCCTCGTTCTCCAGGCACTTCACGATCAATTGAGCCGCAGTGCTCATCCGCCACCTCCCTCTGGGAACGATAGTGGCAGGCTAGATGTTGGACATTTTTGCAAGCATCTTGAATGACGCAGATGAAGGAGGCCCACTGTGGCCATCGCCACTATCAACCCGGCCACCGGCGAGACAGTAAAGACCTTCACTCCCGCGACGGACGACGAGGTCGATGCCGCGATCGCGCGTGCGCACGCCCGGTTCCTCGACTACCGCCACAACACCACGTTCGCCCAGCGCGCCGAATGGGCAAACAATGTCGCGGATCTCCTGGAAAAGGAGGCCGACGACGTCGCGGCCATGATGACCCTCGAGATGGGCAAGACCCTGAAATCGGCCAAGGCCGAAGCGCTCAAGTGCGCCAAGGGTTTTCGTTACTACGCCGAGAACGCCGAGAAGCTGTTGGCCGACGAGCCGGCGGAAGCTTCCAAGGTCGGCGCGAAACGGGCCTACACCCGGTGGCAGCCGCTCGGCGTGGTGCTGGCGGTGATGCCGTGGAACTTCCCACTCTGGCAGGCGGTGCGGTTCGCCGCGCCGGCGTTGATGGCCGGCAACGTCGGCCTGCTCAAGCACGCGTCGAATGTGCCGCAGTCGGCGCTGTATCTCTCCGACGTCATCACCCGCGGCGGGTTCCCCGCGGACTGCTTCCAGACGCTGCTGATCTCGTCGAGTGCCGTCGAGCGCATCCTGCGCGACCCGCGCGTCGCGGCGGCCACCTTGACCGGCAGCGAACCGGCCGGCCAGTCGGTTGCCGCCATCTGCGGTGACGAGATCAAACCCACCGTGATGGAGCTCGGCGGCAGCGACCCGTTCATCGTGATGCCGTCGGTGGACCTCGATGAGGCCGTCAAGACCGCCGTCACCGGGCGGGTGCAGAACAACGGGCAATCCTGTATCGCCGCCAAGCGGTTCATCGTGCACACCGACATCTACGACACGTTCGTCGACAAGTTCGTCGAGCGCATGGCAGCGCTCAAGGTCGGCGACCCGACCGACCCGGACACCGACGTGGGTCCGCTGGCCACCGAATCGGGCCGCGACGAAATCGCCAAGCAGGTCGACGACGCGGCTGCGGCCGGCGCGAAAATCCGCCTCGGCGGTCAGACTCCCGACCAACCGGGATGGTTCTACCCGCCGACGGTGGTCACCGAGATCACCAAGGACATGGCGCTCTACACCGAAGAGGTCTTCGGTCCGGTTGCGTCGATGTACCGCGCCCAGGACATCGACGAGGCCATCGAGATCGCCAACGCCACGACGTTCGGGCTGGGCTCCAACGCCTGGACCAACGACGAGGCCGAGCAGGAGCGCTTCATCGAAGACATCGAGGCCGGGCAGGTCTTCATCAACGGGATGACGGTGTCCTACCCGGAGCTGGGCTTCGGCGGTATCAAGCGCTCCGGCTACGGTCGCGAGCTGGCGGGCCTGGGCATCCGCGCGTTCTGCAACGCCAAGACGGTCTGGGTCGGCTAGCGGGTCTGGCCCGGACGCCGCGGCGGTCGCAAGCGCGGCGGGCCGCCGCCATCAAACGGAGGCCAGGGCCAGCTCGTCCTCTTCGGCGAAGGTGTCCTCGAGCTGCAGCGGCGAATAGTCGAGGTCGATCTCGCCGAGCGGACGCCCGCGGGCGCTGGAGATGGTGCCGAACCGGCGCATGCCCTTGTCGGAGGCGTACTGCATGAACTCGTCCACCGACAGACCGAAGGGCATCGGGTCGTACAGGGCGAAGCCCTCTTCGATCAGGCGCAACCCGAGCGGCATCAGCTCGTTCATCCGCGTTTCGAAGACGCCCCAGTTGGCGTCGTCGGCGGCGACATGGCGCCGGCAGGTGAAGGTGCCCCACGCCATGTGGCGTCGCTCGTCGTCGCCGATGCGCCGGACCAGCTCCTGCATGCCGGGCAGGATGCCGCGCTCCACGCAGATCTTGTGCCAGCCGAAGTAGCCGGTCAGCGCCAGCATGCCCTCGACCATGTGGTTGTAGGTGACCGACGCCCGGACCTGGGCGGCCGGCGACGGATCGACCGACAACGCGCTCAGACAGTCCGGCAGCTCCTCGTAGAAAATCGTCCGGTAGGTCGGGACGTCCTCGAGAAAGTTGTGTAGGTCCTCGGTGATGCCTACGGCGTCGAGCCACATCCGGAACACCTGGACGTGCTTGGCCTCCTCGAAGGCGAACTGCGTCAGATACATCTCGTCGCCGAGTCGGCCCTCGGCCCGCATCGCGGCCATGAACGGCTGGATGTCCTGCGTCACCGATTCCTCGCCGGCGATGAACTCGGCGCACAACCGGGTCGCGTAGCTGCGTTCGTCGTCGGTCAGGCGTTCCCAGTCCTCGCGGTCGCGGGAGAAGTCGATGTCGGCCGGATTCCAGAATTTCGCGTTACCGCCCGCAAATAACTTGAGCGGCAAGCTATCCCAGTTGAGGCCGCCCTCGGACATTGAGGCAATTCGGGTGCGGTGATTCATGTGACCTCCTCAGATCGCATTGGGGCTGGGTTGGTGGAGGCATTCGGTGTCGCGGGCGAGGCCGCGAACGCGGCGATCAGCACCGCGACCAGCCTGCGCACGGCCAGCGCCGGCTGCTCGGGGCTGGGCTCGTCGAGGCCGAGTATCGGGTCCAGGCCGCGCATGTAGGGCGCGAGCGCCAGGTGCGGAAAGATCAGCAACAGCAGCGACAGCAGCGCGTCGGTGTCGGCGTCGGCGCGCAGATCGCCGCGGGTCTGGGCGCCGTGCACCAGCGGCCGCAGCACCTCCAGGTAGTGCCGGTGGATGACGCTGCGCACGCTGATGCGGGCGTCGGTGTCGACCTCCAGGGTCGCCGCGGCGTGCAGCGATCGTTCCCGCGGATGCTCGGCGAAGTAGGCGACCCAGCCGTCGAGCAGCTCGGTGAGAAATTCGAAGAACGGCCGGTTCGGGTCGAGCTCGCGAATCAGGTCTTCCATGTAGGTGCGCACCCGCTGGCTGCCGATGTCGGCGATGAACGCGAACAGGTCGCGCTTGTCCGCGAAGTACTGGAACAGGCTGCCCTTGGCGACCCCGGCCCGGCGCGCGATCACGTTCAGGCTGCCGCCGGAAAACCCGTGCGCCCCGAACTCGGCCTCGGCGGCGTCGATGATGGCTGTGCGTCGAGCGGGGTCGACCCGCGCCCAGGTAACCGTCGGCATCTCGCCTCCTTGCGTCGATGACCAGTGGTCATTCTACTGTGAGCCACGCCACAGTCAAGAGGGTGCGTTCCGGTCCTCGCGGCCCAACGTGAAACTAACTTCACGCTCGCGGCCCAACGTGAAACCAACTTCACGCTCGGCGTGCCGGACACCGGCAGCGGCACAGCCAGATCGCACGCGAAGATTGAAGGCACTGGCTACCATTTTCAGGTGTTTGAATACTGGCCCATCGTCGGCAGAAGCAGGGAGATCGACGAGGTCAGCCGCCTGCTCGCCGCTGCTGACGGGCTGGGGGGTGTCGCATTGTCGGGCAAAGCCGGGGTGGGCAAGTCGCGATTGGCCCGCGAGGCCGTGCTGGCGGCCGCGGATGCCGGCTGGACGGTCCGCAGCACAGCCGCCACCGTTACCAGCCGCACGATTCCGCTGGGCGCCTTCGCAACATGGACCGACGATGCCGACGGCGCGCCCCACACATTGGCGCGCCGGGTCGTTGATGCGTTGACCGCCGGTACGCAACCGGACCGTCTCCTGGTCTTCGTCGACGACGCCCACCTCCTCGATGATCTGTCCGCCCTGGTGCTGCATCAACTCGTGCAGTTGCAGGCCGCGACGGTCATCGTCACGATTCGTACGGGCGAGCGGGCTCCGGCCGCAGTGACGGCACTCTGGAAAGACGGACCGGTGGAGCGGCTCGAGGTCGACCCGCTGACCCACGGCCAGATCGACGAGCTGTTGTTGGCAGTGACGGGGTGCGCACCGGATCAGCGGTGCGGGGACGAACTGTGGCGTCTCACCCGCGGAAACGTGTTGTTCCTGCGGCAGCTGGTCGAACAGGAGCTCCGCGCGGGACGCATGGTGAGCGACGACGGCGTGCTGCGCTGGCAGGGAAACCTCGGCGTGTCCGGGTCCCTCGCAGAGCTGGTGGACGCGCAGATCGGCGCCATTCCCGACGACGTGCGCGACGTCGTCGATCTCGTGGCCGTTTCCGAACCTGTCGACTGGCAGTGCCTGAGACTGCTCGCCGAGCAGGACGCCATTGAAGAGGCCGAACAGCGCGGATTGATCCGGTTGTCCGCCGACGAGGTGTACATCGGCCATCCCATGTTCGCCGAGGTGCGCCTGGATCGCTGCGGCTCCTCGCGGTTGCGACGCCTGCGCGGCCAGGTCGCGACCGCGATGAAGGACGGCGGGCGCGCCGCGAAGGTGATGAAGCGGGGACTGCTCTGGTTGGAGTCGGACCTGCCGCCTGAGCCGGACGTGCTGCTGTCGGCAGCCACGGCGGCGAGTTCGCTCTTGGACTTCGAAACCGCGCAGCGGCTTTTCGCCGCCGCCGCCGCAACCGGTATCGGCGCGCAAGCGCGAATACCCCTTGCCTACTCCCTGTTCATGATGGAGAAGGGCGAGCTTGCGTTGGAAGTCCTCGACGGCGTCGAGGTCGACGAGGCGACAGAATCCGCATTCATCAACGACATCGTGATGCGTGCGTCAAATCTCTTGTGGGGCATGCGATCACCGGAGCGGTCCTGGCGGCTCATCGACGATGCCCTCAAGGCCTCGCACGGTGCGCGACGGCAGCAAGTGCTGGTGTTTCGCGCCAATCAGCTTGCGCTGGCGGCGAAGCCGCATGAGGTCCTGACGACGATGGACGAGGTCGATTATCGGGACCTCGACCGCTACGGGGCGACGATGGCGTATGGCGCCGAGAGCATGGCCTATGGCGAACTCGGTCAACCCGATCAGGCCGTGGCAAAGGCTATCGAAGCCGACGAGGCACTCACGCTGAGCGAGCAGGGCAAGTTCCTTCGCCAGACGCTGACCGAGTTTCACACGTTCGCCTTGGTGGCCGCCGGACGCATTGCCGAAGCAGTCGACGTGGCCGAACGCCACTTCCGCGCCCACCGCGACGAGCCGCCGGATGTACGAGCGGTGGCGGCGGAGATCCTTGGCATGGTGATGTTGGCCGCCGGTGACCTCGACGCGGCGCTGCGGCATCTGCCACATGAAGTCGATGCCCAGAACGCCAACAGTTTCCACGTCGTGAACAGCTTCCATCGGTTCCACTTGCTGCGTGCGCAGGCACTGGCCCGATCCGGCGATGCGGATGCAGCCGCTGACACGCTGGACACTGCCCGAGCACATTGGCATCCGGCCTACGTGTACGTCACGTCCACCGAACTGCTGAGCGAAGCCTGGCTGGCGGCGGTTCGCTCGCGCTCTACCGAGGCGCGCCAACTCGCACGCAAGGCGGCGGACTTCGCGCGCGACCACGATCAACTTGCCCGTGAAGTGTGGTGTCTACAGACCGCCGTGCAATTCGACGACACCGATGCGGCCGAGCGGCTCGCGGATCTCGCGACGCGCGTCGAAGGCCCGCGCGTTGTGGTCGCGGCGCGCTATGCGGCGGCGCTGCAAGCCGACGACGCCGGCGAACTCGACCGGGTATCAACCGAATTCGAGGCGATGGGCGACCTGCTGACCGGCGCCGACGCCGCGGGGCAAGCCGCCACGTCACACCGGCGCGCGGGCCGCGCAGGCAGCGCGATGACAGCCGCGGCACGCGCACACCGGCTGGCGGCACGGTGTCACGGCGCGACCAGCCCCGCCATCGAAGCAGCTTCCTTCGCACCGCCGTTCACCAACCGAGAACGCGAGATCGCGGTGTTGGTTGCCCAGGGCCTGTCGAATCGTGAGATCGCCGAGGCGGTGTCGTTGTCCGTGCGGACCGTCGAGAGCCACATTTATCGGGCCTGCAGTAAGGCCGGTGTGGCCGGCCGCGGCGGCCTGGCCGACGTCATCGGCGGTGCGGCCCGCGCGCCTCGCTACGGCACCGCCGAGCGGTGAATGCAGTAGTCCTTCGCTGAGGCTGGCAAAAATGCAGTAGTCCGTCCCGGAACGAACTGTCGTCGCTTTGGCACACGATGGTCGGCGAATGTGCTGGCCATGTCGTGACGAAAGCAAAATGCCATGGATTTCGGGTTGTTGCCCCCAGAAGTCAACTCGGGGTTGATGTATGCGGGTCCGGGGTCGGGGCCGCTGCTGGCCGCCGCCGCAGCCTGGGATGAAGTGGCCGCCGAGCTGGAATCCACCGCGGCGGGCTACTCCACGGAAATCGCCGACCTGACCGGATTGTCCTGGTTGGGGCCGTCGTCGACGGCGATGTCGGGCGCGGCCGCACCCTATGTGGCGTGGTTGCAGGCCGCGGCGGCGCAGGCCGGAGTCACCGCCGCCCAGGCCTACGCGGCGGCCGCCGCCTACGAGGCCGCGTTTGCGATGACGGTGCCGCCGCCGCTGATCGCGGCCAATCGGGCACTGTTGATGGCGTTGATCGCCACGAATTTCTTCGGGCAAAACACCGCCGCGATCGCCGCCACCGAAGCCGAATACACGCAGATGTGGGTCCAAGACGCCGCCGCCATGTACGCCTATGCGGCGGAAGCCGAAACGGCCAGCACGCTGCAGTCGTTTGACGAGCCGCCGCAGACCACCAACCCGAATGGTCAGACCGACCAGTCCAACTCGGTCGCCCGCACCGCCGGCAACACCGCCAGCGCCCGCAGCCAATCCCTGGTTCAGAGCCTGGCCACTCAGCAGGCCAACCTCGTCGACCCGCCCGTGCCCCAAGGCAGCACCGCCAACATCGCACCCGGCGGCGCCACCCTCGACGTCGGCACCACCGTCACCGTTACCCCCGGCTCCCCCGTGTCCGGCAGCTACAGCGCCACCTTCACAGCCAACACCGACGTCACATGGATAAACCTCTCCACCGGATTCGCGGGCACTTCCCGAGCCGGTGGGGTCTACATCGTGACCGGCGATTTCACGTTTTTGAGCGGCCAACTCTTCATCAACAGCCCCAGCACCTTTTTTGGGGGGACAGGTGTGTTCACTGTCCCAAGCGGCGCCATCACCGCCGGCAGCAGCGGCGTCGAGGTCACCATCAACGCCAGCACCGGCCTGGTCACCGCGATCAACGCCGGCGGCGTCATCACCGGCCCCGTCACCGCCACTCCGTACTTCCTGCCCCCCGTCGCCCCCGTCGTCTCCAGCGCGCCCAGCGCCTTGGGTGCGGCACCCGCGGCCATGGCAACCAGCGCACCGGGGCTGGCGGGAACCGCGGCGATCCAACCCCAACTCAACGTCGACGCACTCCTCGACGCGCTCTCAGCCGCCGCCGAATAGCTGCGCAGACTGACCCGTTTCTTGGCGAACGTGACGCCACAGTCAAGAGGGTGCGTACCGCTCCTCTCGGCCCAACGTGAAACTAACTTCACGCTCGCGGCCCAACGTGAAACCAACTTCACGCTCGGCGGGAGGCTACGGCCGCATTTCGTAGGCGCCGTTGATCGGCAGGATGTGGTCCTTCCAGACCTGGTCGTAGCGCGCGGCATCGAACACCGGCCGGCGGATCATCCGCATCGCGAAGCGGGCCTGTGCATCCGTCGTCGCCGACTTGTCGCTCAACTCGACTGCGTAGCTGTTGAAGTCGCGCACCAGCACCGCGAAGATCTCGTCGATCAGCGCCTCGTCCACCCCGGACAGCGGGGCCTCCTCCAGGATCAGCTGGGCGTAGGGCACCGTCGCGAACAGCTGGCCGACCCCGAAGGCGAAGTCAATATCCTTCTGCTGCAAGGCATCTGGCGTGGCAGAGGCCAGCATCTCGGCCAGCACGTCAATTTGCTCGCGCAGCAGGGCGACGTTGGGCAGATGCGCGAAGCTCTCGAATGGCGCGCGCCAATCATGGAAGCGCACCTTGCCCAATCCCCCGGTCGGGCCCTGATTGAACAGGAACGCGTCGTCGACCGCGTCGTCGCGGCGCCCGAGCAACGGCAGTTCGCCGTTCGGCGCGAACAGGTAGTTGGGCATGAACTTGCCCAGCAACCCGATGTTGATGTGCACCGTGCCTTCCAGCCGTGGCAGCAGCCCGATCTCGCGAGTCATGGCCTCGAAGATGGTGTCCTTCTCGACACCCTTGGCGGCGATGACGTCCCACAGCGCGATGATCACCCGCTCGCCCTCGCTGGTGATCTTCGCCTTGGTCAGCGGGCTGTAGAGCAGGTAGCGGCGGTCGTCCGCCGAGGCACTGCGCATGTAATCGGACGCGCGGGTGGCGACCATCTTCATCGCGATCAGTCGCGCGTAGGCGTCGGTGAGCAGGCGTCGCACGTGGCTGAAGTCGGTGACGACGGTCCCGTATAGGTAGCGGTTGGAGGCGTGGGTGACCGCCTCGTACATGGCGTGGGTACACATGCCAACCGCGCCCCAGCCGAGGTTGTACTTGCAGACGTTGACGGTGTTCAGCGCGGCGTGGAAGGCCTCGGGGCCGCGGTGCAGCAGGTCGGCCTCGGTGACCGGATAGTCGTGCAGCGCATAGTTGGCGACATAGTTCTGCGAGTTGACGACGTTCTTCTTCAGCTCGTAGCGGTCGTGCTGGGAGTCGGCGACGAAGAACACGTACTCGTCTTCTTGTCCTGGAGCGCCGGCGATCTTGCCGAAGGTGGAGACCATCCGGGCCGCGTTGGCGTTGCCGATGTAGTACTTCTCGCCGTTGGCGACCCAGCCGTGCTCGGACGGCGTCAGGATCATGTCGGTCTGGTAGACGTCGGCGCCGTGGGTCTGCTCGGACAGGCCGAAGGCGAACACCTCACCCTGCTCCAGCTGGGCGGCGGCCTTGCGCTTGGCGTCCTCGTTGTCGCTCATCCAGATCGGGCCCAGGCCAAGGGCCGTGACCTGGAAGGGGTACCAGTAGTTCAGTCCGTAGAAGCCGACGATCTCGGCGAACTCGCTGATCCGGTAGGTGTCCCAGCGGCAGTCGGCGGCGCCGTACTCGGAAGGCGTCAGCAGCGAGGCGAAGATCCGCTCCCGGCCGATGTGGTCCAGGAAGTCGGAATACCAAACCCGCGCATGGTCGTCGGCCTTGAGCCGCGCCTTGCCCCGGGACTCGAAGAAGTCCACGGTGGCGGCCATGATCTCCCCCGAGCGAGCGTCGGGGTATTGACGGTTCAGGTGGTTGGGGTTGAGCAACATGCGGCAGACGGTACGCCGATGTGCGGGGTCGCGGTATCAGCCCGCGGTTAGCTGGGAAATCCGAATTGTCGTCGCAATTGCCTCTGTTGGATAAGCACCGGCCCGGCCTAGCATCAGCGACGTGTCCGAATTAAATACCGCGCGCGGATCCATCGATACCGCCGACCTCGGCGTCACGCTGATGCACGAGCACGTCTTCATCATGACCACCGAAATCGCCCAGAACTATCCCGACGCCTGGGGCGATGAAGAAAAGCGGGTGGCCGATGCCATCACCAGGCTCAATGAGCTGAAGTCGCGCGGTGTGGATACCATCGTCGACCTGACCGTGATCGGGCTGGGCCGCTACATCCCGCGCATCGCCCGCGTCGCGGCGGCCACCGAGCTGAATATCGTTGTGGCAACAGGGTTTTACACCTATAACGACCTGCCGCTGCGGTTCCACTACGAGGGCCCCGGCGGGTTGCTGGGCGGCCCGGAGATCATGACCGACATGTTCGTCAAGGACATCGAGGAGGGCATCGCCGACACCGGCATCAAGGCCGGAATCCTCAAATGCGCCACCGACGAACCCGGCGTCACCCCCGGCGTCGAGCGGGTGCTGCGTGCCGTCGCTCAGACGCACAAGCGCACCGGGGTGCCGATCTCCACGCACACCCACGCCGGGCTGCGCCGGGGCCTCGAGCAGCAGAAGATCTTTGAAGAAGAGGGCGTCGACCTGAGCCGGGTGATCATCGGGCATTCGGGCGACAGCACCGACATCGGCTACCTCGAGGAACTCATCGCGCCCGGCTCCTACATCGGCATGGACCGGTTCGGCATCGACGCGTACCTGCCGTTCGAGGACCGGGTCAACACGGTGGCGCAAATGTGCGAACGCGGGCACGCCGACAAGATGGTGCTCTCGCACGACGCCAACTGTTACTTCGACGCCCTGCCCGAAGAGCTGGTGCCGCAGATGATGCCGAACTGGCATTACCTGCACATCCACAACGACGTGATCCCGGCCTTGAAAGAGCGCGGCGTCACCGACGAGCAACTGCACACCATGCTGGTGGACAACCCGCGGCGCATCTTCGAGCGCCAGGGCGCATATGAGTGAGCCGATCCCGCCGATCGGTAGCCAGACGGCTGCGCTGGCCGCGCTGGATCCCGATCGCCCAGCCGTCAGCTGTGAGGGTCACACACTGACCCGGGCCGAATTGGATCGCTCGACCAACCGGCTGGCCCGCGCCTACGCCGAACGCGGCGTCGGGGTCGGCGATTACGTCACGATCTTGCTGCCCAACTCCGTCGAGTTTGTACAGGCCGCGGTGGCATGCTGGAAGTTGGGCGCGGTGCCGCAGCCGTTGTCGCCGCGGCTGCCGGCCGCGGAGTTGCAGGGCCTACTGGACCTGCGTCCCAGAGCACTGCTGGTCGGCGGCGAGGATCCGCAAGGCCAAATATCCAGTGTGCCTAAGGGTTTCACTCCTGACCCGACGTTCTCGGATGCGCCGCTGCCCGAAGCGGTGTCGCCGAGCTGGAAGGCGATGGGATCCGGCGGCAGCACCGGGCGGCCCAAGCTGATCGAAGCCGGTGGCGACAGCCGGGTTTCGACGCTGACTGGGTACGCGATGGGCGCCCAGGACGACGACGTCACCTTCGTGCCGGTGCCGCTGAGTCACAACACCGGCCTCACCACCGCGGTGATCGCCTTGATCGGTGGTCACCATCTGGTGCTGATGAACCGCTTCGACCCAGATCAGTTCCTGCGGGTCATCACCGACCACCGTGTCACTTTCATGGTCGCGGTACCGACGATCATGCAGCGGGCGCTGCCGGTCTACCAGGCCAACCCGCAGGCCTACGATCTGTCGTCGATCCGGCGGTTCTGGCACGTGGCGGCGGTTTGCCCGCCGACCGTCAAGCAGGCCTGGATCGATCTGCTGGGGCCCGAGAAAGTCTGGGAGCTTTACGGCGGCACCGAATTACAGGCGCTCACCTTCATTTCCGGCGATCAGTGGCTGGCCCATCGCGGGTCGGTCGGCATCGTGGTCCTCGGCGAGATGAAGGTGCTCGATGACGACGGCAATCCCTGCCCGCCCGGCGTGATCGGCGAGATCTACATGCGGCCCGCCCCGGGCAGCGCGCCGACATACCGGTACCTCGGCTCGACGGCGAAGACCCGCGACGGCTGGGACTCGCTGGGCGATCTCGGTTACTTCGACACCGACGGGTTCCTGTATCTGTCCGACCGGCGGGTCGACATGTTCACCGTCGGCGGCCGCAACGTCTACCCCGCGGAGATCGAGAGTGCGCTGTCGGCGCACCCGGATGTGTTGTCCTGCTTGGTCGTTGGCGTCCCCGACCCGAACGCCGGCGATCTGGGCCAGGTGCCCTACGCGCTGGTGCAGGCGAGCGACGACTCCACGCTGGATGCCGCGGGGGTGCAGGAGTTCCTGCGCGCCAACATCGCCGGTTACAAGGTGCCGCCCTCCCCCAACTTCATTGAATTCGTCGACACTGCCCTGCGCGACGACGCCGGCAAGGCTCGGCGATCGGCGGTCCGGGCCGAGATCATGGCGCGGTTGCCCGCCGCCGAGGCCAGCTGAACCCAGAAGGCATCAAGAATTCTCCAAGCGCCCGGCACCACGATCATGGCTATGCAGATCGAGCCATTGAGTACGGAGCTGATCGAACGTTATCTGCGATCGCGCCACTTGCGATTTTTCCGCAGCGACGACGGCGCGGAATTCATGTTGGTGCTGTCCAGCTACGAGCGGGGCAAGCTGCACGTGAACCTGCGGATCAACGGGTTGCGGCCCGACATCTTCGAGATCTCGGTCAGCCCCGCGGGCTACTACCAAGCCAGCGAGCGCCCGCGCCTGATGGAAGTGGTGAACGACTGGAATCGCGACAACCATTGGCCCAAGGCGTTTGTGCGGGAAACCGCGCAGCCCAGCCACGTCAGTGTGGTCGGCGAGAATGCGTACCTGCTGACCGACGGCATCCACCTGGCGGGGTTGGGGCACTTCATCAAGTCCACCGTCGAGTACGGCACCGACCTGATCGAGAAGATCGAGCAGGCCGTCAGCCTGCCGTCCGCGGACACGCTGGAAGAATGGATGGACCGCACCGGCTAGGGCGCTATCGCGTCCGCCTCGGCATCTATCTCCTGAGCAGCCGGCTTCTCGCGTTTCTCCCAGCGGCGCAACGCCTCTCGGCACGGCGACTCGACCAGGGCGTAGCTCACCGCCGCGATCGCGAAACCGAAGATCAGCGTCAGCACCAACACCGTCGGCATGTTGCCGGTGAACGGGAACGTCCCCACCACCGGGAACACCATGGCCAGGGTGGCCAGGTGCCAGATGAACAGGCCGTAGGACCAGCGGCCCAGGGTGACCATGCCGGCATTGCCCAACAGCCGATGCCCGGTGTCGATCCGGTCCAGCACCAACGGCGCGACCAATGCGAACGCGACCACCGAGCCCATCGAGGTCTTGACCGCGAACTGTGTCGCGGTCCCCGGAATCAATCCCTCCGGACCCGCCACCGGGGACGCGGCCACCAGAAACGCGGCCAGTGCGATGACGGCCATCAACACCCGCCGCCGCGCCAACCGGTGTGGCAGCCCGATCGGGCTGTGCACCCACTCGGCCAGCAGCATGCCCGCGGCGAACCAGGAGAAGAAGGCCGGCGGCCAGTTCATTGGGTTGCCGGATTCCGAATGTAACGGCAGCCAACCCCACGCCCAGCTGAGCACCGCCAGCGCGGCGATCGCCGGGACCCGGGCGCGCACGGGGATGCGGCGGGCCAGTAACGCCAGAATCGGCAACGCCAGATAGAAACTGACCTCGACCGAGAGGCTCCACATCTGGGTCAGGCCGCCGGTCAGGGTGAGCGGCACATAAATCTGGGTGAGTGTCAGGTTTGCCAGCCACACCGTCGGGCTGGCGTGATCCGCGTCGGGCAGCAGGGTGAGGATCACGACGACGGCCACCAGATAGGCCGGCATGATGCGGACCACCCGCGATCGCAGGTAGTGGCCGGTGAGCGGACGCGGTCCCAGATCCCGGGCCGCCGCCGCGTGGCCACGCCACAGCAGGAACCCCGACAACGCGAAGAACACCGCCACGGCGAGGCCGAAGCGGCCGAAAAGCCGGCCGTCGACCCCGCTGGAGTGTCCGGTCTGAAAGGCCACATGCGTAATGACGACACCCATGGCCGCGCAGGCGCGCATACCCTCGACAGCGGGCAGGAAGCTGCGGGTTCCGCCCGCCTGGTGGCTATCGGTCACGATCTCAGTCTGCCTGCGCTCTGTTACCTGCCTAATCGGGTACTGCTGTTAGGGTCGAACGGATTTGCCTAGAGCATTAGGGAGGGCATGGCCACGTGAACCGAGCGGTTATGTTGCGGTTCGCCGCATGCGGCATCATCGGACTCGGGGCCGCCCTGCTGATTGCCGCGCTGCTGCTGTCGACCTACACCACCAGCAGGATCACCAAGATCCCGCTCAACATCGACACCATGCTGGTCAGCGACGGCACCGGAACCGCACTCGACTCGGCGTCGCTGTCCACCGACCACGTCGTCGTCAACCAGAACGTGCCCCTGGTTTCCCAGCAGCAGATCAGCGTCGAGTCGCCGGCCAACGCCGACGTGGTCACGCTGCAGGTCGGCACCTCGCTTCGGCGCACCGACAAACAGAAGGACACCGGGCTGCTGCTGGCGATCGTCGACACCGTCACGCTCAACCGCAAGACCGCGATGGCCGTCTCCGACGACACCCACACCGGCGGCGCCGTTCAGAAGCCGCGCACTTTCGGCGACGAGAACCCGCCCACCACGATTCCGGTGCGCCACGACGGCCTGTCCTACCGGTTCCCCTTCCACACCGAGAAGAAGACCTATCCGTACTTCGACCCGGTCGCGCAGAAGACCTATGACGTCAACTACGACACCCAAGAGGACGTCAACGGCCTGACCGCCTACAAGTTCACCCAGAACATCGGTTACAGCGCCGACGGAAAGTTGGTGGCACCGGTGAAGTACCCGTCGCTGTACGCCGGCGACGAGGACGGCAAGGTGACGACGTCCGCGGCGATGTGGGGCCTGAAGGACGTGGACCCGGCCGAGCAGATCACGATGACCCGCTACTACGCGGCGCAGCGGACCTTCTGGGTGGACCCGGTCTCGGGCACCATCGTCAAGCAGACCGAGCACGCCAACCACTTCTTCGCCCGCGATCCGCTCAAGCCCGAGCTGACGCTGGCCGATTACAAGGTCACCTCCAACGAAGACACGGTGGAATCCCAGGTGAACGCGGCCCGCGACGAGCGCGACCGGCTCGCCCTGTGGTCGCGGGTACTGCCGATCACGTTCACCGCGGTCGGCCTGATCGCGCTGATCGGCGGTGGCTTGTTCGCGGCGTTCGGCCTGCGCACCGAGAGCGCGCTGACCGACCCCGGGCTGGACCGCGGCGACGAGGAATTCTTCGGGCGCAGCGGGCTCGAGGAACGGGTGCCCGGCGCCGAAGCCGAGACGGAGAAGCTGCCCGCGCAGCACTCCGAATCGCATGACGATCCGCCCGGGTCCGATCCGCCGCGCGGCGAGGCGCCCGAGCCGTCCGAACCGAATCCGCCCGGCCCGGCCGACCGGGACTAGCCCGCGGTTGCGCCGACGGTGACCGCACCATGGCGCCGGGCGGTGCAGTGGTCTCTTCCCGGATATGCGTTGGCCCTGGCGCTGCTGGTGGTTGCGCCGGTGCTGCGGCCGGGCTACCTGCTATTGCGCGACGCGGTGTCCACGCCGCGTTCGTACCTGTCGGATACCGCCCTGGGGTTGACCGCACCGCCGCGGGCGACGCCGCAGGATTTCGCGGTGGCGCTGGCCTCACACCTGATCGACGGCGGCGTCGTGGTGAAGGTACTGCTGGTCCTGGGGGTGTGGCTGGCGGGTTGGGGTGCGGCGCGACTCGTGGCCGCCGCGCTGCCCTGCGCCGGGACGCCCGGCCAGTTTGTGGCGATCACGCTGGCGATCTGGAATCCCTATGTCGCAGAACGACTTCTGCAGGGTCACTGGAGTCTGCTGGTCGGCTACGGCTGCCTGCCCTGGGTGGCGACGACGGTAGTGAGGCTGCGCACGGGTGAGGCCGGCTTTTTCGCGTTGGTGTTCTGGATCGCCCTGGCCGGACTGACCCCGACCGGGCTGATGCTGGCCGCGACGGTGGCGCTGGTCTGTGTCGCCGCCCCGGGTACCGGCCGGCCCCGATGGCTGTGCGCGGCAGCGGCGTTGGGTGCCGCGCTGGTCGCGGCGCTGCCGTGGTTGGTGGCCGCGGCGACGGGCTCGTCGTTGTCCACCCCCAAGGCGGCGAGCACGCTCGGTGTTCTTGCGTTCGCGCCGCGCGCCGAGCCCGGCCTGGGGACGCTGGCCAGCCTGGCCAGCCTGGGCGGCATCTGGAACGGCGAGGCCGTACCCAGTTCGCGGGCAACGCTTTTCGCGGTGATCTCGGCACTGGTGTTGCTGGGCGTGGTAGCGGCCGGGCTGCCGACGGTGCTACGCCGCCCGGCGTCGGTGCCGCTGTTGGCGCTCGCGGCGGTTTCGGTGGTGACACCGGCCGTGCTGGCCACCGGGCCCGGCCTGCATGTGCTGGCCGCCGTGGTCGACGCCGCACCGGGCCTGGGGGTGTTGCGCGACGGGCAGAAGTGGGTTGCGCTGGCGGTGCCGGGCTACGCCCTCGCGGGCGCCGGCGCGGTGGTGACGCTGCGGCGGTGGCTGCCCCCTCCGGCGGACTTCGCCATGGCGCTGGTCGGCTGTCTGGCGCTGATCGCGGTGTTGCCCGACTTGGCGTGGGGGGTGGGCGGCAAGGTCGCGCCGAGGCACTATCCGCCGGGGTGGGCGGCCGTGGCGGCGGCGATCAACCGCGCGCCCGCGCCGGTCGCGGTGCTGCCCGCGGGCTCGATGCGGCGCTTCGCCTGGTCGGGTCCGGCGCCGGTGCTCGATCCGCTGCCCCGCTGGCTGCGCGCCGACGTCCTGAGCACCGGAGATTTGGCGATTTCCGGGCTGGTCGTGCCCGGGGAGGGCAACCGTGTCCGCGCGATCCAGGAGATGCTGCTGTCCGGGCCCGATCCGTCCACGCTGGCGCCGGCCGGCATCGGATGGCTGGTCGTCGAATCGGACAGCGCGGGTGACATGGGCTCGGCCGCACGCACCGTGGGCGCGCTCACGCCGGTGTTCCACGACGAGGAATTGACGCTCTACCGGGTCGGCGGCAACGCCGCCGGGGCGCCGTCGGCTCGGCGTCAAGCCACCGTGGTCGCACACCTGGCGTGGCTGGGGCTGCTGCTCGTGGGCGGCGCCGGCGCGCTGGTCGCCGCGGTACGGCGCCTGGTTAGACCACGCCGCTGACGAACTCGCCGGCTTGGACGCCTTCGAGCACGGCGCGCATCGCGTCGGCGCTTTGCGTCCAGGAGAACTCGCCGCTGCGCGTCTGCGCCTTGACCCCGAGTTGATCGCGCAGCACCGGATCGCACAGCAGCTCTTCGAGGCGATCCACCAGCTCGGCGCGGTTGTCCACCAATACCCCGGTCACGCCGTCGACGATCGAGTCGGACAGTCCGCCCGACGATCGGTAGCCGATAGTCGGCACCCGGTGCTGTGCGGCCTCGACGACCGCCAGACCCCAGCCCTCCTTGCGCGACGGCAGCACATGCACCCAAGCACCTTGCAGCACATGGTGTTTGGTCACGTCGTCGACATGGCCGTGGAAGGTCACCGCGTCGCTGATGCCGAGGCTGCGGACATGGTCGACGAGCCGCTGGCGCCACCAGCCGTCGCCGACGATGTCCAGATGCAGTTCCGGCAGCCGCGGGCGCAGCTCGGCGACCGTTTCCAGGGCATCCTCAATCTGCTTGTGCGGCACCAGCCGCGAGAGCACCACCACTCGAGGCACGGCCGAACGCGGGCCGCACAGCGACTGGGCCGGCGCCTCGTCAAGGCCGTTGCGTACCACCGCGATCCGCTCGTTGTCCGCGCCCAGGGCGACCAGGTCGCGCGCCGACGGCAGCGACACCGTCAGGTACTGATTGCGCCGGTGCAGCCGCGGCGACAGCCACGACTCGACAAACCAGCCCAGCCGGCCGAACACCGGCCCGGCCACCGGCCACTGCTCGCGGTGGCAGTGGTGTACCAGCACCACCACGCGGCGCCCGTAAAGCAGCCGGGCGCAAAACGGCAAACCGTTCTGCGAGTCGACGACCACGTCGGGCCGCACGCGCCGCAGCGGTCCAAGCCCGAGCCGGGCCCCGGCCATCGCCAGCAGGGCCCACACATAAACCGAGTAACGCCCACCCGAGCGGCTGATCCGCACGCCGTCGACGACCTCGCGGCGCGGTGCGCCCGAATAGCGGGCGGTGCGCAGGGTGACCGTGACGCCGGACGCGGCCAGCTGCGCGCCGATGCGCTGCAAGTAGGCCTCGCTGCCGCCGCCCTGCGGGTGGCCGGTGTCGCGCCAGCACAACAGCAGTACCGAGCGCAGACCAGACATGAATAATCAGCCTAGCCCGGCGACAACAGGCACCCTGGGCATGGCGACGGTTTCGGTCACATTCGCCACACCAGCCTCTGCCTCGGGGATCGTTCGTTGTGCCCGCCTCCGAGCGACAGATCGATGGCCCAGGAGCGCGGGTCACACATTGTCGCTATGAGGCGGGCACTTTGGGTAGCTTCCGGCGACGACGCGGGCCGGCACTGCGTAGGGTTGCCCGGTGGCGGTGACCGACGTTTTTGCGCGACGGGCCACGCTGTCGCGCTCGGTGCGGCTGCTGTCGGAGTTCCGCTACGAGCAGCCGGACCCGGCCAGGTTCTACGGCGCGCTGGCGACCGATACCGCGGCGATGGTCGGCGATCTCTGGCTGGCCGCCCGCGGCGAACCGCCGGCCGGCCGCACGCTGCTCGACGTCGGCGGTGGGCCCGGGTATTTCGCGCAAGCGTTCACCGCCGCCGGGGTGCACTACCTGGGCGTCGAGCCCGATCCGAGCGAAATGCATGCCGCCGGACCCACCCCGGACCCAGCGACAGACTCGTTCGTCCGGGCGTCGGGCATGGCGTTGCCGTTCGCCGATGACTCGGTGGACATCTGCCTGTCGTCAAACGTCGCCGAACACGTGCCACGGCCGTGGCAGCTCGGCGCCGAGATGCTGCGGGTGACCAAGCCGGGCGGGCTGGCCGTGCTGTCCTACACCGTCTGGTTGGGCCCTTTCGGTGGGCACGAGATGGGCTTGACGCACTACCTGGGCGGCAAGCGCGCCGCCGCGCGATATGCCCGCAAACACGGCCATCGCGCGAAGAACGACTACGGGTCGTCGTTGTTCGCGGTGTCCGCCGCGGCGGGGCTGAGCTGGGCCGAGAACACCGGGGCGCTGCTGACCGCATTCCCGCGCTACCACCCGCGATGGGCCTGGTGGCTGACGTCGGTGCCGGTGCTCCGCGAGTTCGGGGTGAGCAATCTCGTACTGGTGCTCCAACCGCAAGAATGAAACATGTTCTCGTTTTGCGTCGGCTTGGGTAGGGTGGCGCCATGGGTGAGATTAAGACCGAATACGACAAGCTTTTCATCGGCGGCAAGTGGACCGAGCCGTCGACCTCTGAGGTGATCGAGGTGCACTGTCCGGCCACCGGCGAGTACTTCGGCAAGGCACCGCTGGCAGCGGCGGCCGACGTCGACGCCGCGGTCGCTGCGGCCCGCGCCGCTTTCGACAGTGGTCCGTGGCCCACGACTCCGCCGAAGGAACGTGCGGCCGTCATCGCCAACGTGGTCAAGCTGATGGAGGAGCGCAAGGAGCTGCTGAGCGCCCTGCTCGCCGGTGAGACCGGCCAGCCACCGACCACCATCGAGACGATGCACTGGATGGGCTCGATGGGCGCGATGAACTTCTTCGCCGGCCCGGCCGTCGACCAGGTCAAGTGGCGCGAGATCCGCAACGGCTCCTACGGGCAGACCATCGTGCACCGCGAGCCGATCGGCGTGGTCGGCGCGATCGTCGCCTGGAACGTGCCGCTGTTCCTGGCCGTCAACAAGCTGGGGCCAGCGCTGCTGGCCGGCTGCACCGTGGTGCTCAAGCCGGCTGCCGAAACCCCGCTCACCACAAACGCTTTGGCGGAGATCTTCGCCGAGGCCGGCCTGCCCGAGGGCGTGCTCTCGGTGGTGCCCGGCGGCATCGAGACCGGCCAGGCCCTGACGTCGAACCCGGACGTCGACCTGTTCACCTTCACCGGCAGCTCGGGTGTCGGCAAGGAGATCGGCCGTCGCGCCGCCGAGATGCTCAAGCCGTGCACGCTCGAGCTCGGTGGTAAGTCGGCAGCCATCCTGCTCGAGGACGTCGACCTGGCGTCTGCAATTCCGATGCTGGTGTTCTCCGGGATCATGAACACCGGCCAGGCCTGTGTCGGTCAGACTCGCATCCTGGCGCCGCGCTCGCGCTACGACGAAATCGTGGACGCGATAAGCACATTCGTGCAGGCACTGCCGGTCGGACCGCCGTCGGACCCGGCCGCCCAGATCGGGTCGCTGATCTCGGAGAAGCAGCGCGCCCGCGTCGAGGGCTACATCGCCAAGGGCATCGAGGAGGGCGCCCGGCTGGTGTGCGGCGGCGGCCGTCCCGAGGGCCTGGACAACGGATTCTTCGTCCAGCCCACGGTGTTCGCCGACGTCGACAACAAGATGACGATCGCCCAGGAGGAGATCTTCGGGCCGGTGCTGAGCATCATCCCATTCGACACCGAAGAGGACGCGATCAAGATCGCCAACGACTCCGCATACGGTCTAGCCGGCAGCGTGTGGACCAGCGACATCGCCAAGGGCATCGAGATCTCGGAGAAGATCCGCACCGGGACGTACGCGATCAACTGGTACGCCTTCGACCCGTGCTGCCCGTTCGGCGGCTACAAGAACTCCGGCATCGGCCGCGAGAACGGGCCGGAGGGCGTCGAGCACTTCACGCAGCAGAAGAGCGTGCTGATGCCGATGGGTTACACCATCGACGCCTGAGTTCTTTACGCCGAGCGTGCAGTTAGTTTCACGCTGGGCCGCGACCGTGAAGTTAGTTTCACGCTCGGCGACTAGCGGTCAGGTGGTCGCCGTGGGCATCGCGTGGGCGAACGAGTTGCGTTTATGCGGTCTATTCAGGCCGATCAGCAAAACGTGGCCGTCGCGTTCCAGGGTCACGGTGTCGAGAGCGGGAAGGATTTGCGCGGCAGGGCTGTTGTACGTGTGTGCCATCGCCTCAGCGAATCCCAGAACCCAGAATTATGCAATACACCATAATACTTATGGTTTGCTCAGCTTGGTGTTAGCCAAGATCAATGACCTAGGTCACACATTTGCCTGGTCTGCGAGTTTAGCTCCACTAATAAGTTGCTTAGTAGACCGTTGTCTTATATGATCCTCAGCATAATCATGAGCCGCCGGCTTCGGCGCATGAGAGCAGCACTAGGCCGGGAGAAATACCATGTGGATTATCGAACTCAATGTCGCCGGCTACCAATTCACGCGCGAGGTGCGCGACCTGAAACGCCCGTCATTCCGGTTCAGCCCGCGTAACATGCACTGGCCGGTATCGCGGCATTCGCACGCTGCATGACGTCCGCCCTAGGAGGTACGAGAGTGCCGACCACGAGCGACGTTCAGCCGGAACCGACGTCGACGAAGCGCGTCGGCACCCGCGCCAAGATGCTGGTCAGCGCCGCCGAGGTGATGCGTGAGCGCGGAGCCGCCGGCGTCACCATCGATGCCGTGCTGGCGCGCAGCGGCGCCCCGCGCGGTTCGGTCTACTACCACTTCCCCGATGGCCGCAATCAAATCCTGAGCGAGGCGCTGCGGTATTCGGGGGATTCCATCACCGCCACGATCGACGCCGCCGCCGATAAAGGCGCCCGCACGTTGCTGCGCGAGTTCATCGAACTCTGGGAGCGCCTGCTGACCGACGGCGACTTCCTCGCCGGCTGCCCGGTGGTCGCGGCCGCGATCAGCTCGGACGAAAGCGATCAGGACCTGACCAGCGAAGCCGGCCTGATCCTGGGCCGGTGGTGTACGGCATTGACCCGAGCGTTCGCGAAAGACGGCTTCGACGACGACGATGCCGCCTCGCTGGCGGTGATGTCGATTTCGGCGCTGGAGGGTGCGATCGTGCTGGCTCGCTCGACCCGCTCGGTCCGCCCGCTCGGCCAGGTCGGCGAACAGCTCGAATTCCTAATCAAGGCAAGGGAATTCGTTACCCGCAATGGGATGCCAGGCAAGCAGGACGGCTAATAGCCCCGGTTGAATCTCAGTCGCTCGCCGGAAGCGGCTTGACCTCTTTGAGCGCAAGCGCGGTCGCACCGATGCTCAGGCTGCCCGCGCCCGGCTTGGTCACCAGCACCTCGGCGCCGGCCTCGTCGACATAGCGCTTGCCCATCACGGTGCCCCCGGCGAAGGCCGGGTCGAGTTCGCCCGAGCGCTCACCACCGATCGGCACCATCGGCACACCACCGCAGCGCAGGTCGTCGAGGCTGTCGGAGCTCCTGACGACGATCACCTGGGTGTCACACACCTGGCTGGTGAGGCGGGTTCCGTTCTTGATCATGATTTTTCGTCCTCTGCTTACTGCTCGGCCGCTGCGGCCTGCAATCCTTCGATGATCTCCCGGCGAAGCACCTTGCCCGTGGGTGTGGTCGGCAGCTCGTCGCGAAACACTACGCGGTCGGGCGTACGCGAACCGCGCAAAGTTTTGCGTACGTGCTCCCGCAATTCCTCGGGATCGGGTTCGGCGCCGGGCCGCGGGACCACCACGGCAACGATCGCCTGCCCCCACTGCGCGTCTTCGACACCGACCACGGCGACGTCGCGCACATGCGGATGCTCGACCAGCACCTCCTCCAGCTCGGCGGGCGCGATGTTCTCGCCGCCGCGGATGATGGTGTCGTCACTGCGTCCGCCGATGAACAGGTAGCCCTCTTCATCCAGCATCGCGATGTCTTTGGTTGGGAACCAACCGTTTTCGTCGAGCACCGAGCCGATCCCGGTGTAGCGGCCGGAGACCTGCTCACCACGCACGAAGAGCTCGCCGGTCTCCCCGGCCGCCAGCACCTTGCCCTCGTCGTCGCGGATCTCGATCTCGATGCCGGGCACCGGACGGCCCACCGAACCGAGCCGCTTGACCGCGGCCACTTCCGACGCTGCCTGCGCCGCGCGGTGGTCGTCGGGCGTCAGCACCGCGATCGTCGAGCTCGTCTCGGTCAGCCCGTAGGCGTTGACGAAGCCCACCCCGGGCAACAACTCGAGCGCCCGGCGGACCAACGGCAGGCCGACCTTCGAGCCGCCGTAGGCCAGGTTGCGCAGCGACGTCAGCTCGTGGCCGCCCGCCTCGAGCACGGTGACCACGCGGTCCAGCATGGTGGGCACCAGCGTCGCGGTCGTCACGTGTTCGGCGCCGATCAGCCGCACCCATTCGCCCGCATCGAAGTTCGGCAGGTAGACCATCTTGCGGCCGGCGTACAGATTCGACAGCGCGGCGCCGACCCCGGCGATGTGATACGGCGGCACGCAGATCAGGGCCGCGTCTTGTTCTGCGGCCGAGTCGAATTCGACGGTTCCGGTGACGTAGCTGGTCAGGTTGTTGTGCGAGAGTTCGACGGCCTTGGGCTGCGACGTGGTGCCGGAGGTGAACAGCACGATCGCGACGGACTCCGGGTCGGGAAACGCGAGACCCTCAGTGGCGGGCTCGGCGCTGCGGGCGGCGGTCAGGAAGTCGTCGGAATCGATCACCCGCTTGGACGAATCGCCGACCATGTCCTGGTAGCGGCTGTCGACGATGACCAGGGGTTCGGGCAGTCGCCCGATCAGCGTCTGGATGCCCTCGGCGGACAGCCGGTAGTTGAGCGGGGTGAAGGGCAGCCCGGCGCGGGCCGCAGCGAAGATCAGCACCGGCAGCATCGCGCCGCCGACACCTACGTAGGCCACGTGCTGGGCACCCGATTCCGCGATGACACCCGCGCCGCCGTCCGCCAGATCGCTGAGCTCCTGCGTCGTCAGCCGGGTCTCCCCCGAGACGACGGCGGTGCGATCGGGGTTGCTCGACGCAGCCATCTCGAGAAGCAACGAAACGCTCATACTCGATCCCTCTGAATCCCAACCCTTTTGCGCCCTGATACGGACTCTACGAACATAGCGTATTACATCTGGTCTTAGGTGCCGGTCCACTGGGGAGCGCGCTTCTCGGCGAATGCGATCGCGCCCTCCTTCGCGTCGTTCGAGCCGAACACGGGAGCCAGCAGCTTGCCCTGCTCGGCAAAGAAGTCCTTCGGGTTCCAGCTGCGGGACTCGACGATGATCTGCTTGGTGACCGCCACCGCGAGCGGCCCGTTGGCGGCGATCTTTTCGGCCAGCTCGATCGCGGCATCCAGCGCCGACCCGGGCTCGGCCAACACGTTCACCATGCCGAGCGCGTGGGCACGCTCCGCGCTGAGGTTCTCCCCGGTCAGCGCCAGCTCCATCGCGATGGCCGACGGAATGCGCTGGGGCAGGCGCAGCAGTCCGCCGCCACCGGCGACCAGACCGCGCCTGACCTCGGGGATACCGAAGGCCGAGTCCTTGGACGCCACGATCAGATCGGTGGCCAGCGCAAGCTCGGTGCCACCGGCCAGGGCGTAGCCCTCGACCGCCGCGATCAGCGGTTTGGTCGGTGGACGCTCGGTGAAGCCCATGCCGCGGCCCTCAACGATGGGAAATTCGCCCCGGGCAAACGCCTTGAGGTCCATGCCCGCGCAGAAGGAGCCGCCGGCGCCGGTCAGGATGCCCACCGAAAGACCTGCATCGCCGTCGAGCCGGTCGACCGCTTCGGCCAGGCCTTTGGCCACCGCGAGGTTGACCGCGTTCTTGGCCTTGGGCCGGTTAATCGTGATGATCAGGATCCGGCCGCGTTGTTCGACCAGAACTTCGGGCTCGTTGGCTTCGTCAGTGCTCACGGTAGCTGCCCATCTCCTTCCAAATCGGTGGCATCGGTGGCATCGGTGCAAACCAGTGGCTGTTACCGATTGATGGTAGCGGCCGACGGAAATGCCATTGGCACCAGGAGAGAGTCGCGTTACCAAAAGTCGGGGTCGTCGCGGCAGCCGGACCGGTCAGGCCGGCGCCATCGCCGCCTCGACGGGCGTCAGCACTTCGGAAAGCCCTGCAGCCCTGCGTAATTCGATGAAGTCGGCGACCATCGCCTCGGTCACCTCGTGCGGGTCCTTGACGGTGGCCCCATCGGACAGCACCGAGATGTTGAGCTGATCGACGTAACTCCACACGGTGATGTTGAGCCCACTGCCTGCGGTCAACGGCCCCACCGAGTAAATCTCGGTGACCTGAGCACCGCCGACGCGGCCGCGCTCGCGCGGTCCGGGCACGTTCGAGATCGGAAGGTTGAGCACCTTGTTCTGGCCGTCGCGGCTGGAAGCCCAACGGAAAAACGACTCGGTGGCCAGCGGCGGCATGTAGTTCGACCATCGGCTGATCAATTCCGGTCCGACCAGGTGGAACGCCTCCTTGGCGGAGTTGGCGTTGTCGTGGCAGGCCGCCAGACGGGCCAACGGGTCGTCGAGGTCGGCCGGCAGCGCCACCATCATCCCGGTGAAGTAATTGCCCGAAATCCGATCCGGCGAGAAGTTGAAACTCGCCGGGACGGAGGCCAGCAGCGGTTCGGCCGTGCCGTCGTAGCGCAACAGCAAGGTGCGCAGCGCCCCAGTGGAGATGGCCAGCACCACGTCGTTGATCTTGACGCCTCGCTTTTTGCCGGTCTCTTTGACGTCGGCAAGCGCCAGGGTGGCCGTCGCGAAACGGCGTTCCGGGGTGATCCGGTGATTGAGGAAGGTGGGCGGCGGGGTGAAGGGCATGGTCAGCTCCGGCGAGAGCTTGCGTGAGCTGTGCCGGACCCGATTGACACCGCGCGCGGTGTAGCCGAACGTCCCCGGCAGCTTGCGGGCCTGGCGGAGGTGATCGAAGAATGCCGTGCGCACCAGTTGCGACTTGGTGGGTGCGGGGTCGGTGATCTGCGGACCGCTTTCCGGTGTGGGCAGCAGGTCCATGCCCCGGGCCATCAGGTTGGCCGACGCGACGCCGTCGGCGAGCGCGTGGTGGATCTTGCCGACGACCGCGACGCGGTTGTTGGCCAGGCCTTCGATGAAGTACATCTCCCACAGCGGACGGTCGCGGTCCAGTGGGGTGCTGGCAATGCGTCCGATCGCTTCGTCCAACTCGCGGCGACCGCCCGGCTCGGGCAACCGCATCTGGCGGATGTGGTACTCGAGGTCGACCTCGCAGTGCTCGCGCCACATCGGATGGTGGAACTTCCACGGGATGTCGACGAGCTGATAGGTGAAGGGCTCGAGCTTGTTCAACCTGGCCCCGATGACCTGGCGAAACGAATCGATGGCGAAGTCTCGGCGATCCGGGTCGATCTCGACGACTGCGACCTTGATCGTGTGCATATGCACGTTAGGGGTCTCGCTGTACAGCAGTACCGAGTCCCAGCCGCTCAGCCGTTTCATCGCTGCCCCTTCCCCTCAAGGGGGACCTTACTCAGCGACCGAGCTAGATGACCTCTTTTGACCTGATCTGCACCTTGGTGCGGTAGATCTGGTTGAGGAACAGCGAAGTCGCGTGGGCAGCCACCCCGGCGCGCTCGCCGTCGATCATGTCGAAGCCGTGTCCGGCGCCGGGCAACTCCAGGTACCCGACCATCGAATGCGACACCGCCCGCAGCCGCTCCACGAAGCTGCGCGCCTGTTCGACGGGGATGACGCTGTCCTTGCTGCCGTGAATCACCAAGAACGGCGGGGCATTCCGGTGTACACGCGCGATCGGCGACGCGTCCCGGTACAGCTCGGGGTGACGGCCGATGGACTTCTTGACCACCACCCGCTCCAGGAATTCGACGAACCGGTCACGCTCGGGGGTCGAGCGGTCCTCCCAGTCGTAGCGGCCGTAGATGCCGACCACCGCGTCCACCGAGCTGTCCGCGCCCTCCGGCAGCCTCCGCTCGAAGTCCGGGTCGTCGGGCGTGAGGCCGGCCAGCGCGGACAAGTGCCCGCCCGCCGAACAGCCTGCCACCGCAACGAAATCGCGATCACCGCCGAACTTGTCGACGTTGGCACGCGCCCACGCGATCGCGGTCTTGACGTCGGTGATGTGACGCGGCCACCGGTGATAGGGCGCGACGCGGTAGTCGATCGCCAGGCACACCCAGCCCTGCTCGGCCAGTCGCGACATCAGGGCGGTGCCCTGCATCATCGCGCGCCCGTGCACCCAGGCGCCGCCCGGGACGAAGATCAGCACCGGCGCGGGCTGGGCCGGCAGATCCTTGCGCCGCCAGACATCGAGCACCTGCGCCGGGTGGTCGCCGTAGTGCACCGCCCGGCGGTACAGATAGCGGCGCTGCCGCAACGCCTCCCAGATCGGCGGCGTCTTCTCGGCGACCGGCCATTCGGCGTCGAGGTCCGCGGCGGACACGACTCCGCGCAAGGCCGCGACGGACACGTCGTGCGTGCTTTCCCGGTCCCGGCGGCGTGTGTCGTTGATCCCCGGTGTCAGCAAGTCCTTCTTCAGGGCAGAGAAAGCCTCTGGCGCATGTCGCGCGCCCCAGACACCCATCGCGGTCACACCACCCAGTGGTTCCAGGTGCTTACCCACCACCGGTAGCGAAGCGCTGGCAACGCTTAATGCCAGCGCATAGTCGGCGGGACGGGCCCGCAGCAACCATTTCAAACAGGGTGTCATGCTTGGAACCCTTGCCGTCATGTAGGGGACTGTACCCCGAGCGCGTCAGGGGAAACTGACGTTTGCGTAGAAGTGCCGGAGATGGCCGGAAATCGCCCGGACAAATGTTTGCTAAATTGCCGGATTTACTTCCCTAGACAGGGTTCTTGGCTTCGCTGGGCGAGGCGCGCCGACGCGCCGCGACGAGCCGGATCATGTAGCAGATAGCGCTCATCCCGAACATCGCCGCGGTCAGCAGCAGCCACCTGCCCAGGAAGGGTTGCTGAGTTTGGCCGGTCGCCGCCAGGTAGGTGGGCCCGCCCTGCTCGATGATGCCGGGCAAAAAGATCAGTAGCGTCAGCCCAGCCCCCAAGGCCGGCACCCGAATGTAGTTGCGGGCGAGCACCTTTGGACGGCCGCGACCGGAATGCCGGCGCACCGACAACACCCGGTCGGCCAGAGCGTAGAGCGGGAAGAACAGCAGATCATGGACGACCACGGCGGCGGCGAACCAGACGGCGATGGACTGCCACCAGGTGCCGGGGTTCCACAGCGTCGCCGGTTTGAAGGTGGCCAGAATGTAGCCCATCAGTGCGAACCCGGACAGCATCGTCAGCAGATGCAGCGGATGCGATCCGTAGACCGCGGCGAAACGTGTTGAGAGTCTTGACATCTCAACCGCCTTCGAATTCGATGGCAGCCACCCATTTGGTGTTGTGCACACCCGGCAGCGCGGGCACGATGATCCGGGCCGGATAGCCGTGGTCCAGGGACAAGTCGGCGCCGTTGACCCGCAGCGCCAACAGCGCCTCCGGATCACGAATCTGGTTGGCCTGCAACGTCGCCTGCCCGAAGGCACCGCCTTGCTGCAGTGAGACAACCCGCGCCGAGCGCGGCGTGGGTACGCCCGCGATGCGGGCCAGCTCGGCCAGCCGGACGCCGCTCCAGGTCTGGACGGTCGACCACCCTTCGACGCAGGCGATCGGCAGGCGCGCGGTGGTCTGCGGCATACCGGCCAGCGTGGCGCGGTCCAGCATGACGTCGGCATGACCCCCGCGCAGGGCCAATGACCAACTCTCGCCGACACTTTCGCGGCTGATGCCCGCGGCGACGGCGGTCTTGTTGACCGGGAAATCACCCCGGCCCCGCCCGCGCGGCAGCAGCAGGGCGGCGCCGCGGGCCGCCCCGCCGACGGTCTGGCCGACGGTGAGAGCCGCGATCAGCAACACGCCGCTGCCGACCAGCGCCAGGGCGCCGCGCCTGCTCATTGTCGGTTCGGCCGGATCCGTGGCCACCAGGCCGTCGGGATCGGCCGGCTCCGGACGGGTGTCGGCACGGCTGGTGCGCAACACGTCGCGCAGCGCCAGCGACCGTAGTCCGGTGACCAGGCGAGGCAGCTTGACCGCGATGTGCATCAGGAATCCGGTGATGAAGACCCAGGCTCCGAAGTAGTGCGCGTCGTAGAAGCTGAACCCGAATATGTAGTCGTACTGGATGTTCAGCACTCCGGTGACGATCTCGAACAGGATCCCGCCGACGAGCAGCACCAGCGACCCTCGCTCCAGCAGCTGGGCGACCGATCGCGCCGGCGGCCAGACGAACAGCCGCGGGATCACCGACCACAACTTGGCCAGCACCACCGGGATGATCACCAGCCCAAGCCCGACGTGCAGGCCCTGGGTCAGCCGGTACAGCCAGGACGGGCGGGTGGGCCAGTCGAACAACGGCAGTCGCAGCCAGCCGACCTCCGCGGGGATGGCCTGGCCGAATTGCGGGGCGTAGGCGATGTAGGACAGCAGCCCCGTGATCGTGACGATCGGCAGTGCCACCAGTAGCACCAGCCCGAACACGGACGTCAGCCACGGGCCGCGCAGCGGGCTGCGGAACCGGGCACCCAGGCCGCTCACGGCGCCGCCAGACTCGCGATCACCCGGCCGCCGATAAGGCTCACGCTGGTCAACGTTAGACCGACTTGCGCCGCGAGGGTGGCCGCACTGTCCACCCCGACCGACGCCCAGCGGAACCAGGGCCCGACATCGCACGCCGACTCCAGGCGCACCCAGCGCGCGCGAATACCGATGGCGTCGGCGTCGAACTCTGCCACGCAGCGCCCACCGCGGCGCAGCAACTCCGCGGCGCGCGCCAGAATCCGCCCCGGGTCCCCGCCGAGGCCGACATTACCGTCGACCAGCAGCACCGTCTGCCACCGCCCCATGCCGGGCAGCGGCTCGAACACGTCGCTCAACAGGGCCGGCGCGCCGCCGCGCCCGGCCAGCCGGATCGCCGTCGCGGACCGGTCGATGCCGAGTGCGGGTATGCCGCGCTCAAACAGCCGCGCCACCAACCGCCCCGGTCCGCAGCCGAGCTCGATCGTCGGTCCGCTGCACATCTGGGTGACGGCTTCGTCGAAGACCTCGTCGAGGGCATCGACCAATCCGCCGTTCGGGGAGCACCGGGCGCCCAGCCAGCGATGCGCGGGCAGTACCCGAACCTCGCCGTCATCATGACGAATCCAACATCGCTCGCCGCCGAGCGCCCGATCGTAGAGATGCCCCAGCAATTCACGCCTTTCGCATCGCGTCCGACCAGGAAGTTGAAACCGCGCCCGCGCCACCCGCATGCTCATATGCACGGGTTACGCCAGCGTTTGGATCACTCCGATCGATACCCTCATCCGCTGTCCGCTAACCAAGCCGATCAAGCCCCGACGACTCGACGGGGCCTCACGGGGTTATTCGGAGCCGGGGCTGGCCGGGACGGGTACGGCGGCCGACGTTTCGGTGCGGCGGCTAGCTGTACTGCCCTGAGAGGTTAGGTACGCGGCTAGCGGGTGGTTGGCCGCCGAGTGCGGTGTGGCCGCGGTGGTGATTGTAGTTGTGGAGCCAGTCGGTGAAGGCGGCGCAGCGTTCAGTGTCGGTGCGGTAGGGGCGGGCGTAGGCCCATTCGTCGGCCAGGGTGCGGTGGTATCTCTCCACTTTTCCGTTCGTCTGTGGCCGGTAGGGGCGAGTCCATTTGTGGGTCACTGGTCCTAGGGCGTGGGCAAAAGGTGTTGAGCGGTAACACCCACCGCGGTCCGTCAAAACAGCGCTCACGGTAATGCCGGCTTCAGCGAACCAGGCCTGGGCGCGTAGCCAAAAGGCCGCCGCGGTCTCTTTGCGTTCATTGGCTAGCAATTCGGTGTAGGCCAGGCGGGAGTGGTCGTCGAGAGCGGTGTGCAGGTAGTGATAGCCGATCACGGGGTGATTGTTGCGACGAATGGGTGTGTGGGCCAGGGAGTTTCGTTTGCCGATGCTGCGCCCGTGGATGCGCCAGCCACCGCCATCAGGGATCTTGCCCAGTTTCTTGACATCAAGGTGCACGAGGTCACCGGGCCGTCGATGTTCGTAGCGTCTGATGACCCGGCCGGTAGCTCGGTCCAGCCAGCACAGTTTGGCCAGCCCGTAGCGGGTCAAAACCCGATGCACCGTCGAAACGTTCAGGCCCAGCAGGTAAGCGATCCGAGCCGGTCCCCACCGGCGGATCACGCGGACCTTGATGATCCGCCGCTCGGTGCGTGGCGGCGTCCGATGCGGACTGCGGTGGGGTCGTGAACTGCGATCGGCCATCCCGGCCTCGCCCAATTCCCGGTAGCGGCTAGCCCACCGGGCTGCAGTGGTGGCCGATACCTGGAACCGTTCGGCTGCCCGCCGCAACGGCCAACCGTTCTCAACGACGCAACGAGCCAGCCGCAGCCGACCGGTTTCTGACAAAGGGGCATTACGGTGGGACACGAAGACCTCCGAGGTGAGCAGTGCGTTCCTTAGACAGCTCGCACTTCACCCGGAGGTCTTCGTCATGTCACCACGCCACGCCGTCACCAACGTCCGTGGTCAGTACAGCTAGCCGTCGAACAAGAACCGTTCGAGCAACTCGTTCACGCGGGCCGGATGTTCCAGCGCCGCGAGGTGGCCGACCCCGTCGAGCACGGTGAAGGACGAACCGGGAATGGATTCGGCCATCGCGCGCGTCTCGGCCACCGGGAAGGTGGCATCTTCGACGCCGGCAACCACGTGCACCGGCGCGGCGATGCGCCGCAGCAGCGCGTGCTGATCGGGGCGAGCGGGCACCACGCTGCGCACCGCCCAGCTGCTCGAGCTGAGGTCGACACGTTGCAAGCTCGCACGTATCGTCTCGACGACTTCGGGTCGGGTGCGCAGTGACGTCGGCCCGAGGAAGCCGCGGACTACCGACCGCGTGAGCGGCGGTCGCACGCCCCCGAGCATCCCGGCCAACCGCAACATGGCCGCGTACTTGACCTTTTGGGGGAAACCGGCTTTCGACGCGGTGCAGTTCATCAGGACTGCGCGGTCGATGCGGTCTGGATGCTGAGCGGCGAAGGTGGCCCCGATCATCCCGCCCCAGGAGTTGCCGACGAAATGCGCCTTGTCGATGTCAAGGCCATCCATCAGGTCGACGACGCAGCGGGCGCATTCGGTAAAGCTGAACATCGCGCGCAGCGGCTCGCTGCCACCGTGGCCAGGGGGGTCGATGAGCACCAGGCGGTTGCTCGCACCGAACCGGGCCGCTTGGCCGGCCCACAAGTCGCCGGTCATCAACAGGCTCGGCCACAGCAGCACCGCGGGCCCGGTTCCCGGGCTGACCTGCACGCGGATCTTGCCGAGGACGGTGTCGACAAACCGCGGAACCAACGTCGTCACTTCGCCTCCATATCCATCGGCAAGCCTAGGCGCCGGCACGGCGCCGACCTTGCCGTACCGGCGGCCGACAACGCCGCTTTCCTTTCGGTAATACTGAACCGGTGCCGAACAGCGACGTTCACCCAGATTTGCGCCGGACCGCGCGCCTGGTCCCCCGCCGGATGGTCAGTCCCAGGACGTTGCGGATGATCCGTACCGCGCTGGCGCTGCAGGACCGTCGCGCATCCGGCTCCGCCGGCGACGTCGAGGTCATCACGCTGAGTTCGGGTGCCGGCGTTCGGCTGTTCCGTCCCGCCGGCGTCACCGAGCCGGCGCCGGCACTGCTGTGGATACACGGCGGCGGGTACGTGATCGGCAGCGCACAAATGGACGATCGGCTGTGTCGCGGGTTCTGCAGGAGATTGGGCATCACCGTCGCCTCGGTCGAGTACCGGCTGGCGCCCGAACATCCGTATCCCGCCCCGCTCGAGGACTGCTATTCGGCGCTGACCTGGCTGGCCGGGCTGCCCGCGGTGGACCGGACGCGAGTGGCGATCGGCGGCGCGAGTGCCGGCGGCGGCCTTGCGGCGGCGCTGGCGTTGCTGGCCCGGGATCGCGGCGAAGTCGCGCCCTTTTTCCAGGTGCTTGCCTACCCGATGCTCGACGACCGTAGTTCGGAGACCGCCGCAAACCCGAACTATCGCCTCTGGGACACCCGCAGTAATCAGTTCGGCTGGACCGCGTATCTGGGCGACGCCGATCCGGCGGTTGCCGTGCCGGCCCGCCGCGACGACCTCGGCGGTCTGGCGCCGGCGTGGATCGGCGTGGGGACACACGACCTGTTCCACGACGAAGACCTCGCCTACGCCGAACGTCTGCGGGCCGCCGGGGTCCCGTGCCAGGTCGACGTGATCCCGGGAGCCTTCCACGGTTTCGACATGATCGCACCGAAAGAGCAAGTGTCGCAGCGCTTTTTCGACAGCCAATGCGAGAATCTGCGGACCGCGCTGGCGCAGGCGCGCTAGTTCGCTGGGTAGGCGATAGCGCCGGCGATGATCGTCGCCGCCACCAGCCCGGCGTCCAGCTCGGCCAGCACCGTCGCCGGCGGCGCGGCCAACACGCATAGGTCACCCGGCTGTCCGACGTCGACGGACCTGGGCCGGCCCGGCCGATCGGCATAGCCCAGAAACATCGTCAAAGCTTCTGGCGCCGAGACACATTCGTCGCCACCGAGCACCACGCCGCTGGGCGTGGTGCGATACACCGCGGCCCGCATCGCCGCCCACGGGTCACCCCGACCGAATGGCATGTCGGTCGACAGCGCCACCCGTACCTTGGCTTTTCGCAGCGACGCCACCCGCCACAGCGCGGCGTGCTCGGCGGCGGGAATCTCGGCGAGGTATTGATCGCCGCGCTCGGCAACGAAGTTGGGCTGTGTCACCACGGTGACTCCGAGGTCGGCGAGGTCGGTCAGGTTGTCGTCGTCGACGACCGCGGCATGCTCGATGCGATCCAGTGGGTGGCTACCCGCGGCGCGCAACCCCGCGATGGTCACCACCAATTGAGCCGCGGTCACGCAATGCACGGCAACCGGCTGACCGGCGGCGTGGCGATCGGCGATCCATCCGGTCAGCGACTCCAAGTCGAGACGATCATCGTGCAGGATCTTCTTGCCCGGGGCCAGGAAAGACAGCTGCGGCCGGAACTCGCCGTGCCGATGCGCCACCAACAGCGACACCATGTCATGCGCGTCGAGATCCGGTGTGGCGTCGGTGACTCCAGTGACGCCGACCGCGGTGAGGCGCCGGCTGAGTTCGGTGAAGTCGCTATGGTGACGCTGCAGCGCCTCCGACCAGCGGTCGCTGGCGCGCAGCCGCCCGTCAGGGTGCTCGGCCATTCCGAGCAGCCGCAGTGCCGCCGAATTGAGGATCCACAAGGCGCCGCTGCGGTGCTGCACGCGGACCGGAACGCCGGGCACCATCGCGTCGAGCGCGGCCCGATCCAGCTCACCGGCAACGGATTCGTGGTAGCCGATCGCCCGGATCCATCCGTCGACGTTCGGTCTTGACTTCGATAGTTCTTGTGCTAGTTGGTCTTTCGTGTGGATTCGAGGCGGGCCCAGCATCAGCGAATCCATCGCGGAGGCGGCCGAACGCAGGTGCACATGGTGGTCGTGCAGACCGGGCAACACGGTCCCGCCGTGCGCGTCGAGCACGGTCTCCCCTCGTCGGGGTTCCAGGTGTTCGCCCATGTCCTCGATCCGCGCGCCGACACGAATGTCGGTCACCGTGCCGGCCAGCAACGTCGCTCGCTGAATCAGCATGAGAAAGAACGTCTTTCGGCGACCAAACGGCGTACGGCGTCGCTATCCGCGCTCAATTCGGCAGCGCGGCGGTGTGACGGCGGAGCCTGGGGCGGTGGCGCCGGGCATTCCGAGGGCGCCGCCGTCGTGGGCAGGCTCGCGTAGCCCGCGGCGATCCCCGCCATCGACACCTGGATCAACTCGCCGCCGCCCCGGGCCAGCGATTCGGCCACGGCCGAGGTTGCCTCCAGACCGGTGAGGGGATCGGCGATGGCATCCCCGCAGAACACCGGGCCCGCACCGACCAGGCCGCCGGCCACCGCGGCGTCGTCCCCGAAGGCGGACCGGGTGGGGTCCTGGTCATAACCGCTGATACGCAACCAGATTCGGCCCGCTCGCGGCGCGATGTGATCCACCCCCAGCCTGCGCCGGGCCAGCGCCGCGGGCCGCGAGCCCTCGATCACGATGTCGGCTACCGCGAGCAACTCACGCAGCTCGTCGGCCTGATGATCGAAATCCAGGCAGTAGGACAGCTTTTCGCCGTTCATCCAGTCGAAGAATTCGCGATTGCCCGCCCGGGTGCCGTCCGGGCGTTGCGGGCTTTCGACTTTGACGACGGTGGCTCCGGCGCGAGCCAGCAGCTGCCCGCACAGCGGACCGGCCCACATCGACGACAGGTCGGCCACCAGCAGCCCAGTGACGCCGGGCACGGGGCCGGGGGTGCACAATCGCTGTATCCGCGGTGGCGCGGGGGCGGCCTCGCCCAGGCCGGCCGCCGGAATGTCGAGCAGATTCGCCCGCTCAGTGATCGCGGACACCAGACGTGTTGCGGCCCAATGCTGCAGCGCCGGCCAGGGTTCGGCGGGCACCTCGTCGACTTCCAATAACGCCGGCACGGCGGCGATGTCGTCGGGGCGCGACAACGTGAGCGCGCACCAGCCGTCGCGCGCCGAAAGCAGCCGAGTGCCACCACCGGCCGCAATCCGCCCGCCGCGGCTCAGTCCGAGCAATCCAGCCCGCCCGGCCAGCAGCGTGGCGGCATCGACGGCGATACCGAGCTGACCTCCCACCGCCGTCGCGACCTGTTCGGCGCGGGCCAGCACCTCGGCGCGAGAGAAGTCCGGCGGCCCGTCGGGCTGGCCGGTCAGGCAGGCCAGCCCGCTGCTGCCCCACCGGGACGCCGCGTTGCTCACCTGAACCATTCTCCTCCGGGCTAGAAGTGCAGTGCGCGCAGTCGCCAGTCCAGCACGGCCCGGTCGCGCTCGTCGGCACCGTCACCGATCGCGTAGACCAGCGACCGAAGCCCCAGCACACCCCCATAGTCGGTGGACTCGGCCGACTCGACATGCAGCTCGCTGTACAGAGTGTCGCCCTCGTACACCGGCCCGGTGTGATCGCAGGACTCCCAGCCCAGCACCGTCCCCAGATTCGGCACCAGCCGGTTGGCCTGCGCGAAGGCCAGCCCGATAGTGTGACCGCCGTACACCAGCCGGCGCCCGCCGGCCCGCGAATCATGGTGTGCCGCGGCGATGTTCAAGGTCAGCCGGGCCAGTTCGGGCGCACTGCTGACGACGTCACCGGTGCTGTGCAGCACCGCGGGAGCCATGGCGGCGTCGAAATGCGGTCCGGGCACCCGCTTTCGGAAGACCTCGCCGTCCCAGTGCGCGGCCGGGGGAACAGCCGGCGGCGCCGCATCGGCACCGATGGTGGACAGATCGTCGGCCGGCGCGTTATCGGGATTGAAGTCCGGGCCGGCGGGCAACATGGCACAGCGGTAGAAATCGAGCACCAATCGATCGGCCTGGTCGATCGTGGTCATCCGCAACGCCGCCAGCCCGGTCGGCGCGCGGCCGGGCTTGGCCGAGTTGGCCCGCAGCCCAACGACTTCGGAGCGGGTGTAGAGGGAATCGCCGATGACCGGAAATCGATGGAAAGTCAGCCCGCGGTAGAACAGGTTGGCTTTGACCCGCTGGGTGACCAGCGTGCTTTGCCCGATGGCGACGTCGCAGACCAGCCCCGGATGCGCCAGTGGCCCGGCCGCGCCGGTCACCGCGGCACACAGGTCGGCGTCCAGGGCCAGGCGCAACCGGTCCCCCACGATCGCCTGATGAGCGGCGGCCATGCCCGCCGAGAGCGTCGCCACCGGTGCCCAGTCGAAGACCTGACCTCTCGACAGATCGTCGAAGTACGGCCCGCCTTCGCGAATCCCCGCATACCCGTTACCCGTCACAACGCAACATGCTGGCAGGCTGTCGAATCGGGGGTCAATGCAGGAGGGTGGTCACAGGTGGACGACGACGAAGACATGCTGGTCGCCACGGTGCGGGCGTTCATCGACCGGGAGGTCAAACCGACGGTCCGCGAGGTCGAGCACGCCAACACCTACCCCGAGGCGTGGATCGAACAGATGAAGCGGATCGGCATCTACGGCCTCGCCATTCCCGAGGAATACGGCGGATCGCCGGTCTCGATGCCGGGCTATGTACGAGTCACCCAGGAGCTGGCCCGCGGGTGGATGAGCCTGGCCGGCGCGATGGGCGGGCACACCGTGGTCGCCAAGCTGCTGACGCTGTTCGGCACCGAGGAGCAGAAGCGGACTTACCTGCCGCGAATGGCCACCGGCGAGGTGCGGGCCACGATGGCGCTGACCGAACCCGGTGGCGGTTCCGACCTACAGAACATGTCGACCACCGCACTGCCGGACGGCTCCGGCGGCTTGCGGATCAACGGCGCCAAAACCTGGATCAGCAACGCGCGTCATTCCGGACTGATCGCGCTGCTGTGCAAGACCGACCCGAATGCCACACCGCGCCATAAGGGCATCTCGATTGTGCTCGTCGAGCAGGGACCGGGTCTGACGATCTCCAGGGATCTCCCCAAGCTCGGCTACAAGGGCGTCGAATCGTGCGAGCTGTCCTTCGACAACTTCTCGGCACCCGCGTCGGCCGTACTGGGAGACCTTATGGGCGAAGGCTTTTCGCAAATGATGAAGGGACTCGAGACCGGGCGCATCCAGGTGGCATCGCGCGCCCTGGGCGTGGCCACCGCGGCGCTCGAGGATGCGCTGGCTTATGCCCAGCAACGAGAGAGTTTCGGAAAGCCGATCTGGAAGCATCAGGCCGTGGGCAATTACCTGGCCGACATGGCCACCAAGCTCACCGCCGCCCGTCAGCTCACCCGTTACGCCGCTGAGCGTTACGACAGCGGCGAGCGCTGCGACATGGAAGCCGGGATGGCCAAACTGTTCGCCTCCGAGATCGCGATGGAGATCGCCCTGAACGCGGTACGCATTCACGGCGGCTACGGCTACTCCACGGAGTACGACGTCGAGCGCTACTTTCGCGATGCGCCCCTGATGATCGTCGGCGAAGGCACGAATGAGATCCAGCGCAATGTGATTGCCGGGCAGCTGGTGGCCCGGGGCGGGATTTGAGCGCGGCACAATCTAGCGCTTGACCTCCGCTGGTGCGCTATATTTGCCTGACTTACGCACCAGCAAAGCGGCGCGGGAGTAAACCTGTTTGGACCGGAGGAACCCCAAGGAAGGCAGCTGCCATGAGTTATCCCCCAGGGCCGTACGAAGGTTCCCCCGAGTGGCAGGGCCAACAACCCGAATGGCAGGGCCAACCGCAGCAACCGGAGTGGCAGGGCCAGCCGCAGCAACCGGGCTGGCAGCAGCCGCAACAGCCAGGGGGTTGGCCGGCCCAGCAGCCGGCCGCGTGGCCGGGCCAGCAGGAACCGGATAACTACCTCGTCTGGGCGATTCTGTGCACGGTGCTGTGCTGCCTCCCGTTCGGCATTGTCTCGCTTGTCTACTCGAACAAGGTCTCCGGATTGTGGGCCCAGGGACGGGCCGCCGAGGCGCAGGAAGCGTCGAGCAACGCCAAGAAGTGGGCCATCATCGGCGCCATCGCGGGTGCTGTCACGTATGCGATCATCGTGATCCTGTACATCGTCATCGCCGTGGTGGCCGTGTCGAGTATTCCGTCGACGACCACAACCACCTTCGGCGGTTACTGAGCAATCGGCTGCGCGCCAACGTAAGTCGCATCGATTAGTCCCCAGCGCAGCGCGGTATCGACGCCGACCGTCCGACCGGACAACACCAGATAGGCCGTGCGCCAGCGGCCGATGCGCCGCGTCACGCTGACGGTGCCGCCCGCACCCGGGATCAAGCCCAGACTCAGTTCCGGTAGCCCGAAGAGCGAATCCTCCTGCGCCTCAACCCATCCGCAGAATGCGGCCATCTCCAAGCCGCTGCCCAGCACCCTCCCGTGGACCTCGGCGCGGCATGACCGGCCAAGCCTGGCGGTCAGCGCGTCGAGCGCCAGGGCGGGGCTGTGTCGAGTGCGGGCCAGGTGTGCGCTCGCGGGATCGACGAACGTGCCGAATTCGGCGAGGTCTCCGCCGCTGCAAAACGATGGGCCGTTGCCGCTCAACACAATCCCGGTCACCGACGGGTCTAGTTGCGCGACGGTCAGCGCCTCCAGCAGTGCGGCGCGCGCGTCGGTGGAAAACGCGTTGTGACGAAGTGGGCGGTTGAACCTGATCCTCAGGGTGTCGCCGTCGCGCTCCGCCTGCACCGGGTCGGCGATCTCGGGCATGCGGGCCGGACCGCGTTCGGCGAGCCAACGCGCGAACTCCGGGCCGGCCTGCAAGGTGGAGTAGGCGAGCGATTCGGTCACCACGCCGGGCAGCGCCGGGCCGTCGGCCACAACGGCGCGTAGCACGTCGTCGCAGACGCTGCTGGCCTGCGGCCAGTGCTCGCACCTGTTACGCAACTCGGCGAGCGTCTCGGGAACCGAATCGACGGTGATTGCCCGACGGTCGGCGCAGGGCTCCTCGGTCAGCGTGAAAGTCGCTGTTTCCAACCAGGATTGGCCCTGTGCGATCTCGGCGGCCGAACCGACGCCGACAATCACGCCGGGCGGGGATGGCAGCCCCGCCTCCGGTGCGTTCGACAGGTCGACCACGCGGAACATCGGTCAGACCGAATACTTCTCGATCAGCCCGTTCTTGTACAGCTTGCCGGTGTCGGTGCGCGGGAGCTGCTCCTCGAACGCTATAGAACGCGGGCATTTGAAGTGCGACAAGCGGTCTCGTAGCCACGTCATCAGCTCGTCGGCGAACTGGTCGGTGGCATCGGCTTGATCGACGGTCTGGACGGCCGCCACGACCCGCTGGCCCATCTCGTCGTCCGGCACTCCAAACACCGCGGCGTCCAGCACCTTCGGGTGAGTGACCAGAAGGTTCTCGGCTTCTTGCGGGTAGATGTTCACCCCACCGGAGATGATCATGTGGTGGCGCCGGTCGGTTAGGTACAGGTAACCCTCGTCGTCGAGGTAGCCGATGTCTCCGACGGTGGCCCAACCGTGCCGGTCCCGGGAGGAGGCGGTTTTTGTTGGGTCGTTGAGATATTCGAACGAAGACCCGCCTTCGAAGTAGATCTCGCCGGCCTGCCCGGGCGGCAACTCGTTGCCGTTCTCGTCGAGGATGTGCACGGCGCCCCCCATGGGTTTGCCGACCGAACCCGGATGCGCCAGCCAGTCTTCGGCGAAGATCAGCGTCGACCCGTGCGCTTCCGAAGACGCGTAGTACTCGTCGACGATCGGTCCCCACCAGTCGATCATCTGCTTCTTGATCTGGACCGGGCACGGCGCGGCGGCGTGCATCACCCGCTTCAGGCTGGACAGGTCGTACGAATCACGAACGTCTTGGGGCAGTTTCAGCATCCGGATGAACATCGCCGGCACGAACTGACCGTGCGTGATCTTATGCCGCTGGATCGCGTCCAGCGTCCCTTCGGCATCGAACTTCTCCATTACCACCGTGGTGAGACCCGCGCCCTGCACTGTCATCGACCAGACCGACGGCGCGGTGTGGTAGAGCGGCGCCGGACTCAGATACACCGTTTCGGTGTCCATCCAGAATCCGACCAGAGCCGACATCATGCCCGGCACCTGATCCGGTGGGAGGTGCGGCAATTCGCGTTTGATCCCCTTGGGCCGGCCGGTGGTGCCCGAAGAGTACTGCAGCAGGTCTCCCTCGATCTCGTCGTCGATCGGGGTATCCGGTTGATCCGCAACACATTCCGGGTACCGCTCCCACCCCGGTAGGTCGTCGTCGGCGATCAGCAGCAGCTCCGGTAGCCCGTTCGGTAAATGCTCGGCCAGGCCGGCGCAGGTGTCGCGCAGCGGCGCCGAGCCGATAATCGCCTTGGCGCCGCTGTTGTCGATGATGTAGGCCGCCTCCGCCGCGGTCAGGTGAGTGTTGATCGGCACGTAGTACAAACCGCTGCGCCGAGCCGCCCACATGACGGCGTGCATGTGCTGGTTGTTCTCCATCAGGATCGCGACGCTGTCGCCCTCGCGCAGGCCCGCCTGGCGGAACCGGTGCGCCAGCCGGTTGGCCCGTGCTTCCAGCTCGTCGAAGGTGACGACCGTTCCCGAGGGGTACAAAATGATCGCCGGTTTGTTGGCGCCGAGATAGGGGCGGATCTGCATGCGACGACTGTACCGCCGCCGAATTTGACGGGTGTCAAGTGGCCCGCCGACGGGGCCGCCGGCCGAAACTACCCGGCGTTCAACGCAGAAATTCCCGTACGGCCGACAAGAACGCGGCCGGTGTTTCCAGATGCGGCACATGGCCGGTGTCAGGCACCCCGACGAACCGGGCAGCGGGCATCCTGGTCGCGAATCCCTGGGCCATCGCGGCGATATTCCCTTTGGCGGCTTGCTCGTTGGGCGCGGTGTACTTCGCGCCCACATAGGTGCGGTCGGACAAACCGCAGACGAATAACGTGCGAGCGGACAGCGACGCGACGAAATCCACTGCGGGCTCGTTGAGCAGCATGTCGGTGGCCGCCGCCGAGCTTTGCACCCAGCGCTCGAACTCGGGCGAGGCTCCAATGGCGGTCCGCACCGCGACGAACGGCTCGATCAGCCGGGGATCCTTGTTCACGAAATAGTGCGCGAGGTACTGCCGGATCTGATCGGCCGTCGAGGACCGTTCGTCGGCCGCCCAGTCCTCATGCCCGACCTGCCGAATGAGGCCGCGCCGGTAGTCTTCGAGTCCCATCGGGTTCTCCAGCACCAGCGACGCCACCCGCGCGGGTAGCGCCCGGGCCATGTGCATGGCCACCAGTCCCCCGGTCGAATGCCCAATGACGGCAACAGAATTCACGTTGAGCGCACCGAGTAGCGAGTCCAGATGTGCCACCAGCGATTCCGCGGTCAAGGTCGATGGCTTGGTGGACTTACCCCAGCCGACCAGGTCGGGAACGATTGTCCGGTAACCCTGCTGGCGCAGCGCCTGGATCACGTCCTTCCAGTACGCGCCGAAGAAGTTCTTGCCGTGCACCAGCAGGACCTCGCCCCTTGGCTGCCCGCTCTCGGGCGCAATATCCATGTACGCCAGCCGCGCCCGCCGCTCCCACTCCGGTGCCTGACGATCGATCCACGTCGCCTGCGCGACGTGCGTGACGTCGAGATAGTGCACGGGGTACGGATACGAATAGCCCTCCAAGCCGATACCGAGGGTGTCGGCACCGGGCCACGGCACTGCTGGCTGCGCGTCGCGCGTCCCCGCGGGCGTGGTGTGGCAGCCGGAACCAAGCAGCCCCGCCGCCGCCACGGCCAGCGCACGCCGCCGATCAAAGATCACAATCCGATGATCTGCAGCGGGGCCCCCACCGTGCAACTCGCGCCGGTAGACGGGTCGGCCGAACTACCTCAGGCGGCGTCAGCCGTGCGGTGCCTCGGAGATCTTGCTGTCCGGCTTACCCAACGTTTGGCAGTAGGTCTGAGCCGACAGTCGCGTCGCGGAGATCTCCAAATTGGTCGGGTCCTGGCCGCTCTTGTCCTTCAGCATTTTGCTGATCTCGTCGTTCTGCTTCTTCTCGTCCTGGGTGGTGAAGTCCTTGCACTTGGTGTCGCCGCCGGTGTTGATCACCTGCGATGCCGAGCATCCGCTGAACAGAATTCCCGCCGCGGCAACCACAATCGTGAGCGCGGAAGTTGTCGTTGACTTCATCGTCGGCCTTCCCGGATTCCAGTGTTAGCTATCTATACACCGGAGCGGGCGGTTCCAAACAATCGTTTGCCCACCAGCCTGGCGAAAAGAAATCGGGCTGACGCGTCTTGCGCGCCAGCCCGATTCGACGTTGTTAGCCCCGCCTTAGTCGGACTCCGCCAGCCGCTGCTTGAGCGCCTCGAACTCGTCCTTGACGCCGGTGGGCAGCTTGTCGCCGACGAACTCGAACCACTCCTCGATCAGGGGCAGTTCCTCGCGCCACTCGGCCGCGTTGACCGCCAGCGCCTTGGCCACGTCGCCGCCCGCAACCTCGAGCCCGTCCAGGTCCAGGTCGTCCGCGGTCGGCACGATGCCGATCGGGGTGTCCTGGCCACCGGCCTGGTGCTCGATGCGGTCGACGATCCACTTCAGCACCCGGCTGTTCTCGCCGAAGCCCGGCCACAGGAACTCGCCCTTGTCGCCGCGACGGAACCAGTTGACGAAGAACACCTTTGGCAGCTTGGACTCGTCGGAGTTCTTGCCCAGGTCGATCCAGTGCTGGAAGTAGTCACCGACGTGGTAGCCCAGGAACGGCAGCATGGCCATCGGGTCGCGGCGCACGGTGCCGACCTTGCCCTCGGCGGCGGCGGTCTGCTCGCTACCCATGGTGGCGCCCATGAAGACGCCGTGCTGCCAGTCGCGCGCCTGCGTCACCAGCGGCACCGTCGTCTTGCGGCGGGCGCCGAACAGGATGCCGGAGATCGGCACACCCTGCGGGTCGTCCCACTCGGGCGCCAGGATCGGGCACTGCGACATCGGGGTGCAGTACCGCGAATTCGGGTGCGCCGCTTTGGTGTCCGTCTCGCGCAGGACCCAGTCGTTGCCCTTCCAGTCGATCAGGTGGTCGGGCTCGCCTTCCAGGCCTTCCCACCACACGTCGTTGTCGTCGGTCAGCGCCACGTTGGTGAAGACGGTGTTGCCGGCCTCCATGGTGCGCATCGCGTTCGGGTTGGACTTCCAGTTGGTGCCCGGCGCGACGCCGAAGAAGCCGAACTCCGGGTTGACCGCGTAGAGCCGGCCGTCCTTGCCGAAGCGCATCCAGGCGATGTCGTCACCGAGAGTCTCGGCGCGCCAGCCCGGGATGGTCGGCTGCAGCATCGCGAGGTTGGTCTTGCCGCACGCCGACGGGAAGGCCGCGGCGAAGTAGTACGCCTTGTTCTCCGGCGAGATCAGCTTGAGGATCAGCATGTGCTCGGCCAGCCAGCCCTCGTCGTGCGCCATCGCGGAGGCGATACGCAGCGAGTAGCACTTCTTGCCCAGCAGCGCGTTACCGCCGTAGCCCGAGCCGTAGCTCATGATCTCGCGGGTCTCCGGGAAGTGGGTGATGTACTTGGTGTCGTTGCACGGCCACGGCACGTCCTTTTGGCCCGGCTCCAGCGGGGCACCCACGGAGTGCAGCGCCTTGACGAAGAATCCGTCGTCGCCCATCTTCTCCAGGGCCGCCTTGCCCATCCGGGTCATCACCTTCATCGAGATGACGACGTACTCGGAGTCGGTGATCTCCACACCCAGCTTGGGGTCGTCGGCGCCCAGCGGTCCCATGCAGAACGGCACCACCCACATGGTGCGGCCCCGCATGCAGCCGCGGTACAGCTCGGTCATGGTCGACCGCATCTCGGCCGGGTCCATCCAGTTGTTGGTCGGCCCGGCGTCGATCTCGCGCTCGGAACAGATGAAGGTCCGCGACTCGACCCGCGCCACGTCGGACGGGTCCGACAGCGCGAGGTAGGAGTTGGGGCGCTTCTCCTCGTTCAGCTTCTTCAGGGTGCCGGCCTCGACCAGCTGCGCGGCCAGCCGGTTGAACTCCTCGTCGGAGCCGTCAGCGAACACAACCCGGTCGGGCTGGGTCAGCTCGGCGACCTCCTCTACCCACGCCAGCAGCCCCCGATGATTCGTGGGTGCGGTGTCCAGACCGGGAATGGTCGCTGAGGTCATCGAACTCTCCTGAATTCATATCCGTACGTGTGGGCATATCGTGATTGCGTATGCAGTCGCCCACACAAATATTGACATGGCGGCGTTAGCTACAGGTTATCGTGATCGCCTTGCTGGGGAAGGCCCGGGCGGGTATAAGCCTTCTCACAACAACGATTCAGAAGCGGTTAAACGGTCAGGAATTGTCCTCATCCGCGCTCCCCGAGCCCGATTTTGTGTTTTCTGCCCCTCCAGGGTTCTCGGCGGGGCCGTCGGGATCGGGTATACCCGGTTCTCCGAGTTCCGCGCGTACCGCGTCCAGCGCGGCCTGAACCGTGGGCATTTCCCGGTCCCGTGCGGCGGTGGCCCGCGCCGCGGCGATGGCGTGTTCGCGCAGTTCGGTGTCGATGGCATTGACCTGCTCTGCCACCTGCGTGTTCTCGACCTCGTCGTGAGCCAGCAGCTCGGAGTTGAGCAGCGACTCGGCGGCCAGCACGCGGGTGGCGACCAGCTCCTCGGTCACCGATCGCAGCGACGACGTCAGATCACCCGTCCAGCGGTCCAGCAACGAGCGGTCCCGCAGCAGGGCGCGCAGCTTGACCACCAGGACGGTGACCGCCAGACCGACCGCCACACACACCGCGGCGCCGGCGATCTCCAGTGCCGGATTCAGCCGGTGGGCCACGCCGGCCACCAGCCGGGACAGCGCCACCGCGACGCCCACCCCGAACCCGACGCCCAGCAGCAGCATCAGCCAGGTCTCCTGGCGCCGAGATTTCAGCGGCGGGGGCGCGACGTCGACGGTGGGCAGCCGCTCGACGGGCGGTAGCTCCATCGGCAGATCCAGCTCGCGCGCGACGTCGTCGAGCTGGGTGGTGGTGCCCTCGTTCACCTCGCTGACCACCGCGGCGGCCCGGTCGCGCGCGTGCGCCTCGAATCCGGCCATGTCGCGCCGGGGCAAGTGCGCGGCGTCGGATTGCAGCTCGCTGCGCACCGACGAGCATCGGTTGAGCGCGAGGTGCGACAGCTGGACCCGGGCCTGCTGGGTCTGGCCGCGCATCCGGATGGTGCGCTCTGATTTGGCTTGCCGGCGCTCTCGCAGGGCGGTGCTGCGCTCCTCGCGCAGCGCGTCGACCCGGGCCCGCCGGCCGGCTCCGTCCGCGTCGCGGTCGAACCGCTGCGCGACCGTCTGGAGCCGAGATTCCCAGGTCCGCAATCGATTTCGCCGCGCGACATCCGTAGCGGCGAGTTGCGCCGAGACCGTCTCGACCAGTTCGTCCAGCTGTGGCTCACCCAGCTCGGGTGCGGCGGCCGCACCTATCCATGGCACCTGGGAGTAGCGCGACGCATGTGCGGCGAGCACGTCGCGGTTGGTGCTCAGTACGTCGCGCCACGCGCGGTACACGTCGATCTTCGACACCACGGCGACCACCACGTCGGTGTGCTCGCAGGCGGCATCGAGCAGGGCGCAGTCCGATGCGGTCAGTTCGGCGGCCGCGGAGACGACGAACACCACCGCCGTCGGAGCCTCGCCGGGTTGCAAATCCGTCGACTCGACGAACTTGTGCTCGGGCAGCCGTTCGCCCAGCGCGGCGGCCACCCCGGTCACGCCGGCCATCCACGGCCCGGTCACCAAGACCGCGTCGCTGCGACTGATGGCGGGCGACTCCAGCCGCGGCCCGATCGCCGCCACCAGTTCGTCGACCTGGGCCGCCGGATCGCCGGACGTCTTGGGGCTCATGCCGACCCCCGGGTCCGTGACCACAGCCGCAGCGATCCTCGGACGATGTCCGCGGCGCAGGCCCGGTGCAGGTCACTTGCCGATCCGCGGCTGTGCCGCTGCCACCGCGCCGCCCGGGGCAGGTGTCCGGCCGGGTCGTCGCAGCCGCCCACCTGCAGCCCCGCCGCCTCGGCCACGTCGACGGCGGCGGCCATCCGCGCGAGCACGGTGTCGTCGCGGGACAGGAATCCGCCGACCTGCTCGCCGATCGTCGCCCGGCCGACGGCCAGGGCCTCCAGTTCCGCAGTCGCCTCGAGCACCCGCCGGTAGCGCACCTGCGCACCGAGGGCCGACAACCGGGCGACCACGTCGTCGATGCCACTGACCCGGCGCAGCAGGGCCTGGAACTGCGGCAGCGTGCCGCCCCGGCGGACCACGGCAATGCCCAGCGCCGTGCCGAACAGGTCCAGGGTGTCCAGCAGCCGCAGCCGCGCATGCGTCGGCACGGGGTTATCGGCCGCGACGAAGTCCTCGAAGGAGCCGTCCAGGCAAGCGGGGTGGGCGGCCAGCGTCCGCACCGCCGCCCACGACGTGCCGTCCAATCCCTCGAACGCGGCGACGGCCAGCAACGCGATCAGTGGTTCGGTCGCATCGCCGGCGAGCTCCGCGAGATGTACGCATCGGGTGCGGGCGGCCCCCAGCGGCCCGTCCCCGGTGCGACCCGACAGGGAGCCGACCAGGTCCGCCTTGTTCAGCACCGTCAGCACCGGGCAACCGGCGGTCGCGATCGCGTCGGCGTCCTCGGGTTTGACCACTTCAGCGATCGCCTGGACGACCACGTCGGCCTCGCCCTCGGCTGGCATCACCGTGATTCCCGACGCGGGCCCGGCGTGCGCCAGGGCGCGTGCCACGGTGCCGCGACCGACCCCGGCTCGTCCACGCACCGCCACGCGCAGCGGTGCGCCGGCCTTCGCGGCGATCGCGGTCACGCGCCCGTCGTCACATCCGGCAGCAAATCGCGCCAGCTCCTCGACGAAAACCTGGTTCCCCCGTATCTTCATTTCTCGCCTGCTCGATCCGATCGGCCGGACACCCGACGCCGGCGTTGCTCCCGTCGCATGCGGGGTCGTCGCCGCTGCCGGGCGTGTTTGCCCGGGAGACGATCGAGCCCCACCGCATAGTGGCACTTGCGTCTTCGAGTTGCGAGCCACCGTTTATCTGTTACCAGTTGAAGGCAACTGTTGGGTATCAATCTGGACCAGGGGCGGCTACAACGGGGATTAATGGGCCACCATGGACAAATGCACGCGCAACCCGGGGTCGGGACGTGTCCCGATGCACCGGTGGAGGTGGGAGCCGGCCTGGATACCGAAGAAGGCATGACGCCAGCGTCGGAGTCGCAGCGTTCGAGCACCCCCGAGCGGGGCTATCTGCCGGCCACCAGCTTCCGTTCGAGGCGTTCCACCCTGTCCGGCGGCCAGCGCGAGGCCTGGGATCGGCTGTGGCCGACGGTGGGCCTCTCCGAGATACCGAGCCGCTTCGAGCCGCTGGACACCCGGTCCTGGTTTGGCCGCCAGGCGCCGCTGGTGCTCGAGATCGGCTGTGGCAGCGGCACTTCGACGCTGGCGATGGCGCGCGATGAACCCGATATCGATGTGATCGCGGTGGAGGTCTACAAGCGGGGCCTGGCCCAGCTGCTGTGTGCGATCGACCGCGAGCAGGTCACCAACATCCGGTTGATCCGCGGCAACGGGATCGACGTGCTGCAGCATCTGATCGCCCCGGGCTCGCTGACCGGGTTTCGCCTCTACTTCCCCGACCCGTGGCCGAAGGCGCGCCACCACAAGCGTCGCTTCCTGCAACCGGCCACGGTGGCACTGATCGCCGACCGGCTACTGCCCGGCGGTGTCCTGCACGCCGCAACGGACCACCCCGGCTACGCCGAGCAGATGGCCGAAGTAGGCGATGCCGAACCCCAGCTCAGTCGCGTCGATCCCGGTAGCCGACTGCCGATCTCGACCGTGCGACCCACGACCAAATACGAGATGAAAGCCCAAGAAGTGGGCAGCTACGTATCCGAGTTCATCTGGAAAAGACGATGAGTATGAGCCTCGCAGAAGAAACGACCGCGGAAACCGCCGCTGCGCCGGCGGCGCCGTCCGCAGACCTGGGCACCCTCGATGCGCCGCCGCGGCGCGTGCTGCTGGTGTGGGACGCGCCCAACCTCGACATGGGGCTCGGCTCGATCCTGGGCCGGCGCCCGACCGCGCTGGAACGCCCCCGGTTCGACGCCCTCGGTCGTTGGCTGCTGGCGCGTACGGCCGAGGTCAGCGCCGGGCGGCCCGGCGTCGTCGTCGAACCCGAGGCCACCGTGTTCACCAACATCGCCCCGGGCAGCGCCGACGTCGTTCGACCGTGGGTGGATGCTTTGCGTAACGTGGGGTTTGCGGTCTTCGCCAAGCCGAAAATAGATGAAGACAGCGATGTCGACCAGGACATGCTCCAGCACATCGAACTGCGGCGCCAAGAAGGGCTCGCGGCGCTGGTTGTGGCGTCCGCCGACGGTCAGGCGTTCCGTCAGCCGCTGGAAGAAATCGCACGCACCGGGGTCAGTGGCACGACCCCTGTCCAAGTGATCGGATTTCGCGAACATGCGAGTTGGGCACTAGCGTCGGATACCTTGGACTTCGTTGATCTGGAGGACATCGAAGGTGTTTTCCGGGAACCGCTGCCGCGGATCGGCCTAGATTCGCTGCCCGACCAGGGCGCATGGCTGCAGCCGTTCCGGCCGCTGTCCGCGCTATTGACCACGCGTGTGTGACACTGGAAAACCAATGCGCGGGTCGCTGTTAGTGATCCAGTAAGGAGCTTACGTGTTCGCCTGGTGGGGTCGAACCGTGTACCGCTACCGGTACATCGTGATCGGGGTCATGGTGGCTCTTTGCGCCGGCGGCGGCATCTTCGGGATGAGCCTGGGCAAACATGTCACACAGAGCGGTTTCTACGACGACGGCAGCCAGTCCGTCAAAGCCTCGATCATCGGCGACAAGACCTACGGCCGCGACCGCACCAGCCAGATCGTGGCGACCTTCACCGCTCCGGACGGCAAGACCGTCGACGATCCGGCATGGCGACAGCAAACCGTCGACGACCTGAACAAGTTCGTCAAGGACCATCCCAGCCAGGTACTCGGCTGGGCCGGCTATCTGGCGTTGGCGCCGGGCGCCGAGCCCCCCAACGCTCAAATCAAGGGCATGGCGACCGAGGACAAAAAGCACACCTTCGTCACCGTTCCGCTGAAGGGCGACGACGACGACACCATCCTCAACAACTACAAGGACATCGCCCCCGACCTGCAGAAGCTCAATGGCGGCAAGATCGAACTCGCCGGCCTGGAGCCGATCGCCAACGCACTGACCGGCACCATCGCCACCGACCAGAAACTCCTGGAGTATTTCGGGCTACCCGTCGTCGCCGTGGTGCTGTTCTTTGTGTTCGGCGGGGTGATCGCCGCCGGCCTGCCGGTCATGGTGGGCGGGCTCAGCATTGCCGGGGCTACTGGCATCCTGCGGCTGGTCGCCATGTTCGGCCCGGTGCACTTTTTCGCCCAACCGGTGATCTCGCTGATCGGCTTCGGTATCGCGATCGACTACGGGCTTTTCATCGTGAGCCGGTTCCGTGAAGAAATCGCCGAAGGCTACGACACCGAGGCCGCCGTGCGGCGCACGGTGATGACGGCCGGGCGCACCATCGCGTTCTCCGCGGTGCTGATCATCGCCTCCAGCGCCGCGCTGCTCGTGCTGCCGCAGGGCTTCGTGCATTCGTTGACCTACGCGATCTTCGCCGCGGTGGGGCTCGCGGCAATACTGTCCGTCACGCTGCTGCCGGCCTGCCTTGCGGTGCTGGGCAACAACGTCGACGCGCTGGGCGTGCGGACCCTGTTCCGGGTGTCCTTCCTCCGCAACTGGGAGGTATCGCGGACGGCCATCAATTGGTTCGCCGAGCGGTTGCAGAAGACCAAGACCCGCGAAGAGGTCGAGGCCGGCTTCTGGGGCAAGCTCGTCAACCGGGTGATGAAACGGCCGCTGCTCTTTGCCATTCCGATCGCCGTCGGCATGATTCTGCTGTGGATTCCGCTGGGCAACCTGTCCCTTGGCGGTATGAGCGAGAAGTACCTGCCGCCGGACAACGCCGTACGCCTGGCCCAGGAGCACTTCGACAAACAGTTCCCCGGGTACCGGACCGAGCAGCTGACCGTGGTGATCGAGAGCAACAACCACAGCAAGGTCACCGACCAGCAGGTTGCCGACATCCGCAACAGGATCTCGGGAATCAGCGGGTTTACCGACAAGACGTGGGAAGAGCGGCCGTGCCCGGACATCGCCGGCAATCCCTGCGCCCCCGGCCCGAACGGGACCACACGGCCCAGGGACGACTCGGTGCGGGTGATCCAGAACGGCCTGGTCAACAAGCACGACGCCGCCAAGAAGATCCATGAGCTGCGCGCGATAAGCCCACCGAAGGGCATCACGCTGCTGGTCGGCGGTACGCCGGCCCTCGAGCAAGACAGCATCCAAGCCCTGATCGACCGGGCCCCGCTGATGGTGGTGGTGCTGCTCAGCGCCACCCTGGTGCTGATGTTCTTGGCCTTCGGATCGGTGGTGTTGCCGATCAAGGCCGTGTTGATGAGCGCGCTGACGCTGGGGTCGACGATGGGCATCCTGACCTGGATCTTCGTCGACGGACACTTCTCGAAGTGGCTGAATTTCACGCCGACGCCGCTGATGGTGGTGCTGATCGCGCTGGTCGTCTGTGTGGGCTTCGGCCTGGCCACCGACTACGAGGTGTTCCTGGTGTCCCGGATGGTCGAGGCCCGCGAGCGCGGCATGTCGACCGCCGAGGCCATCCGTATCGGTACCGCGACCACCGGACGTTTGATCACCGCCGCCGCGCTGATCCTGGCCGTGGTCGCCGGCTCGTTCGTGTTCTCCGATCTGGTGATGATGAAAACCCTCGCCTTCGGGCTGATGGCGGCGCTGCTGCTGGACGCGACCGTGGTCCGGATGTTCCTGGTGCCGTCGGTGATGAAGCTGCTGGGCGACGACTGCTGGTGGGCGCCGCGCTGGGCCCGTCGCCTGCAAAACAGCATCGGCCTGGGCGAGATCGACCTGCCCGACGAGCGCAAGCGCAGTGCCGTCAACGGCCGGGCGATCCGGCCGCCGGTCGCGGCCAGCCTGGTCGCCGCGAAACCGCGGGCACCGCACGACCCCACGCACCCCGGCGCTCCCCCGGAGCCATCCCGGCCGCAGCCGTCCGGCCAGCCCGAGCTACGGCCCGGCGCTGAGCCGCCACCGGGTCCAACCGCGGCCCGCGCCCCGTCCCGACCCAGCCAGCCGACGGAAGCCAAGACGACACGCTTCTCGGCTCAAGGTAACTCCGACGCGCGACCCCCGGCCCCGGCCGCGCCACCCGCACCGCCGCCCTCGGCCGGTCAGACCCGCGCCATGCCGGTTCCGGGGAACCACGAGAACACGGCCGACCCGGCCGAACCGACCACCGCGCTTCCCACGATGCGGCCGGAGGACAACGACTCCGATGCCGCCACCGAGAAGATGAACGCCCGCGGCCCCGGCGATAACGGCGACAATTCGCGTCCGCGACGCCGCGCGGGCGGCGGTCTGTCCGCGCAGGATTTGCTGCGCCGCGAGGGACGGCTCTAGACCCGCCGGAGTCCTAGCCGGGCCGTTTTTGCGGATGGTCCGGTGTGGCGTGCATAACCGCCGTGCCTTCGGAGCTTTCGGACAGCTTTTCGGCTTCGGCCTCCGGATCAGGGGCGAGTAGCACCTGGATCGCGTTGTTGAGGAACGCCACCGTCGGGACCGCCAGCAGGGCGCCGACGATCCCGGCGAGCACACCGCCGGTGGAAATCGCCAGCACCACCCCGAGCGGGTGAATCGACACCGCGCGCCCCATCACCAGCGGTTGCAGCAGATGCGACTCGATCTGGTTGATCACGACCAGCAAGCCGAGCGTGAGCAGCGCGTACACGATCCCCTTGGTCAGCAATGCGACCACGACCGCGACCAATCCCGAGATCAGGGCACCGATCAGCGGGATGAAAGCACCGAGAAACACCAGCGACGCCAACGGGAGCGCCAGCGGGACACCCATGATGGCCAGCCCGGCACCCACCCCGGCCGCGTCGGTAAAGGCCACCAGGAAGGTGGCCCGGACGTAGGCGATCAGGGACCCGTATCCGGCGCGGCCCGCTTCCATCACCCGATCGCGCACGCCGACCGGGACGATCTTGGCCACGTATCCGAAGATGTTGCGGCCGCCGTAGAGAAAGAAAATCAGGGTGAACAGCACCAGCACCGCGGCCGTGAGCAGTTCGGTGAGGGTGGCCGCGGTGGACAGCGCGCCGCTGGTCAACTTCGACTGATTGTTGTGCAGCGCCTGGATCGCGGCATTGCCCGCGTTGGTGATCTGTTCGCTGCGCAGATGCACCGGCCCTTCGATCAGCCATCGCCGGGTGGTGTCGATGCTGCGAGTGACCTGCTCGGTCAGATCGGGCAAGCCGACGATGAATTGGGTGATGACGAACGTGAGAATGCCGCCCAGCAGCGCGAATCCGCCCAGCAACACCAGCGCGACGGCGCCGCCGCGCGGCAAGCCGTGCCGGTCCAGCCAGTCCACCACCGGTACCAGCAGCGCGCTGACCATCAATGCCAGCAGCACCGGGACGACGATGATCTCGAGCTTCGCCACCACCCAGAAAAAGGCGAGCGCGGCGGCGAAGATAGCCAGCAAACGCCACGCCCAGGCGGCGGTGTTGCGGACCAGGGGCGTGACCGAGGCGTCGTCGGAGTTTGCCAGCATCCGGTCAGCCTATCGGGCGCTCCCGAGTTGGGTAGTGGCGTCAGCACGATCCGGTTACGACGGCGACACGCTCGGAGTTGCGTCTCGATTGCCGTGCCACCTGCGCGGTTACCCTAAATCACGTGCCGTACGACGCACCCATCCGCAACCTCCGCCTCCCGGGCGGCGGCGTATTCGCCCACGAGGGTGAATCGCTGGCGCCCGCGCGCGGTGGCGCGACGTCGCGGGGCAAGTACTGGTGGGTGCGATGGGCGGTGCTGGGCCTGGTCGCGATCGTGCTCGGCGTCGAGGTCGCGCTGGGCTGGGATCAGCTGGCCAAGGCGTGGACGAGCCTGTTTGCGGCCAACTGGTGGTGGCTGCTGGCGGCGGTGGCCGCGGCGGCCGCGTCGATGCACAGCTTCGCCCAGATCCAGCGCACGTTGCTGAAGTCCGCCGGGGTGCACGTCAAGCAGCTGCGCTCCGAGGCCGCCTTCTACGCCGCCAACTCGCTGAGCACCACGCTGCCCGGCGGCCCGGTGCTGTCGGCGACGTTTTTGCTTCGCCAGCAACGCATTTGGGGTGCCTCGACCGTCGTGGCGTCCTGGCAGCTGGTCATGTCGGGTGTGCTGCAGGCGGTGGGGTTGGCGCTGCTCGGGTTGGGCGGCGCCTTCTTCCTGGGTGCGAAGAACAATCCCTTCTCGTTGTTGTTCACCCTCGGCGGCTTCATCGCGCTGCTGCTGCTCGCCCAGGCGGTGGCGTCGCGGCCGGAGCTGATCGAGGGCATCGGCACCCGCATCCTGACGTGGTTCAACTCGGTGCGCGGCAGGCCAGCCGACACACACCTGGCCAAGTGGCGCGAGATCCTGATGCAGCTCGAATCGGTCAGCCTGGGCCGGCGCGACCTCGGGGTGGCCTTCAGCTGGTCGATGTTCAACTGGATCGCCGACGTCGCCTGCCTCGCCTTCGCCGCCTACGCGGCCGGCGACCATGCGTCGATCGCCGGCCTGACGGTGGCCTACGCGGCCGCACGCGCCGTCGGCACGATTCCGCTGATGCCGGGCGGCTTGCTGGTCGTCGAGGCGGTGCTGGTGCCCGGTCTGGTGTCCAGCGGTATGTCGCTGCCCAACGCGATCTCGGCGATGCTGCTCTACCGGCTGATCAGCTGGCTGCTGATCTCCGCTATCGGCTGGGTGGTGTTCTTCTTCGTGTTCCGCACCGAAAACCCCGGCGGCTCCGACGACGACGACGCGCCGACCGGTCCGCTGCCCCTGATCGAGCCGCAGCTGCGGCACTGGAACGACCCAGCCACCGACCCGACCGGCAGCGCGTTGCAGGGTCCGTTACCGCCACCCGAACCGGGCTAGCAAGCTAGCCGACGTTGTTCTGCCGCGACGGGCCGGGCAGCGTGCCACCCGCCGTGGACGGAATCGGGGCGGTCGCCGCGGGCGGGGTGCCCGGCGCTGCGCCCACCGGCAGCGTGCCCAGGCCGGCGGCGGGCGAGGCGGGCAACCCACCCGGCAGGCCGCCGGCGCCCTGCGCCTGCTGCATCAGGCCCATCGCCTGGGGAATGCTGATCGGCAGCTTGCACTGCATCGACAGGTTGGTCAGCGGCTGCGCGATCCCGGCCATATCGGCGGCCACCTTGGGGTTGCCCTCGAAGTAGGACTTCAGCGAGGCGGCCGACTGCGGGCCGGCCTGCTGCTGCAGCATCGTGGTCATCGTCTGGTTGGTCTCCGGATGCGAGTCCAGGTAGTCACCCATCGACTTGGAGACCGAGCCGATCGTCCGGGCGACTTCACTGGCCGCGCACGGGTCGTTGGCGCCGGTCGCCGGCGGCCCGGCCATCAGTGCCACGGCCGCGGCGGGCACTGCGGCGGCGATCAACCCGGCAACCAGCGTGCGCCGTCCGGTCACAATGCCTGTCTTCATGCTTGAACTCCATCCCCCGCACGGCCCAGCGACATCCTGCCATCCGGGTCCATGCCCTGCCAGCTGGTGTGACCGAGATCCCGCTTGGTCACCGGTTCGCAACGACTGGGCCGCGACTTGGCCACGGAGCCGTCTGCGCAGCTCACGAATTCGTTAAGCCGAACTAATGCACAGGCGGCTGCGGTATCGTCGCCCTCACGCGTAAGCGAGATATTCGGGGAGCCTGAAATCCAGCAGTTTATGATGCGCCTCAGTCGCAGCCTGCGCAGATACCGCTGGTTGGTCTTCGCAGGCTGGTTGCTGGCATTGGTCCCGGCGATCTATTTGGCGTTGACGCAGTCCGGGAATCTCACCGGCGGTGGTTTCGAAGTGGCCGGCTCGCAGTCGTTGAAGGTCCACGATCAGCTCGAGGACCAGTACCACGACCTGGGCGCTTCGTCGTTGGCCTTGGTGGCCGCGCCCCGCCCCGACGCCAGCTATGACGACATGAACAATGCCGTGGCGCAGCTGCGGCAGATCGCCGGCGAATTCCCCGGCGTCACCGAGAAAACCAACCCCACGCAGCGCCCGCCGCAGCCCGACCGGCCCTACGTGCTCACCCTGCGGCTCGACGCCCGCAACGCCGGCACCAGCGACATCGCCAAACGGCTCCGGCAAAAGGTGGGTGTCAAGGGCGACCAGTCCGGACAAACCGCGGATGGCCGGGTTCGGCTCTACGTGATCGGGCAAGGCGCGCTGTCCGCGGCCGCGGCGGAGAACACCAAACACGACATCGCCAAAGCCGAACAATGGAACCTGCCGATCATCCTGATCGTGCTGCTCGCGGTGTTCGGCTCGCTGGCCGCCGCGGCCATACCGCTGGCCCTCGGCGTCTGCACGGTCGTGGTGACCATGGGACTGGTCTATTTCCTGTCGGCCTACACCACGATGTCGGTGTTCGTGACTTCGACGGTGTCGATGTTCGGCATCGCGCTGGCCGTGGACTATTCGCTTTTCATCTTGATGCGATTCCGCGAGGAATTGCGGGCCGGGCGCCAGCACCGCGAAGCGGTGGACGCCGCGATGGCCACCTCCGGGCTGGCGGTGGTGCTGTCCGGGTTGACGGTCGTCGCCTCGCTCACCGGGATCTACCTGATCAACACCCCGGCGCTGAAATCGATGGCTACCGGGGCGATTATGGCCGTCGCGGTCGCAATGCTGACCTCGACGACCTTGACGCCCGCGGCATTGGCGACGTTCGGCCGGGCGGCCGCGAAACGCTCGATGCTGCTGCACTGGTCACGGCGACCGGAAAGCACCCAGTCCCGGTTCTGGAACCGCTGGGTCGCATCGGTGATGCGACGGCCATGGATCTCCTCCATCGCAGCGGCGACGGTGCTGCTGGTGATGGCGGCTCCCGCCGCGTCGATGGTGCTGGGCAACAGCCTGCTGCGGCAGTTCGACTCCGCGCACGAGATCCGGGCCGGCGTCGCCGGGGCATCCCAGGCCCTCGGCCCGGGCGCGCTCGGTCCCATCCAGGTCATGGTGAGCTTTCCCGACGGCGGCGCGTCCGCACCCGAACACAGCCAGACGCTGGCCGCCATCCGGCAGCGCATGACGGAGGCCCCGCACATTGTCTCGGTGACCCCGCCGCAATTCGCCGACGACAACAGCGGTGCTTTGCTGTCCGCGGTGTTGTCGGTCGATCCCGAGGACATGGGTGCCCGGCAATCCGTCGACTGGATGCGTGCCCAGCTACCGAAGGTTCCCAGCGAGGGAACCGCGCGTGTCGACGTCGGCGGACCGACGGCGTTGATCAAGGACTTCGACGACCGGGTGTCGGCGACCGAGCCCCTGGTGCTGCTGTTCGTCGCGGCGATCGCGTTCGTGATGCTGTTGCTCTCGATTCACTCGGTGTTCCTGGCCTTCAAGGGCGTGCTGATGACACTGCTGTCGGTCGCCGCCGCCTACGGCAGCCTGGTCATGGTTTTCCAGTGGGGCTGGTTGCGGGATCTCGGGTTCGCCCACATCACGTCGATCGACAGCACCGTTCCGCCGCTGGTCCTGGCGATGACGTTCGGGTTGTCGATGGACTACGAGATCTTCCTGCTCACCCGCATCCGGGAACGCTTCCTGCACACCGGCAACACCCGCGATGCCGTCGCATACGGCGTCAGCACCAGCGCCCGCACTATCACCAGCGCCGCCCTGATCATGATCGCGGTGTTCATCGGCTTCGCGTTCGCCGGCATGCCACTGGTCGCCGAGATCGGGGTGGCGTGCGCCGTCGCGATCGCGGTCGACGCCACCGTGGTCCGGCTGGTGCTGGTCCCGGCGCTGATGGCGATGTTCGCCCAGTGGAATTGGTGGCTGCCGAGTTGGCTGCGCCGCGTCTTGCCGTCGGTCGACTTCGACCGGCCGCTGCCCGAGGTCGACCTCGGCGACGTCGTCGTCATTCCCGACGACATCTCGGCGCTGACCGCGCCCAGCGCGGACCTGCGGATGGTGCTCAAGTCGGCGGCGAAGCTCAGGCAATTGGCGCCCGATGCGATCACCGTGGCCGATCCGCTGGCCTTCACCGGCTGTGGGCGTAACTGCAAGGACCCCGAGGAACCGCGCGGCCAGGGCCCCGGACAGATTCCGCACCAGGTCAACATCGCCGACGAAGACGCCGTCGCGATCACGCTCGGCGCCGAGAAGAACGGCAGCAACGGGCAGACCAGGGCCGCGTCCGGAGCCAAGAAGCTGGTCGACGGCCTGTCCCCGCGCAACGGCATTTCCCGGGCCATGCCGTGGGGCGGGCGGCCGGTGCACCCGGTCACCCTGTGGCGGGGGCGGTTGTCGGTTGCCATCGACGCGCTCGAGACCGGTGCTCGCAGCCGCGACCAGCCGCAATACGAACGTCGCAGCCCGGTCGAAACCACCCATGTGCAATTGCCCACCGGCGATCGGCTGCAGGTCCCGACCGGTGCCGAGACCCTGCGTCTCAAGGGCTACCTGATCATGTCCCGTAACAGCAGCCGCGATTTTGCCGAATTTGCTGACATGGTCGACACATTAGAACCTGAAACGGCCGCGGTGGTGCTCGCCGGAATGGACAGGTATTACTGTTGTCAGCCGCCCAGGCAGCAATGGGTCACCTCCCAGTTGGTCCGTCAACTCGCGGATCCGAATCCTTCCGATCTGTCTGGCGAGCATTGGTCTGAACCGGACGCCAAGGCAGACTGGGATGAGGTCAGGCAGCGCTGCCTGTCGGTGGCCGTCGCGATGCTGGAGGAGGCGAGGTGACGTTGGCAGCCGATCGACGACGCGTGCCGCCACCCCAGCAGCCCGCCGCCGAAGCTCGTCCCCATGATTTCGATCAGCCGGTCGAGTTCTGGCCGACCGCCGCCATTCGCTCGGCGCTGCAGGGCGGTGACATCGACACCTGGAAGCGGATCGCCGCCGCGCTCAAGCGCGACCCGTTCGGCCGCACCGCCCGTCAGGTGGAGGAAGTTCTGGAGGGCACCCGCCCGTATGGCATCTCCAAAGCGCTGTGGGAAGTGCTGGAGCGCGCCCGCATCCACCTGGAGGCCAACGAACGCGCCGAGGTGGCCCGCCATGTGGCGCTGTTGATCGAGCGGTCCGGCCTGGCCCAGCAGGAATTCGCTGCCCGCATCGGGGTGGCGGCCGAGGAGCTGGCCAGCTACCTCGACGGCAGCGTCAGCCCGTCGGCCTCGCTGATGATCCGGATACGCCGGCTCTCGGACCGGTTCGTGAAGTCGAAGCCAACCCCCTCGGCCGACTCCGACTGAGCCGTCAGCGGGCGTTGATCGGCAGCACGTCGGTCACCAGCCAGTCGCCGCCCCGCTTGACCAGTGCCACCCGCAATGCCGGTGCCGCCCGGCTGGGCGGCTGACCGGGCGTGTTCTGGGTTACCCGCAGGATGACCGCCACACTGGCCGCGGTGGGCCCGAGCGCCTCGACGCCAGCCGCCAGTGTCGAGGCCTGCGCCGAGACATTGCGGTGGGCGAGATCGGCACTGGACTTCTGGTACTCCTGCTTGAACGCGTCCGCGCGCTCGGGCACCATCATCGCCGCGGCCCGGTCGATCGAGCTGGTCGGAGCGCTCGGGGTGAACGACGCCATCGCCTCGGCCATCCCGCTGGCGACCTGGGCCACGTCGTGGGAGTCCTTTTTGAAGTCGCGGTCGGTACTCGTCCAGTGGGTGTATCCGGTCAGCACGGCGGCCACCAGGGCGGCCGTGCACAAGAAGACGACGGCCAGGCGCAACCCCGGTGCTTCGTCGTCGGTGCCGAGGCTGACCGAATCGCGGCGCAGCAGCCAGAAATTGCCCCCCACCCCCTCGACGATCAGCACCAGCAGCACCGAGCACACCGACACCCACCACAACGGCCAGTCGAGGATGACGCCGATCATCAGCAGCGCGGCGACCGTGGCCAACGGCGCCAGGATGTCGAAGGCCAGCAGCCGCCAGAGGTTTCTCATCGGATCGACTCCAGGTGAGAGATCAGCAGCTTGCCGTCGACGTTGGAGACGTCGAGGCGCAGGCTCCAGTGCACCGTCTGCGGCTTGGCGCCGACGTTCTCGCTGACCGACGTCGCGACCAGCATCACCGAATCCGTCCGGCTGGCGAACGGTGGCAGCTTGGTGGTGACCACCGGCCGCGCCACACCGGGTTGGCTGTCCAGGTCGTGATGCACCGTCTCGATCGCCACCGACTCGATCCGCCCGCTGCTCTGCGACTGCAGTTTCTCCACCACCTGCCGGTAGGGCTGCACCGTCGCGTCGAAGTCGGTGTTCAGCTCGCCGACCGTCCCGTCATGCAGGTGCTGCAGGCTGGCGTCGACGTTGGTGCTGTTCATGTTGATCAGCACGCCGGTCCAGTCGGCGGCGGTCTGCATCACCCGGCTCAGGTAGGTGCGTTCGGCCGAATCCGCACGGTGGTCGGACCAGATGATCGCGACGAGCACCACCGCGGCGACCGACAGTACGCCGAGAACCGCCGAGGCGATGCCGTACGGAGAAAAGATCACGCCGTCGGAATCGTCGGGGTCGTCGGCTTCCGCCGCGCTGGCCTCGGCGTCCTGCTCGTCTGCGTCGGTCGCCGGCTCCGTCTGTTCGCCCCCAGGCATGGGCGCGAGGTTACCCCGCCGCCGGTCGCGGTCGGCGCAACAGGCGCCCGGCACGCGGAAGATGGTAAGGATGGCAGGGTGACTTATGCGGCCACCCGCTCGGGCCTCGACCTGAGCCACATCGACGAAAATGCCCGTCCCCAAGACGACCTGTTCGGCTACGTGAACGGTCGCTGGCTGGCCGACTACGAGATTCCCCCGGACCGCGCCACCGACGGGGCCTTCCGCACCCTGTTCGACCAGGCCGAGGAGCAGGTCCGCGACCTGATCATCGAAGCGAGCGACAGCGGCGCAGCACCTGGCAGCGACCAGCAACGCATCGGCGACCTGTACGCCAGCTTCCTCGACGAGGCCGCCGTCGAGCGCCGGGGCATCCAACCGCTGCACGACGAGCTGGCCACCATCGACGGCGCGGCCGATTCGGCGGCGCTGGCCGCGGTCGTCGGCACCCTGCAACGCACCGGGGTGGGCGGCGGCGTCGGCGTCTACGTCGACACCGACTCGAAGAACTCGACCCGCTACCTGGTGCACGTCAACCAATCCGGCATCGGGTTGCCCGACGAGTCGTATTACCGCGACGAGCAGCACGCCCAGGTGCTCGCGGCCTACCCCGGACACATCGCGCGGATGTTCGCCCTGGTGTACGGCGGGGAGGCGAAAGACCACGCCGACACCGCGGCCCGCATCGTGGCACTGGAGACCAAACTCGCTGCCGCGCACTGGGATGTGGTCAAGCGCCGCGACGCCGATCTGACCTACAACCTGCGCACCTTCGCGCAGCTGCAGACCGAAGGCGCGGGTTTCGACTGGACCGGCTGGGTCACCGCGCTGGGCAGCACTGTCCAAGCTGTCGCGGAAGTCATTGTGCGCCAGCCTGATTACCTCACCGCCTTCGCGTCGCTATGGGATAGCGAAGACCTCGACGACTGGAAGCGCTGGGCGCGTTGGCGGTTGATCCGCGCCCGCGCCTCGTGGCTGACCGACGCGGTGGTCGCCGCGGACTTCGACTTCTACGGCCGCCTGCTGACCGGGACCGAACAGATCCGGGACCGGTGGAAGCGCGGGGTTTCGCTGGTCGAAAGCCTGATGGGCGACTCCGTCGGAAAGCTCTATGCCCAAAGGCATTTCCCGCAGGATGCCAAGTCGCGCATCGACACGTTGGTGGACAACCTGCAGGAGGCCTACCGGAGCAGCATCACCAACCTGGACTGGATGACGCCGCAGACCCGGGAGCGCGCGCTGACCAAGTTGGGTAAGTTCACCGCCAAGGTCGGCTACCCGGCGAAGTGGCGCGACTACTCTGCCCTGGTGATCGACCGCGACGACCTGTACGGCAACTACCGGCGCGGGCACGCGGTCAATCACGACCGCGAGCTGGCCAAGCTGGGTGGGCCGGTGGACCGTGACGAATGGTTCATGACCCCGCAGACCGTAAACGCGTACTACAACCCGGGGATGAACGAGATCGTCTTTCCCGCAGCTATTTTGCAGCCGCCGTTCTTCGACGCCCAGGCCGACGACGCCGCCAACTATGGCGGTATCGGGGCGGTGATCGGGCACGAGATCGGGCATGGCTTCGACGATCAGGGCGCCAAGTACGACGGCGACGGCAATCTCGTCGACTGGTGGACCGACGACGACCGCAGCGAGTTCGGCGCCCGCACCAAGGCACTGATCGAGCAGTACGAGGCCTACGTTCCCCGCGAACTCGACCGCGCCCACCACGTCAACGGTGCCTTCACCGTCGGTGAGAACATCGGCGACCTGGGCGGGCTGACCATCGCGCTGTTGGCCTACCAGCTGTCGCTTAACGGCGAGCCGGCGCCGGTAATCGACGGCCTGACCGGCGTGCAGCGGGTGTTCTATGGGTGGGCCCAGGTGTGGCGCACCAAATCCCGTGCAGCAGAAGCAATCCGGCGACTGGCCGTGGACCCCCACTCGCCGCCGGAGTTCCGGTGCAACGGCGTCATCCGCAACGTCGACGCCTTCTACGAGGCCTTCGACGTCGCCGAGGAGGACGCGCTGTTCCTGGAGCCGCAGCGCCGGGTCAGGATCTGGAACTGACCCCGGCCAACGCCTCGATGCGCGCCGGCACGTGCTTGTGCCATGGCGTTCCGGCGTAGGAGTCACGCCACCCGGTAGAGGTCAGCGTGTTCGGGGCGACGCCCGGGATGATGGTCTGCCCATCCTCCGCGACGTAGTCGAGCCCAAAACCGTTGGGCAGGGCCGCATGTCCGGGAAGCATCGTCTCGGTGATCTCGATGGTCGCCTCGGCGCTGCCGGCCGCGGTGGTGATGCGCGCCCGAGCGCCGTCGACGAGTCCGAGGTCCTGGGCATCCTCGACGCTGACGCGCAATGCTCCGTCGGCGTCGCGTTTACGCCAGGACGGGTCGCGGAAAATGTCGTTGGCGGTGTAAGCGCGCCGCTCGCCCACCGACAACACGATGGGCAGTTCCGCCGTGGTCAGTCGCGGCGGCGCGGCGGCCAACGCCCGCAAATCGTCGAGCATCTCCGGGATTTCGAGCGCGATCTTGTGATCGGAGTGGGTGATCAGCGCGAAGTCGTCCACATAGTCGTGCGCGGTGAATACCACCCCCGACGGGTTGTTCAGGATGGCGTCGAACAGCGCGTTGCCGTCGGCGTGGCCGGCCCGCCGCACGGCCTCGGGATAGGTCATCGCCGTCTTCTGCGCCAGCCCCCACACCGCGGCGGCCCCGGCCATACCGTCGGGCAGCGTCGGCCCGAGCGTTTCGTAGAGCACATACGGAACCAGCCGCGCCATCGTCGGATTGCCCGCTACGGCGTTCAGGAATGCCTCGGCGTAAGCCTCGCGGCCCTGGTCGGCGGCCTCGCGCAGCGGCCGCAGGTCAGCGTCGTCGAGCACGCCGAGCGCGCGCACCAGCCGAGTCCAGATCTCCGGCTCGGGCAGCGTTCCCGGCCGCGGCTTGAGCAGCGGTCGGCGCAAGTGAAAGCCGTTGTGCGGGAACTCGAAATTGAAGAACGTGGCCTCAGTCTTCTCGTATTGAGATGCGGCGGGTAATACGTAGTGAGCCAGTCGCGCGGTCTCGGTCATCGCGACGTCGACGACCACCATCAGTTCCAGCGATTGAAAAGCCTCCCGGCACGCCGTCGAGTCGGCCAGCGAGTGCGCGGGATTGGCGCTTTCCACGATCATCGCCCGGAACCGATCCGGGTGGTCGGTGAGTATCTCTTCGGGAACGGCGTTGGAAGGGATCAGGCCCGCAATGATCGGCGCGCCGGTGACGGGGGTGCGGCCCGACACCGTGCTGAACAGCGGCGCCAGCGACGAATGTAGGTGCTGGCCACCCTTTTTCGCGAAGTTGCCGGTGAAGATCCAGAGCAGCTTGTTCAAGTAGGAACTCAGGGTGCTGTTGGGCGCCTGCTGAACACCGAGGTCTTCGAACACCGAGACGCTCTCCGCGGTGCCGATGCGCCGGGCCGCGGTCCGCAATAGCTCCTCGTCCACCCCGCAGCGCTGCGCGTAGTCGGCGACCGAGATGTCGCGCAGCGCGTCACGCACGGTATCGACGCCGTGCACGTGCTCGGCGAGAAATGCTTCGTTACAAAGGTTTTCCTGCACCAGTACCGCGGCCAGGGCGGCCAGGCACCAGGCGTCGGTACCCGGTCGCACCCGCAGGTGGAAGTCGGACATCTTGGCGGTGTCGGTGACGACGGGGTCGATCACGATCATCGATCGCTTCGGGTCTTTGGCGATCTCGTTGAGCACCACCCGGGCCCGGGGAAAGCTTTGCGACATCCACGGATTCTTGCCGACGAACACCGCGACTTCGGCGTGCTCGAATTCGCCGCGGGTGTGCCCGCCGTACAGCTGCCCGTCGACCCAGGCTTCACCGGTCTTCTCTTGCGCCAGCGCGTTCGACCGGTACTTCGACCCCAGGGCCTTCAGGAAGGCGCCGCTGTATGCCCCGCCGAGATGGTTACCCTGCCCGCCGCCGCCGTAGTAGAAGATCTTGTCGCCGCCGTAGGCGTCACGGATGTGCTTGAATCCCTCGGCGATCTCGACAATCGCGGTTTCCCAATCGATTTCCTCGTAACTGCCATCGGCCCGGCGGCGCATCGGGGAGGTCAGTCGAGCGCGGTTGTTCTGGTAGTGGTCCAGCCGCAGCGCCTTATTGCAGGTGTAGCCCTGCGACGCCGGGTGGTCTTTGTCGCCGCGGATGCGCGACAGCGTGCGATCTTCGACTTGTACGACGATGCCGCAGTTGCATTCGCAGAGGATGCATGCGGTCGACTGCCACTCAGCGGCCATCGCGGGACTTCCTTTCGGACTACTTCTTCAAGGCGGTCAGCAGCGCGTTGCGCAGCTGACGGTGAGTGAGATCCAGCGGCGCCACATCGCGCCGCACCCGGGCCAACACGATGGCACCCTCGAGCGCCGACGTGGTCAGCACCGATAGTTCGCTGGCCTGCGCGGGCGGTATGCCGTCGGCGATGAGGCGCTGTGCGACCTGGCCGTTCCAGCGATCGAACACCGCTGCGGCCCGCTCGACGACGGGGGCCATCCGCTCGCGGTCCTGCTCGTCCCCGGATTCGACGGAAACCGCCACGACGGGACAGCCGGCGCGAAAATCGCTGTCCAGCAACTGGCGCCGGTACTTATCGAACAGGGTGTCCAGCAGGTCGAGGCCGCTATAGGCCTCGTCGATGACCGCGCCGACGTGCTCGCCGGCGTAATCGACCGCCTCGCAAAGCAGTTGGGTCCGACCGCCGGGGAAGTAGTGATAGGCCGACCCGCGCGGCGCGCCGCTGTGCTCCAGCACGTCCGAAATCGCGGTGGCGCGGGCGCCCCGTTCCCGGATCAACAGCGCAGCAGAGATCACCATCCGCTCGCGTGGACTTCGCATCGCACCCCTCTCGGCTATGTATGATGCTATACATAATCGTCGGCAGGCGGAAGTTCTCGGCGCGACATCGGCGGATGTCAGCTATTTCCGCAGTTACAAGGCGGCGCGCGCGGGCGAATCTTCAGCGGCGACGGCCCACAGCACCTCGAACAAGTTGCGGTGCATCTCGGCGTACTCGAGGCTCTCGACCACCAGCGCAAAGTTCTCGCGCTGGGACGAAATCATCGCCGCCGACATGTCGCCGATGATCATCGACATCGTGAAGAGGTATTCCGCGGGCACATAACGGGTGCGGCGATAGTCGTCTTGGCTGGTGGGCCAGCCGCCGGGCAGATCCTTCTCGGGCGACCTCAACACATGCAGCCACAGCTGACGCGCACGGCGCCCGGCGATGTACTCCTGCATCGCCTCGACTCCCGGCACGCTCAACAAGTCGCGCATCGACAAAACGCCGCGCAGCGGCGAAGGCCAGTCCAAGGTCTCGAACAACGCTGTCCTGATACCGGTCGCGCCCTCCAGATACCGCACCCGCGGAGCCGTGCCGGCCTTGGCATGAAAGGCACGTAGTTGTGGCACTACCGAATCCAGCACCCGGCGCCGCTGACTCCATTCGTCCAGCAGGCGTTGCGGATCTGCGGCTCGCACAACAGTTCTGGGGCGTCCGCCGGCTTTCGGGTCGTCGCGATGGCTGCCACCTTCGATCAGTGAAACCAGCCCACGCTGGGCGAGGCGTTTGGCGATGTCGTATGCGTTGGTGCGGCTGATCCGGGACGCCTGGGCGAGCTGGGCAATGGTTGCCGAGTCCGTGTTGAGCGCCGCCAGATAGAACCGAGCCTCCTTCGGTTCAAGCCCGGCTTCGACGAGCTCTGCCCACATTGCGTGTCTCTCCCGTCAAGCTCTGGGAAGCGTCAATGGGCGAGGGCCTTCTCCACGCCGACGCCGGTCAACGATCGAACCTCCATCTCCGCTTGCTTGGCCGGGTCCTCGGGCCGGCGCCGCCCGACGTAGGTTCCGATGACGCCGAGCGCGAACGCCAGCGGAATGCTGACGATGCCCGGGTTCGACAGCGGGAACCACGCGAAGTCGGCGTGCGGGAACATTGCCGAGCGATTTCCGGAAACCGCGGGCGAGAAGACGATGAGGACCAGACAACTGATCAGCCCGCCGTAGATGCTGAACAGGGCGCCGGCGGTGTTGAAGTTCTTCCAGAACAACGAATACAGCAGGGTCGGCAGGTTCGCGGAGGCGGCGACGGCAAATGCCAGAGCCACCAGGAACGCCACATTCTGGCCCATCGCAAGGATTCCGAGAACGATGGCCAGGATGCCGATCACCACGACCATGATCCGCGACACCCGAACTTGTTGTTCCTCGGAGGCCGCACCCCGTTTGATCACACCGGCGTAGATATCGTGGGCGAACGACGTGGCCGCCGTGATCGCTAGTCCGGCCACCACCGCCAGGATCGTCGCGAACGCGACGGCGGCGATCACGCCGAGGAAGATCGTTCCGCCCAACTTGAATGCGAGTAACGGCGCCGCGGAGTTCTCTTTCCCGGCGGTCGCCAGTATCACGTCGGGGCCGACCAACCACGCCGCGCCGTAGCCGATGGCCAACGAGAACAGGTAGAAAGTTCCGATCGCGCCGATCGCCCAGGTGACCGAGCGACGTGCCTGGATGGCGGTGGGGACCGTGTAGAAGCGCATCAGCGCGTGCGGCAGTCCGGCGGTGCCCAACACCAGGGCGATACCCAACGACAGGAAGTCCAGCTTGGTGATGTGGTTCGAGCCGTACTTCGCACCCGGTTCCAGGATGTTGTGACCGGCCACGGCATGGTTCTTCGAATGATCCACCACGCCTTGGGCATTGGCGAGCAGTTGGGAGAAGTTGCCCCGCACCGCGATCACGACCAGCAGGAAGATGATCGCCGCGCCCGTCACCAGCAGAACGGCCTTCACCATCTGCACGTACGTGGTGCCCTTCATCCCGCCGATGAGCACGTAGGCGATCATCAGGGCGCCGACGATCGCAACCACAGTCGACTGGCCCACTTCACTTTTGACGTCGAGCAACAAGGCGACCAGTCCGCCCGCGCCCGCCATCTGTGCGAGGAGATAGAACAGCGAGACCGTGAGGGTCGACACCGCGGCGGCCATCCGGACGGGGCGTTCCCGCAGCCGGAAGCTCAACACGTCGGCCATCGTGAAGCGGCCGGTATTGCGCAGCATCTCGGCAACCAGCAGCAGTGCTACCAGCCACGCCACCAAGAAGCCGATCGAGTAGAGGAACCCGTCGTAGCCGTAGACCGCGATGGCGCCGGACACGCCGAGGAACGACGCGGCCGAAAGGTAGTCGCCGGCGATCGCGAATCCGTTTTGCGCCCCCGTGAATTCGCCGCCGCCGGTGTAGAAATCGCTGGGCTTCTTGGTACTACGGCCGGCCCAGATCACCAACGCCATGGTGCCGATCACGAACACCGCGAAGACGGAGATGTTGATCACCGGATTCCCGACGTTGGCTGCCGCGAGGGTGGCGGTCACGCGCCCGCTCCTTCGAAGTCAGCACGGATCTTCGCGGCCCGCGGATCCAGCGTTCGGGCGGCGAACCTCACGTAGAGCGCGGTGATCCCGAAGGTCGTGACGAATTGGCCAAAGCCAAGCACCACACCAAGATTGATGTGGCCCAACACCTTTGTGGCCATCAAGGCGTGCGCGTACGTGGCGAGCAGCATGTAGGCCAGGTACCAGATCAGGAAGAATGCCGTCATCGGAAAGACGAACCGGCGCAACCGGTGGCGCAGGTCCTGAAACTCCGGGGTGGCTTGCATTCGCACGAAGTCGTCAAGATTCGGCGCGTGGCGTTCCTCACCCGGGCCGGCATCGAGGCCTGCTGGAGTCGAATTGCTTGCTGAATGGCCATTACTGGACGCCTGCAGCGGGGCGATGGGCGGGGTCGGACCGCGTTGCTGTTGGCTACCCGTTGTTGGCTGTGACACGTGAACCTCCGAAATCAGCAAAAAGTGGCGCGTCGGAAAGGCGCCGACTTTCTCACTGCGCGGCGCATCGAAAAGTGTTGTGCATCACTATAAGCGGCGCTACACCATCGGCAACCTAACGCTGAAAGTCTTTACCTACTACGGTGTCGACTGATTTCGACAACCTCTTACCGGCCCGCATCGTTGTCGAGAATTGTCGACAGTCGAGCCGGAATCCGGGACAGCACAATCCGATTGACAGTCGATCGGCGGTGAATAGAGTGGGATCCGCGGATCGACCGGAACCCGAACCATTGTCGATGGATCAGAACAATCTCGAGAAGGGCAACGACATGTCATCGCTCGACCTCCCGAAAGTGGCTGTTGCCGCCGTGAATGCGGCGCCCGTCTTTCTCGACCTACCGGCCAGCCTCGACAAGATGGAGGACCTGATCGCAACCGCTGCTCGAGACGGCGCGCAGTTGGTCGTTTTCGGTGAGGCGTTTCTTCCCGGATTCCCGGTCTGGAACGCTGTTCTGCCCCCGATCGATCAGCATGAATGGCACGAGCGCCTCGTTGCCGAGTCGATCGTCGTGCCCAGTCCGGCGACGGAGCGGCTCGGCCGCATTGCCCGCGCGCACGGGGTGACATTGTCCGTTGGGGTAAACGAACGCAACCCCGACAGCCTGGGCCAACTCTGGAACTCGAACCTGGTGTTCGACCCGAGCGGCCGGCTGGTGAATCACCGTCGCAAGCTCGTGGCCACCTGGTACGAACGCCTCACCTGGTCACACGGAGACGCGCACGACCTGCGGCCGGTCGAACTCGGCGGGTGGCGCCTCGGCGCGCTCATCTGCGGCGAAAACACAAACACGCTAGCGAGATTCACCCTGCTCGCCCAGGGCGAACGGCTGCATATCGCGACCTACCCACCGGCGTGGCCGTTCGACGGCCGGTCCGACGAGTTCGGCTACGACCTCGCCGAGTTCATCCGGCTGCGCAGCGCCGCCCACGCGTTTGAGGGCAAGGTGTTCGTCGTCGTCGCGGCGACGACCCTGGACGAGACGGCCATCCGCGAGGTCGCCCGCGGCGACTCCCGCGTCGAAAAGGCGTTGACGGCAACTCCTCCCGCCGCGATGGTGATCGGCCCCGACGGTCAGGTCGTCGCCGGACCGATGACTCAGCCGGAAGGAGTCCTGCACGCCGAGGTCGACTTGCAGCGGGAGGTCATCGCCAAGCAGGCCCACGACATCGTCGGCACCTACAACCGGGCGGACATCTTCAGCCTGTCAGTCGACATGAGCCGGCCGGTGATTCTGCGCGCGAATCAGCATGGGAGCGAACCGAATCGGGCCGACTCATCCGCATCGACGACCGACGACCACGTCGTCGTCACGAACAATCTCGGTTAGTTGGTGATCCAGTCGCTGGAGCCGTCGTTCTTCTTGTACGAGCCACCGCTGGAGTTCTTCACGATGATCGGGTCGCCCGCACCGAAGTTGTCGAAGAACCACTTGGCGTTGCTGGGGCTGATGTTGATGCAGCCGTGGCTGACGTCGCGTTTACCCTGGTCGTCCACCGACCACGGGGCGCTGTGCACGAAGTCGCCGACGTTGTCGAACCGCACGGCCAGCTCGACGGTCACCTTGTAGCCGTAGGTCGAGTTGACCGGCACCCCGTAGGTCGACGAATCCATCACCACCGAGGGCATCTTCTCCTGTACGTAGTACGTGCCGTTCGGGGTCTGGTGGTTGCCCGACGTCATGCCCATCGACATCGGGATGGTCTTCTCCACAGTGCCATTGCGCGTGACGGTGAGCTGATGCGTGGCGTCGTCGGCCGTGGCGATCAGCTGGTCTCCGGTCCGGAAGCTCGACCTGGTGCCACCCGCGTCGATATTCACCGCGGTGTTGGCGGGCCAGAAGTTGATCGGGCGCCAACGCAGCTGCGTCGGAGTCATCCAGTAGAACTTCCCGGGGACCGGCGGAATGGACGACACGTGCACGGCGGCCTGAGCGGCGCCGGCGTCATCGACATGTCCGGGGAAGTTGATGATGATCGGCTGCGCGACACCGACCATCGCGCCGGTCTTCGGGACGAACGAGGGCGTCCCGAACGGCGCGGTGCCGGTGAACGGGGTCGGGTCCTGCCCGTCGGCGGCCGCCACTGCCACCGGCGGCGCCCACGGAGGCGGCGGCGGAGCGTCACCCGGGGGCGGCGGCGGCAATCCCGGCAACGGCGGCAGCTCGAATGGCGGTGGAGGCGGAGCGGGGGGTGCGGCAACCACGTTCGGATCGGCGGGAACCGGGTCCGGATCCGCCAGTGCCGGGGCGCTGCCCAGCACGAACACAGCGGCGATACCGGCTGCGTTCAGAGCCGCGAAGAGGCTTGCCCTCGTCCAGCCCGACATATGCATCCCTCCAGTCAGTTACTGGACCCAGTGTGGCATAGCGGCGCCCCCAGCTACCTAATCCGCACCCGGCGCAACACTCGTCAGGCCCGCAATTGTGTGCTGTGAGCTGCCGGGTTATGAATCGCGTGAGCTTGACGGAGCAACGTCCAGCACCCGCCGGTTGGCCGCAATGCCGGCCAGCGCGATTCCCATCAAACCCGCCGACGCGGTGAGCATCGTCGCCACGCTGTGCTCGTACAACAAACCACCGGACAGGGAGCCGGCCATGATGCCCACCTGAAACGCCGTCACGTACAGGCCGGACGCGCCGTCGGGGTCGTCGGCGCCGTTGCGCATCGCGGCGGATTGCATCATCGGCGACACCGCGGTGGCCATGGCACCCCACAGCACGATGGCGGCGGTGCCGAGCAGCGCGGTGAGCACGGTCGTGGTGCGGTCGCCGAACGCCAGCGCGGTCAGCACCACGAATGCGGCGGTCAATCCCGCCATGCACAGGATGATCGCGCCCCGGGGCCGACGGTCCAGCGGCCGCGCCACCAGGGATACCGCCAGCAAGCCGGCCACCCCGTAGGCGGCCAGCAGCCAGGCCTGATTGGGCCCGCGCACGCCGACGACGTCGCGGATGACCACAGAGATGTAGGTGTATGAGACGAAATGTCCGGTGACCGCGACCATCGCCAGCAAGCTCACGATGATCAGTCGCGGATTGCGGTGGTGGGTCGATCGCGGGCCGACGCAGGCCAGCTGATCCTCGGTGAGCACCATCGGCGGCAATATCACCCGGGCGGCGACCGTGACGATGGCCGCCGCGGCCATCACGCACACGACCGCCAGCCGCCAGCCCCACATCAGGCTCATTGCCGCCGTGAGCGGGCTACCGATAACCAGCGCCAGGCTGGTCCCGACATAGATCGACGTCGTCGCGCGGCCCGCGTGGCTGGGCGGCACCAGGCGGGTGGCGATCGGGGCGATCACCGCCCACAGCAGACCGTGGGTGAACGCGCACAGCACCCGTCCCGCGGCCAGCACCGCGAAGTTGGGTGCCAGCGCCGAGATGACCTGCGAGGCGGTCAGGCAGGTCAGGCTGAGCATCAGCGCCCGCCGGCGCGGCCAATGCGCGGTCCAGCGCACTAGCGGAACCGTCGTCAGGGCCGCGACCAGCGCATACCAGGTCAGCAGGGTTCCCACATAGACGACGCTGACGTGCAAGTCCCGGGAGATCGCGGACAGCGCGCCCACCGGCAGAATCTCGGCCGTGACATAGATGAATGCCGCCGCGGCCAGCACTGCCAGCTGCGCGGCGATCCGTGGCGTCCACGTACGCGCGGTGGCGGCGGCTGTTCCGGTTTCGGCAGTCATGGCGTGGGATACGGTATCGGCCGGGCTCCCCAGTTCCTGGGTTGTCGTGCCTAATGCGATCACACTGCCTTACCGTACGCACCTCAACAACGGGTTCGTCCAACTTAGGACCGCAACATCGGTCTCAACTACGTCACCAATCAGGAACGAACCAGACGCGCGATGGCCGCGGATGCCTCGGCGAGCTTGTTGTCAGCGTCGCTGCCGCCCTCGGCGACCGCGCGCGTCACGCAGTGCCCGAGGTGCTCGTCAAGCAGGTTCAGCGCCACCGACCGCATCGCACTGTTCACGGCGCTGATCTGGGTAAGCACGTCGATGCAGTACTTGTCGTCCTCGATCATCTTCGCGATGCCGCGCACCTGACCCTCGATGCGTCGCAGCCGCTTGGCGTAGTTGTCCTTCTGCTGCGAATATCCGTGTGGAGTCGTCATCTCGGCCTCAAAACCCTTCCGGCTGCGCGCCCAGCTCCCGCTGCATGTCAATCCTCCACGATACCTCATACCCCAGCGGGGTATGGCCTGAAAATTGGCTTGTCAGGGCCGCGCATACTTGATCAATGGCCCTGCACCCCGACGCGGCAACCGCCGACATCAAACCCCGTAGTCGTGACGTCACCGACGGTCTGGAGAAGACCGCCGCCCGGGGCATGCTGCGCGCGGTAGGGATGGACGACGAGGACTGGGACAAGCCGCAGATCGGTGTCGCCTCGTCCTGGAACGAGATCACGCCGTGCAACCTCTCGCTGGACCGGCTGGCCAAGGCGGTCAAAGAAGGGGTGTTCGCCGCCGGCGGCTACCCGCTGGAGTTCGGGACGATCTCGGTGTCCGACGGCATCTCGATGGGCCACGAAGGCATGCACTTCTCGCTGGTGTCCCGCGAGGTGATCGCCGACAGCGTCGAGACGGTGATGCAGGCCGAGCGACTCGACGGCTCGGTGCTGTTGGCCGGCTGTGACAAGTCGCTGCCCGGCATGCTGATGGCCGCCGCTCGCCTGGACCTGGCGTCGGTGTTCCTCTACGCGGGCTCGATCCTGCCGGGGGTCGCCAAGCTCTCCGACGGCAGCGAGCGCGAGGTGACGATCATCGACGCGTTCGAAGCCGTCGGCGCCTGCTCGCGCGGGTTGATGTCGCGCGAGGACGTCGACGCCATAGAGCGAGCGATCTGTCCCGGCGAGGGCGCGTGCGGCGGCATGTACACCGCCAACACGATGGCCAGCGCCGCCGAAGCGCTGGGCATGTCGCTACCGGGCAGTGCGGCGCCCCCGGCCACCGACCGACGCCGCGACGGGTTTGCCCGGCGCAGCGGCCAGGCCGTCATCGAACTGCTGCGCCGCGGGATCACCGCCCGCGACATCCTCACCAAAGAGGCTTTCGAGAATGCGATCGCGGTGGTGATGGCATTCGGCGGCTCGACCAACGCGGTGCTGCACCTGCTGGCCATCGCCCACGAGGCGGAAGTCGATCTGTCCCTGGACGACTTCAGCCGGATCGGGTCCAAGGTGCCGCACCTGGCCGACGTCAAGCCGTTCGGCCGGCACGTGATGTCGCACGTCGACCACATCGGCGGCGTCCCGGTCATGATGAAGGCGCTGCTGGATGCGGGACTGCTGCACGGTGACTGCCTGACGGTGACCGGGCGCACCCTGGCCGAGAACCTGGCCGCCATCGAGCCGCCCGACCCGGACGGCAAGGTGCTGCGTTCGCTCAGCGACCCGATCCACCCGACGGGTGGGATCACCATCCTGCGTGGCAGCCTGGCTCCCGAGGGGGCGGTGGTGAAGTCGGCCGGTTTCGACTCGGACGTGTTCGAAGGCACCGCAAGGGTTTTCGACGGCGAACGAGCCGCCCTGGACGCACTTGAAGACGGCACCATCACCAAGGGCGATGCGGTGGTGATCCGCTACGAGGGCCCCAAGGGTGGCCCGGGAATGCGCGAAATGCTGGCCATCACCGGGGCGATCAAGGGTGCCGGGCTCGGTAAAGACGTGCTACTGCTGACCGACGGACGGTTCTCCGGCGGAACGACCGGCCTGTGCGTGGGACACGTCGCACCCGAGGCTGTCGACGCCGGCCCGATCGCCTTCGTGCGCGACGGCGACCGGATCCGGCTCGATGTCGGCGGCGGCACTCTTGACGTGCTGGCCGACCCGGCCGAATTCGCTTCTCGCCAAAAAGGTTTCACTCCTCCACCGCCGCGCTACAAGACCGGCGTGCTGGCCAAGTACGTCAAGCTGGTCAGTTCGGCAGCGATCGGCGCGGTCTGCGGCTAACCCTGCCCCGAGCCGATATCGATCGGCCGGGCAGAGTGAATTACTGTCTGGCTTAGCTGTTTTCGCCGCTACGCGTGGTCAGTCGCGGCGCGCGTGCGCATGCCGAAGTAGGCCGCGTTGAGACCGAGGAAGGTCATCAACGCGCCGGCGACGACATGCGACCAGATCGTGCCGGTGGTTAGCGTGACGCCCGGCACGGCCCACGGCGCGACGACGACCCATCCGCCCAATACCGGCAACGTCCAGGTCATCCCGTGCGCGCGGTCCAGCGTCGTCGCGAACCCGTACGCCAGGAACGCCACCGCGATCCCGACGATGAAGTCGGACGTGGCAAGCGATGCCGTCCCGCTGAATCCAACGATCCACGGTGATGCGGCGACGTACAGGCCCGTCAGCAGAGCCAGGCCAAAGGTGAAATGCGCACTCATCGACTCGGCGACGCGCTCGTAGCGCGCCCGCAGGGCCAACAAATCGGGGTGGTGATCGATTGATGAATGGACTGTACTCATTTTGTAACCTTTCTGTTATGCAGCAAGCCCGTTGTGTAGCAAGCACTGTGAGCGGACTGCACAACCATCCATCTGTTCCAGAGTACGCCCGATCACGCGACGTCAGCAACGAAAGTCGTTGCCGCTAAACGGCCGCCGTTCCTGCGGTTTAGAGCGCCTTCACCAACGCGATCGCAAAGCCGTCCCAGTGCTTGGCGCCGACCGTCTGAATCACCGCGGTGTCCAGCTGTGCGTGCTCACCCATCACCTGCAGCGCCTCACGCGTCGCGGCGACCTTGGCATCATCGGAGTCCGGCGCGAGTATCTCGCCTTCGCGAATAACGTTGTCCACCACTATGAGTGCGCCGGGGCGAGCCAGCTTGACCGCGAACCGCACATACTCGACGTAGTTCTCTTTGTCCGCATCGATGAACACCAGGTCGAAGGGATCACCGTCGATGGTGGGCAAGGTTTCCAACGCCGCGCCGACCAAAACCTGCACCCGGTCGGCGACTTCGGCCCGCTGCAGGTTGGCGCGTGCGACATCGGCGTGGTTGGGCTCGTACTCCAGCGTCACTACCTGTCCGTCCTGGCCCACCGCGCGCGCCAGCCAAATGGTGCTGAAACCACCGAGGGTGCCGATTTCCAGAACGCGGCGCGCCCCGATCGCAGTGGCCAGCAGGGACAGGAACTTGCCCTGCTGCCACGACACGGCGATCTGCGGCAGCCCGGCCGCGTTGCTGGCCTCCAGCGCGGCGGACAAGGCCGGATCGTCACCGATGACGGTGCTGTCCAAGAAGGCGTCGACGTCTTGCGGGGTGGGTTTCTCGGTCATGCGATCAACGCTAGCCGCGCGCGCCGCACCCCCGGCGTCGCGCCTGGTCACACATCCGATCGATAACAGACACCCCGCAAGTTCTTTACCAGATACCCGTATGGGGTATACATTGAGCGCGGTCGCCCGCTCGGCGGGCAACCACTGAAGAAGGTAACCACCGGATTCCGGTGAACGAACCGGAATCCCGCAACAGACAAGGGTGATTCACATGGCGCATTACGACGAGGGGACGCTGCTGACCTGCGGTCACGAGGGGTGCGGGTGTCGCGTCCGCATCGAGGTCCCCTGCCACTGCTCCGGCGCGGAGGAGGATTACCGCTGCGCCTGCAGCGAAGTATTGGTGCCCGTCAAGTAGATCCCGCAGGCCGGTCGGTGCGTTCGCAGTGCGACTCAGCGCGCGAACGCTCGGCCGGCCAGCTCGACCTCGGCCGTGAGCCGTAGCGCGACCGCCGAGGCGCCGACCGCCACTGTGTGGGGGCCCGGCTTGATCCGCCAGCTTGCGCCTTCATAACGCGCGAGCAGGCGCGGGTCCGCCGCGATGGTCACCCGGCACGTCGCCCCCGGGTCCAACTCGACCCGCTCGAATCCCAACAACCGCAGACATCGCGCACCGGCGCCGGTCAGATATAACTGCGGGACATCGGCCCCGCTGCGATCGCCGGTGTTGACGACGGTGAAGCTCGCCGTCACCGTGTTCCCGCCGGTGACCACCAAGTCGCGGTACTCAAAGCTGGTGTAGGACAAGCCATGACCGAACGCGAACAACGGCGTTTGGCCCCGGTCGTGGAACCACCGGTAGCCGACCTCGGCACCTTCGAAGTAGTCGATCGTGGTCGGTGTCCCGAACGGGGCGCCGAGGTCGGGCAGCTCCGGGCGCGGTGTCTGACCGAGTCCGACCGGAAACGTGATCGGTAGCCGTCCCGATGGATTGACTTGGCCCGCAATGATCTCCGCAATCGCCTGACCGCCGGCCTGGCCCGGATACCACGCCTGCACGATCGCGTTCGCCGACTCTTGCCACGGCATCGCCACCGGGTTGCCGGTCTCGAGCACCACGACGGTGTTCGGGTTGGCGGCCGCGACCGCGGCGATGACCCCGTCCTGGCCCCACGGCAGCGACAAGTCGGCGCTGTCGAAACCCTCGCCTTCGACGCGGATCGCGAACACGATCGCGACGTCGGCCCGCCGCGCGGCCAGCACCGCCTCCGCCGGGCTGAGACCCGGATCAAACTCGATCTGCGCGTGGGGGAACTGCTTCCTGAGTTCGTCGAGCGGACTGGACGGCAAGAGGTACAGACTTCGGGTGCCGCCGGTCAGGCCCGCGCCCCCGATCGGGATCACCTGCGCGTAGCCGCCCGGTGGAACCACGGCACTCGAGCCGCAGCCGGTGGGAACCCCGAGCTGCGCGTAGCCGCCGATCACGGCGATACGGGCATCGGGCGCCAGCGGCAGCACCCCGCGGTTCTGCAGCAGCACGGTCCCCTGCCGCGCGATCTGCAGCGCAATCTCATTGTGGGCGGCCATATCCGGCTTAGAAGTGGGGCCAACCGTGTCCCCACCTCGGTCGATTCCGACCGCGAACATCGAACGCAGGATCCGCCGAACCATGTCGGACAGACGGTCTTTGGGCAACCTGCCGTCGGCGTAGGCGGACCGCAGGGGTTCGGTGAACGCCTCGGATTGCCAGAACACGGTGTCGATCTGGGCGCCGCATTCCTGGTCCAACCCTTGCAGCGCGCACTCCCAGCTCGGGGTGGCGCCCCAGTCCGACATGACCCAACCGCGGTATCCCCAAGCACCTTTCAGGATGTCGATGAGCAAGACCCGGTTCGCCGAGGCGTAGTCACCGTTGACCTTGTTGTAGGCCGTCATCACCGCGCCGGGCTGGGACCGCTCGATCGCGATCTCGAAGGCCAGCAGATCGGATTCGCGATGCGCGTCGGGATCGATGATCGCGTTCAGCCAGTGCCGGTTGGTCTCGTTGCAGTTCAGCGAATAGTGCTTGAGCGTCGAGATGACGCCCTGTTGCTGGATGCCTTTGACGGATTCGGCGGCGATGGTGGCCGTCAAAAGCGGGTCTTCCGAGACGTATTCGAAGTTGCGGCCATTGCGCGGGTCGCGTGCCAGGTTCATCGCGCCCGCCAGTTGGACGTTGAAGCCGCGGCTGCGCGCCTCGCGGCCGATCACCTGGCCCGCGGCGTGCGCGAGAGCGGGATCGAAACCCGCGGCCAGCGCCAGGCCGGCCGGCAGCGCGGTCGCGGTGTCACCCGGCCGGTAGCCGGGATTGGTGACTCCGAGGCCGGCGTCGCTCATCCGCAGCGCCGGGATACCGAGCCGGGGGATCCCCGGCACATACCCGGCACTCATCGGGGTGCCGGGCGGGATGCGGTCATCCGGCAGCGGCCACAGTTCCGACATTCCCATCACCGCGACCAGCAGCGTGAATCGCTCGTCGTCGGTCATCCGGTTTTCGATGTCGCACGCCCGGGCGTCCGGATCGTCTAATTCGCCCAGGCTCAATTGTCCGGCTCCTCAACGGCCCGCCCAGCGGGCCGCATCGTCGCCGTCCAGTGCACACCCTCTTTGGCGTAGACCACCCGCAGCACGTGCCCGAGTTCCGGTCCCATCACCAGCTCGGCCAGCGAGCAGATCGTGTCGACAAACTCCGGACCGTGCGCCGGCTGCGCATGGCACAGATGGTGTGCCACCTCGTGCAACACCACCAGCTCGCGCAGCGCCCAGTCGGCGGTGTTACGGTCGGGAACCGCGATAATGCCTGCACCATCATGGTTTTCGTAATGCGCGGCAGTAGCGGCCCGCCGCGACCGCACTCTCAGCGGTGACACCTCGGGCCAGCGGTCCCGCACCGCCGGTAACGCAAGCACCTCGTCAACATAGCGCTGCACGGACGCCACGGAGCCGAATCGCCCTTCCGGCGGCAGCGTCAACTGCGTGCCGAAAAACTCCACGGCCGAAGAGCCGTACTCGGCGGCCCGGTCGAACATGGTGCGGACGAACTCCTCGGCCGCATACACCTTGGAGCGCTGGGAATCCCGCTTGGGCGCATCCCCTTCGGTCACGTGCCCAGCGCGCTCCGCGCTCCGGGCAGCTCGGGACTGTCGCCGAGCCGCGCGCGTTTACCGGCCCGATCACCCGCGCGCCGTGCGGCCGACGAGTACCCCGCCGTCGCTCGGCTGACTTGGTAGGTGCCACGCGCCTTGGACGCCCTGCGGTAATGGTCATGCAGCTCAACATCTTTGTCCCGCAAAGCAATAGCGGTACCAGGCCGACGACTGCGATCCCGGGTCGCCTCGCGCCGTGCCTCTTCGCGCGCCTCGCCGAGCCGGTGACCGACGCGGGCCCCGAAGGCCAGCTGGAAGTTGAGCCGCGCGGTGATCGTCGGAGTGGGCCGGTGGGCGCCCGACGCGAGGTAGCTATCCGAGGCCCGCACCATTTGAACGACCAGGCTGGCGTACAGGGCGTGGCTGGCGTCGATGTCCTCGGCGAACCCGTAGGCGTACACGAACGTCGAATTCGACGCCACGTCGCAGCGCACGTCGTTGGCCGACGCGATCACCACGAAGAGCTGCACGTAGGTCCGCAACCCCTTGGTGCCGGCCGTCCCGATCGTGATGGTCCGCTGGGTCGGCGCTTGGGCCGCCGAACGGGTGGCCGCATGGGAACGGGCGACCGCCAAGTCGATGGACGCCGCCGTCGCCAACCGCTGCGCGGCGGTCATGAAGGCGTCGGCCTCGTGCGTGTTGTCAGTGCCTTCGGCCTGACGCAGCAGCGCGGCGATGCGCGCCAGCATTTTGTCGTCAGTCATAGCGCCGCTCCTCCTCATCGCTGCGCTCTGCATCGTCGCCGGCGCGGGTCATATCGCCAAACTACAAGAGGGATCCGACAGTTCGCTTACAGCCGATCGGTGATCCAGGCAACGACATCGTCCAGCACCTGGTCTTGCTCGGGCTCGTTGAAGACCTCGTGGTAGAGCCCCGGATAGACCTTCAGCGTGACGTCGGTGGATCCCACGCATTCGACCAGGCGACGACTTCCGGCGACGGGAACCAGCCGGTCTTCGCCGCCGTGCACCACCAGCAGCGGCGCGGTCAGCGCCGGCGCCCGCTGCGGCATGGTCTCGCTGACCTCCAGCATCGCCCGGCCGACACCGAACGGGATCTTCCCGTGGTAGACCAGCGGGTCGGCCTTGTACGCCGCGACCACCGCGGGGTCACGGGAGATGCCGTCGACGTCGAGGTCCTGCACCGGCACGCCGGGCAGTACGGCGCCGAGGAATTTGGCGGCGAACGCCACCAGCGCCGGCACCGCATCCTGGGCGGCCACCACCGGCCCGGACAGCACCATCAGGTCGTAATTGTCCGGCCGCTCGACGCCGTAGGCGAAGACGATCCCGCCGCCCATGCTGTGCCCGAGGACGATGCACTTGAGGCCGGGGTGTTCCCTCGTCGCGATACCGACCAGGGTGTCGAAGTCGGCGGTGTACTCCGAGACGTCGCGTACCAGCATGCGCTTGCCACCGGAGCGGCCGTGCCCACGATGGTCCAGCGCGTAGGTGACCAGCCCGGCCTCTTCGAAGCGCTGCGCGACGTGGTCGTAGCGGCGGGCATACTCGCCCAGACCGTGCGACAGCACCACCACCGCCCGCGGCGGTGTATCCGGCGTCCAGACGTCGTACACGATGCGCACGCCGCCAAGGCCGTCGAAATTCCGTTCAGTGCGGGTCATCGGTCGTCCTAGTCATTAGGGGCAGCGTAATGGCTCCTGAGGCGCTATGGTCCGAGGCGCTGCGTAGGCTCATTCGGGTGAGCGTGCTCGCGGAAAACTCCGACGACGCAGAAATCCCCGCCGCGCGCGGGGCCCACGGCGATTTCTCAGCCCGTGCCGAGCCGTATCGTCGCGAGTTGCTGGCGCACTGCTACCGGATGACCGGGTCCCTGCACGACGCCGAAGACCTGGTGCAGGAGACGTTGCTGCGGGCCTGGAAGGCCTACGACCGGTTCGAAGGCAAGTCCTCGATACGGACCTGGCTGCACCGCATCGCCACCAACACCTGTCTGACCGCGCTGGAGGGCCGGACCCGACGGCCGCTGCCCACCGGGCTCGGCGGGCCCAGCTCGGATCCGACGGCCGAGCTGGTGGAACGCCGCGAGGTGCCCTGGCTGGAGCCGCTGCCCGACCTGACGGAGGATCCGGCCGACCCGTCCGTCATCGTGGGCTCGCGCGAGTCGGTGCGGCTGGCATTTGTCGCTGCGCTGCAGCACCTCTCACCCCGGCAGCGCGCGGTGTTACTGCTGCGCGACGTGCTGCAGTGGAAGGCCGCCGAAGTGGCCGACGCGATCGGTACCACCACCACCGCGGTCAACAGCCTGCTGCAGCGGGCCCGGTCGCAGCTGGAAACCGTCGGACCCAGCTCGAGCGATCGCCTGGCGGCACCGGATTCGACCGAGGCGCAGGACCTGCTGGCCCGCTACATCGCGGCGTTCGAGTCCTATGACATCGACCGGCTGGTCGAGCTGTTCACCGCCGAGGCGGTCTGGGAGATGCCGCCGTACACCGGTTGGTACCAGGGACCGCAGGCCATCATCACCCTGATCCACCAGCAATGTCCCGCCGAACATCCCGGCGACATGCGAATGATCGGGCTGGTCGCCAACGGCCAACCCGCCGCCGCGATGTACATGCGAGCCGGCGAGCAGCACGTGCCGTTTCAGCTGCATGTGCTGGATGTCCGCACCGACGGGGTGTCGCGTGTGGTTGCATTCCTCGACGACGCATTGTTCACGAAGTTTGGACTGCCCCGCTCCCTGTGACGGGGCAGATGCCGGTCGCAGAGAAGGGTATCGCCCATGCCAGAGTCCCCCACCGTCACGCCGGTTCCGGGCAAGCCACTCTTGCTGTTGGGCGGCTTCGATATTGGCGACCTGGGCTACGTCGCCGAGGAGTTCTTCGTCTCCGGAACGGCCTCGTCGTACGCGCCGGCTTCGGAATTGGGCCCCGACGGCCGGTGGGCCGTAACACCTTCCGGCACAGATGATTACACGACCCGGATCGTGGTGCTGACGCCGTCGGATCAGGCGCAGTTCAACGGGACGGTGCTGGTCGAGTGGCTCAATGTCAGCGGCGGCATCGACGCTCCGGCGGTGTGGATGATGGCGCACCGCGAAATAGTCCGGGCGGGCTACGCATATGTCGCGGTCTCGGCGCAGAAGGTCGGGGTGGATGGCGGGACGAGCATGCTCGGCTTCGACATGTCGCTCAAGACCCAGGATCCGACCCGTTACGCACCGCTTGGCCACCCGGGCGATGCGTTTTGCTACGACATCTTTTCGCAAGCCGGTGAGCTGGCCCGCAGTGCCGACATCTTGCGCGGATTGCGCGCCGAACACGTTATCGCCGTTGGCGAGTCGCAATCGGCGATGTACCTCACCACTTACATCAACGCCATCGATCCTCTTGTCCGGCTGTACGACGGGTTCCTGGTGCATTCCCGTTTCGGCCCTGCCGCACCACTGGATGGCGGTTCCATCTTCGACGAATTGCAGAGCGGCACAAAGCAGGCGGTGAAGTTCCGTCACGACCTGCGCGTGCCGCTCCTCGTGATCATCACCGAAACCGACCTGTTCGGCGGCCTCCGTATTGGCTATTACCACGCACGTCAGCCGGACAGCGAGCGGCTGCGGGTCTGGGAGATCCCCGGCTCCGCGCACGCGGACAACTACACGATCATGGTGGCGCCGATCGACACCGGTTCGGCGCCGCTCAAGGACATCGTGGCCGCCTACCAACCCACCAACATGCTGATGGGCCAGCAACTCGACCACTACATCAACTTCGCGCCGCAACACCACTACGTCGTGCAGGCGGCAATCGCGTCACTGAACACGTGGGTCGACACCGGCGAGGTCGCACCCGCCGCGCCATTTATCGAGGTGCGTGAAACCGAAGAGCCCCAACCGATTCTGGATCCCCACGGCCTGGCAAAGGGCGGCCTCAGGACGCCCTGGATCGACGTGCCGCTGGCCCGGACTTCGGGTGACGGCGCCCTCGCGGACGACGCCTCGAATTTGATGTCGGCGATCTTCGGCTCCGGCGAACCATTCGACGAAGCCACCGTGCGCCGGCTCTACCCGGGCGGGGCCGCAGCGTATCTGGACAGTTTCACCGCGGCGCTGGACACGGCCATTCGGTCCGGCTTCATCCTGCCCGCAGACCGTGCCGAGATTCTGGAGCTGGCTACCGCGACCTATCCGGGCGGCGATTCGTAAAGTCCGCGTTTACTTTTCGTCGGCCAACACGTCGCGCACCGCGGCATCGACGGCGCTCAGCACATCCGGGTCGATGCCGGACCGGCCGCGCACCAGTATCGAGGCGCAGTTGGGTGCCGGCAGTCCCTCGGCCGGGCATAGGCCGTCGGGAAGCTTGCCGATCTTGGGCAGCAGAGCCAACCCCAGACCCGAGCGCACGGCCGCGTAAAGCCCTGCCAGGTCACCACACTCGGCCACGATCTCGTAGTCGACGCGTTGTTTCTCGAGCAGCGCGAAGGCCGGCTCACGCAACGTGCACGGTTCGGCATAGATCACCAGCGGCAGCGGCTCCCCCTGTTGGACAGTGCAGGTCCGAGCTGAAACCCATTGCAGCTGAACGATTCCCGATGCATTGACACGATCTAGCCCCGAACCGTCGAGCATGATCGCCAGGTCAACCAGCCCCCGGTCAATCGCGTCCGCCAGGGAAACGTTGCGATCCAGCCGGAAACGCGGCCGCCGGTCGGGAAGCCGCTCACGCAGCACGCTGGTCAGGGCGGGCAACATCACGTCCGCGCCGTGCTCGGTGGCGCCCACCGTCAGCACCTTCTGTTCGGTGGCGCCGAGGTCGTCGAGCGCCGCGTCGTGCGCCGCCAAAATCGTGCGCGCATGCCGCAACACCCGCTGACCCATTTCGGTGAACAACACACCACGCCCGGAGCGCTCGACCACCGGCTTGCCGACCACGCTCTCGACTTTGCGCAGATGCTGGCTGACCGCGGACTGGCTCAAGTGCAGGGCGGCGGCGGCGCGGTGAAATCCGCCGCAATCGGCCACCGCGACGAGGCTGCGCAGCGGCGCGATGTCGAGCACCTGAGGCATAACTCACAACCATAGTTCGATCAGCAATCCTGATCAATTATTCGGATAGATGACCTGGATATTCCCAGATACTGCGAGAGTCGATCACGATTCATGATCGGTTGTGATCGCCAAAAATCGTTGGACGGAATAGCTCGCCGTTCGCGACCATGGGGGCATGCACCTACCGCGCATGCCCCTGAGCACCGCTTCGGCGGTCACCTTCACCTATGCGGTCGGGTATCCGATCGGCGCCCTCGCGGTGGCCGAGATGACCCCGATGGCCGTGTTGGTGCTGCGCTTCGGATTCGCTGCCATCATCCTCGCGTCGTGGGCCTTGGTGGCCCGGGCGGCCTGGCCGCGCGGGGCGCAGTTCGGTCACGTCATCGTCGCGGGCCTGTTGATCCAGGCCGTGCAGTTCTGCTGCTTGTACGAGGCGCTGCTGCTCGGCGCGTCCGCGGTGCTCTGCGCGGTGGTGATCGCGATGAATCCGGTCATGACGGCCATCCTGGCCACGACGTTCCTGCGCGAGCCGCTCGGCCGGCTGCGGGTCGTTGCGCTGGTCCTCGGCGTCGTCGCGGTGCTCGCCGCCTGCGCCAGAAGGCTGATGGGCATGCACGGCGTCGACCCGGTGATGTTGCTGCTTGTGGCTGGGCTGCTTGGCCTTTCGGCCGGCGGCGTGTATCAGCAGCGGTTCTGCGCCGGCGTGGACTTCCGCACGATGAGTGCGGTGCAAAACTCCGTGGCGTTCATCCCTGCAGCGGTGCTCGCGATGCTGACGCCGTTCGCGGTGCACGACCCGGGCAGAGCCGCCGCCGCGATCGCGGGCATGGTGCTGCTCAACGCCACGCTCGCGGTCAGCATTTACCTGCGTGCCATCAGCATTCACGGCGCGGCGGCGGTGGCGATGCTGTTCGCCATCATCCCCGCGGCCGCCGCGGTGCTGTCCTGGCTGATGCTGGGCCAGCGCCCGGATGTCGGCGTCGCGATCGGCCTAGTCGTCGGCGGCGTGGCCTGCTGGCTGAACAGCCGGGCAGGCAAGCGGCACCGCGCGGAAAAGCCGAGCCCCGAGCCGGAATTCGCGCCCGCGCCGCGCAACATGGTGAGTTGTTCAGCGTCCGACTAGGTGTTGCGGGCTTGCACGCAGAGCAGTGCGGGAGGGCATGGCGCTCGGGAAAACGGGGCCTGGTTGTCTGGGCGCCAAGCGAAAGCGACAAGCCAACGCGCCACACGACTTACGCGGTCTTCTTCGAGGAGCGGTCCCGGCCCGGTTCGACAGCCGAAACTTGTCGTACCTGGCTGCGATGATGACGTTATGTCCTCGACCGCATCGCCGCCCGCGGCGGTGAGCCCTGCCGAGCGTCTTGAGGTGTTGTTCGCCGAGTTGGCGGAATTGGCCGGTCAGCGCAACGCCATTGATGGACGCATCGTGCAGATCGTCGCCGAGCTGGATCGCGACGAGCTCTGCGGCGCCACGGGTGCACGGTCGGTAGCGGCGCTGGTGGCCTGGAAGCTCGGCTCGTCGTCGGCAAACGCCCACACGATCGCCACCGTGGCGCGCCGGCTGTCGGAGTTTCCACGCTGCGCGGCGGGCATGCGGGAGGGTCGGCTGTCCCTGGATCAGCTCGGCGTCATCGCCGGACGGGCCGGCGACGGATCTGATGAGCACTACGCTCAGCTGGCGGGCTCCGCCACGGTCAACCAGCTGCGCACCGCGGTCAAGCTGGAACCTCGACCCGAACCCGACTCTCGGCCGGAGCCGCCGCACTCGATCACCAAGACCACCAACGAGGAGTTCACTTGCTGGCGGATCAAACTTCCCCACGACGAAGCGGCGATGTTCGACGCGGCACTGGCGTCCCATCGTGATGCGCTGATCGCCGAATGGAGACACGATCGTGGCAACGGCAACTGTGCATTGGATATCGCGCCGCCGTTGCCGGGCCCTGTCGAGGCGTTCCTGCGCCTGGTCGAGGCCGGATGGGACGCCGAGGCGGCCCGCCGACCCCACGGGCATCGCACCACTGTGGTGGTGCACGTCGACATCCACCAGCGCGCCGCCGCGCTGCATCTGGGTCCCCTGCTCACCGACGCCGAACGGCTATACCTGACCTGCGATGCCACCTGTGAAGCGTGGTTCGAACGGGACGGCGAGCTCATCGGCGTCGGCCGCGCGACCCGGGTGATTAACCGGCGGCTTCGCCGCGCGCTCGAGCACCGCCATCCCGCGTGCGCGGTTCCCGGCTGTGGCGCCACCCGCGGTCTGCACGCACACCACATCCGGCACTGGGAAGACGGCGGCCCCACCGAGTTGTCCAACCTGGTCTTGGTATGCCCGTACCACCATCGGTTGCACCACCGAGGCGTCGTTACCATCACCGGAACCGCCGACGAGCTCACAGTCGCGGACCGCTCCGGCCGACCACTCAGCGCAGGATCGCTCGCGCGCCCGCCGAATCTTCCCCCGTCCGCTGCCCCACCGTGCCACGGGCCCACCGGTGAGCGCGCGCAGTGGTGGTGGTACCAACCGTTCCAGCCGCGACCGTCACCAACGAACAACTAGAGCGGTTACCAAAGTCGGACATTGCCGGCACGGTACCGATGCCCAAACAGGTTGAAGCATAGAGGAATTCGTTCGCTATACCTCATCCACGTCATGGCCTCATGTGACGAGGCGGCTGTCCGGTGATGGCCCGTCGACCGGACGGACCAGTCCGGTCCCGGTGATCAGCGGCAGATCGAGCGCGGACAACAGTCCGGGCGCGGCCGCGCACACCGCGGGGATCGCGTTGACCATGCGTGAGGAGCCCGCGATGCGTGCCCCCAGATCGTGGTCGTGGTCCTCGGCCATCTCGAATTCGCACCGCATGCTCGGCGAGCCCTCGATCTCGACGCGGTAGACACCGCGGCCCGACGCCAGTCCGAAGCCGAGGTCCTTGGGCGCAAGGCTGATGTGCGGTTGCGGCCAGTCCGCGGCGATGTCGTCGCGCATCCGTGTCACGTGGTCGACGACGAAAGTTGGCTTGTCCCCGACGTATCCGGTCAGAGTCGAGCGCATCGCCGCGATCGTTCCGGCCTCGATGTGGCCGGTGGGGGTGTCGAACGACTCGGTGGTGGGGACGCGTTCGTTGCTCTCCTCGACGGTGTCGATCTTGACGCCCAACCCCGCCGCGAGCTGGTGCAGCACCGGGCCCCAGCCGAAGGTGAAGATTCCCGGCTGGGCGGCGAAGGCCTGATACTCCGGCGGCTTGCCGAAGCCGAGGATCTCGTACACCGCGGCCGGATCCGGGTAGGTGGCGTAGTTGAACATCTCGGTCACCCGCACCGATTCGATGGCCCGCGATACACCGGTAAGCACCAGTGGCAGAACATCATTGGCAAATCCTGAGTCGATCCCGGTGGTGAAAAACGATACCCCGCCATCCAGCGCAGCTTGGCGCAACGGGCCGGTGAACGCCCCGTCGACCGCGTCGGGGAAGACCAGCGGCACCACCGAACACGACACCACGTTCTTACCGGCCCGCAGGATCGACACCATGTCCTGCACGGCCTCCAGCGGCCGCAGGTTCGCGCCGGCGGCGTACACCACCGCGTCGGCGTCGCCGGCGAGCATCGGCGCCGGATCCTGAGTGGCCACCACGCCTACCGGGGCGATTCCACACAGCTCCCCCGCATCACGACCCGCTTTGGCGTCACTGTGCACGACGAGATCGGTCAATTGCAGCTCGGGGTGGTCGATCACGCCTCGCAGGGCGATGACGCCCATCGAACCCGGCCCCCAGACTCCCACCTTCAGCACTTTATCTCCTAATATTAGGATGCCTATTCTTACATTTTGGACGGATGCTAGGGAGCTGGGCATGGGTACGTCAACCGCCAAGTCGCCGCCGACCGCCCGGGTGATGGACGTGCTTGCCGCACTGGCGGATTCGCCGGACGGGCGAACCTCGGCGGAGCTGGCGAAGACCTGCCGGATCAGCACCTCGACCTGCGCGCTGGTGCTGGCCGAGCTGGAAGGCCGGTCCTGGGTCACCCGGCGCGGGGACCGCCGTTATTGCCTGGGCAGTGGATTGTTCGGGCTGGTGCACGGGCTGCGGACACAGTTCCCACTGCTGGACCGGGGGCGCGATGCACTGGCCTACCTGCACCACACCCTCGGCGCGGGCTGCTCGATGTCGAAGATCGGCGGCCGCCATCTGACCACGGTCGACGCGGTGGGACATGGCACCGACGGCGCACATGCCGTCGGCCAGCGCTTCCCGATCGATCCGCCGTTCGGACTGGTCGCGATGGCCTGGCGCGACGACGATTCGGTCGCGGCCTGGCTGCAGCGGGTGATGCCGCGTCCGACTCGCACCGAAATCGCGCAGCATCAACGGGTACTCGCCGACATTCGCGCCCGCGGCTATGGCGCCTGGCGGTTCGACGACACGCATCAATCGCTGCACCATCGCCTGGCCGGGGTGCTCGCGTCGCTGGAGCCGACCGCGCAGGTCACCCGGCAGCTCACCACGCTGATGACAATGGTGACGCTGCAATCGATCACCGACACACTCGAAAAGGACTTGACGTCAACGGAATTTGTTGTGCTGCCAATTTTCGGCCAGGACGGGCAGCCGGAGTACCAAATCGAGATCCATCTGGGCGGCCCGGCCGGACTGACGCTGGCCACGCTCGACGACGCGCTGCGGCAGGCACAGCAACTGCTTGGCGCCGGGGTGGCCTGAGGAGAGCGATTACGCTGAGGCCATGCCTGCCAACTCCGAGATTCGGCGTGCGGCTGACCGGGCTGTCACCACGACGCCGTGGCTGACGTCCAGACATTCGTTCTCGTTCGGCGACCACTATGAGCCGGAGAACACCCACCACGGGTTGCTGGTGGTGAACAACGACGACGTCGTGGCGGCGGATGCCGGTTTTGATACCCACGCCCACCGGGACATGGAGATCGTGACGTGGGTGCTGGAAGGCGAATTGACACACCAGGATTCGGCCGGTAACCGCGGCGTGATCTATCCGGGCCTGGCGCAACGGATGTCGGCGGGCAGCGGGATCCTGCATTCGGAGAAAAACGATTCGTTAACGCAGCCAGTACATTTCGTTCAGATGTGGGTGATCCCCGACGAGAGCGGTATCTCACCCGGCTACCAGCAGCATGAGATCGGCCACACGGGCGCCGAACTTGTGACGATCGCCTCGGGCATACCCGGGCACGACGCGGCCATCTTGCTGCACAACCGCGGCGCGGCCCTGCACGGGGCGCGGCTGCAAGCCGGCGACACCGTCATCGCGCCCACCGCCCCCTACCTGCACGTATACGTGCCGCGCGGCCGGCTCACGCTGGACGGGGCCGGCGAACTCGGCGACGGAGATGCGGCCCGGCTCACCGACGTCGACGGCCCGCGGCTGACGGCGAGCGCGCCGACGGACCTGCTGATCTGGGAGATGCACTCAAAGCTGGGCGGCTAGACCCAATAGAGTGGGCATGACAGACAGGAGCCGGGATGTCGAAAGCCCAACCGCGGCACGCGGTGCCGAACCCGAAGCACAACGCAAAAGCACTGAAAACAGTGCAGTTCTGGGCGTTGCCGATCGGCGCCACGCTGGCCCTGATGTCGGCGCTCTGTGCGCTGTATCTCGGCGGCATCTTGAATCCGACCACCAACCTGCGCCACTTCCCGATCGCCGTGGTGAACGAGGACGCCGGAACCGCCGGCCCGAAAATCGTCGACGGCCTGCTCTCCGCGCTGGATAAGAACAAGTTCGAAATCAAGGTCGTGTCGCACGACGAGGCCAAACGGCTACTGGACCGTGCTCAGGCGTACGGCGAATTGGTTATTCCGCCCACGTTCTCGTCGAATCTGCGCGAGTACGGTGCGAGCGCGGTCACGCCCACCAAGGCCGAGCGGCCCTCGGTCACGATCTTCACCAACCCCCGAGCGGGCACGTTGGGCGCCGGCATCGCCGGGCAGACCCTGACCCAAGCCATGGCTGTCGCCAATACCAAAGTGGGACAGTATCTTTCGTCTGAAGTCGCCCAAGAGACCGGCGGGGCGCCGCTGACCGGTGCGTCCCAATCGGGATTGGCCAGCCCGATCGATATCAAATCAGCCGTGTACAACCCGCTACCCAACGGCACGGGCAACGGACTGTCGGCGTTCTACTACGCATTGCTGTTGTTGCTGGCCGGGTTCACCGGCAGCATTGTCGTGTCCACCCTGGTGGACTCTTTGCTCGGATACGTGCCGGCCGAATGGGGTCCGGTGTATCGATTTGCCGAGCAGGCCAACATCTCTCGCTTCCGCACGTTGTTGGTGAAGTGGGGAATCATGCTGGTGCTGGCCTTGCTCACGTCGGGCGTCTACCTGGCCATAGCCCACGGACTCGGCATGCCGATTACGCACGGCTGGGAGTTGTGGGCGTACGGCGTGTTTGCGATCGTCGCGGTGGGTGTGACGTCCAGCTCGCTGATCGCGGTGCTGGGCTCGATGGGCTTGCTGTTCAGCATGCTGGTTTTCGTCATCCTCGGGTTGCCGTCGGCCGGCGCCACCGTGCCGCTGCAAGCGGTGCCGCCGTTCTTCCGCTGGCTGGCCGAGTTCGAACCGATGCACCAGGTGTTCTTGGGTGTGCGGTCGCTGTTGTATCTGAACGGCGACGGGGAGGCCGGCCTCTCGCAGGCGTTGTTGATGACGTCGATCGGGCTGGTCATCGGCCTGTTGGTGGGCGGCATCGTCACCCGCATGTACGACCGCAGCGGGTTCCACCGGATTCCCGGCGCCATCGGCGTGGCGATCGCCGAGGCGCACCAAGCCCAACACCAATCGCAACAGAAGGCGCGCGCGGGCAAGCACGAAAGTTCGGGCGAACCCACCGACGCCGACTCCGCCGAGCCGGATCCCGAAAGCGTAAGCAAGCAAACGTAATTCGCGCGCGGCCTAAGTGTCACACGTTTGTTATTTATGTTGACAGTGGGGCTTATGTGACTGATGCTGTGAATGTTGCATCCAGTTAAGGGCCGAAAGGGCTGCCGTGCTGACACGACGCACCGGGCTGCGCCGACTGGCGGCCAGCCTCACGGCGATGTTCGCCTGCACCCTGTTGACGAGCACCGTCGGGCCACCCGTCGCCCACGCCGCTGACGCCCGCGAACTCCTGGCCAGCGCGATCGGCGCCACCAAGGGCTCGTATCTGGTCTACAACTTCGGCCCCGGCCACCCCACGCCGCTGATGGACGCCAGCGGTCGCTGGTATGAGATGAACAACGGCGGCCACCTGATGATCATCAAGAACGCGGCGGGACGCCTGTCCCCGCATCTGCTGGTCGACACGCACCGGGGTGACCAAGCGCGCTGCGAGAGCAACCCCGGGGCCCGCACCGGCGAGGGGTTGATGCAGGCCTCCGAGCTCTATACGCCGCTTAACGCGTGGCAACGGATGGGGCAGCCGACCATCGCGATCAACGCCAACTTCTTCGACGTGCGCGGACAGAAGGCCGGTTCGTGGCGTCAGACCAGCTGCAGCTCGCCGCTCGGCGCCTTCATTGACAACACCAATGGACAGGGCCGCGCCAACCAGGCGGTCACCGGCACCTTGGCCTACCCCGGCAAGCAAGGGCTCTCCGGCGGCGGCGAGAGCTGGTCCTCGTTGACGACGATGATCCTGCCGTCCGGCGGTGCGCCGTATGTGGTGTGGCCGCGCAGCAAGAACGACTACGACGCCGCCACCCCGGTGGTGGCCGACCTGCTCAACAAGAACGAGAAGTTCGTCGCGGTGTCCGGGATCGGGCTGCTGGGCCCCGGCGAGACTCAGCAGCTGCGCGACGGTGGCCCCAGCGCGGCGCGAACGGCCCTGGCCTATGTCAAGCAGCGCGACGAGATGTACATCTTCGAGGGCGGCAGCTACACCCCGGACAACATGCAGGACCTGTTCCGCGGCCTGGGCAGCGACACCGCGATCCTGCTGGACGGCGGCGGCTCGTCGGCGATCGTGTTGCGCCGCGACACCGGCGGCATGTGGGCCGGTGCGGGGTCGCCGCGCGGGTCGTGCGACACCCGTCAGGTGCTGTGCGACTCCCACGAACGCGCGTTGCCCAGCTGGCTGGCCTTCAACTAACCGTCAGCCGGCTCGGCAGTCGCGGCCACCGCGGATTCCGTAGCGGGAGGCCCGAACCGGAAGATCAACAGGCTGGCCGCCACCAGGACCGCGATGAAGGTGAACACCGGAGCGATCACGAACCGTGAGATCGTCGCGCCGGAGAACGCACCGGCGCACATCGTCAAAACGACAGTGAGACGCAGCTTTTCGCGAGCACCCGTCCCACCGGACAGTCGGCTGTCCATACCGAGACTGACGATCGTCGCCGTCAAGACGGTGGTGGAGAGCTCTTGGATGCCGAATTGGCGCGCGCTCGAATGCTGCAGGCCGAACGTCACCGCGAGTAAGCCGATCACGATGAGTTTGGTGTCGTCGTGATAGCGCAGCACACCGGAGCCGGCCAGGATCGACAACACCGTCAGCAACACGATCTCCAACGACAGGACGATGGTGATCCACGGGCGCGTCCGACTACCGAAATAGCGGGTCAGCCTGCCGCTGAGGATGGTGGTGATGACGAAAGTGGGCAACGCCACGACAACCGCGGTCAAGTCGACGTTGGTTCGCGGAGCGAGCCAAAAGCCAAGGAAGATCACGTTGCCGGTCATATTCGCGACGAACACGTGGCCAAGAACCAAGACGCTGATCGCGTCGGCCAACCCGGTGGCAAAGGTCAGCAGCAACAGCGCCACGACGGTCGATCGCTCGGATACCGGCGAGGCCTTGAATTCCACGGCTCGGAGTATATTTCGGCGATCTCGGTTCGGCCGGGCTACGTACGCGGGGTCAGATCCAGCGAGGTCACGGTCGTCATCCTGGTCACCAGCCAGCGCCCGTTCGCGCGCTTCATGAACAGCCGATAGGACAGGTACTTCAGCGCCGGGATGTTCTTGGTCAGCGGGCTGGTCGAGGTGGTGTTGGTATACACGATGACGACCGCGTTCGGGCCGTCCAGCGATTCGACCGCCGCGCCGGTGACTTGGGTTTTGTTGGTGATCTGGGCTTGCTTGTTCGGGGCCACGATGGCGTCGACGAATTTTCGGTATTGGGCCTCGAAGTCACCGCCGAGGTAGGCCGACGCGCGATCGGCGAGGCCGTCCATATTCTCCGGCGTGTAGGTCCACAGCGTCGTGATCGCATTGGCCGCGGTGCGAGCCACCTTGAGCTTGGTCGCCGCCGCGGCGCGGTCGGCCAGATAGGGCTGCATCGTCGCGCCCGCGAACGCCGCGGAGCCAACGAACAGTAAGGCGGCCACCACCACGACGATGGCCATCCATCTCCCGGCCAGCAGTTTGCGCCGCTTGCGGCCACCCTCTTCAGTCGCAGTTTCGGACTCATCGGTGTCGGCTTCGATCTCATCCGTGGTGTCCACGGCGGCCTCACCGGCCGGTTTGGTGCCGGATTCCGTTGCCGTGGAGCTGTTTTCGTTGTCCTCGGCGACGTCGTCGGAGGCCGCCTCGGCGGTCAGATCACCTGCAGCAGGCTGCTTATCTTCCACTGATTCCCTTCCCGCGTAGCAGTTGCCGTCCAACGATTCGTGTTCTCGAATACCTGCTTCTGATCCGGCGACTTGGACGTGACTTCGGTCGCCACCATCACGGTAGCGCTGCCATCGTCGTTCCACCGTTCCACGGCCGCGCCGAGGATGCTGCCGGTCGCGGGCTCCGCGCGCGCGACCTGCAGCAGAATCTCGTTGGCCTTGTCGTGATACTGCTTGGCGAAATCGCCTGTCGCCTGGGCCATTATCCGCATGACGTAGTCGTTCGCGTGATAGGGGTCAAGAGAGGTGAACTGCGTCATGAACCCCGTCACGTAGTTGAGCACCTCGCGGTCTTTGGACGCGGTGTGCTCACGGGATTGATGGGAGATCAGCATCAGGGTGGCGAGCGTGATCGCCGCGGTCATCAGCACCGCGGCGACCGCACCGGCAGCGGGTAACCCCCACGGCCGGCGCTGGATCTGCGGATCCGTCGCGACGAGCAGCGCGCCCTCGCCGGGCTCAAACTTGCGGCGGGGGCTCATTTTCCGTTCCCCGACGGTTTCGGTTTGGTCAGCACGGTGAGGTTGTCGACCAGCCAATGGCCGCCGGCGTCCTTGACGAAACTCACCCGGACGGTTGCGGTGATGTACCGCTCCTCGGGCGCCGCGCCGCGCCGCCCCTGCATGAACAACAGCATCGTCGCCCGATCCGGCGACGCCGACTCGATCGAGCCGTCGGTCACCCAGTACTCGTTGATGACCGGGTTGCCCTTTTGGACGATGTCCTGCTGCGCCTTGAGCTGGCCACGATAATTGTCGGTCGCCAGCGACTGGGCACGCACGAAATCGTCATGCAACGACTTCGGGTCGTACGTCAGCATTTGCGCGACGATCTTCGGTCCCTGTATCGCGATCTGGGCCCGCGTTTGATCGGTCGCCTGATCGCGGGAGTACACCACCCCATAGCTGACGACGGCACCCGCCACGCATAGCCCGGTCGCACTGAGCACCGCGATGATCGTCCACCGCCGAAGGTCCGATCGCGGCGTTTCCGAGCTCCGCACTTCGGTACGCAGCAACATGTCGGCGAAGGTGCGGCGCTGCGAATCCCACAGCGGCCAAAGCCATCCCACCACCGACACAGTGTCGAGCAGATGAGCAACGTCGCGCAGCAGCAGGCCCCACGCGCCGATGGCGCCGCCGTCGCGGTGCACCACCGCGATTCCACACAGTGCGCGTCCCAGGCTCCAGCCGAAGATGGTCGGCAACAGCAACCGGTTGACCAGCATGGCCAGCACGGCGGTCCCGAGAACGCAGCTGCTCAGCCACCACCACGCGCCGCGCGCCGGCACGGTGAACGACACCAACGCCATCGTCGTCGCCACGGCGGCGGCCGGCAGGACGTCGATCGCGAACGCGCACGCGCGAATATGCCAGGGCGCCAAGGCATTCTGCGATGACACTTGGGGGGCCGTGGTCTGAGTCTCCTCGACCACCAGCGTCACTTCGTCACCTGGTCGAGCCTGGCGATCCGGTACTGGCCTTCGTCCAGCGCCATCTTCACCCGCAGCCGGTAGCCGGTCTCGTTCTCTGATTGCTCGGTGGCCACCTTGACCCGCATCGCCACGAGCACCTCGATCGAACCGTCTTTGTTGTTGCGCTCGACGGCGGCCCGGACATCGGCGACCTGAACGTGGATATTGGCGGACTGGTAGGCCTGCACGAGCATGCCGGTGTAGACCATGGCCTGTTCACGGAAGGCACCGGTGCCGCACTCGATGATCTTCTGCTCGCTGGCGATCATCGCGTTGGTGTCGGGCGCCTGCGTCGCCGACACGCATTCGATCGCCGCCTTGAGCGCCGCGGCGTTGTTGCGCGCGATTGCCTGGCTCTCGTGGTGGTAGCGCAGCGCCAGGTAGCCGCCGGTGCCGACGGCACCGGCCAGCAGGACGAGGGCGGCGGCGATGCCGGCCAGCCACGCGCGGCCCAGGGCCGACGGGGGGCGCCCGGAACCATCCGCCTCGGCCGCGGCGTCGGCATCGTCGTGATCGCCGTCGGCCTCCGGCTGTTCGGCATCGTCTGCTGCGGGCTCGGATTCGGCTTCGGCCTCCGGTTGTTCCGGGGCCGCGGCTTCCGGGGTGGCTTCGGGTTCGGGGTCCGGCGAATCCGGCGCCGTCACCTCGGCGCCGGCCTGGTCGGCTTCGACCTCGGAGTTGGTCTGGTCGGCTCCGTCCTCGGATTCAGACGAATCCTCGGCCGTCACCTCCGGGTTTGTCTCGTCGGTGACGTCGTCCGAGTCCTTCGGCCGTCTCCGACGCAGACGACTAAGCATCGACATCGGTGGTGGGTTCAGCCGGCTGGCGCCAGCATCTCCTTCCATCCGTCGTCTCCTGTTTTGGTCGAGTTTTCGACGGAGTATCTGACGCCGTCGGGCCCTACCAGTTCACCGCTCTGGGGACTGTATACCGCCGAGGGAGGTCCAGTGGGTGTGTAGACACACGGGTTGGGCTGCTGTCCGTTGCACTGCACGGTACCGGACCCGGGCCGGGTCAAGGGGTCACTGGTCGCCGGCGGCGTCCCCGCGACTCGGTCCGAAGGTGCCGGGTTCATGCCGTTGTTCACCGACGGCGCCGGGATCACCATGCCCGGGCGCACCGACTGGTCGCAGCGCGCTGACGGCGCCGGGCAGGTCAGAATCTGGTTCGGATCACCGAACCAGGGGTTCGTTCCGGCCGGGACGTACGGCCTGGGGTCGCGGCACTCACGCGGCGTGGCGGCCCGCTTGCCGGCGACGTCGGTACACGGGATGTTGCGCGATCCACGCACGCTGTTGGCGGGCGTATCCATCGGAATTTTGCAGTAGGTGCCCGACGGCAGCGGCGCCGTGCTGGTGTCGGCCGGTGAGCGCCACTCCGGGGCCGGAATGAAACCGGTCAGACAGGGCGGCGGCTGGTTGATGGACAGCGCCAAGTCGAGCGCGGCCTGGTTCGGGAACGGTGCGGCCACCGTCTGCGCGATCGAGGCACCCTGCGGCAGGAACACCAGCACCTGCTCCACCCCGGTGTGATAGCGCTTGAGCAGGTCGAACACGATCTCGAGATTCGCCAGCGTCTGTGGCAGCGACTCCCGCACATCGCTGAACACGTCGTTGACCTGATCGGCGGTCGGCGCCGCTTGCGACAGAATGCTTTTCACGTTCGCGTCGCGTTGCGCGGCCTGCGCCGCCAGCGTGTTCAGGTTGCGCGCCCAGCGCTCGATCGCGTCACCGGACTTCACCTGGCTGTCCAGCACCCCGCCGGAGTTCTGGATGATGTCGTTGACGCCTCCGATGTTCGTCCGGAAATCGCCGACAATCGCCTGCGTGGAGTCGACCAGGCGCTGCAGCGCGGGACCCAGGCCGCCGACGGACTCCGCCGTTTCGTCGAGCAGCTTGCCGATCTTGTCCTTGGGCAACGCCTCGAGCCCGCGGTTAGCGGTGTCGAGCGCCGGCCCGATCTCGGCGGGCACCGTTCCCTTGCTGATGGTTTGTCCTTCGGACAGGTACTTTCCGGGGTTTCCCGTCGAGACCAGGTCCAGATACTGCTCACCGACCGCCGACACCGAGTGCACGTTCGCGATCGTGTCGACCGGGATCTTGTACTGGCTGTCGATGCTCATCGTCGCTTCGGCGCCATGCTCGGTCGGCTCGACGTCGGTGACCTTGCCGATCGTGATGCCGCGATAGGTCACGTTGGCCGTCGGGTACAACCCACCCGAAGCCGGCAACTCGGCCTTCAGCGAGTACCGACCGATCCCCATCAGGCTTGGGACCTGCAGGTAGTAGACGCCAAGCACCAGCAGCGAGACAACCGTGAGGACCAGGAACGCCCACAGCTGGCGTCTAATGAACGGAGTCAGCAATTCCGGTCCCCCCGTTCCACCAGCGGTCCGCCGGGCGCGTCGTTCGGGTTCGGCGTGTAGCGGACGTCGGGGATCATCGTCTCGGGGTCACGGCCGAAGGACTGCTCGAGTGCCCGCAGTGCGCCCGACAATCCGGTTCCGGTGAGGAACGCGTTGTCGACCGAGCTGTAGGTCACGTCCAGCGTCAGCGAGATGTTCACGTAGTCACCGCGGAACATCTTCGGGACGGTGTCGATGTCGAACGGCTGGGTCAGGATCAGCTTCAGCGCCCCGATCAGGTACGGCGAGGAGCGGCCGAGTTCCTTCAGCGGGCATTGCAGCGCCTGCAGGTCGGTATGCAGCGGCCCGCGCGCCTCCGAGAGGTACTGGTCGGCGGACTGACTGAGCCGGCCCACCGAGTCGACGGCGTTGATCAGCAGGTTTTTAGTGTCGGCGAAATGCTTGATCAGCGGCGGGAGGTCGGTCAGCACTCGGTCGAGGACATCCGACCGGGCACCGACGTAGACCAGCAGCCGGTTGGTGGAGTCGATCGCGTGGGTGATGTCGTCACGCTGCTGGTTGAGCTGGGTGGTGAAGGTGTCCAGCTTGCCGAGGAAGGACCGGATCTGCTCCCCGCGCCCGTGGAAGATGTCGTAGACCTCGTTCTGCAGCACTTCCAGGTTCGGGATGCCGCCACCATGCAAGATCAACGACAGGCTGGCCAGCGTCTGTTCGGTGGTGGGATACGAAGTCGCATTCTTCAGCGGAATGGTGTCGCCGTTCTTCAGCAGCTCCGACGACGGGTTCGGCGGCGCGGCCAGCTCCACGTGCTGAGAACCCAGCAGTGACGTCTGGCCGATCCTGGCGATGGCGTTCTTGGGCAGCTTGACGGTGCTCTTCACACCCAGCGTCAGCGTGGCCACCCAGTTCTTCAACTGGATGTTTTTGATCGAACCGACGAAGACGTCGGCAACCATGACCTTGCTGTTGCCGTTGATCGCCAGGGTGTCCGGCACCTGCACGTAGATGGTGTAGGACCCCGGCCCGTCGCCCGGACCGCCCGGAATCGCCACGTTGGAGATGCCGCGCCAGCCGCACGAGCTCAGCACCGCGGCGACCATCAGCAGCACCAGGCTCTGCCAGGCCCGGTGCCGGATCAGCTGCGTCAACCTACTCAGTACCGGTCGATTCGGCTTGCTCCTCGCGGCTGCGCCGCGCATCGCGCGCCTCACTGGCCACCCCCGAAGTCAGCGGCGACAGGCGGACCACCGGCATTGGGCGCCGGGGCCCCGACCGGTGCGGGCGTCGGTCCGACCGGACCCGGAATCACTCCCGGTCCCGGCGCCGGCGGTTGAATCGGCGTCGGAGCCCGCAGCCCGATGGGCGGCAGGATCGGGTTCTCGTCGTAGGCGTTCGGCGGTCCCGGCGGGGTCTGCAGGTTCGACTGCACGGGCTCGATGTTCGGTCCGCCCATCAGTTCCTGAAGCGACTCCGGGGTCATCAGGCCCGCGGTGATCGGCCCCACCTGCTGGCCCTGCATGCCCGGGGCGACGATCCAGCCCTGCTGGGTGTTGCGGTGCGAGGTCGGCGTGTCCGGCACCCAGATACCCGGGACCGTCGTGTCCTTATAGCCGTTCGGCGGGTGCAGCCGGTCCTCCGAGTACGCGACCTCCTTGGGCAACGTCTCGGCGGTGCTGAACAGGTTCAAGCCGAACGGTAGGTAGTTGAACTTGATCGCGTCGAGCACCGGCGCCAGGTACTGCGCGCACAGTTCGGCGGATTCCTGGTAGCCGAGCCGGCTGCCGGCCTGAATCGAGCTGCAGATGAACTGCATCGGGTTCGCGAAGTTCGTGATCGCGGGAATGGCGACCACCGAACCGTGCGACGGGTGATAGATCTGGTTGATGTTGGCCGCGGCCGTCGGCAGGACGTGCAGCGCGGTCTCCAGCCCGTTCAGCGGATCGGGCTGCACCAGCGTGTTCGTCGCGGTGGCCAGGTTGTTGATGTCGGTGGTCAGCACCTCGCGGTTCTTGTCCAGCCACGGGCGCACGGTGGTCAGCAGGCTGTCGAACTGCTGGAGGGCATTGGACAGGGCGCCGTCGTCCTGCGCGAGCCGTCCGGTGACATCGGCCAGGTTCTGGTTCAGCGCGACGAACTGCGCGTCGTCCTGGTGCAGCGCGTTGACGAACAGCGCCAGGCTGCGCACCACGGCGAAGAAGTCGCCACGGCCCTCGTTCAACGCGGTCAACGCCGACGACAGGCTGTTGAGCGCGGTGTTGATCTGCTTGCTCTTGCCGGCCAGACCGTCGGCGAACGACGAGATGACCTCACCGAACGGCCCCGTCGGCTGCTCCTTGGTCGGGCCCAGCTTCGAGATGATGTTGGTGATGCTGTTGCGCAGTTCGTCCCACTCCACCGGCACCTGGGTGCGCTCTTCGGGGATCACGGCGTTGTCGCCCAGCACCGGCCCGCCCTTGTACGGCGGTTCCAGCTGGATCGCGCGCGATGCCACCAGGGTGGGGTTCAGGATCACCGCCGAGGCGTTGGCGGGAACCTTGTACTTGTTCTCGTAGTGGAACGTCACCTTCATCTTGTCGCCGACCGGTTCGATGCTGTCGATCGAGCCGACCCGCAGGCCCATGATCTGGACCTTGTCCCCCTTGTAGAGGGCGTTCGCCGCCGGGAAGTAGGCGACGACGGTGTTGTTCGTCAGCTTCTCGAAAAGCCGGTAGCCGACGTAGCCGACGACCAGTGCCACGACGACGACCAGCGCGCCGATGATCACCGTCGTCCGGGAGAGCTTCGGTAGCCGCACATTGCGGACGTCAAAGATGGTGCTCAATTCTGGCTACCTCCCGTGACACCACTACCGCCCGAACCGCCCGGGTTGATGTACGGCGCCGGCAATTGGTTCCCCGGTCCGGGTGGGGCCGGGGGACCCGGCGGTAGACCGGGCGCGAAGGTGGACGGCGGCGGCGTCGGGCCGGCCGGCGCCAGGTTCTCGGTGCGCGCGCCGGGCGGTGCCTGCGTCGGCAGCGGCACCGGCGTGCCGACAACGTTCGGGGGCGGGTCGCCCGGGCGACCGGCGATCGGGATGCCAGGCGTGGGCGGCAGGCCGTCCGGGTTCGGCGGCGACGTCGCGACGTCGACCGGAGCGGGGAAGCCCGGCCCGCCGAACGGGCCGACGCTCGCGCCCGCACAGGGCAGCGGGTTCCATGGCCGCGGCAGACCCTCGTCGCCGACGGTGATGTTGCCGCCAGGGTTGGCCGGCGTGTACGAGCACGGCGATCCGGGTGGGATGGCGGGTCCGGGGTGCTCCGGGGTGCCCTCCAGCACCGGCGGTGCCGGCGGCGGCGCACCGTTGGGGAACCGGGTGCCGTTGGGGTCGGGCCAGCGGTACTCCGGCAGACCGGCACTGCGCCAGAAGTTCTCCGGGTCGATGCCGCGCTTCTTGAATGCGGCGTCCACCCAGGGCTGGATGATCTGGTACAGCGCCAGGTTGTGCAGCACCACCTTGAAGAACGGGCCCGACGCGATGGCCTCGTTCAATGACGGCAGGAAGTGGCCGACCTCGGTCAGACCCGCTGCCACGTCGTCTTTGCGCTCAACCAGGATCTGGCTGATCGTGCGCAGCTGCTCCAGCACGTGGTTGAGGTTCGGGTTGTCGTTGATCAGGCCCTTCACCTGTTCGGAGAACGCGGCGATGTTGCCCAGCAACGCGTTGATGGCCTGCCCACGCTCGTTGAATGCGGCCAGCAGCGTCTTGGCGTTGACCAGCAGGCGGTCGACCTGTTCACTGCGGTCGCCGAGCACGCTGGCCACCTGGTTGGCCTGGGCGAGCAGATGCTTGACCTCGGCGTCTCGTTTGCCGACCGTGTCGGAGAATTTGGCGACACCCTCGAGCGCGGCGCTCAGGTGCGGATAGGTCTGGTCGATGGTCTGCGACAACACATGCAGCGACTCTTTGACCGTGTTGATGTCCCAACCGGAGGCGGCCTTGGTGACGTCGAAGAAAGCGTCGTAGATCTGGTAGGGCGTCGTGCTCTGGCCCACCGGCAACGCGGCCCCGGGGCGTAGCGGCTGGGAGCCACGCGCCTCGATCTCCATGACCTTCTTGCCGAGGATGGTGTCGGTGCGGATCGCCAGCCGGCTCTCGGTGCCGATGGTGTTGGTGCCGATCGAGAACTTGATCGAGATGTGGTCGCCGTCGATCTTGAGGTCCTCGACCTTGCCGACGTCCATGCCGGCGATGCGCACCTTGTCGCCGACGTTGATCCCGCCGGAGTCGGTGAACTGTCCGTAGTAGGCGGGCCTGGCCATCAGGATCGGGACACTGGTGAAGCTTTGCCCGACGCCGATGACGAGCAGCGTGACCACGATGCCCATCAGGCCGATCCGAAGCCGGTTCGGAGGTTCCAGCGTTCTCATTGCGGCGTGCACCTACCCGTCGGCTGCTGGAAGAGCCGGACCGTGCGGACCGGGCCACCAGCCTGCAGACCATTGATCTTCAACGTGATGTCGCAGGCGTAGAAGTTCACGAAGTCGCCGTAGGACCCGATGGCGCGCCCGATCATGTTCAGCGCGGTCGGCACCTTCTTGAGGTAGTCCTGCAGTTGGTCTTGCTGGTCGATCAGCGGCTGCTGGATCCCGTCGAGGTAGTTGATGGACTTGTGCAGCAGCGCGCGATCCTCGCCCAGCAGATCGGCCACGGTGCCGGCGGCGTTGCTGATGTGCGCGGTCCCGCCGGCCAGTTGGTCGCCATGGTCCTTGAGCCCGGTGATCAGCACCTCGAGGTTGTTGATCGTCTGGTCGAATTGCTGGCGGTGCCGGACCGTCGTGTCCAGCACGATATTCAGGTTCTTGATCACCTCGCCGATCGCCTGGTCACGCTCGCCGATCTGGCTCGTCAGTTGCGCAGTGTTGTCGAGGATGTCGTTGATCGTGCCGCCCTGACCCTGGAACACCGTGATGAGCGCGGTCGCGATGGTGTTGACCTTGTCCGGGTCCAACGCCCGAAACAGCGGCTTGAAACCACCGATCAGCGCGTCCAGGTCGAGCGCGGGCGCCGTACGCGACAGCGGGATGAATCCATCCGGCGGCAACACCTTGTCGGCGCCTTCGCCTTCGCCGCGCTTGAGCTCCAGGTACCGGTTGCCGATCAGGTCGAGGTAGCGGATCTGCGCCGTCGTCGACTGATACAGCGGAATCGAGCGGTCGACCTTGAACTTCACCCGCACCCGCTTGCCGCCGTCGATCAGCTCTACGGTGTCGACCTTGCCGATCTCCACCCCGGAGGCGCGGACGAACTGGCCCTGGCGCAGCCCGCTGATGTTGCTGAACTCCGCCGTGTACGCGTTGGTGCGGTCAAACCGCATCTGACCGAACACCACGATGATCATCACAGTGAACAGCAGCAGCACCAGTGAGAAGATGCTGAGTCGGACGATCGTACCGGTGATTTTCATGGGTTGATCGTGTTATCCCCTACCTGACGGCCCCAGACGAACTCGATTGCGTAGGGCGAACCGGTGTCGAGGTGGTTGTACGGCGCGATGCTGTTGCCGGAGTCCATCACCAACTCGGGAGCGGGCCAGAGGTCATGGGTGATGTGCTGCCAGCAACCCGGCGCACCGCCCGGTCCACCACGGGCGTTCACCCGCGGCAGGTTTTCGGGATAGATGTAGGGGTTCGGCGCTCCACCGACCACCCCGGCCAGGCCTCCGACCAGGCTGGCGATCGTGGCCACCGCCGAGACGGGGTTGGCGAGCAGCCCCAGGCCGGACAGCGCCTCGGTGTGGGCGTTCAGCGAGTACCCGTTGCCGGCGAGGAACGAGGCGGCCTTGGGCTCGATGTCGTGGTAGTTGCGCAGGGTGCAGAAGATCGCCGGGCTGTAGGTGTCCAACAGCTGCGCCGACGGCACCAGGTCGGCAGCTCCGCGCGCCAGGTACGGGCCGCCCTTCTCGAAGATCTCCGCGCCGGTGTTGCCGAACCCGGCGGCCGACAGCAGCGCCTGGTCCAGATCCTTCTGCTGCTGGTTGATCGTGCGCGAGGTGACGACCGCGTTGTTGAGGAAGTCGAACAGGTCCGGCGAGGCGTTGGCGTAGGTGTCGCCGAGGCCGGCCAGCTGCTGGATGTCGTGTCGGATCTGCGGCATCTGCGGGTTGACGTCGTCGAGCACCGCATTGCCGTTGACGATCGACTGCCCGAACCTGTCGCCCAACCCGGCCAGCGATTGCGCGGCCGCGCTCAGCGTCAGGTTCAGCTTGACCGGATCCACTTTCTCCGCGATCGAGGTGATGGTCTGGAACAACGTGTTGATCTCCGTCGTCACCGACCTCGCGTCGATCACCGTCGACGCGCTGAGCTTTTGCGTCGACGGGCTTTGCGGCGTCGTCAGCGACACGTACTTGCCGCCGAACACCGTGGTGGCCTTGATGTCGGCGTTCACGTTGGCCGGGATCAGTGACAGGTACCGGGGATAGACGTCCAGGGTGAACTTGGCCGCCGGCTTACCGTCGCGGACGATCTCCGAGATGGTGTCCACCCGGCCGATCTCGACCCCGTTGTAGGTGACCTTGGAACCCGGGTCCATGACCAGACCGGCCCGCGACGCCAGCATCGTCAACTTGGTCTTGGGGGTGAAGTCGCCGCGGAACTGCCCGTAGACCAAGACGAGAACGAGCGCGCCGATGACCAACATGCCGATGCCCGCCAACTTGTACGGCGGGGTCCGCGCTGCGTTCGTCTTTCCGGGTCGGGTCATGGGCGCTACACCGTTAAGGCGAAGTTCGGGTTGACGCCGTACAGCGCCAACGCGGCGGACAAGACCACAACCTGCACCGAGACCAGCGAGAAGCGCATCGAGCGACCGACGGCCTCACCGACGCCGACCGGCCCGCCGCCGGCGTTGTAGCCGTAGAAGCAGTGGGTGATCATCACGACCGCGGTGATGATGATGGCCTCCAGGAATGACCAGAACACGTCATCGGGGCGCAGGAACGTCCGGAAGTAGTGGTCGTAGGTTCCGTTGGATTGCCCGTAGAGGACTGTCGTGGTGATCTGCGGCGACAGGAAGCACATGATCATCGCCATCGCGTAGATCGGGATGATCACGACCAGCCCGGCCATGAATCGCGTGGTTGCCAGGAACGAGATCGACTTGATGCCCATCACTTCCAGGGCGTCGATCTCCTCGCTGATCCGCATGGCGCCGAGTTCAGCGGTGGCGCCCGCGCCGACGGTGGCGGCCATCGCGATGCCGGTGACGACGGGGGCGGCGATGCGCACGTTGATCAATGCGGCGAAGAAGCCGGTGAACGCCTCGACCCCGATATTGCCCAGGGACGCGAAACCCTGGATCGCGACCAGTGAGCTACCGGACAGCGTGACGAAGCCGACGATCGCGACGGTGCCGCCGACCACGGCCATGGCCCCGGTGCCCATGCCGATCTGGGCGATCAGCCGCAGCGTTTCCTTGCGGTAGTTACGCAGCGCGTGCGGCACGTGCCCGATGCAGACCATGCCGAACCAGGCCATCTTGCCGAGGTCGTCGAGCCCGCGGCCGGCGGCACCGCCATAGCGATTCAGGTTTTCGGCTGCCCGCGGGAACCGGGCGCGCAGTACGGCGACGTTGGTCATGTCAGTGTCCCGTTCCGAATCGCACACCGATGGTGGTCAGAATGACGTTGACCGCGTATAGCGCGACGACACAGAGCACCACGGTTTCGTTGACGGCGGTGCCCAGGCCCTTGGAGCCGCCGCGCACGGTCAGCCCGCGATAGCAGCCGACCAGGCCGGCGATCAGGCCGAAGACCGCGGCCTTGATGGTCGCGATGACGACCTCGGGCAGGCCGGTGATCGTGGTCAGGGTGGCCAGGTAAGCCCCACCGGAGACGTTCTGCAGGTAGACCCCGAACAGGTAGCCGCCCACCAGGCCGACGGTGATGACCAGGCCGTTGAGCAGCGTGGCGACCAGGGTCGCGGCGATCACCCGGGGCACAACCAGGCGGTGGATCGGGTCGATGCCGAGCACCTCCATCGCGTCGATTTCCTCGCGGATGGTGCGCGCGCCCAGGTCGGCGCAGATTGCGGTCGATCCGGCGCCGGCGACCACCAGCACCGTGGTCAACGGGCCGAGCTGGGTGACCGCACCGATCGCCGCGCCGGCACCGGACAGGTCGGCGGCACCGAACTGGGCCAGCAGCACGTTGAGCGTGAAGATCAGCAAGACGGTCAGCGGGATCGAGACGAAGACGGTCGGCAGAAACGCGACCCGCATGATGAACCAGCACTGCAAGATGAACTCGCGCCACTGAAATGGCCGGCGGAACAACGCCCGGCCGGTCAGGACACACATCCGGAAGAACCCGCCGATCAGGGTCAGCGGTGTCTCGAGCTGGTCGCGCACGTAGCCGACCAAGCGCGGACCGGACGACGTCGTCACCGCTGCCCCCTCATGCCGGCGCCGCGCACCTCACGGCGCAGCGAATCGTGTCGCACGCCTCGCACGCCTCCCCCTTGCACGGACCCCACATGTGTGATCACCGACTCCCTACTGGCAAGTAGTAACGGAGACCACAGGAATGTACCCGATGGCCAAGCAGGTGTGAACCGCATCCGCACAATTAACCCTTCGTCAACAACGGGCAAACGTTACAGTTTCTGTCAGCTTTCCTCTCTTGACGTGAAATCGCTTGAAGTAGCCTGCTTTTGGGTTGTGCCCGCGGACCCGTAGCGAACCCGTAGCTCAGTCTTCAGGACCTTGCCGGCCGGGTTGCGGGGCAACGCATCGACGATCTCGAGCGCCTTGGGGTGCTTGTAGCGGGCGAGGCGCTCGGTCAGGAATTCGTCCAGGTCATCCAGGCGCGGCCCGTCGGCACTGATCGCCGCGACCGCGATCGGTACCTCGCCCCATTTCTCGTGAGCACGGCCGATGACCGCGACCTCGACGATGCCGGGGTGTTCGGCCAGCACGTTCTCCACTTCCGCGCAGTAAATGTTCTCGCCGCCGGAGATGATCATGTCCTTCTTGCGGTCCACCACCCAGACGTAGCCGTCGTCGTCCATCCGGACGAGGTCGCCGGAATGGAACCAGCCGCCCGCGAACGCCTCCGCGGTGGCCTCCGGGTTGTTCCAGTAACCGCTCATCAATGTCGGTGCCCGATAGACGATTTCGCCTACCTCACCGATCGGCACATCGTTCATGTTCTCGTCGACGACGCGCGCGGCGACCGTCGGGATCACCTTGCCGACCGATCCGCGCTTCCGGATGGCGTCCTCGCCGAGCAGCATGCAGGTGACCGGAGACATCTCGGTCTGGCCGAACGCGGCCAGGATCTGGGTGCCGGGGAATGTCGCCGACATCTCCCGCAGCAGCGCATCCGGTGCGGGGGCGGCCCCCCAGGACATGATCCGCAGCCTCAAGTCGCGCGGTCGCGCTTGTTGTTCGGCGCAGACCGCCTGCCACTGAGCCGGAACCAGGAAGATGCCGGTGACCTTCTCCGCCGCCAGCACGTCGAGCAGCTGGCCCGGGTCGAACGCACCGAGCGGGTAGATCACCGTGGGCAGGCCCATCAGCAGCCCACCGAGCAGGTTGCCGACGCCGGCGATGTGGAACAGCGGGACACCGATGAAGCCGACATCGTTGTTGATGTCGGCTCCGTTGGTGTAGAGCCCGGTCATCGTCTGCCCGGTCAGATTGGTGTGGGTCAGCACCGCGCCCTTGGGACGCCCGGTGGTCCCCGAGGTGTACATGATCAGGGCCGGCGACTCGTTCGGGACATCCACCGGCTCGGCCGGGTCCGCGGGCTCGCCGATCAGGTCTTCGTAGCCGAGCACACTGTCGTCGGTCGAGCCGCCGGCCACGACCACCGTGCTCAGCAGCGGCTGGATGTCGCGGACCCCGGTGGCGACCGGGGCCAGTACCGCTTCGGTGACCATCACCCGCGCTTCGCAGTCCTCGACCAGGAACCCGATCTCGGACGGGGTGAGCCGGAAGTTCAGCGGAACCGCGATACCGCCGAGCATGGTGGTGGCCAACATCGCCTCGACGAACTCGGTGCGGTTGAGCATCAGGATCATCACCCGGTCCCCCGCGCCGACCCCTCGGCGGCGGAGAGCTCCGGCCAACGCGCTGACCCGTCGCTGCAGGTCAGCCCACGTCAGGGTGCGACCCATAAATCGCAGTGCGACGGCCTGCGGCTGCATCAGCGCGTGCCGCTCGAGCTGGTTGACCCAGTTCTGCCGGCGGGCCAGATACGGCTGCTCGTGCGGGTGTGACGGCTGCGATGCTGGTGCCTCGTGGCTAGCAAGTTGCGCGGTCAACTAATACCTTCCCTTCACTCGCGCACCGCTTGCGACAGGTTGATATTTGATAAAACATAGTGTTGTGTGGGTCACACTATGGCCTTACCGCCCTGATGACAAGCCCCGATACGCCCTGAAAACTCCCTGAAATCGCCCCCCGAAAGCCCTGGCTAACGACGTGAACGTACCTCTATCTACGCGACCCCACGGCAGGCGGCGACAGCTGCGCCGGGCGCAGCTGTCGGATGAGGTCGCGGGTCACCTGCGGGCGGCGATCATGTCGGGGACCCTGCGTCCGGGCACCTTCATACGTCTCGACGAGACCGCGGCCGAACTCGGGGTGAGCGTGACGCCGGTGCGCGAGGCACTGCTGAAGCTGCGCGGTGAGGGCATGGTGCAGCTGGAGCCGCACCGCGGCCACGTCGTGCTGCCGTTGACCCGTCAGGACATCGACGACATCTTCTGGCTACAGGCCACCATCGCCAGGGAACTTGCCGCGGCGGCGACCGACCACATCACCGAGGCCGAGATCGACGAGCTGGAGCGCATCAACAACTCGCTCGTGGTCGCCGTCGGCTCCAGTGATCCCGAGACCATCGCGGGCATCGAGTTCTCGTTCCACCGGGTCTTCAATCAGGCCAGCGGACGGATCAAGTTGGCCTGGTTCCTGCTCAACGCCGCACGGTATATGCCGGTACTGGTATACGCCGGCGATCCACAGTGGGGAGTCGCCGCGGTCGACAATCACCGGCAGCTCATCGCCGCGCTGCGCCGCCGCGATACCCCCGCGGTGATCGAGCACACGGTCTGGCAATTCACCGACGCGGCGCAGCGGCTGACCGGAATGCTGGACGGGGCCGGGATTTTCGGTTAACCGCTAGCTGGCGGCCAGCTGTTCGGCGCGCTTCTTGAGGTTGTCCGCCAGGTGATCGAGGACGTTGTTCAGCATCATCTTCACCATCGGCGCGGGCACCGGCAGCGACGGTTCGACGTCGATGTCCACCGTCAACAGGCTCGAGGCGCCCGTTTCCACGACGCTGAACAGCTGTTCCTGTTTCTTGAACAGCTCGCCCTGCTGCAGGACGGTCTGAATCTGGTTCGGTGCCGGGTAGTAGATGGCCTGAATGAAGGTTCCCTCGAAGCCTTGGTAGGCGGCGTCCAGGCGAATCTGGCTGGGCCGGCCGTCGTCGTAGCGCGCCAGCACCCAGCAGCCCTTTGCCCCGTCGCTCCACTCCGGGTACCGCTCGAAATCCGCGACGATGGCCATGATCGCGGCGGCGTTGGCGTCGACCTCGACGGTTTTGCTCAAAACGGGCATGGGCGAAGCATAGCCGGGTAGGCGAAAGCCCCAGCGCGGGGCGCTATCTCGGTCAAGCCTCGACGCGGACCGTCGACAACAGGGTCCGGATGGGGTCGGGAATCGGGATGGGTTTGCGGCTGGCGCGGTCGACGTAGACGTGCACCCAATGCCCGAGCGCCGTGGTCGGCCGCGGCTGTTGACCTTCGCTAGCACCTTCGCTCGAACCGAACACACCGAGCCGGTAGGTGACACTGCTGCGGCCCAGCCGGGTCACGGCGAGGCCGACCTCGAGGCGCTGCGGGAATTGCAGTTCGGAGAAATAACGGCAGCCCGACTCGGCGACGACGCCCAGCGCCGGCATCGTGGTCGGGTCGAGCCCGGTGCCGATCGTGATCCAGGCATTGATCGCGGTGTCGAAAAGCTGGTAGTAGACCGCGTTGTTGAGATGGCCGAACATGTCGTTGTCGGCCCACCGGGTGCCCACCGGCCACAGCACCGGGAAATCGCTGCTGGTGAGCTGCTCGGGTGCGGGCGGAATCATGGCCATGGTGGTATTCCAACATGTTTCGCCGAGTGCCCGGCTAGCTCCCGTAGAAGGCGGTCGTCAGGGCATTGCCCTGCAACCTGAACAGCCGCTCGGAGCCGGCCCAGTCGGGCTGCAGCGAATCGAAGCCGTGGCAGGTGCGCGCGAACACGTGCAATTCGGTGGACACTCCGGCGTGCAGGAGCCGCAGCGCGTAGTCGATCGCTTCGTCGCGGAACGGATCGATCTCCGCGCAGGTGATCAAAGTTGGTGGTAGACCATGTAATTCGGCGCGGCGCGCCGGTACGGTATCCGGCGATGCGGGCTGTTCGCCGAGGTAGTAGCCCCACATCAGTTCGGCCGCCTCGCTGTCGAAGGCCGGGCTGGTGCGAAACTCCGTTTTCGACGCGGTCGCGCGGTCATCGAGCACCGGCTGGTGCAACAGTTGGAACACGACCGGCGGCAGGGACCCGTCCGCGCAACGCTGCACCAGGGATGCGGCCAGGGTGGCACCGGCGCTGCTGCCCGCGATGGCCAGCCGGCCGGTGTCGATGTCCAAGTCCGCGGCGCCGCCGGCCACCCAGTTCAGCACCGCGATCGCGTCGTCGAGCGCGGCCGGGTAGGGGTGCTCCGGGGCCAGCCGGTAGTCGACCGACACCACCGTGCAACGGCCGCGACGGGCGAGTTCCGCGCACTGCCGGTGATCGGTGTCGAGGTTGCCCAACGCGAATCCGCCCGCGTGGCAATAGATGACCACCGGTGCCGGCGACGGCCCACCGCGATAAATGCGGACGGGGACCGCGCCCGCGGCGTGGTCCTCGCTGATCTGAACGCCCGGCAGATCGGTCAGGTGGGCGGCGGCGCGGCGGCGCTGGTCGAACGGCCCGCGCATCAGCGCGATCGCTTCCGGGGAGAAGACCGTTCGGGTGCTCGCGACCGCGCGCAGCACCGGGTCGAGCCGCTGCGCGCCATCCAATTCCGTCATCGTTGCTCCGCTGCCGCGTGGTCGCCGGCGAACACGGGTCTGCGCGGGTTGCTGGAGAACATGAAGTCGGTGGGAGTGAACCTGCGCGTCATTTTCCAGAAGCTACGCGCGCTACGTGGCCATTGTGTTACCACGCGCCCGTTCGCGGCGCGGAAGTAGTTGCTGCACTGGGTCGTCCATACGGTGCCGACCATCCACTGGTCGATCTTGGCGATGAACCGCGCCAACGCCGAGGGCCGCACCGCCACATACGTTTTGCCCCTGCGCCGCATGTACTTCAACGCCCGCACGATGTAACGCGCCTGGGCCTCCAGCATGAAGATCACACTGTTGGAGCCGACATTCGTGTTGGGTCCGTACAGCATGAAGAAGTTCGGGAATCCGGGAACGGCCATGCCGAGATACGCATGCGCCCCCTCGCTCCAGACCTCGCGCAGTGTCGTGCCGCCCTCGCCGGAGACATCCAGCTGGCCGAGATAGTCGGCGGCGGCGTAGCCGGTGGCGCACACCACGACGTCGACATCGCGTTCGGTGCCGTCTTCGGTGACGAAGGATCGGGCCTTGAGATAGCGGGCCGGGCTGGACACCACCTCGACATTGGGCCGGGTCAGCGCCGGGAGGTAGTCCGAGGAGAACACCAGCCGCTTGCAGCCCATCGGGTGATCGGGAGTCAGCCGCTCCCGCAATTCCTGGTCGGCGACCGTCTTTTCCAGTAGGCCGAGGGCAATCGCGGTGAACTCCTGTGTCTTTTCGCTGCCGTGCTCGATCACCGAGATGTTGGATTCACTGCGCAGCCACAGCCGGGTCCGGTACAGCTTCTTGGCCAACGGCAGATGAGCGAACGCCCAGCGTTCCCGCCGGGTGTAGTGCCGGTCCGGCTTGGGCAGAATCCACGTCGGCGAGCGCTGCACCGAATACACCTGGCCGGCCACCTTCGCGAGTTCGGGTAGCAGCTGCGACGCCGTCGACCCGGTGCCCAACACGGCCACCCGCGCGCCCGCCAGGTCCACCGAGTGGTCCCATTGCGACGAGTGCATCACGGTTCCGGTGAACGGCTCCTGCTCGACCAGCTCCGGAAAAAGCGGCCGGGTGAACAGACCGACGGCGGACACCACGACATCGAAGCGGTGTTGCTGACCGCTGCCGGTGGTCAGGCACCACTGCTGGGAGTCTTGCACCCAACGCGCCGAATGGATTTCGGTGCGTAGTTTCAGGTGCGGCCGCAGCCGGTACTTCTCGGCGCAACGCTCGAAGTAGGCGAGGATCTCGGGCTGGCCCGACCAGAGCCGCGACCAATGCGGATTCAAGTCGAAGGAGAAGGAATACAGATGCGACTTGACGTCGCAGGCCAGCCCCGGATAGGTGTTGATCCGCCAGGTGCCGCCGACGTCGTCTTCGCGGTCGAAGATGGTGAAGTCGTGAAACCCCGCACGGGCCAACAGAATTCCCAGCGCCAGCCCACCCGGGCCGGCACCGATGATGCCGACCGACAAATCCGTTCTCATATCGTCCTCATCGAATCTGTAGGCATTGCCCACCATCGACGACCAGTTCCGAACCGGTGATGAACGACGCCGCCTCCGACACCAGGAAGGCGACCGCGTCAGCGATTTCGGTAGGCTGCCCCAGCCGCCCGAATGTCGCCGTTGCCGTCAGCCGGGCCTGCGTGGCGTCATCGAGCATCGAGGTTGCGATCGGTCCGGGAAACACCGCATTGACCCGGATACCGGACGGCGCCAGCTCGGCCGCCGCGGTTTGGGTCAGACCCCGAAGCGCCCACTTCGACGATCCGTAGGCGCAGTGCGCCGGGAAAGGGCGGATGGCGCCGGTGCTGCAAATGTTCACGATGGCCGCGTGTTCGGCCTCCCGCAACTGGTCGAGCGCGGCGCGCATGCCCAGGAATGCACCCAGACAATTGACCCGCCAAGCATTTTCGAAATCCTCGACCGTCTCGTCGCTGAGCGCGGAACGATGCAGCACCCCGGCGTTGTTGACCAGTGCGGTCAACCGCCCGAACCGGTCCACCGTCTTGTCCACGGCGGCCTGCCACTGCGCTTCGCTGGTCACGTCGAGTGCGATCGCGACCACCTCGTCGTCGCCCAACTCAGCGACCGCGGCGGCGACGTCCTCGGCGCGCCGATCGCAGGCGGCCACGGAGTATCCCTGGGCGCGAAGCTTTTTCGCGATGGCCCAGCCCTGGCCGCCCGCGGCGCCGGTGACGAGTGCGACGCTCATGATGACGGAACCTCCGGGCTATCGGACAGGCCGTGGCCGGTGATGAACTGGCATCGCCGCTGCTGGAAACGCCATTGCCGGTCGCGGCGGACCAGCTGGTCGTCGTACAGCGCGGGCCGCAGGTGCAGGTCGCCGGCCCTGACGAACAGGACCTGCGAGCGGGCGGTCGCGGTGTCGGGATCGTCAGGGCCGATGTCGATGCGCGACACCCCGGTCAGATGCAGTCCGCGCGGCGCATCGCGGAACATCTTGGCGATCTCCTGATGTCCGGCGAAAGTCCGTCCGTAGACCAGGAATTCCCCGTCGGTGGTGAACAGCTGCGCGCACGCGTCGATGTCACCGGCATCGAGAGTCAATGCGTAGCCGGCTATCAGTTCGCGGATCGCGGCTTCGTCGTCGGTCACTGTCCGGTCGCCTCGCGTAGGTGCTCGATCGCGCCGCGCCGCAACGCCGCCGATTCGGCGGCCAGGGTGATCAGCTGAAAGCCGAGCTGCGCCATGGCGTGTCCGGTCTTGCCCTCGCTGGCGTGAATCCCGGTGACCAGTCCGGCTTCGGTCGCGACGCCGTGGATGTGCACGATCGCGTCCAGCACCTCCGGATGCCGGGTCGCTCCGACGGTAGCGTGACCCAACGAGATCGCCAGATCGGCGGGCCCGATGTAGATTCCGGCGAGGCCGTCGACCGCACAGATGTCGCCGAGATTCGTTAATGCCGCCGCAGTTTCGATCATCGCGAACACGCTCACCCGCGCTTCGTGAGCGGCCGGGTCGGGGCCCAGGCTGGCGCGCAGCGGGCCGAAGCTGCGGACGCCGCCCGGTGCGTAGCGGGTGGCGGCCACCGCCGCGGCGGCCTGGTCGGCCGATTCGATCATTGCGATGAAGACGGCGTCGGCGCCGGCGTCGAGCACCCGCCCGATCGGCGCCGGGTCGGCGTTGGGCAACCGCACCGCGGTCGCGATCGGCACCTGCTCGAGGCGCCGGAGTATTCCGGCGATGTCGGCGTCGTCGAGATAGCCGTGCTGGGCATCGAATCCGACGTAGTCGTATCCGGCGCGGGCGAATTCCTCCGGCCCGATCAGCGTCGGGCCGGTGACCCACCCGCCCCATATCGGAGTGGTCTTGCTCAGCGCCGCACCGAAGCTGCTCATTCGGCGATCGCAATCTTCACGCGATCGGGCACCGGCCGGCACGCCAGGTCGAATGCGCCCTGCACATCGTCGACGCCGAAGGTGTGGGTGAGATAGTGGCCGAGCAGTTCCGGATGTTCGGCGGCGAACTTGCCGGCGAGCTCGAGAACCCGTCGCCGGTCAAGCGTCACACCGGATTTCAGCGTCAGATTGTTGCGCAGCATGAGACGCATGCTAATCGGGTACGCCTCGTCGTCGGCGACGCCGAAGTAAAAGACGGTGCCGCCGGGCGCGGCGGCTTCGATCGCATGCCCCAGCGTGGCCACCTGATGACCGACGGCCTCGATGACGATATCGGCGCGGTCGGCTGGCGCCAGTTGACTGACCCAGCGGTCGCTGGTCGCGCGCACCACGTCGTCGACACCGAATGTCGTTGCGAGGCTTTGCCGGTCGACGGGGTCGACGCCGGTGACGCGCCGGGCGCCGGCCGCCTTGGCGACGTAGGAGAACAACAGCCCGATCGACCCCTGACCGATGATCGCAACGTGCCGGCCGGCCAGATCCGGCAATTGCTCGCAGGCATACAGGACACACGCCAGCGGCTGCAGCCCGACCGCCTGCGACGGTGTCAGGGCGGGGTCGTACGGCGCAAGTCCGTTGCCGTCGCTGACGACCCGCTCCATCAACCCGTCGAAGCCCGAGGCCCAGCCCACCACGCGATCGCCGATCCGGTGTTGCCGATGCCGGCTGGCGATCACCTCGCCGGCCACTTCATGGATCGGAAAGCCGTCCTTCTCCGCGGCGCTGGCGCCGTCGTCGCCCGGCAGTCTGCCCTTGGCGCCCCGGAAGCCCGGCAGGTCGCTGCCGCACACCCCGGCGGCCAAGAACCGCAGCAGCACCTGACCATCGGACACCTCGTCGGCGGTCTTCTCAGCGATGTCGGTGCGCTCGAACTCATACGGGGCGATGATCCGGTAGGACCACACGTCAGACCTCCACCGGGATCTGGTTCCATCCCCACTGGAAGCTGGACGGCAGCCGGGTGGCGGACTGGCCCTTGATCTCGAAGTCGGGCACCCTGCGCAACCATTCCTGCACCAGCACAGTCACTTCCAGCCTGGCCAGGTGATAGCCGATGCAGAAGTGCTGGCCACGGCCGAACACCAGCGAGCGGGCGATCGGCCGATCCCAGATGAACTCGTCGGGGTCGGGGTACTCCCGTTCGTCGCGATTGGCCGAGGCGAGCAGCGTGATCACCCGCTGGCCCGGCTCGATGGTCTGGCCGTGAATGGTGAACGGCCGGCGCGCCGTTCGGGCGAACCACTGCGCGGGCGCGCAGTAGCGCAGCATCTCCTCCCGGGCGACCGGCACGGTGGCGGCCGGATCGGCCCGCACCGCGGCGAGCTGGTCGGGCCGCTGGCTGAGCTCCCACAGGCCGTGCGCGGCGATCTTGGGCACCGTCTCGGTGCCCCCGATGAAGATGCACAGCATCTGCGTGGCGGTTTCGACGTCGTTCAGCGCGCTGCCGTCGGGCAGCCGGTACCCCAGCAACCCGTCGACCACGGGAAGCGGACCGCCCGATTGATCGGTTCGGCGCCGCTGCACCACGGGTATCAGGTATTCGAGATAGTTGGGGCGGGCCTGCGCGGTGTCGACGCCCTCACCCGGTGCGGCAAGGCTACCGGCATTGACGGCGGCCAGCACCTGCGGTGCGAGTTCGGTTGATATTCCCAGTAAGTCGCAGACCATCGAGGCCGCCACGATGCCCCCGTAGTCCTGGGTCAGATCGAACGACCCTTGCGGCAGCAGCAGATCGAGGCGCTCGTTGGCGAGCTCGCGGATCCTGGCCTCCAGCCCCGCGACCGACCGCGGCCGCAATGGCGCCGAGTGGGAGCGACGGATCTCGCCGTAGAGGTCGGTGTCGAACACCGCGTGAAACGGCATGGGATGCAACGGCGGATCCTCGACCGGCCCGGTGTTGTGCTTGGCCAGCACCGCCGCCGGGGGCAGGGTTCCTTCCGAGGCGACGAAGGTTCCGTCGTTGACTTCCAGAACCTGCCAGATGTCCTCGAAGCGGGACAGCGCGAAGGTGTCCCACTGCGGCATGTAATAGACCGGATGGTGGTCGCGCAGAGTTCGGTAGTACGGCAACGGATTTGCCATGACGTCCGCGTCGAAGGGGTCGTACGCGAAGTCGGAGGCGGGGGCGGTCACTGCAGCGGAGAGGGCGGTAGGGCCTGCAGAATCGAGTCCTCCCAGCCGTCGCGCAGTGCCGGGGCCACACTCATCCAGGTGACGATCTCGGCGGGCGGGCTGTCCTTCCACGAGGGATAGTGGTTGGCGAAGCATTCCCAGCCGCCGTCCAGCGCCCAGTAGTGGATGACCTCGTTGAAGCGGAACGTGGTGGTGAACGAACCCAGCCAGCGTTTTCCGGTGCGCTCCGACCACGGGACGTAAAGCCGCTCCAGTTCGCGGATGTAATCGTCTTGGCGGCCCGGCTTGGTTTGCATGATCTCCTGAATCACCAGTGGCGCGCTGAATTTGGCCTCACGCAGTTGGGCCAGGTTTTTGTTGCTGGGCCCGGGGTACATGATCCGCCCCTCCCCCGAGGCACCGGTCTCGGCCAGAAACGCCGACCACTTGCCCGCCGCGGCCTCGTGACTGCCACCGCGGGCCTGGGCCGCCCCGATCCTCGCGTAGTCGGAGAACCCGTCGATCTCCCAGATGACCGTGACCTGCGGCCAATGACCGTTGTAGGGCGTGGATTCCCACATGGCGAACAGCCGCGCGCCGAGCGCATCCATCATCGGCTGGCAGGTGTCGGTGAAAACCTCGGTGAAGCGGTCGCTTAGCCCGGATCCCAGTGAGATCGTCTCGTGCAGGTAGAGCAGGGTGTGGCCGTAATACTTCTTCATCAGTCGAGCCGGACCAGCTCTGAATCGACGCTCGAATGGCTCGCCTCACACAGCAACGTCTCGGTTGGTTCGACCAGGGCAGACGGGATCCCCGCTGCCGCAAGGGCGTAGCCCTTGAACTTGCGCGCCGCAGCGGACAGCACGTGCTGGGCCCGAGTCATTCCACGGTTCACTCCCAACGGCCACCCGTCACCCCACAGCGCGACCTCGGTCAGGCGGTCGTCCAGGGACTTCAGCACCTTGTCACGCACTCGTGGATCCGCGGTGAACGCCTCGGCGCTGACGGCCAGCGTCTGACTCGTCGAGCCCATCGCGGTCGGGACGAACTCCGATTCGGTGTCCACCACCGCCACCCCGAGGATGCGTAGCGGCCGGGTGTCGCAGCTGCCCGGCAGCAGGACGGTCACCTCCCAGCCGGCCGTCACCCGGTCGTAGAGCCACCCGCCGGCCGAGTGCACGACGTCGACAGCGCTGCCCGCGACCACGTCCAGCCGATACCGCAGACACTCACCGTTGCCGTGGGTTGCTCGCCCGGCGCTAACACGCCCGCTCTGGCTGATGTCGAACGTCGGAGTGACCATCAAATCCGTTCCTCACCGCCACACCGCGGAGTGCGTTGGCTCCAAGGCAGCTGCAGCGCTTGTCATGGGCTTCCCAAGGCTGACACCGCCTCACGCAGCGGGTGACGCGGCTCATGGCACAGCGTGACACTTCTGCCGAAATTTGTAAAGCTCCTGCCGAGCGGTCAGGAGCGGCGGCGGGCCTTCAGCTCGGCCAGAATCTCGTCGGTGTGCTGCCCGAGTCCCGGGGCCGCGGAGCGCGGCGCCCACGGCGTTCCGTGGAAGTCCGCCGGGGTTGCCACCATCGCGACGCTGGCCTCTCCATCGGGGACGTCGACGATGCCGCCCGCGGTGTGGAACTGCTCATCGGCCACGACGTCTTCGATGGAGTTGATCGGCGACCAGAAGAAGTCCGGTTCAGCCGCGAAGGCCTGCGCCCATTCGTCCAGCGAGCGGGTTGCGAAGATCTGGTCGAGCTCGGCGATCAGCTCCGGGCCGTTGACGAAGCGGGCGGCGGCGTCGCTGAAGCGCGGGTCGTCGACCCATTCCGGGTGGCCGACGACCCGGCACAGCGGCGGCCAGTGCCGGTCGCCTTCGAGACCGACGATCCAGAACCGCCGTCCGTCACCGGCGGCGTAGTTGTTCATGCACGGGTTGCCCATCGTTTCGCGCTCGCCTATCGCGATCGGCTGGCCGGTCAACAGATAGGTGTTGAGGTCGAAGCTCACGGTGTAGGCGCCCTGGCGGTACAGCGAGGTGCTCACCAGCTGACCGGTCCCGGTGCGCTCGCGGGCCAGCAGCGCCGCGCAGATCGCCGCGGCCAGCGTCATGCCGGCCGAGTGGTCCCCCATGCCGCCGCGCTGAAACGGCGGTGTCTGGCCGGGCCGGGTGAGCAGGTGGGCTACCCCAGCGCGCGACCAGAACGCGGCGACGTCGTAGGCGGCCCGGTCGGCGTCGGGGCCGGTCTGGCCGTAGCCGGTGATCAGGCCGTAGACCAGCCGAGGGTAGCGGGCCGACAGCGACTCGAAGTCCAGGCCGAGGCGCTGCAGCGCACCGGGTCGGACATTGGTCACGAAAACGTCCGCATCGGCCAGTAATTCGAAGGCGGTCTCCCGGCCCTCGTCGGTGGTGAGGTCCAAGACGATGCTGCGCTTGGAGCGGTTGTCCAATTCGAACGGCGGGTTGACCCCCAGGTCGCAACCCAGCATCCGGCCGAACATGCGGCCCGGATCGCCGGCCGGCGGCTCGATTTTGATGACGTCGGCACCCCAGTCGGCCAGGATGCCGCTGGCGGCCGGACCGGCAACCCACACTCCGAGCTCGACGACTTTGAGGCCTTCCACCGGTCCTGCCATGGCTAAGTTCCTACTCCGTAGGCCCGTCGGCTCTTGCGACCGGGGCAGCTGAACTGCGCACCGATGATTCTTCGCGGCCCGGTGTATCGGAATACCAGCAGGCACCGTGTGCGCCCTGCACTACGACACCAACAAAAGGAGATCGTCATCGTGGTCACAATCTCAGGCAGAGCGGTCCTGATAACCGGAGGCAATCGAGGGATCGGGAGCGCATTGGTCGTGGAGGCCCTCAACAGGGGCGCCAGGCGCGTGTACGTCGGCACCCGAAAGCCCTTGGCCGACAACGGCGATTCCCGCGTGACGGCCCTCCCCCTGGACGTCACCAACGCCGCCCAGATTCGCGATGCTGTGCAACAGGTGGACTCTCTCGATGTCTTGATCAACAACGCCGGCCTGGCCGTCTACGACGATCTGAGCGATCCCTCCGCTCTGCAGCAGCATCTTTCGGTGAATCTTCTCGGCACCTACGGGGTGATTCAGGCGTTCCTGCCGCTATTGGCTCGATCCGGGGGCTCGGTCGTCAACAACCTGTCGGTGAATGCCTTGGCACCTTTGCCGCTGATTCCCGCGTACTCCATCTCCAAGGCCGCCGCGTTCTCCCTGACCCAATCGTTGCGCGTCATCTTGGCCGGACAGGGCGTGCGGGTCCACGCGGTGCTGACCGGTCCCGTGGCTACCGACATGACCCGAGGCCTCGATATACCAAAGGCCTCTCCACAATCCGTGGCGCAAGGCATCTTCGACGGGGTGGAAAACGACGAAGACGAAATCTTCCCCGACCCGATGTCACGGTCCTTGGCGGAAAGCTGGCGGGGCGGCCCCGCGAAGCTGCTCGAGCAGCAGTACGCGGCGCTACTGGCAGCAGCAGAGCCCGCCAATTCTTAAGTCCCGAAACCATATTCGTCCTGTATCTGTGAATGGAGAAGGAACATGTCGCTGGAAAACAAGAACGCAGTTCTGTACGGCGCTTCGGGAGCGGTGGGCGCTGCGGTTGCCCGCGCGTTCGCTCGCGACGGAGCCCGCGTATATCTGACCGGACGAGATCAAGGCGCCCTCGACGCATTGGCTAAGGAGATTACCGGTGCCGGCGGAGCCGCCGAGACTGCGGTGGTCGACGCGATGGACCAAACGGCAGTGCAGAGCCACCTCGATGGCGTGGTGGCCAAGGCGGGCGGAATCGATATCTCGTTCAACGCCATCGGGATTCCGCAGCAAGGGATGCAGGGAATTGCCCTCACCGAGCTGTCGGCGGAAGACTTCGCGCTGCCGATCGCCACCTATCCGCGGGCACATTTCCTCACCGCCCGAACGGCCGCGCGTCACATGATCAACCAGCGGTCCGGGGTCATCCTGATGCACACGCCCGAGCCGGCACGCCTCGGTGTGCCACTGACCGGTGGTATGACTCCGGCTTGGGCAGCACTCGAAGGCCTCAATCGGTTGTTCTCAGCCGAATGGGGGCCGCACGGAGTCCGCACCGTGTGCCTGCGCACCACCGGTATCGAAGAAACAGCAACCATCGATGTCGTCTTCGGCCTTCATGCCGACGCCCGCGGCGTCTCCAGGAAGCAATTCGCGTCGGCAGTTCTGAACGCGTCTCACACGAAGCGGGCGACCACGCTCGCTGAACTCGCCGACGTGGCCGCATTCGTGGCCTCCGATCAGGCCGCCGCGCTGACGGGGACGGTCGTCAACCTGACGGGCGGAGTCATCGTCGACTGAGCCGGCCGATACCGCGGGGTTGTCAGCTCGCCTTGAGCTGATCCCGTCGCACGAAACGGCCGTCGTGGTCGAACTCGGCCCGGTTGGCGTTGACGTAGTCTGCCACCGTCATCGGCTGGCGGCCGCCGATCACCTCGACCAGGTTGTTCTCGCCGGAGAAGACGCCGTCTTGGTAGTCCTGGGCGACGTTGCTGATGTGTTGCACGAAGAAATCCGGGAAGCCCGCGGCGGTCAGCCCGGCCGCGAAGGCGGGGATGGAGACCGGCTCGTAGCGGACCGGGAAGCCGAGCGTGTCCGCGATTTCGTCGGCGATCCCGTAATGGTCGAACTCGTGGTCGCCGACCAGCGGGTAGACCTGGCGGTCGTGCGGCGCCGGGTTCTGCAGCACGGCGGCGATCACCGCGGCTTGGTCGGCGCCAGAGATGGGCGCGTGGCGGCCGTCACCGAAGGGCAGCCGTAGCACCCCCTCGTTGTCGTCGCGTTGCCATTGCCACTTCAACCACTCGGCGAAAAAGGTCGGACGCAGGTGCGTGGTCTTGAACGCGGCGCGATCCAGCAGCCGCTCGGCGATCCAATGCTGCTGAGCCGCATTGCTTTTGGCCTCCCGGCGGGCCGATATCTGCGACATGTTGACCACCGCGTCGACGCCCGCCTCGCTGGCGGCCTGAGCGAAGATCGCGGTGGCGGGCAACAGGGTGCCCGGGGCGATCGGATAGCAGAAGTAGGCGGCGTCGACGCCGGTCATGGCCGCGCTGACCGAACGGAAGTCCAGCAGATCACCCTCGACGACCTCGGCGCCGAGCGCGGCCAGCGCGTCGGAGCGGTGGTCGATACGGTGCACAAAGGCGCGTACCCGGTGACCGGCTTCGCGCAGGATCTCGACGGTGGGCGCCCCGGTGTTGCCGGTGGGTGCGGTGATCAGAAACAGCTTCTCGTTCGACATCTCGTCTCCTCGAGGTTTGTCGGGACTGGCATCGATCGCCGGGCTTGCTGACTAACGATGTCGTTAGTAAGATCAAAGCACTGTATGCTGACTAACGCAAGCGTTATCCATAGGAGTTTTGGATGGAGTTCGAAAAGCGGCTGGCCGACCGCCAGCTTTGGTCCGTCGGCGAATCCTGCTCGATGTCCAAGGTGCTCGAGCTGCTGAGCACCAAAACCGCGTTCCAGGTGCTGCGCGAATTGTTCTTCGGCACGACGCGTTTCGAGGATTTCGTCGAGCGAGTCGGCACGTCGGCGCCGGCCGCGTCGCGGGCCCTCAAGCAGCTGGAGGCGGCCCAGATCGTCACCCGCGTCCCGTATCAGGAGCCGGGCAGCCGAGCCCGGGACGAATACCGGCTGACCGAGGCCGGGGAGGACCTGCTGCCGGTGTTCATGTCGCTGGTGCAGTGGGGCGACACCTACCTACAGGACGGCCCGGCGCCCCTGTCGTTCATCGACTCCGATACCGGCCAAACCCTTGCGGTCCGGGTGACCGCCGAAACCGAAGGCCCCAAGAAGCGTTCGGCGGACATTCAGATCCGCGGCATCGGCGCCGGGCGCCGGCGCTAACCTGAGCACCATGACTCTGGTGGCCGGACGTGGCCCGCTCAGCAGCGACCCGGCCGGTCGGTTCTCTCCCCCGCTGCCCGGCGGCGTCGTCTACATCGAGCCGCACCCGCGCCGCGTCCAGGCGTTCAAGGACGGGCGCCCGGTGATCGACACGGAGCAGGTGCTGATGGTGCACCGGCAGGGCCATCCGCTGAGCTATCTGTTCCGCGCCGACGAGGTCGGCGAGCTGCCCGCCGAGCCCGAGCCGGAAGCGCCGGGCTACGTCCACGTGCCGTGGAACGCCGTCGACACCTGGCTGGAGGAAGGGCGCAAACTCGTGCACTACCCACCGAATCCCTATCACCGCGTCGATTGCCGCCCCACCACGCGACACCTGCGCGTCACGGTGGCGGGCACCACGCTGGTGGATACCCAAGACACCGTGATCTTGTTCGAAACCGCGCTCGAGCCAAGGCTTTACGTCGATCCCGCGCAGGTGCGCACCGATCTGCTGCGGCGCTCGGAAACGACGAGCTACTGCAACTACAAGGGTTTCGCCACGTACTGGTCCGCGGGTGACATCGAGGACATCGCCTGGAGTTATCCGGATCCGCCGCCCGAAAGCCTGCCCATCAAGGGTTTTCTGAGTTTCGACGACGCACGCGCCGACGTGCTGGCTGAGCTGCCGCTCAGCCGCCGTAGCTAGGGCGCCCGAGCTTCAGCTCGTGCTGGGCGATCATGTTACGGAAGACCTCCATGGTGCCGCCGTAGATCCCCGCCGGCACGCCGTGCCGGAAGATGAACTCCACGGCGCCGTCGTCCGCGGAACCCGTTGTGTCGGTGGGCAATGCCGATGCTGCGCCGAGCATGTCCATCAATTCCGGCGAGATGTCCCGCATCGTCTGAATGAGCGCCACCCGTCCGTACATTCCGGGTGTCGACAGCGCCGCCTCGATGCGGGCGAGGCTGCGCCCGAGCCGGTATTTGATCGACTCGTCATCGATCGGGCGTCGCCCGTCCGCATCGGGCGTGGACAGGATCGCCACGACCCCGTCGGCCGCCTCGGCCATCAAGTGGCCGTGCTCCGACATCATCGAAATGTTCTGCAGGCCATGGTCTTCGGTCTCGGTGATGCCGTGTTCGGCGTCCAGAGCGAATCGCATCACCGTCCAGCCTGCGTTGACCTCACCGATCCGGTAGCGGTCATCGACGCGTACGTCGCTGTAATACACGATGTTGGTGCGGTCGCCGTCCAGCGTGCGGATGCCCTGGATCTCGATGCCCGGGGAATCCAGCGGCACCAGAAACATGGTCAGGCTCTTGTGTTTCGGCGCTTGTGGGTCGGTGTTGGTGAGCAGAAAGACGTACTTGGCGTTCTGCGCGTTCGAGGTGAACATCTTGGACCCATTGATGATCCACGCGTCACCGTCGCGCACGGCTCGGGTCTTGCAGGTCGCGACGTCGGAGCCACCCTCGGGTTCCGTGTATCCCAGACACAACCGGATTTCACCGGACAGCACGCCCGGCAGTACCTCGTCGACGAGTTCGGGTGCCCCGAATTGCTTCACCAACCGCGCGACAACCGCCGTGGTGCCCCAGTGAAACCACGGTGTATGGGCGCGACCAATCTCGAGGTGGAAGATTCGCCGGCGCACCGGATTGAATCCCCCTTCGGACTCCTGCTTGAAATCCGATGTCAGATAGCCCTCTTCGCCCAGTGCCAAATGCACTGGCTCACTGAAGTTTTCGCCCGTCTCGCGATCACGCCTAAGGACGTCCTGGGTGACATGTTCGGCGACGAACGCCCGGGTCTGGTCAAGGAATTCCTGATCCTCGGGCGAGAGCGCTACGCGGGAGAAGTCCACTACGCCGCGTCGATCACGAGGGAACGGAACCGATCGAGAGTCTCGAGCGCGTGCCCGATGCTGTCGCCGGGCAGGTGCACACTCACCCAGGTGACCCCCAACTTCTCCAGCTTTTGCAGACCCTCGAGGTAAGCGTTGGCGTTGAAGTCGTCGTCGGTGATGCTGCCACCCTCGAAGTTGGTGAAAGTGATGTCGATCGCCGACCAATCCCTGTCGGCCGCATCGCATCTGCGTCGGAGATCGTCAATGCATTCCGTGAGACGCTCGACGGAGGTGATGGACGCCGTGCCGGCGGTCTGGGCCAATTGGGGCGGGGCCGGAAACGGGCACCAGCCATCGCCGTATTGCGCGACCCGCTGCCGGGCCGACGTGGTGTTGCCCCCGATCCAGATCGGTGGGCTGGTGACCGGCCGGGGGTGCGCGGTGATGCCGCGCGCGCTGAAATGCTTTCCCTCGAATGTGAGGTCGTCGCCGGTCCAGATGGCCCGGATCACTTGCAGGGATTCGTCGAACAGCTCGGCACGCTCGTCGTAGCTGACACCCAGCGCGGCGAACTCGCGCTTGAGGTAGCCCACGCCGACCGCCAGCGTGAAACGCCCCTCCGACAACAGGTCCAGGGTGGCTCCAGATTTGGCCACCACGAACGGGTTTCGATACGGCAGCACCACGATGTTGGGGATCAGCCGCAGCGTGGAGGTGGTGGCCGCCGCGAAACCCAGTGCGACAAAAGGATCTAACGCGTCATGACCGCCCGCCTCGAGCCATCGCTGCGATGGTGCCGGGTGATCGGTGAAGCCAAAGCCGTGAATGCCGGCCGCTTCGGTGGCCGCGGCCACCTTCCCGATGCCGGCCCCGCTCACCAGCTCAGGGTTGTAGGGATGGCTGTGCATCGGGTGCGTGATCGTGAAGCGCATCTGGGCTCCCAGTCGTCAGAAGCGGGCGCGCGAGTCGATCGCGGTGTCGCTGGTGCGCAGCGGCCGGATGAGCGCCTCCTGAGCGAAGGAGGCCAGCAGCTCCCCCTCCTCCGAGTGCACGGCGCCGCGCACATAGGACATGCCCGCGCCGACCTGGGTGCTCTCATGCGTGTAGAGCAGCCACCCGGTCCAGTCGACCGGCTCGTGGAAGGCCACCGAGATGCTCATCGGAGCGGTGGACACGGTCAGGTGCGCCTGCGCGGTGCCGATGCCCTCATGCGCGCGCATCGTGGTGGAAATCCCGAGGTGGCCGGTGAAGTACGCCAACAGCGCCTTGGCCAGATCGTCTCGCGTCGGAATCGGGTCGTAGTGCAGCCACGCGTAGAGCTCCGGCGGGCCGACCTCGTCGGGGCTGTTGACGTCGACGACGTCGACCAGGCGCAGCTCGCGCCCGACCATCGGCATGGGCGAGTGATGGGCGTCGGCGGGGGCGGCCACGTCGGGCTTGGGCAGGTGGTGGCGGATGACGTCGTCGGTGGGGACGTCGGTCAGCACCGTGATGCTCAGGCAGCGCCGCCCGTTCTGGTGCACGGCGACGACCGCGGTCGCGGTGGACCGGCCCTCGGACACGACGTCGAGGACGAGCTCGATCGGCGGGCCGACGACCACCGCACGGGAGAACACCGCGTGCGCCGAGCGCACCGACTTGTCCGGGAATCGTTTGGCCACGGCGACAATCGCCTGGGCGAGCACCTGAGTGCCTTCCACCACCTGACGTTCGTCGCCCACGGCGATGCCGGTGTCTCCGGTGAACCGATCGTCCCCGTCGGCCCGCACGTCAAACAGATCCAGCAGGCCCTGAACCGTCCACTCAGTCTGCTCAGATTCCGTGGTCAATCCGCTCACCTTTCACGTTGGCAGCTTCCGGCTCAGCGTGACACTTTGAGTAGGATTTGTAAAGCTTGGCTAACAAGACTCCGTCGAACCCTCCGGGCAGCGCCCGTAGGGGCCAATGGAAAGCGCAGAGAGGCAACGCAATTGGGCATCGTGACGACCACGTCAGAGACCGCGTTCACCCAGTCCGCAGAGACCGTGTACGACTTTGTCACCAATCCGCAGAACTGGACGAAGACCTATCCCGGCAGCGCGCACATCGGCAAGCTGCCGCCGCTGCCGCTCAAGGTCGGCGACACCTGGGAGGAGGCGGGCCCCGACGGTGATCGGATTTTCAGTTGGCAGCTGGCCGTCGCGGTGCGACCCCTCCAGTTCGTGTTCACCTCGATCGGGCGCCTGGGCCACGACCGCGGCGGCAAGGGTGGGCTGGAGGGCCGCATCACGGTGTCCTACCGGTTCTCCACGCCCGGCCAGGGCATCACGCTGTTTTCCCGCACCATGACTATTGAGGCGCCTAAGCACGCCCCGCTGCCCGATCGGCTGTTCGAGCAGGCCAATCCGGCCCGGATCGACGCCTACCACGAGGCCGTCGCGCGCGAGCTCGCCCTGGCAGCAGATTGACACCGGCGGCGCCATTGCATGACACTTTTGCGGTGTTTTGTAAAGGCGTGAGCCCATGATCCCCGAGCCGCTGGCCAACGGGTTCTGCTTCGGTGAAGGACCCCGGTGGTTCGAGGGTCTGTTGTGGTTCTCCGACATGCTGGGCGAAGCGGTCCACACCTCGACCCTGAGCGGGGCGCTGACCACGTTGCCGCTGCCCGGGCACTCGCCGTCGGGCCTGGGTTTCCGTCCCGACGGGTCGCTGCTGATCGCCTCGGCCGAAGACCGGCGGGTGCTGCGCTACGACGGCGAGACCGTCGTGGAGATCGCCGACCTCACCGACCTGGTACCGGCCAACCTCGGCGACATGGTCATCGACGACACCGGGCGCGCCTACATCGGATCCCAGGCCCCCCAAGCTCTCGGGGGCGGCGTCATCGTGCGCCTCGATCCCGACGACAGCACCACCGTCGTCGCCGAGGACCTGGACTTTCCCAACGGCATGGTCATCACGCCGGATCGGAAGACGTTGATCGTCGCCGAATCGATCGGCCGCCGGCTCACCGCGTTCACCATCGACGACGACGGCGCGCTGGGCGGCCGTCGGGTCTTCGCCGAAGGCCTGGACGGACCGCCCGACGGCATCACCCTGGACGCCGAGGGCGGCGTGTGGACGTCGATGACGCTGGCTCACCAATTCGAGCGGATCGTCGAGGGCGGCGCCGTGACCGACCGCATCGACATGGGCGAACGAGTCGCCATCGCCTGCACCCTCGGCGGCCCCGAACGCCGCATCCTGTTTCTGCTGTCGAGTACCGACGCCTATCCTCAGCGCCTGGTGGGCACTCGGCTCTCCCGGCTCGACGCCGTGCAGGTTGCCACGCCCGGCGCCGGGCTGCCCTGAGACACCCGAGGGGGAGACACGTGACCGACTGCTACTACGAGCTGATCGACGACGCCGGTGCGTTGGGCGAGAAGTTCCGCGCGACCGACCTGGCGCGCGGCACCTGGTCGGCAGCGATCCAGCACGGCGGCCCGGTATCCGCGCTGCTGGTCCGGGCGCTGGAACGCTGCGAGCGGCGCGACGACAACCGCCTGTCCCGGGTCGTGATCGACCTGCTGGGCGGGGTGCCGGCCGACGGCGACATCTGGGTTCACTCACAGGTGCAGCGCGGCGGCAGGCAGATCGAGCTGGTCACCGCCGAGATGCTGGCCCCGGGCCCCGACGGCCAGCCCCGCCCCGTGGCGCGCGCCAGCGGTTGGCGGCTGCAGCAGCAGGACACCCAGGCCGTCGCCCACGCAGCGGCCGAGCTGCCCCGACCGCGCGCCGAAGCCCGCAACCGCAACCTCAAGGCCAAGGAGTGGGACCGCAATTACGTGCACAGCCTGGAGTGGCTCTGGCTGACCGAGCCGCTGACGCCCGGCCCCGGCGAATCGTGGATCAAGCCGGACGTCGACCTGGTGCAGGGCGAGGCGATGACGCAGCTGGAGCGGCTGTTCGCGGTCGCCGACTGCGCCAACGGCATCGGCAGCAAGCTCGACATCACCAAGTGGACCTTCTTGAACACCGATCTGGCGGTGCACGTGTTTCGTGTTCCGGACGGGGACTGGGTCGGTATTCGGGCCGAGACCAGCTACGGGCCGGACGGTATCGGGACCACGATCGGCACGTTGTTCGACGAGCAGGGCGCGGTCGGCGCCATCCAGCAGTCCGTGCTGGTGCGCCGGCGCCCGGACAAAACCTGACGGCGGACGGAATAGATGTGGCTAGTTCGGCAATACTTCGTAAAGTTTCAGATATGACCCAGCCGGCCGCCGCACCGACCATGACCGAGGCTGACACCTCGACGCGTCAGCGGATCCTGTTGGCGACCGCCGAGGTGCTTGGGCGCAACGGCAAAACCAAACTCAGCCTGTCGGAGGTCGCCACCCAGGCCGGAGTCTCGCGGCCCACGCTCTACCGCTGGTTCGCGTCCAAAGAGGAGCTGTTGTCGGCGTTCTCGCAGTACGAGCGCCAGCTTTTCGAAAGCGGCCTGGTGCGAGCCACCGCGGGGCTCAAAGGCTACGAAAAGCTGGATGCCGTGCTGCGATTCATTGTCGAGTACCAGCATTCGTACTCGGGTGTGCGCATGGTCGATGTCGAACCCGAGCACACCATCGCCGAGTTCGCCCACGTCATCCCGCAGATGCGCGACGGTCTGCAACGACATCTGCCTGGCCCCAATGCCGCGGTGAAGGCGGCGACCGTGATCCGGATTGCGATCTCGCACTACATCGTTCGCAGCGACGACGCCGAGCAGTTCCTGGCCCAGCTGCGCCACGCCGTCGGGATCAAACCCGCAGCCGATTAGTCAAATAGCACCGCCGCGTTGAGGTATCCAGTCGGGTCCAGCGCGGCCTTGACCGACCGCATCGCAGCGATATCGGCTGCATCCCTTGACATTTCGAGATAATCGCGCTTGCGGCTGCCGACGCCGTGCTCGGAGCTGACGTTGCCGCCGCACCGCGCGATCAAGTCCATCATCGGCCCGTACAACGCCTTCTCCGCCTCCAGCGGCACGCGCAGCACGTTGAGGTGCAGGTTGCCCTCGCCGACATGGCCGAACAACAGGGGCACGGCGTCACTGACCCGCTCGTGAATCAGCGCGACCGCCTCCGCGGCGAACCCGGCGATCGCCGCCAGCGGCAGCGACACGTCGAACTTCAGCGGCGGCCCGTACACGCCGAGCACCTCGGCCAGTGCTTCGCGGACACGCCAGAGTCGTTGCTGTGCGGCAATATCCACACCCACCGCGGGCTCGGCGCACATCGGTGCGTCGGCGAGCAGGTCGGCCAGCCGCTCGGTCTGATCGTGATCGGCGGCCAGCTCCACTAACAGCAGCCAGTCCGCCTCGACCGGTGCACCGATCCCGAGGTGCTCGGCGGTCAGCGCGCCGGCGCGGCCGTCGATCAACTCGAGTGCGGCGATGCCGTCCACATCCCGGAACGTCCGGCCGGTGTCGATCAGCGCCTCGAGATCGTCGAAGCCGCACACCGCGGTCACCCGATGCGACGGGGTGGGGTGCAGCCGCAGATCCAGCGCCGTGATGACACCGAGCGTGCCCTCGGCGCCGACGAACAGTGCCGGGAGGTCGTATCCGGTGTTGTCGCTGCGCACCAGGCTGTGCCGGCGCAGCAGGGACCCGTCGGGCAGCGCCACGTCCAGGCCGACGACTTGCTCGCCCATGTTGCCGTAGCGGACCGTGCGCAGCCCGCCCGCATTGGTCGAGGCCATGCCGCCGACCGTCGCGGTGTCGCGCGCGGCGAGGTCCACGCCGAACAGCAGTCCCGCCGTCGTCGCGGCGTGTTGCACCGCGGCCAGCGTGGCCCCGGCACCGACCGCGATACGACGCTCTACGGTGTCGACATCGCCTAGCGCACAGAGCCTTTCAGTGGACAGCAGCACGTCGTCGTGTTCGGGAACCGTACCGGCCACCAGCGAGGTGCGACCGCCCTGGACGGTGACATGAGCCCCGGCATCACGGCACAGCCGCAACACCTCGGCGACCTCCTCGGCCGACCCCGGACGGACCAGCGCACTGGCGCGGCCCCGGTAGCGGCCGGTGTGGTCGACGCTGCGCCCGGACAGCACGTCGGGGTCGGTCACGACGTGCTTGGAGCCGACCGCGTCGTGCAAACTGCGCAGCATGTTCGCGGTTATAGCACCCGCCCACACCCGACGATCACACCGGCTTGGAAGACTGCGGGAATCACCCGACGCTGGGAGCACGGATGTACGACCTCGAAGACATGATCAGGCAACGCCGTTCGATCAGGATGTTCCTGCCGGATCGGCCGGTGCCCCGGGAATTGCTCCACGACGCGCTCGACCTGGCGATTCGCGCACCGTCGAACTCGAACGTGCAACCGTGGCACCTTTACTTCGCGTCGGGCGCGGCCAGGGGCCGCCTGGTGGCCGCGCTGCTCGAGGCCGCCGAAGCGGGACCGCCGAAAGTACCGCCGCTGCCGGATGCGTTCGCCCACTATCGAAGCGACACCGGGAAAGTGGTCTATGGGTCGATGGGCATCGCGCGCGACGACCAGGCAGGCCGGCGCACCGCGGTGTTGCGCAACTGGGAGTTCTTTCGCGCGCCGGTGGCCGGCGTCGTGTGCATGCATCACGAGCTGGGCCTGACCGACGCCCTCGGCGTCGGGATGTTCCTGCAGAACCTGATACTGGCGCTCACCGCACGCGGGCTGGGAACCTGCGTTCAGGTGGCGATCGCGGGCTATCCCGAAGTGCTCCGCGCGCAGCTCGACATCCCGGCCGAGTTGACCATCCTGTGTGGCCTGTCCGTCGGCTACCCGGACCCGGACTTTCCCGCCAACCACATCCGCCTCGGCCGTGACCCGGTCGATCAGAAGGTGGTGTTCGTCGACGACTAGTGGTTGTCGCTGTGCGCGTCCAGCACCCGGGCAGCACACAAAGTGCCCACCTCTGAGCGACAACCCGATCGCGCCCAACGAATTCCGCGGCGCTCCCGCGACATTGTCGCTCGGAGGCGGGCAAAAGCAGACTCGCCCCGGCGGCAAGACCGCCCCTAGAAGTCCTTGTGGTTCACGTCGGTGATCAGCCCGCCGTCCATGATGAACTCGCTGCCGGTGGAATAAGACGACTCGTCGCTGGCCAGGAACAGCACAAACGTCGCGACCTCGCGCACTTCGCCGGGCCGGCCCAGCGGGATGGTGACCATGTCCTCGGGCAGGTGCTTGGTCATCGGGGTGCGAATGAAGCCTGGGTGCACGGAGTTGACCCGGATGTTGTGCGGCGCCAGCTCCAGGGCGGCCGACTTGGCCAGGCCGCGCACGCCCCACTTGGACGCGACATACGGGTGCACCATAGGCGCTCCGCGCAGGCCTTCGATCGACGAAACGTTGATGATCGAGCCGCCGCCGGCCTCGATCATCGGGTCGACGGCGACCCGCATGCCCAGGAACGTCCCGGTCAGGTTGACGTCGATCACCTTCTGCCACTTCGCCAGGTCGAAGCTCCGCAGCGGGCCGAGCGCGACGGTGCCGGCGTTGTTGACCAGCACGTTGAGCTTCCCGAATTCGCCGATCGCGGTCGCGACCGCGGCTTCCCACTGGTCGAGCTGGGTGACGTCGAGGTGTACATAGCGCGCGGAGTCGCCGATCTCCTCGGCCAGCGCCTTGCCCTGGTCGTCCAGGATGTCGCCGATCACGACCTTGGCGCCCTCCTCGACGAGCAGGCGCGCGTCTTCGGCGCCCATGCCGCCGGCGGCGCCACTGATGAGTGCAACTTTGCCGTCTACTCGACCCACGTGCGGGTCTCCTTTCGATTTAAGTGGTCACCAAAGTGCTTGGTGCGTAAAGGCCTTTGCCGGTTACCAGCGGCAAATCGAGGGTGGTCCGGATGCCCGGCGGTGCCGCAATCACGGCCGGAATCGCGTTAACGACACGGCCCGCCGCGCCGGCAATTGCGGCGTGGTTGTGGTCACCCTTGCGGCTGCTCGGGATGATGTCGACGGCGTACGACGGCTCACCGGTGATCTCGACGCGATACGAGCCGTCGCCGGACGCGGGCTGGGGCAAGTCGGGGCGCAGGTCGGGCCGCAGTCGGGTGACGTGCTCGATCACGATGGCGGGGTGGCCCTTGACCATGCCGCGAATCTCGAACTGCAGCACCGCCACGGTGCCCTTGGCCACGTGGCCGATCGCGATGTCGAAATCCTCCGGCGCCGGCTCGCGCTGGTAGGACTCTTTGATCTCGTCGACCTCGATGCCGAGACCGGCCGCCAGCTGACGGATCGCGGTACCCCACGCGATGCTGAGGATGCCCGGTTGCAGCAGCATCGGGATTTCGTCCATCGGCCGGGCGAACCCCATGTAGGTCATGACTTCTTCACCGTCGTAGCTGGCGTAGTCGTGGATCTCCATGCAGCGCACCTGCTCGATGCGCTGACAGGTCCCGGCAAGCGCGAACGGGATCAGGTCGTTGGCGAACCCCGGGTCGACGCCGCTGATAAAGATGCTCGAATTACCTTGCCGGGCAGCATCTTCCACGCGAGCGATGTACTTGTCGGGCATCACGCCCCACGGGAACTGCAGCAGCCCGGGCGACGACCCGACGACGTTGATGCCGGCCGCCAGGATGCGCATGACGTCGGCCATCGCGTCGGGTAGCCGGGTATCGCCCATCGCGCAGTAGACGACGCACTCGGGCTTGGCGGCGATGATGGCGTCCAGGTCATTGACGGCTTTGATGCCGGTGACGGTCGGGGTATCCAGGCCGACGCCGCACAGTTCGCCGGCGTCGCGGCCCACCTTCTCCGGGGTGGACACGTTGACGCCGGTCAGTTCGAACTGCGGATTGGTGATCAGTTCGGCCAGGGCCAGGCCTCCGACATTTCCGGTACCGACGTGCCCGACGCGGATCGCCATGACAGTCTCCGTCCCTTGAAGCCTGGAAAGCTTTTCTAGACACTAGTCCATAACTTCCGGGGCGCCGACGGGGCCGGACTTAACCGCGGCCAGGCAGAATGGAATGGCGATGGCTCAGCGTGAAGACGTCCAATTCACCTCCGGTGCCGACCGGATCAGCGCGTGGCTCTATCGACCGTCCGACGTGGGCGATGCGCCGCTGTTGGTGATGGCGCACGGCCTGGGTGCGGTGCGCACCATGCGCCTCGATGCCTACGCCGAGCGGTTCAGCGCGGCCGGCTACGCCTGCCTGGTCTTCGACTACCGCAACTTCGGCGACAGCGAGGGTCAGCCGCGCCAGGTTCTCGACATCGACATGCAGCTCGCCGACTGGGCCGCCGCGGTGGCCTATGCCCGCACCCTCGACGGCGTCGATCACGATCGAATCGCGTTGTGGGGCACATCTTTTGCGGGCGGACATGTGATCAGCACGGCAGCCCGGCTACCGGGCATCGCCGCGGTCATCGCACAGTGTCCGTTCACCGACGGCATCGCATCGGCGCGCACGATCTCCTATCCGCTGGCCACCGCGCGCATCACCGCGCGGGCGATCCGCGACGTCATCGCCGCCCGCCGCGGCCGGCCCCCGGTGATGGTCGCGGCGGCGGGCAAACCGGGCGACGTCGCGCTGATGAACACCCCCGACTCCTACTCGGGGTACCTGCGGCTGGTTCCCGAGGGCGCCGAGCTGCGCAACGAGATCGCGGCACGCATCACGATGAAGATCTTCACCTACCGGCCCGGCCTGCTCACCCCGAAGATCGCCTGCCCCATCCTGTTCTGCGTCTGCGAGCACGATTCGCTGGCCCCCGCCGACGCGACCCTGCGCCATGCCGCCAATGCCCCCCGCGGCGAGGTGCGGACCTATCCCGAGGAGCATTTCGCGATCTACGTCGACGACGCTTTCGAGCGAGTGATCGCCGATCAGCTCGCCTTCCTCGACAAGCATCTGAAATCTGAGTAGTCCTACCCTGTCCGGCGATGCGGGTCCTTTCGCATGCTGGAGCACATGGAAATTCCCAATGGCACGTCGAAGAACACCGCCGCCTTTTTCATTCAGGCCGCCGTCGCGTTCGGGGTTAGCTTCGTCGCCGCACTCGGCGGGATCTTCTACCTCCCGCTTGATTCATGGCAGCGGCTGTTCCTCGGCATCACCGTGTTGTTCCTCGTCTCCAGCGCATTCACCTTGGCAAAGGTGATCCGCGATCAGCAGGAAGCCGCGACCATCCGGGTGCGTCTGGACGAAGCGCGCATGGAGAAGCTGTTCGCCGAACACAATCCATTCACCACCGCGACCTGATCCTCGGCGGGCCCGCGCCGGGCCGTCGCCGACTTATGCTGAGCGCGATGACGCGCCCCAATCCCGATCCGACGGCGCCGCTGTGGCGCGCGGCGCAGGTATTCCGGCTGCTGAGTTGCCTTTACGCGACGGGCTTCCAGATCGCCATCAACCCGGATCTGCGCCGGCCGATGCTGGGTTGGGTGCTGTTCGCGGTGCTGATCGGCTGGAGCGCGGCCTGCGCGATCGCCTACCTGCGCGGGTTCGGCCGAACGACGGTGTGGGTGATCGCCGAGATCGTGATCGTCGTCGCGCTGATGTGGTCCAACCGGGTGATCACGTTCGAGCACTGGGCGTCGGAAAACCAGACCTGGCCGACGACGTTGTGGGCCAGCAATCCCACGATCTCGGCCGCGATCCAGTTCGGCCCGGTCCGCGGGATGTTGACCGGTCTGGCGGTGATGGCCACCAATTTCGCCGTCAAGAACTACTTCGACCTCAACATGGGGCACAACGCCACGATCATCATCGAGCTGGCGATCGGCATGGCGATCGGCCTGGCCGCCCAAACCGCGCGACGCGCCCACGCCGACCTGCAACGCGCCGCCCAACTGTCCGCCGCGGTTCAAGAACGGGAGCGGCTATCGCGCGAGGTGCACGACGGCGCCATCCAGGTACTGGCGCTTGTGGCCAAGCGCGGCCACGAAATCGGCGGTGCCACAGCCGAATTGGCTGACCTTGCCAGCGAGCAGGAGCGCGCGCTGCGACGATGGGTCACGTCGGCCGGCGTCGACGAGCACGGGGACCGCACCACGCTCGATCTCGGCACGCTGCTGCGCCGCCGGGAGTCCGACCTGGTGTCGGTGAGCTTGCCGGGGACGCCGGTGGCCCTGCCGCGCCGGGTGGCCGCCGAGCTCGATGCCGCGGTGGGCAATGCCCTGGACAACGTGCGGGCGCACGCGGGTGCCGGCGCCCACGCGTTCGTGCTGCTGGAAGACCTGGGTGATTCGGTCACGGTCAGCGTGCGCGACGACGGCGTGGGCATCGCCGACGGCCGGCTCGAGGAAGCCGCCGGGCAGGGACGCCTGGGGATCTCGAAGTCGATCGTGGGACGGCTGGTGTCGCTGGGCGGCAGCGCGCAGCTGCACGGCGAACCGGGTGAAGGTGTCGAGTGGGAACTGTGCGTGCCGCGCGACGGGGGACGAGATGACTGACGACACCGCGACGACGGTGATGGTGGTGGACGACCATCCGATCTGGCGCGACGCAGTGGCCCGCGACCTCGCCGAGGACGGGTTCAACGTGGTCGCCACGGCCGACAGCGTGGCCGCCGCCCGGCGCCGGGCGGCCGTGGTCAAGCCCGACGTGGTGGTGATGGACATGCGCCTGTCCGACGGCGACGGCGCGCAGGCGACGGCCGAGGTGCTCGCGGTCTCACCCGAGACTCGGGTGCTGGTGCTGTCGGCCTCGGACGAACGCGACGACGTCCTGGAGGCCGTCAAGGCCGGGGCCACCGGCTACCTGGTCAAGAGCGCGTCGAAAGCCGAACTGGCCGAGGCCGTGCAGGCCACCGCGGCCGGGCGGGCCGTGTTCACCCCCAGCCTGGCCGGCCTGGTGCTGGGCGAATACCGCCGCATCGCCCAGAGTAAGGACTCGGGACCGGCCGGGCCCAGCCTGACCGAGCGCGAGACCGAGGTGTTGCGCCATGTGGCAAAGGGGCTGTCGGCCAAGCAAATTGCCGAACGGCTGTCGTTGAGCCACCGCACCGTCGAAAATCACATCCAAGCGACATTCCGAAAGCTGCAAGTCGCCAATCGCGTGGAGTTGACTCGCTACGCCATCGAGCACGGTCTGGACGGCGAACCCTAAGCCGGATACGGCTGCCGCGCCGGACGCGAAACCGCGAGCGCCACAGTCGATATCGTCGCGACGAGGGTGTAAGCGAAGATGGTCCACGCCACCGGCTGGCTGGGCAAGTGCGACCGCAATGGGGGCGGTGGACTGCTGCAGGGATTTCACAACCGCTCCCGACCGGCCGCGGCGAGCGCCCGAGCGCCCACCAGGGCGGTCACCATCGTCGCGACACAGATCAGCCCGTCGTCCTTGAGGCCGTATTTGATCGACGCCAGGGTCGCCACCCCCGCGACGCACAGCAGCAGCCCGGCGGCCACGCCCCGGCCGGTCGAGGTGATGGCCGGAGCGCCGTCCCAGCCGGCCAGCGGGTTGTTCTCCAGCGGCCGCAGCACCAGGAACAGCACCGCCACCGTGGCGACCATCAGGAGCAGCTGCAGGACGCTGATCGCGAGGTAATCCGGTTGGCCTGGGTAGCGAGCGTGACCGGTCAGGTCGAAGAGCAGGTGCATGCCGAGCAGTGCGGGCATGTGCCACAGGTACAGCGTCATCGCGCCGGAGTTGCCGAGCGCGGTCCACCACCACACGCGCGGTCGCTGCGCCCACCGGGTGATCGCGGGCATTGCCGCGATGGCCAGCGCGCTCAGGACGATCGCGTGCCCGGCCTGCAGCAGCGACGGCGGGCTGGTGTTGGACAGGTGGTGGTCCCCGGTGCCGACCAGGCTGATTTCATACGGCCCCCAGCACACCAGGGCGATGTTGACGGCGAATACGCCCGCCGCCGTGACCAGCGCGGCACGCCCGGTGAGCAGCTCACGACGGTACGCGACGCCGAACATCGCGGGGATCAGCCAGACCGCGAGGTTGAGATAACCCAGCCCCGACGCGGCGGGCCAGTGCAGCCGGGTGGCGTCGATGACAGCGATGGTCCCGTAGACGGCACCCACCCCCGCGACGAAACGGGTTCGGGTGGTAATTCGAGCCAAGGCCGGCATCGCGGCCAACACCAGCACGTAGGCGCCCAGGAACCACAGCAGCTGGATGCTGACGCCGGCGATGGGTTCGTAGATGTGTTGGGGCAGAACGGGATACAGCAAGGTGAGCGCAACCGCCCAGAATCCGAGGTAATAGAACACCGGCCGGAACAGCCGGGTGCAGCGTTTCATCAGCCAGCCGCCCCAGTTGGTGCCGGGCCGCCAGGACGACAGGCTCGCCGCGGCGCCGGCGAAGAAGAACAGCGGCATGATCTGGAGAATCCAGGTGAGGGCCTGAAACACCACCGAGGTGGTCAGCAGGTTGTCCCAGATGAGCACGTGGTTGCGGATGACGCTGATTGCCATCACGGTGTGACCGGCCACGACGCCGATCAGGGACACGATGCGGATGACGTCGAGGGCGCGGTCGCGATCGGCCGGCGTCTGGGCGGCCAGCTCGGCCGGGGTGGGAAGTGTTTGCACCCGAAAAGCATCGCCGAGCAGCAAACCCCAAGTCCCGCGCAGTTCTACCCGTCAAGCCTGAGTAGTTCTACTCAAACGACTACGGCCCGAGCGGAGCCTCGGTGCGGATCGCCTCGTCGCGGATCAGGCCCCGCAGCAGCGCGGTGCTGAACTCGGCGGCGATTTCCTTGGCGCTGCGCCGGCCACTGGGCCGCAGCCACCGGTAGCTGCCCAGCGTCATCCCGATGTAGCCCAGCGCCAGCACGTGAGAGTCGCACTGGTAGAACTCGCCGCTGGCGATGCCGCGGTCGATCAGGCCGTGTACGTGGTGGTAGACCTGGGCTTCCTTCTCGCGGACCTCGGCGACCTGTTCCTCGGTGAACCATTCGGTGATGTAGGGCTGCTCCTGGAAGTACACCGCGGCCCGCTCGGGATCGCTCGCGATCCCGGTGAGCAGCCGAATCGTGTATTGATAGAGCGCCTCGCGTGCCGTCCAGGAGGGATCGTCGTGGACGGCGGCCAGCGTGCCCTCGGCGGCCTGGCGGTAGATGTCGAACAGGATGAGCGACTTGCTGGCGTAGTAGTGGTAGACCGTCGCCTTGTTCAGGCCGATGACGTCGGCGACGTCGTCCATCCGGGTGCCGTGGTAACCGCGGGCCGCGAACAGCTTGGTGGCAACCGCCAGCAACTCCTCGCGGCGCGTTAACCCGTTGCGGGTGATGCTGTCGGATGACATCTTTACTCACTATCGTCGCTGCCAACGGGGCGGCATGGGCTTAGTGCCGGGCCCGGTTAAGGCAAAGTACCAATCAACTGGTTGGACAGTTTAGAGGTATCGGCGCCTGTCGCACCGGCACGGATGTGACTAGACTCCATTATTTGAACTAGTCGCGAGTACAGAGGTGGGGCGATGGATCCTAGTCCGGATTACGACGGCAGCGACGAAATCGAATTCTTCATGAAGTATTTCACCTGGGGCTTGCGCGGGGTTCAGGACGGAAACGGTTACCCGCCGCCCGCGTACCCGCCCGTCTAGACAGACTTTTTCGCGTCCCGAACAAATCGCGACTCGGCCCGCTCAGCGGCCGCTTAGTGTCACACATTCACGTTGAGCCGCAGGACAATTCAGCCCTAAGCCCGTTGTCCCGGCGGCGGTGGACGTCCGGCGGCCGCGGACATCTCCGGGACGCCGGTGGGCTTCGCCGAAACTAACGTGGGCCAAGTGGACCCGAGCCCGGACTATGACGCGAGTGACGAAATCGAGTTCTTCATGGGCTACCTGAGTTGGGGCTTGCGCGGGGTCGAGAGCGGCCAGGGATACCCGCCGCCGGCGTATCCGCCCGTCTAAAGCGCCTTCGCGAGGGCCAGTCCCACCAGTCACTGTTCCGCGGGCAGCATGCAAATTGCCCGCCTCTGAGCGACAAATCCAAGGCTCGCGCGATGCGCCAGGCGTTGTCGCTCAGAGGCGGGCAAAAAGCGTATTCCCGCTCCCAGAGGGAGCAGTGGCGGAAGTGACTCGGCGCCGGTCAGCCGCGGTAGGCGACGTCGAGGCGTTTGACGCCGTTGATCCAGCCCGATCGCAGTCGTTGCGGTTCCGCCAGCTTGGCGATGTCGGGTAATTGCTCGGCGAGCTCGTCGAAAATCAATTTGATCTCCATGCGGGCCAAGTTCGCACCGATGCAGTAGTGCGCCCCATTGCCACCGAAACTCAGGTGCGGGTTGGGGTTGCGCAGGATGTCGAATTGAAATGGGTTTTCGAAGACTTCTTCGTCGAAGTTGGCCGAGCTGTAGAACAGGCCCACCCGCTGACCTTCCCGGACGGTGACACCGCCCACTTCGACGTCGGCAAGGGCGGTGCGCTGGAAGCAATGCACGGGGCTGGCCCACCGGATGATCTCGTCGACCGCGGTGGCCGGCCGCTCCCGCTTGAACAGCTCCCATTGTTCGGGGTTGTCCAGGAACGCGTTCATCCCGTGCGTCATGGCGTTGCGCGTGGTCTCGTTGCCGGCCACGGCCAGCAGGATGACAAAGAACGCGAATTCGACGTCGCCCAGCGCATCGCCATCGATGTCGGCCTGGATCAGTCGCGTGACGATGTCGTCGGCCGGGCAGCGGCGCCGCTCGTCGGCCATGTTGTAGGCGTATGCCATCAGCTCGGCATTGGCAGTGGTGGGATCGCTGTCGAAGTCGGGATCGTCGGTGTTCATGATCGCGTTGGTCCAGTCGAACAATTTCGCGCGATCCGTCTCCGGCACGCCGATCAGGTCGGCGATCGCCAGCAGGGGCAGGTTCATCGCGATGTCGCCGACGAAGTCGCCGTCCGGCTTGAGCGCGGCGGTGCGCACGATTTCGGCCGCCGCCCCGGCCAGCTTCTCTTCGAGCCCGCCGATCGCACGCGGGGTGAAGAGCCGCGACACCAGCTTGCGCAGCCGGGTGTGTTCGGGCGCGTCGTGGTTGATCAGCAAGGCCTTGGTCAGCTCGAGCTGATCAGCGGTGACCCCTTCGGGCATCCGCATGACCGCGCCCTTGCGGTTGGTCGACCAGAGTTCGTTGTTGCGCGAGATGGCTCCGACGTCCTCGTGGCGGCTGATCACCCAATAGCCACCGTCGTCGAAGATCGACTCGGGCTGCGCGTTCCACCAGACCGGGGCCGTACGGCGCAGCTCGGCGAATTGGGTGACCGGAAGTCCGGCCAGCAATACGTCGGGGTCGGTGAAATCGAAGTTCTCTCCGAACGGACACGTTGTTGCAGTCATCTCGTCTCCTTTGACCCCACCGATCATACAGATGATTGCAAGACGTATGACCTGCTGGGTCGCGGGCGCGTCCGCTATCGTCGCGATGTGCGGACCCGTGGATGGGGCGGCAGCGTTCCGGCCAGCGATGAGGAGGCGGTAACCCGCATCCTGGCGGCCGCCCGCCACACCATCGACGAGCGCGGCGACCAGATCTCGTTGGCCGATGTCGCGCGCACCCTGAACGTGACGCGCCAGACGATCTATCACTACTTCGCATCGACCGACGAGCTGCTCCAGGCGACGGCCCTGGACGCGACCGCCGATTTCATGGACCACCTGGCGACGGCGCTGCACGGGATGACCGACCCGGCGGCGGCGCTGATCGAGGGCATTTGCCTGACCCTGGAGCGATTGCCGAAAGATCCCTACATCGGCCTGTTGCTGCGGACGTCGCGCACCGCGGCGTTCGCCGAACAGGTCACCGTCACCAACGACACCGCCCGCGTGCTGGGCCGCTCGATTTTGGACCGCCTCGACGTCGACTGGTCGGCGTTCGAACCCGCCGCGGTGGAAGACATCCTGCAGATCGTGCTGCGCACGCTGCAGTCGTTCATCATGTCCCCGCCGGCCGGCGGGGGACCCGACCTACGCCGGCTGCTCGGCGTGTGGGTCGGTCCCGTCGTCGCGGCGCTTCAGGCGGCCGGCCCGCCTACAGGGCCTTGAGCTCCTCGGCGACCGCGGTCACCGACTTCTTCGCGTCGCCGAACAGCATGCTGGTGCCCTCGCCGTAGAACAGCGGGTTGTCGATGCCGGCGAACCCGGAGTTCATCGACCGCTTGAGCACGATCACCGACCTGGCCTTGTCCACGTTGAGGATCGGCATGCCGTAGATCGGGCTGGAGGCATCGTTGCGGGCGGCCGGGTTGGTGACGTCGTTGGCGCCGATGACGATCGCGACGTCGGTGCGCGCGAACTCGTCGTTGATGTCGTCCATGTCCTTCATGGCGTCGTAGTCGACCTCGGCCTCGGCCAGCAACACGTTCATGTGGCCGGGCATGCGGCCGGCCACCGGGTGGATCGCGTACTTCACCGTCACACCCTTGTTCTCCAGCAGGGCCGCCATGTCCTTGACCGCGTGCTGGGCTTGCGCGACGGCCAGGCCGTAACCCGGCACCACGATCACCTGGTTGGCGTAGGCCATCTGAATCGCGGCGTCGGCGGCCGACGTGGACTTGACGGTCTTGTCGCCGCCGCCGTCGCCGCTGGGCGCCACGCCCCCGCCACCGAAACCGCCCGCGACGATCGCCGGGATGGAGCGGTTCATCGCCTTGGCCATCAGGTTGGTCAGGATCGAACCGGACGCGCCGACGATCATGCCCGCCACGATCATCGCGGTGTTGTTCAGCGCCAAACCGGCTGCGGCGGCTGACAGTCCGGTCATCGCGTTGAGCAGTGAGATGACCACCGGCATGTCGGCGCCGCCGATGGGCAGCACCACCATCAGTCCCAGCACCCCGGCGGCGGCCAGCAGGCCGATCATCCACCACAGCGGCGCTCCACCGCTGCCGGGATGGGCGTGCAGGCCGATGACCACGGCGGCGGCCACGGCCGCGATCAGCAGCAGCAAGTTGACCGGTTGCTGCAGCCTGCCGAAGCCGATCGGCGATCCGGAGATGATCTCCTGCAGCTTGCCGAACGCGATGATCGATCCCCAGAACGAGATCGAGCCGATGATCGCGGCGAACAACGACGCCACCACGATGTGCACGGTCGGGGATTCGCCGTGCTGGAAGGCCGAGAAGCCCTTGGTGTCAATGAATTCCGCGAGCGCGATCAGCGCGACCGTGCCACCGCCCACGCCGTTGAAGAACGCCACCAGCTGCGGCATGGCGGTCATCTTGGTCATGCGGGCCGGGGGAACACCCAGCGCAACGCCCACGACCAGACCGGCGATGATCAGCACCCACGACTCGGTGTGCCGGATCTTGACCAGCGTCGCCCCGACCGCCAGGGCCATGCCCACCGCGGCGATCAGGTTGCCGCGCACCGCGGTCTTGGGCCCGGTCAGGCCCATCAAGCCGTAGATGAAGAGCGCGAACGAGATGATGTAGAGGGTCGTGACCAGGTAGTTCATTTGGCCGCGGGCTCCTCGGTCTTAGCTTGCGGGGCAGCCCTTTTGCCCTTGAACATGCCCAACATCCGGTCGGTGACGATGAAGCCGCCGATCACGTTCAGCGTTCCGAACACCACCGCGACGAACAGGATGATCTGCACCGCCAGCGACGGGTGCTCGACCTCCCCGAACACCACCAGCGCGCCCAGCACCACGATGCCGTGGATCGCGTTGGTGCCCGACATCAGCGGCGTGTGCAGCGTGTTGGGCACCTTGGAGATCACCGCGAACCCGACGAATCCGGACAGCACCAGAATCGCGAGATTCTCTAATAACTCGTCGTACATCTAGGAGTCCTCTCGGTCGCGGGTCACACATGAGTCCGCGATAACTTCATCGTCGAAGTCGGGGGCCAGCTTGCCGTCGGTGATCAACAGCTCCAGGAGCGCGGTGATGTTCTTGCTGTAGAGCTCGCTGGCGTGCTCGGGCATTGTCGCCGGCAGGTTCAGCGGCGAGGCGATGGTGACATCGTGCTTCACGACCGTCTGCCCGGGCTCGGTGAGCTCGCAGTTGCCGCCGGTCTCCCCGGCCAGGTCGACCACCACGCTGCCGGGCTTCATCGCCTCCACCGCGACGGCGGTGACCAGGCGCGGCGCGGGCCGGCCCGGGACCAGCGCCGTGGTGATCACGACGTCGAATCCGCTGATCGCCTTTTCCAAGGCCTGCTGCTGCTGTTCGCGCTCCTCGTCGGTGAGCTCGCGGGCGTAGCCGCCCTCACCGGCCGCGTCGATGCCGACGTCGAGCCACTGCGCTCCGACCGAACGCACCTGGTCGGCCACCTCCGGGCGGACGTCGTAGCCGGTGGTGCGCCCACCGAGCCGCTTGGCCGTGGCCAGCGCCTGCAGCCCGGCCACGCCCACCCCGAGCACCAGCACCGTGGCCGGCTTCACCGTGCCCGCCGCCGTGGTCAGCATCGGGAAAAACCGCGTCGACTCCGACGCGGCCAGCAGCACGGCCTTATAACCGGAGACGTTGCCCTGCGACGACAACGCATCCATCGCCTGCGCGCGCGAGATCCGCGGAATGGCTTCCAGCGCGAACGCCTGCACACCGGCCGCCTTGAGGGCACCGATCGAGTTCTCGGCATTGCGGGGCGCCAGGAAGCCGATCAGCGTCTGGCCGCTGCGCAGTTTGCCCACCTCGTCGGCGGTCGGCGGCGCGACCTTGACCACGATGTCGGCGGACCACGCGTCCCCGATCGTGGCGCCGGCTTCGGTGTAGAGCTCGTCGGGCAACAATGCCCGCGCACCCGCGCCGGACTCGACCACGACCGCCACACCGGTGCTCACCAGGGATGCGACCGCCTTCGGGACCAGTGCAACACGGCGCTCATCGGTCCCGGATTCAGCAACGACCCCGACCTTGACGAGCTCTGACTGCGCATCTGTCATGGCGCGTACATCTACTTTCCTTAGCTCAGCTGCGTTGTTGCGAACCTCGTTGAGTTGAACACCCTAGCGGCCGCTACCAAAGCGGGATGTCTTGGCCGTGTTCCGATACGGGCCGGGGCCCGAAGTGGCGGCGCTGCGATTCGTCGATCCGGATGTCGTTGATGCTGGCCTCGCGGCGCGCCATCAATCCGGACGGCGAGAATTCCCACAATTCGTTGCCGTAGCTGCGATACCACTGGCCGGTGTCGTCGTGGCACTCGTACTGAAACCGCACGGCGATCCGGTTGTCGTGGAAGTCCCACAGCACCTTGCGCAACGAATAGTCGAGTTCGCGCTGCCACTTGCGGGTCAGGAACGCCACGATCTCGGCCCGGCCGACGACGTGTTCGCCACGGTTTCGCCATTGCGAGTCGGGCGTGTAGGCCAGGCTGACTTTTTCGGGGTCGCGGGTGTTCCAGGCGTCCTCGGCGGCCTGGACCTTCTGCAGCGCTGTTTCGAGGGTGAACGGGGGAAACGGGGGACGGGATTCGGCGGCGTCACTCATGAGTCCATCGTGCTCGATCGTGACCGCGAAAGATAAGCGGGGACCGGGTGACTCGGCGGGTATTCACCGAGGTTTTCCGGTCGCGCCGGCGACCTGAAACTGGACGCCGCGGGGCGTGTCCTATCGTGACGGTCATGGACTTCGCGATGTCGGCTAAGGCCACCGACTACCACAAGCGGTTGTCCGACTTCATGACTGAGTATGTCTTTCCGGCTGAGGCCGCCTACGACAACTACCGCCACGAGGCCGGCCAAGACGACCACACCGTTCCACCAGTCATCGAGGAACTCAAAACCAAGGCCAAAGAGCGCGGCCTGTGGAACCTGTTCCTGCCGGCCGAGTCCGGCTTGACCAACCTGGAATACGCCCCGCTGGCCGAGCTGACCGGCTGGAGCCTGGAGCTCGCACCCGAGGCGGTCAACTGCGCGGCGCCCGACACCGGGAACATGGAAACCCTGCACCTGTTCGCCACCGAGGAGCAGCGCAAGCAGTGGCTGGAACCGCTGCTGGCCGGCGAGATCCGCAGCGCCTTCTCGATGACCGAGCCGGCGGTCGCCAGCAGCGACGCCCGCAACATCCAAACGTCCATCGAGCGCGACGGCGGCGACTACGTCATCAACGGCCGCAAGTGGTGGACCTCGGGCGCGTCGGACCCGCGCTGCAAGATCCTGATCGTGATGGGCCGCACCAATCCCGACGCGGCCAGCCACCAGCAGCAGTCGATGGTGCTCGTCCCGATGGACACCCCGGGCGTGCAGGTGCTGCGCTCGACGCCCGTCTTCGGCTGGCAGGACCAGCACGGGCACTGCGAGATCGTCTACGACAACGTCCGTGTTCCGGCCACCAACCTGCTCGGCGAGGAGGGCGGCGGCTTCGCGATCGCCCAGGCCCGGCTCGGCCCGGGCCGCATCCACCACTGCATGCGCGCGCTCGGCGGGGCCGAACGCGCCCTGGCCCTGATGGTGCACCGCGCGAACAACCGGATTGCGTTCGGCCGTCCACTGGCCGACCAGGGTCTCGTCCAGCAAGCAATTGCCAAGTCCCGCAACGAAATCGACCAGGCCAGGCTGCTCTGCGAGAAGGCGGCATGGACGATCGACCAGCACGGCAACAAGGCCGCCCACCTGCTGGTGTCGCAGATCAAAGCGGTGGCACCGCAAATCGCCTGCGACGTCATCGACCGCGCGATCCAGGTGCATGGGGCCGCCGGCATCAGCGACGACACCGTGCTCGCCCGGCTCTACGGCTGGCATCGCGCCATGCGGATCTTCGACGGACCCGACGAGGTGCACATGCGGACGATCGCGCGTTCCGAAATCGGCCGGGAACAATCCACCTTCGCCGCGGCAGTGACCACCAATGACTGAGGCCTTGCGAGAACTGTCCGGCGCGTGGAACTTTCGTGACGTCGCCGACGGCACGCCCGCGCTGCGGCCGGGACGGCTCTTCCGGTCCGGCGAGCTGAGCAGGCTCGACGACAACGGCCGAGAGACGCTGCGCGAGTTGGGGATTACCGACGTCGCCGACCTGCGCGCGGCGCGCGAGGTGGCCCGGCGCGGGCCGGGACTGGTTCCCGACGGCATCGACATCCACCTGCTGCCGTTTCCCGACCTCGGTGACGAAGAGCCGACCGACGACGACGCGCCGCACGAAACCGCGTTTCGGCGGCTGTTCGAGGGCGAGGCCGACCAGTCCGACGAAGAAGTCAACGAGGCCGCCGTCCGTCACATGACCGACGAATACCGGCAATTCCCCACCCGCAACGGCGCGCAACGCGCTGTGCAGCATGTCTTTTCGTTGCTCGCAGCGGGGCGCCCGGTGCTCACGCACTGTTTTGCGGGCAAGGACCGCACCGGTTTCGTGATCGCCACCGTGCTGGAAACGATCGGTATCGATCGCGACACCATCGTCGCCGACTACCTGCGCAGCAACGCCGCAGTACCTCAACTGCGCGACCACATCTACGAAATGATCCAGCAGCGCTCCGACGTCGAACTGACCCCGGAGGTCGTCACGTTCACCAAGGCGCGGCTGGCCGACGGAGTCCTCGGCGTGCGCCCGGAGTACCTGGACGCCGCCCGCCAAACGGTCGACAGGGAGTTTGGCTCGCTGGACGCCTACCTGCGCGACGCGGGCGTCACGCAGGCGGATGTGGACCGGCTGCGCAACGAGCTGCTCGCCTAACCCGCTGGCGCCAAGACCACTACTTGTGCAAAGTGAATTGGTTGAGGTCGATGTAGCCCTTGCGGAAGAGATCGGCGCAGCCGGTGAGGTACTTCATGTACCGCTCGTATACCTCTTCGGACTGAATCGCGATGGCCTCGCTTTTGTGTGCCTCGAGGCCCGCCGCCCATACGTCGAGGGTCTTGGCGTAATGCCGCTGCAGCGACTGGCGACGCTTCAGTTTGAAGCCGGCCTTCGCCGAGAACTGCTTCACCATATGGATGGTCGGCAGGGCGCCACCGGGGAAGATTTCGGTCTGCATGAAGTCGCCGAATTCGACGATCTTCAACGTCAGCGGCAGGCCGGACTCGATGATCTCCTTTTCCGAGAGTTTCGTGATCGTGTGCAGCAGGAACGTGCCACCGGCCGGCAACAGCTCATATGCCCTCTCGAAGAAAGCGGCGTAGCGGTCGTAGCCGACGTGCTCGAGCGGGCCGATCGCCACGATTCGGTCCACCGGCTCGTAAAAGCGCTCCCAGCCCTCGAGCAGCACCCGCTTGGAACGCGGGCTATCCAGCTCGTCGAGCGTCTTTTGAGCGTGGATGGCTTGGTTCTTGGACAGCGTCAAGCCGACGACGTTGACGTCGTATTTCTCGATGGCTCGCAGCATCGCGGCGCCCCAGCCACAGCCGAGGTCCAGCAGTGTCATGCCCGGCTTCAGGTCCAGCTTGCCGAGCGAGAGGTCGATCTTGGCGATCTGCGCCTGTTCCAGTGTCATGTCCTCGCCGCCAAGCCAGTAGGCACAGGTGTACATCTGGGTGCGGTCGAGGAACAGGCGGAAGAAGTCGTCGGAGAGATCGTAGTGCGCCTGCACATCCTCGAAGTGCGGCGTCAGCTCCTCAGCCATGACTGTGTTGCCTTTCCCTGGACCCCGTCGGGCGATATGTGCCAGGTAGGCCGGTCAGGTGGTCCAGTCGCTATGCGGCTCGGGCTCCACTGTAAGGCGAATTCGGTTGGAGCGCCTCGCCGAAGCCCAGTGGGCTACTGGCGTTGTTAGTCGCGGCGCCCTCAGCCCAGTTTGAAGTTGGCCTGCTTGGCCGCGGACAGGTCGGTGATCTCGTCCCAGTGCTCGGCGACGTCGTCGACCGTCGGCGGCTTGTCGAAGGTGATGCCGTCGTTCTGGAACAGCGCGACGCGTTGCACTTTGCCGCCACCGACGACGAAAACCGAAGCGCTGTTGGGGTTTTCCTCGGTGCACAGGTAGGACACCACCGGCGCGACGTACTCCGGGGTGAGCTTCTCGAGCACTTCCTTGGGAAGGATGTCCTCGGTCATCCGGGTGGCCGCGATCGGGGCGACGGCGTTGGCGTGGATGTTGTACTTCGCGCCCTCCAGCGCCAGGCTGTTGATCAGGCCGACCAGGCCGAGCTTGGCGGCCCCGTAGTTGGTCTGGCCGAAGTTGCCGAACAGGCCACTGGTGGAGGTGGCGACGACCACCCGACCGTAGCTCTGCTCACGGAAGTGCGGCCACGCCGCGCGAATGACGTTGTATCCGCCGTACAGGTGCACCTTGAGCACGGAGTCCCAGTTCTCGAACGTCATCTTGTGGAAGGTGCCGTCGCGCAGGATGCCGGCGTTGCTCACTACACCGTGGATCGCGCCGAACTCGTCGAGCGCGGTCTTGACGATGTTCTCGGCGCCCTCGGGCTCGGCGACGCTGTCATAGCTGGCGGCCGCCCGGCCACCGGCGTCCTTGATCTCCTTGACCACCTCGTCGGCCATGTTGTGGCCGGCGCCGGTGCCGTCGCGGGCTCCACCGAGGTCATTGACGATGACGCTGGCGCCCTCTTTGGCGAGGGTAAGCGCATATTCGCGCCCCAGTCCTCCGCCGGCTCCGGTGACGACGATGACGCGATCCTGCACTCCGGGCATCAGTTTCCTCTCTGCAATTAACCAACGGTCGTGGGCGATCCCCGAGCTAGTGTGTCAAAACAGCTTGCGGGCCATCTTCAGGGCCCGGTCCGTATACGGCGGGTAGATAAAGCTGGACAGGTCGGGACGGGTCGGTTTGGTCATCACCGACTTGCGATGGCTGAACTCCTCGAAGCCCCACTTGCCGTGGTAGGCACCCATTCCCGAAGCGCCGACGCCGCCGAACGGCAGCTTGGCCGTCGACACCTGGAAGGCGAGATGGTTGACCACCATGCCGCCGGCCGGAACTTCCTGGATCACCTTCTCGCGCACCTCGCGCGACTTGGTGAACAGGTACGCGGACAGCGGCTTGGGCCGCGAGTTGACGAAACGTATTGCGTCGTCCAGGGATTGGACGGTGATCACCGGCAGCAGCGGCCCGAAGATCTCGTTTGCCATCAGCGGGCCGTCCACGTCGGGGTCGACAACGACGGTCGGCTCGATGCGCAGGGTCGACGGGTCACTGCCGCCACCGACCGTGACCTTGCCGCCCGCACTCTTGAGGTAACCGCTGAGCCGGTCGAACTGACGCTGATTGGCCATCCGCATTCCGCTCGGCCCCTGGGATCGGTACTTGGTAATGGCCGCGCCGATTTTGCTCACGAGTTCGTCGCGGATCTTCGCGTCGGCCAGCACGTAGTCGGGCGCGACGCACGTCTGTCCGCCGTTGAGCAGTTTGATCCAGGCGATCCGCTTGGCCGCGACGTCCACGTCGGCGTCGGCCGCGACGATCACCGGGCTCTTACCCCCGAGTTCGAGCGTGCACGGGGTCAGGTGCGGCGCCGCGCCTTCATAGACCTTGCGGCCGATCTCGGTGCCACCGGTGAACACCACGCGGTCCAAGCCCTGCGCAATCAGCTCCTGGCTCACCGCGCCGTCGCCTTCGATGACCGCGATCGCGTCGTTGTCGAGATAGCGCGGCACCAGCTCGGCCATCAGGTGCGACGAAGCGGCCGCGATTTCCGAGGGCTTGAGCACCACGGTGTTTCCGGCGGCGATCGCGCCGACCGCCGGGCCCAAGGTCAGGTAGAACGGGTAGTTCCAGGCGCCGATGACCAGCACGGTGCCGTAGGGCTCGTACTGGATCCAGCCCCGCCCGGGCAGCTGCGCCGCCTCGAGGAGCGCGTACTTGCGTCGCGTCCACTTGCGCACCTTCTTGGCGGCGTACTTCGCTTCGCCGATGGTGCCGGCGGTGTCGCCGATGAACGCCTCGAACGGGTGGCGGTCCAGGTCCTCGGCCAGCGCGGCGTTGATCGCGGCGTCGTTCTCTTCCACCATTCGCGCCAGCTGCAGCAGCTGGCGCTTGCGCCACTCCACGTCGCGGGTGCGCCCGGTGGCGAAAGTCTGGCGCAGCCGGGCCACCGTCGCCGGGATATCTGCGGGTCGAGCCGACTCCGACGCCGACGAAGCCCCGTTGGTGGACTCGGATGTCTTGGCTGCAACCGATTCGGTAGTCATCGCTGTCTTCCCCTTTCGCACCTTCCCGAAGGTGCCCACGACTGTGTGCGCGGACACAACGGGCGATAACCGCGATCCTAACCATCCGGTTGGGTGGGAAGTAAAGGAAGCTCGGGCAGGCGCCGCCGATCGACGGGGTGACAACCAGTCGTATCACCCTCTACTCGACGAACCGCCTGGTCAAGCTTTGGTTGCCGTCACAAAGCTGTTCGCGAACGGCCGGTCTTCGTTTTGCGGCTCGCGACCCAGGCGGGTCGCCTCCTCGCGGGCATTGACCGTTCGGACGGTCCAGCCGTGGGTGGCGAACCAGTCACCGCAGTCGGGCCGGCCCTCGTCTTCGAACCAGAGGTCGAACGGGTTGAAGGAGGTGTCTTGGCCGCGCGCCTCGCGCTTGGCCTTCAGCTCGGCCCACCGTTGTTCGGCTTCCCGGCGCTTGTCGGCGTCGACGCCGAAATTCTCGACCATCACCGCGGTCGCCCCGACGCTGGTGGCGATGTCCCAGGAGTCGTCCGCGGTGCGTGGCATCTACAAACGCTCCGCGATCACGAAGTCGGAGAACGCGTCCCTGTCGTCGTCCAGCTCGACGCTGGCAATCCTGCGGCCGACGCGATCCATCTCGTCGAGCGAGTTTTGCGCCGTGGCGCGCCAGCCGTTGTGGTTCAACCACTCCGCGACGTCCGCCCGATTGTCGTCGCGATACATCAGCTCGCCGACGTCGACACTTTGCTCGATGCCGATCTCGTCGGCCACCTTCTTGAACCGTTCCCGCATCTGCTCACGCCGCTCGTCGGAGTGCGTGGGGGCGGTTTCGGCCGAGACGCGGCTGCCTGCCGGGCTCAGCTCGCCGATCTGGGTGAACAACTTGTCCTGTGCCTCGGCCGGCAGGTACATCAGCAATCCCTCGGCCAGCCAGGCGGTGCGCTGAGTCGGGTCGAAGCCGGCGGCACGCAGCGCGGCGGGCCAGTCCTCACGCAGGTCGATGGCCACCTCGCGACGGTCGGCGGACGGGGTGGCGCCGCTTTCGGCCAGCGTGGTGGATTTGTACTCCAGCACCTGGGGCTGGTCGATTTCGTAGACGGTGGTGCCGGCCGGCCAGTCCAGCCGATAGGCCCGCGAGTCCAGTCCCGACGCGAGGATCACGATCTGGCGGACCCCGGCGGCGACCGCGTCGGCGAAGTACGCGTCGAAGAAATGCGTCCGCACCGCCTGGTAGCCACGCATGTGGTGGATGCGGGCGGCGGATTCTTCGTCGATGGCTTCGATCTTGGCCACGACGTCCGGGTCGAGCATGGCTTCCCAGATGATCTCGGCCCCGGCGTTGTCCACCAGCAGCCTGGCGTAGGGGTCGCGGATCAGCGCGTCGGGCTGGTCGGTTTCAATGGCGCGGGCGGCGGCCACCATGACCGCGGTGCTGCCGACACTCGTCTTGATGTCCCAGGTGTCGTCGTGCGTGCGCAGTGAGCTCATGTGTGCTGTCCGTCTGTTGTTGGGTCAGTGCGATGGTCCGGCGAAACGCGCGCGCAGCAGGGTGCTGCGGACGGCATCGTCGGCCAGGTCTTCGGGGACCGCGCGGCCCAGGCGGGCCATCTCCTCGCGGTTGTTCACGACTTTCACCTGCCAGCCGTGGTCGGTCAGCCACTCGGCGGCATCGGACCGGTCGGGCTCGTGGAAGGTCAGCGCCTGGACGTTGACGTCCAGGCCGAGCCGATCCCGCATCCGCTGCCAGCGGTTGGTGTTGCTGCTCGCGTTGACGCCGAACACCTCGATGGCGACCTGGCTGCCGGGCACGCTGAGCGACGTGAACATCTCGAAAAGCCGGTCCTGGGCATCGCTGGGCAGATACGGCAACAGCCCCTCGGCCAGCCACGCCGTCGGCTGGGTGCGGTCGAATCCGGCCGCGGTCAGCGCCGCCGGCCAATCGTCGCGCAGATCCACCGCGACCGTGCGCCGGCTGGCGGTGGGCGGGTGCGATTCCAGAATCTTGGCTTTGTACTCCAGCACCTGGGGCTGGTCGATCTCGTAGACCGCGGTCTCGGCCGGCCAATCCAGTCGGTAGGCCCGCGAGTCCAAGCCGGCGGCCAGGATCACCACCTGCCGGATTCCGTCGCCGGTGGCACCTGCGAAGTACTCGTCGAAGAAGTGCGTGCGGACGGCCTGATAGTCGATGCCGAGGCGATGCCCGCGCTGTCCCGGCTCGTCGCCGTCCAGCCAAGCCAGCTCGGGGTCGGTCAGCCGCGCCCACGCCGGTCCGGCGGCCGACACCAGTTTCCCGGCGAAATCGTCGCGAATCAGCGGGTTGGATCCGGCCGTCTCCGCGGCGCGCGCGGCCGCGACGCCCAAGGCGGTGGCGCCGACGAGTTCGGTGATGGCCCACGAATCCCCCGCGGTTCGTAGCGAGGGTGGTAACGGGGGCTGCAACGAGGAGTCGTCGAGATCAGTCATTTCGGGCTCATGTTACCCGAATAAGTTAGTTAGCCTATACGCTTTGTGCGCGATCTCACTCGGCCTCAGCGCGACCCTTTGAACAGCGCGCCCTCGAGTAGCCGGCCCAGCATGCCGGTGACGGCCTGCATCTCCTGGTAGCTCTGCACATAGCCGGCATAGAACCCGGCGCCGCACATCACCACCAGAAGAGTCTCGATCAGCGCCTTGGCATCAACTGCTGCAGCGAACTCCCCCCGCTCGATCGCCTCGTTGACGACACGGGTCAAGAATTCCCGACAAATCAGCACTGCGTCGTTTTCAGATCCGCTTAATTCGGGGTGGCGCTGGGATTCCAAAATCGAGCTGATCAGAAACGCCGACGCCGACGGATGCTCGGAATTCACCGCCACCGCCGCCGAGATGAACCCGGTCAGCCTCGCCATCAAGGTCGTCTCGCGGTCCGCCTGGGCGATGCCGGCACCGAATAGGAGTTCGGAGGTTTGGCTCAGCACTTCCCGATAGAGCACTCGCTTGCTGGAAAAGTAGTGGTTGATGGCCGGCCGGGTGAGGTCGGCGCGCACCGCGATGGCCTGGAAAGTGGCTCCCTCGTAGCCGCGTTCGCTGAACACCATGCGGCCGGCGCGCAAGATTCTCTTGCGCGTCTCATCAGCCTTCGCGGCGGGCGGACGGCCCGGCCGGCGCCTCGCCGTTGACGGCACCGTTAGAGTGTGCCACCCACGTGATGCGGCATTAAAGCATTTGGCGGAATGTTGCCGAACTTTCCCGCTTGGTAGTCCTCGAGTGCTTGCATCAATTCCGCTCGCGAGTTCATCACAAAAGGCCCGTAGTGAAAAACCGGCTCGCGAATCGGTTGTCCGCCCAGGAGAAGTACATCAATTCCTGGGGCCGATGACGATTGATTTGAGTCAGCAGCCACGGTGATCCGATCGCCGGGCCCGAGCACAACCAATTGGCCCTGGTGAATCGGATGACCGACCGGCCCGACAGACCCACTGCCGGACAACACATAAACCAGCGCGTTGAAATCGCGCCGCCACGGAATGTTGAGCCTCGCCCCATTTTGAATTGTGGCGTGCGCCAGCGTGATTGGCGTATGTGTGACGCCGGGGCCACCGTGACCGTCGATCTCACCGGCGATGATGCGGACCAATGCCCCGCCGTCGTCGGAGGCGAGCAGCCTGGCGTCGTTGCCCTCGATGGCCTGGTACCTCGGCGTTGCGAACTTGTCTTTCTTCGGCAGATTCACCCAGAGCTGGATGCCGTGGAAGAGACCGCCGCTTTCGACCAATTCGGCCGGTGGGGTCTCGATATGCAGGATGCCCGAGCCGGCCGTCATCCATTGCGTTGCACCGTCGGTGATCAGGCCCCCACCGCCGTGGGAATCCTGATGCGCGAACTTGCCGTCGAGCAGGTAGGTGACGGTTTCGAAGCCACGGTGCGGGTGCCAATCCGTACCCCGGGGCTCGCCCGGCTGGTAGTCCACCTCGCCCATCTGGTCCATGTGCACAAACGGATCCAGGGCGGCGGCGCTGACGCCGGCGAATGCCCGGACCACCGGGAACCCCTCACCCTCGTAGCCGCGCGGCCCGGTGGTGATCGACCGGACCGGGCGTTCGGTCTCCTGCGGGGTGGCCGCGCCGATCCGGGGCAATGTCAATGTGTCTGCGGTAATGGCAGGCATATCAACCTCCTTCATTGAGAACTACTCATATAACCGGACCAGAGTCCGTTTATTCCTGCTGTCATAGGATGGCTCGGTGGAGCCGACCGAGGATGAGCCCCAGCCCGCGATCGCTCCGCCCGCCGCCGCCGGGGGGCGATTCGGGGCATCGATCAGAAACGCCGGCTACCTACGCAAGTGGTTTTTACTGGGCATCACGATCGGGGTGATCTCGGGCCTGGGCGCGGTGGTCTTCTATCTGACGCTGAAGTACACCGGCGACTTCCTGCTCGGCTACCTGGCGGACTACCGCATCCCGACGCCGGTGGGCGAGGGCGGCAGCCACGGGTCGGCCGGCTTCACGCGCCCGTGGGCGATTCCGTTGGTGACGACGGGCGGGGCGTTGCTGTCGGCATTCCTGGTGGCCAAGCTCGCGCCCGAAGCCACCGGGCACGGCACCGACGAAGCCATCGAGGCGGTGCACACCGATCCCCGCGCGATCCGCTTCCGGGCCGTGCTGGTGAAGATGGTCGCCAGCGCATTGACGATCGGCTCGGGCGGTTCGGGTGGCCGCGAGGGCCCGACGGCGCAGATCTCGGCCGGCTTCTGCTCACTGCTGACGCGACGCCTCGGCCTGTCCGACGAGGACGGCCGGATCGCGGTCGCGCTGGGCATCGGCGCGGGGATCGGCGCGATCTTCGCCGCGCCGCTGGGCGGGGCCGTGCTGGCGGCATCGATCACCTATCGCGACGATTTCGACTATCGCTGCCTGCTGCCCGGGTTCATCACGTCGGGAACGGCGTACGCGGTGCTCGGCGCGTTCTTGGGCTTCGACCCGCTGTTCGGCTACATCGACGCCGAGTACCGCTTCGAGAAGGCCTGGCCGCTGCTGTGGTTCGTGGTGATCGGTCTGGTCGCGGCGGCCGTCGGCTACCTGTACGCCCGGACCTTTCACGCCGCGGTCCGGCTCACCCGGCGGCTGCCGGGCGGGCCGGTGCTGAAGCCCGCGATGGGCGGGCTGGTGGTCGGGCTGGTGGGTCTGCTGATCCCCGAAATCCTCAGCAGCGGCTACGGCTGGGCCCAGCTGGCGGCCGATCGCGGATCGCTGATGCAGATACCGCTGTGGATCGTCCTGCTGCTACCGCTGGCCAAGATCATCGCGACATCGCTGTCGATCGGGACCGGGGGCTCCGGCGGGTTGTTCGGGCCCGGCATCGTGATCGGCGGCTTCCTCGGGGCCGCCATCTGGCGACTGGGCGAGCTGTCCGGATTGCCCGGCATACCCGACGGGCCGGGCGTCTTCGTCGTGGTCGGCATGATGGCGTGTTTTGGCAGCGTCGCCCGCGCCCCGCTGGCCATCATGATCATGGTCGCGGAGATGACCGGCTCGTTCTCGGTGGTGCCCGGCGCGATCATCGCGGTGGGGATCGCGTCGTTGCTGATGTCGCGCACCAACGTCACGATCTACGAAGCACAACGGCTCAATCGGGAGACCGCCGAAGCCGAACGCGCGGGTCGCGCCGCCCCCTAGTAGCTACTTGGACTTGCCGCGCGCGGTTTTTGCGGCACCCTTTTCGGTCGTCGAGCCTCCATGGCTCAACTTGCCGCCCGTGCTCTCGAGATGCGCGCGCACAAACCATTGGAACTTCTCCAGCGGCCCGGCCTGACCGATCAACAGGTCCTGCGTCACCGGGTCGAGTTCGTCTGTCTCGTCGATGGCCGCGCGCAGGTCTTCGATCACGCCGTTGTAGACCAAGTCCAGCGCGGCGAGGTGCGCCGGCACGGTGTCGCGGCCGACGGAGTAGTCATCCCAGGATCGGTCCCTGATGATCGCACCGGGTGTGCCCTCGGGCGAAGCGCCAAGCGCCGCAATACGTTCGGCGATGTCGTCGGCGAACGCGCGCACCACCTCGACCTGAGGGTCGATCATCTCGTGCACGCCAATGAAGCTGGGCCCCACCACATTCCAGTGAATGTGCTTGAGCGTCAGGTGTAGATCGTTGTAAGTGCTCAATTGCTTTTGCAGCAGCTCGGCCAGCCGCGCACCCTGCTTATCGGTCAATCCGGGAATGGTGAATTGAGTCATGTCGCGTCGGGTACCCGAAGGCCCGGGTCGAAAACACGGGCTGGTCAGAGCGGGTGGATTTGCTGAACTGGCAGTCGCGCGCCCCGGCGCGGCTCGTACGCCAGTCCGCTGGCATAGAGCACGCAGACCACCCGGTGGCGGTGCGGTCGCATCGGTGCCAACAGTTCGAGCATCGTCTCGTCATCGACCGGGTGGCCCACCAGCGTCCAGCCGATCATCTTCGGGATGTGGTAGTCGCCGATTGAAATGGCGTCGGCATCGCCGAATGCCCGTTGCGCGGTCTCGGCGGCCGTCCACTCCCCAACTCCCGGCAGCGACGTCAGCGCCTCACGCACCTGCGCGGCCGGGCGTGACGCCAGCCGTTCCAGCGCGGCGGCCCGGCGCGCACACGTCACCACGGTCTGGGCCCGGCGCGGATCGACATTGGCGCGATGGAATTCCCACGACGGGATGTTTCGCCAGGCCTCGGCCGACGGCAGCACGCGCATGCCGGCGGGCGCCGGCCCGGGCGCCGGGGTGCCGTACTTGGACACCAGCACCCGCCACGACGAGAACGCGTCGGCGCCCGACACCCGCTGCTCGATGACGGCCGGGATCAGGGCTTCGAGCACCAGTCCGGTGCGGCCCAGCCGCAGATGCGGGACGCGCGCATGCGCCGCGACCACCGTCGGGTGTGTCGGGACGAATGCCGAGGCGTCGTCGTCGGCGCCCAGCAATGCGGGCAGTCGCTCCAGCAACTCCTCGGCGCCGCTGCCCCAGGCCTCGCAGTGCGCCGCATCGGCGGCCGCGCGGCTGATGCGAGCCGTGACGGGCCCGCTGGGCAGCAGGCTGGTTCGCCAGATGGTGCCGTCACCCGGGGTGCGAAAGCAGGGGTCGCGGGGTCCGCGGCGTAGCGGCGCCAGGGTGTGCCCGAAGCTGACTGCCCCGGGGAACGTCACCGTGCGCGTGCTCGTCACCAACGACTCCGGATTCCCACTTTGATTGACCGCCCACTACCTGCCAAGACACTATTGCGATGTGATGACGCCGTTCGACGCTCCCAATGCCGAGCTGGCCTGGATGTTCCTCCAGAGTCTGAGCGAAGGCGGCGACGTCGACGAGGGTTTCGAATTGCTCAGCGACGACTTCAGCTATTGGAGCCTGTTCACCCGCGAGTCCTACGACAAAGAAGCCCTGCGCCGCGCGACCGACCGCCGCAAACAGTCCGTCGAGCTCACCATCGATTTGCTGCGCTGCATCAACGAGGGCGACACGGTGGTCGTGGAGGCACACGCCACCGGCACCAACTCCAATGGTGAGCAGTACGACACCCCGTTCGTGTGCATCTTCGAGACCAGCGAGGGGCTGATCGTCTCGATGCGCGAGTACAGCGACACCAAGGCCTACAGCAAATTGCTGGGCGGGTGACCTAGTCGGCGGTGACGCTGATGTCGGCCTTGTCGGGGTAAAACGCGACGTGCCCGGCGATCTCGGCGACCGCGGGGTATGGCTGCTCGTAGGTCCAGATCACATCCTCGACGGTGTCACCGGCCGAGGTGGTCACGGCGTAGTAGCTGGCGTCGCCCTTGAACGGGCAGTAGCTGACGGTTTCGGTGCGGGTCAACCGGTCCTGCGCCACGTCTGCCAGCGGAATGTATTGCACCCCAGGGATAGTGGCTTCCCGCAATTCGAGTGCCGCAGTGGTGTCGGCGACCAGCTCGCCGTTGACGCGAACCTGGACACGTCCCTTCGTCGGGGCGATGGTGATCGGGTGCCCGGCGTTGGGCTCCAAGATTTCCTTGTGGGCCATGGTTGTTCCTCCTCAGACGTAGGAATGCAACACCGTCGGGCGCTCAAGACTTCCCGGTATCGACCGGCCCGAATGCGTAGCGATGGTATTGCGACATTGTCCGCAACGCCGGCACCGCCGCCATCACCCTGCCTACCCAGCGCGCAAACGGTGAAACCAGGTCGAACGTATCGCTGTCGAAGACCGATTCCCACACCAGCACGCGCACCCCGGGAACGGCGTCGACGATGTCGCTCGGCCAGTCGATGCCCCAGTGCAGCTTCGAGCCGGAGCGCCGGACCACGGCATTGACCACCTGCGTGCGAATGCCGAACGTGTTGAACGCGTCGAACTGCAGCTCGCCCGATCCGAACCGATCGACGACGCGACGCAGCAGCCCCAGCCCGTCGTCTTCGGTCAGGTACATGGTCAGGCCCTCGCCGAGGAACAGCACCGGACGATCGGTGAGTATCTCGTCCAGCCACGACGGATCTGTTACCGAGGCCGACAACATCCGGTAGTTGGCCCGCAGCGGGTAGACCCGTTCGCGCAGGCCGATCACGTCGGGGTAGTCGACGTCGTACCAGCGCACGGCCGGACCCGGATCCAGGCGGTACACCCGGGCGTCCAGGCCGCAGCCCACGTGCAGCACGACGGCTTCGTCGTGCACGGCCAGAAACTGGCGAGCCCAGTTATCGAAGTGGGCGCTGCGAATGGCGACCGACGGAGCGCGCCGCGCATCGATAGTCGTTGCCGCCCAATCGTATTCGATGCGGGACACGGCGGATTTGGCGTAGTGGTCGCTCAGGATCGAGTTGGGAGCGTCGGCGTCCAGCGCTTTGGCGTATAGCGTCGCCAGCATCGTCTGCGGCGGTCCGCTCAGATCGACGCGTATCCGGTCCATGGACCGAGCCTATTCGGGTTGTGCGGCCGTTCGGGGAGTGCGCATCGCAGCCCAGAACCGGGCGGCCTCGCGGATCGATTCCTCGATCGGGCGCGGCTCCCAGCCCAGCTCCCGCTTCGCCTTGCTGCAGTCCACCGGTGCTTCGGCGCGCATCATCCGCACCGACGCGAGACTGAGTTGAGCGTCCGTGCCGGTGAGCTTGGCTTTCAAGGTGCCCGCCGCGGCCATGGCGTAAAGCGTCGGCACCGAGATCGCGCGTTGCGGTGGCGGGACGCCCGCCTCGTCGGCCGCGATCCGGATCGAATCGTTGAGCGCCATCATCTTTTCGGAGATGAGGTACCGCTCACCGATGCGGCCGTGCTCGGCCGCCAGCATCATGGCCCGCGCGGCATCGTCGACGCCGACGACTTCCAGCGCAATGCCGTTCATCAGGAAGGGCAGCTTGCCGAATACCGCGCCGGCGATGAAGGCGCCGTGCGGAGTCCCACCCCAATCCCCGTCGCCGTATGTCGTGGACACGCACATCGCGACGGCGGGCAACCCGGCGTCGGCGACGTAGCGCATCACCAGGTTTTCGGCCTGCACCCGCGATAGCACGTAGGGAGTCAGCCCAGCCGACGCGATCACGTCGTCTTCGGTCGCCACGTGACCGTGTCGTCGGCCCACCGTCGCGTAGGTGCTGGTGAAGATGAACTTGCGCAAGGGTTGGTCGACGGCGACGTCGAGAACGTTGCGCACCCCCTCGACGTTGGTGCGAAACAGTGGCGCCGTATCACGCAGCCAGGCGCGGGTGTCGACGACGCAGTAGTACACGTCGTCGACACCGTCCATCGCCTCGCGCACCGTGGCGGTGTCGAAGACGTCGCCATAAAAACGAGTGCAGCGGGTGAGTTGGAGGTCATCGATGGAGCGGGTATTAGCGCCTTCGCGCACCATCACCCGCACCTGCGCGCCGTCGGAGACGAGCTGGCGGGTGACATGCGAGCCCAGAAAACCGTTGGCGCCGATGACAAGTTTGGGCTTGTCGCTCACTGAGCGCCGCCGTACTGCTCCAGGAAACGCGCGCCGTCCTCGTCGAGGGTGCCAAGTTCCTGCGCCTTGAGGCACCACTTCATCGTGGCTTGTATGAAGCGCAGCGGGTTGTAGATGTCTTCTTGCTGACGCCACAGGCCGTCGCCGGCGTAGGTGATGATGGAGATATTCGTCTGGCCGATGACGGTGCCGTCACCGGGATCGCGCATCGGGTTGTCGAGTTCCATGATGATGCGCCCGGTGGGCTCGTCGATCACCGACCACAACGACGGAAACGCGACCATGTGGCTGCCCGGAAAGCTGCCCATCGTCCGACTGATCCACTCGCGAACCTCGTCGCGGCCGTGCATGGTGCCCGCCGCGTGTTCGATGTACAAGACGTCGGGTGTGTAGTGCTGGACCCAGGCGTCCCAGTCGTGCGACTGCGCCGCCGCATCGACGGTCGCCTCGAATTTCGCGAACGCGTCGGCGAGTTCGCTACGGGAGAATTGCGGGCTGTTCACGCCAAAACTAGAACACGTTCTACCGCGGTTTGTCGAGGCCTTCGCCTCGCCGGTGTACCCCCGCGGCGAACATCAGGATAATCGGAGGGAGTTGCGACCATTCGGTCCGAGCGAAACGAGGCGATGACATGACCAACACGCAAAAGGCGATCCTTGCGGGCGGCTGCTTCTGGGGCGTGCAGGACCTGATCCGCAAGCAGCCGGGCGTGATCTCGAGCCGGGTCGGTTACAGCGGCGGCGACGTTCCCAACGCGACGTACCGCAACCACGGCACCCACGCCGAGGCGGTCGAGATCGTCTACGACCCTACGGTGACCGACTACCGCACACTGCTCGAGTTCTTCTTCCAGATCCACGACCCGACCACCAAGGACCGGCAGGGTAACGACCGCGGCAAGAGCTACCGGTCGGCGATCTTCTACGTCGACGACGAGCAGAAGCAGATCGCGCTGGACACCATCGCCGACGTCGAGGCCTCGGGGCTATGGCCCGGGAAGGTCGTGACCGAGGTCAATCCCGCCGGGGACTTCTGGGAGGCCGAGCCCGAACACCAGGACTACCTGGAGCGCTTCCCGAGCGGATACACCTGCCACTTCATCCGCCCCGGCTGGAAGCTGCCTGTCCGAGAAGGTAAGCGCGCGTCGGCCAGCCAGTAGCGTCGGCTCAGCGCCGGCGCACCACGACCTGGCCGCCGTCCTTCGGGATGAATGCGACCCCACGGCAGTGCCAGCGTTCGTCGGGGGCATCCGTGGTCTCAATGGTGAAGTGGCGCAACATTGTTCGAAGCACCACATCCATCTCCATGTTGGCGAATGCCGCCCCCACACACCGCCGAGTTCCCCCGCCGAACGGAATCCAGGACAGCGCCGACGGTTTCGTTCCGATGAAGCGCTGCGGGTCGAAGCGCTCGGGTTCGGCGAATACGTCCGGATTGTCGTGTATCTGCGCGATGCCGACGATGATCGAATAGCCGCGCGGAATCGCCCACTCGCCCAGCTGGTAAGTCTCCGGGTAGACGTGGCGACCGGCGAAATCGATTACCGTCCTGGATCGTTGGACCTCCAGGATCGTCGCCTGACGCAGCTCGCCGCCGCCGGCATCGGCCTCCTCGACGAGCTGAGCCAGTAGCTCGGGGTGCCGGCTGAGCCGCTCGAATGCCCACGCCAGTGTGGACGCGGTGGTTTCGTGCCCCGCGGCCAACAGGGCGAGGAGCTCATCGCCAATGTCCTTGTGCGACATGGTCGAACCGTCGTCATAGGTGCTGCGCAGCAGCAGCGCGAGCACGTCGGCCCGGTCGGCGAAGTTCGGGTCCGCCCGCTCGGCCGCGATCAGCTTCTCGATGACGTTGTCGTACTGGCGCCGCCACTCGTCCAGCCGGTACCACGGGCTGAACCGGCCATAGTTCCGCTTGGGTTTCGGCAGCGCCGCCAGGCGTGAGCCCAGGGTGACCCACGGCGGGATGAGCCGGCGCAGCTCGTCGAGCTCGGCGCCGTCGGCCCCAAAGACCGCCCGCAGGATGGCATTCAGCGTGATCCGCATCATCGGCGACAACGTCGCGATCGACTCGCCCACCGGCCAGTCGGCGGTCTCGCGCAGCGTCTCTTCCTCGATGATGCTCTCGTAGTTCTTCATGCTCTTGCCGTGAAACGGCGGCGCCAGCAGCCGGCGGCGGCGGCGGTGGTCGTCGCCCTCGAGCCCGAATACCGAGCCGGTGCCGAACAGCCTGCTCAGGTTGGGCTGGATGTTGCCGAGTTCGTCTGGGCTGGTCGTGAAGATCTGCTTGGCCAGCTGTGGGTCGCTGACCATCACGACGCGCCCCCACATCGGCAGCTTGAGCGCGAAGACGCTGCCGTAGCGGCGCGTCAGCCGTTGCATCATCGAGCGTCGTGACATCGCAAAGCCGAAGCCCTGCAATAGCTTTGGAACTCGGACCATCGGGGGCAACTGGATTGCGGAGGCCGGCGCTGCGGCGGTGACTACTTCGCTCATGACGTCGTTGCTCCCAACATCTGCCCCCGGTCCGGGGTTGGTACCGCGGTGTACCACAGACCTTTCCGTGTACGGTACTCTGTGGTACCGAAGCTGACAAGGGTGTATCCACCGAAAGGACGGCCGACCATGCCATCCGCGCCGACGGTGATAGACGTGGTTGTGCAAGATCCTTTTCGGCTCCGGCTGCTCGACGGCCTCGCCACCTCGATCGGCGAGCGTGGCTATCGCGCCAGCACCGTCGCCGACGTCGTGCGGCACGCGCGCACGTCCAAGCGCACCTTCTACGACCAATTCGCCAGCAAGGAAGAGTGCTTCCTCGAGCTATTGGCCGCCGACATCGAAAAGCTGGGCGAGAGCATCGCCGCAGCCGTCGATCCCGAGACCGACTGGCACCAGCAGATCCGCCAGGCCGTCGAGGCCTACGTCGCCTATATCGAAGCGCGGCCGGCCATTACGTTGAGCTGGATCCGTGAACTCCCCTCGCTGGGACCCGTCGGTCGCCCGGTCCAGCGCCGCGGCATCCAGCTTTTGTCCGACCTGCTGATCGACCTCAGCGCCGGCCCCGGGTTCCAGCGCGCCGACCTGCCGCCACTGACCGCACCGCTATCGGTGATCCTGCTGGGCGGGCTGCGCGAATTGACCGCGCTCGCCGTCGAAGACGGTCGTCCCGTCCGCGAGATCGTCGAACCGGCCGTCGATGCGAGCATGGCACTGCTCGGGCCTCGCCACTAGCAGCGGTTTAGGCTCGTCGCACCCCCTCGACACTTAAGGACTGCGATGCGGCTATCCACTCGAAACCAGCTCAAAGGGACCATCACCGAGGTTGACCTCGGCACCGTGATGGCGGTCGTGAAGATCAAGCTCGACGGTGGCGATCAAATCGTCACGTCCTCGGTCACCAAGGACGCGGCACTCGACCTGGGACTGGCGGCCGGTCAGCCCGCGACGGTGTTCATCAAGTCGACCGAAGTAACGATCGGCGTCGAGTAACTCAAAGTTTCAGGAACGCCCGCAGCCGATCCAGCACCAAGTCCGGTCGCTGCGCGACGATCCAGTGGCCGACGCCGTCGACCAGTTCGACCTCGAAATCGCTGATGTGGTCGGCATATCCGTCCAATAGCCGCGGCGTGATCACCGGGTCGTCGGTACCGCTGAGCCAGCGGACCGGTACCTCGACGCGATGATCGTTGTACTCGCCGCGCAGCCAGCGGCGCATCTCCGTGGTCTGGAAGCTGCGATACCAGCGCGAACCGGCCTCCGCGTGTCCGGGCTGGTTCATGCACTCGCTGTACAACCGGATGCTTTCCTCAGGCAGCGAGAACCCGCCGCCGACCCACGAACCCAGCATGCGGAAGAATCGCGAGTTGGGGTCGCTGATCACCCGAGGCCCGATGACAGGCAACAACATTGGCACCTGATACCAGAACCGCCAAAGGTCGCGTGCCGCCGCCAGATCGAATTTCGCCCAGGGTGCCACGGTGTTCAGTCCGAAAAAGCCGGACACCTTTTCCGGGTGGCGCAGCATCATGATGAACGCGGCGGGTCCGCCCCAGTCGTGGGCGACCAGCTTCACCTTGTCGATGCCCAACTTGTCCAGCACACCGGCGAGATCCTCGGCCAGCTCGGCCTTCAGATACCGCGAGGGAGGCGCCGAACTCCAGCCCGCACCGCGCAGATCCGGACACAACACCCGGTAGCCATCGGCGGCCAGCGGGCCGATCAGCTCGTGCCACTCCCACCAGTTCTCCGGGAATCCGTGTACCAGCATGACGGCCGGACCGTCGGCCGGACCGGCGTCGGCAACGTGGATCGTCACACCATCGCCGAGTTCTACGTACCGGTGTTCGACACCATCTAACGCGGGCATAGTGACCATGCTTGAAAAGCTAGCGCACTGAGCCTATTTCAGGAACCGCTCGACGTAGGGCTCGAACCGTTCGCGCAGGGCGCTCTCCTCGAGTCCGAACATCTCGAACGACGTCTCGACGTTTCCCAATCGGCCGCGCTGGTGGCCCGCCAGGTAGTCGGCGATGGGCTTGCGCGCCTCGTCGGTGAACGGTTCGCCGGCCAGGGCGTAGAGCCGCTCGGCAACGCCGAGTTCGTCGGCCATGAAGTCGGTGAACCGGATGTCGATCGAGCGGTCCGGGCCGATCGCGTCCCGATCCCGGACCAGCGCGGTGAGCATCTCGTCGAGGCGATCGATCCAGGAGTTCGCGATCCGTTCCACCGGCACGGGTGAGCGGTGCATGCGCGCGGAGTAGGTGATCATCGCGACCATCGACAGCGCCACCGGCACCGGATCACGGTGAGTGAACACCACGATGCTGTCGGGGAAGACCCGATCGAGCACCCGTACCTGCTCGAGATGCTGGGGCGACTTGAGCAGCCAGCGGCGGCCACCGCGCAGGAACTGCATGGCCTTGAGTTGCGTGGCGAGGTATTGGTAGTGCGGCGTCTGGTCGTGGGCCCGGTAGTAATCGCGCCAGCGGGGCACCTCGGCCAGCGTCTCGAACAGCATCGTGGAGATGTCGTTGGCCAGCAGCTGGATCTCTTCGTGCACGTGGTCGGTGGGCATCTCATGCATCAGCGGGAAATGCGGCATCACCATGTTGACCACCCCGACCGCGACGTCCATCCGCGCCCGGCGCGGATCCGGTTCGGCGCCAGCCTCATTCGGCAACGGGAACGGCTCGTTGCTTTCCCAGTACGGCATGGTGCGGAAGGTCGGCGGCGCGGCCAGCAGGTTGTGCAGGTGCGTGGTGCCGGTGCGGGGCAGCCCGGCGATCACCACCGGCGAGCGCAGGTCGATGTCGTCGATCTCGGGATGGCGCCTGCGCAGGTCGGTCAGCAGCAACCGGTTCTTGAGTAGCTGCAGCAGTTGGCCGTAGAAGTTCACGACTCCGGCGTCGTGCAGCCCGTCGATCTCGCGCAGCGCGGCGAGGTAGACGTCGAGCCGTTCCCGGTAGTCGTCGGGCCCAAAGTCCTGCAGGCCGGTGTCGGCGCTGGCCTGCGTGTGCAGCGCGTCGGCATCCAACGGGCACTGCGGGGCCATCATGGCCATCATGTCGAGGATCTGCTGGCCCTCGGCGCTGAATCGGGGCTGGTCAAGGTCGTCAAGGCGAACGGCGTCGGTCACGGCGACTTATGTTACTCTGAGTTTCGTAATGGTAGTGGATTTTGGCCGACCCCGTGACCCGCGTATCGACGGTGCAGTGCTGCGCGCCACCGTCGAGCTGCTCGCCGAGACGGGCTACCCGGGGCTATTGGTCTCGGCCATCGCCGAGCGCGCCGGCACCAGCAAGCCCGCGATCTACCGCCGCTGGCCCAGCAAGGCGCACCTGGTGCACGAGGCGGTGTTCCCGATCGGGGCCGCGACCGAGATTCCCGACTCCGGCTCACTGCCCGAGGATCTGCGCGAAATGGTCCGGCGCTCAATGGTTTTCCTGACGACCCCGGCCGCGCGCGCGGCATTGCCCGGGCTGGTCGGCGAGATGGCGGCCGATCCCACGCTGCATTCCGCGCTGCTGGAGCGCTTCGCCGGCATCATCGGCGGCGGTCTCGCCGAGTGCCTGGAGCGGGCCGCGGCCAGGGGCGAAATCTCGCCCGGTGTCACCGCCACCGAACTCACCGAGGCCATTGCCGGCATCACGCTGATCGGCCTGCTCACCCGCCCGGACGACCTCGATGACGCCTGGGTAGACCGCACCACGACGTTGCTCCTGAAAGGAATCAGCGCATGACGCACGAATCGACCACCGCGTGGAAAGAGCTGTTGGCCACCATCGGCGACCTCGACCGCTCCTTCCTGGAGGGCGACCGGGCGGTGACCGACGACCGCCACATCGCCGACGGCTACCGCATGCTGGCCGCCACGCTGGGCGTCGCCTTTGACACCTACCTGTTCCCCGAGCCGGGTCGGCCGCAGTTCGTCGCGGTCAATACCCCGTTCCGACGCGATCGCCGGTGGGGCGGCGACAACACCGACGCGTACTACTTCATCTGCCCGGTCGATCCGCAACGGCGCTACCGCATCAGCGGCAATAAGGGTGACAGCGTGTACTTCTCGGTGACCGCCTACAACGAACCCTCACCAGGCGCCTGGTCGGACCGCATCGTCGCGATCGTCCGCGACACCGATCTCGATATCGACGCCGACGGCAACTTCACCTTCGATTTCCCCGCGACGCCCGACGCGGCCGTGCTGATGACCCGCGACTACCAAGCCCACCCGCTCACCGGTCGCCCGGTGACGTGGCAGATCGAGGCGCTCGACGAGCCGGACCCGATCCGGCACGGCGACGCGGAGACCGCGGCCAGCCTGCGCGCGACGGCCGCCTGGATGCGCATGATGTTCGCGATCGTGCCGCTGGCAGTCGGGACGCGCGTCGACGAGGAGCACGGACTTGGACACGAAACTGTCCATGCTGCAAACCAATTCGCTGACCCGTATCAGGTGCCCGACGCCAACTTCGGCTGGTCGGCCCGCGACGCCTGTTACGCCTACGGCAGTTTCGTGCTCGACGACGACGAGGCTCTGGTCATCACGCACCGGCCGCCGTCCTGCCGGTTCTGGAACCTGGTGGTGTGGAACCAATTCATGGCTACCTACGGCGACGAGGGTGCCCGTTCGTCGCTCAATAACCACAGCGCCGTCCTCAACAGCGACGGCTCGGTGACGATCGTGTTGTCCCGCGATATCACCGCTCACCCGAACTCGCTGACGACACTGGGCTATCCGCTCGGCAACCTGGCGTTCCGGTGGTTCCTGTCCGACGAAGTGCCGGCACGCCCCGAGGTACAACTCGTCAAGGCCATCGACGCCCCGACGGCAGTGTCTTGAATCTCGCGAGAGCAAAATTGGTTCCTCCCGAAACCGCCTACTCCCGACACGTGGAGTTTGTGCATTCTTCGTGAATCGTTTGACCCTGCCAACGGCTCCTCGCGGAGGCCCTAATCGCCTATTCTGTGAGAACCGGGGTCGGGATTGGCGGAGGGTCGGGTGACGGCCGTAGCAGTGTGCCGGACGTGTGGAACCGAGCCTTTGGAGAACGCCCGGTTTTGTCACAGCTGTGGCTCACCAGTCGAAGACGGCAGTAGCCGGGCTGAGTACAAACAGGTCACCGTCTTATTCGCCGACGTGGTGCACTCGATGGACATCGCCGCACTGGTGGGTGCCGAGCGGCTACACGAGGTCATGGCCGAACTCGCGGACAGGTGTGCCGGGGTGGTAAAGCGTTTCGGGGGCACGGTCGGCAGTTTCACCGGCGACGGGATCATGGCGGTGTTCGGCGCGCCCGTGGCCTTGGAGGACCATGCTGTTCGTGCCTGTCTGGCCGCGCTGGCAATCCAGGAGGAGACGCGACCGCTTGCCGTCGAAGTTCAAGGCCGGGACGGTGTCGATCTCAAGCTACGAATCGGGTTGAACTCTGGTGAGGTGATCGCCGGTGAGATCGGTTCAGGCTCTTTCGGTTACACCGCCGTCGGTGAGCAGGTCGGGATGGCTCAGCGGATGGAGTCGGTCGCGCCCCCGGGCGGCGTGATGCTCAGCGGGTCGACCGCCAGTCTCGTTGAGTACGATTTTGCCTTGGGCACAAAGGAATACGTCCGCATTAAGGGTTCCGCGGACCCGGTGCCGGCGCGTCGGCTGTTGTCCGCGTCGACTGAACGCCGCGTGGGGCGTCGGCATTCTCGGCTCGTGGGCCGCGGGTCGGAGACGACAGCGATCTCGGCGATCCTGGACAAGGCACGCAACGGTGTCGGATCTGTGGTCACCGTGTCGGGGCCGCCGGGCATTGGTAAGACGCGGTTGGTCCGCGAATCCGTTTCGGTCGCGACAAGCCTTGGTTTTGAGGTGTTTTCCACCTACTGCGAATCGCATACCCGGGAAATCTCATTCCATGTGATCTCACGACTGTTGCGTGCAGTATTCGGAATCGGCGGTCTCCCACCAGAAGCCGCCCGGATGCGGGTGCGCGCAGCCGCGCCCCATGCCGATGCCGAGGACCTGCTGTTGCTCGATGAGCTGTTGGGCATCCGAGATACCGATATGGCGCTGCCCGACATCAGCCCGGACGCTAGGCGGCGGCGGCTCATCGAGCTCATCAAAACAGTTTCGGTGGGTCGGCCTAACCCTGCCGTATACGTCATCGAAGATGCACATTGGATAGATGGCGTCAGCGAATCGATGCTCACCGATTTCGCGGCCGCTGTCCTCCAAATGCGGGCAGCGCTGGTGATCACGTATCGCCCCGAGTATCGGGGGACCCTATCAGAATTCAGCGAAGCCGAGGCCATCGTCCTTGCACCACTGAGTGATTCGTACATCAGCGAATTACTAGGGGAGCTGCTGGGGGTGGATTCGTCGGTTGGCAGTTTGTCCATGGTGGTCGCCGACCGTGCGGCCGGCATACCGTTCTGCGCCGAAGAGATCGTCCGCGATCTGGCTGAACGGGGCGAGATAGAGGGCGAGCCGGGTGCCTATGTATGTCTGCGAGAAGTAGGCGACGTGCATGTACCCCCCACTTTGCAGGCCGCCATCGGTGACCGTATCGACCGGCTCACTCCCTCGGCAAAGCGGACGTTGAACGCCGCTGCGGTTATCGGTGCTCGATTTCGCGCCGAGCTATTGGATCGATTGCTCGAGCGAACGAACCTGACGCCCCTCATCGAGGCCGAGCTCGTCGATAAGGTCACTTACGGAGACGATGCCGAATACGCCTTCCGCCATCCGCTCACCCAGAAGGTCGCGTACGAGTCGCAGCTCAAGGCCGCGCGCTCGGACTTGCACCGGCGTGTTGCGGCGATGATGCAGCAGACGAACGCCGCAGCCACCGGTGAGGGCGCGGCCATGATCGCGACTCAATACGAGTCCGCGGGTGAGCTGTCCGAGGCATATGAATGGTTCATGCGTGCCGCGACCGGATACGGGCCGCGCGACATCCGGGCGGCACGTGCAAGCTGGGAACAGGCCGCACGTGTTGCAGACCAAATGCCCGGCGACCATCCCAACTGTTTGACGATGCGGATCTCTCCACGGGCTCTGTTGTGCGGCAGTGCCTTTCAAGTGGGCGGTGTTCCAGAGACCACTGGCTTCGAGGAGTTGCGCGACATCACGGCCGCAGCCGGCGACAAGAAATCACTGGCGGTGGGCATGGCAGGGCACCTCAACACGTTGACGTTCAATTCACGCCACCGGGAAGCCGTGCATACGGCGTCCGAGTTCGCCGGCCTGATCGAGTCGATAGGAGAGCCAGAGATGGTCGTAGGCCTTCTCTACGGGGCGGCCCAGGCGAATTGGGAAGCCGGCGAGGCGGTCGAAAGCCAGCGTTTGACCCAGCGCGTTATCGACCTCGCAGATGGAGACCCCGCCATGGGGAACCTCGTCATCGGATCTCCGCTTGCCTGGGCCATAAGTTTGCGGGGTGTATCGGCGATGTCCTTGGGCCACCCGGGGTGGCGAGCCGACATCGAACGAGGCATTGGGATGGCGCGGTCGTTTGACGCGACAACCCGAATTCTGGCGCAGGTGTACAAATTCGCGGGCGCCACGGGGAACGACGCCATATTGCCCGACGCGGAGGACATCTCGTTGACATCGGAGTCGTTGGAGGTCGCGCTGCAGGCGGGGGACAACACCGCCGTCACCTTCGCATACATGAATCGAGCGATGGCATTGCTGCACGGTCCCGAGGGTGACCAGGCGGCCGGCATCGAGGCATTGACCGCAGCGCGCGAGATGATCGTTCGCGAGAAACTTACGTTGACGTTGCGGAGGCTGACCGATATCGAGTTCGCTCGGGCAAAACTCAGGTCCGGCGAGCTAGACGGCGCCATCGCTTTGGCGCGCCAGGTTCTTGACGAGCAGTTCGCCACCGACGAGATGGTCTTTCGTGGTCCTGCCACCGCGGTGCTGGGCGAGGCATTACTCCATCGCGGCGCAGAATCCGACGTCGATGAAGCCCAGAAAACGCTGGACAGGCTGGCTGCCGTGCCGACCGAGCCGGGCTTCGTCCTGCACGAACTGCCGTTGCTGCGCTTGCGGGCCCTCCTTGCCGGGAACAGCGGAGACAAGCCGGCCTACCAGCAATTCTTGGCACGCTTCCGGGAGAAGGCGCTCGCAACGGACTTCGAGGGATACCAGGCACAGGCCGACGCAATGGCCTGACGGCAGTGTCCTAGGTCTGGCGGACCAGCTCGATCGCCCGGCCCAGCGTCGCGAGCTTGGCATCCAGCGTGTCGCCGGCGGGATAGAGCCGCACGGTGTCGACGCCGGCGTCGCGCCAGACCGCGAGGCGCGCGCGGACCATCTGCTCGGTGCCGATCAGCGTGGTGCCCAGCACCATTCCGTCGGTCACCAGCTGTGCGGCGCCGTCGCGGTCACCGGCCTGCCAGCGCTCGCGCACCGCAGCGGCGACGTCGGCCCAGCCCTGCCGGCTGTAGGCCTGGTTGTAGAAATTCGTGCTCGACGACCCCATACCACCGAGGCTGAACGCGAGTTCTTTTTTGCGGTTGGCGATCATGGCGTTCAGTTCGTCCTCGTCAGCCGCGAACGCGACTTCGGCGCCCTGACAGATGTCGATGTCCGCGCGGGTACGGCCGGATGCCGCCAGGCCCGCGTCGAGGTGGGCGAAGTACGCCTGCGCCGCACCCTCCGGAACGAAACTGGTGCCCAGCCAGCCGTCGGCGATCTCCCCGGTCAGCCGCAGCATCGCCGGGGACAGCGTGGCTAGGTAGATCGGAATCGCGTGCTGCGGAGCGTTCGACACCCGCATCGGTACCGCCTCACCGGGTCGGGGGATCCGAAATTCCCGGCCGGAATGTGAGATCTTGCCTCCGGCGAACACCTGCCGCACGATGTCGACGGTTTCTCTGACGCGGGCGAGCGGGCGGCTGAACGAGACGCCGTGCAGGCCCTCGATCACCTGCGGACCCGAAGCACCCAGCCCCAGCAGGAATCGGCCATTCGACAGGTTGGACAACGTGATCGCGGTCTGTGCGACCAGGACCGGGGACCGGGTGCCGACCTGCAGGATGCCCGAGCCGAGCAGCATCCTGTCGGTCCGCGCCGCGAGGTAGCCCAGCGCCGACGGCGCGTCCGCACCCCACGCCTCGGCGACCCAACACACATCGAGTCCCAGCATTTCGGCTTCGACGGCCAGCGTCACCACCTGGGCGACGTCGTCGCTGCCGCCGGACAACTCGACCGTCGTTGCGGTGCGCATCAGCGCACCCCGTGTTCGGCAAGCCTCTTGATTGCCGCCAGGGTCTTGCTGATCGACGTCTCGAATTCACGCATCCGGACGAACACGATCTTTTCTTCCTTGTCCGGCATAGCGTCGATCGCCGCCGACAGCCCCGAGCGGCCCGGACCCATCTGCATCCAGAAGCTGAGGCTGGTCCCGCCATCCCGGGGTGCCAGTCGGAACCGCCAGATCGCCGAGGGGCGGTCGGCATCACCGACCGCCCAGGCGAATTCCTTCGGCTGCTCGCAAGCGACGATGCACGAGGTGGTGCTCCATTCGCCGAACGCGTCGTGCTGGTTGTGTCCGACGAAGCGGGCGCCGACCTTGGGCCGATCGGCACCGCCGGCCCACTCCACGGACTGCAACTCGTTGCTGAACGTCGGCATCAGCTTGATATCCGAGATCAGGTTCCAGACCCGGGAGGGATCGGCGTCGACCCACGTCGACACTTCCACCGTCGGCTTATCCGCATAACGTGCACCGGTCCACTCCACGCAGCCCATTGTCCCCCACCCGGGGCGGGACTCAGGCCGCGACGGGCTCGCGATCGGCCGGCTTGTCGGCCTTGATCTTCGGCAGCAACGACGTCAGTTTGCCGGGGTCCGGCAAGGTCAGCTTGACAATCTTGCGCACCACGGTGCCGAACTGCTGCAGCAGCGGGCCCCTGTTGTAGGGGATCCCGTAACGCTCGCAGATCTCCTGCACCTCGGGCGCGACGTCGGAATACCGGCGGGCCGGCATGTCCGGGAACAGGTGGTGCTCGATCTGGTGTGACAGGTTGCCGGACAGCAGATGAAAGATCTTGCCTCCGGTCAGGTTCGCCGAACCCAGCACCTGGCGGAAGTACCACTGACCGCGGGACTCATCCTTGGTCTCCTCGATGGTGAATTCCTGGGTGCCGTCCGGGAAGTGGCCGCAGAAGATGATCATGTACGACCACACGTTGCGCATCAGGTTGGCCGTCATGTTGCCCGTGAAGACGAACGGCGCGAACGGGCCGGCCAACAGCGGGAAGGCGACGTAGTCCTTGAGCGTCTGGCGCTTGGTCTTTTTCCAAATGGCCTTGAGGACATCACGCTTGTCCCAGACCCGGATCTCCCCGGAGCGGATCTTCTCGGTCTCCAGTTCGTGCAGCGCGACGCCGTACTGGAACAGCACCATCAGCAGGAACGCGTAGACCGGGTTACCCAGGTAGTACGGGTGCCACTTCTGGTCCTCGCTCATCCGCAGGATGCCGTAGCCGATGTCGCGGTCCATCCCGACGATGTTGGTGTGGGTGTGGTGCATGTAGTTGTGCGAGTGCCGCCATTGGTCGGCCGGGCAGGCGGTGTCCCATTCGAAGGAGCGCCCGGAGATGGTCGGGTCACGCATCCAGTCGTACTGGCCGTGCATGATGTTGTGGCCGATCTCCATGTTGTCCAGGATTTTCGCGACGCCCAGCATCGCGGTGCCCAGCAGCCAGGCCGGCGGCAGGTACAGCAGAACGCGTCCGCCGACTTCCAGCGCCCGTTGGGTTTTGATGACGCGGCGGATGTAGTCGGCGTCTACTTCGCCGAGGTCTGCCATCACGCGATCTCTGATGGCGTCGAGTTCACGGCCGAATGCGTCGGCCTGCTCGGGGGTAAGGGTGATCTTGTCGTGCGACATAGCTCCTCCTCCTAAGGGTTGGTGGGCTTAAAGCGCGAGGTCGACGTCCCCGACGGGGACGGATACGCAGATCTGGATTTCTTCGTTCGGGGCGGTCGAGACCGCGCCGGTGGTGAGGCTGCGCACGGTGCCGGAGACCTTCCGGCGTGTGCAGGTGTGGCAGATGCCCATCCGGCATCCGTTCTCCGGGGTCAGCCCGGCCGATTCCGCCTGCTCCAGCAGCGAGCGGCCGTCGTCTTTCGTGTCAACGCCGCTGTCCGCGAACGTAATTCGACCGCCCGACGGGTTCGCCGGAGCCGTGATCGCCGGCGGCACGAAGCTCTCGGTGTACACGTTTTCGCAGTGCTCGCGCACGGCGTCAACCAAAGCGATTGGGCCGCAGACGAATACCGCATCCGGTGCGGGCATGGCCGCGGCCAGGTGCTGCGGTCCGAATCGGCCGGTCAGCTCACCCGAACCCGAACGGGTGTAGCCGTGCAGCACCCGCACGCCGGGCATCGCGCTCAGCTCGTCGCGGTAGCAGGCCTCGGCTTGTGTGCGGGCGTAGTGGACGAAGGCGATTTCCGCCCCCTGGTTTTGCAAGTGGCCCTCGGCGACCAGAGTGCGCAGCATCGCCATGACGGGCGTGATGCCGCTGCCGCCGGAGATCAGAAGGATCCGCCGCGGCCGCTGGGCCGGCAGGATGAAGTCGCCGCCGACACCGGTCAGCCCGACCACCATGCCGCGACGGGCCTGCTCGTACAGGTAGTTCGAGACCAACCCGCCTTCTGAACCGTCTCCGTGGCGGCCGACGGTCAGCTCGAGGGTCGAGCTGCCTTCAACGTTGGCCGGTGAGTAGCAGCGGGTGTGCCGGCGGCCGTCGATGTCCAGAGCGACGTTGACATACTGACCGGCCTTGAAGCTGTGGGTGGACGTGAAGCTCTCGTTCGGAGCGAGGGTGAGTGTGACGCTGCGCGGCGTGGTGCGGCGCACGTCGACGACCTTGGCGCGGGCTTCGCCCTGGGTCCAGGTTGGGTCTACCAGCTCGGTGTAGCGGTCCACGCCGTGCGGGCCGGTGAGTAGGTCAACCAGGTCGGAACCGAGGATGCGGTCCCGGAAAGTCTTGGCGAAGCTCCGACGCGAGGTCTGACTTCTTTCAGTGAACATATGTACACCGTCCTCTTGGACGTTGCAGCTAGTCAAGGGTTTCCGCGGCTCTGTGGTAGGCTTCACACAGTGAACGGTCGTACTCCTAGCTCACGGCCGCACCGTTCTAGCCGCGAGCGTTCCCGCGAAAGCCCCTCCCGCGAAGAGCGCAAAGAGGCCACTCGGCGCGCCATCATCGCCGCTGCTCTTAAACTGCTGCAGGACCGCAGCTTTTCTGCGCTGAGCCTGCGCGAGGTGACCCGCGAGGTCGGGATCGTTCCGGCGGCGTTCTATCGGCACTTCGAGTCGATGGAAGCCCTCGGTCTGGTGCTCATCGACGAGTCGTTTCGCGCCTTGCGCGACACTCTGCGCGACGCGCGGGCCGGCAAACTCGACCCGAACCGGGTGATCGAGTCGTCCGTCGAAATCCTGGTCGCCAGCGTCGCCGATCGACGCGAGCACTGGCGGCTGATCGGCCGCGAGCGCAACAGCGGGCTGAGCGTGCTGCGCTACGCAATCCGCACCGAGATCCGGCTGATCACTTCCGAGCTGGCGACCGACCTGGCGCGCTTCCCCGGGCTCAATGCCTGGAGCACCGAAGACCTCAACGTGCTGGCAACCCTGTTCGTCAACTCGATGATCGTGATCGCCGAGGCGATCGAAGACGCCCAGAGCGCCGAATCGTTGGAAGACATCCGGCGGACCGCGGTCAAACAGCTGCGCATGATCGCCATCGGTATCGCCGGGTGGCGAAGCAGCCCCTGACCTTTAGCGCGGGTCCCGCCACATCGCCCACAGCGGCGGGCCGCCGTTGGGCAGTGCGATCTCCTGGGTGACCTCAAAACCGAATCGCATGTAGTACGGCACATTGTCGGGCTTGCTCGACTCGAGATACGCCGGAGCATGCTCGGCATCGCAACGGTCCAACCGCGACCGCATCAACGCCTGGCCATAACCCTGGCCGCGGACCGTCGGGGCGCTGCCGATCGCGGCCAGATACCAGTGCGGCTCTTCGGGATGCTCGCGCTTCATCACTTCCTGGATGCCCCGCGCCATCCCGGTGCGCAGGCCGAACACCCGCAGAAAGGCCGGCGTCATCGCCAACTGGGCCCAGCGCGATTCCTGCCAGTGATTCGGCGGATCCCACAGCGCCGCCGCACCGATGACGGCTCCGTCGTGGGCCACCTCGACACCGCCAAGAGGCAAATGATGATGGCGGGTCATGGCCGAAAACATCCGGGCCAGATCCATGGTCCGCGTCATGCTGTTGGGAAATATCCAGGCCATCACCGGATCGTCGAAGAAGGCCCGGCTCAGGGTGGCAGACAACTCGCGGAGGTCGGCTTTGCGTGCCGGACGTGCCTGAGAAGCCATTACGTCAGGCTAGTGGCTACCATGCGGAATGAACACGAAACGGCTCGGCGTGACGATGTAGGTGGGGGGTACCCCGACGCGATGACAGGGCTTTCCCGGCGAGCATTCGCGCAGATCGCGACGGGCGCGGGCGTGCTCGGCGCCGGCGCCTGGGTTGCCGGGTGCTCCAGCGAACATCGTGGGTCGCCCAGCACTGCACCCCCGGTGACCAAGGGCGTGGGGATCACCCTGTCGCACGAGCAATTTCGCACCGATCAGTTGGTCGCGCAGGCCCAGGCGGCCGAAAAGGCCGGCTTTCAATACGTCTGGGCCAGCGACCACATCCAGCCGTGGCAGGACAACGAGGGCCACTCGATGTTTCCCTGGCTGACGCTGGCGCTGGTGGGCAGCAGCACCAGCCACATCTCCTTCGGCACCGGCGTCACCTGTCCGACCTATCGCTACCACCCGGCAACGGTGGCGCAGGCCTTTGCCTCGCTGGCGCTGCTGAGTCCGGGCCGGGTGTTCTTGGGGCTCGGGACCGGCGAGCGGCTCAACGAGCAGGCCACCACCAACATGTGGGGCAAATATCCCGAGCGTCACGACCGGCTGGTCGAGGCGATCCAGCTGATCCGCCAGTTGTGGAGCGGTCAGCGAATCTCGTTCGCGGGCCGCTATTTTCAGACCAATTCGCTGAAGCTCTACGACCTGCCACCGGCACCGCCGCCCATCTTCGTGGCCGCCAGTGGACCTAAAAGCGCAAGGCTGGCAGGGCAATACGGCGACGGCTGGATCACCCAATCCCGCGATCTCACGAACCCCAAACTGCTGGCCGCGCTGGGCGACGGCGCTCGCGCCGCCGGGCGCGATCCCGCAACTCTGGGCAAGCGCGCCGAACTGTTCGCCGTCGTCGGCGATAGCGAGGAGGCCGCCCGCACGGCGGCCTTGTGGCGCTTTACCGCCGGGGCCGCCGATCAGCCCAATCCGGTCGAGATTCAGCGTGCCGCCGAGTCGAACCCGATCGAGAAGGTGCTGGCCAACTGGACGGTCGGCACCGATCCCGCCACGCACGTCACGGCCGTGCAATGGGTCCTCGACGGCGGCGCCATCCCGTTTCTGCACTTTCCGCAGGGCGACCCCATTGCGGCCATCAACTTCTATCGCGATTACGTCCTGCCCAAGCTGCACTAAAGGGTCGCCGCTCAGCACCGATGCAGGCCCCACCTACGATGAGGTGGCTGCTTCTGCGTTTGTCCAAGATGCCGGTGCGACGGTGCGCCGGGGAACGGTTGGCCACGGTGTGGGACTTCGAAACGGACCCGGAATACCAGGCGAAGCTGGACTGGGTCGAAAAGTTCATGGTCGACGAGCTGGAACCGCTCGATCTGGTCGCCCTTGATCCGTACGACAAAAACAACGCCGAGATGATGACCATCCTGCGGCCGTTGCAGCAGCAGGTGAAGGACCAAGGCCTGTGGGCGGCCCATCTGGGGCCCGAACTCGGCGGCCAGGGCTACGGCCAGGTCAAGCTGGCGCTGCTCAACGAAATCCTCGGGCGCTCGCGCTGGGCGCCTTCGGTGTTCGGCTGCCAGGCACCGGACTCCGGCAACGCCGAGATCCTGGCGCTGTTCGGCACCGAGGAGCAGAAGTCCCGCTACCTGCAGCCGCTGCTCGACGGCGACATCACGTCGTGCTATTCGATGACCGAACCGCAGGGCGGTTCCGATCCCGGGATGTTCGTGACGAGCGCGACCCGCGACGGAGACGACTGGGTCATCAACGGGGAGAAGTGGTTTTCCAGCAACGCCAAGCACGCGTCGTTCTTCATCGTCATGGCGGTGACCAAGCCCGACGCGCGCACCTACGACAAGATGTCGCTGTTCATCGTCCCGGGCGAGACCCCGGGCATCGAGATCATTCGTAACGTCGCGGTGGGAGGCGAGTCAGGCAAGCACGGCTCGCACGGGTATGTCCGCTACAACGACGTGCGCGTGCCGGCCGACCATGTGCTGGGCGGTGAAGGTTCGGCATTCATGATCGCGCAGACGCGCCTCGGCGGTGGCCGCATCCATCACGCGATGCGCACGATTGCGCTGGCGCGCAAGGCTTTTGACATGATGTGTGAGCGTGCGGTGTCGCGTCAGACCAGGCACGGCAAACTCGCCGACTTCCAGATGACCCAGGAGAAGATCGCCGACAGCTGGATCCAGATCGAGCAGTTCCGGCTGCTGGTGCTGCGCACCGCGTGGCTGATCGACAAGCACCACGACTACCAGAAGGTGCGCCGCGACATCGCGGCGGTGAAAGTCGCGATGCCCCAGGTGCTGCACGACGTCGCCCAGCGGGCCCTGCACCTGCACGGCGCGCTCGGGGTCTCCGACGAGATGCCCTTTGTGAAAATGCTCGTCGCCGCCGAGTCGCTGGGCATCGCCGACGGCGCTACCGAACTGCACAAGATGACGGTGGCCCGCCGCACGCTGCGTGAATACCAGCCTGTGACAACGCCTTTCCCGTCGCAGCACATACCGACCCGGCGCGCGGAAGCCCAGGCCCGCCTAGCGGAACGACTGGAGCACTCGATCGCCGAGTACTAAGGGCGCTACGTGATGTAGCGAACGATGCTTTCGGCCACACAGGCCGGCTTCGCCGACCCGTCGATCTCAACGGTGCTCGACACGATCGCCTGCACGGCACCACCGCCGACGTCCTCGACCGAAACCAGCGAACTGGTCGCCCGCACCTTCGACCCCACCGGAACCGGGGCGGGGAACCGAACCTTGTTCAGGCCGTAGTTGATTGCGAGCTTGACCCCTTTGACCGTGTACATGTCGTGCTGTAGCCGCGGCAGCAGCGACAGCGTCATGTAACCGTGCGCGATGGTCTTGCCGAAGGGACCGGCGGCCGCCCGTTCCGGGTCGACGTGGATCCACTGGTGATCGCCGGTCGCATCGGCGAAGAGATTGACGTCTTCCTGACTGACGGTCACCCAGTCGCTTTGTCCGATGGTCTCGCCCGCGGCGGCGGCGAGGTCTGCGACTGACTCGAAGGTACGCATGCTTTCTCCTCTGCTCGCGGGTAAGCATAGAACTCGTGAGGCTGCTGTTGATTGCCGATACCCATGTCCCGGCGCGCGCCCGCGATCTGCCCGCGCGGGTGTGGGAGGAAGTCGCGCGGGCCGACGTCGTCATCCACGCCGGCGACTGGATCGCGCTCGAATTGCTCGACGAACTCCAATCCCGGGCGGCGCGGCTGGTCGGATGCTGGGGCAACAACGACGGCCCGGAATTGCGTGCGCGCCTGCCGGAGCGAGCCGACGTCACGTTGGCGGGCGTGCGTTTCACGGTCGTGCACGAAACCGGCGCCTCGTCCGGCCGCGACGCCCGGATGTCGCGGCTCTATCCGGACAGCGAGGTGCTGGTTTTCGGGCACAGCCACATCCCGTGGGATACCACCACCAAGACCGGGCTGCGCCTGCTCAATCCGGGCTCGCCGACGGACCGGCGCCGCCAGCCGTTCTGCAGCTACATGACGACCTGCGTCGATGACGGCGCAGTGACCGACGTCATGCTGCACCACCTCGAGAAGTAGCCCAGCTAAAGGCCCTACACAGCTTGCGCACATATATAGCTCGTAAACAGAGCTATATATGCAAGCACTGAGATCACACACCGACCTGGTCGCCGAGGTATTCGGCGTCGTCGGCCGATTCCGCCGCCAGCTGCGCAGGTCCGCCGGCCGGGGACTCGACTCGGCGCGGTTCACCGAATCACAGTCGGAACTGCTCTGGCTGGTCGGCCGTCGGCCGGGGATCTCGGTCCGCGCGGCGGCAGCCGAACTCGGGCTGGTGCCCAACACCGCGTCGACGATGGTCTCCAAGTTGGTGGCCAACGGCTCGCTGAGCCGGACGGTCGACGAGACCGACCGGCGCGCCTGCCAACTACGACTCGCCGAGCCCACTCAGCAGGTCGTCGACTCCTCGCGAGCCGCCCGCCGCGCGCTGCTGTCCGAGGTGCTGGACGAACTCAATGACGACCAAATCGATTCTCTGACAAAGGGGTTGGAGGTTCTCGACATGGTGGCCCGCAGATTACAGGAGAGATGATGATGACGAAATTGCCGATGGCGATCGACTGCCGGCACCTGACCTTCCACTACGGCCAGTTCACCGCCGTCGATGACCTGACGTTGCAGGTGCGGCCCGGCGAGACGATGGGCCTGCTCGGACCCAACGGCGCGGGCAAGACGACGCTGGTGCGGATGCTCACCACGCTGACCCCCGTGCAGCACGGCGAGTTGCGCATCTTCGGGCTGGACTCCAAGCGCCAGACCGTCGCCATCCGCAGCAATATCGGCTATGTGCCGCAACAACTTTCGATCGAACCCGCGCTGACCGGCCGGCAGAATGTGGAATGGTTCGCCCGGCTGTACGGCGTACCGCGGGCCGATCGCGCCGACCGCGTCGAGCAGGCGCTGGATGCCATGCAGCTACTCGATGTGGCCGACCGGCTGGCGGGGACCTACTCCGGCGGCATGGTGCGCCGCCTGGAAGTGGCGCAGGCGCTGGTCAACCGCCCGTCGCTGCTGGTGCTCGACGAGCCGACCGTCGGGCTGGACCCGATCGCACGCGACGGCGTGTGGACTCAGGTGCAGAGCATGCAAGCCCAGTTCGGCATGACCGTGTTGCTGACCACGCACTACATGGAGGAAGCCGACGCCTTATGCGACCGCGTCGCGCTGATGCATCGCGGCGTGCTGCGCGCCGTCGGCACTCCCACCGAGCTGAAGTCGAAGGTGTCGCCCGGCGCCACGCTCGAGGACGTTTTCCGTCATTACGCGTCCTCGGACCTGCGCAGCGACCCGGCGGTCGAATCGCCCGAAGTATCCACGTCCGACTTCCGTGAAATCCGTTCCAGCAGAAAGGTTGCCAGTCGTGCCAGTTGATCACACCTGCGAAACCCCGGCCGCCACGCTGGTCCGCGCACCGCGCGGCTGGCAGCGGATCGGCGCAACGTTCGGCCGCGTCGGCGCGTTCGCGATCGTCGAACTGCAGAAGCTGCAGCATGACCGCACCGAACTCGTCACCCGGATGGTGCAACCGGCCCTGTGGTTGCTGATCTTCGGGACGACATTCAGCAAGTTGCATGTAATCAACACCGGCTCGGTGTCGTATCTGGCCTTCCTGGCGCCGGGCATCATCGCGCAGTCGGCGCTATTCATCTCGATTTTCTATGGCATACAGATCATTTGGGATCGAGACGCCGGCGTGCTGGCCAAACTGATGGTGACGCCGGCCCCGGCGTCGGCGTTGATCACCGGCAAGGCCTTCGCGGCCGGGGTGCGCTCGGTCGCCCAGGTCGTCGGCGTGCTGGTGCTGGCTTATCTGATGGGCGTCGGCCTGACCGTCAACCCGCTGCGCATCCTGGCGGCGATGGCCACGGTGATGCTCGGTGCGGCGTTCTTCGCCTGCCTGTCGATGACGCTGGCCGGGCTGGTCCGCAATCGCGATCGCCTGATGGGTATCGGGCAAGCCATCACGATGCCGTTGTTCTTCGCGTCCAACGCGCTGTACCCGGTCGACGTGATGCCGTCGTGGCTGCGCGTGCTGAGCACCGTCAACCCGCTGAGCTACGAGGTTGACGCGCTGCGCGCACTGTTGATCGGCACGCCGCTGAACCCGCTGGACCTCGTCGTGTTGATCGTGGCGGCAGTTCTTGGAATTGCCACAGCCTCAACGCTTTTGCGGCGACTAGTCGCGTAGGTCGATAGCGCATGCGCGATCGCTTTGCAAGAGGACCGCATGGTTCCGAGAGCCGATCGTGACCGCAATGTGACGATTTCTGGCCGTCTCTCAATCGTTAGCCAACCGCGATCTCCCGCCCCGGCCGCGACAACCGAATTAGACCCTCCCGCTGTGTTTGACTCCCGGAGAACAGATTCCACCGCACAACGCGGCAGATGAAAGTTGGGATGGGTAAGAGCTATGACATTCGTTGAGAAGTTACGTGGCGCAGCGACAATCCTGCCGCGCCGGCTGGCTATCGCGGTCGTAGGCGCTGCCCTGTTGTCCGGTCTGGTCGCCGTTGTCGGCGGCTCGGCGACTGCGGGGGCGTTCTCGAAGCCGGGTCTTCCAGTGGAGACCCTGCAGATTCCATCACCGTCGATGGGCCGCAACATCAAAGTCCAATTCCAGGGCGGCGGACCGCACGCGGTCTACCTGCTCGACGGTCTGCGGGCGCAGGACGACTACAACGGCTGGGACATCAACACCCCGGCCTTCGAGGAGTTCTACCAGTCCGGAATCTCGGTAGTGATGCCGGTCGGCGGTCAGTCCAGCTTCTACAGCAACTGGTACCAGCCGTCGTCGAGCAACGGCCAGAACTACACCTACAAGTGGGAGACGTTCCTGACCCAGGAGATGCCGCTCTGGCTGCAGGCCAACAAGCAGGTGGACCCGCTCGGCAACGCCGCGGTGGGGCTGTCGATGTCCGGTGGCTCCGCGATGATCCTGGCCGCCTACTACCCGCAGCAGTTCCCGTACGCCGCGTCGCTTTCCGGCTTCCTGAACCCGTCCGATGGATGGTGGCCGACGCTGATCGGCTTGGCGATGAGCGACTCGGGCGGTTACAGCGCCAACAGCATGTGGGGTCCCTCCAGCGACCCGGCGTGGAAGCGCAACGACCCGATGCTGCAGATTCCGCGGCTGGTCGCCAACAACACCCGCCTCTGGGTGTACTGCGGTAACGGCACACCGAGTGACCTCGGCGGCGACAACATGCCGGCCAAGTTCCTCGAAGGCCTCACGCTGCGCACCAACGAGCAGTTCCAGAACACCTATGTGGCATCGGGTGGACGCAACGGTGTGTTCAACTTCCCCGCCAACGGGACGCACTCGTGGCCCTACTGGAACCAGCAACTGATGGCGATGAAGCCCGACATGGTGCAGGTGCTCAACGCGCCCACCGCCGCTCCCCCGGCCCCTCCCGCCGGCTGACACAACAACTAAAGAGCATCGGCAGCGCGCGAGCGCTGCCGATGCTTTTTTGGTTGACCGGACTAATCGAGGACGGCGCGCCGGTCCATGTGGAAGTAGGTGATGCCGGTCGTCAGCGCGCACACACCGGAGGCGACCACCAGCATCCAGGTGCCGTTGACGAGCAGGCTGATGCAGCCACCGACCGCCGCGCCCAGCATGAAACTCGCCAGCAGCAGGAAGTAGCCGAGCCATTCCGCCGCCGTCCCGCCGGCGATGTGTCGCTCGATGCCCTGGCCCATCTTGACCAGCGTGCCGGTGACATAGCTCAACGGCACCGACACCTCGCCGTCCTTGACGAACGAGGTGTTCAACGCGCCGACGCCGAAGACCACCAGCATGATCGGCGCGAAATCGAGCATGTTCTCCTGCCAGCCCTCGTCGACCACGTCGACCACAGTGGCGGCGATCAGACTGAAGGTGGTCAGCACGGTCGGGCCGTGCGGATGCGCCGACCAGAATCGGCGACGGCATGCCGAGGAGACCACCACGCCGGTGACGAAGCACAGCATCAACACCCCCGCCGATATCGACAGCAGCACGTCGTGCCGGAAATACCCCAGCACCGCGCGCTGGGCATTCCCGGTCATGAAGGTGACGAAGTACCCCTCGGAGTGCGTAAATGCGGTAGCCCCCAGGACACCGGCCAGCCCGGCCAGCACCCAGGACAATCGGGCTTCGCTGTCGAAAATCTCACTTGCCACTCGGACATGCTTTCAGAAGCCCGCCGCGGGCGCAGAGACTCACTCGGCCGCCGTCAGCCGGGCGATGGACCGTAGCGGGATCGGCAGCCACCCCGGCCGGTGCCGCGCCTCATATCCGGCCTCATAGACGGCCTTGTCGAGTTCGTATGCGGCCAGCAGCTGCGCCGAATCCCGCGGATCGGTTTCCGACGCGGCGGCATAGCCGTCGCAGAAGGCGGTGCGATTGCGCTCGACCCACTCCCGGGCGCGCGCGGCCAGCTGCTTGTCGCCCTCGTGATCCACCAGCGGCCCGTAGGCGGCGTACTCAAACGACCGCAGCACGCCGGCCACGTCGCGCAGCGGCGAATCCGGGGCTCGTCGCTCGTCCAGCGGCTGGCCGGGCTCGCCCTCGAAGTCGATCAGCAACCAGCTCTCCGGGGTGCGCAGCACCTGTCCCAGGTGCAGATCACCGTGCACTCGCTGGACGATGATCGTCTCGCCGGCCAACTTCTGGAAGCGCTCTTCGATTGTTGCCGCGTGCTCCTCTAGCTCGGGAACCAGCGCCGCGGTCGACGCCAGCCGGGCCAGCACGTTGTCCACCGGGAAGGTGGACTGTGCGGTTCCGAGGGATTCGGCCAGGGCGGCGTGCACCGAGGCGACGGCCTCCCCCAGCCGGTAGGACTCACCGGCGAAGTCGCCGCCGACCTCGTGGGCATACAGGTCGCCCTCGGCGAACAGGTCGCGAACACTGGCCGTGGCCATGGCCCAGCCCTCGGCGGCGTTGGCCTCGAACTCGGTGACCATGCCCAGCGGCCACGCCGTGTCCTCGGCGCCGTCGGCTCCGGCGATCTCGTAGGTGCCGAACAGCCGGGCCACGTTGGGGTTGCCGGCGCGGCCCAGCACCCGGTTCAGCTCGATGTCGGGGTTGATCCCGCTGCTGACCCGGCGGAACACCTTGAAGATCGCGGATCGGTCGAAGATCACGCTGGTGTTGGACTGCTCGGCGTCGGCCACTCGTGGCCAGGCGTCCAGCGGAAGCCTGACGTCCGGCTCCTTGCGGAACACCACTTGGGTGCCCGAGAAATCGCGGACGGCGGACGTGTCGATCAGCGACAGCAGAAACTGCGGCGCCTCGGTGCCGTACAGCGCGTCGTAGGCGGTCCGGTCGTCGGCCGAGCCAATGGTGGCCACGGTGTTGTACTCGGTGACCGGCTCGACGTCCCAGCCGACCAGCACCTGATAGCGCTCGGCGGGCCCGCTCGTGTAGGTGACGTCGACGAGCACCAGGTCGAGGCCGTCGCGCAGTGGAACGACGACCGCGGGTTCGGCGCTGGACAACTCACGATTGCGACCGGCGTACCAACGTTGCTGTGGCAGCCATTCGCTCCAAGGCAGCTTGGCTGACTGGGTCATGCCTTCTCCTCCGATGCGCACAGCTGGAACCAGTAGAACCCATGCCCAGGCAGTGTCAGCAAATAGGGCAGGTGCCCTATCCGTGGGAACTCCACTTGCCCCGAGAGCTCGATCGGGGTGTAGCCGCTCCAATGTTGCAGGTTCAACTCGATCGGCTGGGGAAACCGCGACAGGTTGTTCACGCATAGCACGACGTCGCCATCGTCGGGCGCTTGGCGCAGAAAGGCCAGCACCGACGGGTTCGTCCCGCCGAGTTCCTCGAAAGAACCGATCGCGAAGGCGTCGTGACGGCGGCGCACCGCCAGCATCATGCGGGTGAAGTTCAGCAGCGACGTCGAGGTGTCCCGCTGGGCTTCGACGTTGACGGCCTGGTACCCGTAGACCGAGTCCTGACTCGGCGGCAAATACAGCCGGCCCGGGTTGGCCTTGGAGAAGCCGGCGTTGCGGTCCGGCGTCCACTGCATCGGGGTGCGCACGCCGTCGCGGTCACCGAGCCAGATGACGTCGCCCATCCCGATCTCGTCGCCGTAGTACAGGACCGGCGATCCGGGCAGTGACAGCAGCAGCCCGGTGAACAGCTCGATCTGGTTGCGGTCGTTGTCCAGCAGCGGGGCCAGCCGGCGGCGGATGCCGACGTTGGCCTTCATCCGCGGGTCCTTGGCGTACTCGGAGTACATGTAGTCGCGCTCTTCGTCGCTGACCATCTCCAGCGTCAGCTCGTCGTGGTTACGCAGGAAAATCCCCCACTGCGCCATGTCCGGGATCTCCGGCGTCTGCCCCAGAATCTCCGAGATCGGGAACCGCGACTCGCGCCGCACCGCCATGAAGATGCGCGGCATCAGTGGGAAGTGGAACGCCATGTGACACTCGTCGCCGCCGGTGCTGGCATCGCCGAAATATTCGACGACATCGGCCGGCCACTGGTTGGCCTCGGCCAGCAGCACCCGCCCCGGGAACTCGTCGTCGACGACCTTGCGGACGCGTTTGAGGAAGGCGTGCGTCTCGGGCAGGTTCTCGCAGTTGGTGCCCTCCCGCTCGAATAGGTAGGGCACCGCGTCCAACCGGAACCCGTCGATCCCGAGATCGAGCCAAAAGCGCAGCACATCGATCATCGCCTCTTGCACGGCCGGGTTGTCGTAGTTCAGGTCCGGCTGATGGGAGAAGAACCGGTGCCAGTAGAACTGCTTGCGCACCGGGTCGAAGGTCCAGTTCGACTCCTCGGTGTCGATGAAGATGATCCGGGCATCGGTGTACTTCTCGCTGGTGTCGCTCCACACGTAGAAGTCGCCGTACGGGCCGTCGGGGTCGTGCCGTGACTCCTGAAACCACGGGTGCGAATCCGAGGTGTGGTTCATCACAAGATCGGTGATCACCCGGATGCCGCGCTCGTGCGCCGCGTTGAGCAAATCGACGAAGTCGTCGACGTCGCCGAACTCGGGCAGCACCTTGTAGAAGTCGCGGATGTCATAACCACCGTCGCGCAGCGGCGAGTCGTAGAAGGGCGGCAGCCAGATGCAGTCGATGCCGAGCCACTGCAGGTAGTCCAGGCGCTGCAGCAGCCCGCGCAGGTCACCGGACCCGTCCGCGTTGCCGTCCAGGAATGCTCGGACCAGCACCTCGTAGAAGACCGCGTGTTTGAACCAGGTCGGATCGGCCGGCAATGAGGCGGCGATCTCGAAGTCCTCCGCGTTGGGGTGTTCGACTACACCCCCCTCAACGTGACTACCTTCCGCGGGATCGTGCTCTGACTCCTTTTCCGAGGCGTCATTTGCGTCGTTCATCAATTCCACGATGCCACGTGTACCCGAGGCGGGCAGATCGAAATCACAACGCTAATCTGCCGTCCCGGCAACCGAATTGGCCGCCGGCCAGCAAGTATGCGGGTCAGGATCAGGCCGGAGGCCCATCGCCCAAGGTGACCGGGGCGCTGCGGTCGCCGCCTTGAGCGGCGCGCCAGTGCAGCGTGATGACGTCGCCGGGGTGGTGCGGGACGAGCACGTCCGTCATCGCGGTGGGCCCGTTGATCGGCACGTTGTCGACCGCGATGATGACGTCGCCGGGTGCGATGCCACTGCCCGCGGCGGGACCGCCGTCGACCAGGCGCTGCACCCGCGCGCCGTTGCCGCCGTTATCGCCAACGCCCATGCCGATGAAGGCCGTCGGGCCGATGTGCACGGTGTTGGAACCGGCGCCGGAACGGATCTGACCTGCCACGCCCATCGCGTGACCGATCGGGATGGCAAAGCCCTGGCCGCCGGACATCTTGTAGCTGTCGGTGGCGGCGGTGTCCACCCCGACCACCTGCCCGGCGCTGTTGACCAGCGGCCCACCCGAGTCGCCGGGCTTGATCGCGGTGTCGGCCTGGATCAACCCGCCCAGCGTCTCGTCGGCGCCGGTGAGGGTGTCGGTGGCCGAGACGGTCTGGTTGAGGGCGACGACCTTGCCGGGCACCACGCTGGGAGCGCCCCCCTGGCCGTGCGTGTTGCCGAGCGCGGTGACCGGCTCGCCGATCGCGACGCCGCCACCGATGGCGGCCGACGGCAGCCCGCCCGCGCCCCGCAACTGCAGCACCGCGATATCGGCGCTGCGGGAGTAGCCGATCACGTCGACGCCGTAGGTCTGACCGGTGCCGACGTCGAACGCGCTGATGTCGGTGGCGGCCGAGATCACGTGGTTGTTGGTCAGCACCACGCCGCCGGGATCGATGACGATGCCGGTTCCAGCCCCGATCGCGTTGTTGTAGCCGAACCGGGTGCTGATGTTGACGACCTGCGGTCCGACCTGCGAGGCGATGTCCAGCGGGAACATCGGGGCGTCGCGGAACCGGTCGGTCGCCAGCGTCGAGGGCGATGCGGCTGCCGGGACCGTGGTCAGGCCCAGGCCCAGTCCGACCACTGCCAGCACGCTGACCAGCCATGACCACCAGACTGAGCGGGGGTGCCCTTTGCTCATCCCGTACCTCCCTGCATCGGGGTGCGAACCAGAAGCGGCCCAGCCTCTGCGTCTGGACCGCACAATTTTGTGTACCTCACCGTAATGCAGGTAGCTAGTCCAAGCCGCACCAACGCCGATCGGCAATTGCGCCCCTAAGCTGGCACGGTGGGCGAATTCGACCCTAAGGCCAGCTTCACCCGGTCCCCGGTGGCGCGACTGGCAACCAGCTCGCCCGACGGAAAACCGCACCTGGTGCCGGTGGTTTTCGCGGTCCGCGAGGCCGCTACAGCCGACGCCCCCGACATGGTGTACACCGCGATCGACGCGAAACCGAAAACCACCCAGCGGCTGCGCCGGCTGGCGAACATCGCGGGCAACGCACAGGTCAGCCTGCTCGTCGACCACTACGCCGACGATTGGACGCAGTTGTGGTGGGTCCGCGTCGACGGGGCGGCTTCCATTCACTCCGACGGCGCGGCGATGCACACCGGCTACCGGCTGTTGCGCGCCAAATACCCTCAGTATCAATGGGTTTCGCTGAACGGCCCGGTCATCGCGGTGGCGGTACACCGCTGGTCGAGCTGGCACGCCTGAGCGGGCGCGTCGCGACGGGCAATTGTGGCTGGTCCGGGCCTTGAATTGGGCCGCAGTTGGGAGAAAGGTTGCCTAATACGTTCTGTGAGCTAGGACACACCGTGCCCGACCGAGCGAAGTGGAGGCAGGTCATGGCGGACAAGGCGAACGCTTCGGCGGGCACAGGGGCCGCTCCCACCGCGAACTGTCCTGGCGATGTCCGCAACATCGTCCTGGTGGGCGCCTCGGGAGGCGGCAAGACGACCCTGGTCGAGGCCCTGCTCGTCGCGGGCGGCGTGCTGACCAGGGCAGGATCGGTGACCGACGGCAGCACCATCTGCGATTACGACGACGCCGAGATCCGTCAGCAGCGTTCGGTGGGCGTCGCGGTGGCCTCGCTGTCGCACGGCGGCATCAAGATCAACCTGGTCGACACGCCCGGATACGCCGACTTCGTCGGTGAGCTGCGCGCCGGACTGCGGGCCGCCGATTGCGCGCTGTTCGTGATCGCGGCCAACGAAGGCGTCGACGAACCGACCAAGTCGCTCTGGCAGGAATGCAGCCAAGTCGGCATGCCCCGCGCCGTGGTGATTACCAAACTCGACCACGCCCGCGCGAACTATATGGAAGCGCTGCAGGCCGCGCAAAACGCGTTCGGCGACAAGGTTTTACCGCTCTACCTGCCGACCGGCTCGCCATCTTGCGAAGGCCTGATCGGCTTGCTGTCCCAGCAGCGCTACCAGTATTCCGGTGGCACCCGCACGGTCGGGCCGCCGGATCCCTCGGATGCCGACCGGATCAAGGAAGCGCGCGGCACGCTGATCGAGGGAATCATCGAGGAATCCGAGGACGAGTCCCTGATGGACCGTTATCTCGACGGTGAGGAGATCGACGAGGCGGTGCTCATCGAAGATCTGGAGCGCGCCGTTGCCCGCGGGTCGTTCTTCCCGGTGCTCCCCGTCTGCAGCGGCACCGGTGTCGGCACCCTGGAATTGCTCGAGGTCGCCACCCGCGGGTTCCCGTCTCCGATGGAACATCTGATGCCCGAGGTGTTTACGCCGCACGGCGCTCCGCATGCCAAGCTGGCCTGTGATGCCGAAGCACCATTGTTGGCTGAGGTGGTGAAGACGACGTCTGACCCGTACGTCGGCAGGGTCAGCCTGGTCCGGGTGTTCTCCGGGACCATCAGGCCCGACACGACGGTGCATGTGTCGGGCCATTTTTCGTCCTTTTTCGGGGAGGTCAACGGAAACGGAAATACTCACCCCGATCACGACGAGGACGAACGCATTGGGGTGCTGTCCTTTCCGCTGGGCAAGCAGCAACGACCCGCACCTGCGGTGGTGGCCGGCGACATCTGCGCGATCGGCAAGCTCAGCCGCGCCGAAACCGGCGACACCCTGTCCGACAAGGCCGAGCCCCTGGTGCTGAAACCGTGGGCCATGCCGGAACCGCTGCTCCCGATCGCCATTGCGGCCCATGCCAAGACCGACGAGGACAAGTTGTCGGTCGGGCTGGGCCGGTTGGCCGCCGAGGACCCCACACTGCGGATCGAGCAGAACTCCGAAACGCACCAGATCGTGCTGTGGTGCATGGGCGAGGCCCATGCCGGCGTCGTCCTCGAGGGGCTGGCCAGCCGATACGGCGTCACCGTGGACACGGTCGATCTGCGCGTCCCGCTTCGGGAAACCTTCGGCGGCAAGGCAAAAGGCCACGGTCGCCACGTCAAGCAGTCCGGCGGGCACGGCCAGTACGCGGTGTGCGACATCGATGTGGAGCCGTTGCCGGAGGGTTCCGGATTCGAGTTCGTCGACAAGGTGGTCGGTGGAGCGGTACCCCGGCAATTCATCCCGAGCGTGGAAAAGGGCGTCCGCGCCCAAATGGAAAAGGGTATCCACGCCGGTTACCCGGTGGTCGACATCCGGGTCACCCTACTCGACGGCAAGGCCCACAGCGTGGACTCGTCGGACTTCGCGTTCCAGATGGCGGGTTCGCTGGCGCTGCGCGAAGCGGCCGCCGCGACGAAGGTGACCCTGCTCGAACCGATCGACGAGATCTCGGTACTGGTGCCCGATGATTTCGTCGGCGCGGTGCTGGGCGACTTGTCGGGTCGGCGCGGCCGCGTGCTGGGCACCGATACCGCTGGACAGGAACGCACGGTGGTGCGGGCCGAGGTGCCTCAGGTCGAGCTGACGCGGTACGCGATCGATTTGCGTTCACTGGCGCATGGCGCCGCGTCCTTCACCCGAACGTTTGCCCGCTACGAGCCGATGCCGGAGTCCGCCGCGACCCGGCTGACGGCTAGTGTGTGAAAGCACCTGATAAACAGCCAGATTGGGAGCCCCGGATTCGAGCATGTCGACATTCAACGGACTGCCTGCCCATATCCTGCTCAATCATTTCGTCGTTGTCCTAGGTCCGCTGGCCGCGGTTCTGGCGATCCTGTGTGTGGTGTGGCCCGCGGCGCGGCGCCGGCTGATCTGGCTGGTTCTGCTGCTGGCGGTGGGCACGCTGGTCTTGACCCCGTTGACGACCACCGCGGGCGTCTGGTTATCGGCGCGCATCGGTGCGCCGTCGCCGGTGCTCACCAACCACGAGCAACTCGGCTCCACCCTGATCTACATCGTGGCGGCACTGGCGGCGACGGTCACGGCATTGGCCGTCCTGCACGTGCGTGAGGCGCGCGGCGTGGACATGAAACTCACACTGCACGCCGTCGTCGGGGTGCTGGTGGTCATCGCGGCCGTGGCCACCCTGGTACAGACCTACCGAGTCGGCGATTCCGGTGCCCGCGCCGCGTGGGGAAACGTGACGTCGTCGAGCCAGTGAGGCTGCCGCACAGTCCTTCTCAGCGTCAGGCGCCGCCGAACTGATTGGCCACGGCACGGCGGTCCAATGAACCCTTGGCGGTGTGCGGCAGTTCGCTCGCGTGCAGGAAGGTGCCGGGCATCTCGTACGGCGCCAGCCGATCCCGGCAGAACTCCGTGAGCTCCTCGGGGCTGGGCGGACTCGATCCCCGCGCGACGACCACCGCGGCCACCGTCTCGCCGTACATCTTGTCCGGCAGCCCGAACACGGCCACCTCCAGGACGTCGGGATGGCTGGCCAGCACGCCCTCGACGCGCTCCGGTGAAATCTTCTCGCCGCCACGGTTGATGAGTTCCTTGATCCGCCCGCGGATGCTCAGATCACCCGCTGGGGAAAGCGAACCGAGATCGCCGGTGCGCAGCCAGCCGTCGGTGAAGTTGGCGGCGGTGATCGCCGGGTCGCCGAGGTAGCCGCGCACTACCGTCGGGCCATGCAGCCAGACCTCGCCGACGGCTTCGGGCGGAAGGGATTGACCGTCGGGCGCGACGATCCGGATCTGCGGACTGGTCGACCGTCCGACGAGACCCGTTGTCTCGGCTGGGTTTTCGCTTTGTTCGAGGCCCGTGGTGGCGACCTGATGAGTGCCTTCGGTCATCCCGAACGCACACACCACGGTTGCTCCGAAGGTGTCCTGCAGGGCCTGCGCCGTTTCCGTGGTGAGCGGAGCGCTGCAGCTGCGGATGAAGTGCAGCGCGGGCCCTCCGCCGTCCGGCCGCCCAGTCTTGGCGCGCTCCAACAGAATCTGGTGAATGGTCGGAACCGCGGTGTACCAGGTGGCCCCGACGTCGCTGATGTCGTCCCAGAAGGTGTGGGCCGAGAACTTCCCGCGCGCGGGCAACAACACGGTCCCGCCGGATGCCAGCGTCGACAGCAGCGCGGCGATCAGGCCGTGACCGTGGTAGAGCGGCATCACCGCGACCGTCGCGTCCGCCGGGCCCAGCTGGTAGGCGGCGATGATGGCCCGCACCGAACTGGCGATGTTCGTGTGGGTCCACGGGACCATTTTCGGCATGCCCGTGGTCCCGCCGGTGAACATGATCATCGCGTCGTCGTCCTGGAGGCCGTCGGGCGTCGTCACGTCTGGATTCGGCGCCGCCGGCGCATCCAGCCGCACCGACGACGGAGCACCATCGCCGCCGACGGTCACCGCGATCGTCCACCACACCAGGTCGGGCTCCTGGCTGTCCCCCGGGCCCTCGCCGTCGACGAGCACCACGCCCGCGCCCGCGACTTCGCTGCGGGCGCGCTGGTCGCCGACGGGCAACGCCGGGTCCAGCGGAACCGCGATCAGCCCGGCGCGAGACGCCGCCAACAAGCCGACGACGAACTCGGCGTTGCTGCCGGACCGCAACGCGATCCGGTCCCCCGGCCGCAAACCGCCGTCCTTCAGCTGCTTAGCCAGGTCGTCGACCAGCCGGACCAGCTCGCCATAGCTGACGGGCGTGCGATCGGCGGTGGCGACGAGCGCCGTCGCCTCCGGGTCGCGGATTGCCGCCGCCGCGACCAAATCGGCGATGCTCGGGGATTCGTCGGTCAACTCCGCCTCCGGGGTGATCAAGTCAGACATCGCCGTGGTCCTTCCGCCTTCTCGCATGTGTAACAGCACCTGATTGCACGATGCCGAGAAACCTCACTCTTCGTCCAATACTGTTCAGCTCACGATTGATAATCGGTGACTATCGAACGGCTGGCCAGCGGTCGATAACCATCGTGAATCGCTGCATAGTGGCTTGGTCTTGGACAGCGGCGGGGCAGCCGGACCACAGTGAAGGACGACAGGCACAAAGACGCGAGGAGTCGGGACATGACCACACTTTCGACATCGTCGACCGGGGCACCGGCAGGTTCGGAAGACGCTGCCTTGACCGACGGGTTCCACCTCGTTGTCAATGCCCTCAAAGCCAACGACATCGACACCATCTACGGGATCGTCGGCATCCCGATCACCGACCTCGCCCGCGTCGCGCAGGCCTCCGGGATGCGGTACATCGGTTTCCGGCAGGAGACCTCCGCCGGCAATGCCGCCGCGGCCGCCGGGTTTCTCACCCGCCGCCCCGGGGTCTGCCTGACGACATCCGGACCCGGGTTTCTCAACGGCCTGCCCGCACTGGCCAACGCCACCACGAACTGCTTCCCGATGATCCAGATCTCGGGTTCGAGCAATCGGGCGCTGGTCGATTTGCAGCGCGGCGATTACCAGGACCTGGACCAGCTCAATGCCGCAAGGCCTTTCGTGAAGGCGGCCTACCGCGTCGAGCGGGTCGAGGACATCGGGCGCGCCATCGCACGCGCGATCCGCACCGCCGTCTCCGGCCGGCCGGGCGGTGTCTACCTCGACATCCCCGGCGCGGTGCTGGGCCAGGCGATGGATGCCGCGGCGGGAGCCGAGAGCGTCTGGCGGGTCATCGATCCCGCGCCCCACCAGCTGCCGGCGCCGGAGGCGGTCGATCGTGCGCTGGACGTGCTCGCGCGGGCGCGCCGGCCGCTGATCGTCCTCGGCAAGGGCGCCGCGTATGCGCAGGCCGACGCCGTGATCCGGGATTTCGTCGAGTCCACCGGAATTCCGTTTCTGCCGATGTCGATGGCCAAGGGGCTGTTGCCGGATTCGCATCGCCAGTCCGCGGCGGCCGCCCGCTCGCTGGCCATCGCCCGTGCCGACGCGGTGCTGCTGGTCGGTGCGCGGCTGAATTGGCTACTCGGCCATGGCGAGTCGCCGCAATGGGCCGCCGACGCCAAGTTCGTGCAGGTCGACATCGCGGCGTCGGAGTTCGACAGCAACCAGCCCATCGTGGCGCCGCTGGCCGGCGACATCGGGTCGGTGATGTTTGCGTTGCGCGACGGCCTGGCCACCCGTCCGATCGCAATGCCGACGGAATGGACCGACGAGCTGGCCGATCGCCGAGCACGCAACGACGCCAAGATGAGCGAGCGTCTCGCCGAAAATCCGCACCCGATGCGGTTTTACAACGCACTTGGCGCGATTCGTTCGGTGCTGCAAGCGAATCCGGATGTCTACGTGGTCAATGAGGGGGCCAATGCGCTGGACCTGGCCCGCAACGTGATCGATATGGAGCTACCGCGGCACCGCCTCGACACCGGAACCTGGGGGGTCATGGGTATCGGCATGGGCTACGCGATCGCCGCCGCGGTCGAGACGGGGCGACCGGTCGTCGCGATCGAGGGGGACAGCGCATTTGGCTTCAGCGGCATGGAGATCGAGACCATCTGCCGCTACCGACTACCGGTGACGGTCCTGATACTCAACAACGGCGGCGTGTACCGCGGCGACGAGGAGCCCACCGGGAACAGTCCCGCCCCCACCGTGCTCAACGCCGGTGCGCGGCACGAACTGCTCGCAGAAGCATTCGGCGGCAAGGGATATCACGTCACCACCCCGGCCGAGCTGCAGTCGGCGCTGACCGAGGCACTCGCGTCGAACGGGCCGTCGCTGATCGATTGCGAACTCGACCCGGCGGCCGGGGTGGAGAGCGGACATCTGGCAAGTCTCAACCCGACCAGCGCGGCCAACCGGAAGCCCGCGGTCAGCGCCGGCGCGTAACCCCCAGCAGCTGGGCGTCGAAGAACTCGTCGAGCGAGAGCTGCTGCGCGGACGCGACGAGCGCCCGGGCAACCGGTGATCCGGGCCCGGAGGCGTTGGTGGCCAACGTAATCTCGGCTTTCACGACCGGATCGACCATTTCGACCGCACGAATATCTCCACCCAACGGCGAGGTCCACAGCCAGGTGTGCGGAACAATGCATGCCCAGTTACCGGAGGAGACCTGCGCGAGTAGTGAAGCCACCGAGTCGGTTTCGACTTGCGGGGTGACGGTGATGCCGTGGCCGGCGAAGGCTTCGTCGATGATTTGGCGATCCCGCATGTCGGCGGTGAGCAATGCCAGCGGCAGCTGCGCGGCATCCGGCCACCGCAACGTCGGCGCGGCCGAGGGCAACATGTCCGCCGGCGACAGCAGCACATAGCGCTCCGCGTAAAGCGGCACCAGGTCCACATCGTGCGCGTCATCGGGCGAGGCGTGCACGATGGCGGCGTCGAGCTCGAATTCACGCAAGCGCCGGTACAGTTCGGTCGCGGCCAACCGGGAATTGATCTGCACCTTGACCAATGGATGCGCCGAGCAGAAGGCGGACAGCACCAGGGATGCCGTGGTCGATGCGGTGGGCACGGTGCCCAGCCGAAGCGTCCCGGTGATCCCCGACCGGACCGCGTCTACCTCGGCCTTGAACGCATCGTGCTCGGCCAGAATCCGCTTGGCCCACACGACCAGTCGCTCCCCTTCGGGGGTGAGGCCTTCGAAGCTGTGCCCGCGGTTGATCAGTGTGACGTTCAGTTCACGTTCCAGCTTGGCGATCGCGGCGGACAGCGCGGGTTGCGATACGTAGCACTTCTCGGCGGCCCGGGCGAAGTGGCGCTCCTGGGCGACCGCGACGAAGTACTCCAGCTGACGAAAGAGCACCCGCACCTCCTCGGCCTGGCGGCACCGATGCCGCTGAGGTTAACATTCTTGATTCCGGCAAGCGTCCGCGTTCGGCTGGCCCGCTGACCGTTGCCCACGAATAGTGTTTGCGTTCAACAGCATCGGCGCGCCGCTGCCCGGCAAGTCCAGCAAGTCGGGTTGTGCGGATCGAACTCAACCGGTGATCGGATCGTTACCGTGGAGACCGGGCGGGAGTGTCATTGTTTGCTAAAAGCCGTAATGGTCAGACTGCCAGTAGAATATCGTCGTGTTGATCGCACCGTATCGGAGGGTTGACGCCATGCGTCGTGGGGTTCGTTATCTATTTGTTATGGTCGCGATCACGGGCTTGGGCGTGATGGGCTCCGGCTCCCAGGCGGTCGCCTCCGTGCCGGTACCCGAACCAACCCCTGTGGTGGCCTCGATTTTGCCGGCCAATGGCGCCGTGGTGGGAGTTGCGCACCCGGTCGTCGTGAAATTCACCGCACCGGTGACCGACCGCGCCGCCGTCGAACGGTCCATCCACGTCGCTTCGCCCAGTAGCATCACCGGACACTTCGAGTGGCCCGAGAACAATGTCGTGCAATGGGTTCCGAACCAGTACTGGCCCGCCCACAGCCACGTTTCGGTGGGCGTGCAAGAGCTGACGACGGGCTTCGACACCGGCGACGCATTCCTGGGTGTTGCCAGCATCTCCGGCCACACCTTCACCGTGAGTCGGGACGGGGAAATTCTGCGCACGATGCCCGCCTCGATGGGTAAGCCCGCCCGCCCGACACCGGTCGGCAACTTCACCGCCCTCGAGAAGCAACGCAGCGTGGTGATGGACTCGCGGACCATCGGCATTCCGCTCAGTGCCCCGGATGGTTACAAGATCACCGCTCAGTATGCGGTTCGCGTCACCTGGAGCGGCGTGTACGTGCACTCGGCACCCTGGTCCGTCGACTCGCAGGGCCACGCCAACGTCAGCCACGGCTGCATCAACCTGAGCCCGGACAACGCCGCGTGGTACTTCAACAACGTCAACGTCGGCGACCCCATCCAGGTCGTCGCGTAGCAGTCCCGGTTACGCCGGCAAATCTCTGACGCGGCCGTGATGCCGCGCCGGCCGTGACACCCGGCACGGGTGTGGGGACGGTCACACTCACCCGGTGGAAGAGTCGTAGCGGGCGGGTCGTTGGCGCTAGGGAGCGGTCCGAACGAGAGGGTGGACATGACTACTGATGCGAAGCGCGAGAAAGACACCGTCACGGATCCGCAGGCCTCGGCACGAGAACGAGCCGCCGAGCGCATTCGCCAGGTGGAGGCCACCGACGAGCAATACCGGAACGCCAAGCCCGATCTCGCGCTCGAGGCAGCGGCTCGACAGCCCGGCCTTCGGCTGCCGCAGATCCTGGAGATGTTCGTCGAGGGCTACGGCGACCGCCCCGCACTGGGGTGGCGCGCCCGTGAGTTGACGACCGATCCCGCTACCGGCCGCACCGGCTCCCGGCTGCTGCACCGATTCGACACCATCAGCTACCGCGATCTGTGGGCGAACGTCCGCGCCGTCGCCACAGCATGGCGACGCGACGAGGCCAACCCGGTGACGCCGGGTGACGTGGTCGCCACCCTCGGTTTCGCCAGCCCCGAATACCTGACGCTGGATCTGGTGACCGGTTACCTCGGCCTGGTGGCGGTACCGCTACAACACAACGCCACGGCCTCTCGGTTGCAGCCCATCGTTGCCGAAATCGAACCCCAGGTGCTCGCCACCGGAGCCGGATATCTCGACCTCGCCGTCGAGGCGGCGCTGGGCAGCACGTCGTTGCGGCGCCTGGTGGTCTTCGACTACCAACCGGAGATTGACGACCAGCGGGAGAACTTGGAGCGCGCGCAGGCGAAGCTGGCCGACGCCGGATTGGCGGTGACCATCGAGACCTTCGGCGAATTGGTCGAGCGTGGCCGGGCATTGCCGCCGGAACCGATGTACACCGGCGAAACCGACGAGCGCCTGGCCCTGATCATGTACACCTCGGGGAGCACCGGGCTGCCCAAGGGCGCGATGTACACCGAGCGCATGGTGTTGAAGCTGTGGACCAACGAGCTCTACCCGGCGTTCGCCGACGTGCCGGTGATCAACGTCAACTTCATGCCGCTCAACCACGTCGGCGGACGGATACCGCTCGCCTCGTCGTTCCAGGCCGGCGGCACCAGTTACTTTGTGCCGGAGAGTGACCTGTCGACGTTGTTCGACGACTGGAATCTGGTGCGCCCCACCGAAATGGGCATGGTCCCGCGGGTGGTCGAGATGTTGTACCAGCGCTTCCAAAGCGCGGTGGAGCGGCTGATCGGGCAGGGCGCCGAACCCGAGGACGCCGACACGCAGGCGAAAGCCGAACTGCGCGAACAGCTTCTGGGTGGACGAGTGATCACCAGCTTCTCCACCACCGCGCCGCTGGCCGCCGAGATGAAGGACTTCATCGAGTCGTGCTTGGACGTGCACGTACTGGACGGCTACGGCCTGACCGAGGTCGGGATGGTGTTCAAGGACGGTGTGGTGACCCGGCCGCCGATTCTCGACTACAAACTGATCGACGTGCCCGAGCTGGGTTACTTCCACACCGACAAACCCCACCCGCGCGGCGAGCTGCTGGTGAAGTCGCTGACCGCATTCAGCGGATATTTCAAGCGACCCGATGTGACGGCGAACGCGTTCGACCCGGACGGGTACTACCGCACCGGTGACGTGATGGCCGAGATTGGACCGGATCGCCTTGTCTACGTCGACCGGCGTAACAACGTATTGAAGTTGGCGCAAGGCGAATTCGTCGCGGTGGCACAGCTGGAGGCAGTCTTCAGCGGCGCCGCCCTGGTGCGGCAGGCCTTCGTCTACGGCAACAGCGAACGACCCTACCTGCTGGCCGTCGTGGTCCCGACGCTCGAAGCCGAAGACCGATTCGCCGGTGATCCCGACGGCCTGAAGGCCGCGCTGAGCGAATCTCTGCGCCGCACAGCCAAACTCGCGGAGCTGCAGTCCTACGAAGTGCCCGCGGACTTTCTGGTCGAGACCGAGCCGTTCAGCGAGGACAACGGCCTGCTGTCGGGGGTCGGCAAGCTGCTGCGGCCAAAGCTCAAGGAACACTACGGTGAGCGGCTCGAAGACCTCTACGCCGAACTCGCCGCCACCCGGACAGCCGAGCTGCGCGCGCTGCGCGAAGGTGCCGCCGACCGGCCGGTGCTAGACACCCTGACGCGCGCCGCCGAGGCGTTACTGGGCTTGGCCGGCGGCCCGCCGCAACCGGATGCCCAGTTCCTCGAGTTGGGCGGCGACTCGCTGTCCGCGCTGACCTTCTCCAACCTGCTGCAGGACATCTTCGATGTGGAGGTGCCCGTCGGCCAGATCATCAACCCGGCATCCGATCTGCGCCAACTCGCGGAATATGTGGAATCCGAGCGTGAATCCGGCTCCAAGCGGCCCACGTTCTCGACCGTGCACGGCCGCGGCGTCACCGAGGTCCGCGCATCCGAGCTCACCCTGGACAAGTTCATCGACGCCGCAACCCTGGCCGAAGCCCCGAAGCTGCCCCACGCCACCGGAACACCGCACACGGTGCTTCTCACCGGCGCCAACGGCTACCTCGGCCGCTTCCTGACCCTGGAATGGCTTGAGCGGCTTGCCGAACGAGGCGGAAAGCTCATCACCATCATCCGCGGCACGGACACCGTAGCTGCCACCAAGCGGCTGGAGACGGTTTACGACAGTGGGGATCCGCAGTTGTTGGAGCGGTTCCGGAGGCTGGCCGCCGACCACCTCGAGGTCATCGTCGGCGACATCGGAGAGCCGAATCTTGGCCTGAATCAGGCGACTTGGGACCGTCTTGCACACGACGTGGACATGATCGTGCACCCGGCGGCACTGGTCAACCACGTGCTGCCCTACGACCAGTTGTTCGGCCCCAACGTGGTGGGCACCGCCGAATTGATTCGCCTGGCGATCACGGCCCGAATCACGCCGATCACCTACCTCTCGACCGTATCGGTGGCCATGTCGGTCGAGCCCGCCAAGTTCCTCGAAGATGGCGACATCCGCTCCGTCAGCGCGGTGCGGCCCATCGACGACAGCTACGCCAACGGGTACGGCAACAGCAAGTGGGGCGGTGAGGTTCTGCTTCGCGAGGCACATGATCTGTGCGGCCTGCCGGTCGCGGTCTTCCGATCCGACCTGATCCTTGCGCACAGCCAGTACGCCGGACAGTTGAACGTGCCAGATATGTTCACCCGGTTGATATTTAGTCTGCTGGTGACCGGCATCGCGCCGTTCTCCTTCTACCAGCCCGACGCGCAGGGAAACCGGCCCGTCGCGCACTTCGACGGCCTGCCCGCCGACTTCGTGGCGGAAGCCGTCACCACACTCGGTGAACAGACGGCAACGGCCACCGAGGATTCCGGCAATTATCGGTCCTTCGACGTGATGAACCCGCACGACGACGGCATCTCGCTGGATGTATTCGTCGACTGGCTGGTCGCCGCCGGTTACGACATCCGGCGTATCGACGACTACGACGAATGGCTGCACCGATTCGAGACCGCTATTCGGGCCCTGCCCGACAAGCAGCGTCAGCTGTCGGTGCTGCCATTGCTGGACGCTTACCGCAAGCCCGATCAACCGCTGCGCGGCGCACCGGCGCCGACGGACGTGTTCCGGGCGGCCGTGCAGGCGGCCAAAATTGGTGCGGACAAAGATATTCCGCACTTGTCGGCGCAGCTGATCGAGAAGTACGTCGCCGATCTGCGGCTGCTCGGGCTGGTCTAGCCCGAAAGGCTAACTGTGCAAACCGTTCTTGACGGCGGCGGCCTGCTTGCGGCCCACGTCGACGGCGGTCGCCGGATCGATCGGGTCATTCGGCGCGCTGTCGAATTCGAGAGCGATGAGCGCCCTGCCCTCGGTGAACAACAACACCGCGATGGACTGCGAATTGTCCGACGACGTGCCCGAGATCATCGTGCCGTTCGAGCCGATATCGACGGGCTGCCAGGTGCCGGTGACCTTCTTCGCGTAGTTCGCTTTGGTGTTCACCAGAGCGGCCGCGGCCGTCGACAGATCGGGGAGGACCAAGACGGTGTCCCCGATTCGCCGGCTGTTGTCGGCGCTGACGAACAGTTGCGAGACACCGGTCGTGTTGTTGGAATTCAGCACCGGCGGTTGCGGCGCGGTGTAGTCGCCGCCCACATCGCCGGGCTGGATCAGCAACGCGCTGTAATCCGGGGGAGGTCCGGTCGGGGTGCTTACCGCCGAAGTCGCGGCGCTGTTGGACGGCGGGGCCGAAGTCTTGCCGCTGTTGCCGCAGCCGGTGATCGCGATGCCGACCGCAATGGTGGCGACCGCCCAGCGGGTGACAGTCATTCGAGCACGTCCCATGGGCATCCTTTCCAGCGAGAACAGGGCCAGCGCATATGAACATACGCGCACGCGACGATCGACAGGCGCCGGTTCGCGCCTATCCTGGCCAATGGCCGGGGCACATGGTTTCGATTCACGCATTGAGGAGATCGAGATGACGGCTGCAGTGGCACGCGCGGTACGGTTCGACCGGTACGGGGGCCGTGACGTCTTGTACGTGGGCGGTATCGACATGCCGGCACCCGGCGAGGGTGAGGTTGTGGTCGAGGTTCGTGCCGCGGGAATCAACCCCGGTGAGGCCGCGATCCGGTCGGGGGCGATGCACGACATGTTCCCCGCCACATTTCCCTCCGGGGAAGGCAGCGACCTCGCCGGTGTCGTGACGGCCACCGGCCCCGGGGTTACCGAGTTCGCGGTCGGCGACGAGGTGCTGGGGTTCAGCTTCCGGCGATCGAGTCATGCTACCCACACCGCCGTCCCGGTAGACCAGTTGATTCACAAGCCTCCCCAATTGAGTTGGGAAGCAGCCGGTTCGCTCTATGTCGTCGGCGCGACCGCTTACGCGGCCGTCCGCTCGGTCGCACCTCAGCCGGGCGAGACCATCGCCGTCTCGGCGGCAGCGGGCGGTGTCGGCAGTCTCGTCGTCCAGCTGTTGGTCCTGCGCAAGGCGCGGGTGCTCGGCATCGCCGGCGAGGGCAACGCCGAATGGCTGCGGGCACACGGCGTCACCCCGGTCAGCTACGGCGAGGGGTTGGCCGAGCGCCTGCGCGAGGCGGCGCCCAACGGAATCGATGCGTTCATCGACCTGTTCGGCCCGGACTACGTCCAGCTCGCCGTGGACCTCGGCGTGGCACCGCAGCGCATCGACACGATCATCGCCTTCCAGAAGGCCGGCGAGGTCGGCGCCAAGACCGAGGGCAGCGTCGAAGCGTCCACCCCCGAAGTGCTGACCGAGATCGCCGACCTCATCGTCAGCGGTGCCATCGATTTCGACATCGCAGCGACCTTTCCACTGGATCGGGTTGCCGACGCCTTCGAAGAACTCGAACGCCGGCACACGCACGGCAAGATCGTTCTGCTGCCCAACGGTTCGCGCTAACCGTCAGCCGACGCCGACCTCGACGATCTTGATGACCACAAAGACGACGGCCAGCACCAAATAGCCGCGCAGGATCAACAGCCCTGTCCGGCGGATCGGCGAAAGAGCTGGGCGGGTAAGAGAACTCAGGTTTGGAGTCTGCCAGTCCTTCTGCTCCTGACGGCGCAGCGCACGACATTCGGCATGTCCGACTGGCGAGCCGAGTTTAGCCACGCGAGTGTCGCTGAACCCCTGGTCGCCGATGATCGCCACGGCACCGCAGATTACGCCGAGCGCCGCACCCGCCGCGAGCCCGACCTCGAGGCTGGCGGTCGACACGTCGGGGAAGAACGTGGTCGCCGTCAAAGCCAGCGACAGCAGCACCAGTGACCACACGATGGCCCACGCAACGATGTTCTGCCGCAACGTGTTTACCCACGGCCCCAGGACCGCCCGGTCATTGCAGAGCAAAACCAGGAACACGGTCGCCGAGGGCAACAGGATGCCGGCCAGCGCCTGCACGCCCTGGGTGACCAGACCGAGGATGTGATCGGGGCTGAACGCCACCGCAGCCGACGCCGCGAGCAGCAGCGCGTAGCCGCCGTAGAACCATGGCGCCTCGCTGATTTTCCAGTGCAGGGAGTGCCGCTTGCCCATCGCGTCACCGATGGCATAGGTGGTGGCCAGCCCAATTGCGTTGGCCCCGATCAGCGAACCGTCCAGCAGGATGATCGCGAACAGCACCCCCACCGGGTGGGGCAGGCCGTTGGCCACCGCACCGGCATCGGTGAAGCTGCCGGCGGTTCCGGTGAGGCCGAACGCAGTGACTGCCATCAGCACCGTCGCCCCGACGATGACCACGACGATGCCGATGATCAAATCGGCTCGCGCGTAAGGAATCCAGCGCGCGGTGATGCGCTTGTCCACCACGTTGGACTGTTGGAAGAACAACTGCCATGGCGCGACTGTGGTCCCCACGATCGCGATGATCAACAGCAGGACTTCTGCGTTCAGCCCGCCCGGGAACTGTGGAACCAGGCCGCCGACAATCGCTTTCGGACTCGGATGCACCATCAGCACCATCGGGATCATCACGACGTTCACCGCGATCAGCAGGAACATCAGCCCTTCCCAGCGCCGAAACGAGCCCCCGGCCACCACAGCGAACAGCAGTACGGCCGCCGCGGGGATCGCAACTACCTTCGGGCAGCCCAGGAATCCCAACGCCAATGCGACGCCGATGAATTCGGTGACGATCGTCAGGGCGTTCAGGACGAGCAGATCGCCGACGCTGAAGGCGCCCCAGAACTTCCCGAAGCGCTCGAAAATCAGGCGCGCGTGACCGACTCGGGTGACCGCACCCAAGCGCAGCACCATCTCCTGGTTCACATACAGCACCGGAATCAGCAAAGCCAGCGTCCACAACAGCTTCATCCCGTAGTTCTGACCGGCTTGCGCGTACGTCGCGACGCCGCCGGCGTCGTTGTCGCCCACCATGACGATCAATCCGGGACCGGTGATGACCATCAGGGTGCGCAGCCGCCGCCACCAACCGCGCAACGCGCCGTCGTCGTCTCGGCCGATCCGGCCGAACGCTCCGACGATGTCGCCGGTGTGCGCGGAATCCAGCACGGGCCAGTCACGCGACCGGGTGGAAATCAACGTCATGGGATTCTCGCTCTCTTTAGAAGAGTTCGGGCTAACAAGGTCGGATGTTCAACGCGCCCCAGCGGCGGGCCGTCAACCCCCCGCCCGCCGCTGGGGACCGCTGGCGGAACGAATCACCGGTGGTTGCCCACCCTGTCCGGTGACTCTCCGCCCGGCGCGGGCGAGAGCACGGCGATCGGCGTCAGCGACACATACAGGTTCGCCCGCTCTTCGGGCGTCGGGATGTGCATGGCGCACAGCCTGTTTGTCAGCAGCCGACCAGCACGCAGCATCGACCGTCCGCGCAACTTTCCAAGACCGCGAATGCGCTGCACAGCAATAAAAGTCATGATCTTCCCCCTGTCGGAAGTCCGACCGGTTCATCAGCGCGCCAAATGCACCCGGGCATTCGCCGGTACCCGCTGACCGTGAATACGGTTGCGGGACAGCACAAATTGAGCTGCGTCAGCAGAAGGAAATGCCGGAACCGGATCGGATCAAGATGGATTTCGGATAGGAACTATCGCCGGGACTCATCTCGCCCTCACCTCCTCACGGCCATGACACACGAGGGTGTCGTCACATCACACGCGAGAGGGGTACGAATGCCCGGGCATCAGCCCGCCGGCCGCACCCCTCTCGTCGGAGCTTCGGCACTGCACGGCGTATCTGGACCATGTCCAGAAGCCACTTGGGCTCAACCCTTGTGTCCGGGAAGAGCTGTCCTGACCCGGGGCGTCTCTCGACGTTCGGGGTCAGTGGCCTGTGTCCGTGCAGACGCCTCACCTACCGAGGTGCTTGCCTGTCCATGCTGGCACTGCCACCCGCTGCTCGTCAAACTCCTTTGCAATGTCTTTACGCCGGCGTGGCCCGCGTCACATTTGCCGATCGCCGGTCATCGTCCTTGTGAATACCGCCGAGGCCTACCCTCAAGGGCATGGCCACAACCTTGCAAGATCCTCGAGTCGAGACCGTGCTCGACCGGATGTACACCGAGACGAAGAACCAGATGTCGCTGCTGCGTGAGCGGCATGGGCAGTTCGACAAGCCGATGACCACCGCGGAGCGCACCGAGGCGATGAGCGAGTTCTACATCCCGGTGACGCCGGAGGCCGGTCGGCTGCTGTACGCGCTGGTGCGGGCGACCCGCCCGACGACGGTTGTCGAGTTCGGAATGTCGTTCGGTATCTCGGCCATTCATCTTGCGGCGGCGGTACGCGACAACGGCGTCGGGCGCGTGGTGACCACGGAGCTCAGCGCGAGCAAGATCGCCGCCGCGAAGAAGACGTTCGCCGAGACCGGTTTGGACGACGTGATCACGATTCTCGAAGGCGATGCGCTGACCACGCTGGAGAGCGAGGACGGGCCGGTCGAGTTCGTCTTGCTGGACGGCTGGAAGGACCTCTACCTTCCCGTCATCAAGCTGCTCGAACCCCGGCTTGCCACAGGCGCTTTGGTGGTCGCCGACAACGCCAGCGCGCCCGACATGGCGCCCTATCTCGATCGCGTGCGCGATACCGCCAACGGCTACACCAGCTTCAATTTCCTGGTCCGGGAAAGCGACAGCATGGAAGTCAGCTGCCGCACCGACGACTAGGCGCCTACCGCAGCGACTCTTCGAGCCAGGGCGTCAGCCATTTGACCCCTTCCGGGGTGAGGTGGACGCCATCGCTGCGTACCTTGATGCCATCGACCTTCGCGGTATAAACCCCGTCGGGGCAAAGCTTTTTGTTCAGATCCAGGAGCTGAACATTTGGGTGCTGGGCAACTGTCTTGCGCAGCATGGCATTCCATTGGTTGACCCGGTCCGGCTGGTCTTCCGGATATAAACGGCCATCCGGCTTTTCGCCGCCCCGGCTGTACGGCACGGTGGCGACCATCACTCGAACTCCGCTGGCGCTCACGATGTTCAGTGCTCGCTCCAGCTCGGCGTTGAGATACGCGTCGAACGTCGGATCTCCGATGTGGGTCCACTGCCCTTCGTTGACCCGGTCCACCGTCTCCCAGCGGCCGATGACCAGCAGCGCGACATCCGGCTGGTCCTGACTGATCTGCGTTGCCCATCTGCCCGGCCAGGTGTCGCATTCGGCTCGCTGATCCAGGGTTTGGCCGATGTACCGGTACGGCGTGCCGCGAACCAGGCTGCACCCGATGACCGTGTGGTCGAGGAACGCGAATCCGGGCGTCGGCGGCAGAAAGTGCATCCAGGTCCACCCGATCGAATCACCGAAAACTGAAACGGTGAACGGCCGGTTAGGGTTTCGCGGCCCGACCGGGCGACTACCGCCCGGCTGCGCCGCGGACACCGCGGCGACCGAGGAAACGTCCGGCGGCAGGCCGGGCTCGCGTAAACCGGGTCCGACCGGAATCAGCAGCAATGTGATCGCGGCGGCGCTGGCCACGGTGGCGGCGGCCAGCGGTAGCAACGCCACCCGGGCCGGCCGCCAGCGGCGGACGGGTTGTTCGATCAGCCAATACGACGCGCCGGCCACAGCCAGCGTGAGTCCGCACCGGGCGGCGAACAGCGGCAATCCCGCCCATCCGGTGCGTTCGCCGTTGAGCGCCAGAAAGATTGGCCAGTGCCATAGATAGACGCCGTAGGAGATGGTGCCCAGCCACACCAGTGGGGGCGCGGCCAAAATGCGGGCGATCAACCCGCGCTGCTCCAGTGCCACCGGGGCGACGATGAAGACGGCCGCGATCGCTACCCCGATCAGCAACCCGTGCCGAAAATCGCCGACGTTGCCGGTCGCGTAGTGAGCCGCCGCCGCCAGCCCTGCCACGCCGACAATCGGCAGCACGCGGGCGACGCGGCGCCCCCAGCGACTCCGGATCATGCACCAACCGCGGTTCAGCGACGGCCAATCCCGAACCAGCAGAGCCGCTGCCGCGGAGCCGACCAGCAAGGCCTGCGCGCGGGTATCGGTGCCGAAGTAGATGCGGTCACGCGTGGTGTCGGAGACGAAGACGATGGCGGCCGCCGCGGATGCCAGCGCCCCCAGCGTGGCGATCACGAAAATGGCGAACCGCACCCCGCCGACGGTGGCCCGCATGAAGTAGCGCTTGGCCCGTGCGGCCAGCAGCAGGGTGACCACGATCAGCAAGACCGGCCAGACGAAGTAGTACTGCTCCTCGACGCCGAGCGACCAGGCGTGCTGCAGCGGCGACGGCGGCGCGCCCTGGGTGAAGTAGTCGGTCTTCTGCGCGACGAAACGCCAGTTCGCCACCCATAGGAACGCCGCGATCGCGTCGTCGCGTAACCCGGTAAGGGCCTGGGCGGGAAGGAGTTCGCGGGCCGCGCCGACGGCGAGCACCATCAACACCAGCGCGGGTAGCAGCCGGCGGGCACGGCGGATCCAGAACCCGGTCAGGTCGATGCGTCCGGTTCGACCGAGCTCGTCGAGCAACAGCGAGGTGATCAGGAATCCGCTGAGCACGAAGAAGACGTCGACGCCGAGGAACCCACCGGTCATGCCGGGGATGCCGCCGTGGTCGGCGAGCACCAGGGCCACCGCTATCGCGCGCAGTCCGTCGAGTGCGGGAATGCCGGTGCGCCGCTCGGGTTTGTCCCAAATCGCCAGCCGGCCGACACGACGTACGGGGGCTACCCAACGATTCTGCCGAGCAGAAGACGCCGGCGCGGGGTACGTCCCGTCCGGCTCAGTGCTCGCTTTGAGAGCGCCCTGACCACTCTGTTGTCCGGCGCGGTAGTTGCTGCCGATACGTCGTCGCCCCTCCTCTTGATCTCAGCAAGCTTAGAGGCGACGCCGTCGGATGCGGTGGAGACACGCGCCGGTTTTCCGCTGTCGTACGTACGGATTTCGACTTAAATTGTTAGCCCTTGTCAGGGGCGTAGCCCAGGGTGCTTTTGACTTCCAGATACTCGTGGAAGCCGAACTCGCTCCATTCGCGACCGTTGCCGCTGCGCTTGTAGCCGCCGAATGGCGCGTTCATGTCGAATGCGTGATTGATCGTCACCCAACCGGCGCGAATCTTGCGTGCCACCTCGCGTGCCTTGTCGAGGTCGGCTCCCGAGACGAACCCGGCCAGGCCGTATTCGGTGTCGTTGGCGATCTCGACGGCGTGGTCGAGGTCGTCGTAGCCGAGGATGCACAGCACCGGCCCGAAGATCTCCTCGCGCGCGATCGTCATGTCATTGGTGACATGCGCGAAGACCGTCGGCTTGACGTAGTAGCCCTTGTCCAGCCCCGCCGGCCTGCCCGGACCTCCGGTAACCACGGTCGCGCCCTCGTCGACGCCCTTCTGGATCAGTCGCTGGACCTTGTCGAATTGTGTCTTCGACGCCACCGGCCCGATCGCTCTCTTATTGGCGGGATCGCCCACCGCGACCTGCTCGGCAGCCGCGCGCGCGATGGTAATGGCCTCCGCCATCCGGGAATTCGGCACCAGCATGCGCGTCGGCGCGTTACAGCTCTGCCCCGAGTTCGGCATCATGTTGGCCACGCCTGCGCTGACGCCCTCCGCAAAGCCACCGTCGTCAAGCACGATGTTGGGGCTCTTGCCGCCGAGCTCTTGGGTCACTCGCTTCACGGTCGGGGCGGCAAGCTTGGCCACCTCGATGCCGGCGCGGGTGGAGCCGGTGAACGACACCATGTCGATGTCGGGGTGGCTGGCCAATGCGACGCCCACGCCCGCGCCGTCGCCGTTGACCAGGTTGAACACCCCGGCCGGCACGCCGGCGGCAGCCAGGATCTCGGCGAAGATGTAGGGCGAATACGGGGCCACCTCAGAGGGTTTCAGGACAACGGTGCAGCCGGTGGCCAACGCCGGGTAGACCTTGACCGCGACCTGGTTGATCGGCCAGTTCCACGGAGTGATCAAACCGCAGACACCGATCGGCTCCTTGGCGATCAGCGTTGCCCCTTTGTGTTCCTCGAACGCAAAGTTCTTCAGGGCGTCGATGGCCGTGTTCAGGTGTCCGATCCCGAGAAAGACCTGCGGCCCGGCGGCCAAGGAGGGTGGTGCCCCCATCTCCTCGGTGACGGCCTCGGCGAGATCGCTGGCACGCTTCTGGTATTCGGCGAGGATGGCCTGCAACAGGTCCAGACGCTGTTCGCGGGTGCTCTGCGACCAGCCCGTGAAGGCTCGCCGTGCGGCTTTGACCGCCGCGTCGACATCGTCCGCCGACCCCAGCGAGATCGTCCCGGACACCTGCTCGGTTGCCGGGTTCTCCACGTCGAAAGCATTGGGCCGCACCGGGTCGACCCACTGTCCGTCTATGTAGAACTTCAGGTATTCGCGCATCGGATCGAACCCTTTCTTGCTGAGTGTGGGCCTTACTGTGTGCCTTCGGCGTACCAGGTCCGGAAGCGGTCGTACTTCGGCATCTCCTCGGAGTTGGCCTTCGGGTCAATGCACACGTGCACGACACCGACTTTGCCACTGGCGTAGGCGCGAGCGATAGCCGGGCCGATCTCCTCTTCCTTCTCGACGTACTCACCGTGGCAACCGAAGCCCTCGGCGACCTTGTCCATCCGGACGTCTTTGCTCCAGTGCACGCCGGGCTGCGGCGACGGTTGCTCGAAAGTGCGCTTGTACACGCCTACTTCCAAGCCCCACTGGTGGTCGACGCCCACCACGCACACCAGCGGCAGGTTCTGCCGCGCTGCGGTTTCCAACTCGGCGATGTGGAACAGGAAGGCCGAGTCACTGGTCAGCAGCATGACCGGGCGTTTGCCGCCCTCGGCGACCGAGGCGCCGACGGCGTACGGCAGACCCGTGCCCAGGTGACCGAAGTTCTGGTTCCAGATCACGTCGCGCGGCTTGGACTGCGAGTAGGTCCACTGGAAGATCACGGTCGCGCCGCCGTCGCGCACCATGATGCCGTCCTCGAGTTCGTTGAAGGCCTTGGTGGCCTCGACGACGTAGCGCGCCGGGTGGATCGGCGAGCGTCCCGACGGTGCCGATTCCGCCACGTCCGCAAGCTCTTTCGCATCCTTTTCGATCAGGACCTGCAACGCGGGTGCGGGTTTGCGCGGAGCATCCTTGAGCGCGTCGACCAGTTGCGGCACGACACCGCGCAGATCGCCGACCAGCGCCACGTCGACCGGGCGGTTGACGCCGATGGCGGTCGGGTCCTGCTCGACGTACACCCATTTGCGGTTCGCATTGTTGCCGGCCCAATGCTGGGTCCGGCCGTAATGCATCGGCTCACCGAGTTCGGTGCCCAGCGCGACGCACAGGTCGGATTCCTCGACTGCCTCGTTCGCGGCCGGGGAGAACAGGTAGGGGAACGTCCGCTCCTGCAGTCCCGGGATGAACGAGGTGCCGCCGGAGGTCTGGATCACCGGGCAGGCCATCAGCTCGGCCAGCTCCTTGACCGCCGCACCCGTGCGCGACGTGTGCACGCCGTGACCGACCAGCAGGATCGGGCTCTTGGCGTCCCGGATCAGCTTGACCGCCTCGGCCACCTCGCGCTCGCCCGCGCCCTGGTTGACGAGCCGATACCGGCTGGGCGGCAGCGCATCCGGCACGTCGAGCTCCTCGAGGATGACGTGCGAGGGAAACTCGACATACGACGGGCCCGGAGTGCCCGACATCGCGCGGCGGATCGCTTCGTGGATGATCTCGTCGGTCTGGTCGGCGTACTCGATCGAGCTGCTGTACTTCACCGACGCGGCGAAAAGGGGCTCCTGCTGCACGAATTGGATGCGGCCGCGCCGCACCCGGCGCTCGGTGACGCGGGCCCGCTGCCCACCGAGGAAGATCACCGGTGAGTTCTCGACGAGCGCGCACTGGATCGCGCCGGCGATGTTGGCCATACCCGGGCCGAGCGTTCCGATGCAGAGGCCGGGCTTACCGGTCATCCGCGACGCCGCCTCGGCCATGAATCCCGCGCTCAGTTCGTGATGCGGTGCGACCACCGACCACCCGCGGGCGTCGGCCTCGGCGAACATGTGCACGAAGTTCGGGTCCGGGATACCGAACAGCGTGTTCACGCCCTCGGCCTCGAACAGGTCGAGAATGCGCTTGTAGACGGGCACGGGCATGGTTGAAAACTCCTTAGCGATAGATATCTGTAAGCGACGTACACGTCGCAATGTATTGGGGCGCAAAATGTTTCATGATTGGACCTTCAGGTCCAGCGTGGCGAGTACCTCTGCGGTGTGGGCGCCGAGCTCGGGCGCCGGACCCGCAACGCGGCCCGGTGTCTGCGAGAACCAGGTGGGTACGCCCGGGAAGCGCACCGGTCCGTGCGGGGTGTCCACTGTCTCGAACATGCCGACGGCGGCCAGATGCGGATCGTCGAACAGTGCACCGGGCGTGTTCAATGGCGCGGCCGGTATCTCGAGGCGGCGCAACAGCGCCAACCACTCCGCGGTGGAACGCTCTTTCATCGTCTCGGCGACCAGCCCGTAGATGGTGTCGATCTCGCGCGCACGTTGTTCCAATGTCGAATACAGCTCGCTGGCCCACGGTGGCTGCACGGCTTCCATGAAGGCGTTCCAGTGTTTGTCGTTGTAAATCAACGCCGCGATGTAGCCGTCGCTGGTGCGGTAGGGGCGGCGGTTGGGCGCCACGGTGCGCGGATACACCGCCGGCCCCAGCGGAGGGTCGAACATCGCTCCGTTCGCGTGTTCGACGAGCATGAACGAGGCCATGGTTTCGAACATGGCGACCTCGACTTCTTGCGCCTCCCCGGTGCGTTCGCGGTGAAACAGCGCCATCATCGTCGCGTACAGCGCCGTCAGGCCGGCAATCTTGTCGGCCATGATGGTGCCGACGTAATCGGCCTCACCGGTCAATTGCTGCTGCACCGCCGGCAGGCCGCATTCCGCCTGGATCGTGTCGTCGTAGGCGGGGCGGTCGTGGTCGGGTCCACGTCGCCCGTACCCATAACAATTGGTGTAGACGATCGCGGGATTGATCGCGGCGACGTCGTCATAGCCGAAGCCGAGCTTGGCGATTGCTTTGGCGCGCATCGAGTGGATGAATACGTCGGCGGTCTCGACGAGAGCGCGTAACGCACGCGTTCCGGCGTCGGTTCGCAGGTCCAGCACAACGCTGCGTTTGCCCCGGTTCACGTTGACGAATACCCCACTCATGCCGGGCGCCGGCCCCACGGAGATATACCGGGTGTTGTCCCCTTGGGGTGGTTCGACTTTGATCACGTCGGCGCCCATGTCGGCCATAATCTGCGTGCAGTACGGTCCCATCACCATTGCGGTGAGATCGACGACGCGCACACCGGTCATCGGGCCCGTCGGGCTAGCCATGAAGCGCTCCTTGATCGTTTGAGCGGTGAGCCAGCTCGAAGCTGTAACGGATGTGCTGGTTATGCCCGTCCGGGACGACCGGAAAGATAAGTGGCGCTTCGACGTATCGGATCGCATCCAGATGGCTGCCGACGTCCTCGATCGTCCACGACGGCCGGCACACGCCTGGGGTCTCCGCGACGACTGCGCGGGCCACCCTACCCGCCAGCGCGATGAACATTTCACCCGTCACCGAGCACGACTCGTGGGCAAGCCAACCCACCACGGGCGCAACGAGTTCCGCGCCCATCGGCGGATAGGCCGAGGTGTCGATACCTTCGGCCATGCGCGTCACCGCGGCCGGCACGATCACGTTGCACAGCACGCCCTCGGCGGCGCCTTCGACCGCGGCGACGTTGGACAGCCCGATCACGCCGGCCTTGGCGGCGGCATAGTTGGCCACGTCGTGGTTTCCGTACAGGCCACCAATCGATGACGTCAGCACGATGCGGCCGTAGCCCGCCGCGCACATGCGCGGAAACGCCGGCCGCACCACGTTGAACGCGCCGCGCAAATGCACGTCGAGCACGGCGTCGAAGTCCTCGTAGCTCATCTCCTTCAGCGAGCCACGCCGGACGTTGCCCGCGTTGTGCACCAGGATGTCGATGCCGCCGAAATGCTCCAGCGCGGTCGCGACGATCGCCTGGCCGCCCTCGCGGGTCGCAACCGACGCGGTACACGCGACGGCTTCGCCGCCGGCCGCGACGATCTCGGCCACCACGTCCTCGGCGGTTGTGGCATCAATGCCGTCACCGGTGAGGCTGCCGCCGGGATCGTTGACGACGACCTTCGCGCCGCGTCCCGCGAGCAGCTGCGCGTAGGCACGGCCCAGCCCCCGCCCGGCTCCTGTGACGACGGCGACCCGGCCGTCGAACCGCAACTCGCTCACGAAAGCTCAAGGCCTTCCAGGTCACCCCTGGCGCGCCACTCGGCGATCAGGTCACCGAAGGCGTAGAAGCCCGGCGAGTAGAAATCACCGAGGAACGCACCATTGTCTTTGGCGCCACCCTGACCCTCATTGTTGTAATAGCCAGGGGTACAGGACATCTCGAAGGCCGAGTTGTCGATCGCCAGTTCGGCGACCGTTTTGACCCAGCCGTCCTGGCCCTCCTGACTGGGTTCGACGGTGGTCGCGCCGCGTTTCTGCGCCTCGGCGATGATGTAGGCGATGTGCTCGGCCTGTTGCTCGAACATCGCGGTGGTGTTGGCCGAAACGCCGCCCTGGATGAAGCCGGTGAAGAACTGGTTGGGGAATCCGCGGGTGGTCATGCCGTGCAGCGTCTGGTACCTGTCGTGCCAGTAGTCGAACAGCGACAGCCCGTCTCGGCCCTCGATGACGTCGACCGCGAAGCGCCGACTGATCTCCGTGGAGATCTCGAATCCGCTGGCGAATACAACGCAATCGACCTCGTACTCGACGCCGTTGGCGACGATGCCCTTTTTCGTCAGGCGTTCCACTCCCTTGGATTCCGACACGTCCACCAACGTCACGGCAGGCAGGTTGAACGCCGGCAGGTACGTCTCGCTCGAACATGGCCGCTTGCACATGAAGCGGTAGTACGGCTTGAGCGCCTCGGCGGTGTCGGGGTCGTCGACCAGGGCGGCCACGCGGCGGCGCAGCCGATCCATGATCTTGTAGTCCTCTTCCTCCCGGATCGCCATGATCTCCTCGATCCCCAGCGAGGCGGGATCCGGGCTGGCGGCAATCCGGGCGGTCATGTTGCGGCCCAATTCGGTCCAGAAGTCGCACACCAGATCTGGTTCGCCGAAGACCACCCCCACAAACGGTGACCAGTTGTGGAAGTTGCGCTTGCGCTCCTCCTGCCAACCGGGCTGCAGAGCCGCCGCCCAGGCCGGGTCGGTGGGCGTGTTGGCGCGCATGTCCACCGACGACGGGGTGCGTTGGAACACGAAGAGCTGCTTGGCATCCCGGCCGAGATGCGGCACCAGCTGGACGCCGGTAGCCCCGGTGCCGACGAGTGCGACCCGCTTGTCGGCCAGCCTATGCAGGCCGCCGTTGGCATCGCCGCCGGTGTAGTCGTAGTCCCAGCGTGCGGAATGGAACGCGTGGCCGCCGCTGTCCAGGTACTCCTTGATACCGGGGATACCGGGCAGCTTCGGCTTGTTGTACGAGCCCTGCGCCATCACCACGAACCGTGCGCGGATGTCGTCGCCGCGGTTGGTGACCAGTCGCCAGCGCTTGCTCTTCTCGTCCCAGCGCATGGTCTCGACCTGCGTTGAGAAGATCGCGCCGTCGTAGAGGTCGAAGTGTTTGCCCATGGCCTGGCAGTGCGCGAAGATCTCGGCGCCGTCGGCGAACTTCTTGCTCGGCAGGAAGTCGAGCTCCTCGAGCATCGGGATGTAGCAGTAGGCGTCGTTGTCGCATTGGATGCCCGGGAAGCGGTTCCAGTACCACACTCCGCCGAAGTCCCCGGCCATGTCGATGACCCGAACATCCTGCACGCCGGCCTTTTTCAGGTAGGCGCCCGACAACAACCCGGCGAACCCGCCGCCGAGGACGGCCACCTCGATGTCCTCGTCGATCGGGGCTCGGTCGGCCACCGGGGTGTACGGGTCCACCTCGTAGAGATCGGCCAGGTCACCGTCGAGTTCGAGGTACTGCGCGCCGCCCTCCTTGCGCAGGCGCTTCTCGCGCTCCTGGGCGTACTTGGCCCGCATCGCGTCGATGTCGACGTCCTGCGCCACGTCGGTGGGCCCGCAGGTCTCGGACGTTGTCATCTATCTCAAAGCTCCTGCGGTTCGCCGGTACCCATGTACTTCGACAGTTGGTAGTGGAGGTTGACGGTGCTGCGTTCGCGGTACGGGTTGGGCTTGGTGCCCGGGAAGCCGGCCGATTTCATGCCCTGCTGGACGGCGGCCATGTTGGAGAAATCCTGCGGCAATACCGAGCGCCATCGCGGGTCGCCGACCGGGGTGTACTCCCATTCCGTCTGGGGCTCTTGCCCTTTCGGGTACAGCTCGAACACTGATACCTCGAAGATGCACTTGTCGGGGTTGTAACTGGGGTGCGGCCGTGCGCCGTAGCACAGCGCGCTGGTCAGGCCCTGCCCGATCTGGAAGTTTGGGAAGATCTGCCACGCGGTCCCGGCCTGCCCCAGGATGTCGGCCGGGATCGTCGGCCAGAGCACGCCGCGGGCCTCGTCGTCGCGGCGCGCCGATGCCAGCCAGTGCTCGAGAACCTTGTCCGCCGGTGTCCCCTCGGGCAACTCGTCAACCAGCCGCTTGGCGGCGTTCACCAGCGTTTGCGTGGTGGTGGCGTTGGTTTCCTCCATCGTGTACACCTGCATCTCCGCGGTCGACACGCGCGGATCCGCACCAATGCCGAGGCGGATCTTGGACTTGGTGGTCTCCATGTCTTTTGGCGCGTCGTAGCCGATGTGGCTGTGCTTGCCTTGCGTTTTCGCCCATCCCTTGAATTCGCCGAACTTGTTGAACTCGGGATGCGTGGTGAAGACGTGGTAGGTCTCGTTGAAGGCCTCCAGGGCAACTTTCCAGTTGCAATCGAAGGACAGCCACTTGCGCCATTTGTAGCGCATGTTCTCCAGGCCGAACGGGTCGAGAATCTTCGCGGCGGGAAACAGGTAATCGGCCAGCGGCTCGCAGTCGGGGTCCATGTTGATCCACACCCAACCGCCCCAGGTATCGACCCGGACCGGGTGCAGGTGGGTGTTGTCCGGCGTGAGCGCTTCGTGCCAGTCCTGTTGTTCGCGAATATGAGTGCACGCGCCGTCGAGACCGTAGGTCCAGCCATGGAATCCGCAGACGAAAGATTTGCGGGCGCGGCCAACGGCGTTCTTGGCGCCTTCGGGCGTATCTATCAACCGGCGGCCTCGGTGCATGCAGACGTTGTGGTGCGCCTGAAACCCGCCGGATTCATCGGAGCCGGTGCGCACCACGATGATCGAGTCGTCGAGAATGTCGTAGGTCAGGTAACTACCCACCTCCGGCAACTCCTCGACGCGACCGACCTGCTGCCAGACCTTGCGCCACAACTTGTCGCGCTCGGCGCGGGCATAGTCCTCGGAGATATATGCCTCGACGCCGATGGTCATCGGTTTCGAGAGTTCCTCGGCCGCTTCGGAATTCACGCCTTTGGCCAGGTCGGTCATCACATCCTCCTAATCGCCGCACGGAAGGATTCGTCATGCAGGAAAAGCGACGTGTTGTCGGCGTCGAGATGGCTCCACTTGAGGTCCAGCCCACCGTCGACAAGCAGCGTCTGGCCGGTGATATAACTCGACATCTCGGAGAGCAGAAACAGGATCGCGCCGGCCTGCTCCTCGGGGCGCCCGCGCCGGCCCATCGCGATTGCCTGCCGGTCCCGCTCGGGGTCCTCGTCGACATAGGTGCGCGAGGCCGCCGTCTCGGTAACGCCGGGCGCCACCGCGTTCACCCGAATTCCCGCCAGCGCCAACTCGAGGGCCATCGTGCGGGTCATTGCCGTGATCGCGGCCTTGGCTGTCCCGTAGGCGATGTGAAACGGCGCGGTGTTCATGCCGCTGATTGATGAGATCGACACGATCGATCCCCGCTGTTGCTGCGCGACGAGTTCACTCGCGACGGCCTGGCTCATGAAGAATGCCGTTTCGAGATTGTCGGCAAAGATCTTGCGCCAGTCGCCGCGCGTCACCCGGGTCGACGGCATCCACGTCGCCGGCTGGGCGCCGCCGGCGACATTGACCAACCCGTACAGGCTGCCCTCGGCGCGGCGCGCGTGGTCGATCACCGCAGCGATGCCCTCGTCGGTCGACGCGTCGGCCGCGACGGGGATTACGGCCAGCCCCTGACTCGCCAGCGGAGCGATGTGCTCCTCCAGATTTTCCTTCGACCGGCTGACCGCGATCACCGTCGCTCCGGCCCGGGCGGTCATGGCCGTGACGGTCGTGCCGATGCCGCCCCCGCCAGCACCGGAAACCACCACGATGCGACCGTCGAGCCCTAGAAGGTCCGCGTGATCGTCCATGACCTGCTTTCGCCCGCCGCGCCCGCCGTCCGGCATCCGCAACGGGATCTATCACTTGTTTTGTCCGGACAAAATACGGCATTCTGTCCTTTGGAGAATACTATTCCGATCCGCTGACTTACCTGTCAAGGTCGAGCCCATGATGTTTTCGCGGCTATTGTCTGGACTAGGAGGAGTTGATAACGTCCAGCCCAAACGGCTGACGGAAGGACCTCGGCGAGTCATGGCCATCTCAACGCAGCCCTCGCGGTACGCGGCGCCACATCCAGTCGACGTCGCGCAGGGCTGGGAACTCGAACGGGTCACCGCGCCCAGTCGGCTGTTCGGCGCCAACGGTTTGCGCACCGGGCCGGACGGTCGCATCTACATCGCCCAGGTGACCGGCAGTCAGATCAGCGCGCTGGATCACCGCACCGGGGAAGTGGTGACCGCCAGCCCCAAGGGCGGCGACATCGTGGCGCCCGACGACGTCGCGTTCGACGCCAGCGGCAACTTGTACGCGACCGAGGTGATGGATGGCCGGGTCAGCGTGCGCGACACCAGCGGTCGAACTCGGGTGTTGCGTGACGATGTGCCATCGGCCAACGGCATCACTGTCCACCGGGACCGGTTGTTCATCGGCGAATGCCGGGAGGGTGGCCGGCTGCTCGAGTTCGATCTGGCGGGCGGGCCGCCCCGGGTGCTCCTAGAGAACGTGCCGTCACCGAATGCGATGGAGGTCGGCCCGGACGGCCTGCTGTACTTCCCGGTGATGGGCGCCAACGAAATCTGGCGTATCGACCCCGACGGCGGTGAGCCGCAGTGTGTCGCAAGCGATCTCGGTGTGCCCGACTCGGTCAAGTTTGATGCGCAGGGCTACCTCGTCTCGACACAGGTGGCGAGCGGACAGGTGCTGCGCATCGATCCCCGCAGCGGCGAACAGCGTCTGCTCGCCCAGCTGAACCCGGGGCTGGACAACTGCACCTTCGTCGGCGACCAGCTGTTCGTCTCCAACTTCACCGGCGAGATCACCGAGATATCACCAAACGGCACAACACGATCCGTGTTGGCAGGTGGACTCAACTGGCCGATGGACCTGGCGGTGGGCCACGACGGACAGCTCTACATCGCCGACGGCACGTACTTCTACGTCGCCCTGCCCGACGGGTCCTTACACACTGCGGGAATGCTCTTCAGCCCCGGCTATCCCGGATTCCTGCGCGGCGTTGTGGCAATCGGACCCGACGAGTTCGTCGTCACGACGTCCGGCGGTCAGGTCAGCCGCTACCGGCCCGAAGCCAGCGAAACCGAGGTGCTGGCAGACGGTTTCGACCAGCTCTACGGAGTCGCCCTGAGCCCCGGTGGTGTGGTATTCGCGGAATTGGGCACCGGGCGGGTGCTGTCGCTGCAGTCGGGGACTATCCAGGTGCTGGCGTCGGACCTACGCGAGCCGGTCGGCATCGCGATCGATACCGACGGGACCTGCCTGGTCGCGGAGGCCGGAGCGGGACGGGTGGTCCGGGTGAACGCGTCGAGGATCGACACCGTGGTCGCCGATCTGCAACGCCCACAGGGGATTCTGGTCCAGGGCGGTGTGCTCTACGTCGTCGATGCCGGCGCCAAGGAGCTGATCGCGTTCGAGCTGGCCGGCGGCGCGCGGCGCACGATCGCGTCCGGGCTGCCGGTCGGTCCCCCGCCCGGTGTGACACCCAAACCGCTGCGCGGCATGCCACCGTTCTCCGGACCGCAGGGCCCATTCGCCGGGATCACCGCGGCGGCTGACGGGACGCTCTACATCTCGGCCGACGGCGATGGCAGCGTGCTGGCACTGCGCCAAACGAGGGACGGCGGCTGATGCCCCAGGCCATCGCCGGCGATCACCGCTACCTACAGATCGCACGCACACTGCGTAAGGAGATCGTCGACGGCGTTTACCCGGTGGGCTCACAGCTGCCGACCGAGCACCAGTTGTGCGAGCGCTTCGCGGTGAGCCGCTACACCGTTCGCGAAGCGCTGCGCCGGCTGCGAGAGGACAACCTGGTCGCGTCTCGGCCGCGGGCGGGCACCCGGGTAGTTCCCCGGCCGGCATCGAGTTCCTATGCCCAGGACGCGATGTCGATCGATGACCTCCTTGCGTTCGCGGCCGGCGCACAGCTGACCATCGAATCCAATGCGATGGTCACGATCGACGACGAGCTCGCGGCTCGCACCGGACTCGAGGTCGGCACCCAGTGGCTCTCGGTACGCGGCTACCGGCAGGCCGACGGCGCGTCGGTGCCGATGTGCCGAACGGAGTACTACATCAGCCGAAGTTTCGCCGCGGTCGGCAGGCTGCTGCAACGTCATGTCGGCCCCATTTTTCCGTTGATCGAGGATCTGTTCGGCGTGAGTGTCGCGCAGTTGCACCAGGAGATCGCCGCCGTGCAGTTGTCGCCGGAACTGGCCGACGGCCTGGGCGTTGGAGCAGGGACGGCTGCCCTGCAGATGCGGCGCACCTACACAACCTCCGACGGCGAGGTGGCCCAAGTAACGATCAATACCCACCTGTCGTCCAGGTTTCGGTACGCGATGACGATGCGTCGCGTACCGGGTCAGGCCGGTTGAGGTGGTCGCCGGGGCCCCGCAGGACACCGCACTTGCCTCCGAGGCATACCGCCGCAAGCTGTGGGTGCACACCACGCTCGCGGATTCCCTGCGCACCGCCGCGGAAATGTCGCCTCGGCGGATAGTGCTGGTGGACAAGGATATTCGGCTGGGCTGTGCCACACTGTACGCACAGGCCAGCGCGCTGGCGGCCGCCCTGCTGGCGCGCGTGCCGACGGGCAGCGTCGTGTCGTTCATGCTGCCGAATTGGCACGAGGCCGCCGTCATTTATCTGGCCGCGACACTGGCCGGAATGGTGGTGAACCCGATCCTGCCGTCGCTGCGCGACCACGACCTGCGTTTCATCCTCGAAGACGCCAACACCGCAATGATTTTCGTCCCAGGCCAATATGGCGGACACGACTACGCGAGGATGCTTGAACGCGTGACTGCCGCGATGAGCCCGGCGCCGGCCGTGGTGGTGGTGCGGGGTGACGCCGGTCCGCACACGCCGTACCCGACCCTGCTGGAACCGCCGCGGGATGCGACACTTCCGGCCCTGGACCCCGATTCCGTGCGGATGATCCTGTACACATCCGGTACCACCAGCCGCCCGAAAGGCGTCCTGCACACTCATAATTCGATACATGCCCTGATCTGCCAGATTCGCGACCACTGGACCGTTGAACCGGGCGACACGTTCCTGGTCCCGTCACCGGTCGCCCATATCGGCGGCTCGATCTATGCGTTCGAATGCCCGGTATTGCTGGGCACGACCGCGGTGCTGATGGATAGGTGGGATCCATCAGAGGCGGTCGCATTGATGGACGCGCAGCGGTGTACCCACATGGCCGGGGCCACACCCTTCCTGCAGCAGCTGTTGGCTGCCGCCGAGCGCACCCAAACCCACCTGCCCGACTTGAAAGTGTTCATCTGCGGCGGCGCATCCGTATCGCCGTCGCTGATCCGGCGCGCCGCGCAGTATTTCGACCACGCGGTGGTCACCCGGGTGTACGGATGCACGGAAGTGCCGGTCGCGACGGTCGGCGCTCCGGGGCCCGACGAAGCCGATCGCGCGGCGGACACCGACGGCAGGCCCGGGATCGCGGAGATCAAGCTCGTGCCGCACGAGGCCGCGCCGGCCGGCGACGGGGAGATCTGTGTGCGCGGCCCGCAGATGCTGCTGGGCTACCGTCATCCCGAAGACGGCGCCGATTCTTTCGATCCCGCAGGCTTTTTCCGCACCGGGGACCTTGGGCGCTGGGTCTCAGCCGGTTCCGATGACCGGTACCTCGTCGTGACCGGCCGGGCCAAGGACATCATCATCCGCAGCGGTGAGAACATCTCGGCCAAGGAGGTCGAGGACCTGCTCGCCGACCATCCCGGCATCGCCGAAATCGCGGTCGTCGGGCTGCCCGACCCGCGCACCGGAGAGCGGGCATGTGCGGTGATCGTTCCCGCGGGCACGGCCAACCCGGACGTCGCGAGCCTGCTTGCGCTGCTGGTGAGCAAGGGCGTCGCCAAATTCAAGGCGCCGGAACAGGTCGTGATCGCCGATGCCCTGCCGAAGAACGACGCGGGCAAGGTTCTCAAGCATCAGATCCGGGCGTCTTTAACGCACGCGCAGACGAAGGATGGGTGAGATGCAGGTCGCAATCGTCACGGGAGCAAGCAGCGGGATCGGCTTGGGCTGCGCCACAAAACTCGCCGAGCTGGGGATGGCGGTCGTGGGCACGGCCCGCGACGCAGGTCGGCTCGCCGAACTGGAAAAGGCGATCAACGATCCGGATCGGGTCGCCACGCTTGCTGTCGACTTGACCGACGATGACGCGCCGCAACGCATCGTCGATCTCGCGGTCGAGAGATGGGGTCACATCGACTTCTTGATCAACAACGCCGGAGTGGGTAGCCCCAAACCATTGCACGAGACCGACGACGAAACCCTGGACTACTTCCTGGGTTTGATGCTGCGGGCGCCGTTTCGGCTGGCGCGCGACGTGTTGCCGCACATGTCACCTGGTTCGGCGATCATCAACGTGACATCGACTTTCGCGGTCGTCGGCGGCCTGCGCGGCGGCGCCTACTCTGCCGCCAAGGGCGGGTTGACCGCGCTGACCACGCACATCGCCTGCCAGTACGGCGCATCCGGCATCCGCTGCAATGCCGTCGCGCCCGGGGTGACGGTGACGCCGATGGTCGAAAAGCGCTTGGAGGACGAGCGATTCCGCAAGATCAACACCGAGATGACCCCCCATCAGCGGCTGGGCCGCATCGACGACATCGCCAGCACCGTCGCCTTCCTGTGCTCGCCGGGCGGAAGTTTCATCAACGGCCAGACGATCGTCGTGGACGGCGGATGGAGTTCGACGAAGTATCTGTCGGAGTTCGCGTTGACATCGCAGTGGATCGAGCGATGAATCTGTTCGCGATGCTCGAGCAGGCCGCGAGCCGGTTTCCCGATCGCGGCGCAGTGTATGAGGGTAATCGTTCGGTGTGCACGTGGGTTGAGTTGCGGGACCGGGTGTTACGTCTGGCCGCGTCGATCCGGCAACAGTACGGGGCGGGTGCTCGTATCGCGATCGCGACCCACAACCGCCCCGAGATCGTCGAGTTGATGTTTGCGATCTGGGCCGCCGAGTGCGTCGTCGTCCCGATCAACTACAAGCTGCATCCGCGCGAGATGGCGCAGATCCTCGAGGATGCGGACGCCTCGCAGGTATTCGCCTCCTCGACCATCGGCGCCGGACTCGCATCGATTACCGCGACAGCGACGGAATTCATTGAATCCGAGGACTATTCGCGGCGATTCGGCACCGCCCCAGCGACGCCGCCGCCCACCGATCCGGCGGCGCTGGCGTGGCTGTTCTACACCAGCGGGACCACCGGCCGATCCAAGGGCGCGATGCTGTCGCACCGCAACCTGACGGCGATGACCGTCGCGCACCTTGCCGACATCGACGCTCCGGACGAGGACTGCAGCCTCGTGCACGCGGCACCGATGTCGCACGGCTCCGGCCTATACGTCCTGCCGTACGTGCTGCGCGGCGCCCGTCAGGTAGTGCCCTCCTCGGGTGCGTTCGATCCCGACGAGTTCCTCGATCTCTGCGCGCACCACCCGGCCGCCAGCGCATTTCTGGCCCCGACGATGGTGCAACGGCTCGTCGATACGGGCCGCAGTCGTCCGGCCAATCTCAAGACGATCGTCTACGGCGGCGGGCCCATGTACGTCGAAAGCCTGCGGAAGGCGATTAAGGCCTTCGGACCGATCTTCGCCCAGATTTACGGGCAGGGCGAGTCCCCGATGACCATCACCGGGTTGCGCGGCGTCGATCACGAGTCGGACGACGACGCGATTCTGGGTTCGGTCGGTTATGCGCGCTCGGGGATGGAGGTCGCGGTGCTGCGCACCGATGGCCACCCGGCGCCGGTCGGTGAGATTGGCGAGATCGTATGCCGCGGCGACGCGGTCATGTCCGGATATTGGCACAATCCCGGCGCGACCGATGCCACGCTCAAAGATGGCTGGCTCTACACCGGCGACATGGGGTCGTTCGACGCGCGCGGTTTTCTCACCCTGCGTGATCGGTCGAAAGATGTTGTCATCAGCGGCGGGAGCAACATCTACCCCCGGGAGGTGGAGGAGGTCCTGCTCGAGCACCCCGGAGTGTCGGAGGCGTGCGTGGTGGGCACACCCGACGCCGAGTGGGGCGAGGTGGTGGTCGCGTTCATCGTCGGCGCGGTCGAACCCGCGGCATTGGACGCGCATCTGCTGCGGCGCATCGCCCGCTTCAAACGGCCCAAGCGCTACGAATTCGTCGACGAGCTACCAAAAAACAGCTACGGCAAGGTGCTCAAGCGGGAGCTGCGCGCCAGCCTGGCGCAGTGAGCACCCCGGTGCTGCGCCGCCAATGCCACGTGACATCAAGGAGGATGCAATGAAGTGTCGTGCCGCTGTGATTCGCGGGGTCGGCAGGGACTGGGAGATCGACGAAATCGTTCTTGATCCGCCCCGCGCCGGTGAGGTCCTGGTAAGGATGGCCGTCGCCGGCATCTGCCACTCCGATGACCATCTGTTCACCGGCGATGTGGTGCCGACCCCCGAGGTGGTGGCCGCGAGCGGTCACCCCGCGCCGGACTGGTTTCCGCTGCTCGGTGGTCACGAGGGTGCCGGTGTCGTCGCGGAAGTCGGGCCCGGCGTGACGTCCGTGCAACCGGGGGATCACGTTGCGCTCTCCTTCATTCCGGCGTGCGGCAGTTGCCGGTTCTGCGTGAACGGTCAGAGCTACATCTGCGATATCGGCGCGAGCCTGTTCGTCCGGGAGATGCCCACCGACGGAACCTGCCGCCGGCATCTCGGCGACGAAAACGTATTGGCCTATGGCCAACTCGGCACATTTGCCGAATATGCGGTGCTGTCGGAAAGGTCGGTCATCAAGATCGACGACGCGATCCCTTTCCATGCCGCATCCCTCGTCTCGTGCGGGGTCAGCACCGGCTGGGGTTCCGCGACGATCTCGGCAGACACCGAACCCGGCGATACCGTCGTCGTCATCGGCGCCGGTGGTGTCGGGATGAATGCCCTGCAAGGAGCGCGCGCCGTCGGCGCAAAATACGTCGTTGCGGTGGATCCGGTTGAGTCCAAGCGGGATTCGGCCAAGATCTTCGGTGCCACGCATAGCGCCGCCTCCGCGCAGGAAGCGATACCGCTGGTCAAAGAGATCACCGCGGGCCTGATGGCGGACCGCGTCATCGTCTGTCCCGGTGTTGTGCATGTGGACTTGCTCCCGCTGGCGATGACGCTGCTGCGCAAAGGCGGCGTCTGCGTGCTCACCGGTATCACTCCGTACACCGAGCCCCCGGTTGGGTTGGTCCTGCAAGACATGACGGTGTCGGCCAAACAGCTCAGGGGAGCGCTGTACGGCGGGATGAATCCGCGCACCAGCGTGCCGATGCTGTTGTCGTTGTATCAGGCGGGCGCTTTGAAACTCGACGAGTTGGTCACCCGCCACTACCAACTCGACCAGATCAACGAGGCGTTCGTGGACCTGCGCGAGGGCCGCAACATTCGCGGCATCATCGATTTCGCCGGCTTCTAATCCTCGACGGGCCGGGCGGATTCGAAGTGGCTTCGGATCCCGGCCAGCATGGCGGTGTGGGCCTTGATGCCTTTGCGCTTCGTCATCGGGGCCAGCAGCCGGGGCGCGGAAATCCGGATCCGCTCGGTGACGCGGGTACCGGCCTCGATCGGCTCGAAAATCACGGTTCCGCGCAGCTTCACCCCGGGGGACTGGTCGGCCTCGGTAAGCACGTAGCCGGCCCGCCGAACATGCAGGCACGCCTGGTAGGTGATCTGCATAGTGAAGGGCCCCAATGGAATTCGATCCACCACCCGGTAGCTTTGCCGGTAGCCGTCCGTGGTTTCGTTGCGGGACAACGACTCCACCGACACGATCAGCGGGTGCACCAGTTTGATGTTGTCCAGATCGACGTAGAAGTCGCGCACCGCGTCTGGCGGCGCGGGCACGTCTTCGGACAGCGCATGTTCGGAGTGGGCGGTCCACAAGCTCATAACAAGACAACCTAGCCTTGCGACGGCCTCGCGCTTACCGTGGACCCAGAAGCGAGCGGAGACGTCATGGGCAGCGCGACCGAAGTCGGCACCGGCATCGTTGAGCGGTACCTCAAATGCCTGACGGAACACGATTGGGATGGCCTGGCCACCACCGTCGCCGACGAGGGCCTGACTCGCGAGGGTCCGTTCTGCGATCTGATCGAGGGCAAGGCGCACTACCTCGCCTACCTACGCAGGATCCTCACCACCCTGCAGGGGCACCGGCTCGAGGTCCGACGGATCTCGCACGTGAACGAGCGGGTGTCCTACGTCGAGCTGACCGAGTCGTTCGAGATCGACGGCGCGGCGGTCTCGTGGCCGGAATGCATCCTGTTCGAGCAGGACGCCGACGGGCTGATCTCGCATGTCAGCGTGTTTTTCAAGCAGCGCGGCGCCGACAAGGCCTAACGGGGCCAAAGGCCTATTCCCTCACTCGCGGAATTGTCCTAACGTGTCATGGATGGAGGCAGATGCAACTCCGGAGTCGGTGCCGGTCGAGAAATTGCACTCGGGCGACCCGATCACCGATTGTGGCCAGCGGTACATTGTTCTCGAATCAAAAGCGCTCGGCGATAGCTGTGTCGTTCTCGAACTGGAGTCCAGGGTGAACCACCAGCTGCAGGTCATCGAGAAGTCATTCCCGGCCGGATACCAGGTCGACAGGGCGCATCACCGAATTCTGTAAAGCGAATTCACGCGTCGGAAAATAATGCGCGAGTAGCCGTTGGACGGCTACCGCGCATTCGTGTTATTCGGGCGTCAAATTTCCGATTCAGTCGACTTAGTCGCCGCGCGGCGGCCTTTGGTCGTTGGGATCGTTCGGGTCGGGTTCGCCGAACCACCGCGACGGCTCGTGCTGCCCGTATGCGTCGTGCCAGTCCCACCACTCGTACGGTGCGGACTGCGGGTATCCCGGCGGCGAATCCTCCCAGTTCTCCTGGCGCCCCAGCGCCGTCATGTCCAGGAAGCTCCACGTGTTGCCCAGCACCTCGTCGCCCCGGTTGTTGATGAAGTAGGTGCGGAAAACCCGGTCGCCGTCATGGATGAACACGTTCGTGCCGTGCCACTCGTCCACGCCGAAGTCGACGTCGAAACTGTCGGTGATCGTGTACCACGGCATCTTCCAGCCCATCCGCTCCTTCAGTCGCTCGATGCCCGGCTGCGGCGCGCGCGAGGCGAACACCAAGGTGGTGTCGCGGGCATTGAGATGGGCCAGGTTCCCGATGTGGTCGGCGATCATGGAGCAGCCGCGGCAGCCATGGTCGGGCCAGCCGTCGATGTCGGGCCCTACGAACGCGCGATAGATGATCAGCTGGCGCCGCCCTTCGAACAGCCCCAGCAGGTTCACCCTGCCGTCCGGCCCGTCGAATTCGTACTGCTTGTCCACGGGCAGCCACGGCATGCGCCGCCGCATGGCCGCCAGCGCATCGTGCGCCCGGAGCACCTCCTTCTCCTTGACCAGCAGTCGCTGATGTTCGGCCTCCCACTCCTGGGCCGACACGATCGGTGGTGTGTCCATTGCGTTGTCCGCCTTACGATTTGATGTCAGGTCAGCTTCAGTTCAACCAGGACAGGCCCGACGCGGTGAGCAGATACGCGCCGTGCTGCGCGGGCTCGCCGCCGGCGATCGCCACTACCGACGTGCCCACCTGCTGGGCAGTCAGCACCGGTCCGGTCGAGGCGACGAAGGTGTCGACGTCGATACCTTGGCGTTCGGCATAGGCCGCCGCGGCTTTGGCGCCCAGATCGGTGACCGCCGTCAACCGTGGCAGCAAGGAGGTGAAGGTGATCCCCAGGCCGGCCCGGTCCGACTCCCCGGCCGCATAGCTGCCGATGAACCGCACGGTTGCCTTGGCGCCCGCATAGCCACCGGACAGCGGCGACCCGTTGACCGCGGCGCCGCTGGACATCAGGATTACCGAGCTGCCAGGCGCCAGCGGGCGCGCCAGCGCGTGCCGCGTCCAGTGAAACGCTTGCGCGACATCCACATTCCAGTTGGCACTGAAGGTTTCCCAGCTCTGTTCCTGTAGCGGGCTCATCCGCGGGGCGGACCCGGCGCACAGCACCAGGGTGCGCGGGGCGTACTTGTCGATCAACTCACTCGCCGTGGCCGGATCGGCGGCGTCGGCGACCACCGGGATGAAGGAGTCGCCGAGCTGTCCGCGGACCTCGTCGAGCAGGGCGGCGGTGCGCGCGACACCGACGACCTCGGCGCCGGCTTCGGACAGCGCGGTCGCGATGGCGCGACCGAATCCGCGGCTCGCCCCGGTCACGATCGCGGTGGTGCCGGCAAGGTTGTCGGCGTGGCTCTGGTTGGGCCGGTTCATTTCCGTCCTCGCTTCCTTGGTGAACTCTGCCGATGCAACACCGGCGTGGCTAGACATCCACTAGTTCAGATACGGCGCAGCGACCGAATTCATCGCCGGCAGACCGATGAATTTCGCCGCGCGGGAGTCTCTGTACTGGAGTAGCGTCTCGGCCCACCCGGGGCCGAGTCGGAGATAGGAGAGCGACCGTGCCGGCTCAGCAGGATTTCATCGAGCAGGCCGCCCCGTATCGCGGCGAGTTGATCGCGCACTGTTACCGGATGCTCGGCTCGGTGCACGACGCCGAAGACCTCGTCCAGGAAACCTACCTGCGCGGCTGGCGTGGCTATCAGGCGTTCGAGGAGCGTGCCGCGCTGCGCACCTGGCTGTACCGGATCGCCACCACGGCATGCCTGCGCGCGCTCGAGAACCGCGCCCGGCGGGTGCTGCCGGCCGGCCTGGGCGACAGCTCGGTTGACCCGGATACCGATCTCGACGGCGGCGCCGGCGCCCATCAGTGGCTGGAGCCGATCCCCGACACACACGTGTTCGCGACGCCGGAAGACAGCGTGACGGCGCGGCACAGTGTGCGGCTGGCCGTGATGACGGCGCTGCAGGAACTTCCCGCGCGTCAGCGGGCCGTGCTGATTCTGCGTGACGTCGTGCAGTTCAGCGCCGCCGAAGTTGCCGAACTCCTCGAAACCACACCCGCCTCGGTCAACAGCGCGCTACAGCGCGCGCGGGCCCGCCTCGCCGAGGTCTCCCCCACCGAGGACGACGCGGCCGAGCCCGACGATGCCACGCTCCGCGACTTGCTCGACCGCTACTGTGCGGCATTCGAAAACGCCGATATGGCCGCGCTGACCGAGCTGCTGCAAGCGGGAGTCAAACTCGAAATGCCGCCGCTGCCTGTGTGGTTCACCGGCCGCGACACCGTGCTGGAATTCCTTGCCGCGCGCGCATTTACAACGGCCGGCGACATTGTCATGGTGCCGACGGCCGCGAATGCCCAGCCCGCCGTGGCCGAGTACCGCCGCGCCGCCGACGGTGTCATGCGGGCCCACTCGATACACGTCATCACACCGGGTGCCGACGGCGTCGCCGCCATCACCGTTTTCCTCGACCCGGCGTTGTTCGCGACGTTTGATTTGCCGTCCAGCCGGTAAACTGCCAGGGAACGCGATTACACCCGCTGGTAACGCAGCGAAGCCCCACCCACCAAAGCCGTTGGTGTCATCGCTCGGCCTGCCTTCGGCACACACATGTGGACAGGTCCCCAGCACCCCAGGATTATTAGCGCGACAGACGTATTTGAAGGATGACCGAATGAAGATTCCGGGTGTAACCAGCGTCGTCGCTGGTCTCACCGACGGAGCAGCCCAGCTAGTGAAAGCCGGCGTGTCCACTGCGGCCGGCGCCGCGGGTGCGGTGCAACTCCTGGCGAGCCCGGTAGTCGAGCTGGCCGGCCCCGTGGTGCAGTCGATGGCCGACTCCACCGGCCGCGCGCTCGGGATCAACCCCTCATCCAATGGATCTGCCGGCCCCGTCACGCCTCCGGTGCGCTGGCAAAGCGGCCGCCGGGTGCATCTCGACCTGGATCCGCTGCTGCCGTTCTCGCGCTGGTACGAATACTCGGCGGTCGTGGAGGAGCCGGTTCGCCGGATTCCGGGCGTGGCCGAGGCCCATGTCGAGGGTTCGCTGGGCCGGTTGGTGTTCGAACTCTCCGACGACGCCGAAGACTACGACGCCGTCGTGGACGAGGTGCGGTCGACGGTCGCCGCCATCGCCGCCGACCTGGCTTCGACGAAGTCGGACGTCCCGATTTCTGCGCCGTTCGCCGACCCGGGCAACCCGCTGGCGATTCTGGTGCCGCTCACCGCGGCGGCCATGGACATGGTCGCGATGACGGCCGCCGTCACCGGCTGGGTGACCCGCCTGCCCGCGGCACCGCAAACCACCCGGGCAGCGGCCGCCCTGATCAACCATCAACCGCGCATGGTGGCGATCCTGGAGTCGCGACTGGGGCGGGTGGGCACCGATGTCGTGCTCGCCGCCACGACAGCCGCGGCGCACGGACTGACCCAATCCTTCGGCACACCGCTGCTCGATATGACGCAACGGACCCTGCAGATCACCGAGGCGACGGCGCACCGTCGCGTGTGGCGAGAGCGTGAGCCGAATCTGGCGTCACCCGAGCGGCCGCAGGCTCCGGTGGTCCCGGTCATCTCCTCAGCCGGGGCCAAGTCGCACGTACCGCGGCACAGCTGGGCCGCCGCGGCGGCGGGCGAAGCCTCGCACGTCGTGGTGGGCGGGGCCATCGACGCCGCGATGGACACCGAGAAGGGTTCGATGGCCGGCCCGGTTGAGGCCTATGTCGAATCGGCGGCCAATGGCTCATTGATCGCCGCGGCCAGTGCGTTGGTGGCCGGCGGTGGCACCGAGGACGCGGCCGCCGCGATCGAGGCCGGCGTGCCCCGGGCCGCGCACATGGGCCGGCAGGCGTTCGCCTCGACGCTGGGTCGCGGGCTCGCCAACGGCGGACAACTGGTCCTCGACCCGGGCGCATTGCGCCGCCTGGATCGAGTGAAGGTCGTCGTCGTCGACGGCGCGGCGCTGCGCGGCGACCACCGGGCGGTATTGAAATCGATCGGCGAGGCACCCGGATGGGACGACGACCGGGTTTACGAGGTCGCCGACGCGCTGCTGCACGGTGAAGAGGCACCCGAGCCCGATCCCGACGAATTGCCCGCCACCGGCGCACATCTGAGATGGGTTCCGGTACAAGGCCCTTCGGCCACTCCGGCACAGGGCCTGGAAAGCGCCGACCTGGTGGTCGACGGCGAATGCGTCGGCACGGTCGAAGTCGGTTGGGAAGTCGACCCGTACGCGATCCCATTGCTGCAGACCGCGAATCGGACCGGGGCCCGAGTGGTGTTGCGTCATGTGGCCGGCACCGAGGATCTGACCGCCAGCGTCGCGGCGACACATCCGCCCGGCACACCGCTGCTGACCGTGGTGCGTGAGCTGCGGGCCGATCGCGGCCCGGTGTTGCTGATCACCGCGGTGCACCGTGACTTCGCGTCGACCGATACCCTGGCCGCGCTCGCAATCGCCGATGTTGGTGTGGCACTTGATGATCCACGCGCAGCCACGCCGTGGACCGCGGACATCATCACCGGCACCGACCTGGCCGACGCGGTCCGCATCCTGTCCGCGATTCCGGTAGCCCGCTCGGCCAGCGAATCGGCGATACACCTCGCCCAGGGCGGCACCACGCTGGCCGGCCTGCTGCTGGTCACCGGCAGCGAGCAAGAGCGGTCCAACAACCCGGTGAGCTTCCGCCGCTGGCTCAATCCGGTCAATGCCGCCGCGGTCACCGCGCTGGTGGCCGGAACCTTTTCGGCCAGCAGGGTGCTGCGCCTGCCCGACCCCACTCCCCAGCCGCTCACCGCCTGGCATGCGCTGGACCCGGAGATCGTGTACTCGCGGCTGGCCGGCGGTTCGCGACCGTTGGCCGTGGAGACCCTGACCCCGTCCTGGCGCCGCCGTCTCGACGACCTGTCCTACAGCCCACCGTTCGCGGGGCTGCGCGCACCGCTGCACAACCTGGCGCGGTTGGCTGCGGCGACCCGGGTCGAACTGTCCGACCCGTTGACCCCGATTCTGGCCGTGGGGGCCGCCGCGTCGGCCATCGTCGGCAGCAACATCGACGCACTGCTGGTCGGCGGCGTCATGACGGCCAACGCGATAACCGGTGGGGCACAACGGTTGCGGGCCGAAGCGGCAGCCGCCGAGCTGTTCGCCGAGCAGGATCAGCTGGTGCGCCGGGTCGTCGTGCCGGCGGTGGCCACCACCCGGCGCCGCCTGGAGGCGGCACAGAACGCCACCCGCACGGCGACGGTGTCCGCCAAGTCTTTGCGGCCCGGCGACGTGATCGACCTGGCCGCACCGGAGGTGGTCCCGGCTGACGCGCGCCTGCTGGTGGCCGAAGACCTCGAGGTCGACGAGTCGCTGCTTACCGGAGAGTCGCTGCCGGTGGACAAGCAGGTCGAGCCCGTCGCCGTCAACGATGCCGAGCGGGCGAGCATGCTGTTCGAGGGCAGCACGATCATCGCGGGTCACGCGCGCGCGATCGTCGTGGCCACCGGGGTCAATACCGCTGCGCACCGGGCGATTTCGGCGGTCGCCAACGTCGAGACCGCAGCCGGAGTCCAGGCTCGGCTACGCGAGCTCACCAGCAAGGTGCTGCCGCTGACCCTGACCGGCGGTGCCGCGGTGACCGCGCTGGCGTTACTGCGGCGCGCGTCATTGCGTCAGGCCGTCGCCGACGGCGTTGCGATCGCGGTGGCCGCCGTGCCGGAGGGCCTGCCGCTGGTGGCCACGCTGTCCCAACTGGCCGCCGCCCAGCGCCTGACGTCGCACGGGGTGCTGGTCCGCTCGCCGCGCACGATCGAAGCCCTGGGCCGGGTCGACACCGTATGTTTCGACAAGACCGGCACTCTCACCGAGAACCGGCTGCGCGTCCTGTGCGCGATAACGCACGATGCCCGGCCGGGTGATCCCTACCCCGAGGCCGAGGACCCGCGTTCGGCCGCGGTACTGCGGGCCGCCGCCTGGGCGTCCCCGCAGCCCCAGGACGGACAGGGCCACGCGCACGCCACCGACGAGGCGATCATTACCGCCGCGAGTTTCCTTATCACCAGAAACAATTCGGGATGGCAGCTGCTTGCCGAGGTGCCGTTCGAGTCCAGCCGTGGCTACGCCGCCGCGATCGGCACCCTGAGCGCCAGCGCGGACAAGCCGATACTGATGCTCAAGGGCGCACCCGAGGTGGTGCTGCCCCGTTGCCGGTTCGCCGACCCGGAGGCCGACCGTGCGCACGCGGAATCGTTGGTGCGCAGCCTCGCCGAGCGGGGCTTGCGGGTGTTGGCGGTGGCCCGGCGCCCGTGGCCCAACGGGACCACTCACGACGAGGACACCGATGTCGACGCCGTCGACACCCACGCGCAGGACCTCGAGTTGCTGGGCTACGTCGGCCTGGCCGACACCGCACGGGCATCGTCGCGCCCGCTGATCGAGGCGCTGGAGGCCGCCGGCCGCGAGGTGGTGCTGATCACCGGCGACCACCCGATCACCGCGCGGGCGATCGCGCGTCAACTGGGACTGCCGGCGGATGCCCGCGTCATCACCGGCGCCGACCTTGCCGGTCTCGACGAGGACGCCGCCGCCAAGGTCGTTTCCAACGTCCAGGTGTTCGCCCGCGTCAGCCCGGAGCAGAAGGTGCAGATCGTGGCGGCGTTGCAACGCTGCGGGCGGGTGACGGCGATGGTCGGCGACGGCGCCAACGATGCCGCCGCGATCCGGATGGCCGACGTGGGCATCGGCGTGAGCGGCCGTGGTTCGTCGGCCGCCCGCAGTGCCGCCGACATCGTGCTGACCGACCGCGATCTGAGCGTGCTGCTCGACGCGCTGGTGGAGGGCCGCAGCATGTGGGCCGGTGTTCGCGACGCCGTCACGATCCTGGTCGGCGGCAACGTGGGCGAGGTGTTGTTCACCATTATCGGGACCGCGTTCGGCCAGGGCCGCGCCCCGGTGGGAACCCGTCAGCTGCTGTTGGTGAACCTGCTGACCGACATGTTCCCGGCGCTCGCGGTTGCGGTCACGTCGCAGTACGTCGAACCCGACGAAGCCGAGTACGAAACCGAGGAGCAGGCCGAAAGGGCCCGCGCCGCACACCGTCTCGCGGTGCTGACCGGGCCCACGCCGTCTCTCGATGCCCCGCTGATGCGCCAGATCGTCACCCGCGGTGTCGTCACCGCCGCGGGTGCGACGGCTGCCTGGGGCATCGGGCGATACACGCCGGGCAGCGAACGCCGCACGTCGACAATGGGATTGACGGCGTTGGTGACCACGCAGCTCGCCCAGACGCTGCTGACGCGCCAGCACAGCCCGCTCGTCGTGGCGACCGCGCTGGGCAGCGCGGGCGTCTTGGTCGGCATCGTGCAAACCCCGGTGATCAGCCAATTCTTCGGATGCACACCGCTGGGACCGGTCGCGTGGTCGGGCGTGATGGGCGCGACGGCAGGCGCCACCGCGATCTCGTGGCTGGCGCCCAACTGGCTGAACAAGACCATCGGCGTCATCCAGCCCGACGGCGAGGCCGAAGACGAGCAGGACGCTAAGTCGCCAGTTCCTTTCGAATGACCTTGCCGGCGGGGTTACGCGGAATGCTGTCGACGACGTGAATGTCCCGGGGCTGTTCGAAGCGAGAAACCTTGCCCTTCAGGTATTCCCGTAGCGCGGCGACATCGATCTCACGCCGAGCCCGAGCAACCACGAACGCGGCCAGCCGGCGTCCGAACTGTTCGTCGGCAACCCCGACGACCGCGTTCTCGACGACGTCAGGATGCTCGGCGAGCGCGTTTTCCAGCGCCCGTGGATACACGTTTTCACCGCCCGACACGATCATGTCGTCCTCGCGGCCAACGATGTAGAGCCGGCCCGAGTTGTCCAGATAACCCATGTCCCCGGTGCTGGTCATCTCGTCGATGACGGTCTTGGCGCCGCCGCCGATGTAGCCTTCGGTCGTCAGCTCGCCGCCCACGAAAATACGCCCCGTCACCCGCGGCCCGACGGCCCTACCGGTCTTGTCGAAGATGCGAACCGGGCACCCCGCGACCGGTCGGCCCACCGTGTCCGGGGCCTGACGCAGCTCGAAAGGTGTTGCCAGGGAACCGATCCCGGTCTCCGTGGAACCGTATCCGTTGTAGAGAATGTCGCCATAGGAATCCATGAAGCGGCGCGCGAGGCTGGGATCGAGCCGATCGCCGCTGGATATCACGACCCGCAACGACAACGGGTTTCGCATCCGTACCCGTCGCGGCAACTCCATGATGCGCGCCAGCATGATCGGGACCACGCTGAGCGCGTCGGCACGCTGTAGCGATGCCTGGGCGAGAGTCGTCTCGGCATCGAAGCGCCGATGCGTCAGCACCGTGCCGCCCAGGCTGATGGTGAGCATCAGCATGCCCAGGCCAAGGCCGTGAAACATCGGTACCGCCACCGCGATTCGTGACCCGACGCGCAGCCCGGTGCGCTCGAGAATCGTCATGCCGACGCCCACTCCAGAACTCATGCGCGGCATCCGCGGAACACCCTTGGGCACACCGGTGGTACCCGAGGTCAGCAGAATGAGTCGACCGGACTCGACGACGCGCGGTCGCGGCGCGCCCGGCTGGATCTGCACGGTAGCCGGGTCGATCACGCCCACCGACGGTGCGGCATCGCCGACTCGCTCGGCAAATTCGTTGTCGCAGAACATGTTTCTGACCTGATGTGAGCTCAGCGCCTGCGCGAGAGCCGTGCTGCGAAACTCGGTGTTCACCAGCACCACGTCCGCGCCGACCAGGGCGGCGGCGAATACGGCTGCCGCGAAGTCGCGGCCGTTGCGGCACATGATCCCCACCGCCTCGCCCGGGCCGGCTCCGTCGCGGACGAGCTCGTGCGCCAGCGCCTCGGTCTTGCACTGCAACTCGCGGTAGCTCAGCGCCCCGTCGTCGTCGATGATCGCGGTGCGGTCCGGCCAGCGCGCCGCCGCGACAGCCAATAGCGTGGACAGGTTGGTGCCGCCGCGGTATATCTCCCGGATCAGTCGCAGCACCGCGATCGGGGTGGGCACACTGAGCAGCCGCGATGACACCAAGGCCCGGGCCGTCGTGCCGACCACACCGTCGGTCATCCGTGGTCCTTTCGCCCGTGGGAATCGGCGAAGAACCGGCGATGCCACAACCGGGCCGCCCAATCTGCCGGACCGGCCAGCAGCACCGAGGCCAGCTCGGCCGGAAACACCCAGGGTGGCTCGTTGCTGCGCGGGCGCTCGATGACCGCCTTGGCGATGGCGTCGGCAGCCTGCTCGGGGGACAGACCGGGAAGGCGGCCCAGGATCGGCGTCGGTGCGATCATCCGGGTTCGCACCAGGGCGAAGTAAACCGACGTGACGTCCACCCCGTCGGCGTGCAGCTCCGGCGCCACGCTGCGCAGCCAGCGATCGAAAGCGCCCTTGGACGCCTGATAAGCGCCCCATTGCGGACCGGGCACCACGCGCACGCCGACGCTCGACACGTTGACGATGTGGCCGCCGCCGTTTTCCCGCATGGCCGGCAGCAGTCCCAGCAACAGCCAGACCGGCCCCAGGTAGTTGATGTCGATGGTGCGCTGGAAATCGTGTGGGCGGTCGTACTGCTGATGCAGCGAACGGCGCAGCGATTTGCCGGCATTGCTGACCACGACGTCGAGCGGGCCGTGGTTCTCGGTGATCTGCTTGGTCAGCACGTGGACGGCGGCCTCGTCACTCAGATCCGTCGGATAGGCGACGGCGTGCCCGCCCCCGGCGTTGATCGCCGCGGCCAGGTCGTCGAGCCGCTCGGCTGATCGGGCGACGACCAACACCGTCGCTCCGGCCGCGGCGAGCCTGCGGGCCGTCGCCTCGCCGATTCCGTATGACGCACCGGTGACCAGCACCGTCTTGCCCGAAACCGCGGCGCGCAGCTTGTCGGGATTCGCTACCCGCGCCGGGTTGGCCAGTCGGTCCGTCACCGTCTTAATGGCCTGGCTTATCAAGTTCACCTTCACACCGCATTCACCGAGAGGGCGTGCCGAGTCCGGGTGCAGCGCTGCTTTCCCAACGCTTTGCGACTCGTAACCTACAGCTACCAGACCCCGCGCATAGGCCGAACGCCTGGTCCTCGCTGAACGGTGAGCTGCCGGACGCGGTGTTAGTTCACGATTCGCGGCGATCGGAGTCGGACGCGACTTCTTCGGCGGTGCCGGAGGTTTCGTCGCAGGGATCCTCGTGCCAGTCGCCGAACGGATCCGGGTAGCCGCCCCACTCGCGTGGCTCCGCCATTTCCGCGTCGGTGAGCAGCGCCCCGTACAGGGCGTCGAGAATGTCGGGGGGTTGTCCGCCGCAGACCAGCACCGTCATCGCCGTGTGCCGGTCGCCGAACTTGTACTCCCACTGCAGCTCGGCGAACAGGCGCCGCTCCGCGTCGACGTTGGCCGCCTGTTGCGCGGTCATGGCCGCCAGCCACTTCCCGGCGCCGGCGACCCGCAGACCGCCGCCGGCCGACTCCAGCCACATGACCTGGTCTGGCCGGCTGGCCAGCCACAGCCGCCCGCGGGCGCGCACCACGCCGGTCAGCAGCAGATCCACCGCGGCATGCAAGCGCTCGGGGTGAAACGGGCGCCGCGCATTGAACTCGACGATCCGCACCGCCCCGTCGGCGCCCAGCGGCGGCCGGCCGGCCAGCAGCCAGCCATGCGGATGATCGCTGCGGCCACGTCGCGAGTCGTCCTCCAGATTCGCCAGCGCCATGTCGACGCGCTCGAGGCCCACGGTGATCCGCGCCCGCGGAGCAAGCCTGCGCAGCACGGCCAGTGTCACGGGTTCGGGGCGGGTCAGCACCAGCAGGTCGGCGAACTCGGCCTGGCCGACGACGACCTGGGCCATCGTGCGTCCGTCCCGCAGCACCGCGTCGCCGAGTGCGCGAGTAAGCCAGCTGCGAGAGTCGATACACGTCACCACCCCGGCGATCGACACGTCCAGGGCGGCCGGGCCGTCCGGGTAACCGGGACCGATACGCACTCGGACGTGGTCGATCGCGACGCAGATGGGCTCGGGTTCGAGCCATTCGGACAGATGCACGACGATGCGCTCGACCCCGTGCCGGCGGGCCAATTTGCGCAGCAGTATCAGCAGGTCGTTGCGGACGGTGCAGGACACACACCCGTGCGCCAGCTCCAATGCGTCCTCGGCCGTGGTCAATTCGCCACGCAGCAGCATGGTCGTCGTGCGCCGCACCACGTGGCCGTCGAACCGATGCTCGACGACTACGGTCCCGGGCCCGCGCAGGAATGTGCCCGTCACCGCGTCGGTGTCGCCCTGACCCACTACCAGCACCACCGGCGTTCGCATCCCCAACTCCTTATTGCAAACCGTTTTCAATAACGCCTTCGCCACGGTACAGTGCCGGGCAGACCTTGTCGAAAATGATCTTCAATAACCATATGTCGCGCAGAGGAGGCGTCATGCCCATGCACTGTCAGGTCACCGGCCGCACAGTGGGTTTCGGTAACTCGGTGTCGCACTCGCATCGCCGAACCCGGCGGCGGTGGACGCCCAACATTCAGACCAAGACCTATTACCTGCCGTCGGAGGGTCGACGCATCACGTTGCGGGTGAGCGCCAAGGGAATCAAGGTCGTCGACCGCGACGGCATCGAGGCGGTGGTCGCGCGACTGCGCCGCGAGGGTCAGCGCATCTGATGGCGCGCAACGAGATTCGACCCATCGTCAAGCTGCGCTCGATGGCGGGTACCGGTTACACCTACATCACCCGCAAGAACCGGCGCAACGACCCCGACCGGCTCACGCCCAGGAAGTACGACCCGGTGGTCCGCCGCCACGTCGAGTTCCGGGAGGAACGCTGAATGGCCAAGAAATCCAAGATCGTCAAGAACGACCGGCGTCGCGCGATCGTCGCCCGCTACGCCGAGCGTCGAGCCATGCTCAAGGAGATCATCCGATCACCGGCAAGCACTGCCGAACAGCGGCTGGCCGCACAACAGGCGCTCGCCCGCCAGCCGCGCGACGCCAGTGCCGTGCGGGTACGCAACCGTGACGCGGTGGACGGCCGCCCCCGCGGACACCTGCGCAAGTTCGGGCTGTCCCGGGTGCGGGTGCGCGAGTTGGCGCATCAGGGTCAACTTCCCGGTATCCGTAAGGCGAGTTGGTAGATGGCCGGCAAATCGAAAGACAAAGCCCGGCCCAGCCGGACTCAGCCGTTGGAGAAGAAGCGGAACCTGCTGAGCAGCCTTGGCCTCAAGTACGTTGACTACAAGGACATTACGACGTTGCGGATGTTCATGTCCGAGCGCGGCCGAATCCGGTCTCGCCGCGTCACCGGCCTGACGGTGCAGCAGCAACGGCAGGTGGCCACCGCGATCAGGAATGCCCGCGAGATGGCGCTGTTGCCGTACATCAGCGCCCGCTAGTCCCGGACGAATCCCTTGTTGCGCATCAGCACGTCCGCGAGGAATCCGTCGTGCGGAATCTCGGGCGCGCTGTAGAACGTCGGGTGGTTTCCGCGGTAGACGTTGCTGACGGTGGGGTCGCCGAGCACACTATCGATCAGAGCGTCGTCCCCGGTGATCACATTGATTACCAACGAGTTTCGTAGCGGCGCCAGGCCTGCTTCGCGCGACCACGGCGACACCCACACACAGGGGAACGGCAGTTCGACGTTGAGCTTGTCGACATCGGGCTCGGCCAACAGATGCACGGCCGGACGCAGGGCGGCATATCCGTCGCCCACCGCGGCGACGACCTGATCGGCGCCGAGCAGCGCGGTGGTGCCCGCGGCCTTGGTCGCCAGATAGTCCGCCAGCGCCTGCGCTTTTTCGACGGGCTGAGTCGGCAGGATGGCCCGCTCGTCCTCGGTGGGCAGCGGTTCGATGGTCGCCAACTTCTCGGCGATCGCCGCGGCCAGCGGGGCCGGGTCACCCTCGTAGAGCACCGCGGTGGTGTTAACGCACGCCATACCACCGAGGTTGGCGATCGAGTCGACGATCAGATCGAGGTAGTCGCGCCAATCGCGATCGGCGGTGATCACGATCTTGGCCCGGCCGGGTCCGTTCACCATCACCGTCGGATCGACGGCGTATTTGTCGACGACGTCCTGACCGCCGTACACCATGGCGAGATCGGCGCAGCGGATGATCTCGTCGGCTCCACCATGATCGGTGGGCAGAAAGACGACGTCCTCTGGCCGAAATCCCGCTTGGCGCAAGGCGTTGACCAGTCGATGGCCGGTGAAGGGTTCGCGCCGCGACGGGCGCACCGCGACCCGGTAGCCCAGGGCCAGCGCTTGGGGCCACAGGCCGTGTACGCCTGGCCCGTTGCCGGCGGCGTGTACGGCGAACACCTCGCCGCGCCGCGTCCAGACCGCGCTGCCGGCGCGGGTGCGCTCCTCGCGCCAGTCGCGGGCCGCGCCGATCGGCTGGGCCGGGCGCACCGCATCGAATGCGTGGGCAACGGCGTCGGCCACATTGCGGGCCCCGGCGCGGGTGACCACGATCGGCACTCCCGAAATCCGGCTGGCGAGTTCGACATAGGCGTCGAAGCCCAGGCCGCCGACTTCCGCCGTCGCAAAGATCTCGGCCGCGGCGGCCAATGCCTTTTCCCGCTCCGCGACCGGCAGCGGCGCGACCTTGCGCTGCGCGCCGATGGTGCGCGATACATACAGCGGCGGCACCAGACTCAGCTCGGCGACCGGTACCCCGGCCGTGCTGGTGACAATCTCGCGGTTGCGGGTCCGGTACTCGCCGCTGGGCCCCAGTGCGTCAAGTAGTACCAGATCTGCTGTCATACTTGATGTTTCGCCAGACACCTCAGTACACGCCCTCGATGACCGGCTCGCCCTCGAAGGTGGCGACCGGCCGTACCGCGCTGACCGAATCGCTGAGTTCCGCTGCGGGACCGGGCATCCGGATCGCCATGTCGCGTTCCAGGTTGTTCGGCAGGAACATGCCCTTGCTGATGTGGTTCATCACCACCTGGCCGAGCTGCCCATAGGGCACTTGCTCTCCGGTGTCGGGATCGATCACCCAGAACACGACGTAGGGTGTGCGCGGGTCGAAAACGAATGCGTCGCCGTCGGTTCGGGTGACCGCCTGCGACAGAATCATGGTGCTGCCGAACGCCATCGTGATCGTCGTCTCGGGGAAGATCTCACGCAGCAGGTCCAGCGTGTCGGCGTCCACGTGCGCACCGCTGAGCAACAGGTAACGAATCTTGGCGTTCACCAAGTCCACCAGGTCGTCGTTGCGGGCAATCGCCTCCAGCAACGGCGGCGTGGCATGCAGGTTCGCGACGTTCTGCGTCTGCAGAACGTGTACCGCCTGCTCGAGGACGTGGTCGACGTAGGCCGCCACTTCCCCGGCGGCATTGCGGGCCGCGATCTTCTTCACCCACCGGGGGTCAAGGTCGATCGCATGGAACGCCGCGCCCAGTCGCTCCGAGACCAGCCGTGAGAAATAGCTCACGCCATGTGGGCCGCTCGGCATCAGGCACAGAAAGCCCTGGCCTCGCACGAAGCCGCCGGTGGCGAAGTCCTCGGTTTGCCATTCGATGACTTGCGCGACCCAATCCGGAAGTTGCGCAGTACGTTTCGGAGCCCCGGTGGTGCCACCGGATTCGAAAACCTGCGGCACCGGCGGCGGTGAGCCATATCCGCGTGGGATCAGATCTTCGACCGGCACATTGCGCAGCTCGCTGAGCAAGTTCGGAAATAGCCGCAAATCGGTGAAGGTCTTGATATCGGTCAACGGGTCGAAGTCCAGCGTCTTGGCGATCCGCAGCCAAAAGGCGGAGCCGGTGTCCTCGCCGAAGTGCCAGGCGATCGCCGCACGCAGGAACGCATCAGGGTCGTCGACCGGTGCCGATCTCGGGACGTCCAACAACGAAAAGTCGGTCTCGGCCATGTCATCGATCCTGTCGCATGCCGGTCCCGCCCGCCACGCAGGCTCAGGTCTGACCGGGCATACAAAGACTGAACGTTAGGCCATACCGCAGCGAATTCTGGGTTACCGCAAGGGTTTCACTTGCCCGCGGTCCGCTGCCAGGCCGTGATCGCCTCGTTGAAGGCGGGATAGATGTCGTGATAGGTGCCGTCGCGCTCGGCGTAGCGGAAATTCTTGACGCGCTCCACCACGATCTCCGCGGCCTGCGGCTGCGACTGCAGCAGCGCCATAGTCTCGGCGACATACTCGTCGAGCGGCATCGCTCTCGGGTCCATTCCGCGCTCGCCTTGCAGCGCGGTCTGCACGTGGGGCGGAATGATTTCGATGACCTGGACCGCGGTGTCGCGAAGCTGGAAGCGCAGCGACTCCGTGTAGGAGTGCAGTGCGGCTTTGGAGGCGCAATACGTCGGCGTAAGTGCACTGGGCATGAAGGCCAGGCCCGAGGTCACGTTGAGGATCGCCGCGCGCGGCTTTCGCAACAGCGCCGGGAGCAATGTCGAGATCAGCCGGATCGGGCCCATCAGGTTGATCGCGATGCTCTGCTCCGCCGCGCCGGCATTGCTGGCGGTGAGGTCCTCGACGCGCTGAGTCCCGGCATTGTTGACCAATACGTTGAAGTTCGGATAACGGTCTGTCAGCTCGACGGCGAACCGCCTGACGTCGGCCGCGTCCGATTGATCCAGCGACAGGTAGCCGATGCCGGGATTGGCTTCGACGACGGCCTGCAGCAGCTCACGACGGCGGCCCGCGATCACCACCTGGTTGCCGAGCCGGTGCAACGACTCCGCCAAACCGCGGCCGATTCCGGTGCCGCCACCAGTGACCAGCACGGTATTACCCGTCATTTGCATGCTTGTGCTCCTCACGCTCGGGGCTGACGTAGCGCAATGCCCCAATCTACTGTGGGCTAGCCCACAGTTGCCGACCCGTATGCAGCCAGCTTGTATTCACTTCACGCATGTATGCCATGCGAGATATTCATTTCACAAATAGCGGTACCAAGCGCAGAGTCGAAGGAGGACCGAGCAATCCGACAGTGAGGAAAGCCGATGCGGTACATCGCCCTAGAGGAAGCGTTTTTCATCCCCGAGCTGGCCGAGCGCCAGCCCACCACCCAGCATCAGCAGCTGCAGAAGCGCATGGCGCCGGAATACGCCCAGCGCTGCGGACTCCGGCTCCCCGACCTCGGCGAACACCGGCTGGCGGAGATGGACGACGCCGGCATCGACATTCAGGTGCTTTCCCTGACGTCACCCGGTCTGCAGGTCGACATCGACGCCGAACGGGCCCGCGACAATGCCCGCTTCGCCAACGACCACCTGGCGAAGGCCATCAGTGAAAATCCGGATCGATTCCGCGGGTTCGCGGCGTTGCCCCTGCAGGATCCCGCCGCCGCGGTGGCCGAACTGGAACGCGCCGTCACCCAGGACGGCTTTTGTGGCGCCCTGGTCAACGACTGCATCACCGGACCCGGCGGCCGCTACCTGGATGCGCCCGAATACGACGAGCTGTGGGCAGCGCTGGAATCCCTTGGCGTGCCACTGTATTTGCACCCCGGCGCACCGCCGGCCGACCACTGGCAGGTCATCGAGGGGCGACCCGAGCTGTACGGCGCCACCTGGAGCTGGGCCGCCGAGGTCAGCGGGCATGCACTGCGAATCCTGTTCAGTGGCGTGTTCGACCGGCATCCGGCGGCGACGATGATTCTGGGTCATATGGGCGAGTTCCTGCCGTTCCAGCGCAGCCGAATCGACTCTCGATTCGCGTCGACGTCCCTAGGGGCGACCAGCACGCTTCGGCGGGCGCCGTCGGCCTACCTCGGCACCAACATCGTCTTCACCAACAGCGGGGTGTTTTCACCGGCGGTGATGCTGGGAGCCGTGCTGGAGGTCGGCGCCGACGCGCTGATGTTCTCCATCGATTACCCCTACGAGTCCTCCTACGACGCGGTCCGGGGATTCGAGCAGACGACGCTGTCCGCCGTCGACCGGGAGAAGATCGCGCACGGCAATGCCGAACGGCTGCTGGGGATCAGCTAGCCGGCGCGGGTGTGCAGCAGGCGCGGGTCAACGCCCGCCCGGCGCCATGCCGCCGCCGCCCACGGCGTGTAGAGGAACCACAGCGGAAAGCGGCGGAGCACCGGATTCAACGCGCGCACGACGGCCGCAAAACGCTGAAACCGCTTCTCCTTCTTGGCATCCCACTCCAGTTGGCACACCGCGCGCATCTGCGCCGGCATGGTTCCGACCAGCACGAGACGGGTGTAGGCGTTCAGCGGCGCGGACAGGATCTTCCACAGCGGCTTGGGCATCCAGCGCGGTCCCGGAATCCCCTTGCGGATGTACCCGGTGCCGTACAGAACGGTCTTGTGCGGCACGAATCGCTCGAGCATGTCGTCCCAATAGGTGACGAAGTCGGCGTAGGTCTCCGGTTGGCCGCGCCCGCTGACGCCGTAGAGGCTGTACCAGACCTTGCCTTCGGTGAAGATCTGTTCCTTCTCCGCGTCCGACAGCCGCCGGATGAACATGTCGGTGTTGTAGATGACCTGGTCGACGAAAGTGGCGTGCGCCCAATAGAACAACTCGGGATTCAGGGCGTGGTACCGCGAGCCGTCGCTGATGGTGCCCTTGATCGGTTTGTGGAAGTCGCGGACCTTGCGACCCCACTCGTGCGGGTCATCGGAGTAGACGGTCTTCATCAACGGCGGTGCGGTTCGCTTGGCGCGGCCCAACGTGTCGCTGAAGATCACCGAATGGTCGAGCACGCCTTGGGCAAGCTGCTCGATGCAGTTCTCGACACCGGCGACGCGCTGAAAGCCGAAGAATTGCGTGCGGTGATCGCCGTAGAACTTCCAGATCAGGGATTCGGGCCCCAGGCGCGGTGCGGTCTCGGCGATCTCGTCGTCAATTGGCATCGGGACCGCTTCGCGAACGCCGGTATCAAAACGGGTGCCGGCCGTCGGGCCGGCCAACTGGCCATTCCGGGCAGTCATGCCCACCTCCCCTGAAGCGTTGACACAAAAGTGTATCTTTGTTCCAAAGCTAGCATTCGTGCGCCGAAATAGCCGTGGGGGTGGTGATCCATGCAGAGCCTTGACGGCACTCTCGCCGAGATCGCCGATATCGACCGCACCATCCTGGACAACGCGCGGGCGGTCTTCGAGACCTACGGGGTGCGCCGCGCGAATATCGAGGACGTCGCCGCCCGGGCCGGGGTCAGCCGCAGCACCATCTACCGGCGTTTTCCCACCAAGGATGACCTGGTCGAACAGGTAGTGCGTCGGGAGGGCGAACTCTTCTTCGCCACCTTGGACCGGGCCACCGCCGGCTGCAATCCGGCCGAAGCGGTGATCGAGGCGTTCACGCTGGGTGTGCACCTGGTCCAGGACTCGCCGTTGTACTCGCGCATCGTGGAAAGCGAACCCGAGCTGTTCGGGCTGTTCTCCCGATCGCACGCCTTCCCGATCAGCCAATTCGCCGACGGGATCGCCCACACCCTGCGCAGATGCGGGGCGGACATTCCCGAAGCCGACCTGGCCAACATCGCCGACGTTCTGTTGCGCGTGGCGCTGGGCATCATCGTCTTCCCCACCGACCGGCTCGACATCTCGGATCATGCCGCCGTCCGGGCGTACGCCGCACGCTATCTGGTCCCCATCATCGGCGACTTGTCATAGCCCTGCATTAGCCTGATGACGTGGCGCCGGTTCCGCGGACCCGGTACGCCAGTTGCGGCGAGATCGACATCGCCTATCAGGTCTTCGGCGATGGCCCGATCGACCTGCTGGTGCTGCCGGGTCCACTCATTCCGATTGACTGTGTCGACAGCGAGCCGTCGATGTACCGCTTTCACCGTCGGCTGGCGTCCTTCTGCCGCGTGATCCGGTTCGACCAGCGCGGAATCGGCCTGTCGTCGCGGCTTCCTTCGCTGGACATGATCGGGCCGAACTCCTGGGCACAGGACGCGATCGCCGTGATGGACGCGGTCGGCTGCGAGCGGGCGACGGTCTTCGCCCCCGGTTTCACCTCGCTGGCCGGGCTGGTGCTCGCCGCCGATTTTCCCGAACGAGTGAGCAACCTCGTGATCTTCAATGGTGCGGCAAAGACGCTTCGTGGTCCCGACTACCCGATCGGCAGCGACGAGAGCGCCGCGGAACCGTACACGACGGTCGGGGTCGAACCGGACGCCGTCGAGCAGGGCTTCGACATGCTCGGCATCATCGCTCCGTCTGTGGCCGCCGACGACGCATTCCGCGCGTGGTGGGACCACGCGGGCAACCGCGCCGCGTCCCCGAGCATGGCTCGTCTCTTCATCGAGACCATCCGGCGCTCCGACGTTCGCGACACGTTGGAGCGCGTCGCCGCACCGACACTGATCCTGCACCGCGACAATGCGGAGTTCAGCCCGATCGAGCACGGCCATTACCTGGCCGAGCACATCGCCGGGTCGCGCTTCGTCGAGCTACCCGGCGAAGACGCGCTGTACTGGGTGGGCGACACCGCGCCGATGGTCGACGAGATCGAGGAGTTCATCACCGGCGTGCGCGGCGGCTCGGACGCCGAGCGCCTGCTCACCACGATCGTGTTCACCGACATCGTCGGCTCGACCGAGCGCGCCGCCCTGCTCGGTGACGACCGGTGGCGCGATCTGCTGGACAACCACGACGCGATCGTGCGCCACGAGCTGCAGCGCTTCTCCGGCCGCGAAGTCAACACGGCCGGAGACGGATTCGTCGCCACCTTCAGCAGCCCGAGCGCGGCGATCGCGTGCGCGGACGGCATCATCGACGCGGTCCGGGTGCTGGGGATCGAGGTGCGGGTCGGAATTCACGCGGGCGAGGTGGAGGTGCGCGGCGGCGCCGTGAAAGACGATATCGCCGGCATGGCTGTGCACATCTGCGCCCGGGTCGCCGCCCATGCCGGCCCCAGCGAGGTCTTGGTGTCGTCGACGCTGCGCGACATCGTCACCGGATCGCGGCACCGATTCACCGACCGCGGCGAAAGCACACTCAAAGGCGTGCCGGGTGAGTGGCGGTTGTACGCCCTGGTGACCGCGCACGCGGTCGTCAAGCGTTAACGAAGGCCACATTCTCGGCGGGTCGAGGCGACCGAAGGCCGCGCGTAGGCTGCGTTGGGGGAAGCGTCGCCATCGCGGCCCCCGGATTTCGGCGTACAGCTTGGCATTTGATCGAAGGAGTACGCATGACCGACGTGCACGTCTCGCTTCCTCCCGCGTTGCGCCGAGCGCTGGATCTGCTGACCGATCCGCCGGCGGACCCGGACGCGAGCAAGGGTTATCTCGATCTGCTCGGCAAATCGGACGACGTCCCGAAGAACACCGGTCCGATCCAGGCGGCGTGGGCATCGCCGATCGGCTCAATGCTGTACGACAACGCCCAGGCTTTCTCGCGACGGCTTTTCGCCGCGTTGCAACACCCCGCCGAATGGCTGGACATCCCGCCGGGCGGAACCGTGTTGGATGTCGGTTCCGGTCCGGGCACCGTCACCGCGTCACTGGCACGGGCCGCGGGCAAGGACGGACTGGCCCTGGGCGTGGACATTTCCGAGGCGATGCTCACGCGTGCCGTACGCAACGAGGCAGGCCCGCACGTCGGCTTCATCAGGGCCGACGCACAACGACTTCCGCTGCGCGACAACACTGTCGACGCGGTGGTCTCGATGGCGGTACTGCAATTGATTCCGGATCCGGCCGCCGCCCTGGCCGAGATGGCGCGGGTGCTGCGACCCGGCGGACGGCTGGCCATCATGGTCCCGACCGCGGGACGTGCCGCGCGGGCCTGGCAGCTGCTGCCCAACATCGGGGCGCACATATTTGGCGAAGACGAAATCGGCGACATCCTCGAAGAGAACGGGTTCGTCAGCGTGCGCGTCAAAAACATCGGCGCGTTCCAATGGGTGCGGGGCAAAAACGGTTGAGGCTCAGTCGTGTTTGAACGCCGGGTGACCGCGTACCAATAGCGGCAGCAACGACTCGGGCGGCGCGATTCGGAAGAACGCCGACGCGATCCGGTTGAGCCGGCCGGGGACCACGACCGCCTTGCCCGCGGCCAACCCGTCGATTCCGGCCTGCGCGACCTTGTCGGCGGGAATCCACATCACCCGCGGCAGAGCGGCTTCGGCTTCCTCCTTGCTGAAGCCCGCCGCCTCACCGAATCCGGTGTCCACCGGCCCCGGACACAGCGCGGTCGCGGTCACGCCGGTACCGCGCAATTCACCGCGCAGGCTGTGGGTGTAGGACAACACGAACGCCTTGGCGGCGCCGTACGCCGCCTGGCCCGGCAGCGGCCCGAATCCGGCCACCGACGAGACATTCAATACGGCGCCTCGACCCCGGTCGACCATTCCGGGCAGAAACCTGCTACACAGATCGACCACGGCGGCCACGTCGACCTCGACGAGGTTAACTTCTTTCTCGGGAACAGATTTCGCGACGAGCCCGAGTGTCGAGAGCCCTGCGTTGTTGATCAGGATGTCCGGAGTCAGGCCGAGGGCGGCGACGCGGTCCGCCAGAGTCGCACGCGCCGATCGATCGGACAGGTCGGCGGGCAGTGGGTGCGCGTTCGGACCGAGGCGTTGGGCGAGTCCGTCGAGGCGGTCGGCGCTGCGGGCTACCAGCACGACCTGATAGCCGCGTCGCGCCAGTATCCCGGCGAACTGTTCGCCGATGCCCGAGGACGCACCGGTAACGATTGCGGCGCGGTCGCTTCCTGCTGGGGGGAGAGGCATACCGAGTTCTTACTCGAAGCGCTGGGCGAGCATGGCGAGCTTGTCCATCGACTCGCGCAGCATCTCGGGCGTCATCGAACGCGCCTTCTCCAGCCGCTTCGCGTCGGTCAGCGCGGTGAAGTCGTAGGTGTGGGTGACCGTGGTCAGGGTCGAGTTGATCTCGCTGAGCTCCCAGCGCCACAGGTGGCCGGGCGGCGGCTTTCCGGGTTCCGCAGGCTGCCAGGCGATCTTGGTCGCTTCGATGAATTCCACGACGTGGTTCTCCCGCACGGCACCGTTGGTCAACGTCGTCTTGAACACGTCCCCGACGCCGCGGACGCGCTGCCCGGGAGCCGACGAGGCGAGGTTGTCGTTGCCGTCCCAACTGGGCTGGCTGGACGGCTCGGCGATCAGCTCGAAGATTCGCTCGGCGCTGGCCGAGATGGCGCGCGTGGCGCTGACAATGCCTTCGGGATCGGTATCAGCCATACGCCAATCCAAGCACGCCGAGCACGCCGATGGGGGCCGGCATCATGCCGACCCCCATCACGTGATTTCTCAGTGCGCGCCCACCAGCTGGGCCGGGCTCGACAGCGCCGCCTTGGCCTGGCGGCTGTCCTCGTCGGCCAGCACTTCGACCTGGCCGTCGCGGATGCCGTCGACGATTTGCCGTGCCACATCTCGCGGGTCGTTCTTCGGCACGTCGAACGCGGTGGTCATGTCGGTCTCGGTGTAGCTCAGGTGGACCGAGGTGACCAGCGTGTTCTGCTTCTCCAGCTCGATGCGCAGCGAGTTGGTCATCGACCAGATGGCCGCCTTGGAGTCACCGTAGCCGCCGAAGCCGCCCACCCAGGCCAACACGGAGCTGATGTTGACCAGCGCCCCGCCGCCGTTTTCGGCCAGCACCGGCGCGAACGCCTGGGCCACCCGAAGCGCACCGAAGTAGTTGGTCTCGAACACCTCTCGAACCTCGTCGATGTCACTGGTGACCAGCTTGGGCGCACCGAGGACGCCGGCGTTGTTGATCACGATGTCGGCATCCGAGGCCACAATCGCCAGTGCCGCAACCGAATCCGCCTTTGTAACGTCGAGCGCTACGCTGACGACGCGAGGGTCGTCGCTGGGCTTGGGTGACCGCGCCGTGGCGTAGACCTTGGCCGCGCCCTGGCTCAGAAACTCGTCCACGATGGCCTTGCCGAGTCCGCGCTGTCCGCCGGTGACCACGACCGTCGATCCCTTGATGTTGACCATGATCCGTACTCCTTGACTTAGGTGAAATAGCTTTGCTTCTGTCACGGTAATTGCTTGATGCGACATAGTCAAGTAGAATTTGGTTATGTCTGAATGGCCTGCGTCACACCGCTTCGAACTCGCTACAGCGCCCGGCGGCCTTGGGTTTGTCCACGACTTCCTGAACACGGCCGACGAGCCCGATCTCCTCGCCGACACCACGCTCGCGCAGGATTGGTTGGCCGGTGCGGTACCGACCTGGGCGGAGCTCCGCGGCGTTCCGGCCGAGCCGCCTGCCGTCACCGGCGCGGACCTACCGAAGCTTCGCGCTTTGCGCGCCACGATCGCGCAGCTGGTGCGCGGAGAAGCGCCGGGCACGGCCCCAATTTCCGCGTCGCTCGCGGTGTCCGAGAACGGTGAGGTCCGGCTGGAGCCCGCCGGCAGCGGGTGGCGCTGGCTGGCCTCGGCGCTCTGGGGGGAGATCCTGCTGAGCCAGCAGGCCGGCACCTGGCGACGACTAAAGCAATGCCACAACCACCCGTGCGAGTCGACGTTTTACGACCGTTCGAAGAACAACAGTGGCGTGTGGTGCAGCGTGAAGACGTGCGGCAACGTCGCGAATCTGCGGGCCTCGCGGGCCCGCCGGCGCGAACGTGAGCGCGCCGCGGAAGACGGCCGGCTCAGCCCAGCGCCGGGAGCAGGTGCAGCAGGACGCGCGCCGAACTGATCGCGACCTGCTCGACAAAGAGATTGAAATCGACGCCGGAGTCGGTGCCGGCCAGGTCGGATAGTGCACGGATCACCAGCCAGGGAATGCCGAATGCCTCGCAGACCTGCGCGAGCGCGCCGCCTTCCATTTCGATGGCGAGGCCGCCTAAGTCGTCGTGCAACCGGCTGCGGGTGGACTCGCAGTGCAGGTACTGGTCACCGGTCAAGACGGTGCCGTAGGTGATCGCCGGCGGGGTGCCGGTACCGCCCGCCGCCGGGGGCAGCGCCGGAAGGGTGAATCCCTCCAGACGGCGTGTGACGCGATCGAAGAGTTCGGGTTCGACCGGGTAGCCGAAGCGCTCGGTCGGGTTGATGAACGGAACATGCCCCGGCTGATAAGGCGTTAGCCGCCCGTCCTCGATGAGCCCGAAGTCGTGCTGCGCCACCCGGTCGGCGATCACGATGTCACCGATGTGCAATCGCGGATCCAGTCCGCCCGCTACCCCGGTGAAAACAATTGTGTGGCAATGGAATCGGTCGGCCAGCAGCGTTGCCACCAGCCCCGTGTTGACCTTGCCCATGCCGGCCGCGGCCAGCACCACCCGGTGCGCATCGAGTTCGCCGGTCTCGAACGTGGTCTGTGCGATCTGTTCGCGCTGCGCTTCCGACATGATGCTGCGCAGATAGGCCCACTCTTGCGGGATTGCGCAAATGACGCCGATCGTCACCGCGATCCGCTCCCGCGCAACTCGAACTCCAATCGCCGCGCACCGGCCCTGGTACCGCCGGCGATTGTATCGACCCGGTCAGGGGGTCAGCAGCGCTCCGCACCTCGGCGCATGACGCGCGAGTCATCTCCCTGCCCGCGCGACTTGCTTCTGCGCACAAGGTTCAGCGCGTCACAGGCGCGCGCTTTGATCGGGGCAACTACGTCAAGGTTGGTAGCGCTCTGGTTGATCAAGGTCTGCAGTGTTGGCACAGTCTCGACCCCTCCTCCACCGGCCTAGTCAGCCGACTCGTCAATTTCACCGCGGCTGTTTTACAAGTGTGCAGCAAGCGGGTAAACGCAGTGCTAATGCGGTTTGTGGCGTGGCGCACATTCCCGGGCGCGCTGTCCCGTCGACCACTTCCGCGGACCGCCCTGACCAGGGCTAATCCGGTTGATGCCCAGAAATCGCGGCGCCCGGCACACCCACGGCATCGTGGTACGCCGACGACACAAGGTTGGATTCACGCTGGCGAAAATGCTGCTGCCACAAGGGAAATCCCCTAAGCCCAACGCTGGACGGTTCCAGTGTGCCACATGCGGGGCCGCCGCGTTGCGAACGGACTGTTAGGTTGCCTATATGTCTGACGAGATGCTCTGCATTGACTATCGCCGGCTCGAATCGGTTTACGGTCCGCTGGCCGAGTCAATCCGGCGACTCGTCGACCTCAGCATCAGGACCGAAGCCGATCCCTCGACCGTCGCGGCTGCCAAGGCCAAAATCGACAGTGCCGCAGACGAATTGAGCTCCTCGGCGCGGCCGGGACCCTTCGGTGTACAGGTGACACCGGACGGCGAGACCATCGCATGGGGCAACGCGGTGGTCGGTCTGCGCAACCCGGTCGCCCCACCGCTGGTGCTCCATCACGAAGCCGACGGACTGGTGTGGTCCGAGTTCACCCTCGGCGCGGCATACGAAGGCCCGCCGGAGCACGCTCACGGCGGGGTGTCTGCCCTGATCCTCGACCACGTGCTGGGCGCGACGGCCCACAAGCTGGGTCGGCCTGCCTACACCGGCACCCTGACCTTGCGTTACCGGCGCCGTACGGCGCTGGGGCGTCCCTTGCGGGCCGAAGCGCACATTGACCGCATCGAAGGGGTCAAGACGTTCTCCGTCGGTCATATCGCCGACGAGGACGGCGTCACCGTGGCGGCCGAGGGCATTTTCATCAGCCCAAAGACGTGACCGTCAGGTCGTCATAGCGGCCCGCTCGACGTCGAGCAGCTGCTCGCCGCGTCGCTCCTCGTCGTAGGCCTTGCGGCCGCCACGCGCGCCGAACAGCCGTTTGGAGACCACTAGGTAGATCACCGCCAGGATGTTGATGCTGAACGTAACCAGGCGCGTCATCGTGATGCCCTTGGCCAGGTCATGGATCTCCAACGGCAGGAACACCGCGGTGGCGATCACCGCGAAATATTCGCCCCAGCGCTTGAGTAACCACAGGCCGACAGCCTCGAGCACCTCGATCAAGGCGTAGGCGGTCAGCATCAGGGTCAGCAGCGCCAACGTGGAGGGTTTGGCGGCCAGCGCCTTTTCCAGCTCGTGCACGAGCGTCATTTGGTCGACCTTGAATCCGGCGGCCCGCAAGATCGGCAGGTCGCGATCGAGGGTGGCCTGGATGGATCCCCGTGCACCGCGAAACGTCCACACCGCGTACGCCGCGAGCGCGATCACCACCGCCCGGAACACGCGCTCGACCGCGAGCGCACGAATGATGATGGCTTGCCGTAAGGCCTTGCCGCGCATGATCATCGGGGCGTCTTCAGCGTGACCTCGGCCATGCGGCTCGCCGATGACGAATTCCCCGCAGCGGAGGCAGCGCCAGACCTCGCCGAGTCCGGTGGTGCCGCTGAGCCGGTCGGCCAGTCGCTGTTCTTCGGGCGCGTAGGTGACGTGGCCTGCGAGCGCGCAGGTGACTAGCTCCCACCGGTTGATGCCGCGATCTTTGCGCATGGACGATCATTCAACGCGGGCAGCAAACGATGCAAGAGGGCGCGCGGGTCAGAACCGCGGCCGGCTGCGCGGACGCTGCGGCACCGCGCTCACCGCGCCCAACAGTCCGGTGAGCTCGCCGATGGCGATCTCGTCGATATGTTCGACGGCAGCGACGATGTCGGCCCGCAGCAACTCGTCGCAGAACGGCTCGGCAAGCCATCCGAACTTGTCCACCACCCGGTCCCACGTCATCGGCCGGGTTGGTGATCCCTCGTAATCGCTTTCTTCGCGCGCGAATTCCCGTCCATCGCGGGTGCGGACATACACCCGCGTCGCGGTACGTTGCGGATAGTCCGCGGTGAGGTCGGCCGCGGCGACGACGTCGACGCGAGCCAGCAACTCCTGGACATCGCTGCGCAGCACACGTTCGTTCTCCAGCTGTTCGGGGCCCACTCCACCGTCGAGCAGCGCAACGGCGCTGAGGTACTTGAGGTTGTAGTCGGCCTGTTCTTTGGTCTGCGGATGGTCTTTGGCGCCGTAGGCTCCCCCACCGGCGATGTCGTACGCGGTCTGAAAGACTTCGACGGTCACCCGCGCGACGTCGTCGCCGCGCAGATTGTTGTCCGTCCGAATCGCCAAGAGCGCGTCGATGATGGCCTGTCCGTGGATCAGTGCGCAGTACTGCTTGAGGTAGGTCTGTTCGACCGCCGTGAGTCCGCGGTCGGCGGTGTTGAAATCGATTGGCTGATCGAAGAGTTGGACCAGCCCGTGCGGGCCTTCGAACAACGACCTGGGCCCGGTGATCCCACGGCCGGTCAATATCGTCGTGTACACCGCGCGCATGCCGGTGATGGCCGGGGAAATGCCTTTCCAGTTCGAAACCGGCTCGGCGTGGACCGCGGCGACCGAGACGTTGTCGGCCGCCGCCGCCGCGATCGCGTGCGCGGTGCGCTCGGCGTCCAGCCCGAGTAACTTCGCAGATCCGGCCGCAACCGACATCGCCAGCTGCAGCGCGTGGTTGAGGCCGCGCGCCATCACGGGAACCTGTGCGCTGAAACGACATTGGACCTCGTAGGCGACCGCGAGAGCGAGCAGGAAATCGGCGCCGGTGGCATTGACGTACTCGGCCATCGCCAGGACGGCACCGAAGTTGTCGGCCGGGTGACATAGGCCGCCGACCGTCAGGTACGTGTCGAGCAGGTCGGGATAGCGCACCAGCACCGCGTTGAAAAATGCGGCCTGATCCACCGAGGCCCGGCCACCACCGACGAGCGTCGCCGAGGCGCTGCCGCTGAACTGTCCGGTGTGCTCCCGGATCGTCGCGATGAGTTCACCGTCGAGTGAACCGACGGCGCAGGCAATGCTGTCCAGCACGTTGCGTTTCAGCAGCGCCCGTGGGTGCGCACTCAGGTCCGACGGCTCGGCACCGACGACGAATCCTGCGAGATCGTCCACAACATACTGATGTGCCATCGCTTTTCGCCCTCCGCCGCCACCTGAGACCTTAGGCCCGGCGGCGACGCGCGCCGGTGTGCTCCTCGAGGTCCACCACCGGCGGGTGCTGCTGGGCTTCGCTGATCGTCGTCGTTTCCGCGGTGAGCTTGTTTCCGATGACCTGGATCTGCCGCGAGCTGAGCGGAGACAGCGGGTGCACGGCAAGCATCATGGCGACTTGGCCGCGGCGGTCGAAAACCGGTGCGGCGATGGTCACCACGGGCTGTTTGCGGCGACCGGGGTTGTCGTCCGACAAGAACCCGATGGTGGTGAACTCGACGAGCAGTTGGTCCAGAATGTGCCGGACCGGGGTCGGCATTTCGTTGCTGTCCAACGTGCCGACCACCTGGACGGCCTGAGCCAGCGCGGGCGTTGTCCAGTCGACGTCGAACCCACGCTCGCGGGTATGCGCGAGGATGCGTTCCAGCCGCTGGATGCGATCGGCATTGCTGCCCGTGCCGCGACGAATCCACGCGCGCTGCTCTTCGTCGGTGTCCCAAGCGGCGAAAGCGACGCCGAACGGCGGCGCGTACGGGATGCGATCGCCGGGTATCCCCGCGGGCTGGGTGGCGGGATCGCCTTCGAAAGCGGTGACTACCAACGAATCGCCGAACCGCTCGACCACCGAACCGGCGTAGCCGACCTCGCGGGAAAGTCGCAGCGCCGCCGAACGTGCGGCGTGCGCCAACGGCCGAGCGGTGTCCATCCGCGCCGCCACCACGGCGAGCGCCGGTCCCAGCGAGAAGGTCTTCGCGACGGGGTCCCGGCTGGCCCAACCACGATCGCACAGCGTCTTCAGGATCGCGTGCACCGTCCCCTGCGTCAGGTCGAGCTCGCGCACGATGTCGGAGAAGCGCATCCGCGTGTTTCCGGACCGCGCCAGCAACTCGACAACGTCGAGTACCCGCGCGGTCGGCGCCGAGGTGGATCCGCGAATGGCTTGACTCCTTTGAGACCGGGTTCCTACAGTTATAGCGAACATTCGACAGATTAACTCGATTATTCGAGAAAATGAGGCAGACGCTTTGCGTGCTGTGGTTTTGAGAGACGGTCGGCTGACGGTCCGCGAGACGGCCGACCCCGAGCCCGGGACGGGTGAGCTGCTGCTGCGCACGCTGAGCACCGCGATCTGTGCCTCGGATGTGCACTTCATGGACCACCCTGAACTCGCCATCGACGACCCGACCGGACGTTCGCTGTACGACACGGATCGCGACATCGTGCTCGGCCACGAATTCGTCGGCGAGGTCATCGGACATGGACCCGGCTGCTCGGACCAGTTCGCCGTGGGCACCCGGGTGACCTCGATACCGATACGCCTGGTGGATGGCGGGGCCGGCGGGGTGCGGATCATCGGCCAGCACCCCGAAGCGCAGGGGAGTTTCGGTGAGCTGCTGGTGATTTCGGAGGCGGCCGCGAAAGCCGTCGCCGGTGACATTGGCAGCGACGCCATCGCGGTGGTCGATGCCTTCGCGGTCGGCGAGTTCTACGTGCGCTCGGCAGACATCCAAGCGGGCGAGATCGCCATCGTCATCGGCGCGGGGGCGATCGGCCTCTCGGCCGTCGCCGCCTTGGCATCCCGCGGCATCGAGCCGATCATCGTGGCGGACTACAAGGCCGATCGGCGCGCACTGGCCCGAGACAGCTTCGGCGCGCACGTCGTCGTCGATCCCGCGGAGAAATCGCCGTTCGACGCCTTCAGAGATGTTCGTGCCGAGCGTGGATTGCCCGGCCCCGCAGTCGTATTCGAGTGCGTCGGTGCCGCGGGCCTGATCCAGAATATTGTCGAATCCGCCGAAATGCTGACTCGTATCTACTGTGCGGGCGGCTGGTACACCGGGGATACCCTGGACATCACCACCGCGACCCGCCAGGGCGTCACGATCCAATTCGGCGGCGGACCGCACCCCCAGGATTGGTACGGAACGCTCGATGCCATCGCCTCGGGGGAGCTGGATCCGCTTCCCAGCGTCGGGAAGGTGATCGGCCTCGACGAGGTTCCCGACGCGCTCGATCTCGCCCGCCGATCCGACGGGCCACCGCGCATCGTGGTCCACCCGAACGGAGACATCGCATGACCGAACGAGAAGACCGGCAGGACATCTCCGATCTGCTGGTGCGCTACGCCACCGGGATCGATCGTCGCGACTGGCCCTTGTTCCGCACCCTGTTCAGCGACGATTGCGAACTCGACTACGGCGAGATCGGCACCTGGCGTGGCGTGGACGAAGTCACCGACTTCATGGACAAGACGCACGCGATGGCGGGTCATACCCTGCACCGCTTATCCAATCAGGCCATCACCCTCGATGGCGACAAAGCAACGGCGCGAACCTATATCGACGCGGTCATCATGATGGGCGACAACCAATCCGGCGTCAACGCCTGGGGCTTCTACGACGACGAGATCGTCCGGACCGCCGATGGCTGGCGCATCGCGCGACGGCGCTTCACCCAGGTGCGCATCACGGCATTCGGGCCAATGACGGAGCAGGGGTGAATCGATGACCTTCGCAACCAAATACGGACCGTGGGCTCTGGTGGCCGGCGCCTCGGACGGCGTGGGTGCCGCATTCGCCACGGGCCTCGCCGAGCGCGGCGTGAACGTCGTGCTGCTGTCCCGCCGGCAGGCCGTCCTCGATCAGGTTGCGGCCCAGATCGAATCCCAGACGGGCGCCCAAACCCGCACTCTCGCGATCGATCTCGCCCGCTCGGACGCGGCCAGCGCAATCGCCGAAGCGACCGGGGACCTGGAGATCGGCTTCCTCGTGTACTGCGCGGGTGCCGACCCGAATTATCAGCACTTTCTTGATAATTCGATCGAAGCCGCCGAGGCGATGGTGCAGCGCAACTGCATGGTGCCAATGCAGCTATGCCACCACTTCGCCCCCGCGATGGTCGAGCGAGGCAGCGGCGGGATCGTCATCTTCTCCTCGGGCGCCGCATTGGCCGGCAGCCCCAACATGGTCGCCTACGGCGCATCCAAGGCATTCGACATGGTCTTCACCGAAGCGCTCTGGGCCGAACTGCATCCCAAGGGCGTCGATGTACTCGGTCTGATGCTGGCCAAGACCAACACGCCCGCATTGCGGGAACTCGAATACAGCCGTGGCCAGATAAGTTCGCTGGACGAGATTCCGGCGGGTGCATGCTCGGCGGACGAGGTCATTGCCGAGGCGTTCGAGAACCTGACCAATGGGCCGACCTGGATGGCCGGCGACATGATGCGCGCCGGCGCGCAAATGATCGCGGGGCTTACGCGGAAGCAGGCAGTCGAAATGTTCACCCAAGCCGCGGTTGCCGCGATGGGTCCAGACCACTAGCGACTTGCCCCGGCGGGCTTGACCCGGGCGATCAGGAAGCGGCCGTAGCGCGGCCGACGCCCTATCCGATGTCGAGGACTCGCAGGGCGTCGGACGGAACCCTGGGCTCCAGCAATGCGTCGTAGTGGACGTTGACGTTCCACGGCTGCTCCCCAGGCTGACCGAACACTCCCCCGAATCCGTCCCAAAGCCCCCAGAGTCCCCGCAAGACCCCTAGATCGGTTTGCCACAATCTGAAGTTAGTTGAGCCTAACTTTCGATATTGAGTACTCTGGCCAGCAAATATAGGTGGCCGACCGGCGCCGCGTGGCATACTCACAACGTTGCTGGATCTGGGTATAGCGGGGTACCTTTGGCGGGCAGGTCAAGCCACGGCCGCGAGCCAAGTAGCCATTCATGATCGGCACCCAGAGTGAAGGATGACGATGCTCGCCACTGACAGGGCCATCGCCTCGGCTCCGACGACGGCACGCTCGCCGCGGCGGACCCTCCTCCGTTCAGCACTGATCACCGCGATGTTCATCGCCCCCGCGGTCGTGGTCCGAGTCATCGGCCTGCGTCCGGACCCGGTACTCGCCCTGCTGATCTTCGGCGCCGCGGTCGTGTCGGCCAGCTTCCTGCTGGCGTGGGCCGCCGAGGCGGCGCAGATCGACGTCTCCGGCGGACTGGCGATCGCGGTACTCGCCCTGGTCGCGGTGCTGCCCGAATACGCCGTGGACCTCTACTACGCATTCGTGTCGGGTCACAACCCGGAATACACCCAGTACGCGGCGGCCAACATGACCGGATCCAATCGGCTGTTGATGGGCCTGGGCTGGCCGGTCGTGGTGCTGGTCAGCATCGTGGCGGCGCGACGGGTCGGCTCGGGCAAAACGACCGGCCTGACACTGGAGCCCGCCAATCGCGTCGAACTCGGGTTCCTGATGATCGCCGGCATTGCCGCATTCGCGATTCCGGCCGCCGGCGAAATCCACCTCACGCTGGGGTTGGCGCTGCTGGCCTGGTTCGGTTTTTACCTGTACAAAGTCAGCCACGGCGACGTCGAAGAGCCCGACCTGGTCGGTACCGCCGCAGCTCTCGGTGAACTGTCGGACCGGACCCGTCGCATCGTCGTAGTCGGCCTGTTCGTGGTGTCCGGGGCAGTAATCCTGCTGTGTGCCAAGCCATTTGCCGACAATCTTGTCGCCGCCGGCACCGAGCTGGGCATCGACCGGTTCCTGCTGGTGCAGTGGCTGGCACCGTTGGCCTCCGAGGCGCCCGAGTTCATCATCGCGACCATCTTCGCCGCCCGCGGCAAGGGCACCGCGGCCATCGCCACGCTGATCTCATCGAAGGTCAACCAGTGGACGCTGCTGATCGGGTCGCTGCCGGTCGCCCACATGCTCGGTGGTGGCGGCTTCGCCCTGGAGCTCGACTCCCGCCAGCTCGAGGAAATCTTGCTCACGGCCGCCCAGACCTTGATGGGTGTCGCGGTGATCCTGGCGCTGCGCTTCGGCCGGGCGGCCGCGTGGACGCTGCTGGGATTGTTCATCGTTCAGTTCCCGCTGACCTCGACCTCAGAGCGACTGGTGCTCTGCGGTGTCTACGCCGTGATCACCATCGGCGGGCTGATCGTCAACCGCCGCCACGTGGCTGCCACCCTGCAGGCGCCGTTCCTCGGAACGGCCGTCCGGCATGCCGGTCATCCGCACCACCCGGCCGAGGAGTCGGTGCTCCCGACGTAGCACGCGCCAACTGCTCGAAGGGCTGCGATAGCGTCCAGGTATGAATCGAGTGTCGGTGATCACAGGCGGCGCGGGTGGCATGGGTCTGGCCACAGCCAAAATCGTCGGGCGCGACCACGCCGTAGTGCTCTGCGATGTCAGGCAGGAACGGCTGGACGACGCAGCCGCAACCCTGAAAGAACTCGGGATGGATCCCACCGTCGTCAACTGTGATGTGAGCGATCGGCACGCGGTCACCGAGTTGTTGGACAACGCGAGCAACCTCGGGACGCTGGACTCGGTCATCCACACCGCGGGAGTAAGCCCGAGCATGGGCTCCGCCGACTACGTGATGCGCACTAACGCAGTCGGCACCGTCAACGTCAACGAGGTGTTCTACGCGACGGCCGGCGAGGGCTCCGTGATCGTCAACGTGGCGTCGATGGCGGCCCACCTGTTGCCCGCGGAACTTGTTCCGACAGCGCAATTTCCGCTGGCGCTCAGCGACGGCGACGCCTTCTGGGACGCGATGATGGCGACGTGCGACCCCATTCCCGAGGACGCGCGTTCCGGTTTCGCCTACGCCGTGAGTAAGAGCTTTGTGAAGTGGTACAGCGAGTCGCAGGCCGAGCGATTCAACGCGCGGGGATTGCGCATCGTCTCGCTCTCACCGGGGTCCGTCGACACCGAGATGGGCCGGCTCGAGGAGCAGGCGGGCGCCGGGGCAATGGTTGCCGACTTCGCCGTCCCGCGGTGGGGCAAGGCGGAGGAGATGGCCGAGCTACTCGCCTTCTGCGCCAGCGACAAAGCGGGCTACCTCACCGGCACCGACATCCTCAACGACGGCGGAGTAGTCGCCTCGATGAGGGAGCGAGCAAGGGTGGCCGCGGCCGGCGGCTAGACCAGGTAGTAGAAGTTGGTCCGCTCGGGCCCGATCGGGGACGGTGCCCTCAATTTCAAGTCAGCCAACTCGCTGTGAGCGTAACGCACCGCCTTGAGCGTCGCCGAGAAATCCTCGTCCTCTTCGGGGAAGACATGCTCTGCGGTGAACCAACTTTGGAATCCGACATTGTTCAGCACCCCGAGCGTGTCGGGACGCACTCCGGCGAGTAGCACGGCGACACCGCGTGCGGTCTCTTCCCGGAGGAAGTGCTCGATGCGCTCGATGCACACGACGTCCGGGTGGCGCACCCGTTTGAGCCGCAGCACCACGAACTTGATCTCGTCATCCGCGATCCGCTTGCCGATCTCGGACAGGTAGCGATCCAATTCCGGTGCGGCGCCGAAGAACAGCTCACCTTCCAAGTCATAGATGACTACCAACGGGTCCGCGTCTTCACCCGGAATGCGCTCGCGCACAACGCGTTCAGGCGTAACAATGAGTTCCCGGGATTTCAGCTTGGCAGCACGGGGCACGAACAACAGGATCGACAGGACCACACCCAGCAGGACTGATTTGTCGAGATCGATCGCCACACCGGTGAATGCGGTAACGATCACCAAGCCCGCGTCGTAACGCGATGCCTTGACGGTGTAGATCAGGCGCTTGAAGTCGACCAGCCGCACCGCGGTGACCAACAGCAGGCCCGCCAGCGCCGGCTGCGGCACGTAACGCAACAGCGGCGCGAACAACAGCAGCGCGGCGGCAACCGTTGCGGCCGAGACGATCCCGGAGAATCGCGTTTTGGCGCCGGACTGAAAATTGATCGCCGACCGCGACAGCGAGCCCGAGCCCGGCAGGCTTTGGAAGAAGCCGCCGGCCAGGTTCGCGAGGCCCTCGGCCATGATCTGCCGGTTGTAGTCGATCTTCTGCTGCGTCTGGTAGGCAATGGCTTTGGCGATCGACAACGCCTCGATGATGCCGACGAAGGCGATCGCCAGCGCGCCGGTGGACAGGTGTGGCAGGAACTCGGTGTGGACTTCGGGAACATGCGCGCTCGGCAGGCTGCGCGGGATCTTGGCGGCCACGGAGACCGCGGTATGACCGCCGGCCCCGGGAATCGACCATCCCGCCAGGTAGGCGATCACCGAGGTGATGATCAGCACCGCAAGCATGTCGATCTGCGGCCAACCGTACCGCTGCACCAGCTTGCGCAGAACAACGGCCAAAACCACTGCCGCCGTACTCAATATCACGGCGCGGTAGTTGACGTGATCGCCGTGCGACAGGGTCAGCCACACCCGGTGCAACACCTGCATGTGCCCGTTGCCCTTGTCGCGCACACCCAGCGCGTTGCCCAGCTGTCCCACGGCCAGCAGAAATGCGGCGGCCGCCATGAAACCGATGATGACCGACTCCGAAATGTAGCGGGTCAGGTTGCCGAGCTTGAACAAGCTGATCACGATCTGAAACACGCCGACCAGGACAGCCAGCAGGAACAGACCTTCGAACAGTTGGGTGCTGTTTTCCGAATCGATGAAGGCAAGCGCGGTGAAAACCAGTAACGATATGGCGCTGGTCGGCCCGTTGATCAGATGCGAGGACGACCCGAAAATCGAGGCGACGATCGTGACGACGATTGCCGAATACACGCCGAACCTGGGATCGACACCGGCAATCAGCGCATAGGCCATCGCCTGAGGGAAGGAGATGGCGGCGACGGTCAGGCCGGCGATGACGTCATGCCGGCCTTTCACCGAGTCGTAATTCAGCGCGAAGCCCACCTTGCCCACGTCTTTCCGCTAGGCCCCCGCCGCCGAGGCGGGCGGCGCCGAGATCGTGTCGAGAATTCCGTTGCTGCCGAAGAACTGCTCGCGCGCATCGCTCCAGTCCTTGGCGATCTCGCCGATTCCGAAGAGCGCGAGCGGGGGCAGGCGGTCGGCGTGTTTGGCGAGGATCTCCGGTTTGAACGGCCGATAGCCGAATTGCGCGGCCTGCTCTTGTCCGGCATCGGTGAACAAGTACTCCAGATACGCCTTGGCGTAGGTCGCGGTCTTGGGCTCGGTGATGTTGGCGTCGACCCAGGCCACCGCCGGTTCGGCCCGGATGCTGACCGGTGGATAGACGAGCTCGAGATCGTCGGAATTGGCGGCGACCTCGCGCAGCGCCTCGTTCTCCCACGTCAGCTGCACGTCACCGATCTTGGCCAGGGTGAAGCTGTCGCCCGCACTGCGCGCACCGGCGTCGGACACCGCCACATGTTGCAGCAGCGACTTCACGTAAGTCTTCGCCTGGGCCGGGGTACCGCCGCGAGTGGTCACCGAACCCCACGCAGCCAGAACGCTCAGCTGGCCGTTGCCGGAGCTGCGCGGATTCGGTGTCACCACGGAAACGCCGGCATTGACCAAATCGGGCCAGTCATGAATGCCCTTGGGATTGCCCTTCCGGACAACGAAGACGACGGTCGACGTATACGGCACCGAACTATTCGGCAGGCGCTGCCGCCAGTCCGGCGCGATCAGCCCGTGCTTGCTCAACGTCTGGATATCGCTGATCAACGCCAGCGACACCACGGTGGCTTTCTGGGTGCCGTCGAGAACACTCCTGAGTTGGCGGCCCGAACCGCCGTGCGACTCCTTGATGTCCAGGGTGACGCCGGTCTGCGCCCGATATTTCGGGATAAACGCCTTGTCGATCGCCGCATACAGCTCGCGCGTGGGGTCGTAGGAGACGTTCAGGATTTGATTGGCTCCCGCGGCGGGGACGTTCTTGACCACAAGGGCGGTCGCGGCGAAAACGATCGCCACCACCCCGAGGACGTTGAGCCAGGGAATGCGGGGCAGGAAACGCTTCAGCGGCGGACGCGCTTTCAACATCCAGGCGTCCTCTCAAAACAATCTCCAGACGATGCGCCTGGCACCCAGCATTTTCAGCGATGTTAACCAAAAGGCCACGTCATGACAGCGTTGAGAATCAGTCTGACGCTAAATGCGCGTCGCTACGTATGCTGAGCAGATGCCGCAACGGGCGTTGCGTGACCGCCTTATCGACCTCGAAGTGCCGGGCGAGGATGTGGCGCGCGGCCGGACTCTACGCAAGACCGTCCCGCGACGCTCCCTCGCGCAGCTGACTCCCTCGGCGCGATCCGCGACGGACATTCTCGTCGCCCAAAATGCCGGGCGGCTAAGCGAACTCGTTCCGTTGCGGTTCGCCCGAATGCTCGCCGACCCGTTCGCTTTCTACCGAGGTTCGGCGGCGGTCATGGCCGCCGATCTCGCCGCGAGCCCGTCGAGCGGAATCGAGATCATGTGCTGCGGCGACGCGCACGTCTCCAACTTCGGCTTGTACGCCGCCCCGCACCGCTCGATCGTCTTCGACCTGAACGACTTCGACGAGGCCGCGGTGGCGCCGGCCGAGTGGGACGTCAAGCGGCTGATCACCAGCGCGATCATCGGGGGCCGCCATGCCGGCTACCCGGCCAAGGCCATCGCCCGCTGTGTCGAACAGGGACTGATCGGATATCAGCGGAGCCTCGAGGCGATGCTCGAGGAAATGGACGTGCTGGAGCGTTACTACCTGCGGGTGGAACCCGAGCACTACACCGGCACGGTCTCCAAGGGCCTGCAAGCGGTGATCCAGAAGACGATTTCCCAGGCGCGCACCCGAACGTCGGCGCGAGTCTTCAAGCGAATCACCGAGATTGGGGCCGACGGCACACCGCGCCTACGGGAAGCGCCCCCGGTCCTGCAGCACGTCGACGAGGACGTCGAAGCCTTCTTGGTGGAGTCGATCCAGGAGTACCTGACCGCGGTCCCGGCTGACATCGCGCTACTGCTGTCGCACTTCCGAGTCACCGATGTCGCGCTGCGGGTGGTCGGCGTCGGCAGCGTCGGTACTCGCTGTTACCTGGTCATCCTGGTGGGACCGAACGACACGCCGTTGATCCTGCAGATCAAAGAGGCCAACCGGTCGGTGCTCGACGAATACGGCGGGTGGGGTCAACCGGACGGCCTGACCGCGGCGATCGAGGCCAACGGCCAGGGGGTACGGGTCACCGACGGCCAGCAGATCCTGCAGGCGATGTCGGATGTGTTCCTCGGTTCGACCCGCAAGGACGGCCGCGACTACTACGTGCGCCAGTTCCACGACATGAAGGGCACCATCGAAACCGAAGGCATGAAACCTTCCACCTTCTCCGACTACGTCAGTGCGTGTGCCGTGCTGTTGGCGCGGGCCCACGCACAGAGCGCCAATGCGTCGATCCTGCGCGGGTACGTCGGCACCAGTAACGCGGTGCACGACGCGGTCGCCGAATGGTCGTACGCCTACGCCGACAAGTCCCTCGACGACTTTCATCAACTGCGCGCCGCGGCCGCGGCCGGCGAGATCGAGGTCGCCGAGGATCCCGCGCGATAACCCAACGCCTACTGCCGAAGGTCGATCACGAGTTGTAGGTCATCGGCACAGGTTTGGACGACAGCGGTAAACGCCGGCTCGGTCCCGGCAACGCGTTCGCGGGCAGCGGCAACCCGGGCGCTCGCCGCGTCCGGATCCGTCTCGCCGAGGATCAGTCCCGCCGCGAGGTCGCCGATCGCGTCGTGCACTGGTGGGGGAACCGACCCGCTGACGGTGCAGGCCGTCGTCACAGCACGCGCCAGGTAGAGCAGCGAGCCGGCGAGCAGGGCCAGCTGGGCGGCTTGCCGATCCGCGCCTCGAACGCTGCCGCGTGCGGCCCATCGCCGCGGCGCGATCCACGCGAGATGACGAGCGTGGGTGCGGGCCTTGTTGAGTACCTCCAGCCGTTCGTGCAGCCGATCGACGCCTGCGTACTGCCAGCCCGACGGGATCACCGCGCGGCCGCCGATCCGGTCCGCCGTCTCGGTGAGCAGGTCGTGCAGGGCGGCCAGTACGCCGACCCGGGCGTCGCGCACTGCGGTCCGCGGATTGGGCGGGAACAGCAGGATGCTCAACACAAGCGCCACACCGCCGCCGATCAACGCCTCCTGGAGGCGTTGAAAAACACTGTCGGTGCCGACCGACAACGCCATCACCAGAATCGCGGACCCAGCGGTCTGGTTGGCGAACGTCAAATCTCGTGCCAGGACTCCCCTCCCGAACAGCACAGCGACGCACAACGTGGCAAACACCGTGGCGGCCATGGCAATCCACTCGGTGCCGAACAGTTGCACCACGGTGGAGCCCAGGCAGATCCCCAGCGCCACACCGACAATGTTCTGGACCGCACGTTGTGCTTGAAACAGATTGCTCGCCGACAAGCACACCGCTGCGGCGATCGGTGCGAAGAAGGGGTCTGCGTGGCCCAGCACGTCATGGGCGATGTACCACGCCACGCCCGCGGCCACCGACGCCTCGGCGATCGCCCACAGCACATCACGCAACCGTCGAACAGCCGCAACGCCGCTGTCTATCGTCCTGGTAAGCGAAGCAGTACTCACGCTTGCCTACCCCAGCACAACCCGCGAGTTGACGAAAGGCCGAATATCGATGCGAAGCCGCGCGGCGATCCGCTACGAGGACGGCGGTCCCTGGTCGGTAGAGGAGTTCGAGCTGGATCCATGGGCAACTACTCCTCGACGAAATGGTCACCAAGCGCTACGGGCTCGACGAGATCAACGATCTACTCCGCTCTAGCCGCCGGTGAATTGATCCGCGGGGTAATCGATTTCGGTATCGGCTAGCCGACGCCCGCCGGCCGGAGCAACCCCGGTGCGGTGCAGCCAGTCTTCGGGTCGCAGCCGCCAAGTCCGGCGCGCGTACTCCAGTTCGGTGTAGGGCCATTGGGTGACGATGCGGCCGCTTGGCGACCGAAAGTAGCTGTCGCATTTGGTCCAGATGGTGCGCTCCAAGTCGGCGGAAAGCAGGTCGTTGTACCGCTTTTCGGCCTCGGGACGCACATCGAGATAGCCGCCGCGGCGCGCCAGCCGGCTTACCCCGCTGGCCACCAGTCGCGCGCCGGCCTCCAGGATGTAGACGATCGAGTTGCCGCCCTGGTTGGTGTTGGGTCCGTACAGCATGAAGAAATTCGGGAATCCGCCGACGGCCACGCCCAGGTACGCGCTGGGATCCTCGCCCCACCGCTGGTGCAAGCGCTGTCCGCCGCTTCCGACCACGTCGATGCCCGACAGGTAGCGCGCCGTCTCGAATCCGGTGGCCAGCACGACCGCGTCGACGTCGACGACGTCGCCCGCGGAGGTGACGACCGACGTCTCGGTGATCCGGTCGATGGGGTCGGTGACCAGCGTGACGTTGTCTTGCTGCAACGCCCGGTAGTAGTCGTCGCCGAGCAGCACCCGCTTGCAGCGGAACGGATAGTCCGGCGTCAGGGCGCGGCGCAGCCCCGCGTCGGCCACGGTGCGTTCCAAAAACGACGTGGCGATCTGGGTGCGCGCGGTGACGACCGGGTCGTCGGCGAAGGTCGCGGTGTTGTCGTGCTGGAATTTCCAGATCTGCCAGCGGGTGCGGGGCACCGCCAGCGGGTTATGCCGGAATTGCGCCAATTCGGTTGCGCTGTACGAGCGATCGTCTTTGGGAACCATCCACGGCGGGGTGCGCTGAAAAACCGTCACCTGCGCGGCGGTCTTCGCCAGTTCGGGAACAAGCTGTACTCCACTGGCGCCGGTGCCAATCACCGCCACCTTCTTGCCCGTCAGCGCAAGGTCGTGATCCCACTGTGCGGTGTGCATGACGAAGCCGCCGAATTCGCTCAGGCCGGCGATATCCGGAAGCTTCAACGAACCGAACAGCCCGACGGCGCAGACCACCACGTCGGCCGTCAGCGTGCTGGTGGCGCCGTCGCGTTCCAGCTGGCACTCCCAGCTCCAGGTAGCCGCATTCCATGCGGCGGAGCGCACTCTGGTCTCCAGCCGCAGGTGACGGCGCAGGTCGAAGTCGTCGGCCACCGATTCCAGGTAGGCGAGAATCTCGGGCTGCCGAGCATAGGTTCGGCTCCAGGATTTGTTGGGCGCGAACGAGAACGAGTACAGGTGGCTTTGGATGTCGCACGCGGCGCCGGGATAGGTATTGCGCCGCCAGGTGCCGCCGACGCCGTCGCCGGCCTCCAGGATCACCAGGTCGTCGATGCCGGCCCGTCGCAGCGCCACCGCCGCACCCAGCCCGCCGAATCCCGCGCCGATGATCGCCACCCTGGGCGAGCGTCGACGCCGGGTCGCCGCCCGGGCCCGGCCGAGCAGGTACTTCACCGCCCCGCCCCGCGAATGTCGAGGCCGGCCAAGTCTCCCTGGGCTCGCCAGGCCGCCAAGATGTCGGCGTATTCGGTTGGCGTGCCGAAGAAGAAACTGCCCTGGCGGGTCTTGGCATCGGCCTTGCCCTCGCGGTTGTAGTAACCGGGCGTGCAGGTCTTGGCGCGCTCGGCGGTCGCGGTCGAGCGGGCGACCACCGTGTCGACCCAGGCGGCTTCGGCAGCCGGCGACGCCTCGACCTCGGTGGCGCCGTGTTCGAGGGCCCACGCGATGATCCAGGCGGCGTGGCTGGCTTGGACGTCCAGCAGGTACGGGAAGTTCACCGTCAGCCCCGCCTGAGAGATACTTTCGATGAAGCAGTTCGGGAAACCGTTGGCGCACAAGCCCTGAAAGGTGCGCACGCCATCACCCCAGCGTTCGGTCAGGCTCACGCCGTCACGGCCGATCAGTTCGAAGCCGGTGCGACGGCTGTAGTCGGTGCCGACTTCGAAACCCGTTGCGAAGATCAGGCAGTCGAGTTGATAAGCCGCGCCGCCGACGACGACGCCGGACTCGGTGATGCGCTCCACGCCGCGACCGTGAGTGTCGACCAGTGTCACGTTGTCGCGGTTGAAAGTTTGCAGATAGTCGTCATGGAAACAGGGGCGCTTGCAGAAGTAGCCGTACCAGGGTTTGAGCGCCTCGGCGGTGGCCCGGTCGGCCACGATCCCGTCGACTCGGGCCCGGATCTCCTCCATCTTGGCGAAGTCCGCGAGCTCGATGTCGCGGCCGCGCTGCTCCGGGTCCACCGACGCGTCGTCGTGACGCATCACCGGGAGCTTGCGGGTGATGCTCGTCCACGCGTCGGCGACGAGATCCTCGGGCGCTTGTCCACCGGCGGTCAGGATCTGAAAGTTCTGGATGCGCTCGCGTTGCCACCCCGGCTGTAATGTGTTGGCCCACTGCGGATCCGTGGCCGCATTCGCGCGCACGTCGACCGAGGAGGGCGTGCGCTGGAAGACATAAAGATGCCCTGCGGCGGCACCCAGATGCGGCACGCACTGGACCGCGGTCGCGCCGGTGCCGATGATCCCGACGCGCTGGCCGGTCAGGTTCTCCAGCTTCGCGCCGGTGTAGCCGTAATCCCACCGGCTGGTGTGGAAGGTGTGGCCGCGAAACGATCCGAGGCCGGGAATGCCGGGCAGTTTGGGTTTGGCTTGATACCCGTTTGCCATCGACACGAACTTGGCTCGCATCTCGTCGCCCCGGTTGGTGCGGATGACCCAGCGCGATTGCGTTGCATCCCAACGGATCTCCTGCACGTCGGTGCGCAGGAGCGCGTCGCGATACAGATCGTATTGCTGCGCGATCCGCTGGCAGTGCGCAAAGATCTCCGCGCCCTTGGCGTACTTTTCCACCGGGATGTAGCCGAGTTCCTCCAGCAGCGGGATGTACACGTAGGACTCGACGTCGCAGGCGATCCCCGGATAGCGATTCCAGTACCAGGTGCCGCCGACGTCGGCGGCCCGGTCGATCAACCGCACGCTTTGCACGCCGAGCTCACGCAGCCGCGCCCCCGTCAGTAACCCGCCGAAGCCGGCGCCCACGATCGCGACGTCGACCTCGTCGGTACGGGGCTCGCGGACGAATTCCTTGTCGACCCAAGGATCTTCGGCGAACCGGGCGAAGTCACCGGCGATCTCCACGTACTGGTCGATCCCGTCGGGCCGCAATCGGCGCGCGCGCTCTTCGGCGTACTTGCGCCGCAGCGCATCGACGTCGAACGCGTACCCGACAGTTTCGGTCAAGATCCCGACTCCGCTCTTCGGCGTCGACTCTATAATCAATCACTTGATCGTATCAAGGAGTTTCCGCATGCTCCTCGAACAAAGTGCCTCTGACCAGCACCTTCGCCGAGCTCAGTGCGGCGTGGTAGTCCGCCGGCGGCAGCGTGGCCGCCAACTCCGTCAGGCCGTAGACCAGCCCATAGATCGCCGCAACGACGGCCCGCGAATCCGGATGGTCACCCAGCTCGCCACGCTGACGGGCGTCCTCGACGACGCCCTCGATAATCTCGCGGAACGCCTCGAACCCGGGATTTCTCGATCGCCCGCGCGCCGTCCGCCGCGCGGCAACGGTTTCCGCCCGGATCGCGAACTCGAACGCGGCCAGGTCCGGGTACTCACGCATCAATTGGCCGGATTCGTCGAGCACGGCTTCAATTCGGTCGACGATATTGCCGGGGCGTTGCGCGGCCCGGCGCAGCCGGGGCATCGCCGTGTCGGTTCTGGCCGCGATGGTCGCCTTGATCAGCTCGGACTTGTTCGGGAAGTAGTTGTACAGGCTGGCACTGGTCATGTTCGCCGTGCGGGCGATCTCACGGATCGTCGCCTTCGCGTAGCCCGCCTCGGCCACACATTTCATGGTCGCGACGATGATGCGCCGACGGGTCTGTTCACCACTGGCGCCGACGGGGCGGCCCAGCTGTGTCTTCGCGCGCATAGTTGCCCACCCTTCGACCGCGGGCGCAGTACATCGTCGAATATATTTGACCGACCATGCAATTCCGGAGGTGAGCGGCCGTGAACCTCGCGTTGGGGGAATTCTCGCGCGCAATCGACTTGGCCGGTGTGTTCGTCAATGCCGTGCTGGGCGGCGTCGTGGCCCGCGAATTCCGCATGGATCCAGTGGGATTCGTCGCGCTCGCGATCCTGTCGGGACTCGGCGGCGGCTTGATTCGCGACACGCTGTTGCAACACGGGCCGCCGGTGGCATTGACGGACTCGCTCTACGTCCTGGTCGCCCTGGCGGGCGCGGCGATCGCATTCTTGATACCGCTGCGCGCCCGGCTTTGGTCGCTGCTCTATCCGGTTGTCGACGCGCTGGCGCTGGGCACCTGGGCGGTGGCCGGCGCGGAGAAGACCTTGGGAGCCGGATTGTCTTGGCTCCCAGCGATTTTGCTCGGCACGATCAGCGCCGTCGGCGGCGGGGCGCTGCGTGACCTGGCGGTGAACCGCACTCCGGCGATCTTCGGCGGCAACACCCTTTACGCGACGCCCGCGGTGGCGGCCAGCGGCACCGTGGTGCTGCTCTCCCGTTACGGTCTTGCGCCGCTGGGCGAGTTGGCGGGAATTGCCGTCGGCTCGGGCCTGTGCCTGCTGGCCAGATGGCGCGGCTGGCGGCTCGGCGAGAGCTTGACCGCGGACTACTACCTGACTCGGCGCAAGCGGACGTGGCGCATCCGGATCGGCACGCGAGCACGCCGCCGCCACGACCAGTGACTCAGCTCGGCCGCCCGGTGGGGGCGGACAGCGAGGAGACCCGCCGCCGGATCATCACCGCCGCAATGCGCTGCGTGGCCGAGGTCGGCTACTCGCAGGCGTCCATCCGTGAGATTGCCCGGGCCGCCGACATGACCAGCGGCAGCCTGTATCACTACTTTTCGAACAAGTCCGAACTGTTGCACGCGACCGGCGAGGAGATCGAGGAGATCGTGCTACCGCGGCTGCGTGCGGCCGCCGGGCGGCACGAGCACGTCTTCGATCGACTCGACGCGGTGCTCGACGAGTCGACTCGGCTGGTCCGCGACTTTCCGTACCTGACCGGTTTCCTGCGGGCGCTGCGCGCCGCCGGCACGGCGGAATCTCCCGGATCCAGGGCGTTGCACGACGTCGTCTTCGAGATCGTCGCCGACGCCGCGCAAAGCGGAACACTGTCCGGCGAGACCAACACCAGGTCGACGGTCGAGGCGATCTGCGCGCTGACCCGGGGACTGTCGGAGCAGGCGGACAGCCTGGCTCCGCAGACCTACCAAGCCGCGCTGGGTTCAGCCAAAAGCCTGATCCGGGGAACGCTGTTCACGCAGCGCGTCGCCGAGCGTCCATAGCGCCACCCCGATCAGCACCAGGTCCTTGAGCAGGAACTGGCCCGGCAACGCCGACAGCACCGGCAATCCGGCGGCGTGGGTCGAGACCACGCCGGGAGTGGTGAACAAAAAGCTCAGCGTCCCCAGGAACAGCACCACCGCCAACGCGCTGCCGATCGCCGACACGCGTGGCCATACCGGGCGCAGCGCAATGAGAAGGGCGGCAACGATTTCCATCGTCCCCAGCCCGCGGGCGACGGTCGTGACGCTAAAGACGTCGTAGACCCAGCTCATCAGCGGGTTGTGTTCGATCAGCACGCGGGATTCCATCTTCACGTACTTGCCGAACCCGATCCAGGCCAGGACGACGACCAGGCCATAACGACTGATCAGATGGCCCAGCAGGATCAGCGAATCCGACAAGGAATGCGTTGCGTTGGTAAAGGTACGACTGATCATCGAGCCGGTCATTGCGGGAAGTCCTTCGGCAGGCGGGGCTGGCTATCCGAAGGATTCACGATTCACGCCCCGAGGGCGTTCAGTATCAGCCGGCGTAGCGATCGCGCAGCTTGGTCAGCGTCGCTTCGATACCCGACGCGTTGCCCTTAGCGAACCCCATCCGCTCGTAGTACTTCAGTTTCTTCTTCAACGCACCCGCGTCGCGGTAGTCGAACGTCTCGGTGACCCGAGTCAGGGTCGGTGAGAGCGACTCGAATTTCCAGCGCCAGCGATGACCCAGCGGATGGCGCCATTCGATCAATTCGTGCGGCTTCAGCTCGGTCACGGTGCTGGTGATGCGGTACGGCACGCCCAGCATCTTCATGCTCGTGCAGAACTTCGACCCGACGACCAAGGCCTCCGGCACTTTGATGTTGCCCTGGACGGTGCCCGATCCGTCCAGCTCGGAATGCCGCCGGGGATCGGCCGCCCACTCGTAAAGTTCCGCGGCCGGCGCGGCCACATCAACCGACCTGCTTACCTGCTGGGGGCCCGCGTCGACGATGACGACGGTCATGATGTCTCCTTCCACCTACCGGGCAGCGTAGCCCCGGCTACTGCGGCTCCGGAATATTCGGATCCCACACGGGTGAGGACGCGAAGCGCGCCGGCCACAATCCGGATTTGGTCAGCCGGGCGACCTCTTCGCGCAGCACAATCCCGATCTTCGTCGCGAACTCGCGCGGCAGTTCCAGCGCCGCGGTCGTACCGACTCCGAGCTGATGGTTGATCTCGGGCTCGCAGATCGGCGCGCTGCGCAGCCGCCCGGCTTCGACCTCGGCGCCACATGCCGCCGGTGGCAGCACCGCATATCCCAGGCCCGCCTCGACCAGCTGCTTGCAGACTTCCAGCGAATCCGTCGAAAATCGCGCTGTGATGGCAACTTTCATGCGCAGCGCGGTGTTCTCCAAGGTGTTTCGAATCCCGGTCTGAGCACTGGGCATGACGAGCGACAACGCGGCCAGGTCGGTGAAGCGCACCGGGCTCGCCGGCGAGAGATCCGATGCGGGCCCGCCGACAAGCACGAGGTCCTCGACGACGAGATTGCGATAGAACAACCGGTCGTCGGAGACCGGATTGATGACCGCAAGGTCGACCGCACGCTTGAGCATGCGCTGCATCAAGTCGTCGGTCTCGGCGACGGCGACATGAAAGTGCACGTTCGGGAACGCCGCGCCAAGGCTGGCCAACAGCGGCGCGGCCAGCACCCGTGCGGCGGTGGGCACCATGCCGAACAGCAGTCCGCGCTCGATACGCGCCAGCGGTGATCCGGCGTATCGGACGGCGAGCTCCAGTTGACGCAGCGGCGCGGCCGTCGACGACCGCAGGCGTTCGCCCTCTTCGGTGAGGTGCACGCCGCGGCGGGTCCGCTCGAACAGCGTGATGCCCAGGTCCTCCTCGAGTAGCCGGATCTGACGGCTCAACGCGGGCTGGGCGATGCCCAGCACCGTGGCCGCGCGCGAGATCGAGCCTTCCTCCGCGATCCGCAGGAAGTACTTGAGCCGGTGGGTATCCATCGCTTCCAGATCTACCAGTCATACAAAACTGGCATGACTGGTTTCCCGAATTGGTATTACCTCACGCCCCCGATCCGGTCATATCGTCGGCGATGTAGGCATGGCGGGCTGATGCGATGCCGTGCGGGTCTGACTGGGAGGTCGGCTTTAATGCAAAACGAGACGCTGCAAGACGAACAGGACTGGGTGCAGTTACTGGGGCTGGACCGGCTGCCCGAGCACATCATCGGCAAGCGGGTCACCGAGCTGATGGACCTGTCCGGCAAGAAAGCGTTCGTCACCGGCGCCGGGGGCGACGGCCTGGGCCAAGCGATCGCGAACCGGCTGGCCGGCTGCGGCGCCGACGTGGCGCTGATCGGCCGGACTTTCGAGAAGGTGGAGCGTCGTGCCAAGGAGGTCGAGCAGCGCTGGGGTGTGCGGGCCATCCCGGTCAAAGCCGACATGTCCGACTGGGACGAGGTGCACGGCGCGGTCGCGCAGGCGCACGACGAACTCGGTGGCCTGGACATCATGGTGAACAATCCGGTGATGGTCGCGGCCGGCCCCTTTGAGAAGCAGACCAAAGAGGAAATCGACTACACCGTGCTGGGCAGCCTCACGATGATGATGTACGGGGCGCACGCCGCGCTGCAGTACCTGCTGCCGCAGGGCTCGGGAAAGATCATCAACATCGGATCGGTCGGCGGCCGCATTCAGCAACGCGGCCTGGTCGTCTACAACTCGTGCAAGGCCGGGGTCATCGGGTTCACCCGCAACCTCGCCCACGAGGTCGCCCTGCGGGGCGTCAATGTCCTGGGCGTGGCCCCGGGCATCATGATCAAACCCGAGATGCGGCAGTACCTGCTCGATCCGCAGGACGACAAGCATCGCGCCGGCCGCGGCGCCATCCACGAGGCGATCACCAACCAGGTTCAACTGGGGCGGGCCTCACTGCCCGAGGAAGCCGCCAACATGGTCGCGTTCCTGGCCTCGGAGGCCGCCGACTACATGTGCGGCCAGACCATCGATGTCGCCGGCGGCCAGTGGATGGGTTAACATCTTGTACCGCAACGATTTATGCGACGAAGCCAGAGCCCAAACCGGGCTGGTCGACTTCGGCGAGGACTCCTACGCCGAAGGCCTCGACATCCTGCTCTCCGCGTTACGGGACGAGGCGCGGCTGAACGAGCGCGGCCAAGCGTTCTTGCATCAGCGCATCGTGGGCTACCTGTCGCAGCGCCTGCAGGTCGAGGATTGGTACCGCCGGCACCCGGAGATCGGCGACGTGCCGATCACCGCGCCGTTGATCGGCTTGGGTTTACCGCGCACCGGGTCCACCGCATTGTCGATGCTGCTGGCTCAGGATCCCGACGTCCGTTATCTGCGGCGATGGGAATCGTCGCAACCGTGCCCGCCGCCCTCCACGGTGCAGGGCGCGGATCCGCGCATCCCACCCGACCAGGGTGAAATGGTCGGCACCCGCCGCCACGTCCCCGGCGACACGCATGGGCCGATGGAATGCCATGAACTGATGGCCCTGGATTTCAAGTCGCACATCTTTCAGTCCTTCGCCGAAATCCCCTCGTACTCAACGTGGTTGGTCCAGCACGCCGACCTGACTCCCACCTTGCGGTATCAGCGCCGCGTGATGAAGCTGCTGGCGTGGGGCGAGCCGCACCGTCCGTGGCGACTGAAATGCCCGTCGCACGTGTTGTGGCTCGACGCCCTGGATGCCGCCTTCCCGGACGCCCGGTTCGTGATGACGCATCGCGATCCGACCGATGTCATCTTGTCCGTCGCCGATCTGTATGCCGACATCATCGGGACATTCAGCTCGGAGATCGACCGCCCGTACATCGGACGGCTCAATGTCGAGCATTGGTCGCTGGGCATGGCGCGGGCGCTGCAATTCCGCGCCGACGGCGCCGATGATCGGTTCTACGACATCGACTTTCGCGCCATGCAAGACGATCCGATCGGAGAGGTCACCCGCCTGTACGAGTGGCTGGGCGCACCGGTGGGTGCGCAGTTCGAAGTACAGATGCAAAGCTGGTGGACGCATGCTGCCGCCGAGCGTGAGCCGAGCTCGCATGCCGATCCGGTGGCGTTCGGCATTGATTTCGACGACGTGCGGCCCCGGTTTGCCCGCTATGTGGACTGTGCGCGCCGCTGGACCGCGCACTGAAACAGGTACAAACAAAGGATATTCGATGGCTGTTGACCTGACCGGGAGTATCGATCCGGCGCGCGAGTACATGCTGGCGCAACGACCGCAGGACCCGGAGATGCGCGATTCGGTGAGCTTCTGGGTTGTCGATGACCGCGGCGAGATCGGCCTGCCGCGCATCGGAATCGAAGCGGTGGGGGCCAATTGGGATTCGCACGACGTTCAGGTCAATGTCGCTTTCCCCGACGGCCGCGTCTACCGGCTACGCACCAATGGTGCGTCGCTGCCCGCGCAGGGTCCCGATGGGCGCGCCACCGTATTGGGTGCCGGGGGCCTGGTGTTCCACTGCATCGAACCCTTCGACACCTGGGCGATGTCCTACGACGGGCCGGCGGTGCAAACGTCGTCGTCCGACTTGGTCGACGGCAAGAAGGCGGGCCCGTCGGTCGACATCAGCTTCCGCGTCGAAGCGAAGATGGCCGTACCGCCCTGGGTGCAGGGAGCGCTGCAGCCCGACGCCGACACACAGCTCAAAACGACCGCGGTTGGCGACATCATGGGCGGACCTCGCTACGAGCAATTGTTCACCGCCACAGGAGAATTCCGCTCAGCCGACCGACACCACACGTTCTCCGGCAGCGGGCTGCGCATCCGTCGCACGGGTGTGCGCAAGCTCGCCGGATTCTGGGGCCACTCCTGGCAGTCGGCGGTGTTCGGCAGTGGGCGAGCGTTCGGCTATATCGCCTACCCGCCCCGGCCCGACGGCGAGCCGACCTTCAACGAGGGGTTCGTCTTCACCGGCGACGGCGGGCTGATACCCGCACGAGTGGTGCAGGCGCCGTGGCTGACCCGGCTGCAACCCCTCGGCGAGGACGTCTCGCTGGTGCTCGAGACGGTCGACGGGGCGGTCGAAATCGCCGGGCAAACAGTATTTTCCACGCACGATATCCACCACAACGACGACATGTATTCCATGAACGCGCTCAAGCAGGAGATGCCGAGTTTCCCCGCCCTGCAGCAGGCCGGCGTGCGCTACACGTGGGACGGCGAACACACCTACGGAATGCTCGAACGGTCCAACCCGCTCGACAAGATCACCCGTGACTAGGAAGGAACTCAACGGCCCTATGAGCCAACTGATCCCAGGGAAGGTGGCACTGGTTACCGGCGCCGCACGCGGGCAAGGCCGTGCGCACGCCGTGCGGCTGGCCGCCGAAGGCGCCGACGTCATCGCGGTGGATATCGCCGGACCGTTGCCGTCGAGTGTTCCCTACGATTCGCCGACACCCGACGACCTGGCGGAGACGGCGCGGCTGGTCGGCGCCAGCGGGCGAAAGGTCGTCAAGGCGGCGGTCGACATCCGCGACCTCGACGCGCTCAAGGCCGCAGTCGACCAGGCCGTCGGCGAGCTGGGCCGCTTGGACGTCATCGTCGCCAATGCCGGAATCTGCAGCCCGGCCCCCTGGGATCAGATCACCGCGCAGGCGTTCCGAGACACCATAGACACCAACGTGATTGGGACCTGGAACACCGTAATGGCCGGTGCACATCACATCGTCGACGGTGGCCGCGGCGGGTCGATCATCTTGATCGGATCGGCTGCGGGCATCAAGATGCAGGCGTTCATGATCCATTACACGGCAAGCAAACACGCGATCGTCGGGATGGCTCGCGCGTTCGCCGCCGAACTCGGCAGGTACAACATCCGCGTCAACAGCCTGAATCCGGGCGCGGTCGCCACCCCGATGGGCACCGGCCGGATGCGCGAGGCGCTGCAATCGGCCGCCGATGACTATCCGCATCTGCGCGGCTTGCACAAGCCGCTGCTGCCCGAAGGCATCGCGGAGCCCGAAGACATCTCCGACGCCGTCGCGTGGCTGGCCTCGGACCAATCCAGATTGGTTACCGCAACCCAGGTTTCGGTCGACATCGGCGTCGGATACGTCTGATGCGCGGGCTCAAGGACAAGACATTCGTCGTGGCCGGCGGCGCCACGGGCATCGGTGCGGCTACCGCCAAACGCCTTGCGGCCGAAGGCGCCCGGGTGTCCATCGGTGACATCAACATCGACGGCGCCACCGCCGCGGCCGAACAGATCACCGATTCCGGCGGCCGGGCCATCGCGATCCAATTCGACCTTGCCGATGCGCGATCCGTGCGGGATCTCGTCGACCGCACCATCCGTGAGTTCGGTGCTGTTCACGGTCTACACAACGTCGGCGCCGATCTCTCGGAAGACAACCTCGGCCGCGACACCACGATTCTCGATACCGGCATGGACGTCTGGCAGCGCACGCTCGACGTCAACCTGCTGGGTTACGTCCGAACGATCCAAGCGGTGCTGCCCCACTTGCTGGAGGCTGGCGGCGGCAGCATCGTGAACACCTCCTCCGGTGCCGCGCTGGGCAGCGACCCGCAACATGTCGCCTACGGTGCCTCCAAGGCCGCCGTGAACCACCTGACCCGTCATGTCGCGGTCAACTGGGGCAAACACAACATCCGCAGCAACGGCGTGATGCCCGGTCTGGTGATGGGCGAGACCCAGGAACGGCAGAACGACCTCCAGCTGCAGCAGGCCTTCCTGATGTTCGGCAAGACCAGCCGACTGGGCAAACCCGATGACCTCGCCGCGATCACCACCTTTCTGCTCTCCGAGGAGGCCGAATGGATCACCGGCCAGGTGTGGTACATCGGCGGCGGCTCACATCTGCGGCAATGATGCGCAACTAGCCCTCGTCGCCACAATTGCCAGGTAAAGTCGCCCGCCATGGGCGTCCTGCGCTTCGTCTGGCAACGCTTATTGGCGTTCGACCGGATCGGCTCGCGGATCCCACAGCTGATCCAGATATGGCTGACCGAGTTTTTCTTCGTGATGCCCTTGACGTTCTTCATCGGCAAAGTCATCGATATTCGCGGGGCATTCGGTGTGCCGGGAACGGGTGAGCGGCTCGACGGGGTGTTCTGGGGCGCGCTGGTGGTCTCGTTGATCTTCGGCTTCTTCTTCGTGCGCTCGCTGGTTAAGCCCCGGGTGGTGGAGGGTTCGTGGACTCCGGTGGTGCACGCCAATATCGGGTCGATGACCGTCTACGGCGGCAACCGCGCGTGGACCGTGACCTATCCCTTTCTGACCAGCCACCCGAGTTACGCGCTGCTGCTACTGATTACGGCGCCGATCCCGGCCGTGATGCTCGCCGCGACCACCAATCAGGGCGACAGCACGTTCTACTGGCGAGTGTGCGGGATCGTCGGCCTGGTCATCCTGGGCTGCATGGCGCTGGCCCGCATATTCGCCTGGTACGTCTTTCGGCTCGGGCGCCGGAAGCTGGATGTGCGGCTGGAGGGATTGCCGATCTCGCAACGCCGGCTCGGCTGGGAGATCGCGTGGAAGCCGGTGCTCGTCCTACTGGTGCTGATGTACGCGATCGTCTGCATCCCGCTTGGTGCGATGTGGTTCAAGGAACAACGCACGATCGCCGCGCTGCCCGTGGTGACCGTCGCGGACACAGACCACCCGGGCGACTATCGGCGGGTGAAAGGAACGGTCGCGTCGCCGGCCGTCTATTGGGCGCCGCGAGGCACCGGCCGCGGCGGCAACAACTACGCGGGCGCCGGGGTGCTGGTCAGCCTGGCCTCCGGTGGTGAGGCGCTGCTACTCGCCGAATCGCTGTCGGTGCCCGACTTCAAGGGCATGATGGCCCGCGTCCACGACGGCCAGCTCACGGCAACCGGCAAAGTGATCGACGCGATCACCGCCGACCAGCGCAAGTACTACGGCTTCAATCCGAGCGCCTTTCCCGAGGCGCCATCGGAGGGCCGGGTGATGCTGTTGTTGTCGCAGCCGTAACTGTAGGGCGCCCGGCAACCCGCCCACGTCGCCGACCAGGCAGAATGGCGCGGGTCACACGCTCTTGACGGCAATACCCCCCAGGGGTGTATAAGTGTGGTGGAGCTGTGCTACCCCCTGGGGGTATCTGGAAGGAGCGTCATGACCGCGAGCGCGGTGAGCAACCTGGAGCTGGACATCACCGGGATGACGTGTGCCTCCTGCGCGGCCCGGCTGGAAAAGGCGCTGAACAAACTCGACGGCGTGACGGCGACCGTGAATTTCGCCCTGGAGCGGGCTTCGGTCAGCCTCCCGGCGGGATTGGACCCGCAGTCGCTGGTCGCCGAGGTCGAAAAGGCCGGGTACACCGCCGTTCTGCCGCAACGGCACGACGAGCCCGCCGCCGATGGCCGCGAGCTGGCCTCCCTGCGTAACCGCCTGATCGCCGCGATAGTGCTCGCCACCCCGGTGATCGCGATGGCGATGGTCCCCGCATGGGAGTTCCGCAACTGGCAATGGGTATCGCTGGCGCTGGCCGCACCCGTCGTCCTGTGGGCGGGTTGGCCGTTCCATGCCGCCGCCTGGACCAACCTCAAGCACGGCGCCGCCACGATGGACACGCTGGTGTCGATCGGGACCCTCTCGGCGTTCCTGTGGTCGCTGTATGCCCTGTTCTTCGGGACGGCCGGCCACCACCACCTGCACCACCGCTTCACGCTGACCGTCGCGCCCAGCGCCGGCGCCAGCAACATCTACCTCGAAGTGGCCGCGGGTGTCACCCTGTTCGTCCTGGCCGGCCGCTACTTCGAGACGCGTTCCAAGCGGCGCGCCGGGGCCGCCCTGCGCGCCCTGATGGAACTCGGCGCCAAGGACGTCGCGGTGCTGCGACCCGACATTCTGCGACCCGATAGTCCAGGCGTCGAGATCCGCATCCCCGTCGAGCAGCTCACAGTGGGCGACGAGTTCGTCGTACGTCCCGGGGAGAAGATCGCGACCGACGGCATCGTGATCGCCGGCTCGTCGGCCGTGGACGCCTCGATACTCACCGGCGAGTCCGTGCCGATCGAGGTCGGCGAGGGTGACGTCGTCACCGATGCCACCGTCAACGCGGGTGGACGTCTCGTCGTGCGTGCCACCCGGGTCGGCGCAGACACCCAGCTGGCGCAGATGGCCAGGCTGGTCGAAGCGGCGCAATCGGGCAAGGCCAAGGTCCAGCGGCTCGCAGACCGCGTCTCCGGAGTCTTCGTTCCGATCGTCATCGCGATCGCCGTGGCCACCCTCGTGGCATGGCTTGTTGCCGGATTCCCGGTCGCCGCGGCGTTCACGGCCGCGGTCGCGGTGCTCATCATCGCCTGCCCGTGCGCACTGGGGCTGGCCACGCCGACCGCACTGTTGGTCGGCACGGGTCGCGCGGCCCAGCTCGGCGTGCTGATCAAGGGACCCGAGGTGCTGGAGTCGACCCGCAAGGTCGACACGATCGTGCTCGACAAGACCGGCACCGTGACCACCGGCAAGATGACGCTCGTCGAGGTCGTTGTCGCGCCGGACACCGACCGCGCCACGCTGCTGCGCTATGCGGGAGCGCTGGAGGACGCCTCCGAACACCCTGTCGCCCAAGCGATCGCCAAGGCCGCCAGGACGGAGCTCGGCTCGCTGCCGGCACCCGAAGGCTTCGCCAACGTGGAAGGCAAAGGCGTGCAGGGCGTTGTCGACGGCCATGCCGTCGTCGTCGGGCGCGAGAGCCTGCTGGCCGATTGGTCCCAGCACCTCGACCCAACGCTCTCGGCAGCTAAGCTCCGCGCCGAGAGCGAAGGCAAAACGGCCGTCGCGGTGGGCTGGGACGGCAGCGCCCGCGGCATCCTGGTGATCGCCGACACCGTCAAGCCCACCAGCGCCGAGGCGATCCGGCAGTTCAAGCAATTGGGGCTGACGCCTGTCCTGCTGACCGGAGACAACCAGATCGTGGCGGACCGCATCGCCGGCGAGCTCAGGATCGCGCACGTCATCGCCGAGGTGCTGCCCGCCGACAAGGTCGCCGTGGTTCAGCGTTTGCAATCCGACGGCAAGGTCGTCGCGATGGTCGGCGACGGGGTCAACGACGCCGCCGCGCTGGCCACCGCCGATCTCGGCATCGCGATGGGCACCGGCACGGATGTCGCGATCGAGGCCGCCGATCTGACCCTGGTCCGCGGTGACCTGCGCGCTGCCGTCGACGCGATCCGGCTGTCCCGCAAGACCCTGGCCACGATCAAGGTGAACCTGTTCTGGGCGTTCGGCTACAACGTGGCCGCGATTCCGCTCGCCGCGCTGGGCCTGCTGAACCCGATGCTCGCGGGTGCCGCAATGGCGTTTTCCAGCGTCTTTGTCGTCGGCAACAGCCTGCGACTGCGCTCCTTCGCGAGCACGATCCGTTCGGGCGATATGGGATAGTTGGTCTGGCCTACCGGGTTCCATAGCTTTAAGGTCTCGACGTTTTGCCCCAATTCCTTGGACAACTGTCCTTGCTGCATGGCTGGTTGCCAGTCGCAACGCAAGCACTCGCACTGCTCGTAGCGCTGATCGTGATCGATTGGCGCAGGCGCAGCTGGGCGAAGCGCGCGCTGCCCGTGGCGCTGATCGCAGCGGTAGCGCTGACCGCACTGGCGTATTGGTACATCGCCTCGCTCGGGGTAGCCGGGGACCCGGCACCGAAGTCTCTCTGGCTGTGGATCGCGATGAGCGGGTTGACGGCCGCGGTCCTGGTGCTGGGGTGGAAAGGCGCCCGCTGGTGGCGCCGCGGGCTCGCGTTTCTTGCGGTCCCGCTGTGCGTGTTGTGCGCGAGCATGTCCTTGAACCTCTGGGTCGGCTATTTCCCGACCGTGCTCGCCGCCTGGAATCAGCTGACATCCGCGCCCCTGCCCGATCAGATCGACCGGCTGCAGGTCACCGCGATGCAGGTGGCCGGGACCAAGCCGGACAAGGGCGTTGTGGTGCCGGTCAACATCGACTCCGACGCATCGCACTTTGCGCACCGCCAGGAACTCGTCTACCTGCCCCCGGCGTGGTTCAACACCAACCCGCCGCCCCGGCTGCCGACGGTCATGATGATCGGCTCGGCATTCAATCTCCCGTCCGACTGGCTGGGGCCCGGCGGCGCCTTCACGGCGATCGACGGCTTCGCGGCCCGCCATCACGGATTCGCCCCGGTCTTCGTGTTTGTCGACCCCACCGGCTCATTCGACAACGACACGGAGTGCGTCAACGGGGGCCGCGGCAACGCCGCCGATCACCTGACCAAAGACGTGGTGCCGTTCATGGTTTCGAATTTCGGGGTCAGCGCCGACCGCGCGAATTGGGGCGTCGCCGGATGGTCGATGGGCGGCACCTGCGCCGTCACCCTGGGCGTCATGCATCCGGAGCTGTTCAGCGCGTTCGTCGACATCGCCGGCGACTTCCGGCCCAACATCGGCAGCAAGGACCAGACGATCGCCGAGCTGTTCGGCGGCAACACCGCCGCCTGGGCGGAGTACGACCCGCTCACCGTGATGACTCGGCACGGCCGCTACACCGGGTTGTCGGGATGGTTCGACATCCCCACCCCGCCCGGTGCACACAACGTCGCGCAGGCGGCCAACCCGGCCCTCGGGAGCACCGCCGCGGCCAATCCGGAGGGCCAAGACGCGGCCGCCCATGCGCTGTGCACCATCGCCGAAGCAAACGGGATAAGTTGCGCGGTGGTGACCCAGCCGGGCAAACACGACTGGCCGTTCGCCGCGCAGGCATTCGACGCGGCATTGCCATGGCTCGCCTCGACGCTGGGGACCCCGAATGTGGAGCCGGCACAGCTACCGCAACGGGGCAGCGGTGTACCGCACTGATCCGATAGCGCGTCGTGACCGCGTCGTGACCTGCGCAGCTCCAAGCCTTTTTCGTACGGAATTCACAGCTGACCCTCCCGTAACGAAACCGACATATTAAGGCCGGGAATGGTACGGTTCGCTGCTGTGGCCGCGAAGTTTGGAGAGGTAGGCAACCCGTACGCGGGCCCGCCTGTCAGCCACCACACCGCAAACCAGTTGCCTGGCCGTTCGATCGAGGCCGTGTCATGGAAGAGATGAAACGCCGTCGATTCCTCGGCTCGCTTGCCGCGGCCACGGTTGCCGCGGTGGGCGCCGCGCGCCTGATTGTCGACCCGCAACCGCGAACGTTTGCTCAGGTGCCTCTCGACGCCGCCCCGACATCTGGCCCGCTCGCCCCGTCGCCGGTCGGCTTGTTGCCGCCCCCGCCGCTGAGTGCTCGGATCCCGCTGCCGGGTGGCGGGGCACTGATGACGATTCCCGGCGACGGCGACCTGCTCGCGCTGACCCTCGATGACGGAGTGAACAGCGACGTCGTGCGGGCCTACACGCAACTCGCCAAGGACACCGGCGCGCGGATGACGTTTTTCGTCAACGGGATCTATAACTCCTGGACCGACAATCTGGATCTGTTGCGACCACTGGTGGAGTCCGGGCAGATCCAGCTCGGCAACCACACCTGGTCACACCCGGATTTGACGACGGTGTCGCAGAGCAGGGTCGAAGAAGAGCTCAAGCGCAACGACGAATTCCTGAAGACGACCTACGGCATCGGCGCGAAGCCGTACTACCGCCCGCCTTATGGGAAGCACAGCCGCACTGTCGACGCGGTGGCCAATGAGCTCGGCTACACCGTCCCAACCCTGTGGTCGGGTTCGTTGTCGGATTCCACGCTGATCACCGAGGAATACATCCTCAAGATGATCGACGAGTACTTCAACCCCCAGGCCATCGTGATCGGTCACCTCAATCACCTGCCCGTGACGCACGTCTATCCGCAACTCATCGACACCATCCGCGAGCGGAACCTGCGTACCGTCACGCTCAACGACGTGTTCCTCAGAACGCCTTAACGACAACACGATTGGCCGCGACTATGCCCGATCCGCAGCGGCTTGGGGGGCTCGGCTGGGCGCGGCGCACCGGCGGCCGACTCGGGCGCGCGGAGCGGCGCCGTCTGCTGATCGCAACGGCGGCGGGGCAATGGACGAACGCGGTGGGACGAATCAAGCTCGCATTGGGCCGGATTCCGGAGGCGGCCGCACGCGTCGACCTCGATTCGTTACGTGTACCGGATTCAAAGTTCGCGCGGGAGGCCGAAGAGGCGTGTGCGGAATTGCCGCCGACCCTGCACGGGCACTCCTACCGCACCTGGCTGTTCGGGCATGCGCTCGCGGCGGTGGACGGGTGCGAGCTGGACGACGAGCTGTTTTACTGCGGAGCGCTGCTGCACGACTACGGCATCGTAAATCCCACGATGGAGCGCGATTTCACGCTCGGCAGCGCCGACCGGGCGCTCGCCTGCGCGCAGACAGCGGGGGTGGATCCCCAACGCGCGGACCTGCTCGCCGACGGTATCTGCGTGCATACGACAGCGGGAATCACGGTTGACGGCGACGGCGCGATGGGCTGCTATCTGCAATGGGGAGCGATGGTCGACGGCGCCGGACTGCGGATCTGGGACGTCGCTCCCGGCAACGTAGCCGAGACGTTACGCCGTTACCCGCGAGGCGATTTCAAACGCGAACTGGTGAACATGATTCGCGCGGAGGCGGCAGCGGTACCGGGGGGACGCATGAGCTTGCTCGTCCGGTGCGGACTGCCGCTGGCCGTGCGGCTCGCGCCGTTCGACTCCTGACGTCAGTGACCAGTGCGCGCCGATCGAGCCAGACGCCCGTCCAGTGTCGCGTGGAAGTGTCCAATCGCGCTCTCGTGACGTCCAAACTCCACGAATTCGTTTGCGCCGGAATGTAAGCCGCGTTGCACACCGGCCGACATCTCGTTGTCTTCCACCAAACCGCGCTCGATGAAGCTACCGGCACCCACCAGTCGGTCCGTCGGACTGAGCGAGGCGCGAGCGGCAACATCTGGCCGGGCCATCGAATAGGTGGTAACTGTGCTGTGGCCGACATCCACCGGGTCGATCACGACCATGGATATCACATCCGGAAAGGTAGCCAACATGACGTTGGGGAACAACTGATACAGATACGTCACCCGAGCATCCGTCCTCCAGGTGCTTTCCGGGCGATCGCGAAGCCGCTCAATGTTTTGGTACGGAAACGTAATTCGACTGTTCGGTCCGAATCTCTCCACCACGTTGAGATCGTCGTACTGCACCGGGAAGAAGGTTTCCTTATGCGTCGAACGGATGTGGTAGCCCTCCAGAAACTGCTCGGCCAGCACCTTCCAGTTCATCGCTCGCAGCGTCGAGTCCACGAAGATGAGTTGCTCAGCTGGAACCAACTTGTCCCGCCACGGACTTCCGTCGGTAAGCCACGCCATCGCCTCGTCGGCGGACCCTTGCCGGCCCGCATCGGCGGGGTCGAGCGGACCGATGACGATCAGGCCATCGACCTCGCGGCTGGCGACCTCGACCAGACCGCGCGTGGACACGTCCAGATCTGTGAACGCTTCGGCGTGCGGCACATGCGACAGCGAGCCGTCCAGGCGATACGTCCAGCCGTGGTAGCGGCACACCAACGCGTGGGCGCATCCGGGCCCCTCGACAAGGGCGAACCCGCGATGCCGACATGCATTGCGGAACACCCGGGCGCGCTGATCGCGCCCCCGCACCGCGAATAAGGGCGCACCGAACACGGTTCGTTCGACGTGATCGCCCGGGTGCGGAATGGTCGCCGAGGGAACGAACACACTCGGCATCGTGCGCAGTGTCCGGAGCTCCTCCGCGAATCTGCTTGGACTTAGGTAGTTTTCGACAGGCTCACGCCAGCTCTCACCCTCATCGGTGGTGCCGGCATCGATATGCGCCAGGATGCGTCTGGCGATTTCCACATCATCCGCGATCAGCGGCTCCGTGGCAGAGCTCATACGCGTCAGTATCACACTATGCATGTCACGCGTCAATGATTTGGTGATAGCGTTGCCCGCGTGCCCGCCGCTTCCCGGCCTCGCGTCGCCGACCTGCTCGACAACCGGCCGCTGAGCGCGCGCTCGGTACTCGCGTCGGCGTTACTGGGATCCGACGACGCTCGCCTCCCGGTCGCGGAGTTGGTTGCCGTGGCCGCCCTGTTCGGCATCAGCGCCGGTGCGGCCCGCACCTGCCTGTGGCGGATGGTCTCCAACGGCGAACTCACCGGGGACGACGGCAGCTACGCACTCGCGGGCCGGTTGCTCGATCGGCGTCAGCGCGTAGACGAAGCGGCCCGCAGCGGAGACGCGGCCGACCCCCGGTGGGACGGAACATGGGAATTGGCGATCGTCTCGCTGGATCGCCGGTCGGCGGCCGATCGGCTCGAGCTGAGGAAGGCAGCAACAGCACTGCACCTCGCGGAGCTTCGAGACGGCGTCTGGTGTCGCCCGGACAACCTTGACCCGCAACGGCTTCCGACATCGAGGGAAGTACTGGATCGGCAATGCATGCACTTTCATGGCGCCGCGACGGAGATCACCCCAGACAGGCTGCGATCCCTGTTCTCCCTCGATGACTGGATAGACGATGCCACGGCTCTGATCGAAGCGATGAATGCCGCACTCACCACGAGCAAACGCGATGATTCGACCGACAGCTTCACCTACGATTTCGCCTTGTCAATCGCCGTTGTCCGGCACCTCCAGCTCGATCCGCAACTACCCGGAGATCTCGTTCCACAGGGGTGGCCGGGACGTACATTGCGCAGCACCTACCGCCGGTTCGACAGAGTATTCAAACGACGAATGAATACCGCCTTCCGCGGCTGATGACGCACCGGGCGAAGTTGCGGCCTATGCCCGGTGCGTGATCCCCGGCCGCTGAAGCCCACCGACCACTGTGGCGACCCAACTCTGCACGTGGGCGCGACTGCGCCAGTCGCCGGCATTCTTCTTCGCCATCGCGCTGGCGGGAAACCCCTTTGCATCCGGTTCGAGTCGACCCCCAAACGTCACATGACCACGGGCACCGATGCGTCGGGCCAACTTCGCAACCTGCGCCGTGGGCGGGATGTCGCGCTCCTCCGCCGAACCGTCCAACGGGCCGCTGCTGACCAGCCAGACCGGCAATTCCCGCAACGCCGTGGCATTCCGGCGCACAAACCGTCGCGCGTCGCGATGCCATCTGTATGCGTACAACGCGCCAGCCACGATTACCGCATCGACGCCGCCGAGGTCATGGACATCTTTTGCCGGACTCACGACCGCATCGCAACCAAACTCGGTCAACGCGTCGCCGATCATCGCGGCCAACCCTGCTGTCCCGCCTCGCTTTGATCCAAAACTCACCAGAACGCGCGTCATCTACTCCTACCTATCCGCCGCCGCCTCAGCGTCGGCTTTAATCGTGTTTAGCGTCGCGCGCATAATGTGCGCGACAAACGGCCGGATCAGCCACCAGTAGCGCTTGAAGCGCCGGTATGAATCCGGATCGGTTGTGACAGTTCGGCATTGGTAGCTGAGCAGCGTCCGGCTTGCACCGTAGGGCGCGACCGAGAAATTGGCGGCGATCTTTCCCCAGCCAGGTTCATTGAAGCCGGCGAAATCCGCTGCGGCTACGTCACGCCACTCGATCACCGGCTGCCAGAACTTGCCGACCGCGCCGAAAGCGAATTCGCAGTTCGATCGATCGCCCAGAACTAACCAGCCCGGCAGTCTGTTCTCACCAATCACCAAGCGCGGCGGCGGGGGTGCGGCCCGACCCGTCAGCCGAGCCGGCAAATTCCGGATCCACATGGACGCCGCCAGCAGTGGGGTGCGCACTGTGAGCAGGTCTAGAGCCCTCGCGGCCCAGAACGTGGTCGGCGGGTCAGCGGCTACGACTACATGCTCGGCCACCATCGCATCGAATGTAGGAACCGCCGATTCGATGAGCATGCGTTCTGCGCCAGCGGTTGTCATGGCGCCATTGTCGAATCGGCCGGCGCCCGGGGCCTAGGGTCCCTTGTCCTTTTTCCGGGGGCCGCTGGGCACTTGAGCACCCGCGGACTCGGCGCGTTGTTTGATGCCCAGCATCATCTTGCGGACCATGACAAAGTGCAGTGGCTCGCCGACGGCGTAATCGATGGCCGCACCGAGCGCGCGAAGCAGTCCGGAATCTCGCGGGGCCAGCAACCGCAACCACCCTGCGTCCCGTTCACGAACAAGCAGACGAGTGCGGTCTTCATTCATCGGCACGAGGATGAATGCCCAGGTTCCGATGACCAGAGCACGGTTGGGCTCGAGGACCGTGACGGTGCTGCCGATCCGCACCGAACCGATCGACCCGGTGTTGATCCGGTCGCCGACCGCGAGCCCCTGCAATTCATCGTGGATACGGGTCGCGGAGTGACGACCTTCGACATAATGCACAGTGCCGGGGAACAGATAGCGCTCGACCCAGTCGTAGCTGTAGAAGCCGGCTCTATGATCACCAATCTGCACCAGCCACGGCCAAACTGCGGCGGGCACGGCATTGATCGTCACCGCCCTGGTGTGATGACTCATCACATCCCGCACGATGTCATCGCCGGGTAACCGCATCCGTCGCTCGGCAGGTGTGGCGCCCCAATCCAACTGCGCAGGCCGGATCAACGCGTCATAACCGACCAGTCCTACAACTGAGGCAGCCAGCCGCCATCTCATCGGGGGCTCCCCTGCCAGGCCGACGACATCGCGTGCATTGAACCGGTTTTCATGCCAGACACCAAGAGCTACGGCACGCCGCATTCAGTCACTGTATGCGGCGTGATCACGATGAATGCCGGCTGCGACTGGCCGTAGTAACGCATTCGCAGCGGCCACAGGCCGATATCACTCAGCTCGACTGCCGCGAATCGCGGTTGCAGATAGTAAAGCCAGCCTATCCGGGCCAACACCCCTGGCGGCGGTAGGCCCGCAACCGCTCGGGCACGTCCGCGCACGATGAGCCGGTTGGCGTTGTCGTGTTCCTCGCCACCGAGCAATAAAGCCACCTCCGCCGAAGCAGCTACATTACGCACCGTCCAGGACGACGCCGCGGTGTCGCGTACAAGCGGCCGCGGAAAGGAACGAACCACAGCGGCACCGCGAATGGCGTGCCCTTGAGTGAACGGCTGGCCAGAATCATGACTCGCGACCTGCGAACGGCCGCTTCCAGATTCGGTGAGCGGAACGGGTGAACGTCGTCATCCTCGTCCGCAGCCGAAAACGTTGTCTGTCGCGAAGTTGAGGCCACTGGTGGTGTCGGTACCTCACGAAGCGAACCGTAGTCCCACGCCACTATTCGCTCGGGCAGGACCTGATACCTGTGATCACCCCGGGACTTCGCTATCCCCCTGACAGTCAACGAACGCAATCGAAACCACTGCGGGCCGTCGTCGGCGATCACCACGACGCGGCGGCCGGCTAGGTCTACGCTGCCGTCTGTCACCTGCACAATGCGCGCCGACAATGCAGGATCGGCGGGCTCTTCGGTGGCTACATATACCGGAAGCAAAACGATCTCACCGTCCGCGACGGCGGCCAATGCCGCACGCGGTGGAGAAAGAGCCAAATCCGCTACGGCACCTACCTCGACATCGCGAGTTATCACAACCGCCGCCTCTCGGTAGACGCGCCTCGATTCGAAGGTACGCCGGTGCCGTGACCTGCCGGCGGCAGACCGGTTCCGGTCGCTAGTCTGAGCCGGATTCGGTCGATTCCGCCGACAACAGCATCACCAACGTCTCGCGAAACTCACCCAGCCGCTGCTCTCCCAGCAGCTGCTGCCATCGCTTCTCCAATTCAATTGCGTTGGAACGCATTACCCGCAGCGCCTGGCGACCGCGTGGTGTCAGCTCGATGATTCGGGCGCGGGCATCGACCGGGTCCGGCACGCGGGTGACGTATCCATGTCGCTCCAGCGCCGCCACCGCCTGGGCCACCGCCTGCCGGCTCACCCGGAGCCGGTCGGCCAGCGCGGACGCATGCAGTCCGCCAACCGCCAGTGGTACCAATGCAACCGCTTGCGCGGGCCTGATCCCGTCCAGTCCGGCTGAAGCGAACGCCGCTCGCAACTGCGGCGCACCCGATGCGGCAACCAGATTCACCAGCGCCGGCACGGTGGGCTTCCACTCGGCATCCACAACACGTCGCATGAACAGCAAGTGTGCCATTCGAGGCGAGATTGACAAGCTACTTGTCAAATATCGGCGCGGGTGCCACGATGGCGTCATGCGATCCGGCTACCTCCGCGCGCTGACCGTGTGCGTTCTGGCAACTCTGGTCGTCGTGCTCGGCGGATGCCTGGGCGGCGGACATGCATTGGGAACGCCCGGCTCTCAGCCGATCCCGGTCGGGCAATCCACCCAGAGCATCGAATCGGGCGGGGTCAGCAGGACCTTTCATCTCTACCGGCCGCAAGGCCTGGCCGATGCCGTCCCGCTGGTGGTGATGCTGCACGGCGGCTTCGGCAACGGCGCACAGGCCGAGCGTTCCTACCACTGGGACGATGCGGCCGATAGTGGTCGTTTCCTGGTCGCCTACCCCGACGGTCTCAACCGCGCCTGGAATGCCGGAACGTGCTGTGGGCAACCACAGCACGAGAATGTCGACGACGTCGGATTCATCACCGCGATGGTCGCCGCGATCGAGCAAGAGATCCCCGTCGATCGGGCCCGCGTCTACGTCACCGGCATGTCGAACGGCGCGATGATGGCGCTGCGGCTCGGCTGCCAGAGCGATACCTTCGCCGCGATCGCGCCCGTCGCCGGGACCCTGCTGACGGACTGCGCCGCGGCGCGGCCGACGTCCGTTCTGCAGATTCATGGCACGGCCGACGACCGGGTCCCCTATAACGGCGGACCCGGTAAAGCGTTCGGCGCCAATGGAAATCCCCGCGTGGACGGCCCGTCCGCGGAAGCCGTCAACGCCACCTGGCGCGCGATCGATGCGTGCGGCTCACCGACTTCGACGACGGCCGGGGACGTGACGACCCAAACGGCCGGATGTGCGGACGGGCGCACCGTGGAGTTGATCTCGGTGGCCGGTGCCGGACATCAATGGCCCGGCGGCGAGCCCAGTCCACTTGCGGAACGAGTCGGCGGCATTCCGGCGCCGTCCACCGCGCTCGATGCCACCGCCACGATCTGGCAGTTCTTCACCCAGAGCCGCCACTAACGTGTCGGGTCGTGCAACATCCCGTCGATCAATCGGTGTAGCACCTGGCGGGTCTCGCGGCGGGCGCGCTTTGGGTCATCGGAGGTGGCGATCAGCATCGCCGCCTCGTCGAGCGCGCCGATCAGCACATGCGCCAACGGTCGCAGTGGTTGCCGGGCCAGTTGGCCGGCCTTGACGGCCTCGGTGAGCATTTGCTCCGTCATCCCCAGGCTGTATCGCTGAGCGACGTCGCGGAAGCCCGCCCAGCCCAGCACGCTGGGCGCGTCCAGCAGGATCAGCTGGCGCACCTCCGGGTCACCGGAAACCTCGAGCCAGGCGTCCACGGCGGCGCGCAGCAGGTCGGCCGGTGTCGTTGCTCCCGACGTGGCGACAATGGTCGCCATCCGGGCCATCACGTCCTGTTCCACCACCTCGACGACCTCTGCGAATAGCGCTGCCTTGTCGGCGAATTGGTGATACATCGCGCCGCGGGTGACGCCCGCGGTCGCGGCGATCTCCGGCGTGCCCACCTCCGCGTAGCCCCGCTCGCCCCACAGCCGGCGGGCAGCCGAGATCAGCGCGTCGCGGGTGGCCGCGGAGCGCTCCTCCTGAGTCCGTCTCTTGCTTTCCATACAACCTGTTGGTAACTTACGAACAGACAGCCTGTTTGTAAATACACATCCCTGAGTAGGAGTTATCCATGTCGACGATCGACATTAGTGCCGGGACCATCCATTACGAAGCAACCGGACCCGAAAACGGCAGGCCAGTCGTATTCGTACACGGCTACATGATGGGCAGAGAACTCTGGCGCCGTGTCAGCGAAAAGCTCGCCGAGCGCGGGCTGCGGTGCATCGCCCCCACCTGGCCGCTCGGCGCGCATCCGGAACCACTGCGCCCCGGCGCCGACCGCACCATCAAGGGCGTGGCCCGCATAGTGGCGGATGTGCTGGCCGCCCTCGACCTCGAGGACGTGGTGCTGGTCGGCAACGACACCGGCGGAGTGATCACCCAACTCGTCGCGGTGCATTACCCGGAGCGACTCGGGGCGCTGGTGCTGACGAGTTGCGATGCGTTCGAACACTTTCCGCCGCCGATTCTCAAGCCGGTGATCCTGGCGGCCAAGTCGAAGACGACGTTTAAGGCGGTGGCCCAGGCCATGCGAGTGCCGGCCGCGCGCAAGCGCGCGTTTGACGGCCTGGCGCATCGCAACATCGACGATCTCACCGAGATCTGGGTACAGCCCGGGCTATCCGACCCGGCCATTGTCGAAGACCTGCGCCAGCTTTCGCTCTCGATGCGCACCGAGGTGACCATGGATGTCGCGGCCCGGTTGCCCGAATTCGACAAGCCCACGCTGATCGCTTGGTCGGGCGACGATACGTTCTTCGAACTCGCGGACGGCGAAAAGCTGGCCGCCACTATCCCGAACGCCCGCCTCGAGGTGATCGACGGTGCGCGGACGTTCTCGATGGTGGACCAACCGGACCGGCTCGCCGATCTGTTGTCGACGATCGCGGTGCGCGCCTAGGCGCCGGCTTGCAAGGCGGTTGAGGGGCGGCGGCGCCGGCCGTATAGCGTTTCGCCCATGTCAGACGTGACGCAGGCGCTCAAGGGCCGACGAATCCTGGTGACCGGCGGAGCCACCGGAATCGGTGCGGCCGCCGTCGGAGTCCTCACCGCGGCGGGTGCCGACGTCGCCGCGACCTATCACCGGACACCGCCGCCGGAGGGCCTTGCGGCCAGCTGGATCCAGTGCGATGTGCGCGACGCCGACGCCGTCTCGGCAATGGTCCAGCAATCCGCCGAGCAACTCGGCGGACTCGATGTCCTGGTGAACGCCGCGGGGCTCTGGCAAGCGGGGATACCCGGTTATGTCGGTGCCGACGACATTTCGTTCCTGTTGGACACCAACGTCAAGGCGACCATCCTGACCAATCAGGCCGCGTACGCCGTGATGAAGGATCAGGATCCCAAGGGCGGCCGGATCATCAACTTCGGATCCTCCGAAGCCATTATGGGCAGCCCTATCTCGGCCGTCTATGCCGCGACCAAGGGAGCGGTGCAGGCGTGGACGCGATCGGCCGCCAAGGCCTGGGCATCCGACAACATCACCGTCAACGCGCTGGCGCCCGCGGTGCAGACGCCGGGTGCGGACCGGTTGCGGGATTTCCTCGGGCCGGATGCCGCCGCGCTGATCGACCAGCAGATGCAGATGATGATTCCGCTCGGTGGGACCTTGGGAGATCCGGCGCGCGATGTCGGCCCGATGCTGGTGTTCCTGGCCGGCCCGGGGTCGGGCTTCATCACCGGGCAGCTGCTCGCCGTGGACGGCGGCCTGATGATGGTGGGCGGGTAGGTAACCACCACGCTCATGCGTGGTGGCGGCACGTGAATTGCTGCACCGCTCGACCCGCTAAGATAAGACGGACCGTCTCGTCTCGTAAGGGTGGGCAGAGTGAAGGTGAATCTCGATGGCTGACGACACGATGCAGGCGTTCCTGCGACGGCGCCTGTCCGATCCGAACGTCGCCGTGAAACACCGTGATCTGCAATGGAGTTGGAGCCAGCACCTGCAGCAGGCCACCGCGCGGGCCGCGGCCCTGATCGGCGCCGCCGATCCGCAACGACCACTGCACGTCGGCGCGCTGCTGGGCAATACGCCCGAGATGCTCAACCAAATGGCGGCCGCCGGCCTGGGCGGCTACGTGCTCTGCGGCCTGAACAACACCCGGCGCGGTGAGGCGCTGGCCGCCGACGTGCGGCGGGCCGACTGCCAGTTCGTGGTCGCCGACGCCGAACACCGGCCGCTGTTGGACGGCCTGGACCTCGAGGGCACCCAGATCCTCGACACCTCGACACCGCAGTGGGCCGAATTCATCGGTGCCGCCGGCGAACTGGTGCCGCATCGGGAAGTCGAAGCGACCGACGCGTTCATGATGATCTTCACCTCCGGAACGAGCGGAAATCCCAAGGCAGTTCAGGTTTCCCACCTGATGGCGATGTTCGCCGGCACCAACCTGGTCCAGCGTTTCGCCCTCACCGACCAGGACACCTGCTACGTGTCCATGCCGCTGTTTCATTCCAACGCCGTCGTCGCCGGATGGGCGCCCGCGGTGTGCTCCGGCGCTGCGATCGTGCCGGCGAAGTTCTCGGCGACCAACTTCCTCGACGATGTCCGCCGCCACGGCGCGACCTACATGAACTACGTCGGCAAGCCGCTCGCGTACATCCTGGCCACCCCCGCACGCGCCGACGACGCGGACAACCCGCTGCGGGTGGCGTTCGGTAACGAGGCCAACGACAAGGACATCGAAGAATTCGGGCGCCGGTTCGGGGTCCAGGTCGAGGACGGCTTCGGCTCGACGGAGAACGCGGTCATCGTGATCCGCGAACCCGGCACGCCGAAGGGCTCGATCGGCAGAGGCATCGACGGGATCGCGATCTACAACAGCGACACCATCACTGAGTGTGCCGTCGCCCGCTTCGATGCCAGCGGCGCGCTCGCCAATGCCGATGAGGCGGTGGGTGAGCTGGTCAACACCGCGGGATCGGGTTTCTTCACCGGCTATTACAACGACCCCGCCGCCAACGCCGAACGCATGCGCCACGGCATGTACTGGTCGGGGGACCTCGCCTACCGCGACGCCGACGGTTGGATCTACCTCGCCGGCCGCACCGCGGACTGGATGCGGGTGGACGGCGAGAACATGGCGGCCGCACCGATCGAGCGAATTCTGCTGCGCCACAATGCGATCAATCGTGTCGCGGTGTACGCGGTGCCGGACGGCCATGTCGGCGATCAGGTGATGGCCGCCGTCGTGCTGAACGAGGGTCAGACGCTCGACGCCGACGAATTCGAAGCTTTCCTGGGCCGGCAGCCCGACCTGTCTGCCAAGGCGCGGCCACGCTATGTGCGTATCGCGACCGACCTGCCCAGCACCGCCACGCACAAGGTCCTCAAGCGTCAGTTGATCGCAGAAGGCACGGCCTTCGAAACGGGAGGAGTCGGGGACGAAACCCTGTGGGTGCGCGAACCGCGGGGCACCGCCTACCGGGACGCGGCTAGTTCCTGGGTGCCCGACGGCGGATCTGCCCCTTCGCCCGTGGGACCCGCGTAACCGGGTCTTTGTTTGTGCCGCTGGCGATCTCGTCGCGCAGCTGCGCGATGTTGGAGATCTCCGCGTACAGTCCGCGTATCGCGTAGTCCAGCACGGCGAACGAGAAGCGCTGGTCCGGATCGTCGGTGATGCCGAGGTCGCGCGAACGCTGCCGCGACCACAGGGCCTCGTCGAGGCGGGCCCGGGTGGCGTCGAGATGCCGATCCAGCGTGTCGACGACACGTTCGGGATCCTCGCCCCGCGCGAGCCAGGTGCGCAAGATGACGGGGTGCTTGATGACGACTTGATCGTCGCCCGGAAAGTGTTGGACCCATCGGCGAAGGGCGTCGAGCCCGGCATCTGTGGTCTCGTACAACGTGATCGCGCGCTTGCCGGATTGCGCGGCGATTTCGCTGACCATCCCCCACTCCAGCAGCCGGGTCAGTTCGCGCCGCACGTGACTGACCGACGGCGACCAGTAGAAGTGGCCGACCGTCAGTTCGGCGCGCATCTTGATCTCGCCGGCCGTCAGTTGTTCGTCGTTGGCGGCCAGCACACCCAGCACCAGATAGGCCGTTACCGGTAGGCCGTTGGTGCTGCGCCGGGGACTCACGACCGGCTACCTCTCGCTGGTGAAGTAGGGCAACGTCACGTCCGGACCGACGACATGGAACTGCACCTGCACCCGCATACCGATCTTCAGCTCATCGGGGGTCACGCCGACGATGTTGGTGAGCATCTGGTGCCCCTCGTCGAGCGTGACGATCGCGGGCGCGTAGGGCGGTTCGAACTCCGGAGTAACGGGGCGGTAAACCACTGTCCAGCTATAGATTTCACCGACGCCGGCGCTCTTCGCCCACTGCAATTCGGCCGACAGGCATTGGCGGCAGTGCTCGGTCGGCGGGAAGTTGGCCAGGCCGCACGCATCGCAGCGCTGATAACGCAGCTCCCGCGATTGACACCCCTGCCAGAACGGCACGCTGAGCTGACTACTCGCGTGCGGCAGCGGACCGGTCTGCGGTTGCAAGGCGGTCACCGCGGCTCATCTCCGACGATCAGCACCGTCGTGAACAAGGCGCCCGCGCCCCCGTTGCTGCAGAAGGCAATATGCGCATCGGGCACCTGGAGCGCACCCGCCTCACCGCGCAATTGCTGGACCGCGCGAATGGCGCGTTGCATCATTTGCGGATTGGCACCGGCGTGGCTGAAGGACATGGTTCCCCCATCGGTGGTGATCGGATGACTGCCGCCAACCGCGATGTGGCCGTCGGCGACGAACGGTCCGCCTTCGCCCTCGCCGCAGAAGCCGAAAGCTTCTAGCTGACGGATGATTTCGAACGAGAACGGGTCGTAGAGTTCCAGCACGTCGACGTCGTCGGGCCGAATTCCGGCGTGGCGGAAGGCACCTTCGGCCGCGCGCCTTCCGACGACACCGTTCACGTGATCGCCGCGCCGACCAGCGAGGTCAAAGGCCGGTGGGTGCTGATACGACGGTCCGTGAAAGTCCGCGCCGCTGCCCAGCACGTAGATCGGCCGACCGGCCGCCTCGACCTTGTCGATGTTCGCCACGACCAGTGCGCAGCCGCCTTCGGAGGTGGTGGCGCAGTCGAGCAGGTGAAATGGGTCGGCGATCGGCCGGGACGCGGTGATGTCGTCCGGGGTGAACGGACCGCGTTGGTAGTAAACGGCTTCGGGGTTCTGCGATCCGTTGTTGCGGATGGTCGACGCCACGATCGACAGCTGTTCGCGGGTGGTGCCGTACACGTGCATGTGCCGCCGGGCGATCAGAGCGAACTCGGCGGTCGTGAACATTCCCCACGGCGCGACGAATTCGTTCTCGGGCCGGGTCCACGGCGCCGTGGCCTCGTGGTCGCGGTATTCGCCGGCCTGAGCGGCGACCAGAACCACGACGTCGGCCATGCCGTGCTCGATCGCGGTGACCGCCTCGGTGATCATGCCGACCCCGAAGGCCAGGCCCTGCCAGGCCGGGCCGATCCGCAGGTCGTAGATCAACGAGGTCGAGTGCGGGCTCGCGCTGATGCCGTCGACGTCGTCGAGGCTCAGCCCGGCATCGTCGAGTGCACCCAGGATCGCCTTGATCGCCAGCCCGCGCGACGTTTCGCCGTCCAGGCGCCGTCCCTGCCGGGTGTTGTGCACCCCGACGATCGCCGCGGTGCGTTTTGTCCCGCTCACCCTTGCTCCATCCGTTGCGGCCCTTCAGTTCTCATCCGCTACTACTCCGAGATAGGTTCCCAGGACGTCGTATTGCCGTCCGTCGCGCAGCACCGTGCCGATCGTCCTGGTGCGCGCATCGACGGCCGGTGTGCCGGCATCCGTGCCCCTTTCCAAGACGTCGATTCGCACGTCCACCGGCCGGGCGGTTTGCGGGTCGGTGATCTCGACGACCATTGCCACCGCACGCTCTTGCTCGTCCCACTCGACGCTGGTGATCCGGTGCCGCGCAGTCAGTTCCATCACGACGGAGTCCTGGCGCACCAGGAAACGCACCGGCGCGCAGAGCTCTCCGGCCCGCGGCGGCACGCACAGCGTGACGGCCATCTCACAAGCCCGCCGGCCGCACGCTCGTCGCGCCGGCCGCGCGCAATTCCGCAAGATCTTCTTCGTTGGCCCCCAATACGCCGGTCAGCACCTCGCTGGTGTGTTGCCCATACAACGGTGACCCGCGGCGAATCCACCGCCTAGGCGTCCCGACGAACGTGAAAGGCATTCCTACGCAACGGAACGAGCCGGCGACGGGGTGGTCGACGGTTTCCCAGAATCCGCGGGCGAGCAGTTGCGGGTCGCTCAGCAGCGCGGCCGCCTCGGTGACCCGCGCCGCGGGTACTCCCGCTGCGCGCAACGCGCCGACCGCCTCGGCCACCGGGCGCCGGGCGGTCCAATCCGAGATCAGCTTGTCGATCTCGTCGGCTCGCTCCCGCCACCCGGCCTCTTCGGTCCCGAGTTCGAGCTTGTCGATGAGCCCGGCCAGCGCTGCGCGGGCCGCATCAGTCGTCGCGGCGAGCGCGACCCATTCGTCGTCGCCCTCGCAGCGGTATACGCCCTGCGGGCTCGCCCCGGGTCCCCGATTTCCCTGCCGGCGCAATTCAATTCCGTTGCGTGAGTATTCGAGCAGCATTTCGGCGGCGATGTTGAGCGCGGACTCCACCATCGTGGACTCGACATGCATGCCCGTCCCGTCCCGGTCGCGGATCACCAACGCCGCGACGGCTGCGAAGGCTGCGTGCAATCCCGCTATCGGATCGCACACGCCGCGCGGAATCACCGGTGGCCCATCGGCATGCCCGGTCATCCACGCCATGCCCGTCGCCTGTTCCATCGTCTGCGCGAATCCGACGCGGTCGCGCCATGGGCCGTCGAGCCCGAACGCCGGCATCCGGACCATGACGGCACGCGGATTGGCCGCACGCACCGCATCCCATTGCAGGCCGAAGTTTTCCATCACCCTCGGGGAGAAGTTCTCGATGACCAGATCGCTCGCCGCGATCAGCTCGAGCGCCAGCGCCCGGCCGGCGTCGGTACTGAGCTCGACGCTGATGCCACGCTTGTTGTTGTTGCTGCACAGGAAGACTGGGCCCCACTCCCACCACTGGTCCCAGTCGGGTGGGCGCCCCGCCGAGAACCGCATGCCATCGGGGCGGCTAACACCCTCGAGCTTGATCACGTCGGCGCCCAGCGATCCGAGGAATTGGGTGGCCACCGGCCCGGCCCAAAACGCGGTGAAGTCGGTGATTCGGATGTCGGACAGCGGAAGTGCACCCACGTCGGCGAGTTTCGGCCGTGCGGGCCGCGGCGGCCAGTGCACCCCGCCGTTGTCGGCACCCAGCAGTGGAGGACGCCGGGGCGGCCGCGCCGTGATGGCGTCACTGCGATACGGCACCCTCGGTTGCAGCACCCCAAGCTCCGACTCGACGAACACGCCCCGTTCCACGAAGTGGTCGACTGCCGGCAGGGTGGCCGGAGCACCGATGGGCGCCACCGGAATACGGAACGCCACCGCGAGATCGACGATCTCCTGCGTGGTCCGGGTCTGGGTCCACTGGGTCACCATGTCGAGGAATTCGTCGCGGCGTTCGACTCGACCGACGAACGATGCCAATTCGGCGTCGTCTACCAGATCGGCACGCTCGATCATGACCAGAAAGTCCTGGAACTGCTGGGCGGTGATGGTGCAGAAGCCGACATTGCCGTCCGCCGTGGGGACGATCGACGGTAGTTCCAGACTGCCTTGGTGCAGCAGGGAATCCGCGCCCAGCACGCTGGCCGACATGGCGGACAACCCGCCCATCGCGATCGCCATCGCCTCATACGTCGAGACGTCGATGACTTCGCCGCGGCCACCGCGGGCGGCGTGCCGGGCCGCGGCGGCCGCGACCGGGGCGGCGAACGAAGCCGCCAACCACTCCCCCAGCCGCCCGCCCGCCTGTACCGGTTCGTCGCCCGGCCAGCCCCGGCCGGAGATCGAGCCGCACAACGCCTGCAGGATGAACTCGTTGGCGACCAGTTGGTCGTCGACATAGGGTCCCGTCGTGCCGAACGGCGTCACGGTGACAACCACCGCCGCGGTGCCGGTGTGCGCCGTGATGTCGCCGAGCGTCCAGCCGTCGGTCAGGTCGGTGAGCACGACGTCGGCACCGGCCAACAGCGCGGTGATCTCCGCGTTGTCACGGCGGACCACCGATTTCTTGCCCGACGCCAGATAGTCGAACAGCGCCCCGGGCGGGCCCCCGGCCGACCAACCGCGCATCGAATCACCCCGCGGAGACTCGACCTTCACCACCTCGGCGCCGGCGTCGGCGAACATCTTGGCGCAATATGACACCGCGATCCCGTTGGACAGCTCCAGCACACGCCAGTCGGTGAACGGTGCCTGAGCCGCCACGCTCAATTGCCCAGCGTGGTGGCACGGCCGGCGATGCTGGTGACCTCGGCCGTTACCGGCGCCTGCGCCGAGGCCTGTGCCTGCAGGGCGAACTGCGTCATCCGCGTCCACGCGTCACGGTCCCGCTGGCTGGCTTGGCGCCCGACATGGGTAACCACGTCCACATCCGTCGCCTGTGCGCGCAGCTGGCCGGCCCGGGCGTGCTCCTGCGGTATGTACCGGAACGGGTCGAAAGAGTATGCGGCCATTGCATTTTCGTGAGTGATCTTGTTGATGACCGCATCGTCGAGGTGGCCCATCGTCTCGATGATGTCCTCGGGCGCGAACGGCCAGTTGCTGTCGGAGTGGGGGAAGTCGGATTCCCAGCACAGCATGTCCTCGTTGAACCAATCCATGTTGTGCACACCGACTTTGTCGCTGATGAAGCAGGTGTAGAAGTGCCGCTTGAACACGTCGCTGGGCCCGTGGTAGCCGGGCGGGAAGGTCGCCAGCGTCCAGCCCGAGTGACGGTTGTAGACATGCTCGGCCCGCCACAGGAAGTACGGGATCCAGCCGACGTCACCCTCGGTGAGCGAGAATTTCAGTTGCGGGAAGTCGGACCAGAATTCGGCCCAGATCAGCTCGGTGAAGGTGAACATGCTCATCATCGACGACGCCGTCATCTGCACGCTGGGCGGGGCGTCCGTCGACACCTGCGGGGACCGGGACGCGGAGCCGACATGCGTGCACAGCACCGTTTTGTTCTCGCAGACGGCCTCGAACAGCGGATACCAGTATTTCGTGTGAATGCTGGGCATTTGCAACGCTTCTGGATTCTCCGAGAACGTCACCGCGTGACATCCCTTGTCCGCCAGGCGCTTGACCTCTTTGGCGGCCTCGGCGACGTCGTACAAGGGCAGGATTCCGCACGGGATGAACCTTCCCGGGTAGGCCGCGCACCATTCGTCGACGTGCCAATCGTTGTAGGCCTTGATCATCACCAGGTTGACGTCGCGGTCGGGGCCCTGGTTGAGGACCTGGCCGGAGAACCCGGTGAAATTCGGGAAGTTCAAACCGGCCAGCTGCCCACCGGCGTTCATGTCCCGGACGCGTTCGTCGACGTTGAAGCAGCCCGGCCGCATCTCGTCGTAGCGCGAGGCGTCGATGTTGTACATCTCGCGGGGCTTGCCGGCGACGGCGTTCAGGCCCATGTTCCGCCCGCGCACCTCGCCGTAATACCACTGCTGGACGCCATCGGGCTCCGTGACCACCCGCGGTGCGAGCTCTTTGTACTTAGCCGGAACATGGGCGTCGAACATGTCCGCTGGCTCGGCGATGTGATCATCCACGCTGATCAGGATCAGATCGTCTTTATTCATGCCGCACTCCTCGAATACAGCGACTAGTAGACAATGACTTCAGTCACAGAGTCAACTGCTTCTGGAAGATTAAAGTGCCATAACAGCCGTAATATACCGCTGAATGCGAGAGAAGCAACCGCCTCCTCATCGGGCTGGTAGGCAGTGACTAATAGTCCGTATTTTCAGGTCGTGCGCCGGGGTCTGGGATTGCCGGATCGTGGCTGTGGCCCTTCGCCGCATGCCACCATGAATCATGGCTGGGCCCGAGGTGAACGCGAATAAGGTGGTGCGGCCCACCAATGCTGACGTGGCTCGATTGGCCAGCGTATCGACCGCGACGGTTAGCTATGTCTTGAACAATGCCGCGGGCCGCAGAATCTCGGCGCAAACGCGCGAGGCGGTCCACCGGGCCGCGGAACTGTTGGGCTATCGGCCCAACCTGGCCGCGCGCAACCTCGCCCGGGGCAAGAGCGGTGTGGTTTTGTACGTGGTGCCGCATGTGGCGGTGGGCGAGATGCCGATGATCGCAGGCAGCCGGATGACCACTGAGCTCGCCCGCCTGGGCCTACTCCAGGTGCAGATCTTCGAGACCGACGACGATCAACACGTCGTCGATGCGATCGAGAACCTCGACCCGATTGCGGTCACCAGCCTTTTCCCGCTCAGCGCGGCCGCCTCGAACTCGCTGCGGGCCGCGGGCATACCGAACATCGAGATCGGGACGCTGCCCGCACTCGGAGATCCACACCTCTCCATTGGCGAGCTGCGGGTCGACCATCTCGTCTCGCGTGGTCACCGGCAGATGGCGTTCGCCTACACCGGAATTCAGCGATGGCGCACCCTAGGTGACTACTGGTTCGAGGGTGTCGTGCGCGCGGCAAAGTTACGCGGGCTGCCACGGCTGGCCGTCGCCGAGGTGACGGTGGACAACGCCGCGGAGGTGGTAACGGGGTGGGTGCGCGACGGCGTGACGGCCGTGTGTGCACAAAGCGACGAAATCGCCTGCCTCGTCTTGCACGGTATTCACGAGGCCGGGCTGCGTTGCCCGCGCGACCTCGCCGTCATGGGCGTCGACGCCAGCCCGATGGGTGTGGTGAGCAGCCCGCCGCTGACCACCGTGCAATTCGTTTCGCGCGCCGTCGCCGATATCGCGCTCGCCGCTCTGCTCGACCGGTTGGGATACCCCGCCCCGGCACCGGGTGGGTCGACCGAAATCGCCCATCTGATCGTGCGCGCGTCGACCTAGGACGACAGCACGTGTCAGCGTGGCCGCAACCGCGCGCTGGCATACTCCCGTCTGAGCGGACCGCCGGATAGGAGCAACTCGATGGACATCGTCGACGCCCAAGTGCACGCCAACATGCTCGGCACCGAGATCACGCTCGCGATCATGGATGCCCTGGGCATTGCGGCCGTGCTGTTCGACGAGTTCGACAGCTTTACCGCAGAGGGGCTGCTGCCCGGCTATCGCATGGCCAACGGCGCCTTTCGCTGCGTGGGGCCGAATGCCGAGGCGGCGGCGATAAGTCATCCCGACCGATTCGCCTTCTTGATGCGGGTCGATCCGACCGACCCGGGCATCGAATCCTGGGTCGAGACGCTGACCGCCGCGCCCGGGTTCAAGGCCATGCGCACCACGGTCTTCACCCCGGCCGAGGGTGCGGTGTTCGAGGAGGGCGGGCACGATCGGCTGTTCAAAACCGCACAGGCCCATGGCTTGCCGGTATTCGTCACCTGCCCCGGACGGGTACCGCACCTGGCGCACTACCTGCGGCGCTTTCCCGAGGTTCAGTTCGTCATCGATCATTGCGGGGCCGCGTTCGATGCGGCGCCCGGGCAAGCCAGCATCGACGACGCGTTGGCGATGGCGAGCCATGCCAATGTGGCGTACAAATGGGCGCACGCGGCATCGTTTCTGTCGACCGAGCCCTACCCATTTGGCGACCTCGAACCGAAGCTGCGCCGCGCGGTTGACGCCTTCGGACCGCAGCGCGTGATGTGGGCAAGCGACTACACGATGACCCGGCACCGCGCCACGTGGGCCGAGACACTGTTCAACATCCGCGACTCCACGTCGCTGTCCGAGGACGAAAAGGCCTGGGTTCTCGGTGGTACGGCCCGACAGATTCTGAAATGGCCGGCGCCGCAAGCTAGCTCGTAGTCTCGTCAGGCGATCGCGATCGCGGCCAGGCCATGACGCACCCGGTCGGGCAGTGATCCCCCGTCGCTGAGCCAGTCGTCTAGGGCAATGCGAACCGCCGCCATCGCCAGCGCACCGATCAGTCGGGGCCTGGGATCTTGCGGTGTCAGCTGGGACAACCGGGGCGCGACGAGTTCGGCGATCGCCGCTTCGTAGCGTACGTAGATGTGTAGGTTCCAAGCCTCCAGCGTCTCCGAAGATCTTGTCAGCGTGCCTAATTCACGCACCTGGTCCTCGATTTCGGAGAATCCGAGAGCGAGGTCTCCGAAAGCGGCGGCCACGGCATCGACGGCGCTCAGGTCAGCCGGCTGGGCAGCCAGTGCGCCGGTGATCCGGTTGAGCCAATGGACGTTCATTCCCTCGGCGACGGCATCTTCCTTGGAGTTGAAGTAGCGAAAGAAGGTCGCCCGGCCGACGCCGGCCGCGTCGGCGATACGGTCCACGGTCGCTCCCGCCAGTCCGACGTCGGCGACCAGTTTCGCCGCGGCCGCCGCGATGCGCTGCCGCGTCGCCGTGCGCTTTTGTTCCCCGAGGGACATCGACGCAGATGTCACAGACATCCACCCACCATATCCCGCGGCAGAGCTGACATCACAAACTGCGCCCGGTGCAATCCAAATTGTTGTTACCGAGAATTAATTCGTCCGGAACGTGGAGATATCATTGTCATCGCGCCGGGTAGGGCGAAAGTGGTTGTGCAACATCATCATCAAGATGAATGGCACTCATCACAAATTGCTATTGGACCCCCATTGTTCGTGGCTGCGAGGATCCCTTGGAAACGTCGACCAAATCGAAATCCCCGGAGACACCAATGGATCAGAGTTTAGTGCACAGTGCGCGCGAAACCCTCGTGGAAGGCGTTGGGCGGCGGGACTTCGTCAGGGCCGTCGCGGCAATCGGTGCCGGTGTCGGGGTCGCCGGCATCGCCGCCGGTTGCACCCGAACTGGTTCTGCCGCTTCAACTTTGGGAGCACCCAGAGTTCTTCAGCCGGGCGAGGGCAATATCGGGGGGAACCACTACCTGCAGTCCACCCCCGACCAGGTGCTCTGGGGCTATGTCCCGAACGTGCATGCCAAACCGGTGCTGCAAATGAAGTCGGGCGAAACAATCACCATCGACGCCGTCTCGCACGAGGGCATCCTCGAAGATCAAGGGCGCAATCCCGTCGCGTATTTCGGGTCGAAGGGCGTCTCCCAATCCGATGTCCTGACCGACGCCATCGCGATCGCGGGGGAATATCGCCGCACCCCACGCGATTTCGACAAGGACGGACCCCACGTTGTCACCGGGCCGGTCTTCGTCGAGGGTGCGCAGCCCGGAGACGTGCTCAAGATCGAGACGCTGGAGGCGGCGCCGCGCGTGCCCTACGGCGTCGTCTCCAGCCGGCACGGCAAGGGCGCATTAGCCAGGACCCCGGACGGGAAGGCACCCGCGGGAATCACCCTCGACGAGGTCATGCCGCCGGTCAGCCAGGACCACCGGCCCAACCCCGACCCGACGAAATACGGCGACGCCTTCACGTTCACCGCCATCGAGGACGGCCACGGCGTCATGCGCTTTCACGACAAGTCGGTGCGGTTCCCGCTCAACCCGTTCATGGGCATGATGGGGGTCGCCTTCTCCCAGGACTCCGACCTCACCGCGGCGAGCGCCAACTCGATCCCGCCCACCCTGGGCGGCGGCAACATCGACATCCGATTGCTGGGCGTGGGTTCCACCTTCTACCTGCCGGTGTTCGCCGAAGGAGCGCTGTTCTACGCCGGCGACCCACACCACGCGATGGGCAGCGGTGAGGTCGCGCTGACGGCGATGGAAGGCTCGCTGCGCGGAACGTTTCGGCTCACGGTCTGCAAACCGAAAACGGGTGATGCACCGTCGGTGGCCTATCACTACCCCTTTGCCGAGACCGCCGATCTCTGGGTACCGATCGGGCTCTCCGATCCCGATGCCAGCGTCAACGGACAGATCAACGACCTCAACGTGGCGATGCGCCGGGCGGTCGTCAATGCCCTCGATTTTCTCGAATTCGACAGGGGCATGGATCGCGCGACGGCATACGCCTACCTGTCCGCCGCCGCCGACTTCTCGGTCTCGCAGGTGGTCGACCGCACGGTCGGCGTGCACGCCCAGATTTCCAAATCGCACTTCAAGTGAGCCGCCTATTCGTGTGAACCCCTGTTCAGGGCGGCACTCGCCGTCCTAACATGAGACTATGTCTCACGCTACGGCAATGACGCCGACCGACAGCGCCCCGCAGTCTCGTGCCGCATGGCAGTTCTTCCAGCAGATGATCACCGACGTCACCAAGATCGTGACCGAGGACGCCGAATCCGAGCGCGAGCTCCTCGAGGGACTGCGGGTGATCGCCCGGGTCTCGTCGCTGTGCTCGCAAATGGCCGTCGAGGCCGACACCGCGCGCCCGGCCTTCTTCGATATGTGCTCGGACACCCGGATGATCGGCGGACCCAATCCCGACGGCAACTACTTCCTGGCGATGATCCGCGGCGACCGGCGCTATCGGATCACCGGCACCCGCGGCACGACCGCCTACCTCGGCTTCCAGATCCTGGCCGGCACCGGCCTGACGCCGCGGCGCATGTCCAACTACGTCGGCGACACGAACCTGGACCTGACCTCCGGGGAGTTCGCGCTGGTGCTTTCGGCCGACGAGCCGGCCGATCTGGGCGGCGCGCAGTGGATACAGATCCCCGCAGACGCGTCGTCAGTCGTCGTCCGGGAGTACATCGCTGATCGCGACTCCGAAGAGCCGGCCACCATGCACATCGAGGCGCTCGACCCCGATCCGGTGACCGCACTGTCCGATGACGAGCTGGCCGAACAGTTCACCGCGATGGCGTGGTCGTTGATGAAGCTCACCACGCTGCACCGCACCATCAAGCCCGAGCTGCTGCAGCAGCCCAACACGCTGCTGACCGCCGAGGCCGCCGATCTGGGCGCAGCCGACACCACCCCGGACAACCTGTACATGATGGGCACCTACCGGCTCGACCCCGGCCAGGCGCTGGTGCTCGACATCGAGCCGCCCGACACCCGGTACTGGAATGTCACGCTGGAAAGCGTCTGGCACGAGTGCTACGAGCCACGCCGCCGGCACAGTTCGGTGACCAATCGCGGCGTGCGGCCCGATGCCGACGGACGGGTGCGCATCGCGATCTCCGCGCAGGACTTCGGATTTGGGCATTGGCTCGACACCGGTGGCAGACATCGCGGCTTTGTGGTGGTGCGCTGGCTGGACAACCCCACCGCGCCGGACGTGAAGGTTTCCGTGCGCGAGGGCGCGGAGCAGTCATGACGTTGCAGGAGCGTTTCAGCCCGGACAACCTCATCGCCGCCGCCTGCGAGCAGGTCGGCAGCGACGACTTCGGCGACGACGGCTGGCAACCCGGGCTGGAACGTGTCGCCGACGGCCTGGTCAACGACGCGCGGCTATCGGCGATCGGTGTGGAGGTCGCCCACCTCGATCTGATGCGGGCCCTGAAGAACCGGCTCGGCGTAATCGCTTGGCGCAAGGAACATCCCGAGATCGCGGACAAGCCGATCACCGCACCGATCTTCATCGTGGGACAACCGCGCACCGGGACCACGATCTTGCACGACCTGCTCGCCCAGGACCCCGAGCTGCGTGCGCCGTTGACCTGGGAGGTCGACGAGCCCTGTCCCGTGCCGCAACCCGCGACCTATCACAGCGATCCGCGAATCGCGCAGGCGCAGGCCAGCATCGACATGTCCGAGCAGATCGTTCCCGGCTTCCTGGCCTTTCACCCGATGGGCGCGCTACTTGCGCAGGAGTGTGTTCGCATCACGGGCAGCGAGTTCACCAGCATGATCTACACGGTGCAGTACCGGCTGCCGAGTTACTACCGCTGGCTGCTCTACGAGGCGGAGCACGCCGGCGCCTACCGCTATCACCGACTCTTCTTGCAGCACTTGCAGTCTGGCGTTCCCGGCCAGTGGCTGCTGAAGTCGCCGGCACACCTGTGGCAGCTGGACAAGTTGGTCGCCGAATACCCCGATGCGCTGATCGTGCAGACGCACCGCGATCCGCTCAATGTCATCTCGTCGATCGCCGCGCTGACTCACCACCTGCGGCGGATGGGCAGCGACGAGTCAGACATCGCGGAGTGTGCGGCGCAGTCGTACGAGGAGATCACCGTCGGCCTCGACCGCGGGATGGCCCTGCGCGACAAGGGTGTTGTCCCCGACGGCCGGGTGATCGACGTCCAGTTTGCGGATTTCGTGAAGGACCCCTGGACGACGATCAAAGACATCTATGCCTCGCTCGGCCGCGAGCTGAAACCCGAGGCCGAGCAGAAGATGCGCGACTTCCTGGCCGCCAATCCCGGCGACGGCGGACGCGGGCGCTACACCTGGTCGGACACCGGCCTGGACGCCGGCGAGGTCCGTGAGCGGGTGCGTGCCTACCAGGAGCGCTACGACGTGCCGACCGAGGAGCTGCGGTAACCCAGCCACAATCGCCAATGTGAAACTAACTTCACGCTCACGCTCCAACGTGAAACTAGCTTCACGCTCGGCGAAAGGAACGCACTACTCCGGGGCCGGCTCGTAGCGCAGCATGGTGACGTCGTGTTCGGGATAGTCGAAGTACACCGGGCGCACCCGCATGCCGACGCTGAGATCCGCCTCACCGACATTGACCATCTCGGTGGAAAACCTTGGGCCCTCGTCCCATTCGACGATGGCGAGCAGCTGCGGAACGGCGTCGGCGAAGTGCGGGCTGACGGGCCGGTGCGCCACGGTGAAGGAATACAACGTCCCCATCCCGGAAATCTCGCGCCATTCCAGGTCATTGGCCAGCGTGCGCGGCGCGCGTACCCGCGGATAGAACACGTACGCGTCCGACGACGGCGAATACTGAATGACGATGCGGTGCTGAGCCAGCGCGTCCCAAAACGGTGCGGTGGTAGGCGTTTTGACGGGCATCGGACGATCGAGAGTGGCCATGGGTCCTCAGTCTCCCTGCAGGATGAGTGTCGTCTGCTCGGAAAGGATTCCGCCATTGCCGGACACGAAGGCACGGTTGCAGTCGGCGATCTGCGCCGCGCCCGAGCGGCCCATGATCTGGCGGGTGGCGTCGCAGACATGGTGCATGCCGCCGGCCAATCCCGCCTGGCCGAAACCGAGCTGACCGCCGGCGGTGTTGAGCGGAAAGTCGCCCCGGAAGGTCAGGTCGTGGTTGGCGACGAACTCCATCCCCGTGCCCTTCTCGCAGAAGCCCGCGTCCTCCAGCGACAGCAGAACAGTGATCGTGTAGCAGTCGTAGATCGACACCATGTCCATCTGCGCACGGGTCAGATCCGTCATGGCGAACGCGGTGTCGGCGGCCTCCGCGATCGGCGTGTGCAACAGGTCCGCGGCATAGGTCGGGGTCTTGAACGGCACGTGCTCGCCAAATCCCTTGATCCACACCGGCCGATTGCGCGAGCGCCGGGCGACGTCGGCACTGGCAACCACGACGGCCGCACCTCCCACGCAGGGCATCACGATCTCCAGCATGTGCAGCGGGTCGGCGATCACCGGGCTGGCCAGCACGTCCTCGACGGTGAGCGGCTTGTCCTTCCAGATCGCACCGTCGGTATGGTTGGCGTTCACGCGCGTGTCGACGACGAGCTTGGCCATCGCGCGCTCGTCGTATCCGTAGATCGCCGCATACCGCTGGGCCACTTGCCCGTACGGCCCGTTCTGGCCGAGGTTACCGTAGGGGATCTCGAATTCAGCTTGCGGAGAACCGTATTGGTTGCTGGACGAACCGAAATACAATGCGTCACCGTAGGCCTTGGGCTTCTTGCTGGACATCGGCGTGATGTAGCGAGCGGGCAACGCGCACAGCACGGCGTCGCAGATGCCGAGTTCGACAGCCGCGGCCGCCCGCCACACCATGGCCGCGGCGCTGGCTCCCCCGAGATCCACATGCTCGGCGAATCTCGCGCCCACACCAAGGTATTCGGCAATCGTGGATGGCACGAAGATCTCCGACTCGGACAGGTGTGAGGCCACGATGCCGTTAACGACTTCGAAGGGCAGCCCCGCATCGTCCAGCGCGGCGGCGCCGAGTTCCGCCCATTGCTCGAGAGCGAACGGCGCGGGCGAGGCCTTGGTCATGCGTTCCGGGGCCAGTTCGACATACCCGACTATCGCGGCTTCTCCACGTAATCCCATGCTGTGTCCTTATTTTCGGGGCAGACCGAGAATCATCTGCGCGATGATGTTCAGCTGAATCTCCCTCGTTCCGCCGCCGATCAGCTCGGCCGGCAGATGCAGATAGGGCTGTACCACCGCGGGTTCGGAGTCGGTGACCATGACCGTCTGTCCGGTCAGGCGCAACGTCGCCTCGAACGTGCGCCGCAGCAACACATTCATCGCCACCTTGGCGATGCTCGACGCCGGACCGGATGGCTGACCATCGAGCAGCCGGATGGTCTCCCGCACGCCGAGCGCTCGGATTGCGTTGGTGTAGGCGTCGAGTTCACCCAGTGCCCGCTCGGCGTCGTCGCGTTCGGGGCCGGGTTCGGCCGCCAGCTGACGCAGCGCAACAGCCCGGTCGAACTTGACGTATCCGCTGATCGCGGAACGCTCTTCGGCCATCGTTGCGATCGCGAGGTTCCAGCCGTCGGTAGCACCGCCGAGCAGCATGTCGTCGGGGACGAACACATCGTTGAGGAAGACCTCGTTGAAATGTGCCTCCCCCGTCGCCGTCTTGATCGGCTGGACCTCTACCCCGGGCGATCGCATATCGAGGATGAAATAGCCGATGCCGCGGTGCTTGCTCGCTTCGGGGTCGGTGCGCGCCAGCAGCGCGCCCAGGTCGGCATACTGCGCCAACGACGTCCAGATCTTGTGGCCATTGATCCGCCAGCCGCCGTCGACCTTGGTCGCCCGGGTCGCCAGCGACGCGAGGTCGGAGCCCGCTCCCGGCTCACTGAACAGCTGGCACCAGTGAATGTCGCCGCGTTGTGTCGCCGGAATCAGGCTTTCCTGCAACTCTTTTGGTGCGGCAGCCAGGACCGAGGGCAGGATCCACTCGGCGATGTTCAGCGACGGCCGGACCAGCCCGGGCCGCTTGGCGAACTCTTCGTCGATGATGAGCTGTTTGAGCGGACCCGCATCGACGCCCCACGGCGCCGGCCAGTGTGGCGCCATCAAACCGGCGTCCGCGATCAGCGTGCGCTGCGGCCCCATAGCCTGGTCCTCGTAGTCGCCGTGCGGTGCGGGTTTGTCGTTGCGCAACTGCTGGGCGGCATCGAGTGTTTCGGCGACCCAGGACCGGAAGTCCGATTCGGCGTCACCCAGATTGACCGACATGTCGCGCTGCTGGGCGCAGCCCAGCTGTCCCAGCAGCCGGGCCCACCGACTGGCCGGGCCGATCGATCCCGCCAGGCTGATGGCCCGCCGCCAATACAGGTGCACATCGTGTTCCCAGGTGAAACCGATGGCGCCGAGCATCGTCAGCGCATCGAGCACCAGGTCCGGCACCGGCGAAACGGCGATCGTCGCCGCCCCGGCCGCCGCAAGCCGGTGCTGGTCGGTCGACTCATCCGCGGCGCGCACCGCGTCCCAGGCCGCCGCGGTGGCCAACTCGCTGTTGACCAACAGCATCGCGGCACTGTGCTGCAGAGCCTGGAAGGTCCCGATCACCTTGCCGAACTGCTCGCGGGTGCGCAGGTGCGCGGTGACGGCATCGACGCACCACTGGGTGATGCCGGCCGTCGTGCTCGCCACCAGACCCACGACCAGACATGCTGCGCGATCGTCGTCGATCCCGGTCAGAACGTCGGACTCGGCGAATCGGTACCCGTCCAGCCGCAGCACCCCCACGTCGACCGTCAGATCGGTGCCGGGCGCGGATTCGACTGTCGCAGTGGGTTGTTCGGTGTCGACCGGCACCCAGAGGACCTCGCCATCACCGGTGCGGGCACCGAGCAGGATCACCCGTGCCGAACCCGCGCCCGCGGTGACCTTGGAGCTCCCGGTGACCAGCCAGCCCTGACCGTCGGCGCGGGCCTGGAAATCTGCGTCGCCGGGCAGGACGATCGCGGCGGGCGTGCCCGAAGCGAGATCGCGGATCAGCGATTCGGCGGCCGGCGTGGGTTCGGCGAGCAGCGCGACGGCGCCGGTTGCCACGGTGGACAGCAGCGGGCCGGGCAGCAGCGCCTTGCCCGCCGACTCCAGCACGCATGCGGCATCGATCAGCCGCCCGCCCTGACCACCGAGCTCCTCGGGAAGATGGACGGCGTGAAAGCCGTTGGCCACCAATGCGTCCCACCATTGAGGAAGCTGACCGGCCGCCAGCGCGTCGAAATTGTCTCGCGTTGCGGCAATTGGGGCGTGTCGGCCGGCGAATTGGCCGACGGCTTCGCTGAGATGCTGCTGCTCGGGGGTCAGTCCCAGGGTCATGATCGCGGCCGCGCAGTGGCGAACATGGGCTTCGGCCGCACCGGCTGATATCCTTCCGTCTTACAAGACGAACCGTCTCGTCTTGTGGAAGATTACCGGGGTGGGTCGAGATCTGTAAAGCGACCCCGGGCCCCGCGGCCAGCGGCGAGGACGGCGAGGGACCTGACAGACGAGGATCACCAGATGCCAACCGATCTCACCCACGCGAGCCCGCGGGCCGGTTCGCCAAGGCGGCGCAGCGAGAAGTCGCGGACAGCGATCGTCACCGCCACGCGTGAACTACTTCTCGAGCGCGGATTCGACGGGTTGACGATCGAGGCGGTCGCCGCACGCGCCGGCGTCGGAAAGCAGACGATCTATCGCTGGTGGCCCAGCCGTCCGGCACTCGTGGCCGACGTGATGCTCGAAGACGCCGACAAGATTCTCGCGTCGGTCGATCACACCGACGACCTCGCTGCCGACTTGATGGGGTGGGTGCGCAAGCTGACCTCAACGCTGACGACGGAGCGCGGCGCGGCCATGTTGCGGACGTTGACCGTCGCCTGCATGGAGCACGAGGAAACCGCCGTCAAGTTGCGCGCCGGATTCAGTTTGCCGCTGCACGACAGCGTCCGCACCAGGCTGTTGGCCGACGGTATCGACCCGGCTACCGCCGAGTCGGCGGCCGATGCCATTGTCGGCGGCGTGGTATATCCGATCCTCTCTGACGCACGGCAGTATTCACGGCGGCGGGCCGAATTGACCACGCAAATCATCGTTGAGTCGTTGCGGCGCAAACGCTGAACTCGCCATTGGGATCGGCGCCGAAATGCGGCCGGGAGTCCCGGAGAAATAGTTAGATCGGCGAGGCATCTCACGGCGTGTCCGTGAAATTAACGTTCCCGCATAAATGTTGCGTGTCGCCGCCGTGATGGCTGCGAAAATGGCTGGCCTACAGCATCATCAATACGGATTGCGGGTATCACGAATTCGGATTGGACCTCGATCCGGCCGGATGTAAAGATTCCGTCAGTACGTCGACCGGACGACAATCCAGGAGCCCAGCAATGGATCTGTCAATTGAGCGAGTGTGGAACTCGCAAACTGCCACGCCGAGCAACTGCATCGGGGATCGCGGCGATACTCAGGGTGGTAGTCGCTCGGCCACCCGAAAACGGGCGCAAGCGAATTAGGCTCGACGATTATGACGAACCGGCCGAGTCCGTGGGGCAATGAGCGAGGGAAACTCTCGCATCAGCTGGACATGAGCGGTGAAGTTCTCGGCCGCAGGCACGCGCGGCGCCTTTGCCACCGCTTCGCGCGCGTCGGCGTCGAGACTTCGCCGGCGCGGCTCAGAGCGATGCTGGCCGGCGCCCCTTGCCCGGCCAGCGAAGAGGCCAATGTCCGGTTCGCGTTGATCGCGGCCGAACTCGACCGTGAAGCCCGCACCGCGAAGTACCGGCAGATGAGACGCGAGGGCGCGCGATCACTACTGATCGCCGGCATGACGCTGCTCGCATTGAATTTCCTGCTGTGTGCGGCCTACGCCCTGTTGAACCTGGCCCAGCAGTCCTCGCCGTACTAGACGGCTTGCGGCACATCACCAAAGAGCAGGACCGCTGACCTGTCGGCCCGACGACCACGTCGCCATGACGGAAGCCATCGGCTCCGTGCGTACCGCGACCAGGTCGGCGGGTTGGCCGGGCGTCAGCCCGCCGGCATCGCAACTCGAGGACGCAATCACCTGGCGCGGACGCGTGGTGAGCATCGCCACCGCGGTGTCGATCGAGGCCACCCCCGCCTCGCTGATGGCTACCGCGGCCCGGGCCAATGACCCGCTGTGGTAGTCCGAGGTGAGCACATCCACCACACCGGCCTCGATCGCGTCGCGCGCGGACAGATTGCTCAAGTGCGAGGACCCTCGCCACGCGTTGGGTGCGCCCATGACGACCGCGAGTCCGTTATCGCGAGCTGCGGCAGCGGCATCCAGCGTGAGGGGGAACTCGCAGATGCTGGCCCGCATCGCGGCCGCCTCGGTGACGGCGCTTTCACTGTCCGGGTCGTGCGTGGCGAAGACCGTGTTGTGCGCCGCGGCGAATCGGGCAATCTGTCTGCGCCGCAACGGTGTTCCGGTCGCATGCCGGTGCAGGGTGGCCAGCCAACGATTGAGTTCGTCATCGTCGAGGCATAGCCGGGTGCCCATCGCCGGACGCCAAGCCCGTTCGGTTTGGTATTGCCCCTGACCGGGAGTGTGGTCCATCACCGAAAGCAGACCGATCCGGCGGCCGTGCCGGCGCAGCAGTTCGGCCGTGCCGTCGACGGATTCTGGATCGCTGACGTCGACGCGAAGATGGATCGGCACCGTCACCGGTAGCTCGCCCGCAACACGGTGCAGGGTCTGCAGCACGGCATGCGCGCGCCGATAGCCGTCGGCCGTGTCCGGTCCTTCGCCTACCGAGATGCACAAGTAGGGATATACGACGCCGTGAGCGGCCGCGTCGGTGGCGAAGTCGTGCAACGCAGCGTCGAGCGGAATCAGGGTTCCCGGCCGCGGAGATTCGAAGCGCGGCAGTGAATCCGCGTGCAGGTCGGTGAAGGCCGGCCACAGCTGCAACGGTCGCAGGTCGAACTGCGCCGCATGCGGGTGCGGCTGGGTGCCGACGGCGCTGATACGCCCGTCTTCGATCGTGACCCACCGCGGCGCTACGGCCTCGTCGTGGTCCACGTGTTCCGGAGTCCCGGTGATCACCCGGGCGGCCTGCAGGCTAATCAACATGTGGGGCAAACGGATTGGCGTAGCGATCGCGACGCCGCCGCGCTGCGCAACGCGTCGTCGAGGTGATCCAGATCAGCCGCCGCCGCCACCAACTCGGCGAAGGGATAGCGGTCGTGGTGAGCGGCCAGGAAATCAATGGCGGCCCGAAGATGCAGGGGGCGGTAATTGTGCACTCCAGTGATTGTCATCAGATTGCGGACGAGATGCTCGGGGTCGATCGATATAGGCTGACTGGCGGCCACCGATCCCGCCAGCACGGCCCGGCCGCCGACATCCAAACTGGCGATGCACGCTGCAACGGCGATCGGGTCGCCTGACAGTTCCAGCGCCACGTCGACCGGTGGCACGTCCTCGGGGTCACCGACAACAAGGTCGGCGCCGAAGCTATACGCCGTTTCCTGTCGCAACGGGTCGGGATCACATACCGCGACCCAGGCACCGAGCGCATCGGCCATCGCGGCCGCCGTGACTCCCAACATGCCCGCGCCGGTGATCAGGATCCGGGTGGGATCCCGGTGCCGATCGAGTTCGGCCGCGTCGAACACGGCCGCGACTGTCGCCGTGGCGCACGACGCCGGTGCCGCCACGGTGTCCGGCACGCTATCGGGTACCTCGACGATCGTGGTGCCCGGCAACAGGACGCAGTGACTGGCGAAGCCACCGTTGAGCGGCCAGGCACTATCGAGCGCCTCATGCCCGTACTTCTTGAGATGCAGGCACTTCTGTTCCAGGCCCCACACGCAATTGCGGCATCGCCCGCAGGACGCGGTGATGGACCACACGACCCGGTCGCCGATCGCCACCTCGGCATCGTTCGGATAGCGGGGACGCCCGCCGGAACCGATGGCCACCACATGGCCAACCTGTTCGTGGCCGAGGATGCCCGGGTGCGGAGCGTCCCTGCGTCCGTACACGGTGTGCAGGTCGCTCCCGCAGATTGTCGCCAGATCGATTTCGACCAGCACCCGGCCGGGACCGGGGTCGATCGCGGCACTGGTCGTCACCACGGTGATCGGCTGCCCCACCCCGTCCCAGCGCGCATACCGCGCGGCGACCGCGCCGTCGACTGCCGTCATGCCGACACCGGCTGCGAGCCCGTTGACGCAATGAGCTTGCCTGCCCGACGTTTCCGCGACCCGACCTCGATGTCTACGGTGTCCAGCGCGGCACCCTTGGGTTCGGCGAGCAGCATCGTCGCGACGATACCGAGCGCAAAGCACACACCGGCGATCAACACCGTTGGCCGCAGGCCGAGGTGAGCGAGCGCGACCGGGGTGATCAGGGCGCCCAGGAAGGCGCCCACCTTGGCGGTCCCGGCCGAAATCCCGTGTGCGGTACTGCGGATCGCGGTTGGATACGATTCCGCGGCCAACAGCATCGTCGTGTAGTTGGGTCCTACGGCGATGCCGAACAGCGACAACCCGAAGACCACCGCAAACGGCGTCACCGTCGACGTCAGCCCCGGTATCGCGGCGATCAACGCCATCGATAGCGCCGAGAGGCTGAATCCGATTATCTGCAACGGTTTACGGCCGATCCGGTCCAGCAGGGCCAGGCCGACGAGCGCGGCGACCAGGCTGAAACACACCACCAGCGCGGCGTTGATCGCCATATTCGTCACGATGCTGGTATGCGGCGAAATGCTATTGATGAGCAGTGGCTGGCTCACCGAATTCCCGTACACGGCAACGTTGAAGAAAAACCAGCTGCCCGCGGTACCGAGCAGGGTGAGCCGAAATGATCGGGAGCGCAGTGCTTTCCGCAAGGTCACCGCTGCGGGCGAGCGGTCGGCAGTGGTCACCTGCACCACGCGGCCGGAGAAAACGCTGAGGTCCCGCGCCGCCCGCTCGGCATCGCCGGCGACGACGAGGGTCCACCGCGGGGATTCCGGCATGTGCCGGCGATTCCATAGCACCAGCAATGACGGGATCGCCCCCAGGCCGAGAATCAGCCGCCAGGACAGCCCCGGCGACGTGCCCAGGCCGACGACGACCAGCGCGACGACGTAGGCCGCGACCTGGCCGAAGACGTAGAACAGGAAGGTCAATCCGACCAGGCGGCCGCGATTTTGCCGGTTGGCGTACTCGGTCATGATCACCCCGGAGGCCGGATAATCGCCGCCGATGCCGATGCCGAGGACGACGCGGGCGATGAGCAGGCTGATGAAGTTCGGGGCGAAGGCGGAGGCGAGCGCCCCGATGATCATCAACACCGCCTCCAGCCCGTACACCCGCCGTCGACCCAACAGATCCCCCAGGCGCCCGAACAAGAATGCGCCCACCGCGACCGCCAGCAGGGTCGAGCTGGTCAGCGCGCCGACCTGACCGGTCGATAGATGGAACTCGGGTTTGACCAATAGGGTCACCGTGCCGATGACGTTGAGGTCGTAGGAGTCGGTGAAGAATCCCATGCCGGCGGTGACGGCGGCTTTCAGGTGAAACCGGCTCACCGGCGCGTCGTCGAGTCGCGCGCGCACCCCGGCGGTATTCGGCGCGGTCATCGCGACACCGCCTGGTTATGGGTGTCGATACAGCCGACCAGGTCGGCGACCGAGTCCAGCACGTGGGTGTGCGGCACGGCCGCGAAGTCGGCATCACCGTGCGCCCCGGTCCGCACGCCCGCAACGATCGCCGCGCCGGCCCGGGAACCTGCCCACAGGTCACTGGTGGTGTCGCCGGCGACGGCGATCTGGTCCACCGCCTCCGTGCCGGTGCGCAGCAAAGCGGTCAGGACCATGTCCGGGTAGGGACGTCCGCGGCCGGCATCCGCGGGTGACAACGCGTGTGTGATCAAGTCGCCCCACCCCAGGGCCGCGATGATGGCCTCGCGTGTGCTCGGAGCAAAGCCCGTTGTGAGCACGACAGCGCAGCCCGATCCGCGGAGCTTTTCGATGGTCTCGGCGGCCTGTGGAATAGGCGCCACCCGGTTGCTCTGGATGGCTTCGAGGTAGGCCGCTTCGAACGCGGCGTTGGCAGTTTCCGCCCGCTGCAGATCGCCGTCGAAGATCGACCGAAACACCTCGATCTTCGACTGTCCCATTGTGTCGTGGACAAAGCGGATGGCCGCGTCATAGTCCGGGCTACCGGCCGACAATCCCGACGCCGACAAAGACGCGTCGAATGCGTCCGCGACGGCGCCGTCGTCGAGCACTGTGGTGCCCGCCATGTCCAGGCAGGCCAATCTGATCATGTCCGTCTCCTCTGAGTGCCGGCCGCGGAGTCCCGCACCGAGCTTTGCTGAAACGGTCTGGCTGAGCCCTGGCGCGACGGCGGCGCGAAGGTGTACGAAAGGTGAACGTTGCCAGCCGATCTCATCGCAGTTGTCCGAACAAGTCGAAGATCATCGGTCTCTGGCAAAGCGGGGGAATCCGAGCGGCGTTAGGGTGCGCTGTGGTCCCCGGCCCGAAGTACCGCTCGATCGCCCGAATCCTGGAAGAAGAGATTCGCGACTTCAACGACGGGCAACGGGTCCCGAGCGAGAACGAGGTCGCCCAGCGGTTCACCGTCGCCCGCTCGACGGCGCGCGCGGCGCTGCAGTATCTCACCGCCCGCAACGTGATCCGCCGGGTGCGCGGCGCCGGGAGCTTCGCTAGCCACCGCATCGACTACCCGATCGATGCGGAACGCGCGCCCTCGTGGAGCGCCACCGTGCGCGCGGCCGGTGCGTGTCCCCGAAGCGTGGTGCGCTCCTGCACCCAGCGGCTGCCCCCCGCAGAGATCGCAGCCAAACTGCAGCAGCCGCCGTCGGATCCGTGTCACCGCCTGGTGCGGCTGTCCTTCGTCAACGACCTTCCTGCGGCGTGGGGGATCGAATGGGTGCCGGTCGCATTGGTTCCCGACCTCGCGCTGGCAATGCGGGCCAACGACTCGCTGCACGAGGTTCTCACCAACGCGGGCCTTTCGCCGCGGCGGTCGTGGGTGCACGCCAGCACCGAGATATTCGAAGGTGAAGTCGCCGATCAACTCGACGCGCCGCAGTCCAGCCTGGGGTGGTACATCGAAAGCCTCAACGTCGATGAGGGCACGTTGCGGCCGGTGTCCATCACACAGCGGTGGTTGCGTGCCGACACCGTTCGCGTCACCTTCGACAGCGCGGTCAGCAGCCGGGTCAGTCGCTAGCCAACTCGTGTTGCCCGATGAGCTCGCGGATACCGCTCGCACCGAGCCGCTCGACATGAAAGCCGTTCGCGAGCCCCGTCAAGACGAGCGTCATCGCGAACACCAGTCCGGTGCTTACCACCGCGATGATGAGGCGTCTGCTTCGCCATTGCATGTCGCGCAAGGCCGCGAACAGCATCTTCAGACGCTACCGCCGCCCCCGGCCGGTTGACCGGGCCCTGCCGCGACCGTGCCGCGGGCATCGCGACCGTTTAGCGGCCCAGCGCCGAAATCTGCGTGACGGCTTCGTCGGTGGTGACAATCGCGCGAGCGTAGTTCGGGATATTGACCTCGAGAGCGGCGTGCATTTCGACGTCCGAGTAGCTCGCCGTTGCGTCCTTGACCATCGTGACGTCGTAGCCGAGTTCGGCGGCGAATCGCACGGTCGCCTCGACACAGGTGTGGGCGATCAGGCCCACCACGATCAGCCGATGAATGCCGTGCTTCTTGAGCAGCAGGTCCAAATCGGTGTTGGCGAATCCACTGGAGCACCAATGTTCTTGGGCGACAATGTCACCCGGTTGGGGCTCGAAGTCGGGGTGGAGTTCGCCACCCCAGGTTCCGAACTCGAAGGTCTTGCGCGACCACGCGGCCTGCTGGATCGGCGCCACGTACTTCCAAGTCTCGTAGTCGCCCGGACGGTAGCGGCGGTGCAGGGCATAGAAGACCCGGATCTGGGCGGCCCGGGCGGCACCGAGGGTTTGACGCATATGCGGGACGCATCCGTTGGCTTCGGCGACATCCTTCAGGCGGTCCCACACTTTGCCGCCTTCGGAGATGAAGTCGTTGTACGGATCGATTACGAGGAGACCGGTGAGATCCTTTTCCTGCGTCACGCTGACATGGTCGCATGCCGGCGACTGCCGCGGGCTACCGCAAGACGGTCCCGTTGCGAAAAGCCCGCCGTGTCTTAAGAATCGAACGCGCGGTCAGTTACGCGCGCGGTGGTTAAGGTGAAGGACGTGGGCCGGTCAGCGTGGAAAGCAATCGCAGCCTCTCCTCCGCGGTCGAACCGGGCGCCGCGTAATAGGTGACGAGCACCTGCCGGCTGTCTGGAAGCACGAAGGTGCGGTAACGCAACTCCAGCAAGCCGACCTGGGGGTGGTCGAATACGGCGGGCCCGGTGGTCTTCTGCCTGACGTCCTGGCGAGCCCACAGAGTCCGGAACCGTTGGCTGGCAATGCTGAGCTCGCCGATCAGCGACTGCAGTTCTGGTTCATTGGAGTCATCTTCGGCGACATTGAAGCGCAGCGAAGACACCAGAATGGCGGAGACCTCTTCCCAGTTACGCACCCAGTTGCTCAAGTCGGGTTCCAGGAACACCGACCGCATGTGGTTGACACCCGGGGCAAAGAACGGCGTCAGCGCGCGTGCCATCGCGTTGGCAGCGAGGATGGTCATCTGCCGGTTCTGTATGTATGCGGGAGTTTGGTGCCAATTGTCGATCAAGGTCTGCAGCCCGGGATCAATTTTTTCGGCCGGCGCCGCACCGCGCCGTCGCCTACGGGGCGCCGGGTGAGCCAGATTGCGCATGTATTGGGTTGCGTCGTCGTTGAGTTGTAGCGCGCTGGCCAACCCCTCGAGCACCTGATCGGAAGGCTGACGTTCGCGGCCTTGCTCGAGTCTGAGGTAGTACTCGGAGCTGATGCCGGCCAGCATCGCGACTTCCTCGCGGCGCAAGCCCGCCACCCGCCGGCGCTCACCCTCGGCCAGTCCGACATCGGCGGGCTTCAGCAAATCGCGGCGCGTTCTGAGAAACGTCGCCAACGACTGCGGATCGGGCATGTTTCGACGATAGTGCCGGCGCGCCCGCACAGGGTGGTCCCGTTGCTACCAGGAAGGGTGCTGCCGAGCACGCCTCAGGAATCTACCTGTCTATCGCCTTCACGAGCGGCACCGAACTTGCTGGGCCACAGTGCCATTCGATCGAGCAGGCGGTCGCGCAACACGAGGGTGTGAAACAGAACCGCGCACATGTGGGCGGTAAACGCGGCGAACAGCAGGAAGGCGAAAATCCCATGGCACTCGCGCAGCACCGCGTACAGATCGAGGTTCTGCGGTGCGATGCCGGGCAGGCGGATCGGCCCCACCAGGGTGACGGGGAGTCTGGCAGCCGACAGCGTGGCCCACCCGATTACGGGCTGGACCAGAAGCAAACCGTAGAGCGCGTATTCCGACCACGTCGCGATGCGTCGCTCGATGCGGCTCATCGAGGCCAAAAACGCCGGCGGGCGGTGCGTGAGCCGATTCGCCAGCCGCACCACCGCGAAGATCAGGATCGCCACACCCAAGGGCCGGTGGATGGCCAACAGCAACGGGTAATAGCTCAGCGAAGCGATCATGGTCACGCCAATGAGCAACTGCGCGATAACCATTGGCGCCATCGTCCAGTGCAAAATCCGGGACAGGATCGTGAAACGTGGTGCAGTACCCGATTTTTCGACTTCTTCGCCGGTCATGAGCGCCCCTGGCGGACGTTGACCTCGCTGGGCGACTTGGGTTCCTCGGCACGGCGGGTGAACGAGCGCGCGTAGACCGCCGACCGCGCGGCAAGCAACGGATCATCGGACACGGTAATGCCGTCGGGGAGCACCGTCGGGTCGAAGTTGACGTCGCGCGCGTTGCCGGCTTCCTCGGTCTGCACCGCGTCGATAGTGATGGTGCCGGCGTCGATCGACCGCCGTGATTGCGGCCAGGGCTTGGTGGCGTCGTCGGTCGGGTCGCCCGGTTCGCCGATCGTGAGAACCAGCTTCCACGTCAACGGCCGCTGCCCCACCGCGAGAATGAGGTCGTCGAATAAGTAGTCCTTGCCATGCGGAGCCGATGGGACCGCCTGCCCGCCCGCCTGCTGGGCAACCGCCGACCAGCGCACCGGGACAGTCGCGCCGGCGCTGTTGGTGAAGTAAAAGGCATTCAGGCCGTGAAATGTGCTGTCCGCGAACCCCGCGCTCGGCGGTGTCTGCTTGATGATTTTCAGCGCCGCAACCGTCTCCGGATGCCGGTCGAGGAATGCGGCCATCTGCTGGGGATCGGGTTTGCCCGTGGCGGGAACGGGTTTGGACGCGAGCAACCGCTCGTAAAAGCCCTGCGGAGTCCGGTCGGTGAAGACGGGGAAGTTGACCATCGCTGTGCGCCACTGCTGCCCGTTGGGTACCTGGAACAGCAGCCCCAGACCGCGGACTGTGTCGGGCTTGTCGCTCTGGTCCGGCAGACCACCGCCCAGCGAAAACCGCCCGACCAGCGGGACGTTTCCGGTTTGGAAGACCGCTGCCCGGCAGATCGCCGCGCCGGCCCCCGTGCTCGCAAACGACCCTGTCGCGCTCAGCCCTTTGGCGTGATTTCGGCGGAACCCGTCATGACGGCCGAAGACGTGTTCGAACCGATCGGCGAAGCGCGGCGGGGTCAGCTCGTCAGGCCGCAGCCAGCCGCCCGCGTAGGCGAACCCGCCCACGTCCACGGCGGCGACACCGGCCACCGCACCCATCCCGAGCAGTGCACCGCGCCGGGTGAGTGCGCCGAAGCGAGGTTGGTTGGGCTGTGTTTCAGCGGGCCGATCCTCCGGCTCCTGATCGCGATCAGCGGGCTCCATGGCCCACCGTCCTTTCCGGTACTGCCGCGCAGCGTGGAACTCAGTCGCTGAAGGCAATTCAATCGAGGGGCTGTCGTGGCGCGCAACACCTAGGCGCTACCGATGCGCACAATCCGGACCACGACACGACGGAAGGTTTCGTTCAACTCTCGTCAAGACCTTCACTATTTACGCTCCGGGGCGTAGCGTAATGGGCGGCCGAGGCCGGGCGTTCCCCGGTCTCGTGTCCACCATCTCCGGCCAGCCAGCCCCATGGCGACCCCGAACAGACTCGGAGGGACTCGTGTTCGACCTCAAGATCACCGGTGGAACTGTTGTCGACGGAACGGGTGCCGAGCGTTACCAGGCCGACGTCGCCATCAAAGACGGCAAGATCGTCGACGTGGTGCGCCGCGGTCCCAACGATCCCGCGATGGGGGGTGAAGCGGCCGAAACCATCGACGCGACAGGGCATGTGGTGGCCCCCGGCTTTGTCGATATCCACACCCACTACGACGGGCAGGTCAGCTGGGACAGCCTGCTGGAGCCGTCCAGCGGGCACGGCGTCACCACCCTGGTGACCGGCAACTGCGGCGTCGGGTTCGCGCCGGTACGGCCGGGCAGTGAGCAGTGGCTGATCGAGTTGATGGAAGGTGTCGAGGACATCCCCGGCACCGCGCTGACCGAGGGCATCACCTGGGATTGGGAGACCTACCCGGAGTACCTCGATGCGATCGGCAAGCAGAACTACGCGGTCGACGTGGGCAGCCAGGTGGCGCACGGGGCCATCCGTGCCTACGCGATGGGCGAGCGGGGTGCGCGCAACGAACCGGCGACACCCGAGGACATCACCGCGATGGGCCGACTGGTCACCGAAGCGATCGAAGCCGGGGCGCTCGGCTTTTCGACGTCGCGCACGATGGGACACCGCGCGATGGACGGCGAGCCGGTGCCCGGCACGTTTGCCGCCGAGGACGAGCTGTTCGGTCTCGGCCGCGCCATGGCGGCCGGCGGCCAGGCGGTGTTCGAGCTGGCCCCGCAGGGATCCGCGGGCGAGGACATCGTCGCCCCGAAAAAGGAACTGGACTGGATGCGGCGGTTGAGCGGCGAGATTGACCGGCCGGTGTCGTTCGCCCTGATCCAGGTGGACGCCGATCCGAAACTGTGGCGCGAGATGATGGACCTCTCCGCGGACGCGCACGCGGCGGGCGCCCGGCTGTACCCCCAGATCGCGGCGCGCCCGTTCGGCATGATGTTCGGATTCCAGGGCCACCACGCTTTCACCCACCGGCCCACCTATCGCCGGCTGAAGGCCGAATGCAGCCGCGAGGAACTCACCCAGCGGCTGGCCGATCCCGCGGTGAAGGCCGCGATCCTGTCCGAGGACGACCTGCCCGCGGACCCGACAATGTTGTTCGACGGAATGTTCGCGATGGTGCAGCACTCGCTGAAACGGCTGTACGCGCTCGGCGACCCGCCGGACTACGAGCCCACGCCCGACCGCACCGTCGCGGCCATCGCCGAGGCCCGCGGCGAGGACCGGCTGTCGACTCTGTACGACCTGATGCTCGAACAGAACGCGACCGCCATGCTGATGCTGCCGCTGTTCAACTACGCCGACGGCAACCACGATGCGATCCGCGAGATGATGTTGCACCCCGCGGGTGTGCTGGGGCTTTCCGACGGCGGCGCGCACTGCGGGATGATCTGTGACGCGTCCTATCCCACCTTCCTGCTCACGCACTGGGCGCGCGACCGGCACCGGGGCGAGAAGCTGTCGCTGGAACACGTGATTCGCAAGCAATCCCACGACACCGCGCACCTGTTCGGCCTCACCGACCGCGGCACCATTGAGAGCGGCAAGAAGGCCGACATCAACGTCATCGACTTGAATGCGCTGACGCTGCACCCGGCCGCAATGGCCTGGGACCTGCCGGCCGGCGGCAACCGGATTCTGCAGGGAGCCAGCGGGTACGCGGCGACGATCGTCAGCGGCACGGTGACCCGTCGCAAGGACGTCGACACCGGGGCCCGGCCCGGCCGCCTGGTACGCGGAGCGCGCTAAGGACTCGGTCGGTGACCGCGACTGCCGGCAATCCGGCACGCACCCGGGACGAGGATGCGATCGGCACCCCGCCCGAAAGCCCGACGCTGGTGCCGGCCGAGCGCTACTACTCGCCCGCATTCGCACAACTCGAGATCGAACGAATGTGGCCGAAGGTGTGGCAGGTCGCCTGCATGGTCGACCACGTCGCCGAACCCGGCGACTACTTCGAATACCGCTGCGGCCCATACGGGGTGCTGATCGTCCGCGGTGACGACGGTGTGCTGCGGGCGTTCCAGAATGCCTGTCGCCATCGCGGCAACTCGCTGTGCACCGGCTCGGGTTCGGGACTGCGCGAGCTGAAATGCGGCTATCACGGTTGGACCTGGGACCTGGCCGGCATGCTCAAGCGGGTGCCCAACCGCAAGGGCTTTGGCGCCCTGCACATGTCCGACTTCCCCTTGGTCGGCGCCAGGGTGGAAAGCTGGGACGGGCTCGTCTTCGTCAATCTCGACGTCGACGCGATGCCCCTGATCGAGTATCTGGAGGCGATCCCCGATGACATCGCCTGGTGTCATTTGGAAGACTTCCGCTGTTACGCGACGCTGACGGTCGACGTCGAGGCAAACTGGAAGACGATCGCCGACGGCTACAGCGAGACCTACCACATCCAGACCCTGCATCCGGAGTTGCTGCGCTGCGTCGACGACATCCATGCGCCGCAACAGATCTGGGGCCATACGGGTAAGTCCGACCAGCCCTATGGTGTGCCGAGTCCACGCTTCGACGGCACGCTGAGCGACGAAGAGGTTTGGGACGCTTACGTATACACCCAGGGTGCGCTGATGGGCGTGGCCGAAGGTACCCCCCTCCCCGCCGACGGAGGACAGCCCGGGCGGACGGTCCAGGAGCTGATCGCGGATCGCACCCGGGAGTTTGCGGCGAGTCGGGGAGTGAACCTGGACTGGGCCGACACCGACCGGATCACCCGGCTGCACCAGTACAACGTGTTCCCGAACATGACGCTGTTGGCCAACGCCGACCACCTGACGATCATGTCCTCGCGCCCCGGCGCGGATCCCGATAAGGGTGAGTTGGTCATGTTCTTGATGACTCGGATGTCACCGGGCGCGGCGCGCAACAAGCCGACGGACGTTCGCGTCAGCGCCGGGGAAGCCGAACCCGGCCTGGTGCTGACGCAGGACATCCGGGTGCTCCCAGGCTTGCAGCGCGGCATGCACCAACCCGGCTTCACCCACATGGTGCTCTCCGGCGAGGAACGTCGGGTGATCAACATGCACCGCAATCTCGAGCGCTACCTCGACCTACCGCCATCCGATCGGATGACCGGGGGCATACCGGAACCCGGCGAATTCGCGCGGACAATTTAATTGGCGTCGGCGCCCCAAAATGCGCGAACGGGTTTAGACTTCCCGCTTGTGACGACCGCGTCGAATCCGTGTGGTGACGAACGAGGACAGCTGCCATACCGGTTGCATATGCGATATCAGATCGTCGGCCAGCGGCGCGCGCGGCGGATGTGCCGGTCCTTCGCGGACGTGGGCGTCGACACCGGGCCGGTTCGTCTGCAGCAGATGCTCGCCGGCATGCCGGTTACCGACGAAGAAGTGACCGACGTCAATTTCGCGCTCATCGCGACCCAGATCAAGCGCGACGAGCGCAACGCGAAGCGCAAGCAACTCCAGCGCCAGGGCACCCGCTCGCTGATGTTCGCCGGGATGATTCTGCTCGTGCTGAACTTCTTGTTCTGCCTCGCCTACCTGATGCTCAACCTGACGGATCAGGCCCCGCTGTAGCGCTTTGCAGCTATCCCCACTGAAAGGGCCTGGGCAAGGTGATCGTCCGTTCTGCGGGGCGATACCAGCCCTGTGGGGCGTGCTGGTCGGTATGTAGGTAGCACCGCACCCGCGCCGTGCAGCTGCCCGGCGCGAAAGTCAACAACCTGCTGATCGGCAGCGTGGTGAGCGGCATGTGGTGGCGGCTCAGCGAGGCAACGTTGAGGAACCATGTGCCCCAGCGTTGTTCGATGTGCGTCTTGCCGCCGTAGTTGTCGTCGGGGTGGGTGTGCGTGTGTCCGGCTAACCACACGGCAACGCGACCAGGGTGCTCGGCGAGGAAGTTTTCGAACCGGGCGGAGTCCGGCTTGCTGTCGACCCAGTAGAGATAGGACGCCCCGTTGGGTGTGCCTTCGGCGAAAGGCCGATGGTAATGCTCGTGCCATTGCCCATCGGCTCCCTTGCGTACGCCTTCCCATTCTCCCGAGGCGACGGTCGTGTCCTTGAGGACGTAGTGATGCACCGAGATGATGTTGAGGTCGGGGTGTCCCGACACCATGTCCGTCCACCATTGATACGTCTCACCGCTGACTACGCCGCCGGGATTTCCGCCCAGCGTCCCGCGGCCGACCTGCTGGGTCGGCTCGTTGCGGTCGCTCATCATCAGGAAAAGCAGATTGCCCACCTGAAACGAGTACCGCTCCCACGTCCCCGTGATCGGATAGCGACGCGCTTGCGGGTCCACCCCGGAGGTCTCGGTGTGCTCGCCCAGCGGATCGATCCATTTCCGCCACCACCAAGCCTCCGGCTCATCGAGGCCGCTGCGGTCGTGATTGCCGCACACGCTATAGACGTCCTCGCGACGGTGCCCGCGCAGTGCGCCGAACTGTTGGACGATCTCCCGTCCCTCATTGTCATCGGGCAGGCTGTGATGCGCACCCGACATGTCGCCGACGTCCACGGCCAGATCCCACTCGAATGGCGGCCCACCATCGGAACCTCCACGTTCGGAGTGAATCAGGGCTTCCGCCAGGCTGTCTCGGCCGTAGCGCTTGTCGGTGCCCACGTGCGCGTCACCGAATGCCCAGAGCCGAAACGGTGCCCGTCCCGCGTCGTCAATCTCAGGCGTCATGCTCGTCCAGCAGGCCCCAACGCCGGCGGACCTGCAAGTCCGCGAAGCTGAACACGGCGTCGACGACGATTCCGATCAACAAGATCACCGTCATGATGGCGATCGCCGAAGGCATGTCACTGAGATTCTGCGCGTTTTCCAGCAAGACTCCGATCGAGGAAGTGTTGGCGACCAACACAACCAGCTCCCCGGCCATCAGGCTGCGCCACGCGAAGGCCCAGCCCTGCTTGAGGCCGGCGACGAACATCGGCAGGGCGGCCGGCACGATCACGTACCGGTACAAGGCGATTGATCGTAGGTGCAATGTGGCCGCCGCGCGCAGCAGCAGAGGCGAGATGTGATCGACACCGGAGATCACCCCGATCGCGACCGAGGGCGCGGCGCCGATGACGATCACGAAGAGGATCGCCGAGGTGTTCAAACCGAAGAAGATGATGGCGAAGGGAAACCATGCAATCGCGGGCATCGTCTGCAGACCGGTGATCATCGGGCCGAAAGCGTTGCGCAGTAACCTGTTCCGAGCTATGAGTGCTCCGGCTACCGAGCCGATCAGCGCCGCCAGAGCGAACCCGGCGACCGCGCGACTCATCGTGGTTGCGACGGCCTGCCACAGCAGCGCGCCGTGCAGCTGGTGCACGAGATTGTCGGCCACGGCGGCGGGACCGGGCAGTACGAACGAGGGCTGCCAGCCGCTGAGGACGATCAGTTCCCAGACGGCAAGGACCACGGTGATTGCCAACAGTTTCGGCCAAACGGCGGTCGCGAACCGGTACCCAAATCCCCCACGACCCGGTCCGGCAACGAGCGGCTCCGCGCCGCCGACGACTTCGGCGAGATCGGTGCTTGTGGTCATCAGACCGTCCCGCCGTCGTTGAGTCGCTCGGTGATGTGTGCCGCAAGCTGCGCGACCTCCGCGGTATTGATGTCCCGGGGGCGCGGCAGCGCCACCGCGAATTCTTCGACAACGGCCGCGGGCCGGTCGCTCAGCAGGACAACGCGGTCGGCAAGGCGTACCGCCTCCCGCACGTTGTGGGTGACGAATACCACGGTCAGGTTGCGGGCCAGCACAATTCGCTCCAGCTCGCCTTGCAAGCGATCGCGGGTCATGGCATCCAACGCGGCGAACGGCTCATCCATCAGCAGCACGTCGGCGTCTTGTGCCAGGGCGCGCGCCAGCGCGACCCGCTGCTGCATACCGCCGGACAACTGATGTGGTCGCTTGTCGGCGAAGTCCGATAGTCCGACGGTGTCCAGCAGTTCGCGAGCGCGCTCGCGCCGCTGCCGGCGTGGCACCGCCCGTCCTCGCAATGCCAACTCGACGTTTCCTGCGGCGGTCAGCCACGGGAACAGGGCGGGCGCCTGAAACATCATCGCGATACGGTGCGTGCCAGTCTCCACCGCGCCCGACGAGGGCTTGTCGAGCTTGGCGATCAGCGACAGCAGAGTGCTCTTGCCGCAGCCGGAAACACCGACGACGCAGACGAATTCACCGAGCCCCACGGACAGCGACAGTGGTCCCAACGCCGCGACGGATGCCCGGCCCTTTCCGTACCGCTTGGCTACGTGGTCAAGGCGCAGCGCGGCAACCGGCTGGGACGAAACATGCTCGGCTGCACCGGAATTGGTCATGGCGTCACGCGGTATCGTGGCGGCTTTCACGCCGCCACCGCCGGCTTGCCCGCCGCCACGAGCTCGCGATTGAGCGGACCGAAGTCGAAGATCCCGTCGAGGCTGAGCGGCTGCAGCAAGCCCACGGCAACGCCCTTGCGAATTTGGTCGTTGAGCGACTGCACACCCGGGTCGTTGGTGAATGTCGTTTCCTGAAACGATGCGGTCAGTACCTCGGGCGATAGGCCGGTGCCCAACGCCTTGGCCAAGGTGGCGTTGGCCGATCGTGCCGCCGCATCGGGATTGTTGTGGATCGTCTCGTTCGCCTCGATCTGGCCGCGTACCAGACTCGCAACGACGTCGGGGTGGGCGGATAGAAACTCTTGCCGGACAACCAGAATGGTGATGGTGTTGGGGTCCGACCAGAGGCGGACGCCGCCGGCGTTGACCAACTGCACATCGTAGGGGGCCGACTCGAGGGCACCGTCGATCTGATTGCTGATGAACTGTTGAATGATTGCCGACTCGGGCGTCGTGGGTTTGATCGCGACGTCGCCGCCGCCTTGCGGGTTTGTTTTCAAGCCGTTCTTCAGCAGCCACTCACGCAGGCTGACATCCTGGGCGCCGCCCAGTGCGGGATCGGCGACCGTCTTGCCGCGGAGGTCGGCCGCGGAGTTGATGCCGGGCTTGACCACCATCGATGTCCCGCCGGCCGCGGAGCCGGAGACAATCTTGATCGCGGTGCCGTTGGACTTCTGCCAGGCATTGAACGCGGGGTTCGGGCCGATGTAGGCGGCATCGAGCTGGCCAGCCAGCAGCGCGGTGGTTTCCGCGGTGCCTTGGCTGAACGGCTGCGGCTCGAACTTGACGCCCGACCCGAGGCTTCTGGCGAATGCGCCGGTGTCGATGCCAATCAGCGCCGACGCGTGAGTGATTCGGGTCAAGTACCCCAGCCGCAGGGTGACACCGGACGACGTGGATGTCGGGGCATTGCTGGAGCACCCGACCAGAACCGCGGCAGCGGTTAGCGCGGAAATCATTGCCGGATAGGCAAATTTTGAGTGAGACACGGGTTCTCCCGAGGATGAGGGGTGGGACGGTCGAGGCGACCGGATCAGTCAGGCGGCGACAGACGTACTCGGACACGCCGCGGAGGTCATGCGGCCGAAGTCAACGTGCCGGCGCCGTGTCAAGACCGCCTGGCCCGTCACCTCTCCCATCAGTGCGAGTCCGTTTGCGGCCGGGCGACGAAGAGCGGGCTGGTCCACACTTGGTGTCCGTCGCCTTGCCTGGCGCGCAGATAAATCGCGCTGTGTTCCGGTGGTAGACCCACCGTCAGCCTCCCGGTCACGGTACTCGGCAGTGCCGACGGATCGGCGATGCGCTCGGCCCGGATTCGCAGGTTCAGGCCGCCCGCGCTCTGTTCCTGGCAGGACTGCGCAATCAGCTCCGCACCGGTGACGGTCATGGTCGTGCGATGGTCGTCTTCGATCACCGTGGTGTCAATATGAAATCGTGCCCGCGCAAGGTCGCCGAGGCGCACAATCACTCCGATGTCGGCGCCGTAGGTTGCCGTGTGCCAGCTGATGACTTGGCCGGTAGCCTCGATCATCTGCTCGTGATGGGTTGCGGCCCAGGGCGTCACCGCATCGACATCGGTGCCACTGATGCTGAGTTGGCCCGCCCAGGTCGCCCAGCGGTAGCGGTCCCGGTGCCTTGCACCACCCCACCGAATCCGCACCAGCGAGTCCGAAAACCCGGATTCGGCATTCATGTCGCGCCACCACAGTGGCCCGTGGGTGTCGTAGATCAGCAGATCTTCCCAGCCGGTGCTGCCGTAGACCGCATAGTCGACATCGAGTTTGTCTGCGGCGGTGAGGAGTTCATCACCCATCCAATTCTCGCCGCTACGCAGCAGCGCGACCGCCCGGGTGCCGGTGGTCGCCCAGGTGCGCCGCGACCGCAGCGCGCGACCGACGTGTGCGGCGGTCAAATTGGGGGCGAGTACGCCGGTCAGACCACCGTGGCCACCGAAGATGTTGGCTCCCGGAACGCCGCCGCCGGGCCGCCCGCGATGTTCGTCGCTGGCGGCGCTGGCACCCACCTTGAGCCCACGAGCCAGCGCATCCTCGAGAAACCACGGACTGCTGCCCCAGCTGGAATGCACCTCGATCAGGCGCTCCAACTCGGGATGATGCCAATCCAGCACGGCGCGCCTGCCCCCGACGTGCGGGATCAACAGATAGGAGTCGGGGTCTTTCTCGTAGGCGGCATACAGCTCGGTGATTGGCCAGGTTTGCGGAGTCGGCGCGGCGGCGGTCATGCCTTGGCGCCACTCCAAACTCCTTGCGACCGTGGTGTCCTCGCCGAGAAAAACCACATTGTGATCGCCGCCTACCCCGGCGTTTCCGCACCATTCCACACCTGGAAAGCACACGAACTGGCCGTCCTGGGAAGCGGCGCGGCAGGAGGCGACCACTTTCGACCAGGCGTCGTCGGTGATCTGAAAGTCGTTGGCGGTGTATCCAAGAACATCGAGGCCGCCGATATCGCGGCCATAACGCAGGTTCCAGTCCGTGCTCTGGGTGCCGACGGTGTCATTGGAATGCACGTGGAGATCGCAGAAGTAGGCGCGTGGCGCGGGAAGATCCGGGACGACATCGATCTCTGCGGTGGTCGGCCCGAATGTCGCGCTGCCGGTTTGCGCGCTTACCTGAATGGCGCCCGAATGCGCCGGCACGCTCAAAATGGTCTGGGCCCAACCGGTCGCCGGTGTCGCAGTGGTGGCGAGGTGTGGACCGTCGACCGCGCCGTTGGCACACGCCCGCACGACCGCGGGCACGTCTCGGCAGGCGTTACCCCAGCGGTCCTGCAGGTGGGCGTGCAACTGGACCGTTGTGGTGTTCGGGCCGACCACTCGTGGACCGTGCACCGCCAGGTGCGCGGGCGGACCCGCAACGATGGCGAGGTTCGCCACGGCCGCGTGGGCCATGCGGGAGGTGCCGAGCGGATCGACGAACAGGTGCACCTCGAAGTCGTCCTCGACGAAGGTCTGCACCCGAGTACCGGGTCCGCCGAAACGTCGGTCACCGAGCCGGATCTCGATGACATCGCCGGGGCGCACGTAGCCGTCCACCACATGCACCAACAGCGACTTCTGGAACGGTCGCTCGCCTCCCTTCACGTCGTAACGGGTGGTGAGGCGCTGAACGGTGGCGGCGCCGTCTTTTGATGCTCCGCCGATCACCGACCGTTTGACCAGCGCCGCGGTCGCGAAGTCACGCCCGGCGGGCTCGGTGGTTTGCAAATCCCAGTCGGAGTAGTAGCGAAAGCACAACTTCAGCCATCCGCTGTCGGCTATGCCGGATCGCCCCACCGTGTAGGTGAAGATGAGTTCCTCGACCGCACCGGCGGTGACCGTCGACGTTTGACATATCAGGGAGCCGAGAAACGGCAGCGCCTCGAACTCTGCGTTGATGCGCTCCCGTACCCCGACGTACGAGCAGTCATTGGTCCGTAGCTCGCCTTGAGCGCGCACGGTCGCGACGGGGGCCTCGGCCCGTTCGTCACGCCAGGCGCCTGCAGGCATGGGTCAATTCTCGGGTCCCCGCACTTAGACGTCCAGCGCATAGATATGATCTGATCAATCACTGAAGGTGATCAATAGTGAACCTGCAACAACTTCGCTACGTGCTGGCCGTCGCCGAAACGCGTAGTTTCACCCGCGCCGCGGACAGCCTGTATGTCGTCCAATCCGCGCTGAGCCAGCAGGTGCGCAAACTCGAGGGCGAATTGGGCGTCCAGATCTTCAACCGCACCACGCGATCCGTCTCGCTGACGCACGCGGGTGAAGCCCTGATGCCGCTGTTCCGGCAAGTCATTGCGGGCGTCGACCAGATCACCGTTGACGCGCAGGCATTGCGCGGCACGGTGACCGGCCGGCTCACGGTCGGGATGATGGAAATTCCCTCCGAGAGCCTGGATGTCGCCACACTCATCGCGACCTTCCACACCCGCTACCCGGACGTCACGGTGACGCTGCGCAGCGGGGGCAGCGATCTTCTCATCCAAGCGACGCGTGATCGCAAACTCGACGTGGCGATCGTGGGCTCCAACGTCGCGCAGTCTGCCGACCGCCTATCGTTCGACCATTTGTTCTCCGAATCGCTCGTCGCCGTCCTACCGATCCAGCACCCGCTCGCCGCGCGCCCGGCGGTCTCCCTCGGCGACTTGGCCGAACTCCCGTTCATCGACTTCCCGCAGGGGTACGGATTGCGCCACGAGACCGACCGCGGATTCGCCGGCGTCCAGCGTCGCGTTGCCTTCGAAGTCACGCGCGTCGACGAGGTCATCCATTTCGTGCGTCAGGGCCTCGGTGCGGCGTTGTTACCCGAATCGGTGGCGCGCAACCGCGCCGAAGCCAATCCCACGCTCGTGCTGCTCCCCGTGCACGGAGCGGTGTTGCAACGCAAGGTTCACCTCATCGCGCCACACGCCGAGCTCCGCCCCGCCGCGACGCACGCCTTCATCCGCTGTGTGCACGAACACATCGCCCAACGCGCTGGTGCGGAGTCGACGACCTGACACTTCAACGGGCGAAAATGCCTGAGCCTGAACTAGTTCGAGGCGACGGCGTCCAGCCTGAACACGGCGCAGCGGCCCGCGAGTGCCTCGAACTCGTCCGCGGTTCCCTGCGTGACCAGTCCCGAGCGTTTGAAGAAGCCGACACCCGTGGGCACTTTCTCGGGAAACGCTCGCAACACGGGACGCGCCTGCTCCGTGCCGAGCTCGACGAAGCTCACTCGCTGTGACTTACGGCCCCGGGTAACGGTTCCCGCGCCGGCGGCGCGGGCGTTGAGCACCCAGTCTGCCTTCGGGTACCCGCCGACGACGTAGAGACCGTCGTCGAGCGTGAACGGGGTTGCCGGCGTGCTGCGCGGCTCGCCCGATTTGCGTCCGGGCACGGTCAGCACTCGCACCGGTCCGGGCACGATGCCAAGTTTCTGCACGGCCATCATGACCTTGTTCATGGGTTTGAGCCAGGATGGTGGTGTGGGATCGGACATCACCCACTAGTATCAACCTAGCTGATACTAGTCAAGCCGGTTGATATTGCGGGTCAGGCGGGCCGGCGAAAGCGAACCACGTCGTGCCATCGATTCCCGGTCGATCCGACGAATTCGAAATTCTCGGGCTCGACGAGATCGCGCAGTTCCCGCACACTCATCCGGTCCGGATCGGGAAACGCCTCGGCGAATACAACTTTCCCGCCCGGCTTCAGCACCCGCCCCAGCGAACGGATGCATGCCGGCTTGTCGGGTACCTCGCCGATCACCGCCGCCAGGAACGCGACGTCGAAAGTGTCTTCGGGGTAAGGAAATCCGTCGCTCGCCTCGCCCGTGGTAAACCCGACGTCGTGAAACCCGGCGAGCTCGAGTTGCCGTCGGGCCTTGTCCAGCATCTCGGGCTGAAGGTCGAACAGGTCGAGCCGGCCGTAGGTGAGCCGGCGGGCGATCTGCACGCTGTAGAAGCCCGGACCGGGCCCGACTTCCAGCACGTGCTCAGAACCGGTGAGGCCGATGCTGTCGACCTTGCGTGCCGGGTTGGACAGCACCCGGCGTACCGGATTGTTCAGAAAGAACGCCGCCTGATGCGGATAGGGAGCAGCGCCTTGGTGGCGCCTCTTGTTGAGCAGGGCATCCATCCAGGTCGTGGACATCACATCTCCTAACTTGCCGTTCAAGTTAGGGTACCCTAAGTACCGAGCCGAGCGCTAGGCCTGTTCCGGAACGTCGCGGGCCGGCATCGTGCGGCCGACTTCCACCGCACCATGGATCTCAACCGTTCCGCCCGTCGCGTGATGTTGCCGCTGCCAGTCGTTAATCGCCTGGTGCGCAGCGTGATCCAAGTAGCTCACCAACAGATGGACAGTGACCGTGGTGCGCTCCGGGATGGATCCCAACACGCGAGTCAGCCTGGGCAGGGCGAGAAACGTGCACGCCCCCTCGACAACTACCCGCCATTCGTCGCCTTCGGGCGTGGCCTCGATCTTCGTCCGGATCACCCGCCAGGCGGTCAGTACGATGGCCAGGGCGAGTCCGATCATCACGCCGTGCAGCAGATTGAGGAACACGACCGCGACAATGGTCACCAGATAGACGGTCAAATCGCCTGTCTTCATGGCGGTTTCAATGTGTGCCGGCTGCAGCAGCTGTATTCCGATGACGATCAGCAGGCCGGCAAGAGCCGCCGTCGGGATCTGCTCCACCAATTCCGCAAACGGGATCGCGAACAGCAGGATCCAGAACCCGTGCATGATCGTCGAGGCGCGGGTTTTCGCACCCGCGTTGACGTTGGCCGCGCTTCGCACGATGACACCGGCGATAGGCAGGCCGCCGATCGCTCCGGACACGATATTGGAGGCGCCCTGTCCGATCAACTCGCGGTTGAAGTCGGTACGTGGTCCGTGGTGCATCCGGTCGATCGATACCGCCGTCAGCAGGCTCTGCACGCTGGTGATCAGCGTCACCGTAATGATGCCCACGACGACGGCGCCCCAATTCCCATGCGGAATGGCCGGCAGTTGCAGCGCTTGCAGCACCGACCCGTCCAGCTCGATCCGGGACACGTGGAAGGGAAAGACCAGCGAGACAACCGTCACCACCACGATGGCGACCAGTGGACCGGGAACGGCGGCCACTTTGGCGGGAGCCCATCGCCAGGCGATCAGGATGCCGATCACCAGCAGCCCCAACAGAACTCCGGGCCGATGCGCGTTCACAATTTGTTGCGGCAGCTCAATGACGTTGCGCCAGGCGGTGCTTTTGGACTCCCCGCCCAGCAATACGTGGGCCTGCTGAAGTGCGATCGTAATCCCGATCCCGGCGAGCATCGCGTGCACGACAACGGGTGAGATCGCCAGGGCGGCGCGCGCAACCCGGCTGAATCCCAACAGAACCTGCATGATGCCCGCGACAACCGTGATGAAACACGTTATTCCCCAGCCAAATTCACCGATCAGATCGGCCACTACGACGGTCAGACCGGCGGCGGGACCGCTGACCTGCAGCGGCGAGCCGCCGATGGCTCCGCCCACGATTCCACCGACGATCGCCGCGATCAAACCGGCGAGCACCGGCGCATCGGAAGCGATCGCGATTCCCAGCGACAGCGGCAGGGCGACCAGGAAGACCACCAGCGACGAGGACAAGTCGTGCCGAAACACCGGGCGAAGCCGGTCCCGCACGGACGCGGATCGATCTTCCACAGTTCGCCCTTCGGACTGTTCGATGAGTTGCATCGGTACCTCGCTGGTTCGATTTTGGGTGACAGACGTCCCGGCATCGCCCCACCCGCGATAGCTGACGTCGACGTAACAGGCTGGTACACAGGCGATTACGCTATTTCACCAACTCCGTTGTTCGGCTGGGATCGCCTGGCTTCTTTTCGAAGGTAGGTGCGCCGTCAGCGTGGGTCAACCGGACAAGCCGGGCGCATATGGAATGCAAATTTTCTTGGTTGCGCTGTTACGAATTCGCAATGCGCAGAACAATAAACCGCAGCCTGCGCTAAACCGTTTGGCCTGCCGGATATTTCACGTGTATTTCGTTCAGGCGGGGCCGCGCCCGTCGCCCGCCAGCTTCAGCAGTAGGCGCGTTCCGCCCAACGGGCTGGGGTGCAGGGATGCGCTCCCGCCGTGCAATTCTGCCTGCTGGGCGACCAGCGCGAGTCCCAGCCCGGACCCCGATCGCGATGCCGTCGACCCGCGGGAGAAGCGTTCGAATACGGCGGTGCGTTCCTCCTCCGGGACGCCGGTGCCGTTGTCGTCGATCGCGATTTCCACGCCTTCACCCGAACTGCTCACGGTGAGTTGAATCTTGGAAGCACCACCGTGTTTGACGGCGTTGGCAATGGCGTTGTCGATCACCAGCCGCAAACCCGTGGGCAATCCCACCATCAAGACGGTCGGCGACGGTATCAATGAGACTTCCACGTCGGGGTAGCTGCGCGGCGCGTCGTGCGCGGCGCGATCCAGCAGTTCGGTGATGTCGAACGGGACGAAGTCGTCGACGGTGGTGAGCTGGCCCTGCGCGAGTCGCTCCAGCGCCGTCAGCGTGGCTTCGATGCGGCTCTGGGTGCGGATGACGTCGCCGATGATTTCCTCTCGCTGCTCGGCGGCCAGCTCCAGGGTCGACAGCACCTCGAGGTTGGTGCGCATGGCGGTCAGCGGGGTACGGAGCTCGTGGGAGGCGACGGCGGCGAAGTCACGAGCCGACTCCAGTGCTGCCCTGGTGCGTTGTTGCTCGTTACCAATGCGGTCCAGCATCTGCTCGACCGCTTCGGCGATCTCCACGGCCTCCCGCACGCCGCGGACCTGCACCTCGTCGGGGCTGGACTGCGCATTGATGGCGCGGGCTTGCCGGGCCAGCAGCACGAAGGGGTTGACCATGATCAACGAGATCACCCAGCCCACCAGGAATGTGCCGGTGATCACGCCCGCGCAGATCAACAACACCCGCAGGTGCAGTTCATTGATCCGATGCTGTGCCTCGGCCAGCGGCGCGGCGAGCGCAATCGAAACCGGACCCGCGTTAAAGGTCCGGACGCGGTATTGCACGCCGTTGATCGTGGTGTTGGCGTAGCCGTTGGCGAGTTTGGGCAACACGATGTTGCTGGGCACCGACACCGTCAAGTCCCCGATGCGGGCGGTGCGCACCAGGTTGCCGTCCGGCGACGGCCGATCGGGAGTGCTCTGGTGTGCGCTGTTGAGCAGTGTGTTGATGTCGCCGAGACTGCTCACGGAGTCCAGGCGGCGATCGAGCTGGGTGTATTGATCGTTGGTGACGCCGACCCACACCCATACGCCCAGCGTGACGACCAGGGCGATCACTCCCAATTGCGCAACGATGACGATGGTGCGCAACGACAAGACACGCATCGGCAGTCGAATTTTTCTCAACGCGCGAATGTTGGGCTCCCTTGCTGAGCTACTGCTGCTTCGCGACCATCATGGCCCATTCAGCGTTTACCGGATCGCGGTGCAACGACTCTCGATTCACACCAGGGTCAATTCGCTGGGCAGGCCGTCGTCCCACGCGGCCTGCGCGAGGAGTTCGCCGAGCAACGGCCCGAACTTCATCAGGTTGCTGCCGACAAAGCCCACCACCCGGCCCCGGCGCACCACTTTCCACCCGTCGCCGCCCGCGTCGAGCCACGGCGCGTGCACCGAGACGCAGTCCACCTGACCCACCGGCGACAGCGACGGGAAGAGCGCACGCATGCCGGCCGGGTCCGGTATCTGCTGACCGAACGCCCAGCGACCGGTGCTGCCCAGCGGCAGCCCGTAGCCCTCGGGCGCCGATAGGCAGGCGGCACCGGTCGCGTCGGCGCCCGCGTAGGTGAAGCGTGTATGCGGGGTGAACTCGACATCGAGCGGGCCCAGCAGGTCCGGTGTCTGCGCTCCCACGCACACCAGAACTTGCTCGCCGCGCAGCACGGTGCCATCCGCCAGACGGACCGAGCCGTCGTCGCCGAGCGAGACGACCTGGCCACGCCGGATCTCCACCCGGGCCGCCAAGGCGCTCAGCGCACGGCGAATACGCAGGCTGCCCCCGAGCGGATCGAAGATCCCGGCCTCCCAGGGAGCCGCGACGAACGGGATCCGGGCAGCGATCTCGTTGCGGTCGAGCCAGGAGAATTCGGCGCCGGCCTCGGTCATCGCCGTTGCCGTCTCCTCGGGTGGGGCCGCCGCGATGAAGCCCTCGGAACCGAGCAGCCGCCCCGCCTCGAGCTCGCTCTCCCACCGCTGCCAGCCGGCGCGGGCCCGGATGGCGAGACGGCAGAGCGCCGGGCGCTGATGCGCGATGCGGAAGATGCGCGCCAGACCCGCGGACTGTTCGGCGAACGGCTCGCCGCGTTCGAACACGACCGCGGGCTCTCCGCGCCGCGACAACTCGTAGGCGGCGGCGAGCCCGCATATTCCCGCGCCGACGACAACGATCACGTAACTACCTCCCCCGCAACGGCATTAGTCATCAGCGGACCACTTCGCGGTGGCCGGCGTCCAGTCGTCGGGTCCAGCCCCGCGAGTCGAGGTGTTCCAGCAACGGAATCGCCACCCGGCGCGTGGTGCCGAGCGCCTGGCGCGCTTGGCTCGTGGTGAACGGCTGGTCGAGGCGGGCCAACTCACGCATCGCCAGAGCCGGCGCGGTGGGCAACAACACGACGCCGTCCCGCAGCCGCAGCACCCGCCCGGCCCGCTCGGCCGCGGCCAATTCGCGGGCGGACAGCTGTAACGCCGACAGATCGTCGGCCTCCGGCGCGTGGAAGGGCTCCGCCCGCAGTCGAGCTTCCAGTTCACCCACCGCGGCCTCGGCCCGACCGAGGTCATCGTTGGCGCCGCCCGTCCGAATGTGGCCGCCGCGCTGCTCGAGTCCCGCGTCGAGGGTGACGGCGTCGAGCAGCGACTCGTCCGGCAGGGCCAGCAGATCACGCGCGGCACCGCGAGATAACCCTTCTGCCAATGGGTCTCGCGCATGTAGCTCTTCGACCGCGGCCCGCAACCGATGCTGCCACGCGTCGTAGGTCGCCCCGTGCACCCACCAGCCGTCGAGCACCCGGACGCCCTCGGGTGTCGCGTCCGGTGACGTGAGCAGCCCCAACCGACGCAGATGACTCTCCCGCACCGCGCCGCGCCGGGCCACCTCGGCGCCGACGTCGCCGGCCGCGTCCATCGCGCCCAGGGTCGCGGATCGGCGGGTTCCGTCGCCGCGCCGCCGCAACTCCGGGGGGTCGGCATCGAGCACCAGGGCGCCGCCCAGCAGCCGCTGGCCGCCCGGGTCGCGCAGCACCAATCGATCGCCGAGTACGAGCGGCAGTCGCCGGTCGAGGGTGAGCCGGCCGTGGTCGTCGTCGAACGGCCGCAGCCGTGCGGGCACGGCCGCGGTGCCGACGTGTACGACGAGTTGGGCCGCAGCCTCGGTCAATGGGCCGCCGGAAGTGCGGCGGATGTCGAGCGTGCCGGTGCTCGGCCACGCCGCGGGAGTGACCAGCGCGTGCCCGCGGTGGATGACATCGCGCGAGACGCCGCGCAGGTTGAGGGCGACCCGGGACACCGGGCCCAGCGCCGGGTAGGGCTCGCCCCGGCTCTGCAAACCGCGGATCACCACCGTCAGCGGCTGGTCCGCGCCGAGCACGTTCAGCCGGTCACCGCGGGCCACCGTGCCGGCCGCGAGCGTCCCGGTCACGACGGTGCCCGCGCCGGTGATCGTGAAGGAACGATCGACCCACAGCCGCACCCGGGCGGTGGTTTCGGGGGCGGGCAGTTGCTCGAGGACGCGATCGAGGGTGGCGCGCAGCTCGGTCAGTCCGGTTCCCTCGACCGCGGACACGACGACGCCGGGCGCATCCCGCAGCCCGGCGCCGGCCAGCTCGTCGCGGGCCTGGGCCAGCACGCCGTTGGCACGGTCCGGCGCCCGGTCGGCGCGGGTGATCACGATCAGGCCGTGCCGGATTCCCAGCGCCGCGAGCGCGTCGCGGTGGTCGCTGGACTGCGCCTGCCAACCCTCGTCCGCGGCGACGACGAAGCAGACCACCGGCGCCGGGCCGAGGCCGGCCAGCGTGTTGGCCAGGAAGCGCTGGTGTCCGGGCACGTCGACGAAGGCCACCTCGCGGCCCGACGGCAGAGTGGTCCAGCCGAAGCCGAGATCGATGGTCAGACCGCGGCGCCGCTCCTCCTCCCACCGGTCGGGCTCCATGCCGGTCAGGGCGCGGATCAGGGTGCTCTTGCCGTGATCGACGTGGCCGGCAGTGGCGACGACGTGAGTGCTCAGCGGTCCGCCTCGGGCATTGCGGCCAGCGCCGCCCGGACCGCGTCCAGCAGCCGGCCGTCGTCGGACTCAGGGATGCAGCGCAGGTCCAGCAGGCAGGAGCCGTCGTGTACCCGCGGCAGCACCGCGGGGTCACCCGTGCGCAGGGCGGCCGCCGCGGGCTCGGGAAGGCGGACCGCCCAGCCGGGCAACGGGACGCCCGGGGCGCCACCGCCACCGACCCGGCCGTCGTGCGCGACGACGGACGCCCCGACCGCCTCGGCCAGAGCTAGCGCCCGTGCCCGCAGGCGTTCGGGGTCGGCGTGCAGGGCCTGAGTCACCGGCGAGGTGCCGGTCCGAACGGTGGCCTCCAGCGCGGCGAGGGTGAGCTTGTCCGCCCGAACGGCGCGCGCCAGCGGATGCCGTGCCATCCGCGTGACCACCTCGCCGCGGCCGAGCACGATGCCCGCCTGCGGCCCGCCGAGCAGTTTGTCGCCGCTGGCCGTGACCACGTCGGCGCCCTCGGACAGCGTGGTGGCGGCGTCGGGCTCATCGGGCAGCAGCGCGTCGGGCGCAAGCAGCCCGCTGCCGAGATCGACGACCAACGGCACCTGCTTCTCGGCGGCCAGCCCCTGCAGCTCGGATACCGCTACGGCGGAGGTGAATCCCTGCACCCGGAAATTGCTCTGATGCACCTTCAGCAGGCATCCGGTCTGCGGCCCGATCACGTCGGCGTAGTCCTTCAGGTGAGTGCGATTGGTCGTTCCGACCTCGCGCAGCCGGGCACCGGTGGAGGCGATCAGGTCGGGCAGCCGGAAGCCGGCACCGATCTCGATCAGCTCCCCGCGGCTCACCACGACTTCGCCGCCGGCCGCCAGCGCGGTGGTAGCCAGCACCAGCGCGGCGGCGCCGTTGTTGACCACCAGCGCGTCCTCGGCGGCGGGGCAGGCCTCCAGCAGCGCTTGGCGAAGGGCGACCGCGCGCTTCGAGCGGGTGCCGGTGTCGAGGTCGAGTTCCACGTCGACGTAGCCGCTCGCGGAAACCAGCGCGTCGATCGCACTCGCGGCCAATGGCGCACGACCCAGATTGGTGTGCACGACGACGCCGGTGGCGTTGAGCACCGGCCGCAACCTGGTGTTCCGGTGCGCCGCCAGCGACGCCACGACCGCGTCCTGCACCTGGTCGGGCGCCAGGTCGCCGCGGCGGGCCCGGTCCTGAATGTCACGCACCACGGACCTGACCGCCTGCTCGCCCAGCCGGTTTCGCGCCTCCTGCACCGGCGGAAGCGAAAGCAGTTGATCGGTGCGCGGAATCAGGCGGCGCGGGTCGACCTGTGTCACTTGCCTCCTCGACCTCCTCGGTCCGCGATTGGCGGAGGCGGACGGGAATCGAACCCGCCAGACCGAGATACTCGATCTCACCGGTTTTGAAGACCGGGGGGACCACCAGGAACCCAAACGCCTCCCTGCACAAACTAGCGTGGTCAGCGCCGATGGTCGTTTTGCCCGCCTCCGAGCGACAAACCGTCGTGCCGCGCGGCGTGTGTGCAGAGAGCGAAGAGGCGTGTGACGACGTTGACAGTTGTCGCTGTGAGGCGGGCAGTGGGTGAGCCGGCCCGTTGCTCGTAGGCTCGTGGCATGACCCAGACGCAGACCCGGCTGACCGGCTATGCGCACGGCGGTGGCTGTGCCTGCAAGATCCCGCCCGGTGAGCTGGAAGAGGCGGTCCGCGGCCTGGTCGGACAGACCAACGACAACGTCCTGGTCGGCCTCGACGATGGTGACGACGCGGCCGCGGTCCTGGTCGGTGATCTCGCGATACTGTCCACCGCGGACTTCTTCACGCCCGTCGTCGACGACGCCTACGACTGGGGCCGGATCGCCGCGGCCAACGCGCTTTCCGACGTCTACGCGATGGGCGGACGCCCGGTGGTCGCGATCAACCTGGTCGGCTGGCCGCGCGACGTGCTGCCCCTGGAACTGATGACCGAGGTGCTGCGCGGCGGCCTGGCGGTGGCTTCGGAGGCCGGCTGCCCGGTGATCGGGGGCCACTCCATCGACGACCCGGAGCCGAAGTACGGCATGGCGGTGACCGGTGTGGCCGACCCGAATCGATTGCTGCGCAACGACGCCGCCCAACCCGGGCTGCCGCTGACGCTCACCAAGCCGCTCGGCGTCGGGCTGCTCAACAATCGGCACAAGCAGACCGGCGAGGTGTTCGCGGAGGCGATCGCGACGATGACCCGGCTCAACCGCGACGCCGCCGAGGCCGCCGTGGCAAACGGTGTGCGCGCGGCCACGGATGTGACCGGCTTCGGCCTGCTCGGCCACCTCTACAAGATGTGCCGGGCCTCGAAGGTGGGCGCGGTCATCGACCGCTCCGCGGTGCCCGTGATCGATGCGGCCCGCGCGGCACTGCGGGACGGGTTCGTCTCCGGCGGGTCGCGGCGCAACCTGGATTGGGTCCGGCCGCATCTGCGTCCCGGCCCCGGCGTGACCGAGGATGATTTGCTGCTGCTCGCGGACGCGCAAACCTCGGGCGGCCTGCTCGTGGTGGGCGAGCTACCCGGTCACCCGGTGATCGGCCACACCGTCGCGGGCGAGGGCATCGAACTGCGCTAGTCCGCGGTGGTGATCGAATCGTCCGTGATGCCCGCGGCGCGGCGCGCGGCCAACCGACGCTTCTGCGGCTCCATCGTGTAGCGAGGGTCGCGGGCGGATTCCTTGCCCGCCTCGAAGAAACCGAACCTCAGCATTGCCGATGCCGTCAGCAGCGCCAGGCCGGACAACGCGGCGACATCGCGCCGGTGGCCACCGAGCAGCGCGCCCAAACCGCCTGCAGCGGCAAGTCTTTCGCTCCATGCGAGCAATCGGCCGGGCGTGCCGTGGTGCAGCGGCTCTCTGGTCACCGGGTCCATCCGGAATTCGGTGAACCTGGCGGAGATCAGGTCGCTGACCGCGCCGATGACGGCCAGCTTGCGCGCGGGCCCGGCCTCGGAGACTCCGGTGGTGATCATCGCCAATCCCGACGCGGCCAGGCTCGCCGAGCTCGCGAACACGAACGGTAGGTCGCGATACGCGGCGCTCCAGGTCGGGGTCGCGGTGTCGGTGAGCAGCACCGCGGTGTAGACCGCCAGTGGCGGCGACAGCACCCCCGCTCCCAGGCCCGCCGGTCCCTCCACGGCGCGCAGCACGGGCCGCAAGGGCCCCAACGGAATTCGCTCGCCGGTCATCCGGTCGATCTCGGAGACCGCGGCAACCCCGATGCCGGCGCTGAATAGGCTGAGAATCCACGAACCAATGCTCATCGGCGAGGTCAGCTTGACCGTTCGCAGCATGTTGACGAAACGCTCGGGGCGGCCCAGATCCTTCACCAGCGCGACCGCACCCAGCGACACCGCGACCAGAGCGGACAGTCTTGTGTTGCGGCGCAACGTTTTTCGTCCAGTCAACTGGGCACCGGCCGCCAGCAGACCGGACCCACCGGCGACGCCGCCGAGGAATAGGTAGGCGGCCACTTCGTGTCCCCAGGGCGCGGGCTTGACCACCGGACGCCCGTAGTACGAGGTGAATTCGGCGTCGGGAACCATCGGCATCTCGCGCGAACCGTCGCCACCACCCCGGCGGCCGGCGCGGTTACCTTTCCGGCGCTTGCCGCCCTTGGGCTCCGGCGGACGGAAGCTGTCGAATTCCGAGGTGCTCACCGGCTGCCCCAGAACGCCAGCGCTGCCGCGCCGACCATTCCGGCTGCGGCCATGGCTGCCCGCTTGAACATCGTCGGCAGGTCGGCGGTGCACACCCGCGGATCGGGCGGCAGGCCGTACACCTCCGGTTCGTCGAGCAACAAGAAGATCGATCCGGTGCCGCCCACGCCGTCGTGCTCGTTGGCGCCGTAAAGCCTTGCCTCAGTTCGCCCTTCGGCGTGCAGCTGCGCTACCCGCTCGCGCGCCTTGTCCACCAGGTCGTCGTGATTGCCGAACTTGATCGACGTGGTCGGACAGGTCTGGGCGCAGGCCGGTATCTGGTCCTCGACCAGGCGGTCGTAGCACAGGGTGCACTTCTGGGCGACGCCGGTGACGAACTCCTCTTGCGGGCGGCCGGGGCGTTCGGCCGGCGTCGCGTACGTGCCGTCGCTGCGGCGCTCCACCACACCGAACGGGCACCCCGCCACGCACGTTCCGCAGCCGTTGCACACGTCGTGCTGCACCACCACGGTGCCGAACTCGGTGCGGAACAACGCTCCGGTCGGGCAGACGTCGAGGCAGCCCGCGTGCGTGCAGTGCTTGCAGACGTCGGACGACATCAGCCAGCGAAACTCCGGGGTGTCCGGCGGCTTGGTGTCCGGGGGCTTGGTGTCCGGCGGGCTGGAGTCCGTGGTACCAGGGAAGGCCGGCATACCCAAACCGATCAACGCCCGGCCGGATTCGCGCGCCTCCTCGATCCGGTCGCGCCCCTGCTCGATGAACGCCACGTGCCGCCAGGTGCTCGCCCCCAGCGAACCGGTGTTGTCATAGGACGATCCCAGCAGTTCGAGGTCGCCGTCGCGCGGGTTGCGATTCCATTCCTTGCACGCCACTTCGCACGCCTTGCAACCGATGCAGATGGAGGTGTCGGTGAAAAACCCCTTGCGTGGCTTGACATCTCCCCAGCCGGCATCGGCGGCGGGGTCAGTCGGTCCGGTCAGCTGACCCATCGGCTCCCCTTCCGTGCTTCCCGCCAAGCGGGTCGATGATCTCCCAGACGGCCTCGGTGACTCGTACATTGTCCGTCTCGACCGTGGCGCCCGCGCGAGACTGGTACTCGGCCACCAGCTGCAACAGCGCCGGGCCCTGCGGCCGCCGGCCCGGTTGGATGTCGCAGGACCCGGCCTTGGACTCCTGGATCTGCACGTTTGGATCCAGTGTCACGCCCAGCAGATCGTTGGCCGCATCGCCGCTGACCACCGCGTCGCTGCCGACGCCCCAGTGATAGGGCAACCCGATCTGGTGCACGGTGTGGCCGCCGATCCGCAGCGGGGTCATCCGTTCGGTGACCAGCACCCGTGCCTCGATCGCCGCCCGCGGCGAGATGATCGTGGCCCACCCGTAGGGTTCGAGGCCGCGTTCGGCGGCCAGCTCGGGGGAGACCTCGCAGAACATCTCCGGTTGCAACTCGGAGAGATACGGCAGCCAGCGGCTCATGCCTCCGGCGGTGTGGTGCTCGGTGAGCCGATAGGTGGTGAACACGTACGGGTACACATCGGCGCCGGGCTCACCGGCGCTCGGCGCGCTCAGATTGTCCTTGCGCGGGAAGATGATTCGCGACGGATTCTGCTGTTGCGGATACAGCGCGTTGGCGACCGGTGACTCCTGCGGCTCGTAGTGCGTGGGCAGCGGCCCGTCCACCAGACCCTTGGGCGCGAACAGCCAACCCTTGCCGTCGGCCTGCATGATGAACGGGTCGTCGCCGGCCAGCGCGGCCGGACCGCCGAGCGCGGGGTCGGGTCGGCTGCCCGGCGCCCGGTCCACCGGGAAGTCGGGCACATCGTCGCCGACCCAGCGCTGCTGTTCGGGATCCCACCAGATGTAGCGCTTGCGTTCGCTCCACGGGTTGCCGTCGGGGTCGGCCGAGGCGCGGTTGTACAGGATCCGGCGGTCGGCCGGCCACGCCCAACCCCACAGCGACTGGCTCGGGCCGGTACCGCCGTGCGGCACCCGGCGAGCGGCCTGATTGACGCCGTTCGCGTACACCCCGGCGTAGATCCAGCAGCCCGCCGCGGTCGACCCGTCGGCGCGTAGCTCGACGAAGGAGGACACCGGCTTGCCGGCGTCAGGGCCGGTGAGGTGGCGGCCGTTGTACTCGGCGAGCACCGCCTCGCCGTCGATCTCGCCGTGCTCGTCGGTCCGGTAGTCCCACGTCAGGTCCAGCAGCGGTCGGTCGCGTTCGTCGGTCGAATCCGCCAACCGCGCCCTGATCCGCTTGCCCAGCTCGTAGAAGAACTCGCATTCGCTTTGGCATTGGCCGGGCGGTTCGACTGCCTTGTGCCGCCATTGGATCAGCCGCTGCGTCTGGGTGAAGGTTCCCGCCTTCTCGACGTGGGAGGCCGCCGGGAAGAAGAACACCTCGGTCTCGATCTTCTCGGTCTCCAACTCCCCGGACGCGATCTCCGGACCGTCCTTCCACCAGGTGGCCGACTCGATCAGGTTAAGGTCGCGCACCACAAGCCATTTCAGATGGGCCATGCCGAGTCGCTGCATCCGGCCGTGTGCCGACCCCACCGCGGGATTCTGGCCCAACAGGAAGTAGCCCTCCACCTCGTCGTCGAGCATGCCCATCACGGTCTGGTAGGTCCCGTGCGGTCCGGACAGCCGCGGCAGATAGTCGTAGGCCCAGTTGTTGTCCTCTCGGGCGGCGTCGCCCCACCATGCTTTGAGCAGGCTGACGGTGTACGCATCGGCGTTGGCCCAGAAGCCTTTCTGCTGCTTGGACCCGACCGCGTCGAGGTAGTCGGCGAGGGTGTCGTGCGTGCCCGCCTTGGGCATCGGCAGATAGCCTGGCAGCAGGTTGAACAGCGTGGGAATGTCGGTGGACCCCTGGATGCTGGCGTGACCGCGCAACGCCATGATGCCGCTGCCGGGACGGCCCACATTGCCCATCAGCAGTTGCAGAATCGTTGCGGTGCGGATGAATTGGGCGCCAAGGGTGTGCTGGGTCCACCCGACGGCGTAGGCGAAGCAGGTGGTGCGCTCGCGACCGGAGTTCTCGACGATGGAACGGGCGAGATAGTCGAAATCGGCGAGGCTGATCCCGCAGACGTCGCGCACCATCTCCGGCGTGTAGCGGGCGTAATGCCGCTTGAGGATCTGGAACACCGTCTGCGGATGCTGCAGCGTCTCGTCGCGCAGGACCCGAGCGTGCGCCAGCGGTGGCCCCCCGCTGCCCAACGCGTCACCCGGGCCACCGTCGACGTCGTCGCTCTCCTGCGCGGCATACGCCCAGGTCGACTGGTCATACTGCCCGGTCTCGGGATCGAATCCGGAGAAGAGCCCGCCGAGTTCTTCAGCGTCCCTGAAGTTTTCGTTGATCAGCGTGGCCGCGTTGGTGTATGCGACGACGTACTCCTTGAACCACAAGTCGTTGCTGATGACGTGGTTGATCAGGGCGCCGAGTAGCACCACATCCGAGCCCGCCCTGATCGGGACGTGCTTGTCCGCCACCGCCGAGGTGCGGGTGAAGCGCGGATCGACGTGGATCAGCCGCGCCCCACGGGCTTTGGCCTCCTCCACCCACTGGAAACCGACCGGGTGGCACTCGGCCATGTTGGAGCCCTGGATGATGATGCAATCCGCGTTGGCCATGTCTTGCAGTGATTGGGTGGCGCCGCCGCGCCCGAAGGAGGCTCCCAGACCGGGAACCGTGGCGGAGTGTCAAATACGAGCTTGGTTCTCGATCTGGATCGCGCCGGCCGCGGTGAAGAGCTTCTTGATGAGGTAGTTCTCTTCGTTGTCCAGCGTGGCACCGCCGAGGGCCGCGATCCCCATCGTGCGGCGCAGCAGGTTGCCCTTCTTGTCGATGTCCTGCCAGGTATTGCGACGGGACTCGAGGAAGCGATCGGCCACCATGTCGATCGCGGTGTTCAGGTCGAGGCGCTCCCATTCGGTCGCCCGCGGGGCGCGGTAGAGCACCTCGAGCTGGCGGCCCGGCGAGTTGACCAGTTGCTCGCTCGCCGACCCCTTGGGGCACAGCCGTCCGCGCGAGATCGGCGAGTCGGGATCGCCTTCGATCTGAACGACCTTCTCGTCCTTGACGAAGACCTTTTGTCCGCAGCCGACCGCGCAGTACGGGCACACGCTTTGCACGACGCGGTCCGCGGTCGTGGTGCGCGCGGTGATGGCACGGGTGTGCTTGGAGGTCACGGCCGGCCCGCGACCGAACGCGTCACCCGAACGCAGCTGACGGATCACGGGCCATTCGAGGAACATCTTCGGGGAGGGCAGCTTCGGAGCCATGGCTCGAAGCCTAGTGCGCGCCGCGCCGGCGCGCGGCGGACGCGATCGCCGAACGATTAGGTGATCGACGCGGCGTAGATCTCCCGGATGTTCGACCCGAGCTTCTCGTCGAATTCCGCATCGCTCTGCTGGGCGGTCAGCCCCTCCGTCAGGGCCCGCGAGAAGCTCGCGATCAGGCCGTGATTGCGGGCCAGGATCGTGCAACTTTCGGTGAGGCTGTAGCCGCCGGACAATGCGACCACCCGCAGCACCCGGGGGTGGTCGATCAGCGGCGCGTAGCGGTTGTCTTCGTCGGGCAACGTCAGCTTGAGCATCACCTGCCGCTCGCCCGGGAGTTCGTCGAGCTTGGTGTGCAACGCCGCCACCAGCAGGCCGTCCGCCTTCGGCTTGTCGGGGCTCTTGATGCTGACCTCGGGCTCGACGATCGGCATCAGCCCCGCCGCGGCGATTTTGTCGGCGTATTCGAATTGCTGGTCGACGATCGCCTTGATCCCCACCTCGTTGGGCTCTTGGATGAACGAGCGCATCTTGGTGCCGAAGATGCCCAACGCGGCGGCCCGCTCCAACAAGGAGTCGAGTTTGGTCATCGGCTTCATGAGCTGGACGCCGTTTTCGGCGTCGCCGAGCCCCTGGTCGACCTTCACAAACGGCACGATGTGCTTCTGCTTCCACAGAAACGCCGCGGTGTCCTCGCCGTTGATGGCCCGGTCCATGGTCTGCTCGAAGAGGATCGTTGCCAGCACCCTGTCGCCGGAAAAGCTGGGACTCGTGATCAGGCGCTCGCGCATCTCATGGATCAGGTTGAACATCTGCTCGTCGTTGTCGTACGCGTCCTGCTCAATCCCATAGAGCTTCAGGGCTTTTGGCGTACTGCCACCGCTTTGGTCCAACGCGGCGATAAAGCCACGCCCCGACGCCATCACGTTGCGTTGCTCTTCGTTCACAGCGATCCCTCCGTCGTTGCTTTGGTCCGGGCCCGGCCCGGTGCTGCCAGCCCGCGGCCCCGGCTCCCAGCATTGCGCACCGTCACCACCCGCGGCTAGGGCGGGGTACCGGGCCCGTGTTTGCCATCTCTTCAGTGAGTGAGTACTCTCTCACCATGCCCGACTCGGGACGCGATCGATTGCTGGCGGAGGCGCTGAAGCTCTTCGCCGCTAAGGGGTACGCGGCGACATCGGTCGCCGACATCCAGCGGGCATCCGGCCTCGCCCCGGGATCGGGTGCGTTGTACAAGCACTTCGCCTCCAAGCGTGAGCTGCTGGAGGCGGCGGTGACCCACCGGATCGACAGCATCGTGGCCGCGCGAGAGCAGTTCGACGCCGGGCAGCCGGGCAGCGTCGAGCAGGCGGTGCGCACCGCTGGCCAGCTGATCTGGAGCAACCTGAACCAGAGCGAAGATTTGCTCAAGGTCATGCTGCGCGAACCCGAAGAGCTCGGCGATCTCGACGAGAAGACGTGGCAGGTCATCACCGACAACGCCTATCAGCGGTTCGCCGACGAGCTGACGGCGTCCAATCGCTCCGGCCGTACCAGCATTCCCGATCCCGAGGCCGCCGCGGCCGTGGCGATCGCTTCCTTGTCCTACGCGGCGACGCTGCAGGCGCTGTCCGGCCGCTTACCGGGCAACGTCGAGGAGGACCGCTATTTCGAGGCCTGGGTCACCCAGACGGTCAGCTTCCTCGCGCAGCACACCAACCCCAGAAACCGTTGAGCATCAACCTATTCCAGGAGTAGAACCGTGACTTTCTCAATGCAACTGAGCGACGACGTGATCGAGGTGCGCGATTGGGTGCACCAGTTCGCGGCCGAAACCATCCGCCCCGCCGCGGCCGAATGGGACGAGCGGGAGGAAACCCCGTGGCCGGTGATCCAGGAGGCCGCGAAGGTGGGCCTCTACTCCCCCGACTTCTTCGCCCAGCAAGCCGCCGAGCCGACGGGCCTGGGCTTTCTCACCGCGTTCGAGGAGATGTTCTGGGGCGACGCCGGCATCGCGCTGTCCATCATGGGGACGGGGCTGGCCGCGGCGGCGTTGGCGGGCAACGGAACTCCCGAGCAGCTGGGCCAGTATCTGCCCGAGATGTTCGGTACGCCCGGTGACCCCAAGCTCGGCGCGTTCTGTTCCTCAGAGCCCGACGCGGGTTCCGACGTCGGTGCCATCCGCACCCGGGCCCGCTTCGACGAGGCGACCCGTGAGTGGGTGCTGAACGGCACCAAGACCTGGGCGACCAACGGAGGCATCGCCAATGTGCACATCATCGTGGCGTCGGTCTACCCGGAGCTGGGTGCACGCGGACAGGTTTCATTCGTCATTCCGCCCGACACCAAGGGTCTGGCGCAGGGGCAGAAATTCAAGAAGCACGGGATCCGCGCCTCGCACACCGCCGAGGTGGTGCTCGACAATGTGCGGCTGCCCGAGGACTGCATTCTCGGCGGCCGGGAGAAGTTCGAAGCCCGCATCGCCCGGGTCAAATCCGGAACCTCGGCGGGCGGCCAGGCGGCGATGAAGACCTTTGAGCGCACCCGGCCCACCGTCGGCGCAATGGCCGTCGGCGTAGCCCGGGCCGCCTACGAGTACGCGCTCGAATACGCCTGCCAGCGTGAGCAATTCGGCCGCAAGATCGGCGAATTCCAGGCCGTGGCGTTCAAGCTCGCCGACATGAAGAGCCGGGTCGACGCTGCGCGACTGCTGGTGTGGCGCGCCGGCTGGATGGCCCGCAACAACCAGAACTTCGACTCCGCCGAGGGCTCGATGGCCAAGCTGGTGGCGAGCGAGGCCGCCGTCTATGTCACCGACGAGGCCATCCAGATCCTGGGCGGCAATGGCTATACCCGCGACTACCCCGTGGAGCGCATGCACCGCGACGCGAAGATCTTCACCATCTTCGAGGGAACCAGCGAAATCCAGCGCCTGGTGATTTCGCGGGCGCTGACCGGGCTGCCTATCCGTTAGGTTGGACGTCATGAGGCGTGCGGTCGTCGCGGCAATCGGATTCGTCGTCGTCGGCTCCTGGACGGGTATGCCGGTGGCCGCCGCGGACAACCCGGTCTGCACGGCGTCGATGTGCACGTTCTTGTCTCCGTCGCGCAACATCAGCTGCGAAGTCAACTACAAGCGTGACCCCGGCATCTCCGATGAGGTCTATTGCCAGACCAACGAGCCGCAGCAGTCCGTGCACTTATCCACCGGCGGAGTCGTCACCACCTGTAAGGGTGTCTCCTGCCTCGGCAACCCCGGAGAGGGCACGCCCACCCTCGCCTACGACCAAACCGCCGGTGTTGGTCCCTTCACCTGCACATCCAAACCCGACGGAGTGACCTGCACGGTGTCCTCGGGCAAAGGGTTCACCATCTCCAATACGGGGATTACCTCCATCGGGTGACGTTGCGCGCCAATCGGATACACCAGCGCTAATCGCGGTCGTGGTGGCATACGGCCTCCAGCTTGATGCCGAATGGGTCATACCAAAATGTGGCGTAGTAATGCCCGGGATATTGCGGGAAATGTTGCGGCGGGTGAATGACGCTGCCACCGGTCGAAACGACGTGGTCATGTACCGCGTGAACCGCGGATCGCCCCCGCACCATGAACGCCAGGTGTTGTAGGCCGCTGCGCTGCGCGGAGTACTCACCCGGCTCTGCTGCCGGATAGAAGAACAGGAACGTGCCGCGCTTGTCGCCGGCGGGCTTGTAGGAGAACTCCTCGTCGGTGTGAAAGTACGACTCGAACCCCAACAGGGGCATCAGCGCGTCGTAATAGCGTTTTGCCGCCGAGAGATCGGGCACGTTCACACCCAAGTGACCCAGCATGTGTTGTCCCTTCGCTTTCCGTCCTATTCCGGCACTAGACCGTACTGGCATGAACAACTCGCATTGCCTGCTACGTAGTCTTTTGAGAAGAAGCCGGCGTCGGAAGGGCCACATCATCATGCCCCGTGGGGTGTCGACCCGAATCGGGCTTTATTTCGGGTTGCTGCAGCTCGTCTTCGGGCTGACCTGGGTGGGGTACGTCATCTATCTGCCCCAACTCGCGGCGCAGGCCGGCATCGGCGCCGGCGTGGTCGGCTGGCTGCTGGTGCTCGATCAGATCATCTTCGCGTGCTGCGACTGGGCGGCCGGTGTCGCCGTCGACCGGGTGGCGCGGCTGGTTGGCCGAGTGGGCAAGATCATCGCGGCGGCGACGGCGGTCTCGGCGCTGGCGTTCCTGCTGCTGCCCCTGGTATCGCGGTCTAGCGCTTATATTTTCGTGGCGTTGATTGTGGTGTGGGCGATTACCTCCTCAGCCTTGCGCGCACCGCCGCTGGCCCTGCTCGGCCGCTACACGCCCGAGGGCCGCCAACCGTGGGTTTCGTCGCTGTTCGTGGTCGGAGCCGGGATGGCCACCGCGTCGACGCCCTTTCTTGCCGGGCGGATCACGGCCTACGACCCGCGGATCCTCTTTGCCGCATCGGCGGTCTCCGTTTTCGCGGTGACCTTGTCGATCGTCTGGGCCGAAAAGACCCTCACCCGCGCGGCTGCGCCGGAAAAGGAGGCACCCAACGAATTCCGGGTCGGCGTCTTGCTGGTGTTCCTCGCGGCGGTCTTGGTGGCGCAACTGGGATTCCAGGTGCATTCCTCGGTCAATGCCCAGCGGCTCTTCGCCAAATACGCTGGTCCCAACGAACTTCCGGTCCTGCTGTCGCTGTTCTGGATCGGGTTCGCGCTGCTGACGCCGCTGGCCTCAGTGCTGGCGAAACGTTTCGGCGGCGTGGTCGCGATGATGGTGGGCGCATTGGTCGCCGCCGGATCGGCGTGGGCCGCGGCACTGGCCACCGACGTGGTCTCGCTGGGCATCGCCCAATTCGTCTGCGGCGCAGCCTGGGCCGCCGTAATGGTCGGCGCGGTTGTGGCCGCCTTTGCGATCGGCCGCGACGGCCGCGAGGGCACCGCGGCCGGCGCCCTGTTCTCGGTGATTGCGGTGGCGACGATGGCACGCATCGCGCTGGTGACCGCGCACGGTGATCGGGTTCCGGCGGTGGCGTCCGCGTCGCCCTGGTTACCGACCGTGTCATGGCTGACCGCAGCGACGCTGCTGCTTATCGGCGTGCCCACTCTTCGGCGAGCAGCCGGTAAGACCGCACCCGGTCTTGATGGTCGTGGGTGATCGTCGTGACGATCAACTCGTCGGCCTCGGTGGCGTCGCGCAATCGCTCCAGCTGGTCTGCGACTTGCGCTGCGGTTCCGACGAATTGGGTTTCTACCCGGTCCGCGACCAGCTGGCGCTCGGCATCGGTCCAGATGTGCGCGCGCGCTTCGTCCGGCGTCGGAAACGCGATCGCGCCCGCACCGGTCCGGATGCTGCGAACCCAAAGCCCGTAGCCCGTGGCCAGTTCCCGAGCGGTGGCCTCGTCCTCGGCGACGACGACGTCCGCCGAGACCGCGACGTACGGCCGGTCGAGCTCGGCCGAAGGCCGAAACGCTGCGCGGTACGCATCGGCCGCCTCGAGGACGGTCGCGGGGGCGACGTGGTAATTGGTGGCGAACCGCAGGCCCCTGCGCCCGGCGACGACGGCGCTCTCGCCGGCGCTGCTGCCCAGAATCCAGATCTGTAGGTCAGCACCTGCCCCGGGCACCACATGCGCCTCTTCGCCATCGGCCGAATAGGTGTCGGCGATCAACGCGAGAATGTCGTTGACCTGCTCGGTGTAGTTCTGCGCCTGGGCGCCCGGCAGTTGCAACAACGCCTTCTGCAACGCGAAGCGCGGCGATTTCAACAGCGGCCTGGGGTCGAACTGGGCCGGTATCAGCAATCCGTTGGATGTGCGTCCATTGCTCAACGCCCGCGCGGCGGCCGGTACCGGGGAGCTCGGCTCCCGCGGTTTACCGCTGGAACGGCCCAAGCCAAGGTCAAATCGCCCGGGATGCAAGGCATCCAGCAGACCGAACTCCTCCACCGTGGCCAGCGCGGTCCGATGTCCCATCTGCACCGCGCCCGAACCGAGCCGGATCGTCGTGGTTTCGGCGGCGGTCAACGCGAGCAACACCGCGGGCGAGGTGCCGGCGACCCCCGGATTGAGATGGTGCTCGGCAAACCAGTACCGCGTGTAGCCCAGGCCCTCGGCTCGCTGGGCGAGGTCGATGCTGTTACGCAAGGCGTGCGTGGCCGTCGATCCCGATGAGATCGGGACCAAATCGAGCACCCCCAATGGAGTATTCATGGCGCGCAACGCTTCACGACGCCACGCCCGTCGAGGCATCCCGGTCACCAGAGTGCCGCGGCGCCGGCAGGGGCGCGAGACCCAGGTGGTCGCGCAGCGTAGTGCCGGCGTACTCGGTGCGGAACACTCCGCGCTCCTGAAGCAGCGGCACGACCTTGTCGACGAACGGATCGAGCCCACCGGGGGTGATGTGTGGGACCAGGATGAATCCATCGCTGGCGTCGGCTTGCACGAAGTCGTTGATCGTCGCGGCGACGCTATGCGCTGAGCCGATGAAGGATTGGCGCCCAGTGACTTCGACGATCAGCTCGCGGGTGGTCAGGTTCTCCGCCTCGGCCTTGGCGCGCCAGTCGTTGGCGATCGCGATCGGGTCGCGGAACATGCGCACGCTGGCCCGCCCGCGCGAGATGCTGTTCTCCCCCACGACGGGGTCAACGCTGGGCAGCGGCCCGTCGGGGTCGTGGTCGGAAAGGTCCCGGTTCCACAGTTGTTCCAGAAACTTGATCGCGGTCTGCGCGGACACCTGCGCCAGCCGCACCTCGTGGGCGATGTCGGCGGCCTCGGCGTCGGTATCGCCGATCACGAAGGTCGCGGCCGGAAGGATGAGCAGCTCGTCACGGCGGCGGCCGTACCGGGCGAGACGCCCCTTGACGTCTTCGTAGAACTCTTGCCCGGCATCCAAGGTGCTGTGCCTCGAAAAGATCGCGTCGGCTTGCGCGGCGGCGAAATCGCGTCCCTCGTCGGAATCGCCGGCCTGGAAGATCACCGGCCGACCCTGCGGGCTTCTCGGAACATTGAACCGACCATGGATATCGAAATGGGCGTCGGTGTGGGTGAATGCGCCCGCGTTCGGATCGGACAGGAAGACGCCAGTCGTCTTGTCCGCCACGATCTCGTCGCCGCGCCACGAGTCGAAGAGCTCGTGTGTCGTCTGCAGGAATGTCTTTGCCCGCTGATAGCGCTGATCCTCTGCCAGGAATCCGCCACGCCGAAAGTTCTCGCCGGTGAAGGCGTCCCACGAGGTGACGACGTTCCAGGCGGCGCGGCCACCGGAGAGATGGTCCAGCGAAGCGAATTGCCGCGCCACTTCGTAGGGCTCGTTGAAGGTCGAGTTGATCGTGCCGGTGAGGCCGATGCGATCGGTGACCGCCGCGAGCGCGGCCAGGACGGTGAACGTGTCGGGCCGGCCGACGACGTCGAGGTCGTAGATCTGGCCGTTTTGCTCACGCAGCCGCAGCCCCTCGGCCAGGAACAGGAAGTCGAACTTTCCCCGTTCGGCCGTCTGGGCAAACTGCGCAAACGAACCGAACTCGATGTGGCTGCCGGCCGCCGGGTCACTCCACACCGTGGTGTTGTTGACGCCGGGGAAGTGCGCGGCTAAGTGAATTTGCTTGATCGGCTTGCTCATTGGGACACCTTCGGTATCGATGTGTTAAGCGACCGCGTAGCGGCTGGCGGGGCGGGGCAGTCCGAGCAACCCGCGTAGCTTGTCCGCCTCGTAGGCGGTCCGAAACAGTCGGCGGCGGCGCAATTCGGGCACCAGGCCCTCGGTGATCTGAGCGAGGTCGTGGGGAAGGGTGGCGGGTCGCAGCCGGAACCCGGACAGTCCGGCCGCGTGCCACTCCTGCAGCACGTCGGCCAGCTGTACCGGCGTACCCACGAAAACCTCAGCATCACTTCGATATTCGTGCCCAACAACGTCATCAAGGCGGCGCCGCCGGTCCTCTGCCGCCTGGGTGGTGCGATCCAGGAACACCACCAGGTCACCGAAGAGGTGCACCGTGTTCTGGCGCCGCCCGACGGCGTGGCGCAGCGACCCGATCTCGATGGCAGCGTCGCTAGCCTGCGTCGCGTCGTGCGGGGTGATGAATCCGATGTCGGCGGCCTCGGCGATGAGCTGGTAAGACACACCACCGTGGCCCAGTGCCGCGACGATCGGCTGGCCCTGGGGTGGGCGCGGCGTGATCGAGGGTCCCTTGACGGAGAACCAGCGCCCCTCGAAATCGATGTAATGCAGTTTGTGCCGGTCGATGAACCGCCCGGTGTCGGCGTCGCGGATCTCGGCGTCGTCCTCCCAGCTGTCCCACAGCCGGCGCAGCACTTCGACGTAATCCGCGGCTTCAGTGAAATAGTCGTCGATCTGCTGCAGGCTGGCCTCGTCGTTGCTGCTGTCGACGGACAGGCGCGGCGATTCGCGGCGCCCGAAATGTGCTGCCGCGTCGGGCCGTGCCGAAACTTGAACCCGCACACCGGCTCGGCCGGTGCTCACGTAGTCGAGCGTGGCGATCGACTTCGACAGGTGAAACGGCTCGGTATGCGTGACATTCACCGACGGGATGAATCCAATGCCCTTGGTACGAGGCGCAATTCGGGCCGCGATGAGCACCGCGTCCAATCGGCCGCGCACGCGATCGGTTCGATCATCGGGCTGGTACGGATGGTCGGACTGCAGTGTCAGCGAATCCTCGATCGTCACGAAATCCAACAATCCGCGTTCGGCTTCGGCGACCAGATCGGCCCAGTAGCCCGCGTCGAACAACTGGTCCGGGCGAGCGTCGGCCTCGCGCCACGCGGCCGGGTGCCAGCCGGCTCCGTCCAACGCCACCGCGAGGTGCAGCAGATTCTGCGAATCAGGCATTGGACCTGCCTTTCTAACGAGTACAACCGTGAGACGGGTGCGGCCAGAACAAATCCGCTATCCATCTCTAACCAGAAGCATCGCCCGTCGATTCCGGGCGGGCCGCCGCACACCTACGAAGTGCCGGCGGCTCAGGACACGCGCCGCGGTACGGAGACCCTGTTGATCGCATGTCGTCTCCTGCCCCGCTCACGTCGCGCGCCCCAAAGTCTAGCTGCGCTAATCGGATTGCATGCGGGAACGCAGCCGCCGCAAGCGCGTTCCACTTGCGTGTTACGCGGCGGCGTCCTTCAAATCATGTCGATTGCAAATCGGCTTTGGCGAGCAGTGGGAGCACGCCCTCGGCGAACCAGTAAGCCTCTTCGAGATGCGGATAGCCCGACAGGATGAACTCGTCGAAGCCCAGCGAATGGTATTCGTTGATCAGGTTTGCGACTTCCTGATGGCTGCCCACCAGCGCGGTGCCGGCACCGCCGCGCACCAGGCCCACTCCGGCCCACAGATTCGGGTAGATCTCCAGCTTGTCGACCTGGCCGCCGTGCAGCGCCGTCATCCGGCGTTGTCCCTCGGACTCCGAACTGGCGTGCAGCGCCGTGGCTTTGGCGATCTGCTCGTCGCTGAGCTCGGCCAGCAGTTCGTTGGCGACGGCCCACGCCGCAGCCGAGGTGTCCCGGCTGATGGTGTGCAGGCGAATCCCGAACCGCACCTTCCTGCCCCGCGCGGCGGCTTCGGCCCGCACCTTCTCGATCTTGGCCGCCGCCGCCTGCGGCGGCTCGCCCCAGGTCAGGTAGACGTCCGCGTACTCCGCGGCGATCGGCAACGCCGGGCCGGAGGAACCGCCGAAGTAGATCTCCGGCAACGGATTCGGCGGCGCGGAGACCCGGGCATCTTCGACGGTGTAGTGCTTGCCGCTGAAGTTCACCGACTCCTGCGTCCACACCGATGTCACGATCTTCAGGAACTCCGCGGTGCGACCGTAGCGCTCGTCGTGACCGAGAAAATCGCCGAAGCGGCGTTGCTCGGCGTCATCGCTGCCGCTGACGACGTTGAGCACCACCCTGCCTTCCGAAAACCGTTGCAGCGTCGCGGTCTGCTGTGCGGCCAGGGTTGGCGGAACCAGCCCCGGGCGGAATGCGACCAGGAACTTCAACCTTTCGGTCTCCGCCAGCAACGCGGCGGAGGTCAACCACGCGTCCTCGCACCATGTTCCCGTCGGCGTCAGTACGCCCTCGAACCCCAGGCGGTCGGCGGCGCGTGCCACCTCGGCCAGATAACGCCGGCTCGGTGCGCGATACCCGGTTGGAATCTCGCGGTTCGACGAGGCATGCGACCCGCCGACGATCGAGCGGCTATCACCGGTGGTTGGCAGAAACCAGAAGAATTTGGGAGCCATCTGCGCCGACGGTAGATACTCTGCGGGCGCCCTGCAAGTTGCGTTCCGCGCTCGCAAGCTCGGCTCGGCGGGCAGGGCAGCTGGCCGCGTGGGCCGCCCCAGGAGGCACGCGACATGATGGCCGTATGACCACCGAGATCCGGGTTCTCGACAGCGAGGACGACCTCCTCGCCGCGCTGAACGTGTTTCGCGTCGCAATGATCGGTTTTCCGCCCATGTCGGATCTGCCGCCCGGCCAAATCACCAAGATGCTCGACCCCGGGCGTATGGTCGGCGCGTTCGTCAACGGACAACTGGTCGGCACCGCCGACGCCGTGACCAGCACGATGACCCTGCCCGGCGGAGCCATCGTGAGCCACGCGGCCGTGACGCATATCGGCGTGCTGCCGTCGTTCACCCGGAAAGGCATCGCCACCGCCCTGGTGCGTCACCAGTTGGACGACATCGCGGCCCGTGGTGAGGTGGTCGCGTCGCTGCGAGCGTCGGAGGCGACGATCTATGAACGCTACGGCTACGGCGTGGCGAGTTCGGCGCAGAGCGTGGAGATTGCGACCGCGCGGGCGGCGCTGCGGCCCGGCGTCGGGTCCGGTGGTCCGGTCCGACTGGTCAGCCCCGCCGAAACCTGGGAGATCCTGCCCCGCATCTACGACGCCAATCGTTCATCCCGGCCGGGAACCATCGACCGTCCCGGGGTGTGGTGGGAGGGCGTCCGACTGCGCACCGAAGCATCCTCGGGGGCTTGGTATGTCGCCGTGCACGGGGAGCCCGGCGCCGAGTCGGGTTTCGCCCGCTACCGACCCGTCGACACCGACAGGTGGTTCGTCAGCGACCAACGCACCATCGTGGTCGAGGATTTCTTCGCACCAACCACCGACGCCTATCTCGGGCTGCTGCGTTTCCTGTTCGATCTGGATCTGATTGACCGAGTGACGTTTTGGATGCTGCCGCTCGACGATCCGCTACCCTCGCTGCTTGTCGATCGCCGGGCGGTCAAGGTGACCGCGCTGCATGACGAGACGTGGTTGCGTGTCGTCGATGCCGAGAGCGCGCTAGCCGGGCGGTCCTATGCCGGGGCCGGCGCGGTCACTATCGCCGTCAACGACCCACTGCTGCTGAAGAATTCGGCCAGCTTCACGATCACCGCGGACGGAGCCGAACCGACGACCCGGCGCGCCGACCTGCACGTCGGGATCGAGGGGCTAGGTGCCGTGCTGCTGGGCGGGACGCGCTGGCACAGTCTCGCGGTGGCCGGGCTGGCCCGGGTCGAGGATCCGGTGGCGCCGGCCGTGGCCGATCAGCTGTTTGCGACGCGCGAAACACCGCACGCCGGAACGTTCTTCTAGGCTCGTCGCACCGCATCCGAAACTGCTCGTGGCGCCTCGGATTGCGGATAATGGCCCACGCCATCGAGTTTCGTTATCTGGGCGCGCGGGAGAACTTCGGCAGCCGCCTCGAGAACATGGCGTCCCGATACCGGATCGTCGAGTCCCCACACCAGCCGCAGCGGACCATTCCAGGCGACCAGGGCCTGCTCCCATCGCCGATGATGTTCGGCACGTTCAGCGTTGTAGCGGATCAGCAGATGGGAGATCCGGTGGCCGTCGTCTCGCGAAACTCCATACCAGAGGTCGTCCAGCTCGGCATCGGTCAGCCGTGACCCGCGGACCGCGTCGAGCCCGGAGCGCAGGCGACCGACACTGACCCGGCTGGCAATCAGCTTTCCAATCACCGGCAGAATCAACAACTTCTGTAGGCGCGTAGGCCGGTAGGAACTGTAGACGATCCCGGAGTTCAACATGACGAGGCTGGAAATGCTGAATCCGAGTGTGCCGGCCAGAACCCGATCGAGAAGCTCCTGAGCAACGATGCCGCCGTAGTCATGGGCGATCAGGCGTACCGAATCCAGGTGCAGCTGCGCCGCCAAATCCTCTACCACGTCGGCTGATTCGGCGACGGAGTAGTCGTAGGGGTTCGGTTTGTCGGAGGCGCCGTAGCCGAGGAAGTCCAGCGTGACCACGTCGTGGTCGGCAGCAAGGTCGGTAGCGACTTCGGCGTAGTCGTAGGACCAGGTGGGAAATCCGTGCAGCAGGAGCACTGTCGGCCCCTGTCCGCGGCGCCGGTACGCGATGCGGTGCCCCCGGCGGCTGATCAGCGTTTCGCATTGGTCTATCCATTCCCGCGCCCGGGGTGTGTTCATGGGTTCATTGTCCAGCATCGGCCCGATGCCTTCCGGGGCGACGTGGGAGATGATGCATGCGTGACGGTCACGAAAACGAACGGCGTCCTACGGGTCGGCAGCAGGTTCGAGCCGACATTCCAAGCCGAGCTGGCGGCGCGCTACGAAATCCCCCAACTCCCCGACGGTCCGCTGCGCGCCGAGTTCCTCGCCGACCGCGCGGGTGAATTTCGCGTGGTGGTGACGTCCGGCCTGGCGGGCGTTGATGCCGATACCATTGCGGCGCTGCCCAATCTGGAGGCGATTGTCAATAACGGCGCCGGGGTGGACTCGATCGATCTGGAAGCGGCCGCGCGTCGGGGCATCGGAGTGAGTAATACACCCGACGTCCTGTCGGACACGGTCGCCGACACGGCCCTGGGGCTGATCCTGATGACGCTGCGTCGCTTCGGTGCGGCCGACCGCTACGTGCGGGCGGGCCGCTGGGCGCACCAGGGCCCGTTTCCGTATGCCCGGGATGTCAGTGGCCTCCAGGTGGGCATCTTGGGCTTGGGCCGTATCGGGTCGGCCATCGCGACTCGGCTCCTCGGATTCGATTGCGCCATCGCCTATCACAACCGCCACCGGATCGACGGGTCGCCGTTCCGCTACGCGGAGTCGCCGGTGGAGTTGGCCGAGTCGGTCGATGTGCTCGTGGTCGCCACCACCGGTGACCGCCAGACTCGCCACCTTGTCGACCGAACCGTTCTCGAGGCGCTGGGACCCGAGGGTTATCTGATCAACATTGCCCGCGGCAGCGTCGTCGACCAGGACGCAGTGGTGGAGCTGGTGGCCGGCGGCGGGCTGGGCGGCGCAGGGCTGGACGTCTTCGTCGATGAGCCCAATGTGCCTGCCGCACTGTTTAATCTGGACAATGTGGTGCTGTTGCCGCACATCGGCAGCGCCACCGCCCGGACTCGCCGCGCGATGGCATTGCTGACGATCCGCAACCTCGAAAGTTATTTGGCCAGCGGCGAACTGGTGACCCCCGTACTGCGCCCGCGCCGCTGACGTCAGGGATCAGTGGGCAGCTTGACCGGATACAAGTTGTGCCAGCCTTCAAAGCCTTTGAGTTCGACCTCGCTGGGCGCGCAGAGCTCAATCTCGGCCAGGCCGTCGATCGCTTCGCGGACCGATTCGCTGATCAGGATCTCACCGCCGTCGGCTTGGCCCGCGATGCGCGCCGCCATCGCGACATTGCGCCCGAAAAGGTCGTCGCCGCGTCTAACCGACGGTCCCAGATGAATGCCGATCCGAACACGAATACCCTCCCAACGGTCAGCGTCGTCGAACAGGGCCCGCTGCACGGCGATCCCGCACAACACCGCGCGTCCGGCGTCGGCGAACGCGATCATGAATCCGTCACCTTGGTTTTTGACCACGTGGCCGCCGTGGTCGTCGACACGGCTTTGGATGAGCCTGTTGTGCCGCTCCAGCACCCGCACCCACTCTCGGTCGCCCAAGGCCTCGTTCTGTGCGGTGGAATCCTCGATGTCGGAAAAGGCGATCACGACATCGCCGTCGGCGGTGAGGCGCGCGAGATCGGGGCGCTCGACCTGTGCCCAGCCGGCGAGATCTTCGACGGAGTTTCGTACCGTTGCGCCGATACCCTTCGTGATCAGCGAATCGGCCGTCTTGAAAGCCGTTCTGATCGCAAACGGTGCGACTCCGCGACGCCGTCGGCGCCGGTTGCCCTGGCGGGCGCGGCTGCGCTCGAGCGAGGCCCTGGCTCCCTTCAATTGCCGCCGCGACACGATCAGCAGGACTCCAAGGGCGATAAGACCACCGAACTCGACCAACGCGACCAACCACGCCAGCACGGTGATGGTCATCGCTTGTTCTCCGCCGACGCGGGTGGTGCCCCCATTAGCCGAGTATGACGGGTCGGACCGCGGGTGGACGACGGCCGGTCAGCGCTGCGGGACGGCCCGCTGCGCCACCAGAGCAACGGCGGCCACGACGAGATCGGGTTGGTGGATCTGAATGAAATGATCGCTGCCCGTCGCGACCAGATGCGGCGTTTGCGGCACCAGCGCGACCAGATCCGAGGCCGCCTCCCGCCAGGCCTGCTCCAACCTCGCGCCCTGCTCGGCCGGCACCGTCGGAGGAATCACAAACGGCTCGGTCCTCGTCAGCACCGCGGTGGGGATGGGCGGGAACGCCGGGGCCGCGGCGACCTGCGCGACGCTCTTGTCGATGTCGATGACCTCGAACGCAGACGAATCGGCGAACTGCGGCAGCGGTTCATCCAACGCCTGCCGGTACGCCGGCCAATCGGCGCCCAGCAGGCTCGGTATCTGCGCACCGAAGGCGTCGACGAACACCACCGCGCACACCTGGTCGGGGTAGGTCTGGGCGTACAGCCGGGCGAAGAGCCCGCCCAGGGAGTGCCCGACCAGAAGGTAGGGGCCTCGAAGGTGAGCGGCGGTGAGCAGCGCGTGCAGGTCGTCCACGACGTCCTGCGCGGTGCGTGGCATCACGACCGGTGAACTGCGGTCGCCGAGAGTGGGTGGGTCGGAATTGCGTAGGGTGCCGGGCCGATCGTAGGCGCAGACGCGATGGGTGCCGGCCAGGGCGGGCAGTACGGCGGGGCCTACCGCCGGCGCGACGGTCTCCGACTGGTCCCACGGATCCGACGAGTTGTGATAGCCGGATTCCAAAATGACTGTGGGGCTGCCCTTTCCACGGCATTCGAGGTAAAGGTGCCGTCCGTGCCCAATGTCGATCGGCCCGCGGAAGTCACCCGAAGAACCCGTTCCCGGTGCCGAACGGCCGTGTGAGCAGCCCACCAGCGCGAGCACCAGGGCGGTGGTCAAGAGGAAGACTCTGCAAACGGCGGCCATCGCGCCATTGTGCGGGCATGCGCCGCGGCTGCGACGCACTGACCACGGCGTTGCGCGAAATCCGGTGGCCTATCGTGTCGTCGACCGGTTCAGTAGGGTCGCCGTAACGACGGGAGGTTGACCACCTTGGCTACCAAATGCGGCGCCGCGCTCTGGGTCGTGGCAGCCCTCGGCTATCTCGCGCTCGAGGCCCTGGCAGCCGCGGGTTTCGGTCCTGCCTACAGCTATTCACGCAACTACATCAGCGATCTCGGGGTCAACGGCGACTCCCCGCGGTCCTACTTGATCCACATCGCGTTCTACCTGCAGGGCGTTCTGTTCTTTCTTGGCGCAGCGCTCATGGTGGACATTCGCGACAATCGAAGAGCCCAAATCTTTTTGGGCTTGGTTGCGACGAATGCGATCGGCAACATCGTGATCGGAACGGTGTACAGCGGCGACGTGCATCGCGCCGGTGCCCTGCTGGCAATCGTTGGAGGCAACGCCGCGATTCTGGCGGGCTCCGCAGTCATTGCGGCGGATGGCGGCTGGCGCTGGTACCGCCACATCTCGGAACTTGTCGCGGACCTTGGCCTGCTGAGTCTGGTGATGTTGCTGGTCAACTCGGCGACATCCAAGACCAACCTGCTGCCGAGCGGCGCGTGGGAGCGCGGGAGCGTCTACTCGATCATCACGTGGCAGCTGCTTACCGCCGTTTACGTGATTAGCTGCGCTGACGGACCAGCCGTTTCTCGACGGCCCCCAGGACCGCGTCGCTGAGTTTGCCCAACGCGGCCAGCAAGACGATGGCCAGCAGCATCACATCGGTGCGGCCGGTGTTTTGGCTGTCGAGCAGCAGGAAGCCGAGGCCCTTCGAGGACGCGATCAGCTCGGCGGCGACCACGAACAGCCAGGCATTCGCCAGTCCCAATCGGAGCCCGTTCACCAATTCCGGTGCCGCGGCGGGCAACATCACCGTGGTCAACAGCGAGGCGCCGCGCCGGCCGTAGGCCCGTCCCACTTCCAATAGCTGCGGGTCGACGTGGGAGAGCGCCGACGCCGTCGTCGTATAGACCGGGAAGAAGGCTCCGATGGCGACCATCAGGATCTTCGGGGTTTCGTCGATGCCAAACCATAAGAGCAGCAACGGCACCCAGGCCAAGGAAGGCACGGTGCGAAAGGCGGCGACGGTCGGCGCGAACAGCCGGCGCACCCCTACCGATAGCCCGATGAGCGAACCCAGCGTCAGCCCAGCGGCGGCGCCGGCCAGGTAGCCGACCAGAACTCGAGAACCGCTGGCCTGCAAGTGGGTCCACAGTTCACCGCGCCGCAGCAGGTCGCCCAGCGCGGACACCACCTCGGCCGGCGGTGGGAGCTGGCTGGGCGAGAAATACCCCGTGCCCGCGGTGGCCAGCTGCCAGATCACCAGCAGCAGCACCGGAACAATCAAGCCCACGAGGACGCGCGGCAGCTTTACCAGCCGCCCGGACGAGGACGTCAGTGGGCTTGCTGAATGTACTTCGGCTCGATCAGCGTGCTCAGCGCGTTGCGGCCGGCGTCGTCGGATTTGATATCGGAGTCGGCCACCGCGATCGGTTCCACTCGAGTCAGCACCGCCCGTTGCGCGTCGCCCGGCACCGGATTGATGTCCACCAGTGTCCGAGTCAGTTCCTCCTGCGCCACGCTCAGCGCTATGTTCGCCTGCGAGGCCAGCAATGCTGCCAGTTGATCGGGATGCGCCTTCGCCCACTTCCGGGCCTCCTCATAACTATCGACCACCGCCTGGACGGCCTCCGGGTGAGCGGTGATGTAATCCTCCCGAACGTTCAAAAAGCCATAGGAATTGAAGCTCGGGTTGCGGTAGATGAAACGGGAGCCCGACTGCTGGATCGTCTGCGCGATGAACGGGTCCAGTCCGGACCAAGCGTCGACGTTTCCACGTTCCAAGGCGGTCTTGCCGTCGGCATGCTGCAAGTTGACGATCTCGATGTCGCTCGGCGAAAGCCCCGCCGTGGCAAGCGATTGCAACAGGAAGAAGTACGGGTCGGTACCCTTGGTGACGGCGACCTTCTTGCCCTTCAGGTCGGCCACCGAGTTGATCGGCGAGTCCTTGGCGACAAGCAGCGCCGTCCACTCACCCCCGGCATAAAGGTCGACAGTCTTGATCGGCGACCCGTTGGCCCGCGCGACCAAAGCCGCGGAACCTGCAGTGGATCCGACGTCCAACGCCTTGGACCGCAGGCCCTCGTTGGCCTTGTTGCTCCCCGCCGAAAGCACCCACGTCACGTTGTAGCCGCGGTTCTCCAACAAGTGCTGATCGCGCACTACCAGACTCAACGGGCTGTAGTAGGCGTAATCCAGATGGATGTCCTTCGAAGCGGTAGTGCCGGAGTTCGAACCGCAGCCGGAAACCGCGATGACGCCGGCGATCACCGAAATCGAAGTCAGGTAACGAACTTTCACCATGCTTTTGCCTCACTGCTACGCCGGGGTACACCGAGCTCGTCCAATAACTGCAGCCGCAACGCGGCGATACGCGGATCCCCACGATCACGTGGTTTGGGAATCGCGACTTCGTGTGTCGCGGCAATACGGGCGCCGCCGTTTTCATCTGCGCGCAGAATCAGCACTCGGTCGGCGAGGATCGCTGCCTCGTCCACGTCGTGCGTGACCAACACCGTTGTGGTGCCGGCCTCTTGCTGCACGGCATCCAGCAAGTCCTGCATCCGCAATCGGGTCAGCGCGTCGAGGGCCGCGAGTGGCTCGTCCAGCAACAGGACGCGTGGGCGCCGCGCCAGGGCGCGCGCGAGGCCCGCGCGCTGCGCCATACCACCGGACACGTGCCGCGGATGATGGTCACCGAATTCGCGCAACCCAACGACGTCGAGCCAGTGTTGCACTGCGCCAGAGCCTTTGGCCCTTGGCGTGCCGGGCGGCAGGCCATACTCCACGTTTGCGGCCAGGGATCGCCAGGGCAGCAAACGGGGCTCCTGGAACACCACCGCACAGCGTGGGTCGATTCCGCGGACGGCCTCGCCGTCGATCTCGATCTGTCCCCCGGTCGGACTGTCCAAGCCGGCGATGAGCCGCAACAGTGTCGACTTTCCGCTGCCCGACGACCCGAGCAACGCGACCACCTCACCGGGCTCGATTTCGATGTCGACTTCGTGGAGCACGGTGTGCGTTCCGAACGTGCGGTCGACGCCACGAAGAGACACCCGGGCCGGCGCCGGATTGGTCGACATCACCCGCGCAGCCTAGGAATCGCTGTGGCAGACCGCCAGGTTTGCGTCGGACATGATTCAAACCCGGCCCTGCGGGACAGCCTTCGGGTTGACAACCGCTGTTGTATCGCGATTCGGAATAAGCACTTGAGCGGCGTGAGCTAATGAACGGGATAGAGCACTATTTTTTGGCGGCGCGCTTCGAGACGCGACGCTGTGGCCGATATCACCACCGCACATAAACCGCGTGCAGCGATTGGGGAGGAAATTCAGTGTGCAGGGCGAATGTGGCAGTGGCCGGCCGGGAACGTCCGGCGCCGGTGCAACCGCAGGAACGTGACGCACGTGGTGTATCCGAGGGATCTCAACTGCTATTCGCCGCGGTGTTGGCCGTCCTGCTCGCGACCGGTTGGGCGGCCAACCACTTCGCCGGGCTGATCCCCGCGCTCAGCGATCACCAGCACCTCAACCGGACCACGCTCGACGCGATCTTCGGGATCTACGCGGTGGGACTGCTGCCCGGCCTGCTCATCGGCGGTCGGCTGTCGGACGTGCTGGGTCGGCAGTCGGTGGCCTGGGCGGGGTCGATCACCGCGCTAGTCGGCACTGTCGCAATGTTGCTGTCGCAGCATTCCACTGTGTTGCTCGGGGGCCGGTTGGTGGTCGGGGCCGGTGTCGGGTTGGTGGTCAGCTCCTGCACCGCATGGGCTTCGGACATGAAGGGGCCGGCCGGCGCCGCCGTCGCCGGCGCCGTCCTGACCGCCGGTTTCGCGGTCGGCCCGTTCGCATCCGGCGTGATCGCCTCGGCGGGGCAATCCGGGCTTTGGGAGTCGTTCGGAATCGCCGCCGCACTTGTCGTGCTGGCGACCGTCGTCGCCGTGGTGGCGGCCCAGCGCGCGGACGTGACCGCCTCGATACCCACGCCCAGCCGCGAGCAGACGATGTCGGCACGCCCCGACATCGCGCGGGCGTTGAGTTGGGCACTGCCACTGTCCCCGTGGGTGTACTCCTCGGCGACTCTTGCCTTCGTCACGATCCCTACCCACGTGCACACCGGGCTCGCGGCCCCGATGGCCGCGGGGACCGCGGCGCTGATTGCCAACGGCGTCAGCGGGATTACTCAATTGATCGCCCGCGCGCGTCGGTGGGGCCCACACACCGGCACCGTTGGCGCCGTGCTGGCCGCACTCGGCTACGCGGTAGCCGCGGCGGCGCCGTCGACCATGCCATTGGGCGTGGGCTTGTCGCTACTGGTGGTTCTCGGTTGCGCGTCCGGCCTGCTGCTCCGCGAAGGCTTGATCGACCTGGAAGCCGCGGCGCCGCAACGCTTGCGCGGCGCCCTCACCGGAACTTTCTACACGGTGAGTTACATCGGCTTCGGCCTGCCGATGCTGTTGAGCACCATCGGGTCTGCGCAGGCCTCGGCGACGATACTCGCAGTGATGGCGGCGCTGGCGCTGACGACCGCCGCAGCCCGGGCGGTGCGGCTACGGCGAAATAGCCACCGGCAAAGCGAGTTCCGCACTGAGCGATCGCCAGGCGCGCTACAGCGCTAGCGCTTGGCGCAACACCGCGATCTTCTCCGCCTCTTCACGTTTCGAGATCGCCGCATCTTGGATCAGCATTGAGCCGTGGAAAGTCCCTGGGAACAAATGTAATTCGACGCTTACTCCCGCGGCAAGCATGGCCAGCGCGTAGGCGACGCCTTCGTCGCGGAGCGGGTCGAAGTGCATGACCGAGACGTATGCAGGCGGCAGGCCCGCCAAATCGGTGGCACGCGCCGGTGCTGCGTAGATCGGTACGTCGTCGGCACCGGCACGACCGGCGCCCAGGTAGCAGTCCCAGCTGACGACCGCTCGGGGCCGACTCCACAGTGGGGTATCGGTGAAGTCGGTCATGCTTGCCGTGATGAGTCGGTCATCGAGTTCGGGCACCGAAAGAAACTGGAACTCGATGTGCGGTCCGCCGCGGTCGCGAGCCAGCAGCGCCAGCGCCGCACACAGTCCACCACCGGCGCTGGTGCCCTGAATGGCGATGCGTTGCGGGTCGATGCCCAATTCGTCCGCGTTCGCCGCGGTCCAGACCAACCCGGCGTACACGTCCTCCAGCCCGCCCGGGAACGGTGTTTCCGGCGCGAGCCGGTAGTCGACGGACACTACGACGATGCCGAGATCACGGGCCATGGTGACGTTAAAGGCGTGTTCGGTTTCGAGGTCACCGGCGATGAACCCGCCCCCGTGCACGTTGTAGACCGCGGCCGGGGCGCTGCGCTGTTCGGGCCGGTAAATCCGGATAGCTACCGCAGGATCGCCGTCACGGCCCGGGATTTGGCGGTCCTCGATCTGCACTCCGGTGGTGTCCGGCGCCGGAAACTGAGCGATCATCTCCGACAACGCCGCCCGGATGGCTAACGGATCGTCACCCGGCAGGTCGGGCAGAAGTGGAACCACCGCAGCGATTTCCGGGTCGAACGCATAGGTCGTCATGAGGCACTCCTGATTCGATCAACGGCGACGTCGCTCGCTATATTGCCCCCGGGCGTCGATGTCTGGCTAGATCCGCTCGGCGATTATGCGCGCGCTGTACGGTTTGGCGCGCTGCCGGTCGGTGGCGGGTCGTGAGACGGGAATGAAGTCGAGAACTAATCGGTTCGTCTAAACCAAATGAAGTTCCTGCTGATAACGCTGATCACGCATGTACCGGATCCGGTTACGGGCGAGAAGAAGAGCCCGGCCGATCGGTTGCGCGACGTCCTCGACAAGGCGGTACTCGCCGAGGAACTGGGTTTCGACGGCTTTGCGGTGGGCGAGCGCCACGAGGACCCGTTCATCTCGTCCTCGCCACCGGTGGTGCTGAGCAACATCGCGGCGCGCACCTCGAAGATCGGTCTGTTCACCGGGGTTACGACGCTGAGCCTGCTGGATCCGGTGCGCGCGTTCGAAGACTATTCGACACTGGACAACCTCTCCGGCGGGCGCCTCGAGCTGATCATCGGCAAGGGCAACGGCGCGGCGCAGGCCGAGTTGTTCCACGTGACGGCCGAGGACCAATGGGATCGCAACCGCGAAGGCTACGAGCTTTTTCGTCAGCTGTGGGACAGCGAGACCGTGACGTGGTCCGGCCGGTTCCGCCCGCCACTGGTCAACGCCAAGGCACTTCCGCGGCCGCTGCAGCAACGGATTCGGATCTGGCATGGCAGCGCAACGAGTAAGGATTCCGTCGACCTCGCGGCCCGGCACGGCGATCCGGTCTTCTCCGCCAATGTCATCAATCCGATTGAGCCCTACGCCGAGTTGATACGCCACTACCGGCAGCGGTGGGAGTTTTACGGCCACCGCCCCGAGGACGCCCTGGTCGGTGCCGGGACCGCCGGCTTCTACGTCACTCCGACGTCACAGGAAGCTGTCGCCACCTACCGGCCCATGTTCGAAGCACGTCTGGCGTTCGCCCGCCGCGCCGGAATGCCGGTGGCGTTCGAGTCGATCGAAGATTTCGTCGAGCGAAGCTCGGCATTGGTGGGTAGCCCCGAGCAGATCATCGACAAGGTGGGTCGCTATCACGACCAGCTCGGTCACGAGGTGATGCACCTGTCCGCCGATGCCGATGGCGTGACGCCCGCCCAGCAGCGTCGTAGCCTCGAGCTATTTCAGTCCGAGGTCGCTCCCGTTCTGCGCGCACGCATTCCGAGTCGACCGCTGATCGCTGAGTTGACGACCAAAGACGTTGTCAGGTAACTACTTCCACGCAAACACCGGTTGCTCGAGCTGGTCGACCGGATCGTGGCGTCCTTCCAGGCACAGCCACCGCAGCTGCAACAACACCGCACCGGTCGGTGCGTGGATGAGGTCATTGCCCAGCGGGATCTGCACGACCGGCCGAGGGCTCTCTTTGATGGTGATGAACCGAGGCGAGTCGTCGCGTTGCAGTTCGTGGAGCCCCACTCGATACACGGCCACGACCTCGTCGGGGGCCGGATCGGGATCGAGTCGTCCGCCTCCCCAGATCACCACCGGCGTGATGACATATCCGGATCGGGTCGGATAGTCGTCGAGCAGGCCCAACACCGTCGAGTCGGGCAGTGCGATCCGCACCTCCTCGCGCAGTTCCCGCAATGCCGCGTCCACAGCCGTCTCACCCGCGTCGAGGCGACCACCCGGCAGGGCCCACTGCGCCGCATGCGAAGTGAGCCGAGACGCCCTGCGGCACAGTAGAAATGCGGCGCCGCCGGACACGTCGACCATACGGCCATCAAGATCGGAGGCCGGCATCGGGCGACCGGCATTCCATTCCTCCACCGACACCGGATCGACCCGGTCCTCCCCGACCTCGGAATCAACCAGCACCACCGCGACGGCGGCGTGCCGCTTGGTCGGATCGGTCACCACGCGACGGTCGTGGCCCGCCAAATGCTCCCGGATTCGTTCCCGGAGCGCCTCGTCATAGGAGATCGTCACTGCCCGAGCCTAGGCCGAGACGTTCCTCACACCCGACGGCCGGGTCGTGCAAGGTATAGTCGACTATATTCAGCGTTCGGCGGTCGCCAGTGTTCGTCGATCGGTCAGCGACTCTATCTCCGAGGCAGGCGTGGCGACAACGACGCAACTATCGACCAGACGCGCAACCGCGACTGTCGTTGTGGTGTCGGCCGCAGCGTTTCTGGCCAGCCTGGACCTGTTCATCGTCAACATCGCCTTCCCTGATATCCGTCGGGCCTTCCACACCGCCGATCTCGGCGCGATGTCGTGGATTCTCAACGGCTACACCCTGGTCTTCGCGGCGTTCCTGAATCCCGCCGGTCGACTCGGTGACCGATACGGGCATCGACGAATCTTCCTGTGCGGCTTGGTGGTATTCGCTGTCGGATCCGCCGCGTGCGGGCTGGCCGGATCTTTCGTCGTGTTGGTGGTGTGCCGCGTGGTTCAGGCATTCGGCGCCGCGATGTTGATGCCGAGTTCGCTCGCGCTGCTCATGGCCGCGGTGCCCGCATCCCGGCGCGCCGTCGCAGTCAGCACCTGGTCGTCAGTGGCCGCCATGGCCGCCGCGCTGGGACCACCGATCGGCGGTGTGCTGGTCGAATTGTCCTGGCGTTGGATCTTTTTCGTGAACCTGCCGGTTGCACTGTTGGCCCTCGCCGCCGGCCCCTACGTCCTCGCCAGAACAAGTGCCACGGGGGTCGGGATGCCGGATCTGTTCGGCGCGCTAAGTCTGGTGCTGGGCGTGGGTGCGCTGGTGTGGGTGCTGATCGAACTGCCCGTCGCCGGTTCGAGCGCCACCCTGCTCGTGCTCGCGATCGTTGGCGCCGCAGGCGCATTGGCGCTGGCGATTTGGCGATCGCTGCGTCATCCGACGCCGGTATTGGATTTGGCCGCCGTGCGAGTCGTGCCGATGTGGTCCAGTTGTCTGGCGCTTTTACTGTTCGCCGCGGCGTTCGGCGCGATGGTGCTCGGCAGCGTCATGCTGCTAACCACCGTATGGGGCAAGACGCCCGCCGCCGCCGGCTGGTATTTGTCACTCAGTCCGGCAATCGTGGTAATTGTCTCGCTGACTTTGGCCGGTCGGCTGATCGGCAAATTCGGTGTCGGCGCGGTCGCCGCAACCGGGGCGCTGCTCTACACCGTCGGCATCGGCGTCTGGCTGTACCGGGTGGGTTCCGAGGCCCACTACGTCGCGGATTTCCTTCCGGGCCAGCTATTTACCGGCGCGGGGATCGGACTGGTCATGCCCAGCCTCTCTGCGGTCAGCGGGCTCGCGCTTCCGGCACACCGATGGGGCGCCGGTTCGGCACTGACGAATACGGCCCGGCAGCTGGGCACGGTGCTTGGCACCGCCGTTCTGACGATGATCTACCAACCCGGCATCGACCTGGCCGCCGTCCGGCGCGGTTGGGCGTTTATCGCCGCGGCCGCGATCGCCGCCGCATTCATCGCCGCGGGACTGGCACTCTGGTGGAAGACCGAAGGCACCGCGTCGACTGCGTCTGCCGACATCGCAGACCGTGACCGTAGCGCGCAGGAGCTGGGCACGTGCAATGGCTGAGATCGCTCAGTTCTGCCGGCCGGCCAGCTCGGCGACGAAACGATCGACGAAACCATCCACCGGCCCTTGACCGGCCGGCCGTATGACGAATTTCGTCAGTCCGGCATCCAGATAGCCGTCGAGTTGCCGGTGCAGCTGATCCCAGCCCGCGGCGATCAGGTCACCGGGATCGACGTCGGGACGACGCCGGCGGGCCGCTGCGACCAGCTCTGGCGACAACTCGCCATCGGCTACGCCCAACGAAATGCCGAAGTGGTCGGGCTCGATGTGCCGGCCGGCCTGCTCCGCGGCCCGCTCGATCGCCTCGCGCCCAGCCCGCGCCTCGTCCGGGGTGAGGAAGCTGCCCAACCAGCCATCCGCCAAGGTACCGATGCGGCGAAACGCCGCCGGGGCCGAACCGCCCAGCCAAATATCTAGTGGCGGAGCCGGTTTCGGTGTGATCACCGCTCCGCTGACCGTGAAGTAGTGGCCGTGATAGCTGGCTGAATCGTCGGCCAGCGCGGCCCGCAGCACCCGCAACGACTCATCGAACACCGCTGCGCGCTCGCCGTCCGGGACCGCGAAGAGCTCGCGCTCGGCCGGTATCGCCGAACGCAAACCGAAGACCGGGAGAACCCGCTTGGGCGCGATCGCAGCCAACGACGCCAGTTGTTTGGCTACCAGCACCGGATGGCGCCCCGGCAGCACCGCCACCGATGTGCCCACCTTCAACCGGGTCGTCCGGGCGAGTGCATAGGCCATCCCGACCACCGGATCCACCGTCGGGGCGTAAACCAGCTCGGAGAACCACAGCGAGTCGACCCCGCTGTTCTCCAAATGGTCGACAATGCCGGCGAGCTGATCGGGTGTGCTGTCCGCACCGAGTCCGACCCCAAAGCGAACCTTCACCGGCTTCTCCGTTCGTCTTTAGTATCCAGACCATGACCGATAGCGACGTGGTGGCGATCACCCAATTGGTAAACCTCTACGGGTTGGCGGTCGATTCCCAGCGATGGCAACTGTTCGACCGGATCTTCGCCGCGGATGTGGATGCCGACTACGGCCCGACGTCGCGCTGGATGGATCGCGAGCAGTTCAAGTACGAGTTCGCCGCGTTCCACGATCCTTTCGATTCCACCCAACACACGATGTCCACGCACGTCGTCCACGTCGACGGCGACCGCGCGCACAGCTTCTGCAACGGCGGCTGGCGCCTGGTGCGCAAGGCCGTCGACGGCATCCCGCTCTGGGACGGCAGTGGCTGGTACGACGACGCGTTGGTGCGCACTCCCGACGGCTGGCGGATCACTCACCGGGTATGCCGCATCACCTGGTGGACCGGCAACCCGTTCGTGAACGAGACGATTCCCGGCGTGACGTTCGACCTGGCCACCACCGTGCTGCGCCGCGAAGCCGACGCCGGACGCGTCGGAATCCTCAGTGCGGTCCTGAAGTAACTCAACTGTCAGGCGGTGGCGAACTTCTCGGCCAGTTCGACAGCCTCCTGCTGGATCCTTTCGAACTGAGCACCCATCGCTTCGGACAGCGCCGTCGCCCCCGACAGTGGGCGCACCATGACCATGAACTGGTCGATCAGGCCGTCCTCGTCGAAATGCAGGAAGTCGCATCCGGTGACCTTCACGGCGGGCGCTCCCACAATCCCGGTCTCGAAGATGAGTGCATGGTCGCGACCGTCGGCGCCCTCGATCTCACGGACGTAACGGAAGTCCTCGAAGATCCGCAGCACGCCCCGCAGAATTGCCGCGGTGATCGGCTTGCCGACATATGGCTTGAACGCCACCGGGCTGGTGAATACGACGTTGTCGGCCAGCAAAGCCTGGATGGCTGCCTCGTCGCGGTCCTCGACCGCCTTGCGGAACGGATGCATCAGATCATGGTGCCGGATCGGTGAGGTAATGCACGAACACGGGTCGCAGCCATGCGATGAGTCGTTCGTCGTCCATGCCGACCAGGGGCGGAATGCACAGGATGTAGCGGCCCAGGGCGAGCCCGAGCAGTTGCGATCCCACCAGGGCAGCCCGTTCGGGAGCGCGATCGGGGACCACCGCGGCCAGCGCCGGGGCCACCTGGTCGACGAACACCGCGAGCAGCGCATCCGCGGCGGCGCGGTTGGTCGCGGCCGCGCGCAGCAGCGGCAGCAGCGGTCCCTGCGGCCCCCACACGCCGGTGAACACCGGCAGCACCACGTCGGCGATGCGGTCGGGGGCCACCCCGGACAGATCGGGGAACTTGACGTCGAATCGGGATGCCGCGGCGAAAAGCTCTGCCTTACTTCCGAAGTAGTGCATCACGAGGGCCGGATCGACGCCCGCCTCCGACGCCACCGAACGGATCGTGGTGCGTTCGAAGCCGTGTGTCCCGAACTGCGACCGCGCGGTCGTCAGGATCGACGATTGCGTGGCCGCTGCATCGCGTGCTCTGGGCGCCATGGCGGCCAGTGTATTCAACAACTGTTGACATGGCACGCACCGCGGCCTACCGTTTGATTTCAACAACTGTTGAACGGGGGCAAGGCCATGGCCATCACCGCAATCCAGATCGGGCTCGATCCCGACGTGATCGATTACTCCGCACCCGACTTCGCGCAGTTTCCCGGGCTGTCGCGGGAGAAGCTGCGCACCGCCAACAACGACAACGTCGTCGCGTTGCGCGAAGCGGGCTACCAGGTCGACAACTGCCTGATCGACTTCGGCGAGGCGGGTGCCGACAAGGCCCGCCAGTGGCTGGAGGCCAAGCGATACGACGCGGTGCTCATCGGCGCGGGTGTGCGGCTGATCGCCAGCAACACGCTGCTGTTCGAGTCGATCGTGAACGCCGCCCACACCGCCCAGCCCGGCTGCCGCTTCGTTTTCAATCGAGCCGCCGTGGCGACGCCCGACGACATCCGTCGCTGGTACCCGCACCCGGAGGCGGCGGCGTGATGACCACTCACCGTGTCGATGTCCTCGTCGTCGGCGCCGGACCGACGGGCCTGACCGCCGCGGGTGACCTGGCGCGCGCGGGCCGCTCGGTCACGGTGCTGGAGCGCTGGCCCACGGTCAACCCGTCCAGCCGGGCATTCGCCACCCAGGCCCGCACGCTGGAGGTCCTCGACGCCCGGGGGGTCGCCGAGGACCTCTTGGCGCGTTCGCATCGGGCACCGGGAGTCACGATTTTCGGCGGTGCCCGCATCGACCTCACCCACCTGGATTCGCCTTATCAATACGCGATGATCACCCCGCAGACCAATGTCGATCGGGCATTGGCCGACTACGCGGTCGCCCAAGGCGCCGACATCCAGCGCGGCGTCGAGGTCATCGGACTCGACCAGGACGCCGATGGCGTGACGGTGACCGTACGTCCGGACGACGGCGCCGCGGCCGAGCACACCCGTTGGCGGGCAAAGTATTTGGTCGGCGCCGACGGGGCGCACAGCACGGTTCGCGGGTTGGTAGGTGCGGACTTCCCCGGGCGCACGATCCTGTCGTCGATCGTTCTTGCCGACGTCAAGCTCGCGCACGGGCCTTCGGGCGGTGGCCTGAGGCTGTTCAGCACGCGCAAGGAGTTCGCGTTTCTGGTTCCCTACGACCGTCACGACGGCGACGGCTCGTGGTATCGCACGATGGTCTGGGATCGCAACAATCAGCTGCCCGACACCGAAGCCGTCGGTCGCGACGAGATCGCTGGTGTCTTGGCGCGGGCGATGGACGCCGACCCGGGCCTGCTCGAGGTGGGCTGGAAGTCCCGATTCCATTGCGACGAACGCCAAGTCGCCCAGTACCGGCATGGTCGCGTGTTTCTGGCCGGAGACGCCGCGCACGTCCACTCCCCGATGGGCGGTCAGGGTATGAACACCGGCATTCAGGACGCGGCGAACCTCGCGTGGAAGATCGATGCCGCGCTCGCCGGTGCCGACGACGCCGTGCTCGACACTTACCACGACGAACGTCATCCGATCGGCAAGCGGGTGCTGCGGCAGTCGGGCATGATGGCCCGCGGCATCACGCTTCGTCCGCCACTGGCACGCGGGCTGCGAAATCTGCTGGTGCCGAGGCTACTTCGCATTCCCCGGGTTCGTGACGCGATCGCCGGGGGCTTCACCGGAACAGCGCTGCGATATTCTCACGGCCGGGGCGAGAGCCCGCTGGTGGGCACCCGCGCTACGCAGATTCCGCTGCGGCACAAGCGAATCAACGAGCTGCTGCGCCTGCCCGGGTTTGTGTTCGTTCGCGAGCGGGACGCGCCCGTGGTCGACGCGGCCTGGCTCCCCCAGGCGGTGCGGACCGACGGCGGCCCGGCGGTGTTGGTACGCCCCGACGGCTACATCGCCTGGGCCGGCGATTCCGCCGACCGGTCCGCGTGGGCCGAGGTACTGGCGCGGTGGGAGGGCCGAACCCGGCCCGACTGGGTCAGCTATGCGCGGCGGTAATCCCGTTGAGCCCCAGGAGTTCTGCTAGTTGCTGCGCCGAGTAGCGTCCCGGACCAAGGCCGTTTTGCACGGTTGCACGTGCGGCGCGCGCTAAGGCGGTGTTCAGCGGCGCCTCGATGCCATGTCGATGGGCGATCCGAACGATCTCCCCGTTCAAGAAATCGGTCTCCACATTGCCGGTCTGGCGGCTCAACGATTGCCACGTCGAATTGTTCGGTCCGGTATTCGATCCGGGCACCGGACGTATCGTGGGTCCATCGACGCGGGTCGCCGTCGACACCTCGAACGAGATGAATTCGATTCCTGCCTGCCGCAACACATTTTCGCCTTCGCGCCGCAGCGCGGCCACCACTTCGCCCGCGTCGGCCGCGCCCGCCGTCAGGGCACCGACGGCGTTGCCGAGATTGCTCAGCAACTTGTTGTACTTCCAGGGGGCGACGTCGTCGGGGGTGCGCACCCTGACCCCGGCCGCGGTCCACGTCTGCGCAAGCTCCGCCAACAGGTCGGCGTCGTCCTGGGTGCCCAGCGCTGCCGGCCACCGCGAAATGTGGAACTGCCCGACCACCGGCCACGCCCGCACCACAACCTCGCCCGGTTCGAGATGCACGGCCGGTAACCAGACGCAGATGCCGAATACCCGACGGAAGTAGCGCAGCGCTTTCTCCTCTGCGGCAACGCCGTTGAGTGCGGTCATCGCCGGCAGGTGCTCGCCCGCGGTCCCGACGACGCCGTCCGGGCCATGGACGGGTTGGTCCACCCATTCCTGTAACGCCGCGTCGAGTTGTTGGGTCTTGGTCGCGAACACCAGGACGTCACGAAGAGTCAATCGCACGTCGTCGGGCCGCGACGCCGTGGTGACCGCGGTGCGGAACGTTCCGTCGGGTGTTTTCAGCGTGAGGCCCTCGGCTGCCAGGACCTCGGCATGTCGGCCGCGCGCAATCAACACGGTGGGGATACCGGCTCGGGCCAGCACCCCGCCCACGGTGCCGCCGATGGCACCGGCACCGACGATCACGTATCGGTGGTCTTTTCCAGCAGACAATTCGCCCACCTTCCGTCGGCGTCCGTACGTTTTCTTGCGCGAGGTTACGTCGGCTTCCTTGGAGGTGCGTGAGCGCGCGAAAGCGGGCCTCCTCCGGAGGTTGCTGGTACCCCGCAACCAGCAACCCCTGAAGGAAGCCCGCTTTCTCCTTGCGATCCAGGTCTGTAGTCGTTTGACTACAGTGTAGTGTAGACATGTGACTACACAAAGCGCAAGCCCCGATGCGGTGCAGGAATCGGTTCCGACCGGCCGCGACGAGGTGAGCGCCGCGATCCTGGACAGCGCGGCCGAGATGTTCGCCGAGCGCGGCCCCGGGGCGGCGTCGATTCGGGACATCGCGGCTCGCGCCCGCGTGAACCACGGCCTGGTGTTTCGCCATTTCGGTACGAAGGAGAAGCTCGTCGCGGCCGTACTCGATCACTTGGCCGCCAAGATGACGACATTGACCGACGGCGAGGCGTCCCCGGCCGAGGTCGAGGTGGCCACCGCGCGCCATTTGCGGGTCATCGCGCGTGCACTGCTCGACGGGTTTCCGGCGGGCAAACTGCAGTCCAGCTTTCCCGCCGCCGCCAGGCTGCTCGACGGGATCCGGCCCGAGCATGAGAGCGAAGAGAGCGCCCGGCTGGGAGCGGCGAACGCGATCGCCCTGCTGCTGGGTTGGCAACTGTTCGAACCGTTCATACGATCGGCGACCGGGCTCGATCTGTCCCGAGAGGAGCTGCGCCAATCGATGTTCGCCGAGATGGCCAGGCTTGCCGAACCGCACTGATACGTGGGGCGTCGACGTCTCGAAGTTCGGAACCGCCGGATGCTCGGTAGGCTGGGTGGGCGTCGAAGCCCCGAGGAGGCGCTGATGTCCTGCACCGTTTGGGCGAGTTGACGTGAGCGAGACGACGTCCGCCGCGACCGATCGTCTAGCGGAGCTGCCGTTGCCACCCGGTCCGCGAGTGCCCGGCGTGGTGCAGACCGCACTGTTCTCCCATCGAGACCGCCTCACGCCATGGCTGCGCAAGCACTACGGCGACGTCATCGCGGTCTCCGTGCTGGGCCGGCCCTCGGTCCTGGTGTGCACTCCCGAGCTCAATCGCTCCGTGCTCGGCGGCGAGCCGACCACTTTCCACGCGGGCGAAGGAAGAATTCAGGGGATCCGGAACGTGATGGGTGAGCGTTCGGTGGTGACCACTGACGAAGCCGCTCACCAACGCCTTCGCAAACTCCTGGTGCCACCCTTTAACGGTGCTGCGCTGCGCGGCTACCAGGACATGATGAACGAGCTCGCCGCCAAAGAAATCGGCCGGTGGCCGGTCGGCACCCCGTTCGCCGCGCAGCCGCGGATGAACGCCGTGACTTTAGAGATGATGTTGCGCGTGGTCTTGGGTCTTCGGGAGGGACCACAACTCGACGCACTTCGTGTCCCGTTCTCGCGACTCGTTACCGCCTCCATGGCGGTCTACGCCGGCGAGGTGGTACCGCAGCTGCAGCGATTCGGGCCCTGGAAGCGATTCCGTCAACTACGAGAGCGCATCGACGACGTGCTGTACGCAGAGATCCGCGAGCGCCGCAGCGCCGGAAACACCGCCGATCGCGGCGACGTGTTGTCCCAATTGATCGCCTCGCAAGTCGACGGCGACCGGCTCTCCGATGTCGAGCTGCGCGACCAGATGGTCACCCTGCTGCTGGCCGGCCACGAAACCACCGCCATCACGCTGTCCTGGACCCTGCACGACCTGGCACACAATCAACCGTTGCAGGACAAGGCTATTGCGGCCGTCGACACCGGGGACGACAAATACTTCGAAGCCGTCATCAAAGAGTCGATGCGGCTGCATCCCGTGTTCTATGCCGTCGCACGACGACTCACCCACGATGTCGAACTGGGCGGCTACCGTGTCCCCGCCGGCTACACCGTGTTCGCGGGCATCGGCCCGGTGCAGTCCGATCCCGGCCAGCACGCCGATCCGAACGTCTTCCGTCCCGAACGGTTCCTCGACGGCTCGACCACGGCCTGGAACTGGCTGCCATTCGGCGCCGGGGTACGCCGTTGTCTCGGTGGGGGATTCGCGATGATGGAGTCCACCGCGATCCTTCGCGAGGTCCTGCTCAACTACCGTCTCGCGCCCGCCCGCAACCGGCCCGAGACAGCCCGGGCACGTCACGTTGTCTACATCCCTTCCCACGGCGCACGCATCATCGCCCATCGACGTGCGAAATAGGCTGTCAGCGCATTGAATTGATCATTGCGCCGCCGTCGTTGTCGACTTGAGTGGTCGCATTGTCGTTCTGCCTGAAGTCAATGAAGGCCGTCTGCCGAGTCGAGGTGTTCAGCAGCTCGTTGAATGTGCCGATGACGGGAATCGGCCCCTGCGGACCTGACACGTCCGCGGTGTAGTTGATGAACGCCTCCTGCTGGAACTTGGGTCCCTGCAGTGTTTTCGTGATAGGTGCGCTCAAGTCCTTGACGTTGATCACGCCCGCCGCCGGAGTTCCGGTCAAATGACTGACATCGGCCTGCAGCATCCCGACGAGATCGCCTCCGCGCGCGGGTTTGACCGCGACCTGTAGCTGCGCGCTGGAGTCGGCGTTGGACAGCGCCACCCAATCGGTGCCGCGGTCCGCCATCGTCCAACCCGGCGCCGGCGTGATCGAGACGCCACCCGCGATGGCGACCGAGTCGGCCGAAGCCCGCGCGTGCGGTGGCCGGTTGACGTTGGCGATCAGGACGATCGCGGTGGCCGCGACGCCGACGATCGCGAGTGAACGCCGCCGAAATCCGAACGGTGCCCCAGTTGTCGACCAGGTGGTCATGCTCTTACTCCTGACGCTCAGCGGGCTAGTGGTTACTTTGCCCATCGGCTTCTAGAGTCGTCCGACGTCGTAAGACTTGTCCAAGACCGGGTTGCTATGGCTCGATATACGCCGCTTATCAAGCGTGCGCACGACGCCGCGCGCGGCCCCACTTAGCGGGAGTAGCTAGGCAGCTGCCACCCCGGAAGCCGACACGGGGGTCACCTCGGAGTGCACGTGGCCGCAGGTCCCGCAGCGCACCTCGTACTCGAGTTTGTTGTCACCGACTTCCAGGAACCGATACTCAGCGAACGCCGCGCATCGCGGGCACCGCGTGCGACCGTGCTCTACTGTCGTCATCTGCGGGCTCCCTTCGCGACTGCGGTTTCGTGAAAATACCCGCTTGAGGCCTGGTCAAACCTGCTATTTCGCGGCTAGTAGAGACGGTATGCCTGACCCGACAAATCGAATCCGTGCTGCGTCTTCGTGTTCCGGCACCCAATGCCCGCCGGTGTGCTGGTGCACGACATCAGGCCGACGGTGTGGGTGTTGCCGACCGCGAGCAGCGGGCCGTCACCGAACGCGCTGTCGATGTGGCAGGCAAACTGACCCGGCTGGTCGCCGTTGACGATGAGCGCGTTACCCCAATCCAATGGGCAGTCCGCCGGCTTGGGCGGCGGACTGAATGCGTAGTCCTTGATATCGCAGCGTGCCTGGAAGTCGTAGACCTCGCATCCGATGTTGCCGCCCGGCAGCGTGATAAAGCCGGGGTCGGCCGATGCCCGCGGCGCGAACATGCCGAGCCCAGCGACCGCTACCGCTGCGGCGGCGACCATGCGTTTCATGCGCCGGACGTTACCCGGCGAGCGGGCACTTTGGCCCCGGAAGCGTATTGCCGCTTTGAACACATATCGTTAATGTGTTCAAATGCCCGTCGATGCCGCATCGATACGGCCATCGTCGTTGTCGGACAACGAGTTTCGTATTTGACCCGCCGCCCGGCCACAACCGGCACCGCACGCAGAGGAGCTATCGGCATGACCGACACTGCCACCCCGTTAGCCGGGAAGGTCGCTTACGTGACGGGAGCGGCCCGCGGACAGGGCCGCTCACACTGCATCCGGTTGGCCCGGGCCGGCGCCGACATCGTCGCGATCGACGCGTGCGCGCCGGTTGCCGAGCACAACGGCTATCCCCCGGCCGCACCCGAAGACCTCGCCGAGACGGTCAGCCTGGTTGAGGGTGAGGGCCGCAAGATCCTGGCCGAGGAGGTCGACGTCCGTGACCTGGCCGGCCAGCAGCGGGTGGTGTCGAATGCGATCGAACAGTTCGGGCGCCTCGATATCGTCGTTGCTAATGCCGGCGTGCTGAATTGGGGCCGGGTGTGGGAGATTTCGGCTCAGCAGTGGCAGGAGACGCTAGACACCAACCTCACCGGGTTGTGGAACACCATGAAATCCGTGGTGCCGGCGATGATCGACGCCGGCAATGGCGGATCGATCATTAACATCAGTTCCGCGGCGGGAATCAAAGCCGTCCCGGGCTGCGGGCATTACTGCGCGACGAAATTCGGAGTCGTCGGCCTCACCAACTCGTTGGCGGTCGAACTCGGTGAATTCGGCATCCGCGTCAACTCGGTGCACCCCTACGGAACCGACACCCCGATGGGCAACGACCTGTCGATGTACAAGGTTTTTCAAGATCACCCGCAATACATCCACAGCTTCTCGCCCGGCGCACTGCCGACCGATTCGCTGGCCGCCCCCGACCTGATCTCCGACATCGTCGTGTGGCTGGCCGGCGATGCGTCCTCGTTGGTCACCGCCGCCCAAATCCCGGCCGACAAGGGCTATCTCAAGATCTGAGCGCCCGCTATCGGCGGTCAGCGTCGTTGGTTGCGGCCGCTGGTCGCGGAATCGCTCTGGGGGCGATCGGAGAAAGTAGGCATCTGCACGGGTTCCGAGTCGTCATCTGTGTGAGACACGACCTCGGGCTCGGTGCGATGTGAAAACAAATCCGACGAATTCATCGAGCGGGGTCCTTAAATTGGTTCGGCTTCAGCGCAACGTTGGTTGTCGAGCGAAGGTCGATCGATTCGTGAGCTGCGCATCTACACACAAAGACGTCCAGGGTGCCAATGCCGATACGAGCGACTTACCCACCAATCTACACGCGGGCGTCGGGAAAAACGTCGTTCGGAGCGATTGCTCCGCCACCAACCCCGCAACGTGCTGTGGGCTGGCGGGAAATCACCCACCAGCCCACAAGAAGAAAAGCTCACACTAGATGGCGGTTACCCCGACAGCCTGCGGACCCTTGTTCCCCTGCTCGACGTTGAACTCAACTCGCTGGTTTTCCTCGAGCGACTTGTAGCCGTTTCCCTGGATTTCTGAGTAGTGGACAAACACATCTGCTGCGCCACCATCCGGAGCGATAAAACCGAAGCCTTTTTCGCTGTTAAACCACTTCACAGTTCCCTGTGTCATACCTTCAACTTCTCTCATCCTGAATGGATGCCGACGGGCATCCCGGGTCAGACTAGCATGTGCGGCGCGTAGGAGTTGTCTTCGACTGCGATGGAACGCTTTTCATCCACTCAGACGAGGTGAGCGACCGCGAGTTCGTGCTGAAAAATGGTCTACCGCAAGGAAGTTCGGCGGGTACCGGCTCAAGCATGCAGTTACTGACTCAGCACCGGTCTGAGGTCATCGAGGCGGTCGAACAGGTGCCAGATGTATCCCGACGATCCGTTCTCGCGGTGCGGATGCAGGTCGGCGAGTTCAGGGTCGTTGCAGTAATTGTCAAAGGCTTCCCGCGATTCCCACTCCACCAGTATCAGCACTTGCCGCGGCTCGATGTCGCCGAGCATCGCGTGCTGGAAACTCCCCAGCGCAACAACGCGGCCGCCGTGTCGGGCCACCTCGGCGGGTGACCGTCGTGAGTAAGCGCGGTACTCGTCGGCATCGGCAATATCGAAGAGATTCAAGGCATAAACGCTCATGGCGCCGACGTTACGTGCGGCCGCTCGTCGCCTCTACGCCAGGCTGACCAGTTGCTCGACCGAGTCTTTGGGCAGCTCACCGTCGACAACCGCCGTAACGACCATGTTTTGCAAGGTGATGGCGCCCCCATGGTTGTCCAGGAACGCGGTGTCGGCGGCATCGCGGCCGGTGGCAATGCGGACCATGGACTGGCGGGGGGCCAGGCAGGTGGCATCGACGACCCGCCACACACCGTCGATCAGCGCCTCGGCCACGGCGTGAAAATCCATCGGTTGACATCCCGGCGCGTAGACCGCCACCAATCGGGCCGGGACATTCACCGCGCGCAGCAGCGCGATAACCAGGTGGGCGTAGTCGCGGCACACGCCCGCACCGGCGAGCAAGGTGTCGGCGGCCCCGTCGATTGGATCGCTGGATCCCGGAACATAATTCAGCCGGGTACCGACCCAGGACGAGACCTTCTCGAGCAACGTGACCGAGGTGCCGTACTGCTGGAATTCCGTCGCGGCGAATCCGAAGAACTTGTCGGCCTCGGCGTATCGGCTGGGGCGCAGATAGGTGATTGCGTCGATATCGCTGCGCGGCTCGGGGTCCGCCTGCCCGACGACGGTCGCCGAGTACGACAAGGTAACTGTTCCGGTGTCGGCGGCCACGACATGAATGCGTGTCTGGTGCGGGCCGACGATTTCGCGCGGCTCAAGCACCTTGCCGTTTCGCTCGATGGTGAGCGATTCGCTCACCTCGAGGCCTGGCTGACGGCTGACCGCGATCTGGATGTCCAGCACCGTCGGTTCGGTTACCTCGATCTCGATTTCTGCGCCAACCGTGCGGCCGGCGCCGGCCGTGCTGTCGTCGTCTGTCGCGACGCGGCGTCTCCATGCAGGCATGCGATCAAGCCCTCTCGTCTAGGCCAGTCGATTCCCGCTCACTGCTTGGCAGGGCTCACTTGTACGCCCTTTCTTACCGCACCCGCCCTCCGCCCGCTCGTCGGCGGCGGGGCCTGACTACTGGCCCGCCTTGCTGGCCAGGTCGATCGCGTACTGGTTGACGAAGGTGCCCGCCGGCGGATCGCCTTTGCCGCATGATCCGTCGGATTCACCGGGGCGTTTGATCCACAAGTAGGCGTCGGCGTGCGCGCCGGCGGTCGACGCGGTCGGCGGAGCGCCCAGTGCCCGGCCGCTGGGGTTGCACCAGTTGAGCTCGGCGTCAGGCGCCGGTCCGGCACCGTTGCGTGACGTGTCGACCACGTAGTGCGAACCGTTCGTGAGCCCCGAAATCGCTTCGCCGTACCCGATTTCGTCCTCGGTGGTGAAGAAGTTCGCGGTGTTGACGCTGAAACCCCGCGCGTGGCCGACGCCGGCCTGGTTGAGCCGGCCGGCCATGTCCTCGGGGCTGTGCCAGCGCAGGTGCCCGGCATCGACGTAGACGGCCGCGTTCGGATCCCGGGTCAGCGTGTCGACGGCGTAGCGAATCAAGTCGTAGCGTTCTTGGCGCTGGTCACCCGACAGGCAGTCGGCCATGGCGAGCGCATCGGGTTCGACGACGATCGCCACCCGCGACGCGCCCACGCCGGCAGCGATGCCGTCGATCCAGCCTCGGTAGTCCGCGCCCGACCCGAGCCCACCCGCCGCGAAGCTGCCGCAGTCGCGGTGCGGGATTCCATACAGCGTCAGAACCGGGATGGCGCCGGCAGCCGCCGCGTCGCCGACGTACTTCCCGACCGTGCCCGCCGAGCCGCCCGGGACGATCCAGTACGCCTGCGGGGTGTTGGCGATGGCGGTCAACTGGGGACTCGGTGGCTGGGCGCCCTGCGCGGCGCGCATGGCCGCCGAGCCGGGGTTGACGTAGAACGGCGCTCCGGCCAGCGGGTTCCCGTCACTGGCCAAACGCACCCTCGGGGCGGCCTGCGGCGGGTCGGCCGCAATACCTACCCAGGCAACGGCCGCAATGGTGAGGAAGGGGCCAATCCACCGAGCAAGAGCCCGCGCAGCTGAGGACATCACTTCAGGGAAATTAGTGCGTCAAGGCACAGGGCGCACAACTGGCCCACAATTGCGGCCGGACGGGCAGCGGATCAGCCCCACCAGAACGCCGCGGCGATGATCCCGTAGAGCACGACCAGGGTGGCGCCTTCGAGCCATGTCGATTCGCCGTCGAACGAGATGAACGCGGTGAGCACGACCGCGAGCAGCAGGACCACCACCAGCATCGGGCTGAAAACCAGAGTCAGCCCGGCCATGCCGGTCACCTGCGAGATGAGCACCAGCACCGGCCCCAGCACCAGCGAGATCTGAAGGGGTGAATTGAGGACGACCGAAAATGCGTAGGCGGACTGGTTCCGCGCGGCGAGCTGGATGCCGACGAAGTTCTCCACCGCGTTGCCGGCGATCGCCACCACCACCAGCCCCGCGAAGACCTCCGAGATATTGAGCGCGTGCATGGCCGGTTGCAGCGCATCGACAAACCACTCCGACACGAAGGCGGCCAGGACACCGGCGACGGCCAGCATGCCGACCGCGAGCCAGACCGGCCAGCGCGGGTGCTCGTGGAACCCGGCGGACTGCTCCTCGTCGTCCTCGCGGCGCAGCGAAGCCGGTAAGGACAGCACGAACAAGCCCACCAGCAGCACCGAGACGACGATCGACAGTGCGTCCTCGTGGGTTGAGGCCGGGGTGTGGATCCAGTAGGCCACCGACGGGATCGACATCGCTGTGACCGACAGCAGCATCAGCACCGTCACGGTGCGGGCACGATGAGACCCGAGTTGCTGCGTTCCGTGCCGCAGTCCGCCGGCCACGAATGCGAGTCCCAGCACCAACAGGAGGTTGGCCAATATAGATCCGACCAACGCGGCGCGGACCACGTCGACCAGGCCCTTCCGGAGGCTGAACAGGCAGATGAAGAGCTCGGGGAGGTTGCCGAGCGCCGACTGGAGCACGCCGGTAGCGCCGGCGCCAAAGCGATCACCGAGCTGGTCCACACTGTGGCCCACCACCGCCGCGAGAACACCGACCGCCGCGGCCGCGACAAGGAAGGTGAGCACCGAGTTCCAACCGCCGAAATGGGCGACGCCGGCGCATAGCGTGAACGCCACCGAGAGGAACAACAAGATTCGATCGGACCGAACCAGTACGGGCGTCGCGGCGGCCGGCATGGGTCAACCCTATGCGAGCCGACGCGACGACGCGGCGTGTCAAGGGAAGTCGTTGGTGGACAACAACACCCGGGCATAGTCATCCGCTGCACCGGAATGCCTTACGCTGGGCCGAGACGAATCGAGCGTGCGTCGCCGATCGTTGCGGAAGGCCGTACCGAAGGGTATACGGTATTCCCGCGTAGCCGAGCCGCGACGCCTGCAAAGGCGTTCAGGCCGGGGCCGGGGCTCGCCCGAAGTAGAGCTCCTGAGTCGCGACGCACACCATTTGCCCCGTGCGGTTGTACATCGTCGACGTGGTCAGCCCCCGGCCCGCGACACCGCTGACCGACATCTGATCCGACAGGACCCAGTCCGCCAGGTCGACTGGCCGGTGAAACCACAGTGCGTGATCGATGAGGGCGTTGAATGTGCTGACCGGCGTGGCCCGCCGCATGACGAGCGCGGGTTCGACCATCGTGGTTCCGGACAGGTAGGTCAGCAGGCAGTCGTGCAGCACCTCGTCGGGCGCGACAAAGCTGTTGGGCCGCCACCACATTCGCAACCGCGGCGACAGCTCGGGGAGGTCGACGGCAAGCCGTGGTGGGGGGTCGACGTAGCGCAACTCGAAGGGCCGGGGCTCGACCCAGAAACCGTCCAGTTCATCGGCGTAGGCCGCCAACTGCTCCTGCACCGGCGGTAGCGAGTCGGGATCGGCGACGTCGGGCATCGGCTGTTGATAGTCCAGCGACTCGAATGGCTCGTTGAACGAAGCGAGCGCTTCGAGCAGAATCTGGCCGTCCTGCCGGGCCGAGATCTTGCGGGTGGACAACGCGCCGCCGTCGCGGGCCGCGTCGATGTGAAGGTCAACAGGCTTGCGGGCATCACCGGCGCGCAGGTAGTAGACGTGCACGCTGTGGGGCCTGCGCCCCGGCGCAGTGCGGCTTGCCGCCATCAGAGCCTGGGCGGCGATGTGACCTCCGGCGATGTGGTGGCTCGGGTTGTCCAACTGCGCGGCGAGGAAGTGGTGTTCGTCAACGCGGTCAACGTTGAGCGTGTCGATGACATCGGCCAGGGTCGGCCAGCGGTAACTCACTCGGGCAATATTGTCATCCGCTTCACCGGCGAGCGGCCGGGGGCTGCCGGTGCTTATGGGCGGTCGGCGCTGGGGAAGAGTTCGGCGATCAGTGCGTGGACGTGTTCGGTGATGGCGTCGCGGATGGCGCGAACGATATCGGCAGGCTGGCCTGCTGGGTCGTCGAGTTCCCAGTCGCGGTAAGCGATTCCGGGGACGTGGGGGCGGATGTCGCCGCAGCCCATGGTTATCACGATGTCGCTGGTCCCCACGAGTTCGGGCGTGAGGAGTTGGGGGGTTGCGCTGGTGATGTCGATGCCGATTTCGGCCATCGCCGCGATGGCGCCGGGGTTGAGCACGTAGGCGGGTTCGGTTCCGGCAGAGCGAACGTCGACGCGATTACCGGCGAGGTGGGTGAGTAATGCGGAGGCCATTTGAGAGCGGCCGGTGTTGTGCACACAGACGAACAAAACGCTAGGTTTGGCACTCAACGGTCGGCGCTCCCAGGAAAATCAGCCCAGCGCTAGACGCTGCTAGGCCAACGGCAGTCTACGCTTCGACCAGCAGAAATAGCTTTGCAGGCGACTTTCGGGACCACCCAACCCGGCCGATGGTCGCTATCGCGCCATGTTGGCGAAGCGCGACAGGTGCAGCTGGTGGGCGACGGTGACCGTCTTGGTCGGGCCGTTGCGGTGCTTGGCCAGAATGAAGTCGGCCTCTCCCCCACGCGGGTCGTCGCGCTCGAATGCATCCGGGCGGTTCAGCAGGATGACCATGTCCGCGTCCTGCTCCAGCGATCCCGACTCACGAAGGTCCGACAGCATCGGCTTCTTGTCGGTGCGCTGCTCGGGACCACGGTTCAGCTGGCTGATCGCGACGACAGGAACCTCAAGCTCCTTGGCCAACAGTTTGAGGTGGCGCGAGAATTCGGAGACCTCGAGCTGCCGCGACTCGACCTTCTTGCCCGATGACATCAGCTGCAGATAGTCGACCACGACCAGACGCAGGTCGGCCTTCTGCTTCAGCCGACGCGCCTTGGCGCGGATCTCCATCATGGTCAGGTTCGGCGAGTCATCGATATACAGTGGCGCCTCGCTGATCTCGCTCATCCGCCGGGCCAACCGCGTCCAGTCGTCGTCGTTCATCCGGCCCGAACGCATATCGGCAAGTTTGATTTTCGCTTCCGCCGACAGCAGCCGCATCACGATCTCGGACTTGCTCATTTCCAGCGAGAAGATGACGCTGGCCATCCGGTGCTTGATCGAGCACGAGCGCAAGAAGTCCAAACCCAATGTGGAGTTATGGGTGGGCACCATGGCCTTGCTCGCCAAATACATGTGGCTGTCGTTGTCCACTTCGACGCACCGCACCGGAACTGTCTCGATCGGGCGGACGTCCACAACGAAGCGGGATCCAGAGCGCTGGGTGTTGACGCCGGCCCGACGCTCCTTGTGCGCTATGGCTTTCCGTTGCAGTCCAAACACAATGTCGTCCGTGGAGAAGGTCAGGGTGTAGGCGATGCTGGACGATTCGCTACGGCCGCGGACGCGCTTCGTCGAGGTTTGGCAGCGATAGCCCAGGCTGACGATCAGCTCGGCGACATCGCACGCCAGTCGATTGCTGGTCACGGAGAACTGGACTGCGCCGCCCGCCGTCACTGTTCCGTCGGTGTCAAGCAGGCCCGCGAGCAGGTCGCGCCGCTGAGTCTCGGACCCGCGTAGGTATTCCGTCGGAATCTGCTTATTACCAAGCACTCCGAGTGTGCGCAGTCGCGCCTGCAATGTCCCCACGGCATTGTGACACTTCTGGCATAACCTCAGCCCGCACGACGGTCCCGCGCATCGAACGCAGGTTGGGCTCGGCACCGGAGCAGAGATAAACCGTGCTCGGCCACCACAGGAACGCCCACAGGTCCGCACCTGACTGGTGTGCGGAATGAACGACTTGCCGCAGACCGCGCATGCGCGAGGGGCCGACTCGGCATCAGCCGGTAGGCGCAGTTGGTAGCGGTACCGCGCGGATTCGGAAGCAACTGCAACGTACCCATCCGCTTCGATCCGCATGATGAGTTCGGGATCGGCCGTGGTGATCTGGGCTGCGGCACCGGTGCCATCTCCCAGCCAGGCGCCCAAAGTGTATGGCTGCACCAAGAACTCGCGAGCCGGCAGGTCCAGAGCGCGCGCGTTGACCACGCTGTGGTTCAGTCGCTTGTCAATCGTGTCGCAGCGCAAAGTTCCGGCGATCTCGGCCGTCGTCCGCACCGCCGCAAAGGTGCGCTGATTCTTGGTGCGGTTGTAGCCCACCGCGGCGGCTTGCGCTGACTTCCGGGACGCGCGTGTATCGGTCAGCCACTGATGCTCGGCGTCGGCGACGATGACCGTCCCGTCGGAGAACTCCACCTCGTAGCAGGGCCGCCCCAGCATCACTTCGGTGGCAGCCACGACCCGTGTCGGCCGCCCGTCGGCGCCGAGCAACTCATCACCAACCGCGACGTCGCGCATCGTCGTCCAGCCGGTCGGCGTGGGCAGCGGCGTGTCCAAGGCCAGCGCCTTCCCCACTCCAGGCCTGGCCGCCACGATGATCATCTGCCCGGCATGCAGGCCGTTGGTCACCTCGTCGAGTTCGGTGAAACCGGTCGGCACGCCGCGCGCCACGCCGCCGTTGGAGGCGATGGCGTCGATCTCATCCATCGTCGGCTGCAGCAGATCCTCGAGCGGAACGAAATCCTCCGAGGTTCGCCGCTCGGCAACCTCATAGATCTCCGCTTGGGCCCGGTCGACCACCTCGGCCACATCGGCACCCTCGGCGCCCGCGTAGCCGTACTGCACGACCCGTGTTCCCGCCTCCACAAGCCGGCGCAGCAGCGCCTTCTCGGCCACGATGCCCGCGTAGTACCCGGCGTTGGCCGCCGTCGGCACCGTGGAGATCAGGGTGTGTAGGTACGGCGCCCCGCCGACCCTGCGCAGTAGGTTCCGGCGGTCGAGTTCGGCGGCCACCGTCACCGCGTCGGCGGGCTCCCCGCGCCCGTAGAGATCCAGGATCGCGTCGTAGACGTTCTGGTGGGCGGGCCGGTAGAAGTCGCTCGGCCGCAGCCGCTCGAGCACATCAGCGATGGCGTCCTTGCTCAGCAGCATCCCGCCCAACACCGACTGCTCGGCAGCCAGATCCTGCGGTGGCTGACGGCCGAAATCCTCGCTGGGCGGCGACGCATCCATGCCTGGCGCGCGGTCATCTACGACAGCCACAGACTCACACCTCCCTTACGGAACATGATACGAACATACATTCGATAGCCGACATTCGACATCGTCGATCAGGGCACTCCCACTCCGGACCCAAACGCCCGTGAAGCCTTGCGCCTGGAAGACCGTAAGCGTTGCTGGCCCACTGTTAAAAGGGCAGCTGTTCATAAGGCTGTGCATCGTGTGTGCATATCCATCGACACCTGTGTTGAGTGGGTTGTGGAGAACCTGTGGAACAAAACGCGGCGCTGCGACATCCCTGCAGATAAGGGTCGTACACGACCGGTGAATTGGTGTGGAGAAGAATCTCTTCGGCGTGTCGTCGCAGGTTACTGCCCCGGGCGTGTTGGCTTTCGGCCATATTTTCGCCGCGTTACGAGGGGGTTAAGGGGTCCACTCGGCAACGTCACCCAAATAGTTCGCCAGCCCGACCACGCCTGCCCATCCACAGGGCAACCCTTTGACGCGCTGAGGACACAACAAAATCCGGCGGCCGCCGATTTGGGGCAGCCGCCGGACGTGAAGAATCGGTGCTGAGTTAGCTATCCGCGACGACGTTGAGCGCCACGTCGACATTGATCTCGGGGTGCAGATGCACCGCGACCGAATGCGTACCGACCGCCTTGATATGCGACTTGGGCAACCGAATAATGCGCTTGTCGAGATTCGGGCCGCCGGCCTTCTTGATTGCTGCGGCGACATCCCCGGCGGTCACCGAGCCGAACAACTTGCCGGAATCGGCCGCGGTCTTGACCGGCAGCGCGACCGGACCGAGCGCCTCGATCGCCGTCTTGATCTCGTTGGCGTGCCCCAGATCGCGCACAACCTTCGTCTCGCGGGCCCGGCGGATGTCGTCGGCCTGCTTCTGTGCGCCGCGCGAGGCGACGATCGCCAGGCCGCGCGGAAGGAGGAAGTTACGGCCGTAACCGTCCTTGACCTCGACAGTCTCGCCGACGGTACCGAGATGGTCCACGTCGGCCGTCAGAATCAGCTTCATCGTATTCGTACTTTCGGTTGGGTTCGGCGGTTATCGCGCCGACGAAGTGAAGGGCAGCAGGGCCACCTCGCGGGCGTTCTTCACCGCGATCGCAATGTCGCGCTGGTGCTGCACGCAGTTACCGGTGACACGACGCGCCCGGATCTTGCCGCGCTCGCTGATGTACGTGCGCAGCAGGGTGGTGTCCTTGTAGTCGATCGACTGGCCCTTCTTGGAGCAGAAGACGCATTTCCGTGTCTTGATCGGCTTTTCCGGAGCCGGGCGCCGTTTCGTGGACTTGGGCATGTGTTTCTTTCTTTCCGTTTGCTAGTTGTCTTGTGTGTTTTGCCGGTGGTCGACGTCAGAACGGCGGTTCTTCGTCGCCGCCGGCGAACGAGCCCGATGCCGGGGCGCTGCCCCACGGGTCGTCGGCGGGCGCACTGCTGGCCTGTGCCGGGGGCGCCTGGCGGGATCCGCCGCCTCCGCCGCTACCGAAGCCGCCGCCTCCGCCGCCACTGCGGCTGGCTTTGTTTACCTTGGCGGTGGCGTAACGCAGCGAGGGCCCGATCTCATCGACCTCGACCTCGAAGACGGTGCGCTTCTCGCCCTCCCGGGTTTCGAACGAGCGCTGCTTGAGCCGTCCGGTGACGATCACCCGCGACCCGCGGGTGAGGCTCTCGGCGACGTTCTCGGCAGCCTCGCGCCAGATGTTGCACCGCAAGAACAGCGCCTCGCCGTCTTTCCACTCACTGCTCTGCCGGTCAAAGATCCGGGGGGTCGACGCCACGGTGAAATTCGCGACGGCGGCACCCGACGGCGTGAACCGCAGTTCGGGGTCGGCGGTCAGGTTTCCGACGACGGTGATAGTGGTGTCACCAGCCACTGTGTCCTCCTGGATCCATCCTGGCTCTCGCCCGGGGACGGTAAACGGTCATGAGCATGTTCTCGCTGAGCCTACGCATAGGCGCTGACGACGGGCAGCGTGCTCGCTACCCGACTTAGTGCTTGTCGGTGCGCATCACCTTGGTGCGCAACACCGACTCGTTGAGGCTCAGCTGACGGTCGAGCTCGGACACCGTGGCCGGTGCCGCCTTGAGGTCGACGACTACATAGATGCCTTCGGCGTGCTTGGCGATCTCGTAGGCCAGCCGGCGCTTCCCCCAGATGTCCACCTTGTCGACGGATCCGCCGTCTTTACGGACGACGTTGAGGAACGTCTCCAATGACGGGGCAACGGTACGTTCGTCGAGCGTGGGGTCAAGAATGACCATGATTTCGTATGGACGCATGGAAACCTCACCACCTCCTCTGGTCTAAGCGGCCACGGGCGATCCGTGGCAGGAGAGTCGCCTGCGTCGGCAACCGCCCCAGGGTACCGGAACAGGTGCTGAGCGGCGAAATCCATGCGGCTACCGGGTGCCGAATAGCAGTCCCAGTACCCAGCTATTGGCGGGCTCGCCCGTATTCGTCCGCCCGTGCCTTGGTCGCCGCGTCGGCCTTGGCGAGCGAGCCGGAGTCGAATGGCGGCTGCGGGTCGTATTCGATGATCAGCTGAGCGGCCTGCGCGGCCACGCGATCGACCAGGAGCTCGGTCAGCCGCAGGGCCATGTCGATGCCGCTGGACACCCCGGCGGCGGTGATGATGCGCTGCGGCAGGTGCTCGACGACCCGGTCGGGTACGTAGCGCGCGCCCAACTCGTTGAGCAGATCGGCGGCGCGCCAATGCGTGGTCGCGGTGAGCCCGTCGAGCAGTCCCGCGGCGGCCAGCAGCAGCGCACCCGTGCACACCGAGGTGGTGAACGTGGTGGTCGGATGTATCGCCTGCAGCCAGTCGCGGATCGGCTCGTCGTGAATCAACTTGCGGGTTCCGATGCCTCCGGGCACCACCACCACGTCGGGCGCGCTGATTTCGTCGAAACTGGCGTCGCAGGCGACGCCGAGCATGCCGTTCTCCGTGCGGACCTCGCCGCGTTGGTGCCCGACGAACACCACATCGATCGATGGAATGCGTTGCAGCACTTCGTAGGGCCCGACGGCGTCGAGCGCGGTGAAACGCGGGAACAACGGGATAGCGACCAGGGTCATGGTTGTCCTTGTGCGGTAGCCATTTCGGTGTCGGGCGTGGGTACCGGTGCGGCCGGCCGTCGTGACCGGGCCGGACGCAGCCAGTCCGGCAACCAGCCTGGCGGCGCATCGGGGGCGCGGTCGAACGGCCCGCCGGCCGGATCGTCCACCCGGCCGTCCCAACGCACCAAGTCCTCGTCGGGCCGGTAGATCTGGCGGATCACCAACGCGCACAACGCCACGACGGCAATGTCACGCAGCAACACCGTCGTGGTGAAAAACTGCGCCGGCAGCGAGCGATTCGGGTTGCCGTACAGGTAGTACATCCGCGGCACCCACACCAGTGCGTCGATCGTCATCCACGCCAGCAGGACCCGGCGGTGTGGCAATGCCAGCACCGCAAGCGGCACCAACCACAGCGAGAACTGCGGGCTCCACACCTTGTTGGTCAACAGGAACGCGGCGACGACCAGGAACAGAAGCTGTGCCACCCGTGGCCGCTGCGGGGCGGCAAGCGCGATATAAGTGATTGCCGCACAACAGATTACGAATGACACCGCGACAACGGCGTTGAGCACCGTGGGTGGCTCCCAGAAGCCGAGCTTGGGATCGAACCCGGGCCAGCCGGTGAACGACTTGACGACGTTGTACACCGAATCCATGTCGTCGCCACGCCGGGCATTGAGCCGGAAGAACTCCGACCAGCCCCGCGGAAACTTCACCAGCACGGGCAGATTGACCAAAAGCCAGGTCACCGCGACCACGGCGGCGGTGCGTGCCAGCGCGCGATAGCGCCCGGTTCGGATGGCCAGCACCAGCATCGGGCCCAGGAACAGCAAGGGATACATCTTGGCGGCCGCGCCCAGCCCGATCAGCACCCCGGCCAGCACCGGCTTACGTCGCGCCCAGGACAGCAGCCCGGCCATCGCGAATCCCGTTGCCAGCGCATCGAAATTGGTGAAGATCTGAAAGATCAGCAGCGGCGAGCCGGCCACCAGGGCCGCGTCCCAGATCCGGCGGCCGGACAGGCCCGCGGTGGCCCACACGGTCGCCAGCCAGGCCAGCGCCAGCCCGAATGCGGCGATGTCGAAGAACACCACCACCTCGGCGATCACCGGAAGCGGCGCCAGCTTGCTCAGCGTGGTGTAGGTCTTGGCCAGCGCCATCGATGCGTACTGGTACAGCCCGGTCAATACCGGATACTCCATGTAGCGCACCGCGGGCTTGCCGTCGTACGTTGTCTGCGGGGTGCCACTGGAGTCGGTTTCGATCCAGCTCGACTTGTACGGAAACATGCCCTTGTTCAACAACTCCGCGCCGTACAGCGGCACCGTGTCCGAGTAGCACAACTCGTAGTAGGCGCGCTGGTTGTCCCAATTGGCGACGCGCTGATCCCCGGGTCCGGTACCGCTGCTCTGCAGGCACGCCGCCTTCGTCGACCAGCCCAGCGCCATGAACACCAGCGCGATTACAAACATCACCCGCAGCGGCGTCATCAGCCGAGTGCGACCGATCAGCGCGTGCCGGCCCACCGGTCCGCCGATGGCATCGGCGAATGCGGCGCCCAAAGAGTCTGTGCGGCTAGGGCAATCGCGGTTGTCCGCGCTCCGCAGATCCTCGGCCAGCGTCCGCGGTGAAATGGTGGCGCTCTCCTGTGCAGCGCCGGTCACGGTGGCGGTTGCCCGAATGGCGGGGCGGCCGGTTCCGGCGGTGGCGCCTGTCCCGGTGGCGGGGGCGGCGCCCCGGTGATCGTCGTCGGTGGGCCCACCGGGATGGTGATGCCCGGAGCGACTTCGATCGTGGGCTGGATGACGGTCACCTGCGGCGGCGGAGGCGGCGGGGCAGGTACCCCCGCATAGCCACCGATCTCGGCCGGCTTGGGGAAGGTCTCGTTGGGGCTGCCCTTCAGCGCACCGTCCATCGTCGACTTCCAGATATCCGACGGCAGCCCCGAGCCGTAAACCTCTGCGCCCGAAGCGGTTACCAGCGGCACATTGTCCGGGACGGTTCCCACCCACACCGCCGTCGACAGGGACGGGGTGTATCCGACCATCCACGCGTCCTTGTTGGCTTGGGTGTCGCCGAGCTGGACAGTGCCGGTCTTGGACGCCGAGGCCCGGCCACCCGAGAGGGCGTGGCCGCGCGAGTAGGAGGCGATCGGTTGCATCGCCGCGGTGGTGTTGTCGGCGACCGCCTTATCGATGCGTTGGTCGGCGCCCTTGTCCGAGTTGCCGGCGTCGAAAAGCACTTGGCCCTCGGCGTTGACGACCTTTTGCACCAGGTGCGGCGGGTGGTACACACCGGAAGCGGCCAGCGTGGCATACGCCGAGGCCATGTCGACGGGCCGAGTCTGGTACTGGCCCAGCACAATTCCGTTGTTCGGCGGGCCGCCCTTGCCATCTTCGGACAGGGTGTGCGCCACGCCGGGGAAACTCTTGGCGATGCCGGCCTGATGCGCGGCGTCGGCGACGGCCGCCGGACCGTTCTTGAGCTTGAGCATCAGCCGGTAGTAGGCCGTGTTCAGCGACATCTTCAGCGCCTCGGCGATATTGCAGGTGCCGCAATTTTCGCCGTCAACGTTGGTGATCTTGATGCCGTCGACCGTGAGCGGCGAGCTGTCGACCTGGTAGCCCAGCCCGATGCCCTGCTGCAGGGCGGCCACCAACGCGAACACCTTGAACGACGATCCGGTCTGCAGACCGGCCTGAGCGAAGTCGAAGCCGTTGGCGTCCGAGCCTCCGTAATAGGCGCGGATCGCGCCGGTGTGCGGGTCGATGGACACCACGGCCGAGCGCATGTCGGGGTCTTGTCCGTCAAGGTATTTCGAGACGGCCTTCTCCGCGGCCTGCTGGGCCTTCGGGTCGATCGTGGTGGTGACCTGCAGGCCCTGAGTGTTCAGGGTCTGCTCGTCAATGTTGAACAACTCCATCAGCTCTTTGGTGACCTGACGTTCGATCAGGCCATTGGGGCCGGTGGTCTGGTTCTGCGCGCGGGCCTGATCGGGCGGGACGGTCTGGGGAAATTGCTGTGCCGCACGATCGCTCGCCGACAACGCCTTTGTTTCCACCATGCCGTCCAGCACCCAGTTCCACCGGGCCTCGGCGCCCTTGGGATCCACGGCCGGGTCCAGCGAGGACGGCCGGCGGATTAGCGCCGCCAACAGCGCCCCCTCGGAGACGGTCAGCTGGTCGGTGGGCTTGTCGAAGTACGCCTTGGACGCCGCCGAAATCCCGTAGGCGCCCCGCCCGAAGTAGATGATGTTCAGGTAGGCCTGCAGCACTTCGTCTTTGGACCACTCCCCCGACATCTTGGTGGCGATGACCAGTTCCTTGGCCTTACGCAGCAGGCCGGCGAACCCGTGCTGCGCGGAGCCGACGAGCGCGTTCTTCACGTATTGCTGCGTAATCGTCGACCCGCCCTGCAGATCGCCGTTGCCGAAGAGATTGTTCTCCACCGCGCGGGCGAAGCCAGTGAAGTCAAACCCCGGATTCGAGTAGAAGTTGCGGTCCTCGGCCGCGATGACGGCCTGACGCACATGCACCGGCACCTGGCTGATGTTGACGTCGACCCGATTGCCTTCAGGGGGAACGATTTTCGCCATCTCCGAGCCGTCGCTGGCCAGGATGGTCGAAACCTGGTTGGTGCGGATGTTGCCCGGCTTGGGAATGTCGACGATGAAGTACGCCATCGCGAAGGTGACGATCGGCAACAGCACCAGGACCGCGGCGGACAGGTAAGCGCCGCGGCGCACCCACCGCCAGTTGATCTGCTCGACCCAGTTGACCCTTGGCCCGGGAGCCCGGTGACTTGGCCCGTCGGGGCCGCCCGGTCCGCCGGGGCGTCGCGGTGGCGGTGGTGGCGGAGGCCCTTCCGGTGGGCGACCGGACAGCGGGCGGTCTCCCCGCGGCGGGGTGGCCCGGCCGTCGAGGGCGGCCTTCACCTCCTCGAGCGCGTCCCGGGGCTTTGTCGAGGATCCGCCCAACGCGGCCTTGACCTCGTCGATGGGGTCGGACCGCAGCGGAGACCGGTCGTCGACGACCGCCGGCAGGATCGTCGTCTGCCGATCGTCGGGCGGAACCCGGCGACGGGTCCCGGCGTCGGCACGATGCGCCGGTCGATTGGAATCGTCCGGGCGATCGGCGTTGGGTTCCTTGCTCATACGCTCAGTCGCGGACCTGCTCGGGTCATCGGGCGACTGATCGTGGCGCCCTTCGTTATTCAATGGCCGTGCGGGCGCCGTTGCGTGCCGTCCGCGGGCCGCGGGTTCCCTTGGGTGGGCGTTCCGCGCCGAGCACATACGACTTGACTAGGTGATTCCAGCTGCAGGTTCGGCACACCTCGACCACGTGAACCGAGAACTCCGTGAACTTCACCGCCAGCATGACCAGCTCTTCTGCGGTGCGGGCCGAACCCGATACCGCACCCAGGTGATCGCCGAACACCCACGACACCAGAGTGAGCTGCTCCTTTCGGCAGATCGGGCACATCACCTGACTGGTTTTGCCGTGAAACTTCGCGGCGCGCAGCAAATACGGGTTGGCGTCACAGACCTCGGTCACACCCGTGCGGCCCGAGTACACCTCGGCCAGCAGTGAGCGCCGCCGAAGCGCGTAGTCCACCACCTGTCGCTGCAGTCGCACGTTGACCAGAGTACGTCGCCGTCGGCACCGCCGATACGCAACCGAGGCTGTCGGCACCGGTGCGCCGCGGTAACAACAGGTGACTTCTACGATCATCCCCATGGCGAAATGGCTGGGAGCACCACTCGGCGGCGGCGTGACAACCGCGACCCGCGCCAAGGACACGGACCGACAAGAAACCTGTGCGGTGCTCGACAACGCGCTCAGCGACGGAGAGCTGTCCGGCGAGGAACACCGCGAGCGCGTCAGCAAGGCCACCAATGCCGTGACGTTGGGTGACCTGAAGGTCCTGGTGTCGGATCTCCAGGGCAGCACACCGACGCGGCTGCGCGCGGCAAAGTCGAGGGCGGTGCCCGCAGTTCGCGCGCGGGGCATCGCGATCGCCGCGTTGGTGGTGTCGGTGCTGTTCGGCATGGGCCTCGGCTGGGGGCTGTACGGCAACACCAGCTCACCGCTGAACTTCACCAGCGACCCGGGCGCCAAGCCGGACGGTGTCGCGGCCGTGGTGTTGACCCCGCCCAAGCAACTGCAGTCGCTCGGCGGACTCACCGGGCTGCTGGAGCAAGCCCGCAAGAAATTCGGCGACACCGTTGGTTACCGACTGCTCGTCTACCCGACCTATGCCAGCATCTATCGCCCGGACCCGGCCGACGATCGCCGGGTGCTGGACTACGACTACCGCGGCGGCTGGGACGACCCGACGGTCTCCCCGAAGACCGACGCCAAGGCCGTCGCCGCCGACCTGGGCAAGTTCGACGTCAAGGCGGCAGTCGGCATCATGCGCGGGGCACCCGAGACGCTGGGCATCAAGCCGTCCGAGGTCAAGTCGACATACCTGATCATCGAACCGGCCAAGGACGTGACCGCCCCGGGAACGCTGACCCTGTCGGTGTACGTATCCAGCGACTACGGCAGCGGTTCGATCGATTTCGCCGGTGACGGCACCACCAAGCGGGTGAGCTACCCCTCCGGCTGAGGCCGGCTCTCTCGCGGCGATTTTCCTGCCGGGGCCGCACACTCAACGCCACGCTCGCCCACGCGACGCGGTCACTGGCGTCCAGGTCGCCGGATCGGTCGAGATTTTGGGTGACTAACGACATGCCAACACTCGGTAGTGTTGTGGCAAATATATCGAGGCGATACTATTACGCGACGCGTCGGCAGGACGTAACCAGTTATGCAAAGGAGGTGACTCGATGCTGGAGCTTGCCATCCTTGGACTCCTGATCGAATCGCCGATGCATGGCTATGAGCTGCGCAAACGGCTGACCGGGCTACTCGGCGCGTTCCGTGCGTTTTCGTACGGTTCGCTCTACCCGGCGCTGCGCCGTATGCAGGCGGACGGGTTGATCGCCGAGAACGCCGCGCCGGCCGGCACTCCGGTTCGGCGGGCCCGTCGGGTCTACGAGCTGACCGAAAAGGGTCGTCTGCGTTTCGGCGAGTTGGTGGCCGATACCGGCCCGCACAACTACACCGACGACGGCTTCGGAGTACACCTGGCGTTCTTCAATCGCACGCCGGCCGAGGCCCGGATGCGGATCCTCGAAGGTCGCCGCCGTCAGGTCGAGGAACGCCGGGAAGGTCTGCGTGACGCCATCGCGCGGGCCAGCAACTCACTCGACCGCTACACGCGCCAGCTGCACCAACTCGGGCTCGAGTCCAGTGAGCGTGAAGTCAAGTGGCTCAACGAGCTCATCGCCGCCGAGCGTGCGGCACCCGGACTCACCGAACAGACGTAGACCCCTCGCACGACCCCCGCCCGGACATCAAGACATAAGTAATTGGAGTAAGGAGAACGCCCTAATGAGTCAGCACAACGCGCCAGACGCGTCGACCGAGGTACGAGTCGCCATTGTCGGCGTCGGTAACTGCGCATCCTCGCTGGTTCAAGGCGTGCAGTACTACTACGACGCCGATCCGAACAGCACCGTCCCCGGCTTGATGCACGTCAAGTTCGGCAAGTACCACGTCCGCGACGTGAAGTTCGTCGCCGCGTTCGACGTGGACGCCAAGAAGGTCGGCTTCGACCTTTCGGAGGCGATCTTCGCGTCGGAGAACAACACCATCAAGATCGCCGACGTGCCGCCGACCAACGTGACGGTGCAGCGCGGCCCGACCCTCGACGGCATCGGCAAGTACTACGCCGAGACCATCGAGATCTCCGACACCGAGGCCGTCGACGTCGTCAAGGCGCTGAAAGACGCCAAGGTCGACGTGATGGTGTCCTACCTGCCGGTGGGCTCCGAGGAGGCCGACAAGTTCTACGCCCAGTGCGCGATCGACGCGGGTGTGGCGTTCGTCAACGCGCTGCCGGTGTTCATCGCCTCCGACCCCGTGTGGGCCAAGAAGTTCACCGACGCCGGTGTCCCGATCGTCGGTGACGACATCAAGAGCCAGGTCGGCGCGACGATCACGCACCGCGTGATGGCCAAGCTGTTCGAGGACCGCGGCGTGCAGTTGGACCGCACCATGCAGCTCAACGTCGGCGGCAACATGGACTTCCTCAACATGCTCGAGCGTGAGCGGCTGGAGTCCAAGAAAATCTCCAAGACGCAGGCCGTGACCTCCAACCTGCAGCGCGAGTTCAAGACCAAGGACGTGCACATCGGCCCGTCCGATCACGTGGGCTGGCTCGACGACCGCAAATGGGCCTATGTACGGCTGGAAGGCCGTGCGTTCGGTGACGTGCCGCTGAACCTGGAGTACAAGCTCGAGGTGTGGGACTCGCCGAACTCGGCGGGCGTCATCATCGACGCAGTGCGGGCGGCCAAGATCGCCAAGGACCGCGGTATCGGCGGTCCGGTCATCCCGGCGTCGGCCTACCTGATGAAGAGCCCGCCGCAGCAGCTGCCCGACGACATCGCGCGCACTCAGCTCGAGCAGTTCATCGCTGCGGACTAGTTCCACCGAGCGCGCCGCCACGCGGCGGGCTGCCGAACCGGATGCACCGGGCAATTCGGTTCACTCATTGAGTGTGCGGTGAGGTCGCGTTTCAACACGAAACTGCGACCTCGCCGCACACTCTTTTTTGTGCGGGCATGCGCTGACGGTTTCGCGTGTGCGCTCACGGTTGAAATATCCCGATTTTGCTGCCCTGGCCGCACACTCGAAACCGGGAATGCACACTCAATGCAAGGCGTGCTGTGCAGTCGCTTAGCATTACGCGGAGCACCCTTCCATCGACGAGTCAGGCCTAGTCACGGATGAAAGTTCAGCCCGCCGCGTTCTTGCGCACGACCCTGCCCCTCGACATGTCCCGCCTCGCGGAGCTCGACGGCGGCCGCTATCACTCGATCTGGCTGCCGGATCACATGGTCAGCTTTTGGCCGGACTCGATCTGGACGCCCGAATTCACCGATCTCGCCACCGCGTCACCGTCGCCGCATCGCCATCTCGACGGCCTATCGGTAGCGGCCGCGGCCGCCGTGCTGACCGAGCGGGTTCCGCTGGTGAGCGCGGTGGTCGACACGGTGCGACGCCACCCCTCGCTGCTCGCCCAGACCGCGCTGACCATCGACCATCTCGCCAAGGGGCGATTCATCCTCGGCCTGGGCAGCGGCGAGAGTGAGAACACGCTGCCGTACGGCTTCGACTTCTCCCGACCGGTCAGCCGTTTCGAGGAAGCGCTGACGGTGATCCGGCTGCTCTGGGACAGCGACGGCCCCGTCGACTTCGAGGGGCAGTTCTACTCGCTGCACCACGCGCGCTTGGACTCCGAGCCGTATCAAGGCCGATTCCCGCAGATCTGGATCGGCGCCAGCGGTCCGCGCATGCTCGACATCGCCGGCCGCCACGCCGACGGATGGTGGCCCGCCGGGGCTTGGACCCCGGAGCACTACGCCGAGATGCTTTCGGCGGTAAGGGCATCCGCCGAGCGTGCCGGCCGCGATCCGCTGGCGATTACGCCGGGCTTCATGCAGATCTGCCTGATCGGCGCGAGTGAAGACGCGTTGGCCGAGATCCTGCAGGCGCCGCTGGTCAAGGCATTCCTGCTGCAGGTGTCGGCAGAGACATTGCGTGGCTTCGGGTTTGAGCACCCGATGGGCCAGAGTTGGCGAGGATTCCAAGACATCGACCCCGCGGTGCTCACCCGCGAACGAATCCAGGCGTTCCTGGCTGCCGTCCAACCCGAGATGCTGCTTGCGGTCGTGCCGCACGGCACACCCCGACAGGTTGCGAAGATCATCAAGACCTACGTGGACGCGGGTTTGCGGGTGCCGAAGATCCTCGACTACGGCGCCATGGCCGGCCTGAACTACGCCGCCACTTCGGCGGCGAATGTGCTTGCGGCAGAAGATGAACTGCTGCAGCTGTGCGGAGATCTGTCGTGAGCGTTCAACTGGACGCAGCCGAGTTGTTGCGTGCCGCCGAGGCCGAAACCGGATTGCACGACTACGGCGACCCCACGTTGCCCGAGCGCTTCGCCGTCGCCGCCGACCATCTGAACAGCCTCGGCATGGACGCCGACGGAACCCGCGAAGCCGCGCAAGTGTGCCGCTGGTTGCTGACATCGCGGCTGGAATTCATCGAGGACCGCAACCGCTACCCGATCGGCAGCGAAGTGATCGAGACGCCGATGTTCGTGACCGGCGAACCGCGTTCGGGGACAACGCTGATGCACGCACTGATGTCCGTCGATCCGCACGCGCGGGCGCTGCGCTTCTGGGAGGTGATGTACCCGTCACCGCCGCCGGGATTGGCCGCACCGGACGACTCCCGCCGCGAACGGGCCGACGCCGACTGGCGCGAGATCAACGCGAAGATGCCCAAATGGCTGCACAGCCACCCCTACAACGACATGCTGGGCAACGGCCTGCCCGAGGACGAACGCACCTGGGCGTTCGACTTCCGGGTCATGACACCGACGGCATGGTGGCGGGTGCCGATGCAGTCACTGGTCGGCGGTCTGGCCACCGATTCGGCCGCGCAGTACCGGCTACACAAGGCCATGCTGCAACAGCTCCAATACAGCCGGCCACGAAAGTACTGGGTGCTGAAAGGTTTTCATGGCTTCCGGCTGCAAGAGATGTTCGCTGCTTACCCCGATGCCAAGCTGGTCTGGCTGCACCGCGACCCGGTACAGGTCGCGGCATCGCGCACCATGATGATGGCCGATATCGCCAAGGGCATGGTCGGTCCGGTCGACCTGCACGCGCTGGCGAAAATGCATCTGGAGTTGACCCGCGCCGGTGTCGCCAACACGATGACCAATCCACTGGTGGACGATCCGAGCATCCTTCATGTCCGCTACACCGATTTCGTCGCCGATCAGGTCGGAACCGTGCAGCGCTACTACCGGTTCTGCGGCCGGGAGGTCACCCCCGAAGCCGAATCCGCGATGCGCGAGTATCTGGCCAACAATCGCGGCGACCGGTACGGCAAGTTCCGCTACTCCACGCAGCTGTTGGTCGACATCGGCGAAAACCTCGACGATTTGCACGAGGAATTCCGGCCATTCCGTGAGCGATTCGGCGTCTCGATCGAGAACCGGGGCTGACGCGATGCCGGCCCACCAGCGCCTGTCCGTGCACAACGTCACGTTCTACGGTGCCGCGCTGGCCGAGCTGGAAGCGTACTGGGCAACGCTGGGCGTATCCCGGTTAAGCATCCTGGACAGCCAGCTGCTCGATCCCGAGTTTCCAAAGCTGCTGCAGCGCAACGCTTATACCGTAGAGGCGGTCTATCACCTGTTCGCCGGCGGCCGGCTGACCTCCGACCCGCAGGCCGCGCGGAATGCGCTGATGCCGGTGATCGACGCCGCGGCCGGCGCCGACGCGCGGATGGTCTACCTGCTCACCGGCGGCCGGGACACCCTCACCTGGCACCAGGCCGCCGACCGGTTCGCCGCGATGATCGCCCCCTGCGTCGCGCACGCCCGGCAGGCCGGTGTGGCGCTGGCCGTCGAGAACGCCTCCAGCCTGTACGCCGACCTGCATCTCGCCCATACCCTGCGCGACACCGTTACGCTGGCCGAGATGAGCGGGCTGGGTGTCTGCATCGACGTGTTTCACAGTTGGGCGGAAGGCGATTTCGAGGAGATGGTGCAGCGCGCCCTGCCGCGGACCGAGCTCATCCAGCTCAGCGACTACGTGCTCGGCGATCGTGCGCTGCCGGGCCGGGCGGTTCCCGGCGACGGCACGATTCCGATCGAGAGATTCGTCGCTCACGCTCTGGCGAATGGCTACTCGCACGGTTTCGACCTGGAACTGATCGGACCCCGAATCGAGCAGGAGGGCCGTCTGGAATCGGCCCGGCGCGCCTGCGCCGTCGTCGGGGCAATGCTCGACAGATTGGTTGTGTGACAATGGCTTTCGGCGATGGCCCGGACGACGCGGCGCTGCGCTCGGCGTGGTCCGAGTTCTGTGGGCAGCTGCAGCGAGCGGGCGAGCAGGTCTTCAAAGACGCCAACGCCGCATCGGGCGCGCAACGGGTGGACGCGTTCCGCTTCCTGACGCAGAACCTGGGCCAGGCTTTCGATCTGTCGCTCGAAACCCGCGACACCGGCTACCCGGTGCTGCACACGTTCTGCGGTCCGACCCGCAAGCTCGGTGGCGACTGCGCCGACTTCACCTACCAACAGGTCTGGATCGACGGGCAGTCGACCTATCGATTGTCCGGAAATCGCGGCACTGCACGTTTTTTCAACGTCACCGTCCAGGGTGCGCGGGTGCCCGGGCCCGGTGTACTGCACGAGCCGTTCGGTGACACCCCGGAGGCCAACCTGTTCGGCGCGCAGATCAGCGTCGGCGACGACGGTGCATTCGAGATCTACATCGGTGGGCCCGAACGCGGGCCCAACTGGCTACCCACCACCGCGCAATCGCGAAAGCTGTTCATCCGCCAGGGTTTCGACCGCTGGGACGAGCTGCCGGCGCAGATGCGGATCGAGCGGGTCGACATGTCCGCAGCCAAACCGCTGCCCAGCCCCGAAATCATGGTCGAGGCGATGCAATGGGCCGGCAACTTCGTCACCGGCCTGATGTCCGACTGGCCGGAGTTTCCGTTCACCTACGGCGGTGTCGACGCCGAGCATCCCAATGCGTTTCCGACCATTCCAGGAGTCGGCGCGACCCACGCGGACAGCAAGCGCGGCCGCGCCGCCGCCAACATGTACTGGGAGCTGGCGCCCGACGAAGCGCTGATCGTCGAATTCGACGCCCACGCCGGGCTCTGGATGTTCACCAACATGGGCGTCTTCTTCAACAGCATGGACTACCTCTACCGCCCGGTGAGCTACACGCCGAGCCGCACCAAAACCGACGGCGACGGGCGCATCCGTCTGGTCATGGCGCATCGTGATCCGAATGTCCACAACTGGCTGGACACCCAGGGCTTCGAGCGCGGGAACCTGACCTACCGTCACATGCTCGACGGCGAACCCGCCGTGCTGGACTCGCACGTCGTCAAACACGACGACATCGCGCGCGTGCTTCCGCCCGACACCGTCATGGTGAGCGCCGCGGAGCGCAACTCAGCGATGTGGGAACGATTCCACGGTATTCGGCGCCGTTACGTCCTCTAGTGTCAAAGGTCGTGACCGAGATCTCCGAAGACGAACTGGCCGGGCTGTCCGAATTCTCGCTGCTGTCCGAGAACGCGGAGCAGGCCGGCGTTGCGGGTCCGCTGCCCGACGTGGAGCGAATCGAAGTTGACACGCCCAACGGCAGAGTCAGCACGCTGCGCTGGGGCGGCGGCACTCCCCCGCGGATCGTCTTTCTGCACGGCGGCGGGCAGAACGCCCACACCTGGGACACCGTCGTCGTCGGCCTCGGTGTGCCGGCGCTGGCCGTGGACCTGCCCGGCCATGGCCATTCGGGCTGGCGCGAAGACGGCGACTACTCACCGCAGCACAACGCCGACGCCGTGGCACCGGTGCTCCGCGACTTCGCACCCAATGCCGATCTCGTGGTTGGCATGTCGTTGGGCGGGCTGACCGGAATCCGGGTCGGTGCGATCGCACCGGAGCTGGTGCGCGAACTCGTCCTCGTCGACGTCACCCCGTCGGCGTTGCATCGCTACGCCGAGCTGACCACCGAGCAACAGGGCACGGTCGCGCTGGTACAGGGCGAACGCGAGTTCCCCAGCTTCCAGGCCATGCTGGACGCGACCGTCGCCGCGGCACCACACCGCGAAGTCAAGGCACTGCGCCGGGGCGTGTTTCATAACTCCCGCCGACTCGAGAACGGCAACTGGGCGTGGCGCTACGACAGCATCCGCAAGATCCCCGACTTCGGTGATCTGTGGAATGACGTCGACGCGTTGACCGCACCCGTCACCCTGGTGCGCGGCGGCTCGTCGCCGTTCGTCACCGACGACGACGCGGCCGAACTCACCAAGCGCGCAACGCATTTCCGACAGGCGCACGTCGTCGAGAACTCCGGGCACTCGGTGCAAAGCGATCAGCCCCGTGTGCTGATCGACCTTTTGAACGGGGTCCTCGGCGCACGCTGAGAGTCTGCGGCTCCTACGGTGGTCTGATGACCCATCCCGTTCGCATCGGCGTACAACTGCAGCCTCAGCACGCCCCCGAATATCGCCCCATCCGCGACGCCGTGCGCCGCTGCGAGGACATCGGGGTCGACGTCGCATTCACCTGGGATCACTTCTTCCCGCTCTACGGCGATCCCGACGGCGCGCATTTCGAATGCTGGACCGTGCTGGCGGCCTGGGCCGAGCAGACATCGCGTATCGAGTTCGGCGCGCTGGTGACATGCAACTCGTATCGCAATCCGGAGCTGCTGGCCGACATGGCGCGCACCGTCGACCACATCTCCGAGGGCCGGTTGATCCTGGGCATCGGATCCGGTTGGAAAGAAAAGGACTACGACGAGTACGGCTACGAATTCGGCACCGCGGGTAGCCGCCTCGACGACCTGGCCGCCGCATTCCCCCGGATCACGTCGCGGCTGACCAAGCTCAATCCCCCACCGACCCGCGACATCCCGATACTGATCGGCGGCAAGGGTCCGCGGAAGACCCTGCGACTGGTTGCCCAGTACGGCGACATCTGGCACGGCTTCACCACCGTCGATACCTACCCGGCCGCCGCGGCCGTGCTGGAAGAACATTGCGCCGCCGTCGGGCGCGACCCGTCCACGATCGAGAGGTCGGCCGGCGTGGAGGACAACAGCGGCGTTCGCCGCGGCGAGGGCGTCGCCGGGTTGATCGCCAACGCCGAGGGCCTTACCGGGCTGGGGGTGACGCTGCTGACGGTCGGCGTCAACGGTCCCGATTACGACCTCACCGCGGCCGAGGCATTGTGCCGCTGGCGCGACAAGGGATAGGCCGTCATTTTGGGTTCGCCTTCAATTCATCCGGCAAACACCTTTTCGAGGGCGCGAAGTCATGAGAAACTTCCACCGCTGATCGCTGGTGCGGAGCTGAACAGACGCGAAAGAGACTCATGCCGAAGAAATATGGCGTCAAAGAGAAGGACCAGGTTGTCAACCACATCCTCAACCTGGTGCTGACGGGGAAGCTGCGCAGCGGCGACCGGGTCGACCGGAACGAAATTGCGGTCGGCTTGGGCGTCAGTCGTGTCCCGATCCAAGAGGCCCTGATTCAACTCGAGCACGACGGCATCGTGTCGACCCGCTATCACCGGGGCGCGTTCGTCGAGCGGTTCGACGAAGCCTGCGTGCTCGAGCATCACGAGCTCGACGGCCTGCTCAACGGCATCGCCTCGGCGCGCGCCGCAAGCAATCCGACGCCGCGGATCCTCGGGCAGCTCGACGCGCTGATGCGCGCCCTGCGCACCGCGAAGGATTCCCGGGTCTTCGCCGAACTCGCCGCGGAGTACCGGCAGACCGTCAACGACGAGTACGCCGGGCCGCGCCTGCACGCCACCATCCGTGCCTCGCAGGACCTCATCCCCCACGCGTTCTGGATGAGCTACCAGAACAATCGCGACGACGTGCTGCCCTACTACGAGGACGAAACGTCGGCAATCCAGCGGCGCGACCCGGACGCCGCGCGGGCGGCGTGCGTCGGCCGCGCCTACCTGATGGCGCAGACCATGTTGGCCGAATTGTTCCGGCGCAGGGTTTTTGCCGCACCCGACGACGCCCGCCAGGTTGTTTCCGGCCCGGTTCCGATACTGGCGGGGTCCGAGGCCGTCTGCGGAGAGACGTCGATGGCGGTCTAAATCGGCTCTCGCCGTGACGAGTTGCCGCCCGGTCGATACGGTGACGGTGATGAACTCGTGCGAAGGCCCGCGCGCGAAGCGCGGAGCCAAGCTGTTCGGACTGGCCGCCACGATTTTGATCGTGTGCGGCCTGGTGCTGGCCGGGCCCGCGTTCGCCGATAGGAATCAGTGCGCGCCGGCCGGGGTGGGTAGCGCGCGACCCTTACCCAAGGATCTCACCACCGTCGAGGGCGGCGTCGGTCGCGACGAAGACAACACGACCGCGACGGTCGAATCGCTCCATGCGATAGATCTCGGCGCCCTGGGCTTGAGCGCGCCCGGTGTTCTGACTGTCGGCACCCTGTCGGATGCCCCGCCATCCGTCTGCGTCGACGCCACCGGCATATTCACCGGTTTCGACAATCAGCTGCTGCGCGCGATCGCGCAAAAGATAGGCCTGCAAATCCGTTTCGTCAGTACGGATTTCTCCGCGCTGCTGGCCCAGGTGGCATCCCGGCGCTTCGACGTCGGCGCGGCCTCGGTACAAGCCACCGCCGCCCGGCGTCGCACCGTCGGATTTACCAACGGCTACGACTTCGGCTACTACGCGCTGGTGGTGCCCCCCGGGTCGCCGATCAAGAGCTTCAGTGATCTCACCGAGGGGCAACGTATCGGAGTCGTCCAGGGCACCGTCGAGGAGCACTACGTCGTCGACACCCTGCACCTGCAACCGGTCAAGTATCCCGGCTTCGCCACCGTGTACGGCAGCCTCAAGACACACCAGCTCGATGCCTGGGTGGCACCGGCAGCGCTGGCATCCAATCTGATGAAGCCGGGAGACCCCGCGGAGGTGGTTGCCAACGCCTTCACGCCGGGTCACTTCGTCGCCTATCCGGTGGCCAACGAGAATCTGCCGCTGATCAATGCGCTGAACGCCGGGCTGGACGCTGTGATCGCCGACGGCACGTGGGCGCAGCTTTATTCCGAGTGGGTCCCGCGACCGCTGCCACCGGGCTGGAAGCCCGGATCGAAAGCCGCCCCGACTCCACACCTGCCGGACTTCGCCGCGATCGCCGCGAGCCACCACAAGCCGGTGGGCCCGGTCGCGCCGAAATCCACTCTCGCGCAATTGCGCGACCAATTCCTGGATTGGGACCTCTACAAGCAAGCCATCCCCGTTCTGCTCGAGACCGGCCTGCCCAACACGTTGATCCTGACCAACAGCGCCCTCGTCATCGGGCTGGTGCTCGGCATGGTGCTGGCGATGGCCGGCATGTCCGGTTCCTGGTGGCTTCGCTTGCCGGCAAGGATCTATACCGACATCTTCCGTGGTCTACCTGAAGTGGTGATCATCCTGATCATCGGAATGGGCGTCGGGCCGCTCGTGGGCGGCCTGACGGACAACAATCCCTACCCGTTAGGCATCGCCGCGCTGGGGTTGATGGCCGCCGCCTATATCGGCGAGATCCTGCGCTCGGGAATCCAGAGCGTCGATGCCGGCCAGCTGGAAGCTTCGCGCGCACTGGGATTCAGCTATCCGGCCGCGATGCGGCTGGTGGTGGTGCCGCAGGGTATCCGGCGCGTACTGCCCGCGCTGGTCAATCAGGCCATCGCGTTGTTGAAGGGCTCCGCGCTGGTGTACTTCCTGGGCCTGGTCGCCCAGCAACGCGAGTTGTTTCAGGTGGGCCGCGACCTCAATGCGCAGACCGGCAACCTGTCACCGTTGGTGGCCGCGGGGCTGTTCTACCTGTTATTGACTGTTCCGTTAACGCATTTGGTGAACTACATCGACGCAAGGCTGCGCCGCGGCAGTCCCACCGACGAGTCGGACGATTCGGCCACCATGGTCACCTCCACGATCGGCCAGGGGATGATATGACCGCCGACACCGCAGCGCGGGCATCAGTCTCGTTGGAAGCCAGGGACATTCACAAAACGCTCGGCGGGAACAAGGTGCTGCGCGGCGTCACTTTCCAAGCCCCCGCGGGGACCACGGTGGCGGTCATCGGACCGTCCGGCTCCGGCAAGTCGACGCTGCTGCGCGCCCTGAATCGACTCCACGAACCCGACACAGGCGACATCCTGCTCGACGGACAGTCGGTGCTGGACGACGATCCCGACGAACTCCGTCAGCGCATCGGCATGGTGTTCCAGCACTACAACCTGTTCCCGCATCTGAGCATCCTCAAGAACGTGGCGCTGGGCCCACACAAGTTGCGCGGGCTGTCCGCGGACGCGGCCAAGGAACTCGCGCTGACCCAGCTGGAGCGAGTTGGCCTGAAGCACAAGGCCGGTGCCCGCCCCGGCATGCTGTCCGGTGGCCAACAGCAACGGGTCGCGATCGCCCGCGCGCTGGCCATGGCGCCGCAGGTGATGTTCTTCGACGAGGCGACTTCCGCGCTGGATCCGGAGATGGTCAAGGGAGCCTTGCAGCTCATCGCCGACCTCGGGGCCGGTGGTATGACGATGATCGTGGTCACGCACGAAATGGGTTTCGCCCGGTCGACGTCGGACACCGTGGTGTTCATGGATCACGGCAAGGTCGTGGAATCCGGGCCACCAGAGCAGATATTCGAAGCGGCTAAGACCGACCGACTGCAACGATTCCTGTCCCAAGTGCTTTGACGGGCTAGAAATAGTCGCCGTAGCTACCTTGTACGCCACCCATATCGGGTTAGACTGCCGACTTATGGCGGACAGCGACTCCACCGCAGCCGACGTGACCGAGCTTGCGGAAGGCTTGCACCGCGCGCTGTCCAAACTGTTTTCGATACTGCGTCGCGGTGACCCCAGCGGAGTCGTCGCGGGCGAATTGACCTTGGCGCAGCTGTCGATCCTGGTCACCCTGCTCGATCAAGGCCCGATCCGGATGACGGATCTGGCCGCGCACGAACGGGTGCGGACCCCCACCACGACCGTGGCCATCCGCCGGCTGGAGAAGATCGGACTGGTGAAGCGTTCTCGCGACCCGTCCGACTTGCGGGCCGTACTGGTCGACATCACGCCGCGCGGCCGGGCCGTCCATGCCGAGTCGCTGGCTAACCGGCGCGCTGCCCTGGCCGCGATGCTCAGCCAACTCCCCGAGTCCGACCTGAACATGCTGACCAAAGCCCTGGCACCGCTGGAGCGCCTGGCCTCGGGCGAGCCGACATCGGGCCCCGCCGGAGGCGAATCCCCCGCCCGCAAGCGCGCGTGAAAGTACCTGTTTTCCAACGGCATTGGTGACGTCCGTAGACTGAGCGCCATGCCATCCGCACTCATCACCGGCGCCGGCGGCGGTATCGGTTCCGCCATCGCCACAGCGCTGGCCCCGACGCATACGCTGCTGCTGGCCGGCCGGCCCTCGGCCCGGCTCGACGCCGTCGCGGACCGGCTCGGCGCCACCACCTTCCCGCTGGACTTGACCGACATCGACGAGATCGAGGCCACTTGCGAAATCGTGGACGAGCTCGACGTGCTGGTGCATACCGCGGGGGTGTCCGTCCCGGGCCGGGTCGCCGAGTCCCACGTCGACGAATGGCGCGCCACCTTCGGTGTGAATGTCTTTGGGGCGGTGGCTCTTACCCTGGAGCTGCTCCCCGCCCTGCGCAGCGCCCGCGGTCAGGTGGTGTTCATCAACTCCGGGGCGGGGCGTACCGTCTCGCCGGGTATGGCGTCCTATTCGGCCAGCAAGTTCGCATTGCGCGCGTTCGCCGACTCGCTGCGCACCGACGAGCCGGGCCTGCGGGTCACCACGATATTTCCGGGCCGCACCGACACCGAGATGCAGCGCGAACTCGTCGCATTCGAAGGCGGTGAGTACGACGCCGCCAACTTCTTGCGGCCCGAAACCGTCGCCGCGGCGGTCGCCCAAGCGGTGGCCACGCCGCGCGACGGCCACGTCCACGAGGTGGTGCTGCGGCCGGGACGGCGCTAGACGGGTTTCAGACGACCAGGTTGACCAGCCGGCCGGCAACCACGATGACCTTGCGGGGAGTGGCTCCGGCCAGGAACGCCTGCACCTTTTCATCAGCCAGTGCGGCGGCCTTCAGGGTGTCGTCATCGGCGTTGGCGGCTACCACCACGCGTCCCCGCACCTTGCCGTTGACCTGCACCGGATACTCGACGGTGTCGTCGACGAGATACGCGGGGTCGGCTTGCGGGAATGGGCCGTGCGCCAACGACGTGGTGTGCCCCAACCGCGACCACAGCTCCTCGGCCAGGTGGGGGGCCAGCGGTGCCAGCATCAGCACCAGCGGCTCGACCGCGGCGCGGGGCACCGCGTCGCGATGCTCTTTGGTGAGATGGTTGGTGTACTCGATCAGCTTGGCCGCCGCGGTGTTATTGCGCAGGGCCGCATAATCTTCCGCGACACCCTCGACGGTGCGGTGCAGCACCCGCAGCGTCTCGGTGTCCAGCTCCTGGGCGGCGTCGGCAACCCGCGATTCGCCGGTGCTCTCGTCGACCACCAGCCGCCAGACTCGCTGCAAGAAGCGGTACGCGCCGATGACGTCCTTGGTCGCCCAGGGCCGAGAGGCCTCGATCGGGCCCATCGACATCTCGTAGACCCGCAGGGTGTCCGCACCGTAGTCGTCGCAGATTGTGTCGGGCGAGATCGAATTCTTCAGGCTCTTACCGATTTTCCCGAATTCCTGAAAGACTTCGATCTCGCCGTCAGGTCCCGGATAGAAGAACTTGCTGTCCCGCTCGATCACCTCATCGGCCGCGACATAGGACCCGCGGGAATCGGTGTAGGCGAACGCCTGGATGTAGCCCTGGTTGACCAGCCGGCGGTACGGCTCCCGCGAACTGACGTGACCCAGGTCGTAGAGGACCTTGTGCCAGAACCTGCAGTACAGCAGGTGCAGCACCGCGTGCTCGGCACCCCCGACGTACAAGTCGACGCCACCGGGATCCTGCGGACCATGCTCGGCCGGCCGAGGGCCCATCCAGTACGCCTCGTTTTCCTTGGCACAGAACCGTTCTGAGTTATGCGGATCGGTGTAGCGCAGCTCGTACCAGGAGCTCCCGGCCCACTGCGGCATCACATTGGTGTCGCGGCTGTAGGGCTTCAAGCCGTCACCCAGATCCAGCTCGACGTGCACCCAGTCGGTTGCCTTGCCCAACGGCGGCGACGGCTCACTGTCCGCGTCGTCGGGATCGAACAGCACCGGTGAATAGTCCGCGATGTCGGGCAGCTCCACCGGGAGCGCGGCCTCGTTCAGCGCATGCGGGCGCCCGTCGCTGTCGAAGACGATGGGGAATGGTTCACCCCAGTACCGCTGGCGCGCGAAAAGCCAATCCCGCAGCTTGAATTCGATCCGCGACCGGCCGCGGCCCTCGGACTCCAGGCGGGCGGTGATGGCTTCTTTGGCCGCTGCGACATCCATGCCGTCGAGGTATCCGGAGTTCACCAGCACGCCGTCGGCCGAGTAAGCGGATTCCGAAATATCCCCGCCGGCAATGACTTCCACGATCGGCAGCTGGAACGCGCTGGCAAAGTCCCAGTCCCGCTGGTCGTGGCCCGGCACCGCCATAATGGCGCCGGTGCCGTAGCCCACCAATACGTAGTCGGCGATGAAGATCGGCACCGGTTTACCGTTGGCCGGATTGGTCGCGTAGCTGCCCAGGAAGACGCCGGTCTTCTCCTTGCTCTCCTGGCGCTCGAGGTCCGACTTCGCGCCGATAGCGCGCCGATAAGCCGCGACGGCTTCAACAGGTGTCGCGGCACCGTACGTCCAACTGGAGTCGACACCGTCCGGCCAGGCATCGGCAACGAGCTCGTCCACCAGGTCGTGCTCGGGAGCCAGCACCAGATAGGTTGCGCCGAATAAGGTGTCGGGGCGCGTGGTGAACACATCGATGTCGACGATGTCACCACGCGTCGTAGTCGCCGAGAACAGCGCCTCGGCGCCGGTGGAACGGCCAATCCAGTTGCGCTGCATGGACTTGACCTTGTCGGGCCAGTCCAGCAAGTCCAGGTCATCGAGCAGCCGGTCGGAGTACGCGGTGATACGCATCATCCACTGCCGCAACCGTTTCCGGAACACCGGGAAGTTGCCGCGGTCGCTACGGCCGTCGGAGGTGACCTCTTCGTTGGCCAGCACCGTTCCCAGCCCGGGGCACCAGTTCACCATCGAGTCGGCCCGGTACACCAGCCGGTGGCCGTCGATCACGTCGGCGCGCTCCCCTGCCGACAACGTCGCCCAGTCCCGGCCATCGCCGAGACGGCGGGCACCGGAATCGAATTCGGCGATCAGCTCGCCGATCGGACGAGCCTTGGCGGCCGCGGTGTCGAACCACGCGTTGTAGATCTGCAGGAAGATCCATTGCGTCCACTTGTAGAACTCGACGTCGGTGGTCGAGAAGGACCGCCGACTGTCGTGCCCGAGGCCCAGCCGGCCCAACTGCCGGCGGAAATTGACGATGTTGGCCTCGGTCCGAGTGCGCGGATGGGTGCCGGTTTGCACCGCATATTGCTCGGCGGGCAACCCAAATGCATCAAAACCCAAGGCGTGCAGTACATTACGGCCGATCATCCGGAAGTAGCGGGCGTATACGTCGGTCGCGATGTAGCCCAAAGGGTGCCCAACGTGCAGCCCGTCACCCGATGGATACGGGAACATGTCCTGCACGAACAATTTGTCGTCGGGCACCGGGGCGCCGTCCGTCGGCGCCAACGACCCCACCGGGTTGGGCACATTGAATGTCCCCAGCCGCGCCCAGTTCTCCTGCCAGGTGCCCTCGATACGTCCGGCCAGCTCCGCGGTGTAACGGAATGGGGGCGCGTCGGACTCCGTCTGGGCACCCGCAGGGTTGCTCCGAGACGAGGCGGTCGGCGATTGGGTCACCTGAACAGCGTATAAGGAGGATCTTGGCGGACTTGTCGGCCACAGGTTGGTAAAGGTTGCGTTGCGCAGAGATCAGGGGTTCATCCCATCTCTATTTCGGCCCTGTCCAGCACGTTTGACCTCTGGTTACAGTCAGCCTCTATACCCACGGATGCTGGCGGACCAGCCATTCGGAAGGACCGACAGAGATGACTCAGATCGCCGCCCCCGGGCGCGTAATCGCCGGCGGTTTCGCCGCCAGTGTGATCGGGTTCGCCCTATTTTCGGGTGCTACGGCTTCGGCCGATCCGCTGGTTCCCGTGCCACCGGGTCCGATTGTTCCGGTGCCGGCGCAGCAGTACATCCCCGCGGCTCCGGGTACGGCCAACAGCAACCGGTTCGTCCCCACCCCGCCGGCGGCGAATCCGTTCGCACCGCCGAGCCTCGCCGCCGCGCCCGCGGCGCCTAACAGCGTTGCCGCTCCGGCTGCGACGCCCAACGCCGCCGCGATCGCGCCGGCGCAGCCGACCGTGATCCCGGCGGCCTCCGGAACGCTGCGCGACTACTTCCAATCCAAGGGCGTCAAGCTGGAGCCGCAGAAGCCGCAGGCATTCAAGGCGCTCGACATCACGCTGCCGGTGCCCCCGCGCTGGACCCAGGTGCCCGACCCCAATGTGCCCGACGCGTTCGCGGTGATCGCCGACCGGCAAGGCAGCAGCGTCTACACATCAAACGCGCAGGTCGTGGTCTATAAGCTGGTCGGAACCTTCGATCCCAAGGAAGCCATCTCGCACGGCTACGTCGACAGCCAGAAACTGCTGGCCTGGCAGTCCACGAACGCCTCGATGGCTGACTTCGACGGCTTCCCGTCGTCTGTCATCGAGGGCACCTACCGCGAGGGCGACATGACGCTGAACACCTCGCGCCGTCACATCCTCGCCACGTCGGGCCACGACACGTACCTGGTGTCGCTCTCGGTGACCACCGACCGGGCAGTCGCGATCGGAGACGCACCCGCCACCGACGCCATCATCAACGGGTTCCGGGTGGCCGTGCCCGGAGCCGCCGCCCCGGCACCCGCCGCGGTTCCCGCCCAGGCACCCGCCGGGGTCCCGGCCCAGACGCCCGTCGTCGCACCCGCTCCGGTCCCCGCGCAGTCTCCCGCCGTGCTCCCCGCGCAGGCGCCGGCCGCGCTTCCGGCGCAGATGGGCGTGCCCAACCAGCTGCCCTCCCCGCAGCCCACGCCCAACATATTTACCCTGGTGCCGGGACTGCCGCCGCTGCCGAACTTCAGTAACCTCGGGCGCTAATTCTGCGCCGACACAAGGGCTGTGGAGCCCGGCGCGCGGATCCGTGATCGGCCTCGTATTGTGAGGCCATGCTGATCGCTGGGGTGGTGTGCGTGTGTGCGGCGGTGGCGTCCGCCGGGTTCGGAACGTGGTCGCTGTCTCACAACCACGCCGTCGACGGCACCCAGCTGGCGCTGCGCGCCATGGCGCCGACGCAGTTGGCAGCCGCGGTGATGCTGACCGCCGGCGGTGTGGTGGCACTGGCCGCGTCCGCGCACACGGCGTTCGTGGTGCTGATCGTCTGCGTGGCCGGCGCGCTCGGCACGTTGGCCGCCGGCTCGTGGCAGAGCGCACGCTTCGCGCTGCGCCAAGAAGCGGCGGCACCCAGTTGCGCCGGCGAGTGCAGCGTCTGTACGCAGTCCTGCCACTGACAAAATCCCACCGCCGCGACGTCGTGCGATAGGCCACCATGCTGAGGCGCTTGTCGACGATCGTCGATCCGTTTCTGCTGGCCCTGGCGACGACCGTCGCGGTTGCCTCCCTCTTCCCCGCCCGCGGCGACGCCGCTTACGCCGCATCGGTCGCCGCTGAGTCCGCGATCGCGCTGCTGTTCTTCCTATACGGCGCTCGCTTATCGCCACAGCAGGCCTGGCACGGCGTCCGGCAGTGGAAGTTGCACCTGCTCGTCCTGTCCACGACCTTCGTGCTGTTCCCGCTGCTGGGGCTGGCCGCTCGGGCGTTGGTGCCCTCGGTGCTGACGACCGACCTCTACAACGGCGTGCTGTTTCTATGCCTGGTCCCGTCGACCGTGCAGTCGTCGATCGCGTTCACTTCGATTGCGCGGGGCCATGTTTCCGCCGCCATCGTCAGCGCGTCGCTGTCCAACATCCTCGGCATCGTGCTGACCCCGCTGCTGGTGGTGCTGCTGATGAACACCAGCGGCGCGGTCCATGTGGACGCCCATTCGATCCGCGACATCGTGGTGCAGCTCTTGCTGCCGTTCGGCGCCGGCCAGCTGGCGCGGCCCTGGATCGCGGGGTTCGTCAGACGCTATGCGGCGGTGCTGAAGATCGTCGATCGAGGGTCCATCCTGCTGGTCGTGTACGCGGCGTTCTCGATGGGCGTGGTGGAGGGCATCTGGGTGAGCGTCGACCTGTGGCGATTGATCCTGGTTGCCCTGGTCGCGACGGCGTTGCTGGCCATCGTCCTGGTCGCCACGACGCTGACCGGCCGGCTGGCGCGGCTGGACCGCGGCGATGCGATCGTGCTGCTGTTCTGCGGTTCGAAGAAGAGCCTGGCGTCCGGGCTGCCGATGGCGCTGGTGTTTTTCCCCAACAACATCGTCGGCCTGACGATGTTGCCGCTGATGATCTTCCACCAGATCCAGCTGGTGGTGTGCGCGGTGATTGCCAGCAGGCTCGCGCGTGAAGCTGACGAAATGTCGCAGCCGCCCGCGCCGTCGGAGGTGGGGGAGGAGACCTAGTTTCGGCTGACGTCGATCGGGTGGGTCGCCAGCAGCGACAGCGGCAGCGGCTGCCGGCGCAGGACCTGGCCCCACAGGTCTTCCTTCGCCCCAACGAGAACGTCAGATGGCAACGCGGACAACACAATCCAGTCATCGCGCTCGATCTCACCTTCGAGCTGACCGATGGTCCAGCCCGAGTACCCCGCGTAGATCCGGACACCTTCGATCAACGGTGCAATCAGATCGGGCTCGGCGTCGAGGTCAACCATCACGATCCGCCCCGAGACATGCCGCAAACCCGGCACACCCTGCGGGTCGGCGCCGATCCGCAATGCCGCCAGGCACAGGGCAGCATCGCGCTTCACCGGCCCACCGATGAACATCGTCTTCGGCTTGGCGGCGAGTTTGGCCCACTGCGGCAATACGTTGTAGACCGCGGTCTCGCTGGACCGGTTGAGTACCACGCCCAGTGTGCCGCCATCGTTGTGCTCGACGATGTAAATAACGCTGCGCCGAAAGGTCGGTTCGAGAAGGTCGGTATTGGCCAGCAGCAAAGTACCCGCACGCACCCGCTGAGCAGCGGGTGCGATGAAGTCTTCCGGATCCTCGGGGTGCGGCATCAGTCCATCATCGCATTCCCGTACCATCGCTCGGCACAAACAAACGCCGCCCGCAAATATTTGTACTGTTAGTACAGCGACGTCGAGTGCGACGATCTTTGTCCAGCCTAATCGTGGAAGTCGGTTCTGTGTTTCAAACCCGGATGCCCTCGCGCGCACCCGTCGAACTCTGGCAGTCGGTGCGCGCAATGCCGGATCTCCGGCGGGTGATTGCGCTGCGCATGGCGAGTCAATTCGGGGATGGGCTCTTCCAGGCGACGGTGGCCGGCGCGCTGCTGTTCAATCCGGACCGGGCGGCCGACCCGTTGTCGATCGCGTTCGCATTCGCGGTGCTGTTCTTGCCCTACTCGTTGCTCGGACCCTTCGCCGGGGCACTGATGGACCGCTGGGACCGACGCTGGGTGCTGGTGGGCGCCAACCTGTGCCGCCTGGTCCTGATCTTGGTGATCGGCACGATTCTGGCGGTGCGCGCCGGCGAGATGCCGTTGCTGCTGGGGGCGTTGTTCTTCAACGGCTTCTCCCGATTCGTGGCCTCGGGACTGTCGGCGTCACTGCCACACGTGGTGCCGCGCGAACAGGTGGTGACGATGAACTCGGTCGCCACCGCCTCGGGCGCCATCGCGGCCTTCTTCGGCGCCAACTTCATGCTCGTACCCCGCTATTTCGTGGGCGGCAGCGATCGGGGCGCGTCCGTCATCATCTTGATGGCCGTGATTCCGGTGTTGGTGGCGTTGCTGTTGTCGCTGCGGTTTGGACCCCGGGTGCTCGGGCCGGACGACACCAAGCGGGCGATCCACGGATCGGCGGTCTATGCGGTGATCACCGGGTGGCTGCACGGTGCGCGAACCGTGGTGACCACGCCGACGGTCGCCGCCGCGCTGTCCGGGTTGGCGTCGCACCGGATGGTGGTGGGCATCAATTCGCTGGTGATCCTGTTGCTGGCGCATCACACGAAGAACCCCGCATTCGGCGGCCTGGGGATTGCGCTGGTGTTCTTTGCCGCGTCGGGGCTCGGGTCCTTCCTGGCCACCCTGCTGACGCCACCCGCGGTGCGCCGTTGGGGCCGCTACGCCGCGGCGAACGGTGCGTTGGCCGCGGCCGCGCTGATCGAGCTGGCGGGGGTGGGGCTGACGCTGCCGATCATGGTGGGGTGCAGCTTCTTCCTGGGCGTGACCGGCCAGATGATCAAGTTGTGCGCCGACTCGGCGATGCAGATGGACGTTGACGACGCGCTGCGCGGCCACGTGTTCGCGGTGCAGGATGCGCTGTTCTGGGTCTCGTTCATCGTCTCGATCACGGTCGCCGCGGTGTTGATCCCCGCCGACGGGCACGCGCCGACGTTCGTGCTGTTCGGGTCGGGGATCTACCTGGCCGGGCTTGCCGTCCACGGTGTCGTCGGCCGGCGCGGCCAGCCGGCGACCAGTCGCTAGGGAGGTCAAGATGGCGGATCCCGGGCCGATGGTGGCCGACCTGCGCGCCGAAAGCGACGACCTCGACGCGCTGGTGGCGCCGCTGGCGGTCGCGCGCTGGGCCGACCCGACGCCGTCGCCGGGCTGGACCGTCGCACACCAGATCGCGCACCTGTTGTGGACCGATCGCGTCGCGCTGCTCTCGGTCACCGACGAGGCGGGGTTCGCCGAGGTGCTGTCCGGCGCGATGCAGGACCCCATCGGCTTCGTCGACGCGGGTGCCGAGGAGCTGGCGACCACACCACCGACCGACCTGCTGCGCGATTGGCGCGCCACCCGGGAACGGTTGCACGACGCGCTGCTCACGGCGGACGAGCGTCGCAAACTGCCGTGGTTCGGGCCACCGATGAGCCCGGCGTCGATGGCTACCGCGCGGTTGATGGAGACCTGGGCGCACGGGCTGGACGTCGCCGACGCCGTCGGCGTCAAGCGGGCGCCCACCGACCGACTGCACTCGATCGCCCATCTGGGGGTGCGCACTCGCGATTACGCGTTCGCGGTCAACGAGTTGGCTCCGCCGTCCGAGCCGTTTCTGGTTGAGCTGCGCGCACCCGGCGGCGATACCTGGTCCTGGGGTCCGGCGGACGCGGCCCAACGGGTTACCGGGGCCGCCGAGGACTTCTGCTTCTTGGTTACGCAGCGCCGCCCGCTGAGCGCCCTCGACGTGAACGCGCACGGTCCCGACGCGCAGCGTTGGCTGGAGATCGCGCAAGCGTTCGCGGGCCCGCCCGGGCCCGGTCGATAAGCGATAGGGGAGCCGCCGCTAGGTCTCGTCGGTCGGCTCGCCGGCCCCGACAACCACGCGAGCGCGGGCGACGTCCTTGTCGGCTTGGCCTTCCTTGCCCTGCCCCAGCATGCCGGCCGGCGACATCGGCATCGGCGAGCCGCCCATCCCGGAGCTGGTCGGAGAGGTGGGGCCGCGCACTTCGGCGGCGTTGAGCATGCCGGCGCGCAAGCTGGTCGGCCGCCCGCCGGTCTCCGGCTCGAAGCTGCTGGTGGGACGGGTGTAGCTGGTCAGGCCGGCGCCCGGGAAGCCACCACCGCCGCCCACGCCTCCGCCGCCAGCTGCGCCGCCCAGGGGACTAGTTGCGCCGGCCAGCATGGCGGGCTCGACGGCGGCGCCGGCCGCGCCGGCATTGCCGCCACCGGCCGAGGAAAACGCGCTCGTCATCGACTGCAGCAGCCCCTGCGGCATGCTGGCCATGCCTTGGAAGGCATCCATCGGGGCCTTGATGACCTGCTGCAGCGGTTCGGTCAGGCCGGAGATCATTTGCAGCGGCTGCTGCATGAGGGAACTGAGCTGGCTGCCGCCCTCGGCGGGTGCCGCGGCTGCCTGCCCCGCACCCTGGGTCGCCTGGCTACCGACCTGCGTCGCGCCGTTCATTCCGGCCTGCCCGGCCGCCTGTGCCACGGCCGAGGCGGCCGCCGCCGGCCCAGCCGGTGAGGCCCCCATCGGTGCCATCGGCGGGGGAACGGCCAGCGCAGCAGTAAGCGCGGCCAACGCACCGGAGTAGGCCCAGCCAATGGTCGAATTGGTCGGCCAGTGGTGGCCGTAGTACTCGCCGTCTCGCTCGCCCATGGCCATCGTGTTCTGGCCGAAGAAATTGGTGTGGAACAGCACGTCCCACTCGAGCCGATTGGTCAGCGACATCAACGACGGGACGACCGACGATCTCGCCAGCATGAAGGCCTCGACCGCCGCCGTCGTCACGCCGATCTTCTCGGCGGTCCAGCCCACCAGTGTTTGCAATCCGGCATTGAGGCCGAGCGAGGTGATCATCGAAGCGATCGCACCGACGCCCTGCCACTGCGCCGCCGTCGCCAGGGAGTTGACTGTTGAAATGCCCGCCGACACTTCGTGATTCGTGGTCTCGGTGACCCACACCGCGTTATTGGCAAGCACGGATGCCGGATTGCCCGCCTCGAAGATCTGGGCGACGATCTCGGGAGGACCTGTCCACCTGGGATCGGCCATGTTCGGTTAGATCGCGCTCGCGGCCGCGTTCAGTGCGTCTGTCATGACGCCAGTGGCAGACGCGAGACCCTGTGCACCCGAGAAACCGGACCGCTGCCCGGCGTGCTCGGCCGCGGTCGCCAAATAGGCCGCACCGGCTGCGTTCAGCGCGGCGGCGAACTCGATGGAATCGGCGTCCGGCGCCATCGGCAGCACGCCGGTCAGCGCTGCCGCGCCGGCCGCGGTGGTAGCCGCCATCTGCTCGCTGATCGCGCCTTCTGTCGCCGCCGACAAGTCAACGGCGCCTGGCACCATGTCAAACAGACCGCTCATTTTGACCCCTCCGTATTTTTCTAGATGCCCGGTTTCATCCGTGGGGGTATACCCCCTTTTGGCTGGCTCCCCACCAGGCAAGTTGTGTCCGGCGAAATATCGCGGAATGGCCTGATTCTATGGTGGCCGCTGGCGGCTGTCGATTCACCTTTTTGCCTCGCCACCCGGCCGCCGCGGACCTGCCTATTCCGGGGCTCCTACCAGCACACCTTCGATCGCGCCATCGGTCGTGACGAGCAAGCCCCGCCCGGGCGGCAGTTGCTGGGCGCTGACCCTGGCGAACACTTTGACCGTCGCCGGGTCGTTGTCCATGAATAAGGTGGGCGCCCGCGAACTCGTCATCTTCTGCAGGAATGGATTCGTGATGGAGACCCCCGCCCAGTTTCCGGGCAGGCGCGAGGCAATCACGTGCAGGCCTATCTCTCGGCTGCGCTCGATCAGCCCCCACAGCGGAGCGCTCGCGGCGGCCTTGCCGATCGCACCGTGTGGACGCAGTTCCTGTTCGTCGTCGATCAGCAGGAAATGGTGCGGGCCCGCCCAGGTGCTGCGGCTCAGCAACTCTTCCTGACTCAGGCCCGAGGGAGGGAGACGGTCGCGCATCATCGCCGCCAGTTCCTCGATCACGGTGTCGATATCGTCGGCGGTGTAGGCGTACGCGCGAACGTGCGGTCCACGAATCTTGCCGATCAGCGACGTCTTGGGATCGATGATGGTGATCTGCGCCTGCTCGGGACCGAACCGGCTCATGACCGCCTGTCCGAAGGCGGCCAGGGTCGTCGTCTTACCGCACGACTGCCGGCCCAGCACCAGCATGCTGGGCACCGTTCGAGTCGGTAAATATGTTGGCTGCAAAGCACTTTCGCCGATGGCGAAGGGGATGTTGAACGGGTCCGCCGCCACGTCGGTCTCCGCGAAGGCGGCGATGATCTGGGCGAGCTGAATCTGTTCGGGCAGTCGCGCCAACTTCTCCAGCCTGCCGACGCCGGTCACCTCGGCAATGACCCCCCCGAGTTGGCGCGTCGGTATCCGTTCGCCGGTGGCCGACGTGATCTCCGGTACCCCGATCAGCACCTCGTGGCCTTCTCGGGTGACACCGAACCCAGGCCGGTCCAGTGTGTTGCGGGCGGCCTTTCGCCGCTCGAGGCCCTCGCCCATCTGGGTTTCGTCCGGATTGCTCAGCCGCAGCTGGATGCGCGCATTCGACACGTTGACCAGCGCCTGCTTCTGCCCCACCAGCCACGCCGTGGCGGTGGTCGCAACGTGGACCCCATAGGACAGCCCCTGGCGGGCGAGGGAAACCAAGCGGTCTCCCATCGCGGAATCCTTGTCGTACAGGTCGCTGAAGTTGTCGACAACGAGGAAGACGTCGCCGAACTTGTCGGCGGGATCGGTGCCGCCTTCCCGCTCGGTCCCGAACCGCCGTTCCCGGAATTCGGAGATGTCGATTTGGAACTGCTTGAACGCCGCCTCACGGGCCAAGATCAATCCCTCGATCGACGCCACGGTCCGCGAGACGCCTTCCTTGTCTGTTTGGCTGACGACTGATGCGACGTGTGGCAGATCTTCGACGGGGTAGAGCGAAGCCCCGATGCAGAAGAACGTGACTCGCTCGGGCCGGTACATCAATGCGGCAGAGGTGATCAAGGCCATCAGTGTCGTTGATTTGCCGCGCTGAGCGGTCGCCACCACCATGATGTTGTCCATCTCGGCGTCGATGGCGTGCACGCGCTGAGCGTGGTCCTCGGGGATGTCGACGACGCCCACCGGGAACACCAAGCCTGGGTTGTCGCCGTAGTCGACATACCACGGCTTGCGCCGCCAGCTCGCCACCAGCACATCCATCGGCTCGCTGACTTCCAAAGGTGGCAGCCATATTTGGTGGGGTGGACGCGCGCTGTGCGACATCAGCGACTCGCGGATCACGTCGACCAGCTTCTTCTTCCGGAACCCGTCGGCGTGGAACAGAAACTCGTCGGGTTCCTCGGGCTCGTCGGCGACCGCCAATGCTTCGCTGTCTGCTTCGCTCAGCGGTTGGTACGCCCAGGTGAATGCTCGCGGCTGCGAAAAGCTCATGGCCACCGTCTTATTCACGCTGACCACCCGTTTGGGCACCACGAACGGAGCGGAGACGTAGAAGCAGCGGAACTGCTCCAGGTCGCGTGGCCCCACCTTGAGCAGTGCGTAACCGTTCTCCTTCGACGGCAGATGCAGTGCCGCGTCACTGCCGATCACATCGCGCGAGTCCTCCGCGGTCTCGGCGCGCAGGGCCACCCGAAAAGCGATGTTGCTCTTGACCTTGCTGAGCGACGACAGGTCCAGCCGCTGACCGCCGAGCGTGAAGAAGACGTTACAGCCGCGGCCCTCTTGCCCGATGTGGATGACCAGATCGATCCACTCCGGATGATGGATGAACAGTTCGAGGTATTCGTCGATGATCACCAGCAGGATCGGGACGGGTTCCAGGTCCCGCCCGGCGAGCCGCATTTCTTCGTACTCGTTCGCGTCGCGCGCCCCGGCTTGGTTGAAAAGCCGGTACCGCCGGGCGATCTCACCGTTGACGGCCTTGCGCATCCGTTCGGCTAAATGCCGATCGTCCTTACCCAGGTTGGACAGCGAACCCGCGACGTGGGGGAATCCCTGCAGGTCCTGGGCCGCGGATTCGAATTTCATGTCGACGAAGATCACGATGAACGTCTCGGGGGAGTGCGTCAACGCAATCCCCGTGCATAGCGACAGGAAGTATTCCGACTTGCCGGAACCAGAGGTCCCGATCACCACCGAATGGAACCCGAAACCACCAAAGTCTTTGGCGCGCAAGATAATCTGCTGCAGCTCGCCGGCCTGCTTGACACCCACGGGCATCATCGCCCATTTGTGGTCGCCGCGACCGCGGCTTTCGCCCCAGAGCCTGTCGACATCCAGTTCCCGGGGATCGCTGATGCCTAGCGCGCGCAGCAATTCACCGCCTTGGCTGTCGGTCTCCGACAGATCCCCGGCACTCATCGGGGACCAACGGGCAAGCGCTCGCGCGTACCGGCTGGCGGTGCTTTCAGCGAGCATGTCCGCCACGGCATAGAACGTGCCGCGGTGGGTCAGTCGGCCTTCGCGCAGCGCGAAACGCTCACTGTCGTCGGTGAATCCGACCCCCAGCCCGGCCCGGGTGGCCAGCCGCACCACCGTGATGCCGGCCATGCCTTTCTGTCCGGTCACGCCTTCCCATTGCTCCGGGGTGCCGACGTTGTCGTCGACGATCACCCAGTGCGGTCCCAACGCCAGGCCGCTGCTGGACTCCATCGGCGATGGCATGGACGTCGGGCTCATGCCGACCGGCGGTGTCCATGGTCCGCGACCCTTGCGGTGCAGCTCGGCGTCGAGCGCCTCTTCCAGCTCGGTGGGGGAGGTGAAGATCAACCGGCGCAGCCCACACGCGTCGAACATCTCGTCGTGTTGATTGTGCGGCAGCCACACCAGCCACGACCACAACTCGGGGTGGCGGGTGACCACCATGACTTTGAGATCGCTGGAGCTGTGGTAGACGGCCAGCGAGCACAGGATCGAACGGGCCAGGCTGTGCAGTTCGCCCGGATCGTCGCCGATAAAGCTGAAGCCGGGCTTCGACCGCAGGCTGAGTACCTTGCCGATTCCGCGAATCTTGCTCTGCTCGAGGATGAAATCCCTTAGCGCACCGCCGGTTACGGGCTCGAGCTCTTCACCGATCGGAACGTCGGGCCACTGCAGCGACACCGCGGATTCGCTGGCTTGCTGGATCCCGATCCCCAGGCGGACGTCAAGAAAGTCGGGGTCCGCGGGGCGTCGTTCCCACATCCGCGGCCCACCGATCACGGTATCCAGCTGCTGCGGATCGCCGTGCACGAAGAGCTGGCTGCGGCGCTGATTCTGGGCTGCGCGTTGCACTTCGTCGCGGTCCTCGTCGAGCTGACGCAGATAACTGCGGCGCTGCTTTTCTTGCTCCCCCCAACTGATCCGGCGCCCACGCCCCAACCGCCCACTGAACATCAGCGTCCCGAACCCGACCAGACCGATCATCGGGAAGAAGCCCGACTGCAGGGATCGAATCCCCGACGCGTACATCACCACCAGCGTGCCGATGATTCCGACGAGCAACGCGGGAATCGCGATCATCAGCAGGATGTTGCGGGGTTCCCGCTCGGGCAACGCCAACGGTGCGGCGACCGCGATGCGCACCGGCGGAACGTTCGGCGCGGGCTTGCGGCTGCCGCGGACGAAACCTCGTTTGGACATTGCTACTTAACCCCCGCCTGCCTGGTCGTTGAGATCGGGAATCGGCGCCACGGCACCGCCTCCGGAGACTGCGTCGCGCGCCACCAGCGCAGCGTCGCGACCAATCGCGGGCCCGGGCGCGAAGGTGCGCACGATCGGCCAGGGCGCTTGCACGGCCAGCCGCGGGTCCAGCCCCAACGCCTGCAAGGTGGCGTGATCGGATTGAACTCCGTATCGAACACCCTGCGGTGAAATCCAATACAAACTTTCCCGACTGTCGGCGGTCGCGACGCCGCTGGTTGTCGTCACGAAGTTCGCCGCACCTGGCAGGATCAACGTTTGTTGTGCCTCAGCGGAATTAGGGTCGCGGTCGTCGCGAACCAGGCGCACCACCCGGGAATCCATACCGGCCGAAACCGGCAACCCCCGACCGGTGAAGACTGTGATCCTGGCCTGTGGATCGCCCGATTGTTTCTCCCAGCCCACGCATGTCGCCGGGTTGGCCGACGTGTCAACGAATTCCAGCTTCTCCGACGGGTAGTAGTCGACATCGAGCACGTCGACCACCGGGATCTGAATCAGCTTGTCGGGCGCGACCAGGGTAGGCGTCGTCGAGCCCTCCGAATCCGCGGTCCGCAACAGGTCGGCGACGAAGCTGGTGATTTTCTGCACACCGTCGGGCAGCAGCACATAGAAGCCGTTGACGGCGCCATTCGCATCACGGGTTTCCAGCACCCTGCCGACGATCGAACCGGGCAGCCACCGCGATGGCGTGCCCCGTCCCGGAATCACCGGCAAGACAATAGGTTCCGTTGACGGCATCGCGTCGAACACCGCATTGGAGATTTCGATCGGGTACGTCACACCGGGATCGAGACCCAGGTTGAACGTCACCGACCGGTCCGCCGGATCAATGCGCGAGCGCTGCCCATGCCAGATCACATACGTCGCGCCCTTGTGGGTTGCCAGGATGGCCTGCTTCGGGCGCATCGGCTCCGATCGCCCGAAGGGGGAGAGCTGACCGGCGATGGCGGTCACCACCGGCGCCGTCCCACTGCCGCGAGCGGCAGCGGCGTCGCAGACCGACCAGGCCGATTCGGCGCTCGACGTGATCGGCAAGCTGTCCGGCGCACCAGGTATGCCGATGAGCGGGCCGGTCGGGTACTTCGCGATCTCGCCGGCTCGAACCCAAGTCGGAGCGCCGGCATTGCCGACCGCCAACCGTGCCGAGGTCAAGTTGAGCGCGGGATAGAGCCGGCCGTTGATCTTCGCGTAGACCGCGCCGGTGTCACGATCGCCGATGATCGACGCTTGGCCGACCAAGCCGGAGGGCTTCATGACATGAAGTAGCGCCATCCAGCCGACGCCGATCAGAACGAGCACGATCGACAGCGCCACGGCCGCTTGCTGTTTGCGGTCGTCGTGCTTCATCCGGACCGAGAACCTGGTGATCGCGGCGCGCAGCCGCCGGTTATAGAACAGGTGCCCCGAATTCTGGTCCCGGTTGGACAGATTAAGTGGCACGGTCATTCTCCTTCAGGCGGTCGATGCAGGGGTGCCGCATCGACACCGACATCAATGCAGCTCGCTGCCGTACCTGGCCCGATTCTCGGCTTCGGCCTCTTCGCGCAGCGCCGCGATCGCCAAATTCAACCTGTCCGCCAACTCCGCGTGGGCATAGCCGGTCATCACGTCGGGATGCAGCGACAACTCGACCAACCTGCCGTCGGAATTCGTCACGGCGCGAATATCCCCCAAGTCCACGCTGTACGTGACCGTCTCGGCTTGCGCGACAAGGGCTTCCCACTTGTCGGCTGCCTCGCTCAGTTCACGTAGAACCGCTTCGACGAGATCCTTGTCGCTCAGATTCGTGCGACCGCCCGACCCCGCCACCATGTCAGTATCATCGAGCCCTCCAACCAGCGTCAATTCAGAGTTTTACTGCTGACTTGGGCTGGTGAGATTGGGGGAGTGGGGGGCAACCCGTTACCCGCGGGGCGTCGACCGTTGAGGTTATCGAGCGGCTTGAGAAGTCTCAGGCACCCGACTGCCTCCTCGGCGATGACGCGGCCCAGCGACGTGTAGGCGGCGAATTGCGCTTCGCTGAACCACTGGTCGGAGGTGGGATCGTGCGGAAAAATCGCGGTGGATGCCGCATACGTCAGCAGCCAGAACGGGCACCGTTCGCTCAGTACCGCCTTCGCGAAAATCAGGGTCCCGGTGCTCTCGTCGAGCCCCGCCGCGGCAGGATATGTGATCGCACCCTGAACTACCGCCCCGCGGGTTATTCGGCTGTTCAGGCTGGCTAGCGCGTCGTCTTTGGCGAACTGCTTTCCCGACCCCGGGGTGATGCTCTCGACGGAATAAGGGCCCGTGCGGTTTAGCGCAACCTCCACGCCCAGTTCATATCTCGCCAAACGAAGTGCGTCTGTGAGGCCGACGGGTAGCGGCGGAGGATCGCCCCCTCCGTCGATCACGATAATCAGTCGGCACCTGCGCCGGAGGGCCTCCACCAGGCCCGAATTGTCGTAGTGGCCGCCGTCCGTGACTTGCACCAGCCGCGCGTCCCGGTCGTTGATACCGAGGATCTCCCGATATAGGTAGCCCCCACCCCGGATGCTCGGCAGCGATTTCGGCCATACGCGCGGGAGCGCGTCGGAGCCTGAACCGTTCGGGCGAGTGGAGTCCCTGAGTTGGCGGACGAAGTTCGGGTTAGGCAACCAGGTGCCGAGGCGAGCGCCGGAAATGGCGAGCAGTTTTTCGACGCCCTTGTTCTGGCGTCCCATCGCCGAGGCGAACGCCGCACCACTCACGGCAACCGCTGCCTCCACGGTCAGGTCCCGGCGGATCCGAGGCGATGCCGCTTGGAACAACTTCTTGGTGTGGAACCACCCGAGCTCTGGTCCGCCGACGTAGTCCGCACTCATTACGAACGAAACCGCGTTGAGGCCGGGCGCGGGCTTGTCGGGGCCCGAGATCGTGGCCGAGCACGCGAACACAAATTTTGGGCCCCGCGTCGTCTTGCCATACAAGTGCAGCCAGGTGGGTTCGGCGTCGTCGTACTGCACCGCTTTGTCTGCACCACGGCGCACGGCGAAAGTGCGGGCCAGGCAGCGACGATAGAAGGGATGCAGGCTCAACGACGTGACGTCGGCAAACCCGAGGAACAACGCGGCGAGCCCAAGGCCGCCTAACCACCAGACCCCCGGTGGCACGTTGAGGAAGCGTTCGCCCCATCCGGTCTGGGTGCAGAACTGGAAGGCGCCGGCCGCGAAGCTGCCCAGCAGTGCCAGCCACACCACCGATAGCAGGGCCAAGGTAGCCAGGGTCAGCAACAGCGAGATAACCTCCGGCGGCAACAGACGTTTCAGCAGTCGCGGGGACGACTGCGTGCCGATGCTCTTGGTCAGCTTGTGCCTGTCGCGCCAGATGATCGCGACCAGGGCGGCCACGTAGTTGACCCCGACGACGCCGGACAACGCGGCGAACGCACCGCCCGCGCTCGACGGTGTGTGGCTGCTGGGCGCCGAGCAGAGCAGCATCAATGCGGGCAATGCGATCGTAAGCGTGAAGATCACCAGCGCGAACACCGCGCTCGCGCGGGCCAAGCCCAACGCGAGCGCCATCCGGCGTTCGCTGCACCGACTATTCGACCTCCACTCGGTGATCAGCACGAACACGGTGCAGGCTACGGCCAAACCCGCAAAGACTCCGATCGCCCAGTACGCGGAGGGGTGGGTCACGAGTGATGCCGACAGAGGAGTGTCCGAGCCGGCGGCTGCGGTCTTGCCAGAGATCGGCGGGAATGCGGCGACCGGAACGTCGGCCAGCAGCAAGCCTGCCACCGACCCAGCGATCACCGGGACGCTGAAAATAATTGCCAGCGAGGCCACCAGATTCTTGAGCACTTCTGCGAGGGCCCTTATCAAGCCGAGCGGTGAATCGGCGAGATAGCTCGATCCCCGACGGATATGGTCAAACTCCGCTGACCCGTCTTCGAACCGTTCCGAGATGTCCGCGATGTTCGGCTTTGGCTTAAGTTCGTCGCCCTCAAGCTGCACTTCGCGCTTCTGGTTGGGGTCGACTAGTTGGCGTTGTACCGCCAGCAGCCGCGCACCGGCGGCGTATCCGCCCCCCGACACCGAGATCACATAGTCGAGGCCGTCCAATAAGGTGGCCGCATTGTCGCTGCCACCATTCGAGTTCGCCGTGGGATCGGCGGCGATCGACGGTTTGGAGAACACCTGCATGGCGCCCATAGCCACGCAGGCCGACCGCACGCCTCCGCCCGAAAGGCAAAGTGCTCGAAGCGGTTTCGTTCGGTGTTTCAGTGACGCAGTCACCCCCGGGACGTTATAGGCTCGCTGCCAGCTCCGCTGGTTTTCGATCACGGTCTTAAATGGCTGGCCGGAGTCTTTAATGGCCTCTTTGACGGCCGCCTGATCCGCCGTAGGCTCCGGCCAGGACCGAGGCGCCAGCACTCCATCCCACCAGGGAGTCGGCGCAGACCCGTCGCCCGCACCCAGGCCCAGCCACCGAAATACCCTGAACGATCGCAGGATCTCGAGTACCGACGCTCGCCAAGTGCGGCGCCACCTTCGTACCCGGCGGCACTTGCCCATCGCGTCACGCAGGATGATCGCAAAAAAAGCGAATACCCCGATTGCCCCCACAGCGATTGCGGAGAACTTGATGGTGGCTGCGGCGGCGGCGGCGGTGCGCCAACCGGTTTCCTTGTGGCTCAACATGATCGACACCAAAAGGGCTTCGATCAGGTTGGCGGCCACCGCGATGACTACCGCGGCGAGGATGAAATTGGCGGCTTGGCCGCCTAGTTTGGAGCCCGCGCGAGCTCGATAGAACAACGCGCAACCTGCCAGCACCGTCCCGTAGGCGGCGATCCACCAAAGGTTGCTGTGCAAAGCCGACGGAAAAGCCGCTCTAACGTCGGCGATCGTGGATCCGGGGTCTCCGAACGTATAGTGCGTCCATTTCGGCCTGAACGCGCCTCGCACCCCAATACACCCGAGTACCGCGCCCGTGGCGATCATTCCGAGCGCAATGGTTACTGCCCGCGTCAACAGGAATGTAAACATTCTCGCCTCCCAAGCCCGACGAAATAATTGTTGGCTAACACGGCTATCGGATAACCGTTTGGTTTGCTGATGCGCTTCAGCAGCAGGTATGAGGGTGTTGCCGGACTCCTCGATTCATTGGGCGCAGTTGGCGACTGCCGGCTGAGTACAGATGCGGTAAACCACCACGAGAACGCGCTCAGCTGTCGCTTCGCCGTCAATGACGTTGCACTCGAAGGGGATACCGTCGGCCAGCTCGGTGAGCTGACCGGCTCAATCCTCGCAATGGCGTTCGTAATCCCAGCGCTCCAACCACGCCGAGAGGTGGTGGATTCCGACGCTCATGACTATCAGCACCAAGCCTTCTACGACCATCACGAGCTCGTTCACAGTCGCTCCATCTCACGGGACATCGCCGCTTGTTCCAGGTAGCTCGGCCGCGAATACGGGTACTTCCGAGGCGCCCGAGGCTCAACGCTTTGCACCAGCCGTTGCCAGAAAGCCATGAGCCGAGGACGTGGGGCTTCGACGGGCCGCGGGGCCACACCGGCGGCGGCGGTTGCGAACATCACCTGGCGTTCGGTGATCAGGACGGTCGCCAGCTCGGTTGCGTTGCGGCTCTGTACCCGCGCCCCAACAGGTTTCGTAACGCTTGCGGCTTCCGCGAGCGGCGCGTGGCTGGTAGATCGGTGACGGGGCTGCGTGGGTGCAGCGGCATCATGACGTGACACCGCCGGTTTCGGGATGACTAGCATTTCGATCACCTGAGAGGGGTTTGCGTCCGGTTGGTCCGGCCGTCGAAGAGAAATTTACGAAGTCAACCGCGCGGACGCATGCGTAGTGGACTACCTGTTCTCTAGCGGGAGTCCTCGCGATAGCGGCTTGGCAGGTAGCCGTCAGGTCTCGGCAGTCCACTGACTGGCCGGTGGCTCGTCCAGCTTCTGGAACCACGCCAGGTGATAGTTCGCCGACATCATGTCACCGGCAACGCTGCTTTCGGTGGCGGCCAGCAACAGGCAGTTGAGCAACAGCGCGGGCACCACATCCGGATACTGGCTCAGCAGCTGATAGCGGGCGGTGTCGAGATGCACGCGCAGCAGGTCGGCTTCCTCTTCCACGACACCCGTTCCCGCAGTCGCGGCTTTGGCCAGGGTGTGCACCAACCGCGGCAGTCCGTCGCGCCAGTGCGTGACTCGACCCAGCTCCCATCCGAAATCGTCGACCGCCGGCAGTTCGCGGGCCTGCACCGAAGATTCGGTCGCGGCGAAGTCGGTCGCCCGGCCCACCCGATCGCCGGGGGTGTAGGTGGCGATCCGGATCGCCTCACCGAGCAGTGTCGAGGCTTTGCCGGTCTGGCGCCCGGGCGCCAGAAGTCGCACGCCGACCGGAAGCGTGATTCCGGGCGGAATCCACCCGTGGGCAAGATCGGTGACCAACAGCGTCGTGCCGTCTGCGAGATCGCCGACCGCCCAGTTCAGCCCGGGTTCTTGGCGGACGACGAACGCCAACAGCCGGTGCAATCGTTCGGTATCGGATTCGGCATTGACTTCGGGTTCGGGTTCCGGCTCCGGTTCGCTGACGGCGACCGGCTCGGGTTCAGGTTCCGGTTCCGGTTCGGGCTCCGGTTCCGGTTCGGGTTCCGGCTCGCTGACGGCCACCGACTCCGATTCGGGCTCCGGCTCGGGTTCAGGTTCCGGCTCGCTGACGGCCACCGGCTCCGATTCCGGCTCCCGGACTTCCGGTTGCACCGGGATAACGTCCACCGTGGCGTCCTCGGACGGAGCTCGATGCCGGCCCCCCGAAGAATCGAGGTCGTCGTCCGCGGAAATCTCAGTTGCCGGATCCTGAGCAACGGGCTCCTCGGCGACGGGCTCGGCTGAGACGACCGGTATGACTTGCGTCTGATCGAGCGTCCGATCACTGACGACGGGCTCTGCCGCCGGGACCACCGGGATGACTTGGGTTTCGTCGATCGCCGGCGCCACCACATCGGGTTCCGCCGCCGGGACCGCGGGGATGACTTGCGTCTTTTCCAGGTCCGCCGTGCTGAAACGTCGCGCGACCTGTGCGGTTTGGCGTCGCGCGCGTACTTGCGCCTTCATCATCTCCAGCTGGCGAATCGTCGATTCGACGCGCCGAACGGCGCGAGCACGGGCTTCGTCGATCACGCGAGCCTCTGCCGTGCGCCGGCCCACATCAGTGAGTCCCGCTCGCTTGACCATCCCCAGCTGTTTATTGGCACTACCGGTGATCCGTTGCAGGTCTTTCTCGAGATACTCTGCGAGCGTGGCGGTTTCGTCCGTCACCGTCGACAGTTCGGCAGGCCAAAGCCCACCGATCACCCACGGGGTGCAATCGACAGGAGAGCTGAAGGCCGGCATCGACAATGATTCCCGGGTAGCTCTCCGGAGGCGCTGGCGCGCCGTCTTTCGACCGAAGATCGCCACCGGGTCAGCCTACCGATACATGCCGAACGCTCTTTACCAAAGGTGAATTGTGCGGGTGTGCGGGGCTCGGTAGCGTAAGGCCATGGCTGATTCTGCGCTGCAGCAGCAACTCGACGAGGTACGCGCCCTGCTCGGCCGCGCACGAGAGTTGTTTGGCGCCAATCCCATCGAGCCTCCGACCGATATCGCACCGGATCCTGACGCCGCCAAAACCTGGCTGATTTAGACGCGTCGGCTAGTCCGCGGTGTCGCGCCGGCGCAGCTTGTGCGCCAGCAGCTTCTCAATCGCCGCATCGAGGTCGTTAGGAGTCGGGACCTCCGCCGACGGGGTATGTCCGGCCGCCACGATCTCATGGCGAACCTCCAGCAGTGCTTTGAGCCACGACACATCCGCGGTCAATAGGATGCCCTGGGCCAGGGTCACGGCATCGGTATCCATCGCCTCTTCGCTCAGCGCAACGCTGTGCATGTACCCGCCGCGGCACGAGCGGACGAGGATATGCCCACTCGGGTGAACGGTGTCGAACGCGGGATTAGCGTCGGTCATCGACCGCCGTCGACGATGCGGCCGAGTTCACCGACCGCATCTTGTTCGTGTTGATCCCATCTCGTGGCCGACACGGTCAGGTTGTGCGCCATGTCGGCGTGGTCGTCCGCCTGTTGCTCGTAGCACTGTCGCCGGAGTTCGAGCAGTTCGCGCCCGGCGTCGCGAAGTTCACCGAAGATGGGCCCGAGGGAATCCAGGCTCTCCTGGATGGCGGCATGCGACGACGGAATGGTGCGCAAGTAGTCGGAGGTTTCCTGGTGATGCGCAGCGGCGTCACGTAAGTGCGCGGGCACCACATGAATTCGATCTGCCATCCGCTTTCTCCTGTTCCTGCGCCGCCGGCCGGGCCGGCGAATTCACTATTATCCAGTGGTCGGCGTGGCCGCCGGCCGGGTCGGTGTCGGTGCGTCGGTCCTGGCGGGCGCGGTCGCGGTCACCGCGGCCGGCGGATGCTCCCAGCCTAGAAAGCTCGGCCCGCTTACGGTGGCGATGTGCTGAATCTGGCCGTCGAGAAGAGCCTTGGTGTGACCGAGGGCCAGCGCATGGCGATCGGTGAAAATTCCGATATCGCCCGGCGCGACTTGCACCGGATCGATGGGATTAGCAACCGCGGTTCCCGCTGCGGGAATGGTGATTCCCTGCTGATGGAACGCATCCGGGATCGGCGCGCCGCCCACCGCGGCGTGAATGGCCGCCGCCAGCTGCGGGCTGGCAGCCGTCACCGTGTCACCGTCGGGCAGGGTCACGGTCGTGGGGCCGGCCGGCGCTGATTCGGCCGTTGCCACGTCCGCACCCTGGTCATCGTCTTGATGTTCGTCATCCGATTCGTGATCGGCCGGGTCCGCGTCGAGGTCTTCGTCGTCCAAGCCGGCCGACGCCGGATCGGTTTCGCTTGCCTCTTGGCGCCCGGGAAATGCGCCCGGCGTACCCCAACCGCCCATCGAACCCGGCGTCGGGCCCATACCAAGGTTCGGCATGCCCGGCAGCGCCGACGGCATCGCGGGAGCCGGTGCGCTCGCGGTCGGGCCTGGATCCGAATCAGCGGCCCGCAGGCCAGGGTCGTCCGCCAGCAGCGAATCCAGTAGCGGATCGCCTCCGGCGTCCGGTGTGCCTGCTGCCTGCGCGGGCACGGCAACCGAAGCCGGCCGGGTGTCGCCCGCAATACTCGGTGGGCTCTTCGAGGCGTCGTACAGCGATGTCCATGCGGCCATCAGCGCCGACTTAGACGTGTCGTCCAGGCTGGCGGTCATCACCACCGCGCGGATGTCTCTGAGCTTGCCGATCAGGAATCGCTGAAAGTCGCGTGCCCCCGCCGGGGTGTCCAAGTCCGATCGAGTTTGCACCGCAGCCTCGGTCTCACGCTGCAACGCGGTCAGCGCGTCTGCACCCTCGACGGTCTTCAGGTGGGCGTTCATGATGGCCGAAATCACTTGCAGGTCCAGCTGAGAACTTGCCGAATTCTGGTGCGCCAGAGCTGCTTCAGCGCCAGCGATGGCTTCGGCCGCGGCACCCTCAGACCGCTGCGGCGGGGGACCGGCCGTGTCCGCGCGGGAGCCGAACAGCCCCGGATGTTGTCGTCGGATCTTGGCCAGAATCGCGTCGAGTTGTTCCGGACGTGTCGTGGGTGTGACCACGGCCGCCAGCTCTGACGACGTCAGCCCCCTCTGCCATGCGTTCGGATCGCCGGCACGGTCGCGCACGACTTTGACCGTGGCCAGTAGCTCGTCATACGTCGACATCGGCTAGCCAAACGGCGCTGCGCCCCAATGCGGGCGGTGTCGCAACCCCTTCATGCCGGGTGACAGTACTGAGGCCCTCAGCTGTCGACAATTCACCGCGGCGCCGCTGTGGATGAAATTCCACGCGCTAGCCTGCGGATACGCCGTATTCTCCCCGTAAGCTTTCCAGCACAGCCGTTTTCGCGCGATCGAATTCGCGCGCGTCCGCCACGACCGCCGCGATCTCACGTTGCTTGGCAACCAGAAACTTCTGAAACTCCCGCGCGCCCGAGGGCGTATCGACGGCCAGGCTCCGGTGCTCCGGAACAGTGCGCTCGATCTCGTCGGCGATCGCGTCCAGACGCCTGATGCTCTCCCGCATCGCGGCGTGAGCGCTGGCCAGCACGTCCATCAGCGCACGGTCTGCCTCAGCGACCGAGTCGTGCCGGGTCGCCAGTGCCGACTGCCGCGCCTGAATGGCGGCTAGCGAGTGGCCGGTCTGTTCCGCCATACGTTCAACCCAATCTCATATCGGCCGGCGAATCGCGACGTAATTGCCCAGCCGGCTGATCCGCACCGAGGCACCCGAATAGGGTGCTTCGACGACAAGATTGTTGCCGATCGCCATCTGCACGTGTCCCGTGTGCGGGAAAACGAGATCGCCGGGCCTGACTTGCGAACGGGGCACTGGGATTCCGTCGTTGATCTGCTGATACGTGGTGCGGTCCAGATGAATACCCGCCCGCGCATAGGACCACTGCACCAGTCCGGAACAGTCGAACTGATCGGGGCCGGTCGCGCCCCATACATAAGGGCGGCCCAGCCGGGATAGCGCCGCACGCACGGCAATTCCGGCACGACTGCTCGGCGCCGGCAGCCGCGGTCCGCGATGGTGCAGCATTCGGTAGCGCAGTGCGCGCAGCGCCGCTGAGTGCCGTCGGGCACGTAGCCGGGCGGCCAGCACGTGTGCCCGCTGCGTGCGAAGCCGCGCGGCCCGACGACGCATGGCTTCGCGCTGGGCCATCGGCGTGATCGGCGTAACGGCCACATCCGCGCGAGCCTCGTCGAGGATGTTCTTGGTCAGTTCCCGGGCCTCGGCGCGGTCGTGGTGGGCGCCGGCGATGACACCGGCGGCCGCGGCGTCCGTGCGCGCCGCCGAGAGCAGCACTTGGTGGCTACGGTTCACCATCGACCGGTAATTGTCCTGTCCCACAATGCCATTCAATATCGGCGTTGACACGACAGGCGGATCCAGCGGCGGCGGCCGGGTGCTCCCGGCGAATAGTTGATGAGCGCGGCTCAACGACTCGATCTCGCTGTCGGTCATCGATCCCCCTCGCCGCCGCCCTGATCGGTACGGTCGTGACTCGTCGACCCCACCGCGTCGGTGAACGCACGAACGCGGGGGAGTACCCCGGCCGGAATCACCCCGCGATTGCGGATATCCCACATCTCGTCACTGCTCACACCGAGCAGCGCCGCGATGATCGCGCCCGGCAGCGGCGACTGCGCACAGGCCCGGTCGAACCGCGCGCTCAGACTGGTCGGCATTCGCTTCAGCAGCGCGCTGCGCGTTTCCTCGAGGGCCTGCAGATGTTGCATCAGCCGGTCGGTCGAGTCGGCGCCGGCGTTCACAGCCACCCGCCATGAGCTGGCGGCGAGCATCTCGGCCTTCACGCACTGCGCGATCACAGAGAGAATATACGTCTCATATTCGTTTGATGTCGTCGCCGGCAATCGATCGATCACGGATTTGAGCGCATCGAGCTGCGCTTCGGCATATCCCTCCAGCACTTCGGTGTCGCTGTGACGGTCGACGACCACCGCCCCGGCCCGGGGCGGCGACATCGTTTCGGGGGGTTGCGCGGCGATCAATCGCGCCAGCTCGGCATCCGGATCGGCGGCCACCAACAAGCGCGAATACGTGCCGGGCGGCAGGCCCAAGCCGTTTTCGACCTTCTGAACGGTACTTTTGTGGGCCTTGCGGGCGCCGCGCTCCAGATAGCTCAATCCCATGATGCTGACGCCGGTCGCGGCCGCCAGCTCCGCTAGGGACCAGTCGCGCGACTCCCGCAATGCACGGATGGCCGCACCTGCCGATTCACGGCTCACCCGCTGGCTCCGGCCATAGGCCGGATATTACACAGCTAGGCCCCTATCGCTATGTATATACGTTATCGTCACGTTTCTCTTGCGCGTACCGAGTGGTTGTGTATACGCTTTCGTCTACGTTTCATCTCAGACAAGGAGGCCGACATGGGACACCCCTGCGCAACCGATCCGGAACTGTGGTTCGGCTACCCCGATGACGACAGCGGTGACGGCGCGGCCAAGGCGCGTGCGTACGAGCGGTCCGCCACCGAGGCACGCATCCAATGCCTGCGTCGCTGCCCGTTGGCACAGCAGCGGCGGTGCGCTCAGTACGCCATCGCACATCGGGAGGAGTACGGCGTGTGGGCCGGCGTGAAACTTCCCGGCGGCCAGTACCGCAAGCGCGACCAGCTGGCTCGCGCCCACGACGTCCTGCGCCGCATCGCCGCCGGCGAGATCAATTCCCGGCAGCTGCCCGAGAACGCGGCGTTGTTGGCGCGCAGCGAGCACGAGACCATCCCGATGCCCGCCGTGGTGCTGCACCTCCCGATCGCACAGGTTGGTCCGCGTTCAGCCGCCTGACCGATGCGTGAACGTTTGTTCACCCAGTCGACCGGGTAGTCGAAGGCGACGGAACACCAGACCGTCGACCCAGAGGTGCATCCATGACGTTCGACCTGACCCCGACGGCGGCGCAGCACGACCTCGCCCGGCGCGCGCACGAATTCTCCGAGTCCGTTATTCGTCCGGTCGCGCTCGAGTACGACCAGCGCCAAGAGTTTCCGTGGCCGGTGCTCGAGGAGGCGGCCGAACGCGGCGTCTACAGTCCGTTGTTCTACCGCGATCTGATCGGCGATCCCACCGGTCTGTCGCTGCCGATGTTCATGGAGGAGTTGTTCTGGGGCTGTGCCGGAATCGGTTTGGCGATTGTGATGCCGGCGCTGGCGCTTTCGGCGATCGGTCAGGCCGCATCCCCCGAGCAGATGCTGCAGTGGGCGCCCGAATGTTTCGGCACCCCAGGCGATCTCAAACTCGCCGCGTTGGCGATTTCCGAGCCCGAGGGTGGCAGCGACGTACGCAATCTGCGGACCCGGGCGCGCCGCGACGGTGACGACTGGATCATCGACGGCCACAAGATGTGGATCGGCAACGGCGGTATCGCCAACGTGCACGTGGTCAACGCCGTGGTAGACGAAGAGCTCGGCCACCGCGGCCAGGCCCTATTCGTGGTGCCGGGCGGCAGCCCGGGACTGGAATTGGTGCGCAAGCTTGACAAGCTGGGCTGCCGCGCATCGCACACCGCGGAGTTGCGGTTCAACGGCGTACGTGTTCCGGGCGCCAATTTGCTTGGGGGAGAAGACAAGCTCGAACACAAGCTGGCCAAGGCCCGCGAAGTCGTCGAGGGCGGCCAGCGCTCCGGCTCGGCGACGCTGGGCACCTTCGAGCAGACCCGCCCGATGGTCGCCGCCCAGGCGATCGGGATCGCGCGGGCCGCGTTGGAGTATGCGACGGCATACGCCACCGAGCGCGAAGCGTTCGGCGGTCCGATCATCGACAACCAGGGCATCGCGTTTCCGTTGGCCGATCTGGCAACACAAATCGACGCCGCCCGGCTGTTGACCTGGCGGGCCTCCTGGATGGCCGCCAACGAAGTCCCGTTCGAGCGAGGCGAGGGGTCGATGGCCAAGCTCGCCGCCAGCGAGGTCGCTATCAAGGCCACCGAACGCGCGATCCAGACCATGGGCGGCTGGGGCTACATCACCGACCACCCCGTCGAGAAGTGGTATCGAGATGCCAAGCTGTACACCATCTTTGAAGGCACCAGCGAGATCCAACGGATGGTCATCTCGAATGCCTTGGGCGCCGCGGTGGGCACGCCGCCGCTGCACGTCGTGCTCGAACCGTCCGGCGGCCCGCTGAACCGGATCTTCGGCCGCGGCACCCCGCTGCGGTCCCGGGCCGCCGACGCCGCGCTGTCGGTGAAGGATCAAATCCCGGAACCGATCATGCGAGTGGCCATGCAGGTGCTGCGGCCACCGGGCAGGTAGGCCCCGAGGTACGGTCGCCGTATCACGCCCGCAACGAAGGGTGCACGGTGAGCAATCTCGAGACCGCGCCGGCCGAAGTCGCCTGCAGCGCTTCGCGGATTGCGGGGACCGAGGTGCTGCACCCGCGCGAGGTTCCGTTGGGCGGCCCACGTGCCATCCGGGTGCAACGCACCCTGCCGCAACGGCGGCGCTCGCTGATCGGAGCGTGGTGCTTTGTCGACCATTACGGCCCCGTCAAAGCGCGCATGGATGTTCCCCCACACCCGCATACGGGACTACAGACGGTGAGCTGGCTGTTCAGTGGAGAAGTGGAACACCGCGACAGCGCAGGAGTGCACGCCATGGTCCGGCCCGGCGAATTGAATCTGATGACCGCGGGCGCGGGCATTTGTCATTCCGAGGTATCGGTCGATTCGGACGCCGTCTTGCACGGAGTGCAGCTGTGGGTCGCCCTGCCCGATTCCGATCGCGGTACCGGGCGCGGCTTCGCTCACTATGTGCCCGACCCCATCTCGCTTCCCGGGGCGGTGGCGCGGGTGTTTTTGGGCGAGCTGGCCGGCAGCCGCTCTCCGGTGCATACGTTCACCCCGCTGCTCGGCGCCCAGATCGATCTCGCCGCGAACGCTGAGCTGCAACTCGATGTCGACCCGGCATTCGAGCACGGTGTGCTCTGCGATGCGGGCACCGTGGCGATGAACGGAACAAGCCTGGCGGTCGCCGAACTCGGCTATCGGGGACCCGGCAGCGCCGCAGTCGAGCTGCGCAATGTTGGAGGGCGACCGGCGCGGGTAGTGCTGCTGGGTGGCGCCCCGTTCACCGAAGAACTGCTGATGTGGTGGAACTTCGTCGGGCGCAGCCATGACGAAATCGTCGGCTATCGCCAGCTATGGGAAGACGCCGACGCGCGCTTCGGCGCCGTCGAGGGCTACCGGGGCTCAGTCACCCGGCTGCCCGCCCCGCCGCTGCCGACCGCCCGGCTGCGGCCACGATCAGTCCCGCGCGCACCAAATGGAAAGGACACCGCATGACAACCGACAAGACGGGTGCAGAAACCACCGTCACCGAGGGGCATCAGACGTACACCATCGCCGTCGAGGGCAAGACCGCCGGCCACGCCGACTATGCCGACCGCGGCGACCAGCGGGTTTTCTACCACACCGTGGTCGATCCCGAATTCGGCGGACGCGGCCTGGCAACCATCCTCCTCGAGGAGGCGCTGAACGCTGCGCGCGACGCGGGCAAGCGCATCGTGCCGGTGTGCTCGATGGTCGAGACGGTGCTCAAGAAGCATCCCGAATTCGACGAGCTCACCGACCCCGTCACCGCCGAGGTCAGGGGCTGGGCGTTGACCCGGCCCAGCGGCTAACCGGGCGTCCGGGCGGTAGCGACTTCCCGCGGCTTTACTGCGACGAATAACCAACGTTGGGCGGCCTCATCGGGCGGCTAAACCTCGCTCGGAGCGCCAGCTTGTGCGTTCACCGGGTATCGCCTGGTCACATCAATTACCGTGTTCTAGCAGGGTAGCTGGGCAAAACGGGTATTCCGGCACGCGGCATCGGGGCCGTACGCCGGAGCCGTGGGGCCTCCCAGCTAGTTCACAGGTCTCCGTGAGCAAAATGGTTGACGCAGGCGGTCAGCCCCGACGATGGCATCGTGTTCGTTTGCCGTTCACCTAAGCCACCGGCGCTGGGCCTGCTCGATCGGAGGGAAACGTGGATTACGCACTTCTGCCGCCGGAGGTCAACTCCGCGCGCATCTATGCCGGACCTGGCTCCGGACCGATGCTGGCAGCTGCGTCCGCGTGGCAGACGCTTGCCGCCGAGTTGTACTCGACAGCAAGTTCGTATCAGGCAGCAATCACCGAGCTGACCGCCGGACCTTGGCTGGGTCCGGCAGCGGCGGCAATGACCGCGGCCGCCGCCCCGTATGTGAGCTGGATGCGGACCGCCGCCGAGCAGGCTGAGCAGGCGGGCAATCGGGCCATCGCGGCGGCCGCCGCCTATGAAGCAGCCTTCGCGGAGACGGTGCCGCCGCCGGTGGTCGCGGCCAACCGCAGCCTGCTGGCCGCCCTGGTCGCCACGAACTTCTTAGGGCAGAACACCACGGCGATCGCCACCACCGAGGCACAGTACGGCGAGATGTGGGCTCAGGACACCGGCGCAATGCAGAGTTATGCGAGCGAGTCGGCGTCGGCCACGACACTGACCCCGTTCGACTCGCCGTCGCCGAGCACCAGCACGGACGGGCCGACGGACCAAGCCGCCGCGGTCGCTCAGGCCACCGGCAGCACCGCCGGCGATGCGCAGGGCGCCGTCTCGTCGGCTCAGCAGGCCTTCTCCGCGGTCCCCAACGCACTGATCAACCTCGCGAGCCCGCAAGACGCCTTCGGGTTTGGGGGACGGGACCTGCTGGGCCTGCTCGCGGACCTGAGCGCGGTTTTTCTCGATCCCGAAATTGGGGCAGCGGGACTTGCGGCCGACACGTCACTGGGGACTACGGCCCTCCCCTACGACGTCGGCGGTTACTGGACCGGTGTCCATACCGATGACATCGTCAGCGGCTGGGCAGGTGTACAACCTTGGCCGGGTAACGCAGCGACACCGCCGACGTCATTTCCGGTGATCAACGAGCCTGCCTCGACGGTTTCCGGACAGTTCCGCCACGCACCATCGGTCGGACGGTTGTCGGTGCCGCCGGCATGGGTGGCCGCGGCCCCCGAGTTGCGCGCGATGACGGCGGCGCTACCTGCCGCGACCGTCGGCGCCGCCGCCCAAGCCACCGGCTCGAGCGCGGGCAGCCTGTTCAGCCAGATGGCCCTGGCGAGCATGGCCGGACGCGCGATGGCCGGCACCACCGGCGGGGGTGGCGCAAGACTCCAGGAGCGGATCGGGCTGCCCGGGCCTAAGCCGAAGGGCGCACCGCCGCCCGAGCCGGCCGAAGTGCAACAAGCCCCAATGGGTGGCCCGATCACCAGCATCGCCGCCGAACTGCGCGAGCTGGCCTCGCTGCGTGACGCGGGCATCCTTACTCAAGACGAATTCGTCGAGCAGAAGCAGCGGCTGCTGCCGCGTGATCCGTAGAACTCCGCCGGGCTCAGCCCAAGTGCGCGCTGGCGTCGTGTAATTCTGTGCGGCGCAACGCCATTGGAGTGACCGCGAGGACGTCGCCGCCTTCGACCACCGCCCGGGTGATCGGCGTGAGCGCCTGGAACAGCGCCTCCACCTCGTCGTCACTGAGGGCATCGAGTGCCGACAGGCCGAGGGCGTCGGTGCTCGATTCGACGTGGTCCTTGAGCTCGGCGCCGGCCGCGGTGAGCGTGCCGTCGTCGTTAAGCAGTCCACGCTCGGCCAGGCGCTGTTCGTGGTGACGCCATTCGGTGTCGTCGTAGTCGCGGGTGCGAGCGATGTAGTCGCGCGGGACGCGGTCCGCCGCGGCATGCAGCACGTTGCACTGCCGGCCCGAGATGCCGGCGGCGGTCAATACCGCCACGTGGCCGTCGCCGCGCTGCTCACGCAGCAGCGTGGTGGCATGCCACAGCGCGGCCAGCGGGCTGTCCGGCCACGGCAGCGCAAGGTTGGCGGCGAACAGCGGTCGCCCGTCAACGGGCGCTTGACGCGCTGCCTTTCCCGCTAATTCTGCTGCGGCACTGACGTTTTCGTCGTCTTGCAAGCCGTAGCGGCGCAGCGCGGCGACCGCTGAGTCCTGCCGGGCGCGCAACGCGGCTTCCGGACCGGCGATCTGCCATGCCGCCGGCAAGGCCTTGGCGACGCGTTGGGGAGCGAAGTTGTGGAAGATCGCGGTCACCAGCTCCGGTGACGCCGTGCCCAGCGGGGCGGACCGGGCCGCGAAGTAGCCCATCCAGAAACCCCGGTATCCCAGCTCGTCGAGTGCCGCACGCGCCTCCGGCGCGAAGTATGTCACCGCGTGCACCGGCTCGAATCGGTCGTAGAACCGTCGCGCCAACTCAGGTTGTCTGCGCACGATTGCAGTCAATCACCACTGCCGAGCGTGGCCGATCCGGGTCCCGCGAATCGCATGAGAAAGGCCACGACCCCTCGTAGAGTTCGTGGCCTTTGCGCCTGCGGTTTCAGCGAACCGCTGTGGTGGGCGAAGGGGGACTTGAACCCCCACGTCCCGAAGGACACTGGCACCTGAAGCCAGCGCGTCTGCCATTCCGCCACTCGCCCGGGGAAAACAACCGATGGACCATATCACTGTAGTGGCCATTCGCCATAACCGCGCCCGTGCCCGCCCGCGCCCGTGCGGCACCCGACGGTCACCCCTCGGCACCGGCTTGACCTGCATGTATGCGATTCTCACAATTCTCACGGTGACGCAGCGTCGCCGTGTCCCGATAACATGCATGGGTGATGCGACACGCGGACAAGTCGTTTGCCTTGCGCCGGCGATTTACCGCGACAAGTGCGGGCGAGCGCTGAAGCATGGGTAGCCAACGGGGGCTCGCTGCCCGGATCGAGCGCAAGCTCGAGTCGACCGTCGGCGATGCATTTGCCCGGATGTTCGGGGGATCGATTGTCCCCCAAGAGGTTGAGGCGCTGTTGCGCCGTGAAGCCGAGGACGGCCTGCAGCCGCTGCGCGGAAATCGCCTTTTGGCGCCCAACGAATACGTCATTACCCTCGGTGTGCACGACTTCGAGAAGGTGCGCGCCGATCCGGATCTGACGTCGAACGCGTTCGGTAGATACCTGGCCGACTACATCCATGAACAGGGGTGGGAAACGTATGGTGATGTCGTCGTTCGGTTCGAGCAGTTGCCGAACCTGCATACCGGACAGTTTCGCGCACGCGGCGCTGTCAACCCCGATGTCGAGCCCCGCCCGAAGGTCAATGATCCCGCCCGGCCACAATCAAATCAGGCGTTCACCGCAGAACCAGGAGTACCACCAATGACTGACAACTCAGGCTATCGCGGCGGTCAGGGGCAGGGACGTCCCGGCGACGAGTATTACGACGAGCGTTACGGGCGGCCGCAAGACGACCAGCGCGGCGCCCAGGAGCCGCAGGGCGGGCCCGACCCTCGCGCAGGATTTCCGCCGGAGCAGGGCGGCTACCCGCCCCCGGGTGGATACCAGCCGCCTCGGCCACCCGAGCAGGGCGGCTATCAAGACCAGCGCGGCGGCTACCCCGAGCAGGGCGGATATCCTCCGCAGGGCGGCTACCCCGACCAGGGCGGATACCCCCCGCAGGGCGGGTACCCCGGCCAGGGCGGCTACCAAGAGCAGCGCGGGGGCTACCCCGACCAGGGTCAGGGCGGCTACCCGCCGTCGTATGAGCAGCGTCCGCCCGCCGCTGGCGGCGGCTACGGCGCCCCAGGCTACGACCAAGGTGCTGCGGGCTACGACCAGGCCGGGCAAGGTTACGACCAGGGCTACCGCCAGGCTGGCGGCGGCTACGGTCAGCCCCCCGGCGGTGGCCAGCCGAGCTACGGCGCCGGTTACGGCGAGTACGGTCGCGGGCCCGCTCGTCCCGAAGAAGGCGGCTACGCCCCTCCGGGCACCCCGAGCGCGCCGGAACCGCAGCGCCCGGCCTACCCCGAGCAGGGCGGCGGTTACGACCAGGGTTACCCGCAAGGTGGCCAGGCCTATGGCGGCCAGCCGGAGTACGGCGGCGGGGACTACACGCAGTACGCGGAGAACGTTCCGGCCGGTGGGTACGGCCCGGGGGCCGGCGCCGGATACCCCGAGACCGCCCACCGCGATTACGAATATGGACAGCAGGGCGAGTACGGCCAACAAGGCGGCGAGTACGGCCAGCCGGCCGACTACGGGCAGCCGGCTGAGTATGGCCAGCAGGCCGGCGGCGGCTACGGCGGTTACGGGCAGGGCGGTTACGGATCCGCCGGAGCGGCGGTCACGCTGCAGCTCGACGACGGCAGCGGCCGGACCTACCAGCTGCGCGAAGGTTCCAACATCGTCGGTCGCGGACAAGACGCCCAGTTCCGGTTGCCCGACACCGGTGTGTCACGGCGCCACTTGGAAATCCGCTGGGATGGACAGGTCGCGCTGTTGTCCGACCTCAACTCCACGAACGGTACGACAGTGAACAACGCACCGATACAGGAGTGGCAGTTGGCGGACGGCGACGTGATCCGTTTGGGCCACTCGGAGATCATCGTTCGGATCCACTGAACGCACCGGCCACAAGCTGCCGTGCTTCGCCCCGCGTCGAGCGCCCTCCAAGTATCGTGACGTTGCTTGGTTTCATGAGGTGCGGCGCCAGGACGGAAAGGACGCCAGATGCAGGGACTGGTACTGCAGCTGACGCGTGCCGGATTTTTAATGCTGTTATGGGTTTTTATCTGGTCTGTTCTCCGGATCTTGAAGACTGACATCTACGCACCAACCGGTGCGGTCATGGTGCGCCGTGGATTGGTGTTGCGCGGCACGTTGCTGCCCTCCCGCCAGCGCCGCCATGCCGCCCGCTATTTGGTGGTGACCGAAGGGGCGTTCGCAGGTGCACGCATCACCCTCAGCGGGCAGCCGGTGTTGATCGGGCGTGCAGACGACTCGACGCTGGTGCTGACCGACGACTACGCCTCAACGCGGCATGCCCGGCTGTCTCAACGGGGCTCGGAATGGTACGTCGAGGATCTAGGATCGACCAACGGCACTTACCTTGACAGGGCGAAGGTGACCACTGCGGTACGAGTTCCAATCGGAACGCCGATTCGGATCGGCAAGACGGCAATCGAGCTGCGCCCGTGACCCTGGTCCTGCGATATGCCGCCCGCAGCGATCGCGGCCTGGTACGCGCCAACAACGAAGACTCCGTCTATGCCGGCGCCCGACTTCTCGCCCTGGCCGACGGCATGGGTGGCCACGCGGCCGGCGAGGTGGCGTCCCAGTTGGTGATCGCCGCGTTGGCACACCTCGACGATGACGAACCCGGGGGCGACCTGCTCGCCAAGCTCGACACGGCGGTGCGCTCCGGCAATTCGGCCATCGCCGCGCAAGTGGAGATGGAGCCCGACCTCGAAGGGATGGGCACCACCCTTACCGCAATCCTGTTCGCGGGCAACCGTCTTGGGCTGGTGCACATCGGAGACTCGCGCGGCTATCTGCTACGCGACGGCGAGCTGGCCCAGATCACCAAGGACGACACCTTCGTCCAGACCTTGGTCGACGAAGGGCGAATCACCAAGGAAGAGGCGCACAGCCATCCGCAGCGATCGCTGATCATGCGGGCGCTGACCGGCCATGAGGTCGAGCCCACGTTGACCATGCGCGAAGCCCGCGCCGGTGATCGTTACCTGCTCTGCTCGGACGGGCTGTCGGATCCGGTCAGCGACGAGACCATCCACGAGGCGCTGCAGATACCGGACGTCGCCGAAAGTGCTTACCGTCTCATCGAATTGGCGCTGCGCGGCGGCGGCCCCGACAATGTGACGGTCGTGGTCGCCGATGTCGTCGACTACGACTACGGCCAGACCCAGCCGATTCTTGCCGGCGCGGTATCCGGCGAAGAAGACCAGCTGACACTGCCCAACACCTCGGCGGGCCGGGCTTCGGCCATCGGTCCCCGTAAAGAAGCCGCCAAACGTGTTGTGCCACAAGAGGAACCGGCGCCACGTCCCCGCTTTGCCTGGCGGCGGATGGTCATCGTGGTCACGCTGGTGGTACTGCTGGCACTCACGGGCGTGGCCATCGGGCGGGCCATCATCCGAAGCAACTACTACGTCGCCGAGTACGGCGGCATGGTGTCGATCATGCGGGGCATTCAGGGATCACTGCTCGGCATGTCGCTGCACGAACCGTATTTGGTGGGCTGTCTCAACGCACGCAACGACTTATCGATCATCGGCTTCAGCCAGTCCGGGGGCCACCTCGACTGCCGGCTGATGCAACTGCAGGATCTGCGCCCCGCCGCGCGTGCGCAAGTGTTGGCCGGGCTTCCGGCCGGCACTCTCGACGAGGCCGAAGCGCAGTTGAAGGAATTGTCGGCGAATAACCTGCTGCCGCCCTGCCCGCCGCCGCGGGCGACCTCGCCCCCGGGGGCACCGAGCCCGGCGACCAGCGGGACGACACCGCCGAGCGCCACCGCGCCCCCCACCCCTTCCACCGGCACCCCACCCACCAGCACGGCTCCGAGCAACGCCCCCGCCAGCACCCCTCCAGCACCGCCCGCGACCACGTCGCCCACGACCACTTCCCCGACGGTGACTACGCTTCCGCCACTTCCACCTCAGCCGGGCATCGACTGCCGGGCGGCTGCATGACCACGCAGGTCCAGCCGCCGGTCACGGTCGTCACGCCGCCGCTGCCTACTCGGCGCAACTCTGAGCTGCTGTTGTTGTGCTTCGCCGCGGCGATCACCGTCGCCGCGTTGCTCATCGTCGATGCCAATCAGGGCCGCGGACTGCGCTGGGGCCTGGCCAGCTACGGGCTGGCCTTCTTGGCCGTATTCGGAAGCGCACACCTGGCCATCCGGCGCTTCGCCCCTTACACCGATCCGCTGCTGCTGCCAATTGTGGCGCTGCTCAACGGACTTGGCTTGGTGATGATCCACCGGCTCGACCTGGTCGGCAACGAGCTCAGCGGCCGCCATCACCCCAGCGCAACCCAACAGCTGCTGTGGACCCTGGTCAGCGTTGCCGCGTTCGCGCTCGTCGTCACCTTCCTCAAAGATCACCGGCAGTTGGCACGCTACGGCTACATCTTTGGACTCACGGGCCTGGTCTTTCTGGCGATCCCCGCCCTGCTGCCGGCGTCGCTGTCCGAGCAGAACGGCGCCAAGATTTGGATTCGCTTGCCGGGCTTCTCAATTCAGCCTGCCGAGTTCTCCAAAATTCTGCTGCTGATCTTCTTCTCCGCGGTGCTGGTCGCCAAGCGTGGTCTGTTCACCAGCGTCGGCAAGCACCTGATGGGGATGACCCTGCCACGCCCGCGAGACCTCGCGCCGCTGTTGGCGGCCTGGGTGATCTCGATCGGTGTGATGGTCTTCGAAAAAGACCTCGGCACTTCGCTACTGCTCTACGCGTCGTTTCTGGTGGTGGTCTACCTGGCCACCCAGCGTTTCAGTTGGGTGATCATCGGCCTGGTGCTGTTCGCGGCGGGAAGCGTTGCGGCGTACTTCATGTTCGCGCACGTACGGACTCGCGTACAGATGTGGTGGGACCCGTTCTCCGACCCCGACGGCAGCGGCTATCAAATCGTGCAGTCGCTCTTCAGCTTTGCCACCGGAGGCATCTTCGGCACCGGTCTGGGCAACGGCCAGCCCGACACCGTGCCGGCCGCGTCCACCGATTTCATCATCGCCGCATTCGGTGAAGAGCTCGGACTCGTCGGGCTGGCCAGCATCTTGATGCTCTACACCATCGTCATCGTCCGGGGTATGCGGACCGCGATCGCGACCCGCGACAGCTTCGGCAAGCTGCTCGCTGCCGGTCTGGCCTCGACGCTGGCGATCCAGCTGTTCATCGTCGTCGGCGGCGTCACCCAACTCATTCCGCTGACCGGACTGACCACACCGTGGATGTCCTACGGCGGATCCTCACTGCTGGCCAACTATGTGCTGTTGGCCATCCTGGCGCGGATCTCGCACAGCGCCCGACGCCCGTTGCGCGACCGCAAGCGCGACACGGCGCCGATCGCGGTCGCCGGCACCGAGGTGATTCAAAAGGTATGAACACCTCGCTCCGCCGGATCTCGGTGACCGTGATGGCGCTGATCGTGCTCCTCCTTCTCAACGCCACCATGACGCAGGTCTTCGCCGCTGACGGGTTGCGGGCAGACCCGCGCAATCAGCGGGTCCTGCTCGACGAATACTCGCGCCAACGCGGCCAGATCATCGCCGGCGGCCAGCTGCTGGCCTACTCGGTGGCCACCGACAGCCGGTACCGTTTCCTGCGGGTCTACCCCAACCCGGCGGTGTATGCGCCGGTCACTGGCTTCTACTCGTTGCGGTATTCCAGCTCCGGACTCGAACGCGCCGAAGACTCCCTCCTGAACGGCTCCGACGAGCGCTTGTTCGGGCGGCGGCTGGCCGACTTCTTCACCGGCCGCGATCCCCGCGGCGGCAACGTCGACACCACGATCAACCCCCGGATGCAGCAGGCTGCCTGGGACGCCATGCAGCAGGGCTGCGGCGGGCCGCCCTGCAAGGGCGCCGTGGTCGCCCTGGAGCCGTCCACCGGCAAAATTCTGGCCATGGTGTCGTCGCCGTCCTATGACCCCAACCTGCTGTCATCGCACGACCCCGAGGTGCAGGCGCAGGCATGGCAGCGGCTGCGCGACGACCCGGACAACCCGCTCACCAACCGTGCGATCTCGGAGACCTACCCGCCCGGTTCGACATTCAAGGTGATCACGACCGCGGCGGCGCTGCAGGCCGGTGCCAAGGACGATGAGCAGCTGACGGCGGCGGCCACGATCCCCCTGCCCAACAGCACCGCCACCTTGGAGAACTATGGCGGCACGCCATGTGGCGACCAGCCAACCGTCTCGCTGAGCGAAGCCTTCGCCAAGTCGTGCAACACCGCATTCGTGCAGCTGGGCATCCTCACCGGGGCCCAGGCCCTGCGCAGCATGGCGCATTCGTTCGGCCTGGACAGCAGCCCGAGCGTGATTCCGCTCCAAGTAGCGGAATCGACTGTTGGGATAATCGCGGATGCCGCCGCTCTCGGGATGTCTAGCATCGGGCAGAAGGACGTGGCGCTGACCCCGCTGCAGAACGCGGAGATCGCGGCGACCATCGCGAACGACGGCGTGACGATGCAGCCCTACCTGGTCGAGAGCCTCAAGGGGCCGGACTTGGCCAACATCAGCACGACTGCGCCCTATCAGCAGCGTCGCGCGGTGTCGCCGCAGATCGCCGCTAAGCTGACAGAGCTCATGGTCGGTGCCGAGAAGGCTGCACAGCAGAAAGGGGCCATTCCCGGCGTGCAGATCGCATCCAAGACCGGTACCGCAGAGCATGGCGCCGATCCGCGTAACACTCCGCCGCACGCGTGGTACATCGCATTCGCGCCCGCGCAGACGCCGAAGGTTGCCGTGGCCGTGCTCGTGGAGAACGGTGCAGACCGTCTTTCGGCGACGGGCGGCGCGCTCGCGGCGCCGATCGGACGGGCCGTGATCCAGGCCGCATTGCAGGCGGGCCCATGAGCCCACGAGTTGGAGTGACGCTGTCGGGCAGGTACCGGCTGCAGCGCCTGATCGCCACCGGCGGCATGGGCCAGGTCTGGGAGGCCGTGGACAGCCGACTGGGCCGGCGCGTCGCGGTCAAGGTGCTCAAGGCGGAGTTCTCCCAGGACCCCGAGTTCATCGAGCGGTTCCGCGCCGAGGCGCGCACCACCGCGATGCTCAACCATCCCGGGATCGCCGCCGTGCACGACTACGGCGAAAGCCAGATGGAGGGGGAGGGCCGCACCGCCTACCTGGTGATGGAGCTGGTCAATGGTGAGCCGCTGAACTCGGTGATCAAGCGCACCGGTCGGCTGTCGCTGCGCCACGCACTGGACATGCTCGAGCAGACGGGCCGGGCGCTGCAGATTGCGCATGCCGCCGGGCTGGTGCACCGCGACGTCAAACCCGGAAACATCTTGATCACCCCGACGGGGCAGGTGAAAATCACCGACTTCGGTATCGCGAAGGCCGTCGACGCCGCGCCGGTGACCCAGACCGGCATGGTGATGGGCACCGCCCAGTACATCGCGCCCGAGCAGGCGCTCGGCCACGACGCCACCCCGTCCAGCGACGTGTATTCGCTGGGAGTTGTTGGCTACGAAGTGGTTTGCGGCAAACGACCGTTCACCGGTGACGGCGCCTTGACAGTCGCGATGAAGCACATCAAGGAGCCCCCGCCGCCGCTGCCTCCCGAGCTTCCGCCCAATGTGCGCGAGCTCATCGAGATCACGCTGGTCAAGAACCCCGGCATGCGCTACCGCAGCGGAGGGCCGTTCGCCGACGCCGTGGCCGCGGTTCGCGCCGGGCGGCGTCCCCCCCGTCCCAGCCAGTCACCGCCGCCCGGGCGGGCCTCGCCGGCGGCCATTCCGTCGAGCCCGCAGACCCGGTCGGCCCCCGCGGCCAGTGCCCGCAGTGCCGCGCCCCGCCGGTCCCAGCCGTCGACGGGCAGCCGCCGTCAGCCGCCGGCCCGTCGCACCTTTTCGTCGGGTCAGCGCGCGCTGCTGTGGGCCGCCGGGGTGCTGGGCGCGCTCGCCATCATCATCGCGGTGCTCATTGTCATCAACTCCCGCGGCGACAGTCAGCAGCAGCCTCCACCCCCGACGGTCACCGACACCGGGACGCCGCCGGCGAACGCGCCCCCGCCGGCCAGCAAGACCCCGAGCGGTTCGGCGCCGAGTTTGCGGCTTGATTGGACGGATCGCGCCGCGATAGGCGATTCTGGATTCCACAGCAGGCCACCCGAACTGAGCTGGGCTACCCCCTTAACGCCCCGCCTGTCGCCGGCCCGAGGCGAGACACCGTAATGACCAGCCCGCAGCACCTGTCCGACCGTTACGAACTGGGCGACATCCTCGGTTTCGGCGGTATGTCCGAGGTTCACCTGGCCCGCGACGTGCGCTTGCACCGCGATGTCGCGGTGAAGGTGCTGCGTGCCGATCTGGCCCGCGATCCCAGCTTCTATTTGCGCTTCCGCCGCGAGGCGCAAAATGCCGCGGCACTGAATCACCCGGCGATCGTGGCGGTCTACGACACCGGCGAGGCGGAGACACCCGCGGGTCCGCTGCCCTACATCGTCATGGAGTACGTCGACGGGGTCACCCTGCGCGACATCGTGCACAACGACGGGCCCATGCCACCGCGTCGCGCAATCGAGATCATCGCCGACGCGTGCCAGGCCCTGAACTTCAGCCACCAGGCCGGCATCATCCACCGCGACGTCAAGCCGGCGAACATCATGATCAGCTCGACCAATGCGGTCAAGGTGATGGACTTCGGCATCGCGCGGGCAATCGCCGACAGCGGCAACAGCGTCACCCAGACCGCGGCCGTGATCGGGACCGCGCAATATCTCTCCCCGGAGCAGGCCCGGGGCGATTCCGTCGACGCCCGCTCCGATGTCTACTCACTGGGCTGCGTGCTCTACGAAATCCTCACGGGGGAGCCACCTTTCACCGGAGATTCGCCGGTTTCGGTTGCCTACCAACATGTCCGCGAAGACCCGGTGGCACCGTCGATGCGGCACCCGGGCATTTCCCCCGACCTCGACGCCGTCGTGCTCAAGGCGCTGGCCAAGAATCCGGAGAACCGGTATCAGACTGCGGCGGAGATGCGCGCCGACCTGGTTCGGGTACACAACGGCGAAGCGCCGGAGGCGCCGAAGGTACTGACCGACGCGGAGCGGACCTCGCTGATGGCCTCGACGGGACCCGGCGGCTTCGGGAGTCCGCGGACCGACCCGCTGCCTCGCCAGCGCTTCACCGACGCCGACCCCGATCGGATGGGCGGTCCGGTCGGTCGCTGGGTCGTCGCGGTCGCCGTGCTGGCGGTGCTCACGATCGTCGTCGTCATCGCGTTCAACTCGTTCGGCGGCTCGACCCGCGACGTTCAGGTGCCCGACATGCGCGGCCAGGTCTCCGCCGATGCCGTTGCCGCGCTGCAGAATCGGGGCTTCAAGACGCGCACGCTGCAGAAGCCGGACTCGTCGATCCCGCCCGACCACGTCATCAGCACCGATCCCGGCGCCAACGCGTCGGTGGCGGCCGGTGACGAGATCACTATCAACGTCTCAACCGGACCCGAACAGCGCGAAGTACCCGACGTGTCCTCGATGAGCTACTCCGACGCGGTGAGCAAGCTGAAGGCCGCCGGGTTCACCAAGTTCAAGCAGACGAACTCGCCGTCGACCCCCGAGCTGCTGGGCAAGGTGATCGGCACCAACCCGCCCGCGAATCAGACGTCGGCGATCACCAACGTGATCACCGTGATCGTCGGCTCCGGACCCGAGACCAAGCAGGTCCCCGATGTCGCGGGCCAGACCGTCGACATCGCGCAGAAGAACCTCACGGTCTACGGTTTCACCAAACTCACCCAGACGTCGGTGGACAGTCCCCGGCCGGCGGGCGAGGTGATCGGCACCAATCCTCCCAAGGGGCAGACGGTTCCGGTTGATTCGATCGTTGAGCTGCAGGTGTCCAAGGGCAATCAATTCCTGATGCCCGACCTGACCGGCATGTTCTGGACCGACGCCGAGCCACGGTTACGCGCGCTGGGCTGGACCGGGGTGCTGGACAAGGGCGCCGACGTCGACGCCGGCGGCTCCCAGTCCCACAAGGTCGTATATCAGAACCCGCCGGCCGGCGCCGGGGTCAACCGGGACGGCATCATCACGCTGAAGTTCGGTCAGTAGCCGCCGGGTCGGCCGGGAAATACGGCCGCACCGCGGAACGGACCTCGTTCTCCAGCCGGCGGACCAGGGTGTCGTCGCGCGCCCACCCGCAATAGGCCAGCCAATTGGCCAGCATCCGGTGCCCGCCCTCGGTGAGGATCGACTCCGGATGGAACTGGACACCGTGGATCGGCAGCTCGGTGTGACGCACGGCCATGATGACCCCGCTGCGGGTGTGAGCCGTCACCTCGAGCACCGGCGGCAGCGATTCCGGCAGGATCGTCAGCGAGTGGTAGCGGGTCGCCGTAAACGGATCCGGAAGCCCTTGCAGCACACCGACATTGGTGTGGTGGACGCTGCTGGTCTTGCCATGCAGCAATTCGGGTGCACGGTCGACGGTGGCGCCGAACGCGACGCCGATGGCTTGGTGCCCGAGGCAGACTCCAAGCAACGGGGTGGTTGCCGCGGCGCACGCCCGGACCAGGTCGATCGATGCGCCGGCGCGCTCCGGGGTGCCGGGCCCGGGGCTGAGCAGCACGCCGTCGAACTGCGCGGCGACGGCGGCTTCGTCGGAGAGCCTGGCGTCGTCGTTGCGCCACACGTCAGCCTCGACTCCGAGTTGCCCCAGATACTGCACGAGGTTGAACACGAAGCTGTCGTAGTTGTCGACAACCAGGATCCGCATCGTGTCAGGTTACCGCCCGGCCAAGGCGGGGGTCCTGCTCAGTAGCCAACGGGGCCGGCCGGCTGCGCGAAATGCATCCGGACCGGTTCGGTGTGACCGACCAGCCGCACGTCGGGCTCGGCGTCCTCCTGGTAGCCGAGCCCGAACCGGACGACGTACTGCTTGTACAGAATCACCAGGGGAGCGGCGGCCAGGGCCGCCTGCATGGCCGCGGCATTACCGATCGCGGTGATCGTGTACGGCGGGCTGTAAGTGCGCCCGTTGAGCAGGAGCGTGTTGCCGACGCAGCGCGGTACCGAGGTTGGGATGATCCGCTGATCCTGCATCTGGATCGCCTCCGCCCCGGCACTCCACAGGGCGTTGAGGACGGCCTGGATGTCTTGCTGGTGCACCACCAGGTCGTCGGGGGAGGCATCACGCGGGAAACGGCCATTGGCGTCGCGCTGGGCATCATCGAGCGTCACCACCAGGCCCGGCCCGTGGACCGGGGTCATGTCCGCCTCGCCGGCCAGCTCGGCCGAGCGCCGCAGCATGGCCGCCAAGGCGGCATCGGACGACCGCAGATGCGTCGAGTCGATTTTGCCGGCCAGTTCGTCGCGTTCGGCCTTGAGGCGATTCACCGAGGCCTGCGTCTCACGCACCAGGTCGACCAGCCGCGGTGCGTCGCTGCGGCGGATCTCGGCGCCGCCGGACACGCCGTGGGTGGCCGCCAGCAGCAGGCCGGCCAGCAGGCAAACCAAGGGGACACCGAAGCGCCATGGTGACCGGCCGGTCTGGATCATCGAGTCTCCAATTTCCTGGTCGGGGCGCCAGGTGGGTTAATCTCGTAGCCAAGTCCTGCGTGCAGCTACAACCGCTATCGTTGCACCCCGTCCCGTTCACCGTGATCCCGAGGTAATCATGCCCAAGTCCAAGGTCCGCAAGAAGAACGACTTCACCGTCAGCGCGGTCAGCCGGACGCCGGTGAAAGTGAAGGTCGGCCCGTCCAGCGTGTGGTTCGTCGCGCTGTTCGTGGGGCTGATGCTGATCGGTCTCGTTTGGCTGATGGTGTTCCAGTTGGCGGCCGTCGGAAGCCAGGCCCCGACCGCCCTGCACTGGATGGCGGAACTGGGCCCGTGGAACTACGCGATCGCGTTCGCTTTCATGATCACCGGTTTGTTGCTCACGATGCGCTGGCACTAACCAAGATCAAATGCCGAATGAATTCATCTTGGGGTCGATTCGCGGCTAAGCCAGCAACGTTGTGAGCACCCAATCACACGCGTGTGATTTATCCCCACTGTTGATAGCTGATGTGGATAACTGCATCAGCAGTGGTGGGAGGGGTTAAAGACGGCATGCAGCAAACACAGTGGGAGCCGCGCACTCCGGGAGTCGCAGGTTGTGGCCTTGGCGGGTTATTCATGGCTATCGCGAGTGTGACCGTCGTCACAGACCCGCCGGGACGTGTCCTGGTGGGGATTGCCGGGGCGGGTCTGCTCTTGTTTGCGGGCGCGACGTGGCGTGCGCGCCCGAAGCTGGCAATTACCCCCGCCGGTTTGGTGATCCGAGGATGGTTCCGGACGCAGGTATTGCAGCACGCCGACATCAAGATCATTCGGATCACCGAGTTCCGCCGGCTCGGGCGCAAGGTGCGCTTCCTCGAAGTCGAAACGGCCGACGACGGCCTGGTGCTGTTCTCCCGGTGGGACCTAGGCACTGAGCCGCTGGAGGTGCTCGACGCGCTTACCGACGCCGGCTATGCCGGTCGAAGCGGCGACTAGCCGGCTTAGCTGGGAGCGATCTAGGAGATCGTGATCGACTCGATGACGACCGGGTCGGTCGGACGGTCGTTGCCGTCGGTGGACGTCGTCGCGATCGCGTCGACCACCTGCTGCGACTCGGGCTCGGTCACCTCGCCGAAGATGGTGTGGCGCCGGTTCAGGTGCGGCGTCTGCCCGACGGTGATGAAGAATTGCGAGCCGTTGGTACCCGGGCCCGCGTTGGCCATCGCCAGCAGGTAGGGCTTGTCGAACTGCAGCTCGGGGTGGAACTCGTCGGCGAACTGGTAGCCCGGGCCGCCGCGGCCGGTACCGGTCGGGTCGCCGCCCTGGATCATGAAGCCCTGGATCACTCTGTGAAAGACCGCGCCATCGTAGAACGGACCGGCAGGACTGCCCGACGCGTTTTGGGTCGAGTACTCCTTGGTGCCCTGTGCCAGGCCAACGAAGTTGGCGACCGTCTTGGGGGCGTGGTTTCCAAACAGGGCGATCTTGATGTCGCCGCGGTTGGTGTGCAGTGTGGCAGTGGCAGTCTGATTCGGGCTGTTGGTCACGACACCAGAGTCTGCCATTCCCCGCGGACCCGCCCGCACCGGGTGTCGCTCGGTCCGGCCGGATGCCGAAAATCCCGACGTTGCGCGGCAATAGACGCGCCGATGTTTCGATGGTGGCAGTCTGTAGGTTCCATGACCCGGCACCAGAAAGGCGGCAGATGAACGCGAAGGCGGAATCCCAGCTGACCCCCAGGCAGCGACTGTCCCGGGGCCTGGCGTACTCGGCCGTGGGACCGGTGGACGTCACCCGCGGTGTCATCGGATTGGGCGCGCACTCCGTGCAGTCGACCGCATCGGAGTTGCGGCGCCGCTACCGCCAAGGCCAACTGTCTCGCGATATCGCCGCGGCGCAGGAAACGCTCGCGCAAGAGCTGGCCGCCGCGCAGGAGGTCGTATCGAGCCTGCCGCAAGCGCTGCAGGACGCGCGCAAATCCCAACGCCGACGGGGCAAGCGGCCGTTGGTGATCGCCGGTGTCGCCATCGTGGTGCTGGCCGGCGGCGCGGCCGCATTCAGCATCGTCCGGCGCTCAACCAACCGCGACAGCCCCGAGCCGTCGCCGCGACCGCCCAGTGTGGACGTTCAGCCGCGTCCCTGACGTAAGTCCGGCAGTAGGCGCGAATTTCACCAATTGCACTGCGGCCATTCGCCATCCGTTGCCCCGAACCAACTGGCTAGCTGTCATTAGCCGATTTAAGGTTTCGCGCAGGGGGCCGAAATGAACGGAGCGGTCAATTATGTCTCGTCTGACGAAGAAGGCAATCGTGGGTGCGATTCTGATCAGCGCCGCGCTCTCGGTGACTGCTACCGGATGCGCTGACGCGCCGGCACCGACGCAAATTACGACCCAGTAGGACGCTCGGCACAAGCGGTACCGCGCCCCAGGCGCGGTACCGCCATTCGTCTTTCGGCCTGAAGTCCTGCGGCGAAACGCTTGTGCGCCTGAGGAACTCGGCGCCAAACCCTATTGCCCGATTTCAGCCCGCGGCGGTACGTCTCGCCGTAAGCTCACAGCCCGCAAGAAAGGTTGTGAGCCCCGTGAATATCCCCGTGATCCGCATCGTGCTGGCCGCACTGGCCACGGTTGCCGCCGCGCTCGGTATTGGCGTGACCGTCGCGCCCGCGGCGCAGGCCGACCCGCCGTATGCCAATTGCAAGGCGGCTGCAGCAGACGGTCGCTACAACATCCCGCGGGGTGATCCCACCTACCAGCAAAAGCTAGACCGGGACAACGACGGTATCGCCTGCGAATCGCACTAAGCGGTTGGTTCAGTCGTCGATGTGGCTCGGCGGTTGCCCGAGCGGGACGGGCTGCGCCGGGTCAATCGGGTAGCACTCGGGCGGCGGGGTGACGTCCTCGATCACGCCGCGGCCGCCGAACACCGGATAGCTCGGGGGCTGGTGGCAGCGCTCCCAAACCCCGTTCGGCCCTACCGGTTTGTCGCAATAAGATTCCCCGGGAATGACGGTTGCCTGACAGCCCGCCGACGCCGGCGGAGCCATTCCGATACCAATTCCAATTCCGCCGATCGTAAGTGCCGCCCCCAGCGTTACGGTTCCGGCAACCCGCGCTGATTTCTTCATGAGCGGCACGATACAGCTAATGATATTGACGCGCCCGTCGGGTCCCTTCATCGCCCAGCAGCAAATGAACGGGGCGCAAACCGCCGGGGGCCGGCGGCCAACGAGTATGGGGGAGTCGGCAATTCAGTCGATAGGCCGAACGGCAAAACACCAATTCAACTTGTGGAGCCTAGGGGAATCGAACCCCTGACACCTGCCTTGCAAAGGCAGTGCTCTACCAACTGAGCTAAGGCCCCTCTTGACCGTTTGGCGAGTCAACGGGTTCGGGATCAACCGCTGCCACATGCCAGACTTCGACGCCGCGCCGCGACCGCACCACCGCCGCCACCAACGCGATCAGTGCCAACGGCAATGCAAGTCTCACACAACGTCTTGACGGACACATGGTTGTGGGCCTAGGAGGACTCGAACCTCCGACCTCTTCGTTATCAGCGAAGCGCTCTAACCGCCTGAGCTATAGGCCCGTATACGCGCGTACGGCCGAGCGACGAGATTACCGCAATCCGCGCCCCACCCCAAAACCTGCACTAATCCCGATCCGCCAACGTGACTTCGACGCCGCCGATCAGGTCGGTCGTCAGGTTGTAGACGAACGCGCCGATCGTGGCCATGGCCGTCAACAAGACGATGTTGACCAACCCGATCAGCACGGCCCCACCGAAGATCGTCCCACTCGAGACCAGTTCTCCGCTGCTGCCGCTGGTGTTGTTCAGCAGGTCGCCGACGTTGCTGTTGAGCTTGGCCCAGACGCCCATGCCGCCGAGCACCAGGTAGAGGAACGCCACGGCGATCATCCAGACGAAGAACAGTGCCACCGAAAGCATCAGGGACACCTTCAAGGTGCTCCACGGATCGATGCGGCGGATCTGCATGCTGGCCCGGACCGGGCCCCCTCGTCGCCGCGACACCTGAACCAGGCTGTCACGGTTCTCCCGGGATTCCGCAATCGTCGAGCGCCCCGAGGCGGCCGACTGTGACGACTCCGAGCTGCGCTCCGGTGTGGTGCTGCGCTGCGCCGCGCGCGGCAGCCCGCCGGACAGATCCGGCAACTCACTGGCATACGCCTCGTGCGACGGCCCGTCCCCGCGGGTCGGCGCGTCGAAGTCGTCCCTCCTCGCGGGGGCTTGCCCACCGCCCGGGGCGTTGCCCCCGGAAATGAAGCGGTTCACCCGGGCGTCGACACCGGACGGCGAGCCCTGCGGGCGCGCCTCGGCCGGCGGTTCGCTCGGACGATTCCCGGGGTTGGCCGCCCGGGCGGCGCCGCGCTGCCACGGCGGCGAATCCCCGCCCTCCTGAGTACGACCCGCCGGGGCCGGCGTTCCGCGCGGGTGTGCACCGGCACGCTCGGCCGAAACGTCCCCGTTCTGGCTGTCGCCCTTCTTGGGGGCGCCCGGCTCGCTCGGTGAGGTCACCCCGACTCCTTACCTCTGCTGCCTCGGCCGCCTGATCGGTGGCCCGCGCATTGTCTCTGGTCGGGCTGAGTCTAATTGCCCGTGTCCGGTGGCAGTCCGTTGGCAGGCGACTGCCTGGCCCGTACCCCTGGCGGCTAGCTCTCCGACTCCTCGACGCCGTCGATTTCCTCGGTGTCCTCGTCGGCGCTTTCCTCGGCATTGCGGGCAATGGCCAACAGTGTGTCGCCCTCACCCAGGTTCATCAACCGAACGCCCTTGGTCTGCCGTCCGGCCTTGCGGACCTGGCGCGCCCTGGTGCGGATGACGCCGCCGCCCGAGGTGATCGCGTACAACTCGCTGTCGTCGTCGACGATCAACGCCCCCACCAGACTGCCACGCCGGCGGTCGTATTGAACGGTCAGAACTCCCTTGCCGCCGCGGCCCTGCACCGGGTACTCCTCGATCGCGGTGCGCTTGGCGTAGCCACCGGCCGTAGCGACCAACAGGAACATGCCTTCCTGCACCACATTCAGCGACAGCAGCCGGTCGTCCTCGTTGAATCGCATGCCCTGCACGCCGGACGTCGCGCGGCCCATCGGTCGCAGCGCCTCGTCGGTCGCCGAGAACCTGATGGACTGCCCATTGGCCGACACCAGCAGCAGATCCTCCTCGGCCGAGCACAGCACGGCACCGACCAGCTCGTCGCCGTCGCGCAGGTTGACCGCGACGATCCCACCCGAACGGTTGGAGTCGAAGTCGGTCAACTTGGACTTTTTGACCAGACCGTTCTTGGTGGCCAACACCAGATACGGCGCATCCTCGTAGCTCTTGATCTGGATGACCTGGGCGATGCGTTCCTCGGGCTGGAAGGCCAGCAGGTTGGCGACGTGCTGCCCGCGCGCCGTGCGGGACGCCTCCGGCAGGTCGTACGCCTTGGCCCGGTACACCCGGCCCTGGGTGGTGAAGAACAGGATCCAGTCATGCGTCGAGGACACGAAGAAGTGCGCGACGATGTCGTCCTGTTTGAGGCCGGCCCCTTGCACCCCCTTACCGCCGCGCTTCTGGCTGCGGTAGAGGTCGGACTTTGTCCGTTTCGCGTAGCCGGTCTCGGTGATCGTGACGACGACCTCTTCGCGGGCGATCAGGTCCTCATCGGCGACATCACCGTCGGCCGGGATGATGCGGGTACGCCGGTCGTCGCCGTACTTCTCGACGAGCTCGGCGAGCTCGTCGTGCACGATGGCGCGCTGCCGCTCCGGCTTGGCCAGGATGTCTTCGAGGTCGGCGATCTCGGCCTCGATCTTGGCCAGGTCGTCGACGATGCGCTGCCGCTCCAGGGCCGCGAGCCGGCGCAGCTGCATGTCCAGGATGGCCTGGGCCTGGATCTCGTCGATGTCGAGCAACTCGATCAAACCGGCCCGCGCGATGTCGACCGTCTCGGACGCCCGGATCAAGGCGATGACTTCGTCGAGTGCATCGAGCGCTTTGACCAGACCGCGCAGAATATGGGCCCGCTCGTTGGCTTTTCGCAGCCGGTAGGTGGTGCGGCGAATGATCACGTCGAGTTGGTGTTCGACGTAAAGGCGGATCATCTGGTCCAGGCGCAGCGTGCGCGGCACTCCGTCGACGATGGACAGCATGTTGGCGCCGAAGCTGGTCTGTAACTGGGTGTGCTTGTAGAGGTTGTTCAGCACTACCTTGGCGACGGCATCGCGCTTTACCTCGACGACGATCCGCAAACCCACCCGGTCGCTGGATTGGTCCTCGATGTTGGAGATCCCGGCGAGCCGGCCATCGCGGACCTGCTCGGCGATCGAGGTGATGAAGTTGTCGTGGTTGACCTGATAGGGCAGCTCGGTGATGACGAGCATGGTGCGGCCCCGCGAGTCTTCCTCGATCTCGACCACACCGCGCATCCGGATCGAACCCCGGCCGGTGGTGTACGCGTCGTGGATACCCTGCGATCCGACGATCAGACCGTAGGTAGGGAAGTCCGGGCCCTTGACCCGCTCGCAGACCGCGGCCAGGGTGGCCTCTTCATCGGCGTCGAAATTGTCCAGGCACCAGAACACCGCCTCGGCCAGCTCGCGCAGGTTGTGTGGCGGCATGTTGGTGGCCATGCCGACCGCGATACCGCCGGAGCCGTTGGCCAGCAGGTTGGGGAACCGGCTCGGCAGAACGGTCGGTTCCTGTACCCGGCCGTCATAGTTCGGAATGAAATCGACTGTCTCCTCGTCGATTTCACGCAGCATTTCCATCGCCAACGGCGTCAGCCGGGCCTCGGTGTACCGCATGGCGGCCGGCGGGTCGTTACCCGGCGATCCGAAGTTGCCCTGGCCGTCGACCAGCGGGTAGCGCAGCGACCACGGCTGGGCCATCCGGACCAGGGTGTCGTAGATCGACGAGTCGCCGTGTGGGTGGTAGTTGCCCATGGTCTCGGCCACTGACCGCGCCGATTTGGCGTGGCCGCGGTCGGGACGGAATCCCGAGTCGTACATGGCATACAGCACCCGGCGGTGCACCGGCTTGAGGCCGTCGCGCACCTCCGGCAGCGCGCGGCCCACGATCACACTCATCGCGTAATCGATGTAGCTGCGCTGCATCTCCTGCTGAATGTCAACCGGTTCGATCCGGTCGAGGGAGTCGTCTCCCGGTGGCAGCGTGGTGTCAGTCATGTAGTCCTCGTTGGTCGGTCAACGGTGGCCGGTCTGATTGCTCAGACGTCCAGGAAACGAACATCCTTGGCATTACGGGTGATAAAGCTGCGGCGCGCGTCGACGTCCTCGCCCATCAGAATGGAGAACAACTCGTCGGCGGCGGCGGCATCGTCGAGGGTGACCTGGCGCAGCACCCGGACGCTGGGATCCATCGTGGTTTCCCACAATTCCTTGGCGTCCATCTCGCCCAGACCTTTGTAGCGCTGGATGCCGTCGTCCTTGTTGATCTTCTTGCCGGCCTTCTGCCCCGCCTCGAGCAGGCCGTCGCGTTCGCGGTCGGAGTAGGCGAATTCGGGATCGCTGCGTTGCCACTTCAACTTGTACAGCGGCGGCTGCGCTAAGAACACGTGGCCGTGTTCGATCAGCGGCCGCATGAAGCGGAACAGCAACGTCAACAACAGCGTCGAGATGTGCTGGCCGTCAACGTCGGCGTCGGCCATCAGCACGATCTTGTGATACCGCAGTTTGGTGATGTCGAACTCGTCATGGATGCCGGTGCCCAGCGCGGTGATAATCGCCTGCACCTCAGTGTTTTTCAGGACACGGTCGATGCGCGCCTTTTCCACGTTGATGATCTTGCCGCGCAGCGGCAGAATCGCCTGGAACATCGAGTCGCGGCCACTCTTAGCCGAGCCGCCGGCCGAATCGCCCTCCACCACATACAGTTCCGACTTGCGCGGGTCCGTCGAACGGCAGTCCGCCAACTTGCCCGGCAGTCCGCCCAAATCGGTCGCGCTCTTGCGCCGCACCAACTCTCGTGCCTTACGCGCGGCCATCCGCGCTTGTGCCGAGGACACCGCCTTATTCACAACGGTTTTAGCTTCCGAAGGGTTGGCCTCGAACCAGTGCGTGAGCTGTTCGTTGCAGACCTTCTGCACGAACGACTTGACTTCGGTGTTGCCCAGCTTGGTTTTGGTCTGCCCCTCGAACTGCGGTTCGGCGACCTTGACCGAGATCACCGCGGCCAGGCCTTCACGAATGTCGTCGCCGGTGAGGTTGGCGTCTTTTTCTTTCAGCAGCTTCTTGTCTTTGGCGTACTTGTTCACCACCGACGTCAGCGCGCTGCGGAAGCCCTCTTCGTGGGTGCCGCCCTCGTGGGTGTTGATCGTGTTGGCGAAGGTGTGCACCGACTCCGAATACCCGCCGTTCCATTGCATCGCGATCTCGACCTCGTGGCCGGTGCCTTTGCCGTCGAAATCGATGATGCTCTGCTGGATCGGACTTTTGGTGCGGTTGATGTGTTTGACGAAGTCCACCAAACCGCCCGGGTAGTGGAACGTGCGGCGCTTGACCTTGTGCGGGCCCTTCGACTCGGCGGCCTTCTCTTCGGCGGATTTGGGCGCCTCGGCGGTGTCGCTGACCACCTCGTCGACGACGTCTTCCTGCGCCACCCGCTCGTCAGTGAGGTTGATCGTCAAGCCCTTGTTCAGAAATGCCATTTCCTGCAGCCGGCGCGCCACCGTCTCGAAGTCGTACTCGGTCGTTTCGAAGATCTCGGGATCGGCCCAGAACCTGATGGTGGTTCCGGTCTTCTTGGTGGCCTCACCCTGTTTCAACGTTCCGGGCAGCGCGCGCTCGTAGTACTGCGACCACTCGTGGCCGTCGCGGGAAATGTCCACCTCGAGTCGCCGCGACAGGGCGTTGACCACCGACACACCCACACCGTGCAATCCGCCGCTGACCGTGTAGCCGCTGTTCTCCCCGCCGAACTTGCCGCCGGCGTGCAGTTGGGTCATCACCACGTCGACGGTGGGGGCGCCGGTGGAGTGCATCGCGACCGGGATGCCGCGGCCGTCGTCGACGACCTCGACGCCGCCGTCCTCGAGGATGCGCACATCGACCTGGCTGGCATAGCCGGCCATCGCCTCGTCCACCGAGTTGTCGACCACCTCCCAAATGAGGTGGTGCAGACCTCGCTCACCGGTAGACCCGATGTACATGCCGGGGCGTTTGCGGACGGCCTCCAGCCCCTCGAGCACGGTGATCGCTGAAGCGCCGTATTCGTCTTGCGCCTTCTTCTTCTGGGCAGCCACGGTCGGAATGCTCTCCTTGGGGTTTCATGCGGGCGGTTCGGTCACCGCAGCAGTCGCATGTCTCCACTCTACCGTCATCGGGGTTCTGGACCGATTTTCTGGGCGCGTTTCTACCTATCTGGACGCGCCGTGCGCTTAATTTCTCTATTGACGCCGCGTCCGGACGTGCGTGACGGAGGTTCGTTTCGTTCTCGCGGATCTGAGAGGGCTAACCTTGACGTCTTGTTGACGGTGTGTCGCCGGCGCCGACGAACCCCTCAATTGTGTCAGCCGTAGGTGTCGCGCGGCCCTCGACCGGAGATGTGTCGGGGCCCCTTCCGCCAGGACGGCGCGGCCGGCCCGGTGATTTTCAGCGATGTCACCACGCCGTTACCCACCGCAGCGGCGATCTTGGCCAACAACTGCGCCTGGATCATCCGCAATTGCGTGGCCCAGGCGGTGGATTCGGCCGCCACGCTGAGCACCCCCTCGCTCAGCGCGGTCGGAGTCGCGTGATCGGCGATCTGATGACCCACCACCGCCGGCCAGTGGCCGAGCACCGTGCCCTCGGCGACGCGCCCCGACCAGCCGCGCTTTTTGGCGACGTCGCGGGCGACCCTTCCCATCGGTTGCGGATCGCGAACGTCGGGTCCCGGACCCGACCACCGACGCCGCTGGCCGGCAACGCGACGTGGCGCGGGATTACTTCCGCGCCCGCGCCCGGCGTCCTTGCCCTGCGCTCGCGCCGCGGCGCGAGCCTCTTCGAGGGTGCGTCGCACCAAGTCGATACCGCTGAGCCCATTCGGCGGTTCGGGCGGAGCCGCGTCCGATTCGTCGTCGGGGCCGGTCATGGTTGCATCACCGAAACCCGTCCGGTGTCATCGTCTTGCAAGTCGATGTGCACCCGCCTAGCGTCCCAGCCGGCCGGGATATCTTCCAGTACCGCCGCGGTTATCAACACTTGTTCCGCCGATTCCGCCACGGCGGCCAAGGCGCGGCGGCGGGCCGCGTCGAGTTCGGCGAACACGTCGTCGAGCAACAACACCGGCTCACTGCCATCGGCACGCAACAACTCGTAGGCGGCCAGCCGGAGCGCGATCGCAAAGGACCACGATTCGCCATGGCTGGCAAAGCCTTTCGCGGGTTGATCACCGAGGCGCAGCTCCAAGTCGTCGCGGTGCGGGCCCACGAGACACACCCCGCGTTCCAATTCGGCGCC